>DDRH01000039.1:56978-100192 GCA_002343075.1 Phycisphaerales bacterium UBA2421 | reverse complement strand
CCCCTCAGCCCGTCGAAACATATTGACTCATTTCCCGGATTTTGCTGGACAAATCGCCGCCCCTGATCTAATTCTATTGTTGTCCGGCACTTGGAAACTGACCGGTTTAACACCTCTTTTTTGAGCAGGTGAGGGAAAATGCTTCGTGCCCTTCGGCAGCAACGCGCCAGTCGAAATCTAACACGTTTGCCAACCGCGTTCGACGGCGTGCAGCCGTTGGAGCAGCGCGTTCTATTCTCGGCCCAACTCGATCCGGGCTTCGGCGAGGCACCCGGCGATGCCAACGCGATCGCATTCGACCGCACCAATGCGTTGCACCGCGTTTGGCGAGACACCGCCACGGGGCAACTCATGCATGCGGTGCGACAGGCCGACCTCAAGTCGTGGTCGAACCCGGTTGTGGTTGACCCGCGCGCCATCGGCGGAGAGATCTCGCTCGCAATCGACCCAACTGGCCGTCCCGCGGTCGCATATTCCGATGCCGCACTGCAGGATCTGCTCGTTGCCCGATACGACGGCAAGGCTTGGCAGATTGCCGGCGTCGATAAGCTCGGCGATGTCGGCGATCATCCAGCGCTCGCTTTCAGTGCCGCGGGCAAGCCCTATGTGACATATCACGACGCCACCAACGACGATCTCAAACTTGCCTGGACCAACTCCAGCGGAAAATGGGTGACGCATCGCCTCGATTCAGCGGGCGATGTCGGCGCTTTCTCCAGCATTCAACTCGACCCAGCCACCGGGCTGATTCGCGTGGCGTATGCAGATAACACAAACAACTCGCTCAAGTTTGCCAACCAAGCCGCAGGCGGCAAGTTTGCCATTAGCACAATTGATGCCGGCACCCTGAGCGGCGTGCGGTGGATTTCAATGGCGATCGACGCGCCGCGGAATGTCATCGGAATCTCATATTACGACGTGGCTGCTCGCGATCTGAAGTTTGCGGAGTTTCGGTCGGACTGGGTGACCCGTCGCGTGGGCACGCAGGGCAACCAGGGCGAATTTTCGGCGCTGCACTACAGAAATGGCTCGCCGTCGGTCTCCTGGTTCAACCGCTCGCTGGGCACGGTGAACTCCGCGACGCTCGACAAGAATGCCTGGATCACGCGGCTCATCGGCTGGTCGGCCGGGCAGGTATCGGCGGCGGTGGATCGCTCGGGCAACACCGCGGTCTCCATGTTGAGCATGGATGGCAAGCGCGTCATGACCCCGGGCGACACAACTCAACGCTCGCCCACCTCGAACGATCCAAACGATTATCTGGTCGAATGGAAGACCATCGGCGGTTCGACCCGTGTCGGTGCTAATCGTCAGATCGGCTGGAACATCAAAGCCGAGGGTTGGGGGGGGTTTGTCCGCAAGGAGATAACCCCCGTGCGGTCGCTAGGAATGAAGCGATTGTTTTTGCACAACCCATTCGGCACACTCCCGAATCAGGTGATGCAGTTCGATCAGTATCTGGAGGCAAAGGCATCCGGCCTGACCTGGCTCACCAACGGCTTTGTAGAAGCGTTCAGGCCGCTGACCGATTCGGGCATGGAGGTCATTGGCTACCTCGGGTCGCTGCCGCACGATGCGGAGTTCACCCGAATTAATAAGTATGAAGATTACGTCGACCGCGTGCGCCAGTCGATCCAGCCGCTGGTGGATGCTGGTATGTCGATTGCGTTTGACTACGTTGTCAGCGCCAAATACGACGATTGGGCATTTCAAGTCGTGCAATCGCTGCGAGACAGCGGCGTGAAGGTGTATGCCGAGAGCCGCGCACCCGCAGCGGCAACTTTCTGGCACTCGCACGCCACAATTCATGTCGAAAGCATCTTCCAGGAGTTTGATCCGGCCCAGAATGCAACCCAGGCGTGGGCTGTGAGAACGGAAAACTTGCGTGGCGAAGTGTTGCGATGGGTGGGCGACCCAACCGATGGTTCTTCCCGACAGGTATGGCAAACCAAGACGGCGCGCAAGATTCTCGCCGACGGCCATTCGGCGATGATTGGCTATAACATGCTCCGTAATGACGGATGGACCCCGCAGCGACTCTTTGACGCCGCCCGCGCGCAGGCGGCACAGAATCCGCCCCCACCCGTCCCGCAGCCCATCTCAGGAGAAGTTATCATTCCAGAGGGAACAGTGCGGGTGGGGACTAAGGTCTTGACCTGACGCCAATCAACCAGCCTCGAAAAATCCCCCCGCAGGAAGCATTGTAAGATGCCGCGTCGAGCAACGGCGGACTGGCGATCTGCGCCGGCTGAGGTTACTTCTCTCCATCACCCATGATCGACTCAAGCACTTTTGCGGTTTTGGCCTCTGCGGGCGGCGGCTCGGGGCAGTTGATTGAGGTGGTGCTCGGGCTGCTTCTTCTGGTTGCAGGCATTGCCATGGTCGCAGAAAAACTGCGGCTGCCGTACCCGATTCTTCTCGTGGTTTCGGGAATGGTGATTGGCCTGGTGCCCGGACTACCGCCGGTTCAACTCGCCCCGGAATATGTCTTCCTGCTGTTTCTGCCCCCGCTGTTGTATTACTCGGGAAGTCATACGACGTGGCGCGATTTCCGCCAGAATCTTCGCCCAATCCTCATGCTGGCCTTCGGCCTGGTGCTGTTTACGACGGCGGTGGTGGCAATCCTGATGCGCGCGCTGATTCCAGAGATGCCCTGGCCAGCAGCGATCGCACTCGGGGCGATTGTCAGCCCGCCGGACGCAATCGCCGCCGCTGCAATTGCACAGCGCCTGGCGGCGCCGAAGCGGATTGTCATCATTCTGGAGGGCGAATCGCTAATCAACGATGCCAGTGCGCTGGTGCTCTACAAGCTGGCCATCGCCGCGGCGATGTCGGGTATGCTTCAAGGTGAGATCATCCACGCCACATGGAAGCTCCCTCTGGTCGGCATCGGCGGGGTGCTGATTGGCCTGCTGGCGGCGTGGGCGACGCTTCATGTTCGCCGCAGGGTCCACCTGGTCAGCGTTGAGGGAACGATTGCTCTGCTCACGCCGTTCGTGGCATACCTGCCCGCCGAATGGCTCGGCTGCAGCGGCGTGCTGGCGGCGGTGTCGGCGGGGGTTTACATGTCGCGGCAAACCCCACGCTATCTCACCGGCCGAAGCCGTCTGCGCGACGCGGCGGTGTGGGAAACGCTTGTCTTCCTCATGAACGGACTCATCTTCGTGCTGATCGGCCTGCAACTGCCCGATGTCGTCTCAGCCCTCTCCGAAGTGTCGGTGGCCACGCTCATATGGTGGTCGGTGGCACTGAGCGGCGTGGTGATCATCGTCCGACTGCTCTGGGTCTTCCCGATGGCATGGATTCCGCGCATCGTTTCAGCCAAAGTGCGCAACTCAGAACCTCCCCCGCCGGCAAGCTGGCTCACGGTCATCGGCTGGGCAGGTATGCGCGGCATCGTAACCCTCGCCGCGGCGATGGCGCTGCCCAATGATTTTCCTTACCGCAATCACATCATATTTCTGTCATTTGCTGTAATCCTGGCAACACTGGTCTTTCAAGGCCTGACCCTCCCGCCAATGATTCGATTTTTCCGACTCGGCGACGATGGTTCAACCATCCGGGAAGAGCGAGAAGCACGGTGGGAAGCTACACATGCCGCGCTCGCCCGGCTGGAGGCGATGAGCTTCACAAACGAAGTGCCCCCGGAAGTTTCCCGCAGGATTCGCGAGAGCTACGACGAACGTCTGAATGCGTTGACGCGCGTCCGCGAGCTAAACAACGAGAGCAACGAGCACCAGTGTCCGCTGGAAACGCTCGCCCGTGTGCACCACGAAGTTCTGGTGGCTGAGCGGCAAATGGTGACGTTTCTGCGCGATCACAACATTATCGGCGACGAAGTACTGCGCCGGCTGCAGGAGGAAATCGACTTGGAAGAGGCGAAACTGGTCGATTAGCCCACCGGCCCGGCGGTGTTTGCAGTTTGCATAACACCCGAAACCCCAACTTACGGGGCTGTTCTATAATCCTGCCAAGATGCGACCACCCGACGCCGATCGCTTTGCAGATGCGCGAACCAAGCTGCTCGCGCACCTCGCCCGGCGCGGCTGGACGCCGTTCGAGTTTCAGCTCAATGCCTGGAACGCCTACCTCGCCGGGCACAGCGGGCTGGTGCACGCCCCCACTGGAAGCGGCAAAACGCTCGCGGTCTTCGGCGGGCCACTCATCGAGGGCCTTGCGCACAACCTTACCGAGAGACCTAAACCGGCCCGGGCCAAGACGTCGCCATTCACGATTCTCTGGCTCACCCCGCTGCGCGCCCTGGCCAACGATACAACCCACGCCCTGACAGCCGCGGCGCTCGAACTGGGGCTGCCTTGGTCGGTCGAGCTTCGCACCAGCGATACATCGTCATCCATTCGCAAGCGGCAGAAGGAACGATTGCCGACGGTGCTGGTGACAACTCCCGAGTCGCTTTCGCTGCAACTGTCCTACCCCGACAGCCTCGAACGCATGAGCACGCTTCGATGCGTCATCGTCGACGAGTGGCACGAACTGA
The DNA here is from genome assembly GCA_002343075.1 of Phycisphaerales bacterium UBA2421. GTDB lineage: Bacteria > Planctomycetota > Phycisphaerae > Tepidisphaerales > Tepidisphaeraceae > UBA2421. The sequence goes on along the minus strand of DDRH01000039.1, from coordinate 95,694 downwards.
TGAGCACAAAACGCGGCGTACAACTGGAACTAGGGCTATCCCGGCTTCGACGCTTAAACCCGCAACTGCGTGTGTGGGGCTTGTCCGCCACACTCGGAAACCTGCAGGAATCGCTCGACGTACTAATGGGCCATGACAGGGTTGCAACCGCGGGAGAATCGCGGGAAGGAATGATGATCCATGCGAATCTGGCCAAAGACCTTCACATCAGCACGATGCTTCCCGAGTCTGCCGAGCGTTTTCCCTGGGCGGGACATCTCGGCATCCGCATGGTTGATCCGGTGATTGCCGAGTTGGATAAGCCCGGCAGCGCGCTGGTGTTCTGCAACACCCGATCGCACACCGAGCACTGGTTCAAAAGCATTCTGTCACGGCGGCCCGAATGGCTGGGGGAAGTTGCGATTCATCACGGATCCCTCGATCGAAAGATTCGGCTGGAAGTGGAACATTTGCTGCGTGATGGCAAGCTGCGTGCGGTCGTCTGCACGTCGAGCCTCGATCTTGGTGTCGACTTTTCCGCGGTCGATCGCGTGATTCAGATCGGCAGCCCGAAGGGCGTTGGCCGGCTCATGCAGCGGGCCGGGCGCAGCGGGCACAGGCCGGGAGAGGCGAGCGTGGCGGTGTGTGTTCCGACTCATTCTTTTGAGCTTGTGGAGTTTTCCGCCGCCCGACACGGAATCGAGCTGAAACTGATCGAATCCCGCCCGCCGCTGCGAAAACCGCTTGACGTGCTTGTGCAGCATGCGGTCACCATTGCCGCCGGCGGCGGGTTTGACGGGGACGCGCTGTTCGATGAAGTGCGATCGACGCACGCGTTTGCTGAACTCACCCGCGAGGAATGGGGTTGGGTGCTCGATTTTGTCGCCCGCGGGGGGCCGACATTGACGGCATATCCGCGCTTCGCCCGGGTCGTCCTCGACGCCGCATCGGGCCGATGGTCCATCGCATCGGCCCAGTTTGCCCGGCAACATCGACTCGGCATCGGCACGATTGTCTCCGATGGCATGATCAGCCTCATCCAGAGCAACGGCCGCAAGCTCGGTTCGATGGAAGAGTCGTTCATCACGCGGCTGAAACCGGGCGACAAATTCATCTTCGCGGGCCGTAATCTCGAGCTCATCAGCGTGCACCAGATGACCGCCCGCGTGCGCCCGGCAAAGACCCGGAGCGGAGTCATCGCGCAGTGGATGGGCGCGCGGTTTCCGATGAGTACACACCTCGCCGATCGCGTGCGACACCGGCTCGATGAAGCCCGACGCCGAGTCTTTGCCGACGCCGAGATGCGCCGGGTCGCCCCGCTACTGGCGATCCAGTCGCGATGGTCGAGCATTCCGTCGCCCGACGAACTTCTGATCGAATCGATCGCAACGCATGAAGGGGGGCATCACTTTCTCTTTCCGTTTCTCGGCAGACTCGTTCACGAAGGACTCGGCGCGGTTGTCGCTCACCGGATTCACCTGAAGCACGATGTCCCGGTCACTGCGACGCTCACCGATTACGGGATAGAGCTGCATTCGCCGGAGCTAATCACCATTGATGAAGCTGAATGGCGCCGGCTGCTCTCACCCGATGAACTGGTTGAAACCCTGCTGGCCTGTCTTAACGCTGGCGAACTGACCAAGCGGCAGTTTCGCGAGATTGCGCGCGTCGCCGGATTGATCGTTCCCAACCAGCCAGGCCAGCCGCGGTCGAATCGGCAGTTGCAGGCTTCGAGTGAGTTGTTTTACGAAGTTTTCTCCGAGTTTGACCCCGCCAACCTGCTCATCGAACAGGCGCGCCGGGAAGTACTCGAACAGCAACTGGAGATTAATCGCCTTAAGGCCGCGCTGCAGCAGTTTGCGGGCCAGCAGCTTCTGCTAAAATCGCCCCCGCGGCTGACACCGATGGCGTTTCCGCTCTGGGCGCAACGCATCAGCAGCCAGACCGTTCGCGTCGAGAACGCCAGTCAAAGGATTGAACGAATGCTCAAGCGGCTGGAAGCCGCGGCGGTGGATGATGACGACTCTTCAACTTCGCATGATTAAGTTCGGCGGCCACACCCTCGTTCTCGACCCCGACCGCGCCGTGCACTGGCCCGAGCAGCGGGCGCTCATCGTCGCCGATCTGCACTTTGGCAAAGCCGCCATTTTCCGCCAAAATGGCCTGCCCGTCCCAGCGGGGACTACCGCGGGTGATTTGTTCAAACTCACTCAGTTGCTCGACCGCACGCAGGCGAGCCGGCTGCTGATACTCGGCGATTGCTTTCACGGGTATGTAAACGACCCCGCGCCAATGCACGAGCAACTTCACCTCTGGCGTTGTGCAAGACCGAGACTGACGATCGATCTCATCCTTGGAAATCACGACCGCCGGGCCAACTCAATTCCCGATGCGCTCTCGATCACTGTGCACACTGCCCCGCTCGACCTTGATGGCATCACATTCGCCCATGAACCGATCGACGGCGCGGCGCGACCGGTGATCTGCGGGCACATTCACCCGACCGCCTCGCTGCGCGATTTTGACGGCCAAGGTGTGCGCGTCCCCTGCTTCGTGATAGAGCAACGGAGAATGATCTTGCCCGCGTTCGGCCGTTTTACCGGGGGATGCGCCGTCGCACCCAATCATGAGCGACAGCTATACGTCGCTGCCCAAGGCCGGGTAATCCCCGTACCACTCCCGCGGCGCAGTGCGGCTTGGCGGGCGTAGCGCCGCGAACTTCCTCAGAGAAACAACTGAAACTGCCCGCGGAGGACGATTTCGTCGTCGTCATCGCCCCCGGCAATGCCAAGGCCTTTCGCACCAGGCCCCCCGCCGTTGGGCAGGTAGGTGAGGTCGAAGGTCACCTTGGCCCGGTGCGGCGTGCTCGGCTGCACATACCAGTTTACACCCGCCACGACTTCGTGAATGGCCGAATCAGTCCCGGCAACTGGTTCATCAAACTCGATAAACCCATAGCGGCCAAACACCTCAAAATGTTCGTTCACCAGATACGCCGCCTGGACAAGCCCGCCGTAGTCGAAGAACGAGTCATCCTGTGGCTCATTGCGCTGCTCAACGTATCGAAGATTCACCGCTGCAAACAACGCGAGCGCCCCGCTTTCCCACTGACCATCGACCGAAGCCAGCCACTGCTGTCGATTGTCCGCCTCCGTAAAATCCACCCCTGCACCGAACGCGAGCAGATCATTCTTGTTTCCCGCGGCAGTCAGGTCTTTGTAGCTGCTCCAATCGCCGAAACACTTTGCCTCGACCCGGGCGGCAAAACCAAAATTGCCCGACGACGGGTCATCTTCAAAATTCGTGTTACGGCTCTTGGCACCGTCATGCACCATGACCTCGACATACAGCGGATTATCCTTCTTATACAAGCCGTAAATCAAAGACATGCCCTGCACTCGATCAGCCAGCCCGCCCGCAAGATAGAAGTCCACCAATGACGCTTCAACCCCCAGTCGCCGCGGGGGACCGTTGAGCGTTTCGCGGCTCAGCGGGTCAAAGTACTGGCCAAACTTCATAGCAAAATCGTCGGCAAACTTGTAACTGACAAATGCATCCAGCAATCCCAGCCCACCACCCTGCGGACTTTCCCACATGAAGTTGTAGGTCAGATCGGGCGTGAAGGCGTTGCCGCTGACAATGAACTGGGTGCGCTTGATTTCAAATCCGGCCTGCGTGTCGCTATCGGCCGACAGGCCCGATCCCCCGCCCTCCCGATAATCCATCACAAACCGCGGCTGGAAGAGCAGCCCGAGTTTCATCGCATAGTTGCCATCAGCACTCTTGAGCCAAAAGCCATTATCCCACCCCGCTGTGAAGCCCTCGGCGGCGAGCCAGTGCGAGCGCCGGTCGGCGTCGTCGAGCACCTGATCGATCGTGCGGCGCAACTCTTTATCAGATAAACGTGTCTGCTGAGCGGACAACTCCGCAACCCGTAGCCGAAGTTCTTCGATCTGCCGTTCCAGCCGTGCCGTTTCCGGTTCAGCCAGCGCAGAAGATGCGAAAATGCCCAATATACCGCATGTTTTGATGATATTCATGGCGCGTACCTCGTTCCCCATGCGCCATACAGTACCACCGCCATCACAGGATTAAAAGACCTTGTAATCTCTTATTGTGATCGTGGCTTTGTCATGAGGGAGACCACCACAAGCACCACGAAGCCTAGCGGGATCGTGATCAGCCCGGGTTGGCTGAACGGTGCCGGTGCCGCGGCGGGATCAAGACCGTACACCTTCGCAAACGCATCCGCGCTAAGAAGCACCCAGCCGAGCGAAGAAACCAGCCCAACCGCGATCGCCGCTGCGATTCCCTGCTTGGTCGTGCGCTTCCAGAAGAGAAGCATGACCAACGCGGGCAAGTTGGCACTGCCGGCAATATTGAACGCCCAGCCGACAAGGAACGACGCGTTCAGATCCTTAAACAACACGCCCAAAACCATCGCCGCAACGCCAATAAACACCGCCGACACCTTTGCCGCTCTCACTTTACCAGTGTCGCTGAATTTTATGCTGAACACATTCTCCATGAGGTCGTGCGCCACGGCCCCGGTCGCAGCCAAAATCAGCCCGCTGACCGTTCCCAGCACAGTGGTAAACGCGATGGCACTGATGATGGCAAATGGCAGTTCACCAAAACTCCTTGCGAGCAGTGGCGCCGACATATTGCTGTCGGCAGGATTGAGCAACCCGCTGGTGAGCGCGCCCAGCCCCAGATAAAGCGTCAGCACATAGAAGAATCCGATCGCCGCAATCCCCACCACGGTGCTGCGTCGTGCCGCAGCGGCATCTTTCACGGTGTAGTAGCGAATCAGGATATGCGGCAATGATGCCGTTCCGGCAAAAAGCGCAAGCATCAGCGAGATGAAATCGAGCCGGTCGGAGAGCTTTTCTGACCGAATGCCCTTAAACGTCGGCGATCCCCCGGGGAGCATGAGGGACTTCGCCTCGCGCACCTCGGGTGTGTAGGTATCACCGGCTTTCTTCCAGTTGAGGACTGTCACGTCATTGATTCTTTGAAGAAATGCAATCGGCCCCAGCGGGCCGGTGCTATCCACCCCGGGCGGCAAGCCGGCAATTGCGATCACATGGCCCCCGGTGGGCACGTCTTTGGGGTCGACTGCAGTCACCGGGGTCGTGGGGACCTCGGTCATCGTAACGCGAAACCCACGCGCGAGAATGGCAATCGTCAACATCGCGCAAAAGATCACGAGGAGCGATCCCTTGATAAACTGCACCCATGTGGTGCTGACCATCCCCGCGGTGACGACGATGACGGTCACCACCGAACCGACGATCAGCACACCCCAATGGTGATCCAGGCCGAGCAGCGGCTTGATAAGTGCGCCTGCGCCGACCATCTGCGGAATCAGATAAAACAGGCTCACCACAAGCGTGCTGATGGCAGCGGCCAGTTTGATGCCGCGCGAGTTAAACTGGCTGTCGAGTGCGTCGGCAAAGGTGTATTTACCCAACCGCTTGATGGGTTCGGCGATGACCAGCAACGCGACGACCCAGCCCGCGAGGTAGCCGATGGAGTAAAGAAACCCATCGTACCCGTAGAACGCAATCATCCCGCAGATGCCCAGAAAACTCGCCGCCGAGAGATAATCACCCGCAAACGCGACCCCGTTTACAAACCACCCCACCTGCCCATGTGCGGCGAAGTAGCCCGACGCGCTCTTGGCCTTCGAGCCCAGGACGAAACTCAGACCCAGCACCGCCGCAACAAATATGAGAAACACAATCAGCGGGATCATTGCCGGCCACTCTCTTCCGGATCGCGCTTGCAAAGCCATGTGTATGAGAGTGCCAGCACAAACGCGAAGCCGATCAATCCAAACCCGTAAACGACCGCGAGATTTACCCCCAGAAACTGCCTCTCCATTGTCTGCAATGAGAACGCGCAGATGCCGACAAATCCGGCATAGACCGCGCAGTAAAGCATGAAAAGTACCAGACCCAACCGCGCATTCGCCCTCTCGGTAGGGCTGGTGTGCGAGCGCAACGCTGACTCTTCAGACTGTGACAAGACATACTCCCTTCAACATCGCACGTGCAGGCCGTCGCGTTAAGAACGCCGACCGCGGGGGCTCGCGGCGGTCAGTCGGCTTGCTGAACAATGCTCGTGACCCGGACCGACTCATTGCCCCCGCGGTCGACCGCGGATACGCAGACTGCGTTTAGCGGCTGACCGTTGCGCACCGCATCAAACTCGCTGCGGGTGGAATCGCCGCCGGGAAAAATCTCCAGAACCCACTCGCTCCCAAATCGCTTCCAGACGGCCCATCGATAGGGCCGCTCGCGCGAACCCTTCCGAATCGTCAGCGTCGCACGGCCATCCTTTACACCGAGGCGCACGCTCGGCTTGCCCGGGGCCTTTCCATCGATCCAAGGCGTGGAAGGAATCAGCGCCGGTACCGCGTAAAGCTCACTCAACTGTTCCGCCAGACGCTGATTGTTCAAGATCGGCTTCATGCTGAAATGAACGTGACCATCAACGCCCTTCTCACGGGTCAACTTGATCTGATCGACGATCTCATCAGGATTCGGCGCGGGTTGGGTGGACGCCGTTGTCGGCGAATTCTCGCCAGCGGCGCGGGGGGCGAGACGGCTGGTGTACAGTCCCGGCCAGAAGTGACGCTCCTTCTTGTTTTGCGTCTTCCAATAGTCAACCAGGTCGCCAAACGCCTGCCCTTTCTGCGCGATCGGCCAGTACAACTGCGGCGTCCAGTAGTCGAGCCAGCCATTGTGGAGCCACTTCTCGGCATCGGCGTAGAGAATGTCGTACTGGCTAAACTTCACATCAACGCCCGGCGGGGCATATCGTTTGTTCGGTTGGCCGAATGGGCTGATGCCAAACTGCACATGTTTCTTGAGCTTCTTCGCGCCCTTGTAAATGCGCTCTATCAGCACATCGACATTATGCCGCCGCCAGTCATCGCGAGACATCTTTCCGCCGGCCTGCTGATAACGCTCCCAGCTATTGTCGTCTGGAAAATCGCCCTTCTTTCCATCAACTGTAAAGTAGTCGGGGTACGGATAAAAATAATCGTCGATGTGAATGCCGTCGACGTTGTATCGCTTGACCACATCCATAAACACATCAAACGAGAGGTCCTGTGCCGCAGGCTCGGCTGGGTCGAGCCATTGCCAGCCTTTAAATTCTTTCACGATCGACGGATTGGTCTTTGAGATATGGCTCGACGATTGAGGTATGTCTTTCGCGCCGGAGTGTCGCGCGCGGTAGGGATTAAACCATGCATGCAACTCAATTCCCCGCTTATGCGATTCTTCAATCCAGAACGCGAGCGGATCGTAGAACGGTGCCGGCGGCTTTCCCTGTTCGCCGGTGAGGTAGTAACTCCATGGTTCGAGCTTGCTGGCGTACATGGCATCGCAGCCGGGGCGCACCTGGAAGACAACCGCGTTGATGTTGAGACTTGCACATTTGTCGAGTATCGCAATGGCCTCGGCCTGCTGGTCGGCGGTTGATAGCCCGGGTTTGCTCGGCCAATCGATATTCGCGACGGTCGCTACCCAGACGGCTCTAAACTCGCGCGGCACGGGCGGCGGGAGGTCGCCGGTGACCGGCTTGTTCGCGGCGCAACCCACCGCCGTCAAACCTACGACAACGAGCCACGCCATGCTCTGGAGCAAATCTTTCATCGTCATCAATCCTCCGCAAATACGTCTTACTGCTGTCAATTCGTCCTGCAACTTATATAACACAGCGATAATCTATCCAACCTTCATAGCCGAGAGTGCACCATGCGCATCGTGTCTTTGATTTTCGTAACAACCCTCTGCACGACGGTCGCCGCCTACAGCCGGGATCCCTCCACGCGGCCGGATGGCAATGTTGTCGCATCCATGCACGACTTCACGGAGGCTCTGAAGCGCGCCCGCCCAGGCGACACTGTGCAGACCCCCTTCACCGGGCTTGCCACCATTCCGACGCTGCCGCTGACTATCTCGCCGGTTGCCGACGCGCCGCAGCTTCTGCTCGCCGATCAGCCGGAGTACTTTCGCACCGGGGATGGTATCTCGATGCAGGAAACAGTTAAGCCCGGCCTGGTGCGGCTCTATCTTTATCATGTGCCAGAACCAACCGGAAAGCCCAAGATCATCTCCGCGGTGGTGGAGAATCTTGGGGGCGCGCCGATGACGATCCAGTTTCATCGATACGCCTCGCCCAGGCCCAGCGGCGACTATCACAAGGTCGCGACTGCGGCGATGCAGGCCTTTCTCCAAAAACAACCCGCGCCCGACGAGATTCGATTGCGTCAAGTCGCGCCAAATGAGCGATTGGTGATCGACCCGGCAATCGATCAGACGGCTGTGAAGACCGACGTTCTTGTACACGTTTTCCACGAGTTTTCGGTCGATCAGGCGGCCCGTGTGACGGTGTTCCAGCGCGACCCGGGTGCAGAGAGTATCTCGGCGATTGACACGTTGCCAAAGCTGCCGCGCGTGCTCGAAGGCTTTCACGCCAGCGGCGCGGGGCGAGGGCTTTTCCTCACGAGCGAGCAGACGGTGGCCATGAGCGGCGAGCAAGCAATTGACACCGCCGACGGGCCACGCGCGCTGATGATCGCCGACGGCAAAACCGACCCGTGGATCCGTGGGCGCGATTCGATCGATCCTTCCACGCCAGCGGAGAACAAAGGCAACTATGGCGTGATTTATCGAGTCAACCTCCGATATCGAACCAGTGACGGAAGACGCATTGCGCTGCTGATGGCTGGCCACCGCCCGGACAACAAGTGGTGCCGATACACCGCGGCAGTGATCAGTGTGAAGAACGGCGACTCTCCCCCAGAGCTTGTGAGAATGCCGGGTTTCGGCGGGCGATTCGATTCCCTTCCTCAGGCTGTCGTGATTCAGACGTTGCCGGCAATGCCGCCGGGGCAGACAGGGCGGGTCGAGCTCACCTATTCTCCTCCCGGGGCGTGCTGCCTTCCGACCCCGATTTTGATGGTCCCGTACTAGAAATGCTGTAACTAGGTCGTCATTCCGGACGCCACAGCGACAGAATTCTGCAAAAACAGCCGGAAAAAGGTTGACTAGCGGCAATGTCGTGTTAACCTTATATAAGATTGAACCGGCAACGGTTCCACGTCTCTGTGTCTCGTTTCTGTCACGTCTGCAGGTTTAGAAAGAGGAGAGGATTCATGCGTATTCGTAATTCTGCTCTGGCTCTGGCAGCAATTGCCGCAGCAGCCAGCTCGGCGGTGGCGGCGCCTATTGCGCTTGCCCCGATGACCAGTTTCGGCAACGGCAACGTCGGTGCAGCCAACGACGGCTGGCGCGCCCCGAACGAGATCGTTGTCGGCGATTTGGCCGGCACCGCGACCGGAAGCAACTATAACTATCTTGCAGTCGGGTCGCTCGAACGCGGGTTGGCGTACAACCCTGCCACAGGCAACCTGATTCTGGTCAGCCGGAGCGCTTCCGGTAACGGCATCCGCGTCCTGAATGGCACCACCGGGGCCGACGTCGGGGCACTCAACCAAGGCTCGGGAATCATAACCGGCGGTACGTTTGTCACCAGCGCAGTTGGCGTTGGCGATGACGGACAAATCTACGTCGCCAATCTCCAGACCAACGCGAGCACTGGTGCGTTCAAAGTCTATCAGTGGACCGACGAATCGGCCGCTGCGCCAAACACCTATTTCAACAGCACGCTCGCCGGATTCACCGGCACGCCTCGTTTGGGCGATTCGCTTGATGTCACTGGCTCGGGCGCAAGCACGCGCGTCGTCGCTGGTGCCAGCGGATCGATCGGTTATGCCGTGATTGACGGCTCGGGTGGAACCGCAGTCGGCAGCTTTGCTCCCGCCGGCCCGGCAGCGGGCGACTTCCGCCTGGGTGTCACCTTTGCTGGTTCCGCGAGTGAAGTCTGGGGCAAGCAGACCGGCGGCACCGCGGCGGCGGCGCCGCTTCGTCGCACAAGCTTCAGCGGCGCGGCAGGAACCACCGACGGGTTTAGCATCCTCACCGCAGGTGGCGAAGCAGCAATGGACTATGCTGTCGTCGGCGGAATCCCATATCTCGCCGTCCTCAACATGAACACCAACGGCGGAACCGCGCTCTCGACCGTGCAGATGTACAACATGACCGACCCCGCCAACCCGATCCTCGAAACATCTGCTTCGACGATCAACCTCGCTGGCATTTCCCCGTTCGCAACGCTTGCGAGCAACGGCAACGCGACCGGCAGCGTGAAGTTTGGCCAGATCAATCCAGATGGCACCGGCACCCTCTATGCCATGAGCACGAACCAAGGCATTCAGGCGTTTACCTTCGCCATCCCCGAACCCGGCAGCATCGGCCTGCTGGCGCTGGGAGCGATCGGCCTGCTCCGCAGGATTCGTGCTTGATTTGTTTAGTTTCGTTTTCATTACAAGTCATTCACCCCGACCCGCACCACGCGGGTCGGGGTGATGCGATTTAATGGACGCTTGGTGCGTTGTCGCTTCTGCAAGAACGTGTCATTCCAAAGCTCCCTGTCATTCCGGTCCCATTGCCATTCCGATGGCGTGCCACGACCGAGGAACCCACGCGACTACGAAAGCTGGTTCGCCGGAGAGTACGGCGAATCGAGTTTTCAACGTCGCACGAAGCCCCATCGGACGCGCATCGCAAGCGGCCGCGCTCCTGCCGGGATTGCAGAGCCCTCACGTTGGCCAGACCCAATGAAATTGACTCCACACCCGCCATAATTATATAAGTTGCAAATGCGGCGTCGGCCCTCATTTGTCCTCTCGGTGCTGATGCTCTTGCCTCTGCTCTCCTTTCCCGCATGCGACACCGCCGAGGGCCGTTCGGGTCGGGTGCGCGTCGAACTCTGGACCCTCGCACTTCGCCCTCGGTTTGACGAATACATGACTGATCTTGTCGCCCGTTTCGAGCAGCAAAATCCAACGATTGATGTCGTCTGGGTCGATGTCCCCTTCGATGCAATGCAGCGGAAGTTTCTCGCCAGCGCCGCAGCGGGTCGTGCACCTGACGTGGTCAACCTCTCCGACGGCTTCTACGCGCGCTTCGTCTCGCTCGGCGGGCTGATCGACCTTTCGAGCGAGTTCGAGGGCGACCCCACGCAGGTCTATTTCGATGGCGCGCTTCGGGTCGGCAGGATCGATGACAAACTCTACGCACTGCCGTGGTATCTCGCGGCCAACATCGGCTTTCTGAATACCCGGCTGCTCGCCGACGCCGGGATCGATCCTGCTTCGCTGCCGAATGACTGGCCCGGCCTGCGCCGCGCGGCGAAGTCTTACTTCGAGCGGACCGGCAAACACCTGATGGCACCGCAGCTTGGCCACGAGAGCCAATTGCCTCTCTGGATCATCGCCGACAACCTCGCCCCGCTGCGACGAACAGCCGACGGCACGATTGAGTCCAACCTGGATGATCCACGTATCGTGCGGCTCGTGCAGGAGTGGGTTGACCTGTATCGCAGCGGCGCGCTTCCGGCCGAGTCGGCGGTGGGCGATCACGGGAGCATGATCGACCTCTACCAGCGCGGCCGCACTGCGTTCATGGTCACCGGGCCGAACTTTCTGCAGCGCATTCACGATGCCTCGCCCGACGTGTTTGCGAACACGCTCAACCGCCCCAGCCCCGTTGGTGCCGATGGTCAGCATGAAATCTCGACGATGCTGCTCTGTGTCACCGCCCAATCGAAGCACCCGCGGCAAGCCACGCGGCTTGCGCAATTCATCACCAGTGCCGAGAATCAACTGGCGTTTGCGAAGATCGTCAGCATCCTCCCGAGCACACCCGAGAGCCTGCTCGATCCACACTTCAGGCAGACCGCAACCAAGCTCGACCAGTCGCGCGCCATCTCCGCAGCAAGCATGCGCAACGCCACCAGCCACATCCCGGCGCTGGCAGCGTGGCCCGAGCTGACGAGCGTGTTTGAGGAACGCATCAAGTCGGCCTTGCTCGATGGTGCAGACGTTGGTGCCACGCTCAACATGATCGGCCGGGAGTGGAACGGCATCCTGGCCGGAATGCTCGCGCCCGGCCCGTTCGGCAGCGACGATGTTGCTGACGCGGCTCATTCTCGTTCGATCTCCCGTGACGCGCCTCGATGAACCCCAACCCATCGAACACCTCCGCCGACGCGACCCCGCCATCGAAATGGTCGGTCGGCACGATTCATTACACCCGGGGCCGACTGCTCAACGTCTTCTTCTGGCTGCTATGGGGCGACTTCTGCCTCACGCTCATGGACAACTTTGTCATCGGCCAGGTACTCAATCTCCAGCTTGACGCAGCGGGGGTGAGCAAATCGACCATCGGATTTCTGAATGGCACGGTGATGGCGGTGCTGAGCGCGATGCTGGTGTCGGTGATCGGCACGGCCAGCGATCGCCATCGAGGCCGATTGGGTCGGCGCATGCCGTTCCTGCTCTGGTCGACGCCCCCACTGGCGGTCTGCCTGCTGCTCGTGGGTTTCTCGCCGCGACTGGCGGCGTGGCTCGGCGAGTCGCATCCCAGCCTCGCGCAGGTGCTTGCCAGCCTCGCGAGCACAATCCCGGGGGCCGGCGGGTTGCCGCCGGCGACGCACACATTTCTCGCCGTGCTCACCTGCTCGCTGGTGCTCTATAAACTCTTCGATCTCTTCCCACAGTCGGTCTATTACTACCTGTGGGCCGATGTCATTCCGGCCAGGCTTATGGGCACGTTCGCGTGCATGTTTCGCATCGTCGCTGCGGTCGGCATGTTCGTCTTCAATCGGTTCCTGCTCGGCTGGGCGGCGACGCACCCCGAGGCGCTCTACATCGGGGCGGGAGGACTGTATCTGCTGTCGTTTGTCGCGATGTCGCTGCTGGTGAAGGAAGGCGAGTACGCCCCGCCGCCGCCGCGCCCGCCATCGCGGCGATGGACAGCTTCGATCGCGCTCTATTGCCGCGAGTGCTTCACCTCTGGCTTCTACTGGAAGCTGTTTATCACCAACGCCTGCTTCATCATCGCGGTCAAGAGCTTCATCAGCTTCGCACCGATCTTCGGCACGAAGGGAATGAACCTCACCCCCCAACGCTTCGGTGAGCTGATCTCGATTAAAGATCTGGTGACGATCGTTCCGTTCCTCATCCTCGGCCCGCTCGCCGACCGGTATCACCCGCTGCGCGCCGGACTCGTCGCGTACTTTCTTGTGCTCGCTTCGGGAATCGCCAGCTTCTTCCTCATCAAAGGCGAAACGAGCTTCGCCATTTGGATGACCGCCACCTTCACTGCCATCGCGGTGTTTCAGGCGGCGACGGGCGCGATCATGCCGCGCCTGCTGCCGCGCGAGCGCTATGGCCAGTTCAATTCCGCCAACTCGGTTGTGTGGCAGTTGGGCTGGGCGACGGCCGCATGGCTCTGCGGCGCGTTTCTCGATTGGTCCGGAGACATGCGATATCTGTTCGTCTGGTTCTCGGCGTTCAGCCTCGTCGGGTTCATCACAATGGTCTGGCTCTACTTCGATTGGAAACGTCTCGGCGGAGATGAGTCGTATATGCCACCGACTCCTGACTAGACCATGCCCAGTGCATCCACCGGCCATTCTCTTTGCTCGCGGCGCGCCCTCACGCCGTGGGGGTTTCTCGCGCCGGCGCTGGCGGTGCTGGTGCTGTTTTCCATCGCGCCCACGCTCGCTGTTATTTACTACAGCTTTACAAGCTACACTGCCTTTGCAGGGCCGGATTGGGTCGGGTTGGAGAATTATCATCGCCTGATCGCCGGCAGCCGGTTCTGGTTTTGTCTGCAGAACTCGTTTCTCTATCTGCTCGTCACGCCAATCATCATGGCGCTGTCGCTCACGGCGGCGGTCGTGGTGCACTCGACGGCACGCGGGGGGAAACTGCTTCGCCTGCTCTTGTTTCTCCCCGTTGTCACGCCGGCCATCGTCGCCTCGATGAGCTTTCGCGTGCTGTTCAATGAAACCGATGGCGTGATCAACACGGCACTCTCATTGCTCGGTCTTCCTCAGGTTCGCTGGCTCACGCAGTATCCGTGGACACTCATCAGCGCGATGATCGTCACTGCATGGAAGGGCTTCGGCTACTACATGATGGTCTTTCTCGCCGGCCTGATTGCAGTGCCGCGCGAGCTTGAAGAGGCAGCAACCATCGACGGCGCAGGCCGATATCGAACATTCTGGCACGTCGTCCTCCCTTCGCTCAGGCCCATGCTGGCGCTCGTGGCGACGATCAGTTCCATCGGCGCGCTCAAGGTGTTTGACGAGCTTTACATCACGGTGCAGGGCGCACCCATCACGCATCAGACCGCTGTCCCACTGATCTATCGAACGCTCAGCCAAGACGGCGAATACGGCACCGCGGCGGCGCAGGGCGTGCTGCTGTTTGTAATCATCCTCGCGTTCACACTCATACAGCTGCGCGTCCAGCGGGTGCGTGATGCATAGTGCGACCACACACACGACCCCGCGGCATCTTGTCGTGCTGAACGTTCTTGCTGCGTTGCTGCTTGCAATCATTGCAGTTCTGCCGATGGTGTGGCTTGCCGGGGTGGCCGTCTCGGATGCGACTGTCGCCGTTAATCGTCTGCCCACGCCGGCGCAAATGACCACGACCAACTTCTCCGGTGCCTGGCAGGCCGGAGGACTGCTTCGACCCTTCATCAATTCGCTGATCGTCACCTGCATCCACGCGCTGCTCAATGTCTTCCTCGCGGCGGCGGCGGCGTTTCCACTGGCTCGGACGCGCTTCCGCGGGCGCGATACCGTCTTCGTCATCATCCTGGCGACGCTGATGATTCCCGAGCAGGTGATCCTCGTTCCCCTGTTTCGGACCGTCGTTAAGATGAACCTGTATGACACGCTCGCTGGGGTTGTCATTCCGTTTGCGGTCAGCGGGTTTGGCATCTACCTCTGCCGACAGGCGATGCGTTCGATCCCCCGCGAGATGGACGAAGCCGCAGCGATCGACGGCGCGTCGAGCTGGCAGGTCTTCCGGCATGTGATGCTCCCCCTGACAGCGCCGACCCTGGCAACGCTCGGCGTGTTCAGCGTGATCGCGTCCTGGAGCAACCTCCTCTGGCCGCTGGTGGTGCTGCAGTCGAGTTCCAACTACACGCTTCCTGTCGCGCTCGATCAGTTGCTCGGCATGTTCAGCGCCAACATACGATTCGCTTACGCAGGCAGCGTTCTGGCTGTGATTCCGATGATCGCAATATATTTACTCATGCAGCGCTGGCTTGAACGCGGACTGCTCGCCGGCGCGGTGAAGGGCTGAAGCGCCATAGCAACTCTTTGCGCCTTGACTAACAATCTGACGCCGCTCATTCCACAGCCAGCCGCGCCAATGACCAGATAACGCTCGTCAATCCGCCTTTTTTGCGTGATTTCCAACCGCTTACTTGATCTGCCTCCTTCGACTTCTTCTTCCTGTACCTAGCGCCCTTCGTGTTTCAAGTTCATCAGAGGCAAGCCGTTCACCGTCCCCCGCCGCCGCACACGGGGATTGTCAGCATTGTATGCAGCCCCGGTGTTGCAGTGGGCAGCACGCGCGCGCCATTGATCATCGCCGCAACAGTCGCGGTGTCGCCGGGCGTGCCGCCTTCGATCTGCAGCTTCAACGGCACCGGGCCGTCGATCTCGATCCGGTCGTAGGGTTCCTTCGTGCCCAGGGCCATGATCAGGTCAAGCTCGATCGAAAGCCCTTCGCCATTCCAGTGCGCCGTGTTCTGCATGCCGCGCACCCGGCCCTTTTCGATCCGGCCCAGCAGCGAGTCGATTGGCTTTTCGGCCAGCAACGGCTCAAGCCCGATCTTCACGCTCCCCTTCTTCACCCGCCGGCCCAGCCCAGCGGCAATGAGCGCGACGGACTCGGCAATTCCCATGTGGCCAATGGCGTTCTTGGCCTTGAGGGAATAAAACTGGTCCTTCGTCATCGTTGCGCCCACTTTTGCCTGCAAAGGCTTTCTTCTGGTGCCAGCGTCCACCCGGCGAATCGCTCGCACGCCCGTAACCTTGGCCACCTGCGACGAAAGCACCACGGGCAGATAGTCCATCACAAAGCCCGGGTTTACGCCCGTCCCGAGCAGTGCCACCTTCGCGCTCTTCGCTTCGGCGTCGATCTTCTTTGCCAGTGCGGCGTTGAGATAGGCCGGATAGGCCATTTCTTCGCAGGAACTGACAACGTGCATCTTGTGCTTCATGCACTCCCGCAGCGTGGCGGCAACCCTGGCGAACTGCGACGAGGTCGTCACGATCGCCACCTTCGCGCCAAGCTTCGCCGCGTCGGCGATGGAGGCGACCACCTTCGGCCCGCCTTTGCCGGCACCGAGCAGTTCGTTGAGCGACTTGCCGATTTTCGCGGGATCGATGTCGACCAAACCGACGAGCTTGAGCGTTTTGTCCGCGGCCACGGTTTTGGCTGCATTAAGTCCGATGGGGCCAAGCCCGACGACGATCACCTTCAACATGACGCTGCCTTTCAATAATGCGCGAGAAATATCGCAACTGTTATGTAATTTGGAGGCGGGAATGATACCGATTTCGGGCCGCCCGACAAAGGTTTGACAAACCGCCGCACATCACTCCGGTAAATCAAGTTCATCTCAGTCACAATTGCCCGTAAAACGCCAGAATGCGTCGCCCGGATACCAGAAAGTACGCATTTCAAAAAATCGGGCATTTCCGGGCATTTCAGGGCATGCAGGCAAAGCGCGCAGCGTCCTCCTCAATTCATCATTCATAGTGCATCCTTTCCTCCCCTACCCCCCGCGCTGCGCCAGCGATGAACGGAATGCGCAGCGCGCGCCAGGAAATCGCGACTACTGATGTACAAGTGGCGATGAGAAACTCGATTTGCCTCCAGACGGCGCTGCGCATCGGCACGCGCGAGTGAATGACGCGAGCGGCGGATGCGAAGCCGGGGCGAAACGGAGATGAGGCGCGCCAACAGTTTCGGCGAAAGTTCTCCTATCAGTCATCCGGAGCGGCGTTATGCTTGGGGGATGATGAAACGAACCTCCGTCACCTGCGGCGTGGCCATGTTGTCGCTGTTTCACGCCGCTTGTCTTGCGCAGCCGGTGAAGCTCCCGGCGTTTCCGGGCGCATCCGGCCCCGGCATGTACGCCACCGGAGGGCGCGGGGGCGAGGTGTACCACGTCACCACGACCGACGACGGCGATCGGCCCGGCACACTCCGATTTGGCCTGAAAAATGTCCCTCCGCAAGGGCGCACAATCGTCTTCGACGTCGCCGGCGTGATCCGGCTTCAACCGCCCGGCCGACAGGGCTGGCTCGGCAGCGATCAGTCCAACCTCACCATCGCCGGGCAGACCGCGCCATGGCCGGGCATTACAATCATCGGGCAAACGACCAAACTCACCGGCAGCAATGTCATCCTGCGCCATCTGAAGTTCCGCCCGGGACTCGATCAGAAGCTGCCAAAGCAGGCGACCAACGACGGGCTGACGATCTATCTCAAGAATTCGATTGTCGATCATGTCTCAGCGACATGGGCGGATGATGAGGCGATCAGCGTCACCGACGACGCAAAAGAAGTCACCGTGCAATATTCCATCATGGCCGAAGGGTTGAACTACAAGGGGCACAGCTACGGGTGCCTCATCAGCAGCGACCATGACGACGCGCAGGTGAGTTACCACCACAATCTGTTTGCGCACAACAAGAGCCGCCTGCCGAGGCTGGGGAGCGAGAAGGGTACGGGCGTGATTCTCAACTTCAGCAATAATGTGATCTACGACTGGCAAGGTAAGGCCGGCTACAGTGCCAACGACATGAACAGCAGGAAGCCGCTGCCGAATCGGACGAATTTTATCGGAAACTATTACGTCTACGGCCCGAGCAACAAGCCCGGCGATGCGGCGTTTGATGGTGCCAACGCCGAGACGGTGATCTATCAGCGGGGCAACCTGCTTGATACCAATCGCAACAGAAAATTTGATGGAAATGATGTCGGCTGGCGGCTGTTTGAGGGCACGATCAGCAAAGCCGAGGCACCGTTTGATGTCCCGGCGGGGCAGGTCGAGCCAGCCGGCGATGCGCTGGCGCGCGTGCTGGAGCGCTCTGGAGCATTCTGGTGGCAGCGGGACGCGATTGACGAACGGATCGTGGAGCAGGTGCGGTCGCAAACGGGGCGGATGATCGCCGATCTGGAGGAAGTGGGCGGCTTTCCTTCGATCGAACCCATCACCAGGCCCGCCGACTTTGATACCGACCAGGACGGCATGGCCGATGAGTGGGAACGCGCCCGCGGGCTTAACGTAGGCACCGCCGACCACAACGGCGACGACGACGGCGACGGCTACACGAACCTGGAAGAATATCTGAGCGAGTTGGCGCGCGATGAGACGCCCTAATTGCGGCAGCCGACGCGACTTACAATAACTCTTGATCGAGGCGCGACGCGCGTCGGAAGGGTGCCTTGGCATCGTACGTTCGCCGCTCAAACGCATGACGTTGCCCTGCCTGCCGATTCCCGCCATAATGCTCGGCTCGCAATTTTGATCAGCTAATCAATCACTTTGGAGGAAACCGACATGGCCGGACAAACCATCACGATGCAGGCAGGCAAGCTGAATGTGCCCGATCAGCCCACGATTCCGTTTATCGAGGGAGACGGCACCGGGCCGGACATCTGGAAGTCGAGCGTCAACGTGTTTGATAGAGCCGTCGAAAAGGCCTACGGAGGGAAGCGGAAGATCCACTGGCATGAAGTGTTGGCTGGCGAGAAGGCGTTTAATCAGACTGGTAACTGGCTACCCGACGAAACGGTGAAGGCGTTTCGGGACTTGCGTGTGGGCATCAAAGGGCCGCTGACCACCCCCGTCGGCGGGGGCATTCGCTCGCTGAATGTCGCGCTGCGCCAACTGCTCGATCTTTATGTGTGCCTTCGACCCGTCCGCTGGTTTCAGGGCGTTCCCTCGCCGGTGAAGAAGCCCGGCGATGTCGATATGGTCATCTTCCGCGAGAATACCGAAGACATCTACGCCGGCATCGAGTTTCTCGCGGGCACGCCCGAAGCGCGAAAGGTGCTGGACTTTATCGAAAAGGAGTTTCCGAAAGACTTCAAAAAGGTCCGCTTCGGCACCGAGAAGGCCACGCAGGACTGGCGCAGCCAGGTCGGCCACGGCACCGACACCACGCTGAATGTCGGCATCGGCATCAAGCCGGTGAGCAAGCAGGGCACGGAGCGACTCGTCCATTCGGCGATTGAATATGCCCTTACCAACAAGCGCAAGAGCGTGACGCTGGTCCACAAGGGCAACATCATGAAATACACCGAAGGCTCCTTCCGCCGCTGGGGCTATGAGCTGGTCCGCGAGGAGTTCGCCGACGTCGCCGTCGGCTGGGATGACTGCTACGGCAAGCCCGGCGACAAAATCCTGGTGAAGGACACCATCGCAGACATCTTCCTCCAGCAGATCCTCACGCGCCCCACGGAATTTGACGTCATCGCCACGATGAACCTCAACGGCGACTACCTCAGCGACGCCCTCGCCGCCCAGGTCGGAGGCATCGGCATCGCCCCCGGCGCGAACATCAACTACGTGACCGGCCACGCGATCTTCGAGGCCACCCACGGCACCGCGCCCAAGTACGCGAACCTCGACAAGGTGAACCCCGGCTCCGTCATCCTCTCCGGCGAGATGATGCTGCGGCACCTGGGCTGGAACGAGGCCGCCGACCTCATCATCAAGGGCATGGACGGCGCGATCGGCGCCAAGACCGTCACCTATGACTTCCACCGGATGATGGACGGCGCCACCAAGCTGAAGTGCTCGGAGTTTGGACAGGCGATTGTGAAGCATATGTAAAACGCGCAGTCACGGCGACATTTTTCCCGACACTGATGCCTGCCGGAACCGCAATCCGTGATACAGCCCCTGCATCTGGAGGCATGATCGTCCCATTGGCCCGGTTACATTGAGTCACACCCCGATACCGCAGGCGGCAACCCCGTGTTTACCAGAACGCGGATCACCGTCGAGTTTATGCTGGAGCGACTCGGGCAGCACGTCAATGCCCCGGCGGTTCGTCTACGCCCCAAGTAATCGCCACGCGCTTGCCGATCTCGGCGGCGTAGGCCTCGGTTTCGAGGATGATTGCGACATCGACCGCATCGTTCAGCGTCGCCCGCAGGCGCGAAGAACCGCCCGCACCACTACCAGGGGCCGATAGCGCCTTCACCGCGGCGAGGAAGTGTCTCACTTCGACGTCGTAGCCGTTGAGCTTGCCTGTATCGACCGCATCGGCCTTTCCGTCGCGGCAGAGAAGAAGTTGGCTCTCCCGGCCGATGTCAAAGTCGGCTGTCGCCTGTTCAAAATCGGCGATAAATCGCATCCGAAACGGTGTGCCCGGCGAGAGCCAGGCGCCCTGTGCGGTGATGTGAACGCGCGGATCGTCGTAATGATAGATGGTGCTGACATGCTGCGCGTCGCCCGCGCTCGTGACGGCGGCGGGACGGCCCACTGCGTGACGGATGAAATCGACGTCGTGGATGTGCAAGTCAATCATCGCCCCGCCGCTCATGCGCTCATCAGCAAACCACTTTGACCACCCCGGCAGCGAGCCGACCCGCTGCAGGTTGAGCGAGCGGAGCCTGCCAAACTGCCGGGAGTCGATCGCGCTCTTCAACCACTCCCATGCCGGCCAGAACCGCATGCACATCGCGGGCATGATCAGCCTGTCTGACTGCTGCGAGGCTTCCAGCAGTTTTCGCACCTGTTCTGTGACCATCGCAACAGGTTTTTCAACGAGTACATGCTTTCCAGCGCGAAGCGCTGCGATGGCGAGGTCAACATGCGTCGGCGTGGGCGTGCAGATACTCACGACTTCCACTGCGGGATCGGCGAGTAGCTCCGCCGCACTCTCGTAGGCGCGGACAACCGCGGGATCAAAACTCGGGCCGCCGGACTGCACATTCCCGGCTGTCGCGGCCTGCCCGGCGCGCCGCTCGGAGCGTTCATCGGCGACAGCCACAATCCGACAGCCTACCCCCACCGCCGCCGCCGCGGTGTAGGCGGCGATGTGCTGCCCGCCCATGACACCCAGACCGATGATTCCGATGCCGATCATTCATACTTCCTAGTTGAAATGGCTGCGAATGGATGCAGATGAACGCGATAGCTCTCGTCCGATTGCTTCTGCGTTCATCGGCGGCCATAGAATCACTTTCCCAGGCCCTTCCACTTCACAAATCCCTCGATGGCCTCATATTGTGGCAGGCCGAGGTCGTCATACTTTTTTGCCGTGCCACGGTTGCGATCTTCGGCGCGTTGCCAGAACTCGCGCGTGTCGCTCCCGCTGAACATGGCGACGCGCTGGCTCTCGTGCTTGAGAATTGCGACGCGCTTCTTGATCAGTTCATCCGGGCTGATCGGCACTGCCATCTCGATTTCATCCTCGCCCCACTCGTGCCACGCCCCGCGATAGAGCCAGACGTCGCACTCTTTCATCCAAGGCTCATCTTTCATGCGCGCGATTGCCTCAAAAATCGCCTCCAGGCAAACGCGGTGCGTCCCGTGCGGGTCGGCCAGGTCGCCGGCGGCGTAGATTTGGTGGGGCTTTATCTCGCGAATGAGGTCGGCGACGATTCGCACATCTTCCTCACTGATCGGCTTTTTGCGCACCCGGCCGGTTTCATAAAACGGCATATCGAGAAAATGGATGTTCTCTTCCTTCACCCCGCTAAACCGCGCGCCGGCCCGGGCCTCACTGCGGCGAATCAGGCCCTTGATCTTCAGCAGTTCCGGCGTGTCAACATCCTGCACCTGCTTGTTACTGATAAACCGCTCGATGTGGTCTTCAATCTTGTTTGCCTGACCTTCGCCCAGCAGATGAAACTCACGGCAAAACTCTGCGGCGAAGTCGGCGTGTCTGCGGGCGGCGTCGTCAAACACCGCAATGTTCCCGCTGGTTTGATAGGCCACATGCACATCGTGCCCCTGCTCGCACAGGCGGATGAATGTGCCGCCCATGCTGATCACATCATCGTCAGGATGCGGGCTGAACAGGATAACGCGCTTCGGGAAGGCGTCGCTGGCGTGTTTCACGGGTTGCGGGTCGCCCTTCTGCTCGCGACCCTTCCCGCCGGGCCAGCCGGTGATAGTGTTCTGCATCGCCTTGAACACCTCGATATTGATGTCATACGCCCCCCCACGGCTGGCGATCAGCTCACCGAGGCCGTAGTTGTTGTAATCCTCATCGGTCAGCTTCAAGAGCGGTTTATTGACCGTCTGCGCCAGCCAGACCACTGCTTTGCGAGTTTGCGCCTTGTCCCATTTCAGATCAAACTCGTCCATCGGCCCGATGAGCCACGGCGTCTTAAACCGGGTGAGTGCACTCGCTGCACTCGTATCGAGAACGACTCGACAGCTCGGGTGAAGTTGCAGAAACGAAGCCGAGACCGCGCTGCTCACTTCTCCTTCGACGGCCCGCTTGATAATCGAGGCCTTGTGTTCGCCAAACGCCAGCAGAATCACGCGTCGGGCGTTCAAAATCGTATCGACACCCATGCTGATGGCGCGCCGCGGCACGTTCATAATGCCGAAAAAGTCGCCCGCGGCGTCGTTGCGGGTGAGGTGGTCGAGCATGATGAGCCGCGTTTTGCTCTCGCGGGTGCTGCCCGGCTCGTTAAAGCCGATGTGGCCGGTGCGGCCAATGCCCAATATCTGCAGGTCGATCCCGCCCGCATCTTTGATCATCCGCTCATAATCCTGGCAATGCCGAATCACCTGCTCAACCGACAGCGTACCATCGGGCACATGCGTGCGCGATTTGTCGATGTCGATGTGATCAAACAACTGCTCATTCATAAACCTGCGATAGCTCTGCAGCTCGGTCGGAGGCATGGGGTAATACTCATCAAGGTTGAATGACATGACGTTCTCAAACGACAGGCCTTCTTCCTGATGAATGCGGATCAACTCGCGATAGACACCCACCGGCGTGCTACCCGTCGCCAGCCCGAGCACGGTGACTTCGTTGCGGGCTTGCTTGGCGCGAATCAGTTCGGCGATCTCGTAAGCCGCCGCACGCGACGCCTGGATGTTGGATGAGTAGACCGTCGTCGGGATCTTCTCAACCAGCGTGGCGCTGGCGGGGGTGACGGGCGTCTCGACTTTGTACTTCGATTGCACTGCGCTCATGACTACATTCCTCAAAGCCAGCCTAACCGGTGCGCGCAACCCCGCTTGCGACCCGCGGCGATTGCTCCGATTCACGCCACCGATCTAAACCGATGCGGCGTCTCGACCTCTCAACGTCTTAACGGCTCAACATCGACTTCGCACCATCATATTCTACTTGTATTATATAACGACCGCGCTTTTCAAGATCGAATCGACCATTTCCGCAACTTTGGCTGCCTGAGCGAAATCTGCCATTTGCGATCCCGTACCGCCACCGCCGGCCCGATCAGCAAAGGCTGCGAGTTGACGATCAAACCGAATCTCGTGCGATTCGACGGCGAGCACGCGCGCCGAACCATCCGACGTCACATGCAGCAGGTCGGTCGGCTTGTCATAGTCGTAAGTCAGAAGCCCTTTCGTGCCGACGACTGTCACCACAAACCGAGCCGGTTCGAGCCAACCCGACTGGATCACCCCGGCGACGCCGGCAAACTTTTGCACGCCGCGCAGCAGGACGGTCGCATTGCTCTCGCCGCGGTTCGGCCACTCTTTGTGGAAGGTCGCGCCGACGACCTTGCCCTCGCCGAACAGGTAGTAGAAAAGGTCGAGGCTATGACACCCTGTATCAATAAAACTTCCCCCGCCGCTGACAGCCGGATCGCTCATCCACTTGTCTTGCATGCCGGGAATGCTGCACGCAAATGTATTCTCAAACCGCAGGATGATGCCCAGATCACCCTCGTCGATCATGCGTTTCATCAATTCGATCGCGGGCACAAACCGATGACAGTAGCCGACAACCGCAGTGGTCGGGCTGTACTTTTCCGCGAGTTGCACGAGCTTGCTGGCATCGGCGAGCGTATGAGCGATCGGCTTCTCAGCCAGCACAGCAACACCTCGGTCCAGCGCCGCGCGCACGATCGGCAAGCGCACACTTGGCGGGGTGCAGATCACCAGCCCGTCGATCGAATGATCGTCCCCCCCGTCGGCGAGAAGCTCTTCAATATTGGGAAAGCCCCTACAGCCGGTGGCATCGCAGACAGCTTTTCGCGCGGTCTCTGCCGGATCGACCACAGCTTTTATGACGATCGATTCGTTGCTGGCGCGTGCGGCGTTCACGTGCGCCCGGGAGATTCCCCCGCCGCCTACGATCGCCAGGTGAAATGGTTTGGTCATCATGGTTGCATCAGACATTTAAGCATTGCTGAGGTTGAATCCCGACCGACGCAGGGCACTATACGAGAAATCGGGCTTAGACCAAGCCACCCGGCGACGGCGAAACTATTCAGCACTCCAGTCGATTTATCATACCCTGACCGAGCCTCAATATGCTATAATTTAACTGATGCGACCCATCTTTACATTTGGCGCGGCTTTTCTCGCAGTCGGGGGACTTTCGCGGCACACCCTCGCCGCACCCGCGGAATTGCGCGGAACGTGGCTCACCACCACTGCCAACACCGCCATCGCCACCCCCGCCAACACCGCCGCCACGATGCAGAATCTTCGGTCAATCGGGCTTAACACCACTTACGTCGAGGTCTGGAAAAACGGCTTCACCGAGTTTCCAAGCCAGACAATGCAGAACCTCATCGGCGTTTCATCGCAAATCAATGCTTCGCCGGGCGTGCCGGTGCAGCAGCGCGATTTGCTGGCCGAAACGCTCATCGAAAGCCACCGCAACGGCTTAACCAATATCGCATGGTTTGAATATGGGCTAATGGCCAAGTTTGGTAACCCTGGCACCAGCAGCACCGATCTTGCCAAGTACATGGCCGACCGCGGCTGGCTGTTGCAAAATTCAGCCGGATCGTTCACCACCAGCAGTCAGGGTTTTTCCTGGATGAACCCTGCCGTGCCGCAGGTGCGATCGCTGGTGAAGGGCATCATCATGGAGGCCGTGAGGAATTATGACCTCGACGGCATCCAGCTTGATGATCATGTCGGCTGGCCCGTGCAGTTTGGCTACGACAACTACACGCGCGATGCCTACCTCGCCGAGACCGGCCTCGCTCTTCCCGCCAACCCCAACAACACGCAGTTCAAGGCCTGGCGGGCATCGAAGGTGACTTCATTGATGCAGGAGATCATCGCCGAGGTGAAAGCGGTGCGGCCCAACATGATCGTAACCGTTTCACCGGCGGTGGGAGGGTGGGCGTATGACAATTTCATGGTCGATTGGCCGGCGTGGCAGCAGCAGGGAATGTTTGATGAGTTTGTGCCACAGGTGTATCGGAGTAGTTTCAGCGACTTTAACCGCGACTGGGACGGCACAGGATCGATCACCACCCAGGGACAGATTCAATACATGGGCAACCGCAGGCACGACTTCGCCGCAGGGATTGCGATCAACACCTCGCCGCTGGTCTCATGGACCGATGCGCAACAGATGGTCAACCTTGTTCGATCGACCACGCCTGCGGTTGCGGGGCATGTGTGGTGGTACAGCAGTAGCGTGTTAACCACCTACCCGACGCAGATGGCGGCCTACTACGACGTCGCCGCGAACGGCCCGGCGGCGCGCCCCGATCTTCCCGAGGGATGGCGAGCACCTTCAACGGTCGCCGTTCGCGATGCCAGCAATCTGGCCATCTGGACCGCCGCCGTCCCCGCGGATGGGCGATATCGCATCATTCGCAAGCTCGGCAGCACATGGACCGAGATCAGCAATGGCGTCTTCGGCGACGGTTTTCTGGTGCTCAATCTGCCCGGCGTAGACCAGGTCGAGTTGCTCATCGACCGCAGGCCCTACCTTGTGGGCGATGCGAATCTGAATGGCGCGGTCAATCTGGATGATTTTACCGTGCTGGCAGCAAACTTCGGCCAGACGGGCAAGCTGTGGGTGCAGGGCGATTTCACACTCGACGGGACGATCAACCTCGACGACTTCACAGCCCTCGCTGCCAGCTTCGGCCAGACTTTGCCGGGCGAAGCTGCAGCGCGTAGCAGCATTCCCGAACCCGGCGGGCTGGCGATTGTCGCCGTCCTAGCAGCCGCAGCGCGTCGGCGGCGCTGCTGAGCGATGTTTGGAATGCTAAGAGCGGTTGTCATTCCGAAGGGGTTTTGTTCGGGATGACCCCGCGGGCGTCACTCCATCACTACAAACTTGCTCTTCACCTGCTGCCGAACGTAGGTGCGCGTGATGTCGGCCACGCCTTTTTCGGCAGATTCGTGCTCGAATTTCCCGTGGGTTGCCAGCCACTTCTGCCCGCGGGCGAAAAATGCGTCAAACTCTTCTGGCGTCATGGCTTGCGCGAAGTAAGTATCCCTGCGAACCGGAATCACCCGGCAGATCGGGTCGCCCTTGTTGATTTCGATCCGCTTCAGATCACGATCCAGCTCGATCACAGCATGCCAGGGGTAGCTCGCGGGATACCAGTCGGTATCAATCACCGCCGACATTGCGCGAAATCCCCTGCGGAGATTGGGCACTTCGGTCATCAGCAGCAATTCGTTCGGGTCGGTCTTTAAGTATAGAAAACTGCTGATCTTCACCTGATTTGAAATCTCTGAATAAACATTGTCGCTGATCGGATGCGGCAGCTTCTGGCCCTTCTCCCAAAACCATGCATATTGCTGGGCGAGCGGCCTGCCGGGTGCATCATCGTCGGCGGAATAATCAAAGTCAGACTCGACGACAACATCAGCCTCGACGCGCCAACCGGCCTTGTGGCGAACGAAACTCACGTCGAAATTGGCCAGAATGTCATAGCCAAACGCGTTGGCAGCCCGAATCGGCGGACACTCCTCCGGCCAGCCCTTCCCGGGTGGCCGTTTGACGTAAACATCCTTCGCCGGTGCCGGACCGAACAGTTCCTGACGAAACTTGAAATAGTGAAGCATGACCCCCGTTTGTATGGCGGCGCTTGGATGCGAGCAAACCGTCATCGCACAAGCAGCCTGACACTTCCGGTTTGACTGAAGGCGAATTCTGTGCATATTGTTCCACCCGCCCGGCATACCGGGCGCTAGACCGGCCCCGTCGTCTAGCGGTTAGGACACGGCCCTTTCAAGGCCGCGACACGGGTTCGATTCCCGTCGGGGTCAGTTCCATTCCTCTATCTTGGCGATTCGTTGTCGGCCCCTGCACCCGGCGCAGGATTGTCTGGCCTTTGGGGCTGATCCCGCGCCGATTGCTCGCACGGCGGCGAGTTCGAGCGCCGCCTCACCGCTGCAATCGTGCCAAACTGTATGAATCATATCATTTGCAGGAATCGTGCGAGCCAGGTTTCCCGCGCGGCGAGGTTGCCCGTATGATCCTCCGGCATGACGGCGGGCTTTGTCGAGCAACTCGGAAGAAACACCAACAACGCTCTGGCGACGCTGGGCGATTTCGCGCTGTTTGTTGCGCGCACCCTGCGATTTGTCATCGCAGACGGGTGGCGATGGAAGACGTTTCGCCTTTGGCTGCCGCAGGCATACGAAGTGGGAACCCGAAGTGTGCCGGTCGTCGGCATCACCGGCGCATTCATCGGAATGGTGCTGAGCATCGAATCGATCACGCAGCTAAAGACTGTCGAGCAGGAAAATCGCATCGGCAGCATTATTAATGTGAGTGTTGTCAAGCAAATCGGCCCGGTGCTGGCTGCGGTGATGCTCGCCGGGCGCGTCGGCGGGGCACTGACGGCTGAACTGGGCACGATGAACGTTACCGAACAGCTTGACGCCCTCCGAGTCATGGGCACCGATCCGATTCGCTACCTCGTCGCGCCACGATTCTTGGCATGCGTGCTGCTCACGCCCATATTAACCATCTACAGCGACCTGCTCGGCGTGGCGGGCGCGTGGCTGGTAAGCACTAAATTTCTTGAAGTACCGTCAGGCCCATACTGGGCTTACTCCGCGCAGGGCGTGGACACATGGCAGATCATGGAGGGCGTTGTCAAAAGCGCCTTTTTCGGGGCGGCGATCGGATTAATCAGTTGTTACAAGGGCTTCACATGCGGCGCGGGTGCCAGCGGAGTGGGGAAAGCTTGCACCGACAGCTTTGTTACCAGCTTCATCGCGATCATCGTGCTCAATTTCATGGCCGCCAAGCTGGCCAAAGACTGGTATCTACTCTTTTACGGCTCTCGAAGCATTTTCGGCTGATCGACCCCTCCACATCGGGTACACAGCATGTCAGTCATTGAGCTGCGAAACCTCCACAAGCGATTTGGCCGATTGGTCGTGCTTAACGGCGTCACGCTCAATATCGAGGCCGGGCAGGCCCTGGTTATCATCGGCGCATCGGGGACAGGCAAAAGCGTGCTGCTGAAGCATATCGTCGGGCTGCTGAAGCCCGACAAAGGCGAGGTGTGGTTCAATCAGAAGCGCATTGACAACCTTCCCGAGCGCCGTCTGCAGAGTGTCCGCACCCACTTCGGCTTTCTGTTTCAGATGGGCGCGCTGTTTGATTCAATCAACGTGATCGACAACATCGCGTTTCCACTGGTCGAGCACACGCGCAAATCGAAGGAAGAGATTCTCAACCTCGCCAATGAAAAGCTGAAAATGGTCGGCCTGCCCGACGTAGGCAAAAAGATGCCAATGGAACTCTCCGGCGGGCAGCGGAAACGCGTCGCCTTGGCGCGCGCTATCGCACTTTCTCCACAGGTGATTCTCTACGACGAACCGACCACCGGCCTGGACCCGATCCGCTCGGACGTCATTAACGAGCTTATCATCAAGCTGCAAAAGGAGTTACAGGTAACAAGCATTGTCGTCACCCACGACATGAACTCGGCCTTCAAGATCGCTGACAGGATCGTGATGCTTCATGACGGACATATCGTATTTGATGGAACGGTCGATGAAATGAAGAAAAGCGAAGACGAGCGTGTGCAGGGATTCATCAGCGGGGAGGCGGGAGAGGCCGAGCTGGCCGGACTACGGGCCGAAAGCCCGTCGTCGATTCGCCTGACCAATCTATAACCGCCTGCCTGCCCCGGCCGACGCCCCATCTCCCCGGTTTGACGACCCGCGGCCACCACCTATATCTTGTTTCGACGATGCCTCCGCGACTGGTCTATCTCGACTATAACGCCACCACGCCGATGGATATTCGCGTGCTGCAGGCGATGAATCCCTTTTTTACACAGCAGTTCGGCAACGCAGCGAGCAATCACGCTGCCGGAATCGTCGCCAAGGCAGCAGTAGAAAAGGCACGTACGCAGGTTGCTGCGATCCTCCGCGCCCGCGCCGATGAAATCGTCTTCACCAGCGGGGCAACAGAGTCGAATAACCTTGCGATCAAGGGCATTGCCGAGGCAAATCCGACACGCCGGCACATCATCACACAGCAAACCGAACACAAAGCCGTGCTCGACACCTGCCTGGCGCTCGAACAGCGCGGCTGGCGCATCACGTGGCTCAAACCCACCCCCGACGGCACGGTAACAGCGGACCAGGTCGCCGCGGCGATGGGTGAGGATACGTCGCTGGTCACGATCATGTGGGCCAACAACGAAATCGGCACCGTGCAACCGGTCCGGGCAATCGGCGCAGTCTGCCGCGCGAAGCGCGTCGCGTTTCATACTGATGCGACACAGGCAGTCGGCAAGTTGCCCATCGACGTTAACGCCGACAACATCGATCTCCTCAGTCTTTCGGCGCACAAACTTTACGGCCCGAAAGGCGCGGGCGCACTGTTTGTCCGGTCGGGCACGCCCGTGCAAATCCAGATGGATGGCGGCGGGCACGAACGGGGAATGCGATCGGGCACGCTCAATGTCCCGGGGATCGTCGGCTTGGGTGCGGCGTGCGCGGTCGCGGCGCAAGAGCTTCCCGCAGAGGCAACCCGGCTCGCCACGCTGCGCGATCAGCTTGAAGGCGGCATCATCCGGCAACTTCGGGGCGTCACCGTTAACGGCTCGACCCTTCACCGCCTGCCCCACTGCACCAACCTCAGTTTTGCAGGCGTCGATGGCGAAGCGCTGCTCGCCGGCTTCGACGAAGTATGCATCAGCAGCGGCTCGGCGTGCACCAGCGCGCTGAAGTCGCCGAGTTTTGTCCTGAAAGCAATCGATGTCCCCGACGCCCTGGCGCTGGCAAGCGTTCGCTATTCCCTCGGCAGGATGACCACGCAAGCCGATATCGATGCCGCGATCATGAAAACGGTTTCGCTGGTGAATTCATTAAGGCCTGCGACGCTTCAGACCAATCCAGCCTGACCCACACCCTGCCGCCGCCCCTCGTCGCAGCACCGAAACGATCGCGCTTTGCACCAGGTTGCAGCGTCACACGCGCATGTTCCGACAAGCCTCGCAAGCCGCCCCGTTGTGCGCTGTTGCAAAATCCAGATCAAGCCAGCGCAGCGCTACCGGCGGTCAAACAAGAAGATCTTTACCGAGGTTTGCGATGGATCTTGCACAACTTTGCCCGCGCGCTGCGCTGGCGTGGCGCGTCTGGCGCAACATCGACGGATGGAGGAGAGCCGAGTTGTGACATGAACAATACAAACCCATGCCCGGAGATGTCCGAAAATGCCCGATTTCCTGCATTACGTTCTTCTGCGTACTTATCGCAATCCATCGCCGGGCAGTTGGGCATGACTCAACAGCGGGTCGTCGGTGATCCGATGGCCGCCGAATGTCGCGCGGGCGATCGCCGGCCGCGCCGCAGGGAACGACAAGGCGTTCGAGGCAGCGCGCGGCAGATCTGCAAGCGGGGGAAGCGTCTTGCCAAACTGCGCGGCGAGAATCGTAAAGTCGTCCAGATTCACCCTCCCGTCGGGGCTGTAGTTGAAGTTACCCTGGGTAAACACCTTGCCCGTCTGCCCGAAGTTGGCGGCGAGGATGGTGAAGTCGTCGAGATTCACGCTGCGATTGCGATTGGCGTCGGCGGCGAGGATGAACGCCTGCCCGCCGACGAACTCGATGGCGTCGGTGTTTGGCTGCCCGGCGACTGTCGCGATCGCGCCCTCGGGGATGTTAAACGCGTAGTTGCCGTCGGCGAGCGAAATCGGCAGCACAAAGGTGACGGTCAACTTGTCGGCGGAGAATTGCGTCCCTGCGGCGGGGATCGGCGGCCCGCCGGTCAACACGTTGGTAATCTGCAAATCGGTGGCGGAAACGGTTGCAGGGTCGATGGGCAGATTGAACACAAACACCATCGCCGGCGCATCGATGTTCAATGTCGATTGTGTGACAACCGGGTTTCCGGGGGTGGTGACGCTCGCGGCGACAAAATCCGAATCGCCGCCCGGCCCCGCCGCGCGCACGCGATACGCATAGAGCGCCCCGGGTACGACCGCGAGATCGATAAAACTCGCCGCGTCGGCGGGAAGCGTCGCGATGTTCAAGAACAACCCGCCCGCGGCGCTGCGCTGGATCTTGAAACCCGCCTCATTGGAAGCGGTGTCGGTCCACGACAACTCCACCCGATTTCCCGCCGGCGCGATCGCCTGCAGGTCGGTTGGCGCGCTGGGCACCGTCGGCGCGGTCGTGAACAATCGACCCTGCGAAACCACCTCGCGCGGCTGACTGATGCTCGACCACTCCAGTCGCACGTTCGCGCTCCCCGCATTCTCGTAATAGTCGAGGCGAATCGGATACGCCACATTGGCAACGAGGTTGACCGTGCCGGTCCATGTTGTGGAGGGTTGATCGACAAATCGATTGATGATGGGCGTCGTCAGGTTGTTCACCCACAATCGCACGCCGTCGTCGCTTGTGGTGTGGAACGTGTAGCTTTGAGTGTAGCGCGGCACGATGAAGCCGGTCCACCGGATGCTGAAGGTGTCGGCCCCAAACCCGTTGCCCGGCCCCCCGCTGCCGAAATCAAAATCGATGGTGGGATCGGTGCGTGTGAAGGTTGCGCCGGTGAAATCGATGTTGTTGAAGTACTGTCCCGCCAGACCGATGCCGGTTTCGGTGAAGACCGAATTGACGGTGACAGTGACATTGCTGATGACGGTCTGCCCGCCGGCGTCGCGGATGATGGCGGCGATGTTGTATGTGCCGTTGGCGGTGAAGAGCGCGACGGTGTTCTTGGCGGCATTGGTGCCGTTGCTGGAAAACGTGACTCCGGCGGGCGGGTTGCCGATGACAGTCCAGGTATAGGTGAGGTTGGCCTCGCCGGCGTCGTCGGCACCCACGACATTCAGCTGCGTCGAGTCATCAACAATTACCGGATTGCTCGCTGCCGTCGCGGGCAGCGCGATGGTGGGCGCTTCCCCGCCGCTGCTGCCCACATACCGGACGCGATAGACGTTTGCGCCCGGCCCGGTCGCCCCGCCGACGCCCGTGTCTTCGTAAAGGTCGGTGAAGTAAAGCCCGTCCGGCCCGGCGGCGATGCCCGCAACCGTCGCGCGGCCGGTGCCGTTGTACTTCACGAGAAAGTTGGGCTGCACAAGCAGCTTGCCATCGGGGCCAAGCGTATCAAGATCGGGAAACTCCACGATCGCCTTGGCCCGCTGCAACGGCCCGGCGGCATAGGTCGAGCCACTGAGCGTCACAAACCCATGATCTTGCGCTTCGGGAGGAAACATGCTTCCTCCGAAACTGGCCGGATCGACAAAATCAATATTCACCGGCGCTGTGGCAGGGTTCCAGACAAACTTGGAAAAGCTCTGGATCGCGGTATCGCTGCCCGCCCAGCCGTAACTTTGCCCGCTGACCAGATCGACCATGCGGTCGATGCCGTTTCCGTTTTCGACCATCCACAACTTGCCGTCGCCGCGCCAAGCCCCGCCGAAGGGATTGCGGTGACCGAAGGTGTAGATGTAGTCGCGCGCGTTGATGCCGTTGGCGGCGTTATAAAACGGGTTGGCCCCCGCCGGATCGCCCGTGGCGACGGGCGAGCCGTCCTTGTTCATTCGAAGCACCTTCCCGCGATATTGATCGAGGTTGAGGCCGGTCGAGGCGTCGAAGCCGTCGCCCATGTGTACATAAAGCTTGTTGTCCGGCCCGATGCTGACATTGGAAATCTGATGCGACTGCCCCTGTGTTTCGGGCTGCATGTTGAGCAGCACCGTGCGCGACGCCACAGTCAGGCCCCCCGCGGCGCTGGTGAGGCGCTCGACCTTGGGATAGTGATTCGGCCCGCCGGGCGGCGCGCCATTGTCCCAGAGCATCGCCACATAAAGGTGATAAAGATTGGGGTTGCCGGCATCGCGCTCGACAGCCAACCCGGTCAGACCCTGCTCCCCCGAGCCACCAAACGGGCCTTGCGGATTGTAATCGAGCAGCGACGTGGCAAATGTCTGCCGCGAGCCGTCATTGCGCACAACCTGAATCGACCCATACAACTCGGCGACGTAATACAACGGATCGGAGGGCGCGGTTCCTGGATTGGGAACGAACGCGATGTTGACCGGCAGGCGCAATCCTGTCTGCACCGGTTCGACCACGTAGCCCGGCTTCACCAGCCATGTACCGCCGCCGGGCACGACCTGCGTCGGGCCGGAGGTGGTAAAATCGCGAACCGCCGGTGCGCTGGTTTCACTTGCAGCATCGCGATAGCGCACAACCAACTGATAGTTCGTGCTGTAGTTCAACTCGGTACGCCCTGCCAGCGGACCGACAAACGTGCCGTCAGAAAA
The DNA here is from genome assembly GCA_002343075.1 of Phycisphaerales bacterium UBA2421. GTDB lineage: Bacteria > Planctomycetota > Phycisphaerae > Tepidisphaerales > Tepidisphaeraceae > UBA2421. The sequence continues at coordinate 62,076 of DDRH01000039.1, read as the reverse complement.
ATCGGTGCGGTACAGCGTCAACGGCGGGGCGCTGAGGAAGCCGGTCTGCCAGACGGTCGTCTGCGATGCCGCTTCGCGAATGATCCAATCAGTGGATTGCCAGGCATCGCCGTCGCCGTCACTGTACTGCGCGGGATCGGTCTGCAGGTTGATGTCAAACGTGCTGGTAATCTGCCCCTGTGTAAACGGCTCGATGATCACCGGCGCATCGGGTGCCACGAGCATCCGCCGAGGTTCGAGCGAATGGACCAGGAACCCTCGGCAAGGCTTCAACTTCTTCACAACAATCCTCCAACTCCGGCAACATCGTCATGCTTCACCTGCCGGGTGGTCGGGATTATGACACATTGCAGGGAACAATTGCCACAACAATCGGAGAAGAATTGGTCGCTGGTGAAACAGTTACAAAGGCAACTCGTGATTCGGGTCGATCTCGTCGATCAGCCGGATGTTTCCGAACACCGCCGACTCCAACCGAGCCGGCGGCGGTTTCGCCCGCGAAAGCGCCACCGCGGGAAGGGAACTGCCAAAGCGGCTGGCGAGAATGGTGAAGTCGTCCAGGTTGACGCGATTGTCATAGTTAAAGTCACCGCTGGCGATCCCGCGTGGTTGGGTGCCGAAGTTGGCAGCGAGCGCGGTGAAATCGTCGAGCGTCACGCTGCCGTTGCCGGTCGCATCACCCGGAAGCGGGATGACAACGTCAAACACGCCAAGCGCACCGGCAGGCATGGCGTTGCCGCTCGAGTCGCGCACCTGGTTAGACTGCAGCGACACGGTATACGCGCCGCGGTCGGCAACATCCCAACTGCCGCCGGGCGGGGCGAAGGAGTAAGTCACCACCCGCTCGCCACCGACAGCAGGCGCGGCGCCGACCGCAACCAGGCTTGCAGGAACATCGAACCCGCCCGGCCCGGTGATGCGCAAATCATGACTATCAAACGTTGCGGCGTTCAGTGCGACGTTGTCCCTGTAAACAACCGTGACCAGTTGTGCCGCCGAACCCGGCACACTCACCCCGGGCGCCCGCAATTGCGCGAGCGACGGCGGCTCGGTATCGCTCTGGCCGATCTTGATCCTGAAAGCTCCAAGCGTAAGCAGTGGAATGTCATTTCCCGCAGCATCACGCACGCGCGGATCGGAGCCGGTATTGGGGTGAATGCTGAGAGTAAACGTACCGTTCTCAAGCGAGGTCCAGTCGGTGCCATTGAAAGGGTAAATGCGATAGTTGATGGTCTGCGAAGGACCAGTCAGGCCATACGGCGTGTTGATGGCAGGCTCGGGATAGTAGAAGAAAGTAAAATCGGCACCATTATCGAGTTGGGCGCGAATGTCGATGGCCGACCAGTAGCGGGATGTCTCGCCGTCGATCAGTTGATCATCTTCGTAGGTAACTGCAAAGTCGATGTATGGCGCCCCAGGGGAAAACAGGTCGGTCGCATCGACACGGGCGGAGGGCGCAACGGCGTCGGCATATTGCCGGATGGCCAGCGCGTAGGGCGTGTTAACCCCGCCGTAGGTCCAGACGAAGTACGTTCCTGCGGTGACGTTGATTGCCAGCGCTTCGGGAGCAGTTGGGGCGAAATTATCGGAAAACGCGATCGCTTCGGCAGGAAAATCGTAGACGCCGTTTCCATTCAGGTCGCGGGCGACGAACACGCCGAGATTCGCCGTGTTGCCATTTAGCTGCACGGCCAGCGTGCCGGGCTGGCTGACCGTGACGCGATAGGTATTGTCTGCTTCGCCAATAAAGTTGCCGAGTGATTCATAAACGGTTGTCGTCCCGCCATTGAGATTGAGGCTGCCAAGATCTCGCGCCGCGGCGAAATTGATGTTGGCCACCGAGGCGGTGTTTCTGCCGAGGATCGCCGGACTTGCGGGCGCATTGCCGAAGCTGTCGGCCACCGCGCCTGCAGCGAGGGTATAGATCAGCTCATCAAGCGGTATGTCTCGCGAAGGGAGGATGACGCGATAGGTGACGAGCTTGTATCCCCCGCCGCTGGCGGCACCGCCTTCGATTGACACCAGTCCGGCGTGCAGCATGTGTCCACCGAACTGAGGCGGAAGCGTTACGGTGACGTCATTATTGTCAAAAGTTGCGGCGTTCACGCCGGCCGGGTCGGCAACGCGAATGGTGAAATCGAGCCGCAGCGCGCCCAGCGGCGCTTCGGCGGTGGTGGTTGAGTAGAGCGCCGCCGTCGGGCCGGCGGTGTCGGGCGTGGCGGATGGGCGAAATGCCGCGACGACGGGAATGGTCTGAGCAAATGTCGCGGCAATGTCGGCCGACATCGCATCGCCCGCGGGCCTGCCCGTGGGTGTGCCGAGAAAATTTACCGACGGATTGGCATAGTTGTAGATTACCATGCCAGGGTCATACGACATGACATCATGGTAGAGGTTGCCATCCGACGCGGTGAAGCGATAGCCGTAACTGTATGGAAACGGCCCGACCGCTGGGTCGATCAAGTTGCCGCGCTCGTGCCCCCCGCCGAGGTTGTGGCCAAGTTCGTGCGCCAGGGTGAGATTGCCAGGCTGAATGGCGTCAATGTTGTTGGCACTAAAGGCGAAGTTCCCGCTGTTCAACTCCGTCAGATTCGTCGGCAGGCTTGCATTGCCGCCGTTCTGTGCGCCTTCGGTGAGCAACGTTACAAGGTCGGCACCAAACGTGTTGCGCAGCGTGTGTGCCGAATCCATGAAGCCGTCGGACGGATTGGTGAGTCGGATGCGGTCCAGGAACAGGTCGTTGCTTCCGGTGTAGCTGATCGGCTGCACACCCACAATGCGAAAGACCGCCGCGATCTCGCTGTTCACGAGCGCGAGGTTCGCCGTCTCAATTGCTGCCGAAAAATGCGCCTGCAGCCGGCCGGCATCCCCGCCGTGATACGCCAGCGCGCCGGGCGTATAAAGCGCCAGCACATCAATCACCGACGGGTTAGCGGCCAACAGGGTGCGCCGTTCGAGCGTTTCGATGAGTTTTCCCGGGCGATACATGCGGTGCTGCCTCCGGTTTGCAAAGTTCGCTGCAAGCGTACCCTGCATACCGACTGATCGACAAGCAAAAAATATGATCGCAGCGCAACATTCGCACCAGCCGCAGACCCTGCGCGGCACCTATCTCTCTAATCTACAAGCACTTCGTCGCGAATCGGATCGATCGAAAACCGCGAACCCGTAACCCGCTCCGCAACCTCCGTCGGCAAGCGCGCCTCAGGCACCTCCCCCGCAGCGGGGAGAGACTTGCCGAACTGACTGGCGAGGATGGTAAAATCGTCCAGATCAACCGCGCCCGCAGGGTCGTAATTGAAGTTGCCCTCGCTGAAACGTTTGCCGGTCTGTCCGAAGTTGGCGGCGAGAATGGTAAAGTCGTTGAGCGTCACCGCGCGATCGCGCGTGGCGTCGCCGTTGAGGAAGAAAAAGTCGTAGATCGAGTTTGCCGGCAGCACCAGCCCGGCGGTGTCGCTGACGCTGCCGGCGTTGAGCGTTGCGCGATAGTTTCCATCTGGAAGCGCGCGATAAAGGTAGCTGGGAAACTCGAAGACGATCTCATTCATGCTGCTGACGAAAGCCGCGCTGACATTGCCCGCGGGAATGGTGGCGCTGGTGGTGAGGTTCACCAGCGTCAGGTCGGTGACGTCGACCGAACCGGCGACGCTTTCGTTCATTCGAAAGACCACCTGCTGCCGGGGAACATTCCAGCGGAAATCTGAGAGCGTGACCTGCGGCGGGCGCGTGTCGGGGCCGGGGGCAACATCGACACCAAGCGAATAGTTCCCCACGCTCCCAGTGCTTGGCGTGCGGGCCACGATGTAATAGGTGCCAGCCAGCGGGGCCGATGTGAGATTGATGGTCGCCGCGGAAGCACCAGTGTCAAACGCATGACGCGTGCCGTTGGGCCGGAACAGGTCGAGACGCATCGAGAGGCCGGTGCTCGACCCGGGCAGCCGGTTCATCTGGAAACTGGCTGCGGCTCCCATCGACAGGTTGATCGTATATACATCCAAGTCGCCGGCGGCGATGGCGGCACTGGTGGTCTGCCCCGAGGCGATGGGCCCGCCGTCGTTATCTGTTGTGTCGGGGGATTGCGATCCGGGCAGCCTGGCCATGGAGAAGACAAAATCACCGGCTGCTGTCGTCGCACCTGAACGCACAACCACATAGTAGGTACCGGACTGCGTCAAGCCCAGGAAGTCGAGCGGAAGATTGGTGTCGGTGAGACTGCTGCTTCCGCTGACGAACCCGACGCGAGACGAATCCGGCGCGAAAACGTCCAGCCGTGGGGCCCAGTTCACCTGTTCGCCCAATGAGAACAGCACCGCATCGCCGGCGTTCGCGGTAAAGGTGAACACCTCAAGCCCGCCGAGCTCCAGCGTGCCGGTTCGTCGTTGTCCGCTGGCGACTGGGCCGTTGTCGAACGGCTGTGCTCCGCCAACCTTCGCAATCGAAATCCCATACTCCCCGGCTACCGACGATGCCCCGGCGCGCACAACGGCGTAATAGGTCCCCGAGAGCGTGACCGTGAGCGCTTCAAGTTGCAGGTTGGCATCCGTCAATGAACTGCTTCCTGCCACCGTCGACAGACGGTTGCCGCTCGGATCAAAAAGATCCAGCCGCGGGGCCCAGTTGCCTATCTCACCCACCGACAGCACCATCGATTCGCCGGCACTCGCCGAAAACGTGTAAATGTCCAGATCGCCACGGTCGAGCAATGCGGCGCGGCGCTCGCCGCTGCCCATCGCCCCGCCGCTGAACGGCTGCGCCCCCGCAATTTTCGCAACCGCGATTCCGTAATTCCCGGAAACCGAGGTCGCTCCCGCGCGCACCACCGCATAATACGTCCCGCTTTGCGCGACACTCAACGCCTCCACCTGAACGTTGGCATCTGTAAACGATGTGCTCCCCGAGTTGGTGAACAGCCGCACGCCGTTGGGCGCGAACAGATCGACGCGCGGCGACCAGTTCTCCAGTTCGCCGACTGAAACGATCATCGAATCACCGGCGCTGGCGGTAAACGTATAGACGTCAAGGTCGCCCCGATCGAGCAAGCTGGCTTTTCGCTGCCCGCTGGCCATCGGTCCCTGGTCGAATGGCTGCGGCCCGCCGC
>DDRH01000039.1:18067-56856 GCA_002343075.1 Phycisphaerales bacterium UBA2421 | reverse complement strand
GCGTCGAATGGCTGCGGCCCGCCGAGCTTTGCCACCGAGACGCCGTACTCTCCGTCAACCGTAGTGCCGCCGGCGCGAACGACAGCAAAATATGTCCCGGCCGCCGCCACGCTCAGGGTTTCCACCTGCAGATTGGCATCGGAAAACGACGTGCTTCCTGAGACCGTTGCCAGACGTACGCCTGTCGGTCCGAACAGATCAACGCGCGGTGCCCAGTTGGTCAGTTCGCCGACCGAAACCAAAATGGAATCGCCGACGTTGGCAGCAATCGTGTACACGTCGATATCGCCGCGGCTCAGCGAGGTTACCTTCCGTTCTCCGCTGGCCAGAGGCCCTTCATTAAAAGGCTGCGGCCCGGCGAGCTTGGCCATCGTCAGACCGTAGTTGCCGCTGGTCGCGTTCGATGCCGAGCGTGCCACGATGAAATATGTTCCGCCGTCGACAACGTTCATCGCCTCCACCTGCAGATTCGCATCGTGAAAGCTTGTGCTCCCCGAGATCGTCGCGATCCGCGCCCCGTTCGGCCCGAACAGATCCACCCGCGGCGCCCATAGTTCCAGTTCACCCATCGATACAATGATCGAATCGCCCGCGCTGGCGGTAAAGGTGTAGACATCGAGGTCCCCACGATCAAGCAGTGCTTCTTTCCGCTGGCCGCTGACCAACGGCCCCTCATCAAATGGTTGTGCTCCCGGCACCTTCACCATCGACAGCGCAAACCCGCCCGAGCCTGAGGTCGATCCCACCACCGCCCGATACGTCCCCGCCTGCGCGACGCTGATCAGGTCCACCTGCAGATTCGCATCCGTGAACGACGTGCTGCCCGTGATCTGTCCCGCGATGGAATTGTCCGGCGCAAACACCTGCAACCGCGGTGAGAAGTTCACCAGTTCGCCCAGGCTAAACAGCAGCGAATCGCCCGCCACTGCAGCCACCGTAAACTCGACCGTTTCGGGCGTGCCGCTGATATTGCCTGTCACCCGCTCTCCGGAAGCGATCGCGGTCAGCAACCGACGAGTTTCCAAGTGTTCGATAGGAAGACGACTCGCGCCGCGCGCAGTGCGGCGGGTGGAACGGAACAACGGCATCTCAACTCCTCCTTCACCCGGCACGCGCAGGGGCAACGGGCCAACAACCTGCAACAACAAGACGCGCCTGCGACGCGTGCCGACCAGTGCGGCCTGACAGAATTCATTTTGTCGAGGTAGTGATTGGAATCAAGTTGCAACCGGGGTCGCTGTGCGAGATTTCGAGTACCGATTTCATCAGCGAGACAGTGTGCCGATGACGCATGACGGCAGCGCCGCGGCACGAGATCCGCGCGCCACTTCGTTCCGATTGCACTGGGCGGTAAGTTACCTGCCGACAAGCACTTCGTCGCCGTTTAGGAGTGCACCACTTCGGCCAAATTCCAATGCAGGCACCGCGAACACCACCCAGCGCGGGCGTGCTGCGGTGCTGCCTTCAGAGTCGCCGACGATCGAGCCATTTGGGGCCTTGAAGCGCTGCCGCGGGAGCTCAGATGTAAGTCGGCGCATCGCCAGTACCGAGTAGTTCGTCCGGCGACATGACGCGGCTGACCGGCCGAGCCACCCTTTCCGCGGAGAATGGCGACAACGGAAGCGACGCAGGCTCCCGCCGGGGCAAATCGCCCGGCGCGGGAAGACTCGCACCGAACTGGCTGGCGAGGATGGTGAAGTCATCGAGATTCACCGCGCCGGCGGGGTCGTAGTCGAAGTTGCCTTCGCTGAACACTTGCCCCGTCTGCCCAAAGTTGGCGGCGAGGATGGTGAAGTCGTCGAGGTTCACGCTGCGATCGCGGTTGGCGTCGCCGGCGAGGACGAAGAAATCCAGGCTCGCCGCCACCGACGGATTACCGAGTCCATTAGTGAACGAACCCGCGGGCAGCGCCGCGACGTAGTTGCCGTCGGGCAGCGCGCCGGCAGCGTAACCCGGAAAGGTGAAGTTGGCCTGCTGCTGAGCACCGTTCAGCACCATAGCAATATTGGCAGATGGAATGGTCTGATTGGGCGAGCCGAGTTGCTCCAGCACGAGATCGCTCGCCGTCAGACCGGCGACCGGCTGGCTGAAATCAAACTGCAATGTCTGCACAGAAGCATCGACGAGAAACTGCTTGGCTGTCACGCTCGGGCCGACGGGCACCGCGCTGGCAACAAAGTCTTGCTTCACATTGCTGCTGCCGATGGTGATGTTGTTAACGGTAATCGGCGACGCGAGTTCGCCACCGCTCGCTGTCACATTGTAGACCCCCGCCGTCAGTGGCAGGCTATACCCCCCGCTGCCGTAGGTTGTGGCGACAAACTCCATATTATCGCTGATGCGCGTGGCGCGCACTTCCACGGCGCCTTTGCCTTCACCCGGGGTGTAAAAGTTGTCCGCGCTGACCGTATCAGAATAGACGACGCCGGTCAGAAACTCACGCCCCAAGCTGTCCGGGCCTGTCTGAATGGCCCAGTAGTTTTGAAAACTCGACGAACTGCCAAACCCGTAACCCACACCAATCTCATTATGCGTTTCATAAAACGGGTCCATCGCCAGCAGATGAATGCGATGGCCGGGCGGATTCAGGCCCTGATCAACGAGCAGCGCATTCAAGGGCGCAACCGCCGACTGGTAACTGAGAAACGACCCCGCCGCCAACGACTCGATAAAGTTCTGATCGTCCGGGTAAAAACCCGGCAAGACATACCCCGCATCGCGCGCCATTCGGTTCGGTGCCTTACCAGTGACTGCACTGGTGTGCGCAAAGTAGTTGAATGTCGCCATCTCCACCGCATGGCCGCGCGATGAATCGGTCAAAAACCCGTTCACCGCCAGCGGCGGCCGGGGGCTGGCGTCGGTTAGCGAAACGGGGAGATTAAAATCAACTGCATATTGCGGCGGATTTGCCCGCGCGCGGTTGATCAGCTCAACCATGTACTGCTCTTGCGCGCTAGGCGGCACATTGGCCAGGCACAGTCGCGGATCCAGGGTTTCGATGCGTGATGAACGGCGTGAATACAGTTTCATGGCAAATCCTCCGATGCCAGATTAACACAATTCGCGCTCGAAACTAAATCTGCACATCCGACCAACTCGACCAAACTTGCTGCCCCGCCAGCAAATCAACCCCAGCCAGCCGGGACGCCGGCCGAAGCGGCGCAGTTGTCACTGCAGCCACCGACCTTGACGGCAGCAGACCGGTCGCCACCGCCGCGCCGCGGGGCAAACTGCCCGGCGCGGGAAGACTCGCACCGAACTGGCTGGCGAGGATGGTAAAGTCATCGAGATTCACCGCGCCGGCGGGGTCGTAGTCGAAATTGCCTTCACTGAAAACGCGGCCAGTCTGGCCGAAGGTGGCGGCGAGGATGGTAAAGTCATTGAGGTTCACGCTTCGATCGCGGTTGGCGTCGCCGGCAAGCGTGAAGAAATCAACCTCGATCGAGACGAGGGCCTCGTTGCCGAAAACATCAAGATAGCCTGGGGTCAGTTGCGCTCGATAGTTGCCGTCCGGCAAAGCGCCGTTGGGCAAGCCAGGGAATTCCACGGCAGCGGACTGGGTTTCGAGATCGTACGCGAGCGACATCAAGCCCGTCGAAATCATCTCGGCTGTGTCAAGGTCGGTCAGGCTGACATAACCGGGATTGAGTGTGGCCGACACGTCTTCGCTGAACGAAAACGACAGCGTCTGGCGCGCGAGATCGTAGAAAAAGTCGGCGGCCTGCGGAACCGGGGCGAGATCGTCGACCACAATGTCGTTGTCAATGCCGGTAAATCCGAGGGGGAACAAGTTGTCACAGGTGATGCTGCCGTTGGCGCCGTTCTGCGTGATGACGGGGTTCACCGTCGCCGCCAGCGCCGCGAAGAACAGATCGTCGGGTGTGCCACCCATGTTGATGTTTACCGGCATCGCAGAATTCGGTTGCGCGTAGACCAGGTCCGCCCCGCTGCCGAGATTGACGGTGACGCTGGTGACGCCCGAGAAGAACGCCGACCCACCGTCACCGAACAAGTCATCACCGGCGATGCCACCGACGTTGTATGGCAACGCGTGAAGAAATCGACCGACCGTGTCGGCGGCATCGTTGATGGTCAGCGAATCGTTCCCACTGCCTTCGATGAACACGGGCCCGCGAATGTTCTGCGTGGTGCCCGGGTTGCCGGGCACACCGATGGCGACACCCGCGGAACCGACATAGAACGTGTCCACGCCTGCCGATCCGACCAGCGACACCCGCGCCCCCGGCTGTGTGCTGACGACTTCGAGAAACGCCGCGCTGGCGGTGCTGCTGATGCTGATCGCTTCGAGGTCCGGGCTGTAGGTCGTCTCGATTAGTGGAAGGAACGGCCCGCCGAATTGTGCGCGCCGGTAATGCACCAGCGAATTGTCGGTAACGGCGACGCGGTCGGGCAAGAACGCCACCAGGTCGAACCGCTGCTGCAACATGTCTCCGCCGTCGCCGCCGGAGACGTGGAATGGACCGGGGGTCTTGACGACGTCGATCACGTCATCGCCCGCACCACCGTTGAGGTTGATTGCCAGCGGAATGGCGGCGTTGACGGCGATATTGTCTGGCCCGTCTCCGCCGACGAAATTCAAAGCCTCTATGTCGGTACCGAGTCCGACGTTGGCACCAAATCCACTGATGACCGTGGACGGTCCACCGGAAACGCTGGCGATCGACCAGTTGACGCCGGGAACGCCTTCCGGGCCATCCGAGTCGCCGGCGGTCAGCGCCGGACCGAAAGGCGCGGGCGAGTCGAGGTAAGTGACGGTGTCGCTTCCGCCGTGGCCGAGAATGCCGATCGGGCTGAGGATCGATGGGTTGCCGAACTCGTCGCGGGTGTATACGGTTGCAATGTCATTTCCGCCGCCCAGAAAAAAGGACGTTTGACCCGTGATATCAGGTGACGTGCCGAGCACGGTTAGATTCGTCGCGCCATCGGATGCGAAGACCTGCAGGTGCTCGATGGCAGCATAGTCGATGCTGTGCCCGAAGAAATTTTCATCGATCAGAAATACGTTGCGCTGACGAAGGAAGTAATCTCCGGCGAATGTGGTCCCGGTGTCGCTGACGATGAGCTTGTCCAGCCCACCCGCCGGACTGCTTCCACCATCGATGCTGATGGGCGAAACACCGTCCGCGCGATTGTAGTTGACGACATCGTCAAGGAGGATCGTATCAGTGCCCCCGCCGGCGTTTATCTCCACGCCCTGATTGAACCCTCCATTGAGCGTGAAGTTCTGTGACAGCGGCGAACCGAGCAGGCGAAGGTTCTCGAAGCCGGCGTACCCGTACTCGAAAATGCCCAGGAAAGCCCGCTGCTGATTCCCCGGGTCGCCTGTGAAGCCGTTGATGGTCCACGGCAGGTTGCTCGTACCGACTGAGTCGTCGATAGTCAGGGTGTCGCTGCCCCCCTCGCCTTGCATATCGACAAGACCGGCCGTCTGCGAGACGTCGCCGTTACCGACGCGGAAGTCGTCATCGCCTTCTCCGCCCCGGAGGGTCGCTCGGTTCGACCCGCCCCCGTTGAATGTATCGTTGCCGTTGTTCCCGGCCAGGTCCGCCGAATAGAGCGCTGCCGGGGCGACCGTGAATGTGTTGGCGCCCGAATCACCGCGGACCCGCACGATCTCAGTATCGCCAAACGTATGAAACAAGTCGGTGAATGCATCAATGACGCGGAAACTGTCGGTCCCCAATTGGTATTGCGCGCTGGTGATGATGCTGTTCTGATCGTTGAAGATGATCTGGTCCTGGCCCAGCCCGGGAGAGAAGTCCACCCGTCCGGTGACGCGCCCAAGGTCGCCATTGCTCAGTTCCAGCGTGTCCGCCCCGCTGTTCCCAAAGAACAGGACATTGGTCGAAACGAAGCCGTTGCCGCTCCAGCGAAGCCGCAGCGTGTCGGCCTGGTTGCTACCATTCACGCGCACCGGCGCGCCGGCGAGTTCGTTGAGGTGAATCACACCGCCCTGCGGATTGGCGTTCACGGTAAAGGTCTGAAAGGTGTTGGCCCGCACCATTCGAATGTCGTTCTGTCCAAAGTGTGTGTTGATCACCAGATGCTCGAAGTTGTCCAGTGCGGCGATGTTGAAGCCGCCGGTGCTGGTCAGACCCGTGGAATCGACATTGATGTTGTCGCCGGTGCGCTCGTTGAACAGTTCCAGGGTGTCGACGCCATCGTCGCTGCCGACGACGTTGACATCCACGGCCGCCCCACCGATTCCAAGTCCCTTTCCCCGGACGACCACACGGTCGTCCCCAGCACCCAGATCGAGAGTGACCGGGATGCCGATGTTCGAGTTGATCGTCACCCGATCCGCGCCCCCGAAGCCTTCGATATTGATCGACGCGACGCTCGTCACCGGGAACCTCGAAACAAACGCATCGGTCGGACCGGTGCCGTTCACATCGATGCCCACGTCAATGGCTGCGACTATCTCGTTGGTGGCGAAGTCGCGGTAGACGTCGATAATGTCGTTGCTGTTGCCGGCCCCGCCGCGAATCTTCACCGTGCCGTCGAACCGGCGCATGGAGTAGAACGTGCCCTGTAGTTCTGGGTCTCGATATTCGTACCCATAACCGTGGTTAAGGAGTTGCGCGATGTTGTTGGGCGGCAGGTAGCGGCGACCGTTTTCGTAGCTGGCGTTGCCGGCATCCTCGCTCCCATACACCCATCCGACAGCGGCCTCAACGAAGTGGGCGCCGGGCGACGTGTGCAGCGGTTCGCCGGTATCCGTCCCGCCGCTGCCGCCGTTGTTGGTGGTGAGTAGTTGGTTGATGGAGGCGTTCTTGATGTAATAAAGCTGGCCTATCCCGCCCCCCTCATTGCCGTCGGCTACCCCCGTGCCGTTGGCCACCGGTTGATCGACCCAATGCACGCTTCCCTGACTGGTGATTCCCAGCAAGTGAATAATCTCGGAGTTGACGACCGTGAAAAAGTCCGGTTTGTTGAACGCCGGTGAGCCGGCCTGCGCATCACCGGCGAACGCGTTGACGATGTTCCCCTGAAACTCGCTGCTCTCTTGCGGCGATGGATCGAGAAACCACCCTAAATCTGGCTGCCCGGCCGTGCCGACCCCGAGTTCGATGTCGCCCCGCACAGGGAAGCCAAACTGCCATTCCTGCAGTCGTGCCCCTCCCCCGAAACCGGGCGTTTCATTGGCCATGAAGACATCAACGTTGATGTAGTTCCGGTTTCCCTGATCGTGCATATCGACGATGATGTTTTCCCACATGTCGAAAACGGTATCGACGATTCTCCTCGCGTCTTCAGCACGGGCGCCGAACACGCCGAAGTTATCCGCGCCACGGTTCGTCCAGTTAATCTGAAACTGCCCGGCGGCGTTGGTGCTCATCTCATCGTAAAAGCCGACTTCCGCGCGGTCCGATTCCAAGCGCAGATCTTGCGACATCACACCTGCAGAAAAGTGAGGTAACGCACAAAACAACCTGCGGCCTTCCAACGCCTCGACTGTGGCGGAAGATGCGGATTCGGTCACGGCGTGCCGTCGAGCATGTCGTTCTCGATGCGATTTGCTGGCGTTTTTCATGGCATCTCCAATCAACTTCATTCAACCTGTTGTTACGATGGACCGGGGACCTTAAGAGTCCCGCGATCATGGCATAGCGACAGGTTGAGTTGATTGGGGCCACAGAAAATTTGGCGTGTAGCTCCTGGCTCCGGTGGAAAGTCCCGCTGTGCGGTCGATCACAGGGGAATAGCGGAGAAGAGCCGAACAAACGCATTGTCGCCCTCGGCAGACAAAATCGACGCAGTCACCCCGCTGTGGGGCATTTCTGAAGCGGACGCCCGCCCCACCCGCGCCGCGAAGCTTGCAACGTCGTCCTCCCGAGCAACGCCGCCCCCCCGCCGAGGCAATTCGCCCGCTGCTAGAAGTGTCTTGCCGAACTGGCTTGCAAGGATGGTGAAGTCGTCCAGATTCACCGCGCCGCTGACGTCGTAGTTGAAGTCACCCTGGGTGAAGAATCGACCCACCTGCCCGAAATTGGCCGCGAGGATGGTGAAATCGTCCAAGTTCACGCTGCGGTCGCGGTTGGCGTCGGCGTTGAGGAAGTAGAAGCTGAAGGTCGCATCAGCCGGGAGCGGGTTGCCGAAGAAATCGGGCAGGCCGGCGAACACCCTGCCGGTGTAGTTGCCGTCGGGCAGCACGCCGTTGGGGTAACCGGGGAACGAAAAGCTGGCGGTGTTTGAAAAGGTACTGTATTGCACCGCGGCGTTGCTCGCGGGGATGACCTGTCCTGTCGTCAGGTTGGTGAATTGCACCGAATTCACATTGATCAATCCGCCGACGTTTTCGAAGAAGCCCACGTCCACCGTCTGCTTCAACTGACCGCCGCCGGCGGGAATGCCTATTACGTTGATGTTGGCAACCGCAAAAGCGGGAGCGACATTGTCGGTGGTGATCGAACCTTCAAAGCCGGTCCAATCCAGAGTTTGACGATTGCTGCTGTTGAGACTGCCCGAAGCCGCCGTGCCGTTGATCACCGGCGATACCAGTCCGGCGGTGGCGAGGTTCAGCACGTCGCCGGGCGCGGACGTTGGATTGTTGGCGTTGATCGTGATGCGCCCATTGACGTGCGGCTGGGCGTAGACAACATCTGCGCCGCTGCCGAGGTCAATGAAGATCGCGGGAAACCCGCCGAAGTTCACAACATCTGCAAAAGTGAGCGATCCGCCGGGACCGAACAGCGTATCACCGGCATACGCGCCCAAGGTGTTGGCGTCGAGATGAACGACATCGCCGGACGTGTCGGCGCTGTCGTACACGCCCATATTCCCGCCGTCCTGACCGCCGTTGTACACGACCGGGCCGAGAATGTTGTTCACCGTGTTGCCCGTCAACCCCAGGAGCAGCCCGTCGTTGCCGGCGAAGCCATTGAATTCGCTTTGCACGCCCGCAGCGGTCGAGTCTAACACGAACGAGTCGCGCGCCGAGCCGGCGTTGACAATCTGTTTCTCGACGCCCTGCAAGCCGGTTGTCCAGGAGTATGCGGTGGATACTCGCTGCGCGATCGCTGAACCGGTGCTAAGCCGGTAGTCCCACGATGTCGTGGTGGCGATGTTCGAAATCACAAAGGTATCGCTGGTGCCGGTCTGGCCATCGAACGTAAACGCCGAAGCGCTGGTGAGGTCGGCCGACAGATCGCCATTGCCGATGGTGCAGGTGTCGTTGCCGCCGCCGCCGAAGAGGCTGAGCGAACCGCCTTGAGCATACTTTTCGACGGCGAAGGAATCGTTTTGCGCTCCGCCGTGGACTTGAATGGTCTCGACGCCCGCCGCGATCGCGATCCAACGCGGCCCGTTGCTGCCGAGATACGCGGTGCTCCCGCCGCCAAATGCATCATAGAATCGGAAACTCTCCGCGGTGGGTCCGGCGAAGACCTGAATGGCATCCGGCCCGCCATTTCCGCTGAAGGACAGATTGCCGAGAATCGTTGGATTGCCAGCGGCGTCCTGCGTGTGTACTTCGAGGAAATCGTCGACCGAGTTTCCGATGATGGCGAACTGAAAGTTTGGAGCGATGTCGGCGGAAATGCCGCGCACCACAATCGCGTTCTGCTGGTTCTGCTGATTCCAGTTGACGCTCGAAAAGCCTGAGTAGAAAACGTCGAGCGGCACAGCGGTATCGCGGACGATGCGGTCGGCGAACACGGTTCCGCCGACGACGTTGGTCGGCATGGTTGCATCGAAGATGTCGAGAAAGTCGTTGGCGGCATCGGTTCCGCCGCGGACGGTGAGCGTGGTGACCCGCGCGCCGACGACGTTGACGACATCCGACCCACCGCCGGCGTCGACCAAGATTTGGCCGTTGTTGATGGTGTTGTTGAGCGTGATGATGTCGTTGCCGCTGCTGCCGAAAAGTTGAACGGCCGACGTTGTCGGGCACGTAACGATCCCGCCGCCGGTCATGCCGTTGACGTTCATCGTCCCGCCGGAAACGCCAAGCGTCGTATTGGTGTGAGCCGCGCCGGCGGCGTTGTCGACGATGACCGTCGGAATGACAAAACCGCCGGAACTGACATTGACGTTCTGAAGAATCGTGTCGGTTCCATTGACGGCGTTGCCAACGCGCACGACATCGGCACCGCCGGTGTTGTGGTAGTTGATGGCACGCGGCGTGTCAGCAATGAGGAATACATCGCTTCCGCTGCCAGCAATCACATTGATGTTGTTGACATCGGCGAGCTTGTAGAAAACCGTTCCCACGGCCACGCCGGAAACGTGCGCGAACGTGTTGCCGGTTCCGAAGGTGTAACCGTTGCTGCCGAGCGTTCGCGGGACGGAATTGCCTGTGTCATTGATGTTGAGCGTCGTGAAATTCGGCGTGTTCTCGATGTGAACATCCCCGCGAACAAGCTGTGCGCCTGGTCCGGCCACGCCCATGCCCACATTCACCACTTCCGCCCCGCCGACGCTGTTGATGTGCATCTTGCAGCCAGCGGGCGTCGCGAAAAGCTGCAGCGTATCTCCGCCGGTTCCGGTGGTCGGGTTGATTTCTTCGCAGCCGCTGTAGGTCATCGAATTGAACGTGCCGCTGACATCAAAAGTCCCGCCGCCGGCGATGTCGCCGAAGGTGAACGTGTCGCCGGTGGTGTCGTTGTTGTCGTAGATAAAGATGCGATCGAAGTTGTTGCCACCTTCAATCACCACGGCGCCGGTGATCAGGTCGAGGTTTCGCTGAATGAAGCTCAGATCCAGGAAATCGTCGCCGTTGCCGCCGCGCATGGTGACAGAGACGCCGTCGTTTCCATCGGTGCGCAGAAAGTCATTGCCGCCGCCGCCTTCCATCAGCACCCCGTTGTACGGTGCGCGCGGGAACTGGCAGACGAACGGACCATCCATGTTGGTTCCGGCGACGTCGTCGCCGATATCGAGCGTGATGAATACTCCACCGCTGGTGGCGCGCATCTCCATCCGGTCGGAACTGACAAGGCTGGGGTTGCGCACATGAATGCTCCCGCTGGCGGGGTCGGGCACGGCGTAGAAGCATTGACCAGAGTCTTGCGGCGGATTGATCGTGTAACCGTAGATATCGCCGAGCATTCGCGCAGCGTTGTAGCTGGGCAGGTTTCGGCGCGCAGGCTGGTACGTCGCGCCGCCGGTGTCGATCACGCCTGTGTAAGTATCGCCTTCGTAGACAAGGCTGTTGGCGGGGTCGGCTGAGTGAACGGCCACATCGCGACTCGCCCCACCGGGACCGCCGTTGTTGCTGGTCAACAGAACCTTCACCGTCGGCGACTTAAACACCCACAGATCGCCAGGCGTGTCGGTGTTGTCGTCGGCGGTCGTGAGGCGCAGGTAATCGTTCGGATCCTGCCGCCACGCGATGCCATTTCCACCGGTTGACGTGATCCCGAGCGCGTGCTGAATCTCGGCCGCGACGAGGCTGAACATGTCGAAGCCGTTAACAGCGGCGCTGCCGGGAGTCGCGTTGCCCGTGAAGGCGTTAATGATGCCTCCTTTGAACTCGGAGAAATCGTAGGGCGCGGGGTCGAGGTAGAAACCCTCGGCGTCGCCAACCGTTCCGTTTCCGTCCGCATCGATCCCGCCGCCGATGGTCACCGCGCCGGTTCGAGGCTTATTGCCCAGCAACGTCGAAACGCCCCCACCACCGCCGACACCCGACCCGCGCGCCGTTGCGGTAAGCGTGACATCCAGCTGGCTGTTGCCGCCGTCCTGATTCAGGTTGGTAATCACGCGGTTCCAGAAGAAGAATGCAGCATCGACGACGTTGCGCGCTGCGGCCGCTTGCGCGCCATACACGCCGAAATTGTCGGTCGTCCCGCGGTTGACCCAGACGATCCCCCCAGTGTCCACTTCCGGCCCGCCTTCAGTCATCGGCCGCTGATATTGCGGAGCGATCTCCATTTCAACTGGCGCGTGGCCAGCGGCGCAGAGCAACCGTCGTTGCTCGAGCACTTCGCAAACGGCTTTGTAAGAATCAACAACCGCAGACCGGCGGGAAGACAAGTTTCGGCGTTTCATAGTTCACCTCTTGCCATTAATGCGAAAGAGGCGGACGGTTTGCACCGTGAAGCGTTGCGATTACACCGATCTTGCCGGCCCCGCCGACGTCCTCGCCGGGCCTTCTTCTCCTCGCCCGGCTTCCACCGACTTCAAGGCGTCGCGTTCGGTCCGAGCCGGCGAACCGTTTGTTGAAGATTCAACAGCGCGTCCGGATTTGCTTCATTCGTTATTTTGTCCGTCTTGGGCAAAGTGCTTACAATTCAACCAGTTGCGACGCCGCGCGGCGACGCGGGATGGTTGTGTCATCTGGACCGAGCGGTCCGTATAATAAGTGGTTATTCGTCGAAAGGAACTCGGTGGGCGACTTCATCCGTCAGAACTCGATCCTTCTGATACTCGGGGCGTTGGCGCTCTTCTACGTCTGGGTCATCATCTCGGCGCGGGCGCGGCAGCAGAAGACCGAGTCGTTTCTCACAAAAGCACAATCGGACTCCGAAGAGTACAAGCGCCATAATGCTGCCGTGGAGGCAAAGCTGGATCGTATCATCGCGCTGATGGAGCGGCCGCGCGGCGACGAATAACCCCACGCTGGAATGGACCGGCCCGGCGGAACGGTCCTTGTAATTCGAATGCTGGTCGGTGCCGGGCCGGCCGTTCAATGCTGATCCGTTATGCCTCGTTCTCGTCACGCCCTGCTTCATTACCGCTTGACAATCACGCACCTGATCCTGTTCTGACGTCTTGCGACTTGCTCTGCGCACGTGCCTTCATCTCCCGCGTGCGAGGTTTCTCCGGGGGATTTCTGTCTGTTGCGCATTGCCGCGTCTGGTTTCATGCGCTGCGTAGCGGCTTTCATGCGCCGCGGATGTTCTTTCTCCGTCCCCGCGCGCGAAGTGTTCTCTTGCGGGTTGGTTGTCTTTCTTCGAGTTGATCGTTTTCCTTCTCCGTGATGCAAGTTCTCTCTTCACGTGCGCGGGGCGGGGTTTGGCGGGAATGATTTTCTGGCGACGATGCGCGCGATTGAGTTTCGCGGAGGCGAAGTCATCTTCCGCGGAAACAGTCTCGGCTTCGAATCGTCGCGCCCGATGTTCGGGCCTCGAGGCTCGGACTCTGGCGTCGCGACCAGGCTCGGTGAAACGGCGGAACTGGCGTGCCGCCGGGATGCGCGGCTTCGGGGATTTCGCCCTCATAAGCGGGCGCGGCGGCTGGTTGATCGGGCCGCGCGGCTCGGTGAAAGCGACTTGTGGCTCGATGCATCAGGCGATGCGCTCAACCTCCCGGCCCGGCGGCAGAGCGATTGCGCTGCCGCGCCCGCAACGTGTATCGGACTCAGCCCGCTCAAGCATCCGGCGTTTTTCGTCGATGAATCAACGGCGGGAGCAGATGCGACGACCCAGCGCCGCGGCGAGCGGCGGATTACCGGTCGATCTTTCGATAAGGAAAGTCGCATCATGAACAAAAAATTCATTCCCAATGGCGATATCGACTTCGTAGCCATGGCGGAGCACTTTGCGCGCACCATTGCCAACGCTCCGCAACGCTATTCGGTCTCAGCCGAAGAATCGTCGGCGCTGACGGCGGAGGTGGCGCGGTTTCGAGCGGTACTGACCGCAGCGCGCGGTGGCGGAACGCGATCGTCGGCCACCACGGCGACGGCGGCCAAGGAGGAAGCGCGCGCAATCGCGGAGAAACGCATCCGGCGGATCGCGCATCTCGTGCGCGTCAATGAATCCATCGACGCCGCAACGAAAATCGGCCTGGGCATGCGCGAACGAACTGCCAAGCCGAAGGTGCTGACGGTTCCCAACGAACCGCCGCGCTTGGAGTTTGTCCGTGCGATCCATGACAACGGGGCCGTGCCGGTGCATGAGCTGCAATTTACCGCGGCCGATTATCGCAAGGCCAAACCCGACGGCGCGGTGCGGCTGGAACTGTTCTGCGACTTAATCGCGCCCGATGAGCCGATTCCGAACTTTCCCGGCGCGACTCCCGGCAGTCGGCCGTTGTATCTGCGATCGTTCACGCGCAGCCCGATCACGCTCACCCCGCCGATGGCGCGCGTGCCGATGCGCGTGGTGTATTGGGGCCGATGGGCCGATTCGGCGGGCAACGTCGGCCCGTTTAGTTCGACGGCGGTCGGCTGGATCGAAGGCGGCACGCATCACCTGATGGGCGGCGCGCGGCCAGGATTTGACATGCCGAAGATGATCGACGTTTCGCCTGATTCGTTGCAGGATCGCGCGCAAATTGAACACGGCACGACGGTGTATGTGGCGCTCTTGGAAGCGCAGCAACGCGCGCCCGGCCATGCGATCGTCGCGCGCGAATTGCGGTCACAGGAGAACGAACCACCGCGACAACTCGAAGCGGCGTGAGATCAGCGCGATCGCGTGGAATTGGAATGATTGCCCGCGCGTAGATCTTCCCCGTCGAGCAGAATACTACTGTGTTGCCGTCGCCGGCTGTGTCGCAGGGAGCTTGGCACGCCACTTTCGGGCTTCCTCGTCGTACCCCTTCCCCGGTTCAGACTTGTCCCACTCTTCGTAAAGCCCGACCAGCGCACGCACGCAGCGAACGTGGCGATCTTTCGGCGCGTTGGGCGCCGCCGACTGGCGCTTTTCGGCGGAGAGCAGCTCTGTTTCGGCTTCCTCAAAGCGACGCAGATCGACCAGCGCCCTGCCGAGATTTCTGCGCGCGTTGATGGCGAGTTGATGGTTTTCTCCCAGCGTGCTGCTGGCATCGACCAGCGCCCGCCGAAGCAGCGGCTCGGCGTCGGCGGGTTTGTTCTGATCGAGCAGCGCGATGCCGATGTTGAAACGCGTCAGCGATAAATCGGGGTGATTCACAGGCAGCACTTTTTCCTGGATCGCCAGCACCTCGTAAAACAGCTTCTCGGCCTCTTGAGGCTTCTCCTGATCAGCGACGAGCGTTGCGAGGTTTCCGATCGCGCGCGGTAAGTCGGGATGATTGGCCGGCAGCGCGCGGCGGCGATACGCCAGCGACTCGCGAAGCAGCGGCTCGGCTTCGTCCAGTTTTTGCTGCGCACGCAAGACCAATCCAAGGTTGGTCAATATACCGTCGGTGGTCGAATCGGGCACGGGTTGAATCCGCCGCTGAAGCTCCAGTGCTTCGCGCGCGAACTTTTCAGCGTCCATGAACTTGCCCTGCAGCTTCAATACTTCAGATACGTGTGCACTGGCGATGGGAATCGCTGCTTCGCCTTCGGGAACACTCTTTCGATAGATCTCCAATGACTCGCGAAACAGCGACTCGGCCTCTTTAAGCCGGCCGAGGTTTTGCAGACTCTTGGCGAGATTGCGCAGCGACGGCGCGAGCAGCTCACTTTCGGCGCCGAGCGCGCCACGACGCAGCTCCAGAGACCGCCGATGGTTAGGCTCGGCCAGATCGTAGCGGCCCAGCGCGTTGAGAGAATTGCCGATTACCGTGCGCACATTGGCCTCAACCAGCGGCTGATCGTTGAGCTTGCCGGCATCCAGTTCAGTGACGGCGGCGGTTACGGCTTGTAGAACGGTCACCTTGTCGCCCAGCAACTTGGCCGGATCGACAGCAGCGAGCATGTCGGCCTGAAACCGGCTCACTGCCAACGCCTGCTCATAGTGATTTTCCGCCAGCCCTTGCTGGCGACGCGCTTCGTCGCGCTGGGTGCGCGCTTCGATCAGTCCGAGAGTCGTCCCGACTATTCCACCGATCAGGAGCAACGATATGCCGACCGAACTCGCCACGCCAAACTTGTGGCGACGAAGGAACTTACGCGCGCGATACAGGCGCGATGGCGGCCCTGCGAGAACCGGTTCATCCGCCAGGTATCGCTGCAAATCCATCGCCATACCGTTGGCGGTTTCGTAGCGGCGGGCGCGGTCTTTCTCCAGGGCCTTCATCACGATCCAATCGAGTTCGCCGAGCAACTGACGAGCCGCCAGCGCCAACGACCGGTCGCTGACGTTCGCGGCCCGTTCCAGCAACCGCGTGCTGGGCTTCATCGGCTCGATCTCGCGGATCATCTTCAGCATCTCATCGAATGCAGCGCTGCGCAGTTGCTTCGCGGTAAACGGCGGCGCGCCGGTAAGCAATTCATAGAGAATGACACCCAATGAGTAGATATCAGCCCGCGTGTCGATGTCGAGGTTGTTCAACTCCGCCTGCTCCGGCGACATGTACTCCAGCGTGCCGATGATCGCGCCCACGTCGGTGTGAACCGTTTCTTCTCCGAGCTTCGAACCGATCGCCTTCGCCACACCAAAGTCGATCACCTTTGGCACGGGCTTGCCGTCGTAGAGCGCAATGATGACGTTGGAAGGTTTGAGGTCGCGATGAATCACGCCCTTCTGATGCGCGTGCTGCACGGCTTGGCAGACTGGAATGAACAACTCCAACCGCTGCTGCGGCGACAGTTGTTCCCTGTCGGCGTACTTGGTGATGGGCAGGCCGTTGACCAGTTCCATGACGAAGAACGGTCGACCAGAGCCAGGAGTCAGTTCTGGCGTCTGGCTTCCGACTGCTGGCTCCTGATTCCTGACTTCGGGTATTGCTCCTGCATCAAACACTTTGGCGATGTTGGGATGATCCATCAACGCCAGCGCCTGCCGCTCGGTTTCGAAACGAGAGATCACCTGGCGCGAGTCCATTCCCGGTTTGATAATCTTGATCGCAACTTGCCGCTGGACGGGCTGAAGCTGCTCAGCCAGGTAAACCACGCCGAAACCGCCCTCACCAAGGCGATCGAGCAATTTGTAATTGCCGATGATGGTTCCAAATAGTTCGGCGGCGGCGACGTTGGGCGCGCTTAGAGTAGCGCTGGCCTGCGACTCAAGGAAGCTCGACCGCGCCGCCCGCTCGGCGGCGGAAAGTAGTTCGTCCACCGCGCAGCGCAGTTCGACATCGCCTGCGCACGATTTCTCCACATACCGCGCGCGCTCCTGCGGCGCAGCGATCTCAATTGAAGCGAGGAAGATTTCGTTTGCCTTCGGGCTCCACTTGGCCATGCTTACTCCGCATCGCTCAATGCGTTAACGAGCGTCGGTTTGCACGCCGAGAATCCGCCGCCGACGTGCGCGATCATCCAATCGCGCGCAACAATCGGTCACTTACGAACGCGGGTCGTCTGCGATACGCTGATACAGCCACGCCCGCGCCAGCGCCCACAACCGATCGGCCACGCGCCGCGACACGCCCATCGCCTCGGCTGCTTCCTGATGCGAAAGGCCGGCGAAGTAGCGAAGCTTCACCAGCCGGGCGGCATCGGGGTCGTGTTTCTCGAGTTCATCGAGCGCTTCATCCAGCGCCAGCAACTCGTCGGCGCGCTGTTCATCGGCTACTTCAAGTCTCTCCAGCTCGACGCGCTGCTTCCCGCCGCCGTGTTTAAGGGCGTTTCGCCGGCGGGCGCGTTCGATGAGAATCCGCCGCATCGCCTCCGCCGCCGCCGCAAAAAAATGTCCGCGGCCGTCCCACTTTGCATCTGGCCGGCCGACCAGCCGCAAGTACGCTTCGTGCACCAGCGCGGTCGGTTGAAGCGTCTGACCTGCTTTTTCCGCAGCCATGCGCGACAACGCCAACTGGCGCAGCTCCTGATACACCAGAGGCAACAGCTCGTCGCTGGCGCGCAAATCGCCGGCGTTGATCGCATTGATAATCTGCGTGACATCGGCACCGGCCATGCGAAAGATCGTATCAGAATTCGCTGCCGATGCGGTGAGAAATCGATCTCGAGAATGATCCAGCGACGACGACGACGCGCTCCAGCACCTCTTGCCTGATCGACGCGTAACTCTGCTGGAGTTGCAGGGTTAGGAGTCTGAAGTCGGTAGTCAGAAGCTAGAGGCCAGGAAACAGGATTGCGTCGCGAGCGACGCGGCTAACTTGTGACGGTTATAAATGAAACAACTACGTCATTACCGATTCAGATTCATCGCGCACGAGTTCAATGAGCGCCGTGGCGAATAACGCTGCGGGTCGGGCGACGCCCGGCGCGCCCGCCGGCGCTCGCCGCGGAGTTTCGCCCGCTGAGGCCAGGGTCTTTCCGAACTGCGCCGCCAGAAGGGTGAAGTCGTCCAGATTCACGGCTCCGGCAGGGTCGTAATTGAAGTTGCCCTGGCTGAACACGCGCCCAGTCTGGCCGAAGTTGGCGGCGAGGATGGTGAAGTCGTCAAGGTTGACCGCGCGATCGCGCGTTGCGTCAGCGGCGAGGGCGAAGAACGACTTGACGCGGTCGCCGGCGAGGTTCATGCCCTGGCGGTTGGTGGTACCTGCTGCACTGATCGTCAGATTCCAGTTTCCGTCTGGAGGCACGAATCCGCCGTTGAAAGTAAGGGTCGCGGTGTTGGTTAGTGGGTTAAACTGCGTGACGTCGAACAGGGAAGTGGAGATGCTTCCGCCAGCGGTCGTATTGGAGAACGTCAGGTCGGAATCGGTGAGGCTCTGACCCACGTCATCATTGAAAGTCACTTGCACCCGTAGCGGCATGGTTTCAAAGAGGTAGGTTGTGGTCAGCGCCTCGGGGGAGACATTCAGCCGGACAAACTCGCTGCGGTTCAGATCGCCGTAGGTGACCGCACCCTCCACATCGACAAGGACGAAGCCATCGAGCAAGTCGGCCCCGGGCGGCACGACGGCGTGGATGCCGTCGCCCGAAAAGTCGCTCGCCAATGCGCCGCTGGGAAGCAGTTTGTAGAACAGCCCGTGCGTGACGCCGCCGCTGCTGATATTGCGAACGGAGCTGTACACCCAGTAGTTCCCCGCGTCGTCTGCAATCACCTGACGGCCGCGCTGATCGGTGTTCGTGAACGTTTTGAGTTGCACCAGTCCGTCGCCGGAGAAGCTATTGTCAAACGCGCCGGCGGTGGTGAGGCGGACGATGAACGCCTCTTCGTCGGAGTTGAACCGTTCGCGCAGGGTTCCGCCGATGATCACTCGACTTTGTGGGTCGACATCAATGTCGTTCACGTCAAAAAAGAACGCACCGGGCACTTGGAAGGAGAGGTTTCCGTTTCCGGCAAACGTGTTATCCCGCACGCCGGCGGCGGTGTAACGAAACACGCGCGTCCTGTCAGTCAGGACCGCGCTAAATTCGTGCCTCAGCACCACCACGCGATTGGAAACATCGACGGCAAGATGCAACGACGCAACGTTGACGGTAGTGAGTGTTTCAACCAGAAGGCCGTCGCCGGAGAAGCTGCTGTCGAGCAAGCCGCCGGGCGTCAGGCGAGCGACGCCGAACTGCGCATTGAACTCGGTCCGGCCGAGCAGAACCAGCCGGTTGCTGCCGTCAAGTTTGATTTGGCTGATTGTGGTGTCGTCACTGGCGTCTGCGAAAGAGAAGCGCGCAACCCCTGCAATTCCGTACGAGAGATCCAGTTCGCCGGTTGCGGTGAGTCGCCTCACCTCTGGCACCAGCACGCCTGATCCATTCTCTCGGTTGGACACCACGTACAGTCGACTGCTTGAATCCGCGACCAGCATGTTCAGAAAGACCTGATCGAGGCTTGTGAGATCAAACGCGCCAAATGACGGATCGATCGATCCATCCGCTCGATACTTGCGGATGATCTGGTCGACACCGAAATGAAACATCGCGCCATCAACGCCGGGCGTGGTGCCGCTTTTGAGTGAAAACACATCCAGGCTGGCATTGGCCTTGTAGGTGTGATCGCGCAGATCGACCAGCCGCGCCGCCGCGACCCGCCCGAACCCGTCTGTGCCGACCAGCACGGTCTGTCGGCCACGCGGGTCGACCGCCAGCGCGAATCCTGTCTCAATCACGCCGGTGTTCACGGTCTGAATGCCATCGCCTCCGTCGCCGAAGCTGGTATCGAGAGTACCATTGGCGTTCACCTGCACCAGCACCGCCTGAAATCCGCCGACGCTGGTTGATCCGGAAATACGCAGCGACAGGTCTTCCATGACCGCGACGCTTTCGACTGTATCAATGCCGCCAATGTTGACGCTGAATCGCCCGTCGGTGCTGAAGCTTGAATCGAGCGCGCCGGAGGCGGTCAGCCGGGTGGCGAAGAAATCAGATCCGCCTGTCCCGTCGCTGAACCCCGCGGTGATGATTCGACCGGAGACGTCGATCGCCACCGCACGGGCTTCGTCGTCGCCGTTGATATCGGTCACCGCGATGCCATCACCGCTGAAGTTGGTGTTCACCAGCCCGTTGGTGCCCACCACCGCATACGCGGCATTTCTGCCGGTGGTGCCCGAGGCGAAGTTTTCGTCGTAGCCCACCATCACCACCTGGCCCGCGGCATCGATCGCGATGTCATACGCGCGCGAGTCGTTGTTCCCACCGAATCCGAAGAAGACTTCACCATCGCCGCTGTAGCTTGTGTCGGGCGCGCCGGTGCTGAGCAGACGCGCCAGAGCGAACTGACCGGTCGCGCCCAGGTCTTTGTATCCGCCGACGTAAATGAGCGACCCATGCAGCGCGACGGCCTGTGCGTCGGCGTTGGTGCCGAAGTCGATCAACGCCTTACCATCGGCGCTGAAGCTGGGATCGAGAAGCCCGGTTGAGGTCAGCCGCGCCACCGCGAACCGCCGCGCGTTGGATCCCGCGCCAGAAGAGCTGGTTCCGACCACGACGATTCTGCCGTTGTCATCGATCACCAGATCGGTCGCTTCGTCGTTGACTTGAAAATCGATAAACGTAACACCGTCACCCCCGCCGAATGAGGTGTCGAGAGTACCCGATGCGTTCAGCTGCGCTACAAAGAAGTCCAGCTCGGTGCCGACGGTGGCGCGCCCCGCGATAACCACTCGCCCGTCGGCCCGCACCTGCGCCGCGGCGGCGAATTCATTGCTCGAACCCGGCAGGTCAATAGCAGCCAACCCGTCAACGGAGAATGTCGGATCCAAATCGCCGGCGCTGAGCAATCGGCGCGATTCGAGGAATTCAACGACAGCGTTGCGAATCAGCGAATGCATGACAGGTGCTCCTTAAGGAAAAAACGAGACTCCACCTGTATTGCCCTGCGGCGGCGCGATTTCTCAGCATTTTCTGCCATAGCGAAATCGGGCCACGGCTGCTTCCGAATCGCTCCATCTCCACGGAGGCACCGTGCCTGCTTTTGCTGAGCGGCGAACTTCTGCTCAAGCCACTCCCTGACAGCGCGAAGGCGAGGACCATCCGCCTACGTTAGCTTGTCGCCCGAGACGACATCTTGTGCCACCGAGACGACGTCTGATTCGGCCTGAATGCGGGCTGCCACGATTTATATGACGTTGAAGCGGTCTCCAGTGCATGCTACATGATCTCCGATGGCGTCGGCTGTCTCTCCCACGGCGTCGGCTTCATCTACAATCGCGCCGGTTTGGGGCTCGGTCGCATTCACTGGTTGTTAATCGCAGATTTTCGTGGACCTGCTGAATACAAGTGAAATCGACCTGTCGGTTCTTAAGCCTGTCTGCCCGCCGATCGATGTCACGGGTGTACTTTGACGCGAGCGCGGAGATGAGTGACCGCCGATTCTCGCAGCACACCGTCGGCATGTTCGCGACGTTGTCGCGGGAGCAAATCTGATTCTGCACTGTCTTCGCGGCGTTGCACACTTCACGTGAATCTTCATCAGCAAGCTCCTCGCGCGCCCGGCCCTGCGCATGGGTTCTGATGAGCGCCTTCCCGGCGGCAGCCGACTCGCCGCGTTGGTCTAGATGAGCATCTCGGACAAGAACCGATCGTCGGAATCGGCACCGTTCAGACCGCCGTGCTGCGGGACGGCGAACGGGCTAGTGGGTGTCGGGTTGACGGCCATCGGCGCATTGATTGCATCGCCGCTGCTCCGCGGCAAATCAGCCGTTGCGGGGAGCGATTTCCCGAACTGGCTTGCGAGGATAGTGAAATCGTCGAGGCTTACCGCGCCGTCAATGCTGTAGTTGAAATTGCCCTGACTGAACACGCGACCCGTTTGCCCGAAGTTGGCGGCGAGGATGGTGAAGTCATTGAGGCTTACGGTGCGGTCGCGGTTGGCGTCGCCGTTGAGGAAGAAGAACTCCTTCACCCGGTCGCCGCCGAGCGTCATGTTCTGGCGGTTGCGGATGCCGGTGCTGCTGAAGGTGGCCTCGTAGTTTCCGTCGCCGAGGATGCCGTTGAAGTTAATCGTCGCCTGATTCGCGCCACTCACGAACGGTTGGAGCACGTAGGTGCTGGTCGGCAGCAGGGTGTTGGAGGTGACGTTGCGGATCGAGAAGTCAAAATCGCCGAGGGAGTCGCCGATATCCTCATTAAACGAGACGCGCAGGCGCTGGGGCGAGGTTTCGAAGAGAAGTTCGCCGTCAACCGCAGCGGGCTGGACGTTCAATCGGTTGACCGCACCTCCGGCAAAGTAGATCGCGCCGCCATCGGCAATGACGCCTTTTCCAACCGTTCCGCTACCCACCAACGGGAAGATGTATTGCCCGTCACCTGCGAAAGTGTTGTCGTCCGATCCGCCGGTCGTGAATCGATAGACGAGGTTATGAAACACGCTGCCTTGCTTCACGCGCCCGACCGCGACGGGCTTGCCATCCGGCTGAACCTCGACGGAGTGGAGGAATGCCGAGTCGGGGAGGTTGAGTGTTCGCCGGCCATCGCCAGCGAAGGCATTGTCAAAGTTGCCAAACTCGTCGAACGCCATAATGGTGGCGGTGGCGTTATCGGCGGTGAGAAGGTCATCGGTGAGGCCGACGACGTAAATGCGCCCGCTGCTGTCGATCGCGAGATCGGTCGCTTCATCGTCGGTACCGCCGGCGTTGACGGTGCGCAGGCCGAGCGTTCCGAAGGTGTTGTCGCGCGACCCATTGGCGTTCAGCCGCGCCACGAGCCAGTCGAAGGTGGCCCCTAGAGTAACTTGGACCTGGCCGACCATGACAATCTTGCCGTCTTGCTGAATCTGGACGGCATTGGCCAGGTCGCCGCCTGAGCCGAAGGGTATGGGGCTGAAATCGAAGGTGGCTTTGCCATCACCGTCAAAAGTGGTATCGAGCAGGCCGGTGGTGGTGAGTCTTGCGACGGCGGTGTTTGCCAGAATCCCGCCGGTGCTCCAGTCTTCGCCGACAATGACGATTCGGTCTGACGCATCAATCGCAACTCCCTCGGCCCGGTCGAAGTCGGTACCAACCCCGAACCCGATGGTGGTCACGCCGTCGCCGCTGAAGCCCGTATCGGTTGCGCCGCTGGGCAGCAGCCGGCGGACAAGCACTCCGGTTCCTTCTCGCGCGCCGACGATGACGATTCGCCCGAGGCTGTCGACGGCCAGATCGGCATACGAATCGTTACCCGCCGGGAGAGTCACCACGCCGGCGATGCCGAAAGTGGTGTCGCGGCTGCCGTTGGTGTGGAGGCGTTCCAGCACGTTGCTGCGCAGGACGAGGATCTTGCCGTCTGCCTGCATCACCATCTTGCCGGTGGCGGCGCCGTTGTAATTGAGATCTCTCAGATCATGGATGCGCCCAACCGCGAGCCGACCAGCGCCGTCGTTGCCCGCAAAGACCGCGCGGTAATCGCGCGGATCAAGCGCGAGCGCAAAGCCGTCTTCAATCGCGCCGAAGTTCACCAACTGAATTCCATCGCCGCCGTCGCCGAAGGTGGTGCTGAGATTGCCGGTGTTGCCTGAGACCCGCACCAGCGCCGCCTGAAACCCGCCCGTGCTGGTTCCACCGCTGAGGGTGATATCGCCATCGGGATGAACCACCAGACCGTCGGCCTGCTCGACACCGCCGAGGTTAATGCTGAAGCGGCCGTCGGCGTTGAAGCTGCTGTCGAGCGAGCCTGTGGCAGTGAGGCGCGTTGCGGCAAAGTCGTCCCCGCCGGTGCCATCGGTGAAGCCAGCAACGACGATGCGTCCGGCGTAGTCGATGCCAACCGACCGTGCTTCATCATCTGCACCGGAGCTAAAATCGGTTACGGCGATTCCATCGCCGCTGAATGACGAATCGAGCACCGCATTGGCGCCGAGGACAGCGTAGGCGAAGTTTCGCCCGGTTGAGCTGCCGACAGATTGGTCATACCCGACCATCACCACGCGCCCGCTGCCCAGCGGCGCGATATCGTAGCAGCGTGAATCGGCCCCGCCGCTGAAGCCGAAGAAAACCATTCCGTCGCCGCTGTAGCTCGTGTCAAGGCTTCCGTTGGAAAGCAATCGTGCCAGCGCAAACTGCCCGCTGCTGCCCAGGTCTTTGTACCCGCCGACGTAGATCAGCGAGCCATCGATCGCCACTGCCTGCGCGTCGGCGTTGATGCCCCAGTCGATGAGGGTCTTTCCGTCACCGCTGAAGGTACCATCGAGGGTGCCATTGCTGTTCACGCGCGCCACGGCAAATTTTCGGGCATTGCTACCGGCACCCGACGAGCTTGTTCCCGCCACCACAATCCGGTTGGAGGAATCGATGGCGAGATCCATCGCTTCATCGTTCACCTGAAAATCGATGGCGACAAACCCGGCACCGCCGGCAAAGGAGGTGTCGAGGCTTCCGTTGGCAAGCAATCTGGCGACGAAAAAATCTGTCTCACTTCCAACAGTCGCCCTTCCGGCCAGCACAACCCTGCCATCGGTAAGAACCACCGCGGCATTGACCGACTCATTACTGACACCCGCCAGATCGATCGAGGTAATGCCGTCACCGCTGAAAGACACATCCAAATCACCCGCGCTCAGAAGCCGGCGGGGCTCGAGTGACTCCAGTTGAGAAGGAGATCGCATTTTTCGCATAGAATCGCTCGCTGTTGAAGTCCCTAGATCGCCAGACACTTTCTGTATTGCCGCGATCACAGCGGATTTCTCTCGAATCTTGGGAATTGAGCCGTATTTGCACGGACCGGCGACGGCATCCGCGAGGCTCAGGCGACCCCAATAGCCGAAAGTTGCATTCTGGCGACCCAAAATCGCAACGAACCACCCCGCGACGCTTCGCCGTGGGGTGGTTCGGATAGGACGGATTAAGCTGCGCGCCATTCTCAGCGGCTTCGCCGCCGGCGACCAGTCAGCGCAGCCAGAGCAGCACCTACAAAGGCCACGGCACCAGGTTCGGGAACGGCGGCGGGCTCGGTGTAGAGGAAATCGTCCATCACCACCAGGTCAATCGGACTAGGGCCGAACGGATCATCCAGCACACCCGACCCGAGGGCGTGGGTGCCGTTGATCAGTCGGACACTGCCAACCAGTTCGGTATCGAAGACCATTCCGGCGAAGGAAAAGCCTTCCGAGCCGCTGGCACCGGCGACATTCTGCGCGGTGATGAGTTGTCCGTCGGTGTCGAAGTATTCGATTGTCGTCGATGTCGACAAATCCACATCAGAGAAGACGCTTCCAAACCCGCGCACGAACGCCGGCGTGTTGGTGCCTGCGACAAAGAAGTTCACGGTCAGGTCGCGCGCACCGACGGCGGTGAAGAGGCGTTCGGGTGAGAACGCTTCGAGCACGCCCAGGTAGCTCGGATCGATTTCCGAAAAGTCCTTGCCAGTTGCGGTGGGGTTGCCGGCTTTGGCGCTGACGCGCACGCCGGTTCCGGTGGTCGAGAACACCGCGCCCCGCGGGGAGTTGGCGTTAAAGAAGTTCAGCGGAAGATTGGCCGGTGAGGAGAAGCCGTCAGGCACGGCGTCCCAGTTGATCTCGCGGCGCACTCCGCCGAACAAGCCGGCTGCGCCAGGCGTGGTTCCACCGCCGACTGCTGCGCGAAAGGCGTCGCGCGTTGCGGTGGTGGAGGCGAGATCGCCGGTGCTGTTGAATTCCTGGTCCGCCGCGAGGGTGGACGTAGAAAAACCGATCAGTGTGAGGGCGGCGAAGCAAAGGCCGTGCCCGGTCAATAAAGAAAAACGTTGCATGATGACTCCATAAATGTATGACAAGAAAGGATCCGCGCGAGGATCGAACCTGCATCAGCAGGCGATGAGCAGTGCTCGTGTAATCGCATGTGTTTTGGCCTGGCAAATGTCTTGCAACGTCATATCAGTAGATTCACCGACTTGCTGACTCGTGCACTACCGACGCAGACCGAGCGGAGACAGCCACCCACGAAGGACCTTACACCTAAGTTCAGAGGGATAAGCTAAGAACCAAAGTGCGCAGCGTACCACTCCGCCGCGGCAATCAGGTCATTCACCCTTGAACGTATTGCTGCAAGCGATGTGATTCTTTCAGACGATCCCGTCGCCAGCGCCCGCGAAATTTCTCGTTTGGATGCCGACTTCGATAAGCTTCATCCACATCTACCGGAGACGCTCATGGACCTCTTTCTGCAACTGTGGCTGCCCGTCCTCGCGACGACTTTTGCCCTCTGGATCGCCAGCACGCTGGCCTGGACGGTGATCGGGCATCATAACCGCGACACCGACCCCCTCCCCAACGAAGATCAGGCCCTTGACGCGATTCGCTCGCTCAACATCCCACCCGGCTCGTACATGTTCCCCCAGATCACCCACGGCCAGGCCAACGCCGCCGATTGCAAAGCCAAGTGGGAGAAAGGCCCGATCGGCCTGCTACGCGTCTTCAGGCCGATCAATATGCCACTAAACATCATCTGCACCGTCATTTTTTTCCTCATCATGAGCACCTTGCTGGCTTATCTCGGCTCAGCGGCGCTGGCGCGCGGGGCGACATTTGCCCAAGTGCTTCAGGTGATGGGAACCGCCGGCGTGCTGACCTACTCATTTTCATCCATTCCCCACGACATCTGGTTTCAAACCAAGAAGCGCCAAACCCTCACGTGCGCCATCGACGGCATCGCGTTCGGCCTGATCACCGGATTGATCTTCGCCTGGCTCTGGCCGCGCTAAACGGGTAGCTAGAGTTATGAACGGCCTCTGACAACCGCGGGACTGCACACGACAGAATCTCCTCCGTCGTAACCCCGGAAGGAGCCAACTTAGCCTCGTTGCAGTATCGCCACATTAGAGGATGTGCAGGGCCGCAGTCTCATTGCTCGGTGGGAGTGCTTTTACAACAGGGAGAGTCCGCAGTACCCAGCGGACCATCTTGCTCCGATGGCATCTACTTCACCTCTTCCACGGCATAGGCTAACGCTTCAGTTGCGTTCACTGGTGGTTAATCGCAGATTTTCGTGGACATGCAGAAAGAGAGCGAAACCCACCGGTAGTGTTCGAGCCGGATTTCGTTCCGGTCGAGCAAGCTCGCATGCCTTGGGGCGATGCGCCGGCGGGTCAGGCGTAGATCGGCGCATCGCTGTCGCCGAGCAGGTCGTCTGACCATGTTTCATCGAGGCGATTGCCCGTCAACTTCTCAGCAGAGAATGGAGACTGCCGGAGCGGTGAGGCCCCCCGCCGGGGCACGTCGCTCGCCGCGGGGAGATTCGTGCCGAATTGCGACGCAAGAATGGTGAAATCGTCGAGATTCACCGCTCCATCCTGGCTGTAGTTAAAATTACCGTGGCTGAACAGACGACCAGTCTGCCCGAAGTTGGCTGCCAGAATGGTGAAGTCGTCAAGGTTGACATGACGATCGCGATTGGCATCGCCGGCGAGAGCGTAGAAATCGGGGTCGGTCTGATCGAACGCAGCGAGCGCATTGCCCGCAGCATCGGTGATCGTCCCGGCGGCAATGCGAATGCGGTAGTTGCCGTCATGCAGCGGCGCACTAAGGGCAAACCGGGCCATGTAGTCCGCGGGATCAAACGTCACACTCACCGGCGTGATGCTTGCGCCCCCGGAGAGGGGTTCGATGGCTAAGTCGCTGGCTTGCAGGCTTGTCAGCACGTCTTCGCTGAATTGGATGACGAAGCGATTCTGATCAACATCAAAGCTGGCTTCGAGAACCGTTGGCGAGGTTGTGTCGGCAGCGCCGGTTCCCGGCGTGCCGCCATTGACACTGCTGGCGCGCCAGTTGGCCGCGTCGGCTGGATCGCCGAGTGGATCGATAATCTCCAGCGAAGGCCCTCCGCCGTCGGGGCTTGTGGGCCAGGGGGCTACATCGTCATAGGTGAAATCCTGAATGGTCTCGCCAGCAGGCCCGAGCAACCGCACGCGTTCGCCGCCGTTGGAGAGGTTGGCGGGATCGTAGCCCGCGGGCGCGAGGTTGATGTTGTTCCCGTAAACGGTCTGGAAGACCGCCGGATCGCGCGCCACGACGATCCGCTCGCCGGGTGCAAGCGTCAGCCCGGCTGGGAAGGAATACCCCGGGTTTGCAAAATCAACGATGCGCACGCCATCGAGGCTGACGGCTTGGTTTCCTGTATTGAGGAGTTCAAAAAACTCCAGGTCTTCATCGTCCACGACATTGGGATGGTTTGCGGGATGGTAATGAAGTTCGACGATGCGAACGGGGAAAGGCTGATCGCTCAGGAATGTCGCGTCGATCTCTGCACTTGCAGACGAGCCGTCGATGATTCGGGCGCGCACGCGCGTGGTGGTGCTCAGCGTCACGGCGCTGGTGTACTCAACGGCGGCAGGTGCGATGGTGCCGCCGGGAAGGCGGGGGTCGCTGCCGTCGAGCGTGTAATAGATCTTCGCCGCGGCCGGTGAGCCGACGGGCTTGGTGAGTGTGAGCTGAAACCCCGCGCTGACGCTCCCGCCGTATTGATTCATAAGCGGGGCTGCCAGACTCGGCATCCAGCCGCGCGAGATGAATTGACTGAGCGTGATCTGGGTGCGCACGGGGAAGAAGTCGGC
This sequence comes from Phycisphaerales bacterium UBA2421, assembly GCA_002343075.1. Taxonomy (GTDB): domain Bacteria; phylum Planctomycetota; class Phycisphaerae; order Tepidisphaerales; family Tepidisphaeraceae; genus UBA2421. Next base: position 28,253 of record DDRH01000039.1, on the reverse strand, counting down.
CAGGACGCCGTTCATGGTGGCGACCCAATCGGCGCGCGTGTATGGCGTGTTTCGAGCGTAGGGCTGCGACCCGGTGATAGTGATCGGCACCCGGTTATCACCCCACCGGGCCGACTCCCCGACAATCGCGCGGTCAATCTCGTTCACCCGCGTCTGAAACACCGCCGCGGCGCTGGCGGGGGTGAGAAGTCCGCCGTTAAACAACAACCGCTGGGCGCGATCGGCGAACTTCAGCTTGTACTCGGGGTTGGCCATGAGATTGATATGAATCTCGGTGGGCGCAAATGGGTCGTCTTTGCCGGTGCTGTCATAATCTTCGCCGATCGTATCGCCGAGGTGGGCATTGTCATCGGTGGGGAATGCATGCTCCTGATCCCACTCGTGAAAGTGCCACTTGCTGCCGGGCACGACACGATTGCGGCTGGCATACCAGTTATTGTGTGCCCAGTCATTATTCCCGGCGTAATAGTGGACGATCATGTAGTCGATGAAATCATCCACATCCAGCAACGCCTCGACGGCGGCGTAGTTGCTGGCGCTGGCCATGTTCTGTCGGGTGGCGTTGATAAACGCGGTGTAATTGTCGATGGCCGTCACCCCGCCGTCGGCCGGAGTGAAATCGGGGGTGGGGTTGTGTCTGATGACATCATAGTCGTCCTTGTTGCCTCCGTAGTATGCATCCGCGAATCCGTCGCCGGGCTTTTCGTGAAGCAGATACAGTCCCCAATAAAGCCCATTCAGATACAGGTGAACAAACTTCCCGTGCGGCGCGCGCCCCCCGGCGAGATTCTGAAGATCGGCGACCACTTGATCGGTGACAAACCTTGCCACGGCCGCCTGGCGGTGATTGGCGTGAATCCAAGTGTAGTTGTACATCGCGTCGAGAATGAGCGAATCAAAACGAGTCGCCGCGTTTGCCCCGTCGGGTGTGCCGGCAAAAATGGGATGCTCCAGCTTGGTCGAACCGTACGGGAACTTAAACTTCAACTCGAAGGACATCTTGTCAGAGTTCCATCGAGTCGTGCTGCTATGCCCCTGCATCTCGACCGCGGCGTCGGTGTGCCATTGATCGGTGCCGGTGGCGTTGAAGTACTCGACATGGCTGTATCGCTCGAAGCCCTTGCCCAGGATGTAGATGCCTTGCGTATTGTTGGTTCCGGGAGTCACGTTGCCGTTAAACAGATCATTCCAGTCCATGACCAGCGACATGCTTGGAATTGCCTTTAGATCATTCTTAATGCTTGCGGCGTAGACGGGATCATTGACCACATCGGGATCGACCGCCCAATCGGGCTCGTTGTTCAGCAGGTCGGCATCTTCTTTGTCGTGGCCCCAAAATGTAAATGGCTGCGTAACGTATGCGTCGCTTTGCTGAATGACGTCATCGAGAAAGACATACGTCACTGTATCGACATTAGAAGGCACATGCCCCGGCTTGGTGGCGATGGCGCGAAGTGTCGTAGTGGTCGTGACGGTGATCGGCCCCGAGTAAAGCGACCCCACACCCGCGGCCGGAGCACTGCCGTTCAGGGTGTAGTAGATTTGTGCGCCGGGCGTATTGCTGGTGATGGCAAGCTGGAACGGCGCGTCATAAAATCCGCGGTCTACAGAAAAGTGCGTATCGCCGACGAAGCCGAGCGTCCCGACCCCATTTTCTGCCCCCGGAGTGGGCCGATCCATAAACTGCGCGCTCGCGGGCCCGCTGGCGCGGGTCGCGGTCACGACGGGTTCGAGCAGGAAGTCTCGCACATTGATGCTGGAACTGGTCGTGCTCGCACTATTGACCGCGTGAAACGCCAGCACATTTGGCCCATCAACCAGAAGCGGAAGATACGCCGTCATATCGACTGTGAGCGGGACAATCGTATCAACATCGGCGCGGTTTTGATTGGCGCGCGCATCCCACTGCGGGCTTGGGCGCGCATCATCATCCTGGAAACCGGTGCGGAAGAACTCTTTCCCGTTGAGGTAGCCGATGAACCCATCGTCGTAACGCACTTGCATCGTAAGCGACGTCAACTGCGCAGCCGCCGCTAGATCGAACGCGTACCGCACATACGCGGTGTATCGCGGCGACGAGGTACTGGGCATCTGCGCTTCCGAGAGCGTAGTACCGATGAAGCCGTTCAGCGACACAGTTCCATCGCGGTCGAACCCTACCGAGCGCACCCCGGAAATCCACGCGGCATCGTTGAAACCGACATTTCGCCAGAAATCATCAGTCGCCGCCGATCGCGAAGTGGGCGAGATGACCTTCAAGGGCGAGGTCGCTCCCACAAGCGTCTCGGTGACGGTCGCAGCGTCACTCTTGGCAATGCCGAAGGAACGGTCATCCTTCACCGCCGGAAACGGCGCAAATGAGTCGGCGATTGTAGTGCCATCGGGCATCACCAGCGCCACGGTTTCGCCGGCACTGGTCAGCTTGAAGTTGGTATGCAGTTCCTGACCGGCGACCGAACGGTTCTTATCCGACGCAAAGACGACGAGATAACCGTCTGCCGGAAGCGTAGTCGACGGAAACTGCCATTTGGTCCGATCTGACAGGTCATCGGTGAGGTACCAGCCCGACAGGTCCACGGCACTGGATGCGGTGTTGCGCAACTCGATCCAATCCTGCCGGGTTCCATCACTATCCACGATCCCGATGGTGTTTCCTGCGACCAGTTCATTGATGACCACACTCAATAGTCGTCGGGGTTCGCAGGCTTCGATCTGCGCAGCCAACTTTCGCCGGCCCGCCCTCGCTCGTTTCCGCTCAACTCGCTTCATCTGATTTTCCACGCCAAGTTACGCTCTTCGAAGTGTGCCCGACCAATGACCGGTCGAGAAAGCCTCCTCCGTCCAACGCCATTATGGCTCAGCCGAGCAAATGCGGATGTCAATATCGCGTACTAGTATTGCCAACCAGCGCAGCGACTCACACCTGCAGTGAAGCGAGAATCGGAGCCGTGTCGTCGAGATCAATCCGCAGCAATGCAAACGGCGACCCCGCCGGGGCGGCGCGGGGGCGGGCGACGTGCGGCAGGGCTCCCGCCGCCGGAAGACTGCTGCCGAACTGCGCCGCGAGGATGGTGAAGTCATTCAAGCTCACCCCGTCGCCGCTGTAATCAAAGTTGCCCTCACTAAACACACGACCCGGCAGGCCGAAGTTGGCGGCGAGGATGGTGAAGTCGTCGAGGTTCACAGCACGATCACGATTGGCGTCCGCGGCAAGCGCGAAGAAGTCGGCTTGTGCTATCTCCGTTTCGGGCAGCAGATTACCGGATGCGTCGGCGATGACACCGGCGGCGAAGCGCAGACGGTAGTTACCATCGGGAAGCGGGGCCGACAGCCAGAATCTCGCGGAATTGTCGACCTCGCTATAGGTTGCCGATGACGGGGCGAAACTCGCCCCGCCGGCAACTGCCTCGATCACCAGGTCTGCCGCCTCAACGCTCGCCTGCACATTTTCATCAAACCGGATTGTGAACGCATTGAGATTCACATCGAAACTCGCCTGCACCACGCTCGGGGGCGCGGTATCGACGGAACTCACGCCCGGCGTACCGCCAATGAGCGCGCTGGCGCGCCAGTTGGCCGGGTCGGCGGCGCTTGCAAGCGGATCAATGATCTCCAGCGAAGGCCCCCCGCCGTCGGGGCTTGTGGGCCACGGGGCGACGTCGTCATAGGTGAAATCCTGAAGTGCAACGCCCGAGGGTGAGGCAAGCACAATCCTCTCGCCGCCGTTATCGAGCGAGCCGGTGAACGTGCCGACGATGTTTCGCCCTGTGCCATACCGTTCTTCGAAAGCGGCGAGGTTTTTAATGAGCACGCCGTACCCGCCCGGTGCAAGCGTCCCGCCGGCCAGCGTGCTGACAACGCCCTGGGTAATCGCAAACCCTGCCAGGGCCAGAGATTGCGTACCGTGGTTGAAGACTTCGATCCACTCATATTCCTGCGCACCAAACGCGCCGCCGGGCGCAGGGTTGTACATCAGCTCGGTAATCGCCAGCGAGTTGGCCGAGACGGTGTAGAGTTGGTTGGTCTCCCCGCTCCAATTCCCGCCGATGAGGGTTCGAGCGCGAATGCGCGTGTCCTGGTTGACCTGAATCGGCCCGCTATAAAGTGCTGCCGAGGGCGACGGCAGGCCGTTGCTCGCGCGCGGGTCGGTGCCGTCGGTGCTGTAGTAAACATCGCCCGAAGCGGCAGAAACATATTTTCGGGAGACGATCTCGGGGAGCATGATCATATCGCTGCTGGCAGCGACATTGTTCATGCCTTGGATTGCCAGAACGTTCACGCCCGCCACCAGTTGCGGCTTGACCGCCGAGATATCGAAATCGACGAACGACAGCGCCGCGGTGTCATTGCGCGACGACACCGCCGCAGCGCTGAACGTCGGATTGGAGTTCTCGACAGCGTTGGCCTCGATGACGCGCACGCCGTTCACCCAGGCGAAAAAGCCGTCGTCGTACTTCATTCGAAGAATCAGCGAATCGATACTGGCCGGATCAGCTATATTAAACTCGACACGGATAAACACCGATGTTCGATTGTTCTGCATTGCGCCAACATTCAAGCCGATCTGCGGCAGAAAGTTGACGCCGGAAGTGTTCGTGTCGTACCCCACACCGGTGGTCCCACTGAGCCACCCGGCGGGCACGGTGTAGCCCAGGGTCTGCCAACCGGGTATCGCACCCGTCGGAATGACCGCCCGCGCCGGCGCTCCCGAGGCAAGAATCGTGGTGTCAACCGCCGTCGCTTGGGCCTGCGGGGTCAGGGTGACCTCCGAGCCAGGCGCAACTATCCCACCCACGGGCGAAATCAACGGCGCGGGGACAAACTGGCTGTCAATCCAGCTTAGACGGGCGGAAATCCACGACTTCATCAACTTGACGTCTTCAATCCACCGCCCCTGCGGATCATAAAACTCGATCGCGGGCGTGAATGTGCCAAGCGTGGTCCACTTGCGGAAATTACGGACCAGCGCATTGCTCGGCGGCTGCGCGGGAACAGTCCCTGTCGGATAGTTTGTGGTGTTATCGCTGAGAAGCGAGATGTTGGCATCGATGTCTGCCATGATCTTGCTCGTGGCAAAGACCGACTGGCGCAATTCCTCCCACCGGTCGGTGACGCGCAGCTTGAACGCTGGATCCTGAAACAGCCGGGGAAAGTAGTAGTATTGGCTGCTCGTCAGCGACTCATGATTCCACCCCGTTGCGCTGGCACCATTGCGATAATTGGCGTGGCCGAGCGAGCGATTGAAGTCCCACACTGGACCCATCGCCACCTTACCCCCGCGGTCTTTGTAGAAGAATGTGCTAAGCCAGAAACCGTCTACGTTCTTGGTAAACTCATTGGCGATCCAGAAATCGATCCAGCTATTGACGTCAATGTATTGCGCATAGCCAGTGGCAGGATCGGCGAAGTTTCCCCCGAAGAGAGCATCCTCGAAATCGCTCATGTAGTCGCTGATATACGTCTTCTGCTGCGGAGTGATTTCGGTTTCGTCCGGCTCGACGTTGACGAATGTCTGCCCGTCGCGCGTGGTGAAACTGCTCTCGGTCGCCTCCACGCGGTCTTTCTTAAAGATATACCCGCCGGTAACAGCTTCACCGCTGTTGTCGGTCGGACGCATCTTGGTGATGTCAACCCGGTCGTCGCCGCCTTTGATTTTCTCTTCCAGAATGTAAATGCCCCAGTAGTCACCGGTGTAATTGATGCTGCCGCCGTTGGTATTCAGATACACCTCGACGTACCGCGTGCGCGACGCGTATTGGCCCATCTCACGTGACCACTGATACGCCAGCGCATTCTGCATCAGGGATCGCTCGGCGTATGGAGCATACAAGACCCAATCCGACTCTGCGGGAAGGCCCAAGAGCGGCACCTTCTTGTCCTGATTGTTTTCATCCCAGGTTTCAACGGCAAACTGCTTCTGCGGATACGAAGGCTCTGCGCTCGAACTGCCGCGAATGCGAATGCCGATGCGCCCTGAAAAGTCAGGCTGGTCGAGCATTTCAGCGCGGCCATCAGCGCCGGTATCAATCAGAGTGGCGGCGGCGGGGATGAGGGTGGTGTCGTTCAGCGTGCCACTAAAAGTATCAATGACCACAATCGGCAGATTGGAATTAAACGTGTTGGCCGAAGAATCGACGGCAGTGAATGCCTCGCTGGCAATTGGGCTATCCAGAAAGCCCGGTGCAAATGCCTTGGCGCGCAGCACGGTCGTACTGGTGAGATTGATCGCACTGGAGTAAATCGCGCTCGCTGCGGTGGGCGGTGTGCCGTTGGTGGTAAATCGGATCGTCGCGCCCGGCGTGGGGGTGGCGAGTGTCACCGACACTTGCCCGAAAAACACCTTGCCCGTCTCAGAAAACACGGGTTGAACCACCGCCGGGATGTTGGGCGTGCCAGGACTTGGCACAGTGAAATAGGTTCGAGGGCTGTTGGGGTTGGTATCGTCGAGCAAGCCGTAGGAGATGTCGGTCGACTGCACCGGAAACGATGGCGCATATTCAAATTGCGGCTGCAGGTCGGCGGCGCGAATCAGGCCCAGATATTCGCCGGATGCGCCGAGCTTGAAGTTGGTGTGCAACTCCTGCCCCGCAACGGCCAAATTGCGATCGGATGCAAATACGACAATGTACGCCCCCGCGAGCAGCGGTTGATCGGGAAACCGCCACCGCGTGGGGTCGGCGGCACTGTCGGTCAGATAGTAATCGCCAAGATTGGCGGCAGCATCGCCGGCGTTGCGGATTTCGATCCAGTCTTCGCGATTTCCAAGATTATCCGTCAGCGAGGTATTGTTGCTCGCCAGAAATTCGGAGATGACCAACTCCGCAGCCAACAGCCTCCGCGGCTCGAGTGCCTCAACCGGTCGACGGCTACCCGATTTGCTTCTCCACTTCCGCATCGCACGCACCTCCGGCCTTTCCAGTCTTATACAAGTTATAAAATATAGCCGGTATCAGCCCTGGTCGCACGGAAAATCTGCGTGGAATCAAAAATCAAACTGCGAGATGAGCCGTTCAGCCAGTGGGCGCTCGGCGAATAGCCCCACGCCACCCTTCCCGCCCAATTCGCTCCCGGCAGCCGACACCCCCCCCACCGGCAGCCGCCCCGCGCGCGGCAGTTCGCCCGCGGCGGGCAGCGTCTTGCCGAACTGTGCGGCGAGAATTGTGAAATCGTCGAGATTGACCGCGCCATCCGTGCTGTAATTGAAGTTCCCCTGCCCAAACACGCGCCCGGTTTGCCCGAAGTTGGCGGCTAGGATGGTGAAGTCGTCTAGATTAACACTACGATTGCGATTGGCGTCGGCGGCGAGGACGAAAAACGGCAAATCGGTGTCGGCCTGCGTGACATTTCCCGCAGCATCCATCAGCGCGCCTGCGGGGACGGTGGCGCGGTAGTTGCCATCCGGCAGCGGTGCGGTGAGGGCGGCGTCGAGCGTCTGCCCGTCGCTGCTGAGGGTGCCCGTGGCGGTGGCGACGAGCTGGCCGTTATCAACGCGCCGGATCAGCACAGGGACCCCGCCGGGCGCAGCGGTCACTGGCTCGGACAGCGCAAACGCAAAAACATAAGGCCGCGGAAGCGTTCCTGTGAAATCAAACATCGAATCGGCCACAAAAGGCGCCGCGGTGTCGAGCGTCCACTGCCGGCCGGCGCTGCCGAGCAAAACGTGCGTCGGGCTGGCGATCGACACCACGCCCGAAGGGATCGCAAACAGCTTCACGCCATAGTTGCGGTCGGTCGTCTGCTGCGCCGCCAGCCCGCTGAGCGTAAAGACGCGATCATCCGATGTCGTCAGCGACAGCCCGGCGGAGGTGAGGCCATCAAATGTGAAGTCGCTCAATGTCAGCCCGCTGACCGGGTGCGAAAGCTCGATCTGCACGGAGTTGATCGGTGTATTCGCCGGCCCCGACACCGGCGGGCGGATGTGCGCCGTTAGCGGGGTGCGCGTGAACGAGGCTTGGGTGAAGAAGTTCCATCCGGTGCTCGTCGGTTCGTTCAACTCGCTGCCCGCGCCATAGGTGTAATCGATCAGCATCAGCGCGGAACTGCGCAGGGTGTATTCATCGACGCGCGGCTGATCATCCAGCACGGTATCAAAAAAGCCGTATCGCGTGACGCTGGTCGTTCCAATTCCCGGATAGCCCATCACTGTGCGCGAAGCTGCCACACCATCGTCGCCGCGCGTGGTGAAAACGACCGGCGGGGTGATCGCCGTGCCTCCCGCGCCGCTTAGCCTGCGAAACAGCGCCGTCGCATCGCCGGAAGCCACCGTCGTGAAGCTTGGCCCAGTCAACACCGGCGCTGCCGTGGTGTCGATATCGATTGCCCAGCTCTTCACAGGAAGCTGCCCCCCGGCCAGTTCGATCGTGTTGCGCACCTCGTCACTGGTCGACATATATCCGTTGGAGAACAGCGTCGTATCACCCGAGCCGGCATTCTGCCCGTAATGATGCTGCGCAAAGGTCATCGTTTCAGCACCGGTGTTGGGGTTGATGGTAAAATACTCTATCCGCATAAACGTCACTGCGAAGCGCAGCCGGTCATACACCAGCGAATCGGGGCCGGTGAACTGCGAATAGCCCCGGATGAACGCGCGCCCACCTGTGGAGGTGTCCGAGAAATCAAACAGCGTGCGCAGGCGATCTTCCGAGGTAAACTGTCTAATCTCCGCGTTGTTCAGCGCGCTCCCCGCGAGAGCGAGCTGCAGGAACCGCGACGAGTGTTGCCCGGTTGGCAGTGTCACCACCAGTTCTCCTGCGATCGATGTCGAACTCCCGCCCGTCGCCGACCATTGCAGGCTGGTAATGGCCGTCTCCGGCACAGCGGCGCCCGAACTGGGCGTGAGCGCGAGGGTGTAGCGGTCATCCGCCTGCGCAAAGACGTCAGTCGAAAGCGCCGCGGACAGCAATCGCCGTTGCTCGAATGGTTCGATGGTGAACATTTTTTTATGCCCTTACTTTGAAGCCCCGAAGCGATCCTCCCCACTGCAGCACCCGCGCCGCCGGGATGATTCCCAGAAACGCTACCGCCGCGCCACGTCCGATACAACAAAATTCACGGAATCAACCCCATCACCCCCGCGCCGCCGATGACGCGCCCCAAACCGCGCCAATGAAACGTCTCACGCCGAAAAACACACCTCGAATTGCGCAGCCCAAGCCCCGGAACGCATCGCCCGAAGCCTGGTGTAGCCCATCCGAGACCAGGGAAGGCTCTTCCGAGGCTCGGTATAGCTCTCCCAGAGCGCGGTATAGCTCTCCCGACGCCTGGTATAGCTCTCCCGAGGCTTGGGATAGCTCTCCCAAAGCCTGGGATAGCTCTCCCAGAGCTTGGGATAGCTCTCCCATCACTCCGTAGACGTCTCCCCACCTGCAGAATCATCGTTTCGCAGCCGTGCGTGTGCCCATGCATTATCGGTCGCCGCCCGCTGTGCCAACTGCGGGGGCAATCGGAAGCCGCTGCACCGGGCCGCTGCACCATCCGCCCCAGCGCGGCGACGCTTGAGGTGGTGGCGACGGGCGACGCGCACCGGCACCGCGGCGGGACCTACCGGCGCGGCTCGCCGGTGACCGGGTGGATGTACATCGTACGCGGCCGGCGCGGTTCCAGTACTTCGATCTCCCTCCTGCCTTTGTCACACTCGAAGCAATCCATGACACCCCGGCTCATGGCCCAACCGATTGCGCAACTGCTGAGACGGTGCCGGCTCGTACGGCATTCGCGCGCTAATCCTCCGGCTGGCCGAAGAGGATTTCGATTAGCGGGCGGTCTTCCGGGCGGAAGAAGACATAGGCGTGGTCGCCGGGCTGCAGCGTGGTGTCGCCGCGCGCGGCGATGATCTCGCTGCCGCGGATGACCAGCACAATCGCCGAGCCAGGGGGAAACTCAATCTCGCGCAGCCTCGCACCGCTGACGGCTACAGTGCGGTCGATGTGGTAGCTGGTAAGCTCGCCCTGCAGCGTGGTGGTGGCATTCACCTCCAGCACGGCCGGCGGGCGCGGCTTCTGTGCCGCCTCGAAGCCAAGTCGGCGCGTGACAAACCGAATGGTGCTTCCCGGCACGATACTGCTGACCACCACGATGAAGAACACGAGATCGAAAACCCGCGACGCTCCTTCCACGCCTGCCAGCACGGGAAATGTCGCAAGCACAATCGGCACCGCCCCGCGCAGCCCCACCCACCCGACATAGG
>DDRH01000039.1:0-18017 GCA_002343075.1 Phycisphaerales bacterium UBA2421 | reverse complement strand
GCCCCACCCACCCGACATAGGCCGCTTCCCTCAGCGTATATCCAAATGGCAGCAGGAACGGCACCACTGCAAGCGGCCGCGCGATAAACGCCAGGAACAGCGACACCGCCAGGCCGACCCCGACAATGTCGAGCAGGCGCGACGGAAACACCAGCAACCCGAGCATCAGAAACATGCCGATCTGGGACAGCCAGGCCAGGGCATCGTGAACGCGCGCAAGCCCGCTTCGGTAGGGAATGGCCTTGTTGCCCAACACGACGCCCGTTGCATAGACAGCCATGAATCCGCTGCCATAAGCGACCGTCGCGGCACCGAACGAGAAAAACGCCAGCGCAAGTGTGAGCGCTGGATAGAGGCCGACCGTGCCAAGCCGCACCCGACGGAGTACGAACACACCAAGGAAACCAAGCACGATGCCCACGCCCGCGCCCACCGCGAGCTGGATAGGGACATCGAGCAGCGGCCGCCACCCGAGAGGCTGCTCGGCGGTGAGGAATTGGATCATCGTCGTCGTGAGGATGACGGCCATCGGATCGTTTATGCACGACTCGACCTCGATCGTGCGGCCCACGCGCGGCTTGAGGGACGCCCCCCCGCCCCGTAGCACCGCAAAAACGGCGGCGGCATCGGTCGACGACACCACCGCCCCGAGTAACAGTGCTGCCGGCCACGGCAACCCGAGCACCCACGCCGACAACGCAACCAGCCCCGCCGTCGCCGCAACGCCAAAAGTAGCCAGCACCGAAGCCGGACCGATGACCTGCCGGATCGACGAAAATGATGTGTTCAGTCCCCCATCGAACAGAATCAGCACCAGCGCCATCGTCCCCAGTCGGACGGCAACGCTATAATCTGTGAACTCGATCCCACCCAGCCCCTCCGAACCGCCGAGCATTCCCAAGACCAGAAAGAGCAACACCACCGGCACGCCCAGCCGGTCGGCAGTCTTACTAATCAGCCCGCTGACACCGATCAACACTCCCACAACAAGCAGAAAGACCGCAGTGCTATACGGTTCGACAATCGCCAGCAACATGGGCGCAGCGACTGTGGTATTGAAGGGATCGAGTGTCATGCGATAGCGAGGGGCAAGTCTTGGTGGTGCCTGCTTCCATGTCAGAGTTTGCGCAGCAGCTTCGCGTCACCGCCGACATGGACGAGTGAAGCCAGAACGCGATACTAACCGCGCCGCGCATCCCCCTGCAAAGCGTGCTGAAGTTAATCCGAAAGTGCTGGGGGGCGACCCAATCACGCGAGGCGATTATCTCAACCACCCGCCCGAAGAGCTGCGCGTACGTTCATGCCGGTATTGTGGGAACGGACACAATTTCATTTCCGCCGAAAAGCCCAATCTGTCTGGAGATTGTCTCTTCGACCAAACCGGGCGCACTCGAAACGGCGCGGGCACCCGGGACCGCGGCGAGCGCTGGCAAGGTCTTCCCAAACTGGCTGGCAAGGATGGTAAAGTCGTTGAGGGTCACCCCACCGCCGGGGCTGTAGTCGAAGTTGCCCTGACTAAAAACACGACCGGTCTGCCCGAAGTTGGCGGCTAGAATGGTGAAGTCGTCGAGGTTGACATTGCGATCGCGATTGGCGTCGGCGGCGAGGATGAAGAAATCGAACGACGACGCGCCTGAGGCAAGCGTGTTTCCGGCGATGTCAGTCACGCCGTCCGGGGCGATCGAAGCGCGATAGTTGCCGTCCACCAGCACACTGGCGAAGCCCACGCGGTATGCGGTGCCGGTCTGCATAAGCGTTATCTGTTGCTCTGGCACTGCGGTGCCGGTGGTCAGGTTGTCGACGGCAAGGTCGGCGTGGGTGAGCGTCCCGCCGAGACTCTCGCTGATTTGGAAGTGAACCGCTTGCGCCGAGAGAAACTCAAACTCCGCCGCGACAACCGCAGGAGGCGTGGTGTCGAGCGTGATCGCCACCCCCTGCGACGCAGGGCTGGCCCCGTTCAAGTTCGACGCGACGGCGGTCACGGTGTGGGTGCCGTCGGGCAAGCCGGGACTGATCACCGCCGTCCACGCGCCCGACGCGTTGGCAATGCCCATGCCGCGAGGTGCGCCGTCCACCAGCAGGGTAATCGTCGCGCCAGGCACCGCCGTGCCCGCAAGCGTCGGCGCAGCGATGTTGGTGATGCGATCGGATGGACTTGCGCCCGTGTCATTTCCGGGCGCCAGCGCCGGCGCTGTCGGCGCATCGGGACGTCGAATCGAACCCACCACGGGTAGCACGGAGTACGGTGTGTACTGCCCCGATTCCCAGTGATCCTGCCCGAGTTCCCAGATCATCGCGCCGGCAAATCCGTTATCGCGAACGAAGTTTACCTTCGCCTGCATGGTCGCCGGGCCGTTGAAGAAGAACGTGGCGCCGCCGGTGTCGGTGTAAGAGTCCATTTCTGCCGGCGGGTATACGCCTTGCGTGGTGCGATAGTCGCTGACAATCGCGCCGTATGTGCGCGAAACTGTATTGCTCCAGCTCGAGCCGCTCCGCCCGTAAAAGGGGACGCCCATCACCAGCTTGTCCTTGGCCACGCCGTAGTTGAACCACTGGTTCAAGCCGTCGGTGGCGGCGGCGAAGGTGGAGTGGTTGGCGTAGTCGAAGTCGTAGCACATCACGTTAACCCAATCCATCATCTGCGTCGCGGCGACGGGTATCTCCTTGGTCCACGGGTTCACGGCGGCGGTGATCTTCTTGCCGATGGGGTTGAGCTGGGCGTAGAGATCGTGAATCAGCAGGCCGTAGTTGACCTGGTCGGCGGCGCTGCCGGGGGGTTCCCAGTCGATGTCCACGCCATCGAGGTTGCGCGCGACGATGTAATTGCGGATGTTCAGCGCAAACGCCGCCCGCGCCGCGGGGTTCGCCGCCATCGCAGAAAACGAATGCGGGCCGACGGTGATGCTCACGCCGATGCCGCGGGCGTGGGCCGCGTTCACAACCGTGGCAAGACTGGTGTTGTTGACGTTGGTCGTCGTCAGCGCGCCGCTGGAGTTGGCGGTGATCGCGAAATAGTTGATGTGCGTGACCTGGTCCAGGTCCATCTGCCCGAAGAGCGACTGGCGATAGTACGGCAGATATCCCACCACCTGCCCGCGCGTGCCGGGCGTTTGCGGGATCGGCTCGCTCAGGCCCACATCGTCCACCCGGAAGACCGTGGGATTGGATGCATCCGTGCTGCCCACGAACGCGATGCGGATCGTCTGCCCGATCAGCGCCGGCGAAAGCGCGAACGTGTGCGGCGTGTACTTCCCCGCCGCCGTGTGCGGGCCGGCGGTGGTGACGGAGTTGAGGTTCGACAGCGTGATCAGGTGCTGCAGCGTCTGCGTGCCGGTGGCGTCGAGGATGCGAACGTGCAGCAGGTCCTTGGCCAGCGTCGTGGTCGTCTCGGCGGTGGTGATCTTGGTCCAGAAAGTGAGCGTCGGGTTGGCGGAGGTCGAAGGGACCAAAAGTTGCTGGTGCAGCGTGCCGGAAAGGTTGTTGGCTGCGTTGCCGCTGGCGTTGGTCAGGTAAGCATATTGCGACCCGCCATGAAACTGCGACCCACTGCCAACAATCCAGTTCCCCCCACGCACCCAGTCGTCAGTGGAGACGGTCCCCTCAAACGCCCCGCTGCGGACAAGCTCAGCATGAGACAGGAAGGTGCGCGACTCTAGTGGCTCAACGGCGGCTGGTCGATGGTGCACAGTTCTGGTCTCCGGGGACAGCGCGACCGATGATTATAGCACAATTCGCCGGCTCGGGCGCGCAATCCGTGGAACAGACTCGCACATCTCAATGAAAAACCGCGTCGCAAGCGACGCGGTTGTACTCCGGGGGCGTGGCACGCCTCAGCCAGCTTCGCGTGAAGCGGGCATTATCCGGCGGCAAGCTCTTTCGCCCGTGCCCGCACATCCTCAATGGTGCCGACGTACAGGAACGCCTGCTCATTGATGTCGTCCACTTCGCCGTTGCAGATCGCGTCGAAGCTCTTGAGCGTGTCGGCTAGCTTTGTGTAAATCCCCTTCTTGCCCGTGAACTGCTCGGCGACGAAGAAGGGCTGGCTGAAGAAGCGTTCGATCTTGCGGGCGCGGCCGACGATCAGCTTGTCTTCTTCGCTCAACTCATCTACGCCCAGAATCGCAATAATGTCCTGCAGATCGCGATACCGCTGCAGCATGGTTTGCACCTTGCGGGCGATACGGGCGTGTTCGTCGCCGACGATATCGGCACTGAGGGCTCGGCTGGACGACGCGAGCGGATCCACCGCGGGGTAAATGCCCTTGCTGGCGATGCTGCGTTCGAGGTAGATGAACGCGTCCAGGTGTGCGAACGCGTTGGCGGGCGCAGGGTCGGTCGGGTCGTCGGCGGGAACGTAAACCGCCTGCACCGATGTGATAGCACCGTTCTTGGTCGATGTAATTCGTTCCTGCAGTTCGCCCATTTCGGTTGCCAGCGTCGGCTGGTAACCCACGGCGGACGGCATACGGCCGAGCAGTGCGGACACTTCGGAACCGGCCTGCGTGAAGCGGAAAATGTTATCGACGAACAGCAGTGTGTCGGCGCCGGTTTCGTCGCGGAAGTATTCGGCCATCGTCAGCGCACTCAGGGCCACGCGAAGACGCGCGCCCGGCGGTTCGTTCATCTGGCCGAAGACCATGACCGTCTGGTCGATAACGTGCTTACCGGTGTTGCCGATCTGGGCTTCCTGCATTTCCAGCCAGAGGTCGGTGCCTTCGCGGGTACGTTCACCCACGCCGGCAAACACGCTGTAACCGCCGTGCTGCTGGGCGATGCGGGCGATGAGTTCCTGGATGACGACGGTCTTTCCGAGACCCGCCCCGCCGAACAGGCCGGCCTTGCCGCCGCGAAGGAACGGCGTGAGCAGGTCGATCACCTTAATGCCGGTTTCAAACACCTCGGCCTTTGGGGTGAGATCAACAAATTCCGGCGGTTCGCGGTGAATTGGGCGGCGTTGCGATGCACCACACGGCCCGCGGTTGTCGATTTCATCGCCGAGGAGGTTAAACACGCGGCCCAGGGTCTCCTTGCCAACCGGAACGCTCAGCGGGGCGCCAGTGTCGGTTACGCTCATCCCGCGGGCGAGGCCGTCGGTCGACCCTAAGGCGACCGCGCGAACTTTGCCCCCGCCGAGATGGCTGGCGATTTCGCCGGTGAGTTTGAGCGAGCCAGAGTCGATCTTCACAGCGCTATAGATTTTGGGAAGCTGATCTTCGGGAAACTCGACATCAAAAGTCGAACCGATGACCTGGGTGACTGTTCCGGTTGCGGGCATGGGAATAGCGTCCTTCTGCGTTTCGTAAATAGGCGAATCTGCACCATCCACCGCTGACGCCGCGGCCACAACCGCGGATGCTTCACGCCATACGTCAGGGGCGGAGAATTGTACGGAACGCGGTTCAGGGGGCAAGTGCGGCGGGTTTTCACGCGACAGGGCACATAAATGGAGCAATTCGTGATGCCTGGAACGCGAATCTCATCAAAGGTAACAGTATTGACCTCCCCCACAGCGTCCTAACGGGCGATCCTGAATATTGCGGTTTTAGCTGGTGCTTTGGCGTACCCGGTTCGCTATGATTTTCGCATCAAGAATAGGGAGTTGGGGATGGTTCGATCTAAACAGGCTTTGGCAGTCATCGCGGCAATCTTGCTCGGTACGGGCGTTGTACCCGCTGAACAGGTCAACACCACCTGGCTCGGGGGCAGTGGCCTTTGGACCAACCCATCAAACTGGTCCGGCGGAGTTGTGCCAAACAAAACGGCAACGCAGACGTTTAATGTTTTGATTCCGACCGGAAGCGTCGGATTTTCCGCGCCTGGGGCACCTTCGATTCAGGTATCCGCCCTCAGCGTCACGGCAGGCGCGTCCCTCTATGGTCCTCAAGAAGCCTCAATAGTAGTGAATGACGCGTTTAGGCTTGACGGCAGATTCGTCGGCAGCGTGTCGAGGCTTACTCTTCTGCCAGATGCGTCGCTCACCGGTTCCGGCACGCTGCATCTGCTAAACTCATCACTTTCCCCTTCGGCAGGATCGTCGGCAGGTTTTGGCGTTCCTGCGAGAATCACTGTTGTTGGAGACTATGGCTTTTTCCGAAACAATGTGGTGGGGCGCACAGACACTTCGTTAACCAACGTCGGCACCCTCATGGCGACTGCAAACGTCAGCCTTGGCGAAGCGGCTCTTACACTCAGCGGCTCAACATTTCGGAACGACAGCGAAATTCTGGCTGTTGGTGCGGCGCGGGTGCTCTTTGATATTGGTCGTTGGCGGATGTCGGACATCGGAAATGCGGCACGCATCGACGGCGCGACCTTTGTTATCGGCGGCACTCTGGACAATACAAATCGTTCACTCAATTTCGGCCCCGCTCATGGCAATTGGGAAATCGCCGGAACGGTGCGCGGCGGATCGATCAACATCGCCACCGGGACCGTCCTTCGCGCGCCGTCATCATATTCGGCTAACAACATTGGCCTGCATGACACCGAATTGAATGGACACCTTCGACTTTACGACGGCGACCATCTGGTCACCCACGACGGAGCAATCCGCGGGACGAATCGCATCGAACTCTACAGCCCGAATTTAGATGGCTGGAGTCGCATTTATTCATCCACCGATTCGTTGACGACCGGAGAAAACACGGTCATTCAATACTATGGCGGTGGGATCGGAGACCTCGAGGTAACCGAACCCAACTATCTCAACAGCGGCATCGGCGATCGGCAACGCCTCATGCCGATCGAAAACCGCGGGCGCATCGTCGCGACATCGATCGTCCATCCGACATACCCGTCATTTGATGTGTTGGCGATCGACGGAGACTTTTCCCAGAACGCCAGGATGGTTCTCGGCGAAAAAATCCTGGCGCGCGTGCGCGGGGATTTCACGTCCGGCCGCGAAAGTCTGACCGTCATCCATCTCACCCGTAACGAGTCGCCCGTGCTTCAGGATTTTGTTGCCCTGGATGTGCAGCATCTTGACCTGACCAGCGAACTGGATCATTTGCGGCTGATTCCTCCGTCCGACGTCTTTTATGGGGAAGTCTTCAGGATTGCGAAGTTTCAGAGCTTCTCAGGATCGTGGCGCCTCATCACCACCGATTTTCAGCTTTACGGAGGCGGCGGTTACTTGCTCGCCCGATATGTGCCCGAGCCGAGAGGCCAGGTTGCGATGACAGGGGTGCTGGCAATTCTGTGCCGTCGGAGGCGAGCCTGCGGGGGCTGCGTGGAACCCTCTTCTATCCGGGGCTGAAGCCCCCGGCTTGCGGAAGGGTCTGCGTGGCGCGAAGTAATCGGGCAGTCGGTTAAGCAACAAATTGTTGGCGTTGGGGCCGGGGACCTGCTAACCTCTCGGCGGCTAATCAGGGAGCAGGAACAGTGTCCAGACAATTCATCGAAACCCTCGACCTGCGTCGGGTGATGTCTACGCTCGGTGGTAATGTGAATCTTGATGAGTTCACGCAGCTTTCGAACGCATTTTGGCAATTCCCGATCGACTACAACCTTGATAGAAAGCTGGACTTGACAGACGTCACGTCGTTCATGTCGCTTTATTCGTCAACGAACAATGGCGACTTCGATTCCGATGACATCGTGAATGCGGCCGACTTCACGTTTATTCGCGACAACAAGTTCAAATTCGTTGGTGGCGAGGCAATCGCCGCCAGTGCCGGCTTTGGCGATGCCAATATGGACGGACGCATCGACACTTTCGACTTTCGTGCAATCGCCAATTCGTTCAATCGAGAAAACATCTCTGTACAAGAGCGATGGTCCAGCGGCGACTTCACTCTCAACGGCCGCGTGACGATCAAAGATTTCACTCTCGCGGCGCTCAACTTCGCAAGCCGCGATTAATCGGTCCAAAAAAGTTTCGGGTGTCGCTGCATGGCTCTCATGCCATGCGGTGTAAGACATCGATATGCGCTGTTTCTCGCAGATTCGTCCACGCACGGCTTGGCCTGAAAGCCAAGACCGTGGCACCCGAGGTCTCTGTCATGCAAACCTTCTGCCAATCCACACTCTTCTTCCCATCTTCCTTCGCGTTCTTAGCGGTCGTCGTGGTTATTCTCTTCTTCACAAAACCACGCGGCTTTACACCCGCGGCTGCGCGCTGTATCTCTGTTGAATGACCCACGACGAAGTCATTCCAATTCTCGATTTCGGCTCGCAATACGCTCAGCTTATCGCCCGCAGGGTGCGCGAGGCTGGTGTGTTTAGCGAACTGGTTGCACCAACCATTTCCGTTGCCGAGCTCAAGAAAATGGCGCCCAAGGGCATCATCCTCTCCGGCGGGCCGAGCAGCGTTTACGAAACCGGCGCACCCAAGTGCGATCCGGCCATCTTCGATCTCGGCATTCCTGTCCTTGGCATCTGTTACGGCATGCAACTTGGCGCGCTCTACCTCGGTGGGAAGGTGCAGCCGGCCAAGGCGCGCGAGTTCGGCCGGGCACAACTCAAAATTAACGCAGATGAGCCGCTGCTCAAGGGTTTGCCGCAGGATACGACTGTCTGGATGAGCCACGGCGACCAAATCCACGATCTCCCGCCGGAGTTTGTGCCGATTGCAACGACCCCTACCTGCCCCTTCGCTGCGGCGCGGCATGTAGCCAAGCCCTTTTTCGGCGTGCAGTTTCATCCTGAAGTAACCCACACGCCGCGCGGCGAAAAGGTGTTTCAAAACTTTCTTTATGAAATCTGCAAGTGCCGCGGGACTTGGTCGATGGGCAACTTCATCGAACACAGCATCGCCGCCATCCGCGAGCAGGTGGGCAGCGGGAAAGTCATCTGCGGGCTGAGCGGTGGGGTCGATTCTTCCGTCGCAGCGGCCATTTTACACAAGGCCATCGGCGATCAACTCATCTGCATTTTTGTCGATAACGGCCTTCTGAGAAAAGGCGAGCGAGAACTGGTCGAAAGCACCTTCCGCGATCACTTCCGCATTAACCTGCAGGTGGTCGATGAGGCGAAGGAGTTCCTGGCCGACCTGAAAGATGTGAAAGACCCGCAGCAGAAGCGCAAGCTGATTGGCAAGCGGTTCATCGAAGTCTTCGAGGCCGCTGCCAGCCAATCCGCGATCCGCAATCCGCAATCCGAGATTGAGTTTCTTGCGCAGGGCACTCTTTATCCCGATGTAATCGAATCCGGCCATGGCAAAGCCGGCACGGCGGCTAACATCAAGCTGCATCATAACGTCGGCGGGCTGCCGGAAGATCTGGAGTTCAAGCTCGTCGAACCGCTGCGCGAGCTCTTTAAGGATGAAGTGCGCAAAGTCGGCGAGCTACTGGGTTTACCGGAAGAAATCGTCTGGCGGCACCCGTTTCCCGGCCCGGGTTTGGCGGTGCGGGTGATGGGCGACATCACCGAGGAGCGACTGCGCGTCCTGCGCGATGCCGATGAGATCGTGCTGGAAGAACTCATCGCCGCGGGGCTATATCGTAAGACGGCGCAGGTCTTTGCGGTGCTGCTCCCCATCGGCACGGTGGGCGTGATGGGCGATGCGCGCAGCTACGACAGCGTAATCGCGATTCGCGCGGTGGAAAGTACCGATTTCATGACCGCCGACTGGGCGCGCATTCCGTATGAGGTGCTGGCGACGATGAGCAACCGGATCATCAATGAGGTGCGCGGGGTCAACCGAGTGGTTTACGACATCTCATCCAAGCCCCCCGCAACGATCGAGTGGGAATGACGGTCATTTCCTCAGATGCGCCGGTAAAATGCAGCGCCCCGGATGCTCATCTTGCGATGTCCGGGGCGCTGCGGTGCAGTATGGGGATTGCTTTCGACTTGTTTAGGTCTACAAGACATCATCGAGCAATCGGTCGGCGGCGATGTCAAACTTCTCAGCCGTCTCGTAGGTGCCCGCCTCGATCTGCGCTTTTATCTCCGCGACCTTTTCCGTGCGAATATCGTTGTTTTTCAGCGCGGTGAGGAAACCTTGCACGCCGGATAGCTCGACGCTGTCCCGGCCTCGCGCGGCGGAGACGTCTGCGGGTTGCTCGGCCTTGGAGGCAGGTGCGGGCGCTTGCAGCTTGCTGACCGGTGCGGCAGTTCCGACATTATTGATGACACTCATCGTTGTCCTTCTCTTCTTATCGTGCAGCAGTTTCGGCGGACGACTCCATCGCCCCTTCGCCGGTCAGTCATAGCGTCGCCACCGAGGTCGTCGTGTGACATTCGCTTGCCCAACGGAGAAAAGTATCGTCTGTCACGCCTCCCAATCTTGAACCCCTTACACGATTGCGAAAATCGACGTAAACATATTAAAAATATGTACTTACGTCACAGCCAGTGAGCCACCGCGCCGAAAATTCCCCTTGACGCGCAAGTTTGGGCGATGTTTTAGATTACCTATTCAACCCAAACATCGCATTTTCACAATTGCACTTCCGTCGCAAGTCTCCTTTGACAGGTATTATGAGACTCAAATTTATCGGAGTGAAATAAATTGGAAATTCCGCCGACCAGCGGTGACTTCGGTCGCTGTGGGGTCAGCGCACCACGCTTTCACCTAGAAAAATAGCCTCCCCCACCCGCGCCGCCATGATCGGGTTGCGATAGATCAGCGGCAGCAGCAATCGCAGATTCTGCTGCGGGCCGCGCAGGTAGTCGCCGACCGTGCTTCCCCAGGACTCTCGATAGCTCAGCAGCGCATCCTGAACATGCCGCGCGCCCAACGCCGCGACCGCAACGTCGGCGGCGAGAATTGCGCTCCAGCAGCCGGGATAAAGATCTTCGTTGCAAGCGCTGAAAAAGCCCCCTGCCGGGCCGACTAGCAACGTGCGGTTGGCCACGGTCTCGCCAGATAACGCGCCGGCAACAGGCAGTTGCAGTGTTGTCGTCGCACCCACCTTCAGCCCCGCCGGAAGCAAGCCATGATCGACAAGATTGGCCATCCAAGTACCGATTTCCCCGCCGGCGGGCAGAACCGCGCGCCCCGTCGGCTGCATTACCGCGAGTTCTGCCGTCTCTCCGGCGCGCAACAGCCACGCCCACGCGCCCGTGCCATTCAAATCGAGGCTCATCGCAAGTTGCTTCTGGGCTGTCACTTTCGACGCATCGATTGCGGCGAAGTGGTAACGCTGCACCGACTCGCGATCGGCATCAAATGCGTGCCCGATGACCCGCCCACTCGACTGCGGCAGCGGCGACGCGACGATGAGTACCCGCGCCCTCGTCGGCTGGCCGTCGACCAGCATTTCCACCCCGGAATCCTCGACTTTGCTCAGGTCAAACGACGATTTGCACTTCGCGAGAAACACCCCGGCGGCACGGGCAATGTCGGCGGCGGCATTGGTGAAGGCGTTGGTGCCCACCACCGCACTTGTTGCCGTATTGGAACTATAATCACCTCGTTCCGGCGGCTTCTCAGACAGAAAGAGCGCGCCGCACGTCGTCGCCTGGCAAAACGGCTTGCGCAGCGTCTTGAGTAACGGATGCAGCTCAAACAGCTTGGGGTTAACGACCGCAAGCCGGTCGGGAGGGGCCTCGGCGGGCAGGGTGAGGTGGCCGACGGTCAACCCGGGCTGTTGCGCTTTCCCCACCGCCGCCGCCAAATACGCCGCTGCATGATGTCCGATGGCGAGGATATCAAAATGCGCCGGGAGTCGAGCGGATCGAAGCGAATCGCGAGTCTTTGCCATGTCGCTCCGCCGATCATACTCAATCCCACGACAATTCCTCCACGTTCGTGGCTTTTGGCACGGAAGAGTGTCCAAAATGCCACAGAACCTTGGTCTTCGGCGAACCTATCGCCCACAACCGCCGTAAATGTAGGGACTGAGTGCATTTACATACGGAAAAGTGAGACGCGCCGATGTCAAACCCAAAGCTGCAAGCGGGCAAAATCGTGCTTGACCGGTCGCCGCAGGCAGTTGATACTCGTGTTTCGATGCCGAAATATCGCCTCGACAGCATCGCATCGCTCGCCCGCCAGATGTCATTCGCATCTCTGGCCACCCGCGAAGCCCAAATCACCGCAGCCGAGACGTTGCTTCTGGAGATCGATCCCCTCAAAGCGTACCCGGTCGAGTTTGTAATCTTCCGCATCACCGGCTACCGCCCCAAGACCGCAGACGCCCGGTTGCTGACCGGCCTGGCGCTGCAGCATGACTTGGGTTTGCTGATCGAAGAAGTGTCCGACGGGCTTGACGTTCGGACGACCGCCCTGGCGGAGCCGGTTTTACAGATTGATGACCTCACCGCGCGTTTCAACGTAACCAGCAAGACCATCCAGCGGTGGCGGCGCCGTGGCCTGCCTGCCCGGCGGTTTATCTTCAGCGACGGGCGCCGTCGCGTCGGCTTCCTACTCTCGACGGTCGACCGCTTTCTCTCGACACACGAAGATCAGGTCAGCCGCGGAACCAACTTCACCCAGGTGGCCGACAGCGAGCGCGACGCCATCATCGAGCGAGCGCGCAGGCTCGCCATCATGTGCAGGTGCTGTGAAGCAGAAATCGCCCGCCGGATTGCCCGGAAGCTCAACCGCAGCCCGCTGACTATCAAGTATACAATCAAAAAACACGACGAAGATCATCCCGAAGCCGCGATCTTCCCGCTCGCGCCGGAGGCCGTGAATGAGAACGAGCGCAGCCGCATCCTCAAGGCATTTCGCCGCGGGTTGCCGATCGACCGCCTGGCCCGGCGCACGTGTCGGCCGCGCAGCTCGGTTTATCGGGTGATTGTCGAAGAACGAATCGAGCGAATCAACCGCAGAAAAGTCCGGTTCATTGATGATGAGCTTTATCACCAGCCCGACGCGCAGTTAGTGGTAAAGGATCTTGTCACCACGCAGGAACTGGCCGCGGCGCAGTCGACAGAAGACCGGCGCGTGCCACGCGACCTGCCGCCGTACCTTCAGGCGCTCTATCGCACGCCGCTGCTTACGCCCGCCCGGGAGCGCGCGCTTTTTCTCAAGCTGAATTATCACAAATTCTGCTTCGTTAAGGCCCGTCGGCAACTCGAGCCCGATTTTGCACGTGCACGGGAGTTGAATGAGCTTGAAGGACATTTGAATCTCGCCAACGAAACCAAGAACGACATCGTCCGGGCAAACCTTCGGCTGGTAGTGAGTGTCGCGCGAAAGCACCTCCGCCCCGGCATCGATCTGATGGAACTTGTCAGTGAAGGCAATCTGACACTGATGCGCGCCGTAGATAGCTTTGACGTGCACAAGGGGTTCCGATTCAGCACCTATGCCACGCTTGCACTGATGAAAGGCTTTGCGCGCAGTGTGCCGCAGCTTCGCGCCCGCACGTCCGCGGGACATGACGACACGCTGTCGAGCATCCCCGACCGCCAGCAAACATTCACGAACCAGATATTCCTGCGCGAAGAGGTGCAAAGGCTGCTCGGCAGGCTTTCGACGCGCGAGCGGGAGATTATCGGATCGCACTATGGCATCGGCAATGCCGCACCGGCGAGCTACGACGAGTTGAGTATCCGATTGGGGCTTACCAAGCAGCGCGTCCGCCAGATCGAGCAAGCGGCGATCGAAAAGCTCCGCAGCGTCGTGACCGCCTAGGTTCCTGGCGCTTCCATCCCTGAGTGCTATTCAAGCCAGCCCGCCAACCCGAGCCGCGGCAACGTTGCGCAGTCCAATTCGGGGTGGTATTCTCCTCGATAGGCAAACGGAGGCCGGTAAACAAGCAGCTTTGCGGGCTGGTCTGTCTGTACACGATGTTCCGGTGGGGCAGGCCAATGTTTCGCCGACCAAATTCGCCTTCCTGCAAATGCCAGGGCGGTTTTGTTTCGATGTTGAAACAATGCCACGCGCCCCCGTCACGCACATTTCCGTTGAGCCGATCGAAACGCGGCTACTGTTCGCGGTTGCCTACCCGACCTCGCTCGAGCAGTTGATGGTTGAATACATCAACCGCGCCCGCAGTGACCCCGCCGGGGAAGCGGCGAGGTTTGGGATCGCGCTCAATGAGGGCCTGGCAGCCAACACGATCAGCACCGCAACCAAGCCGCCGCTGGCGATCAACCCCCTTTTGACCGATGCGGCCCGAAGTCATGTCGAGTGGCTCCTCGCCAACAACAAGTTTCAACATGAGGGCGTGAACAACAACTCGCCCAAAGACCGCATGGAAGCCGCGGGCTACGCGTTCACGGGATCGTGGACTTTCGGCGAAAACCTCGGCATCCGTGGGCCAGTGTTTGAAGCCACACAGGCGACGTCCATCGAGAGCCTGCACCGCGGCCTGTTTATCGACGCTGGAATCGCCGGTCGTGGTCACCGGGTGAGTATGCTCAACGGCGCTTTCCGCGAAGTGGGGTCGGGCGCCGCACTTGGCAACTTCACCTACTCCGGCGGGACAACGCTGCAGTCGCAGATTGTCGGACAAGATTTTGCCACCAGCGGCAACAGCGTCTTTCTCACCGGTGTCGCCTACTCTGATGCGGTCAACGACAATGACTTCTACGACGTCGGCGAAGGACTCGCCGCCATCACCATCACAGCGGTGCGGGTTGGCGACAATGCAAGTTATCAAACCACCACATGGTCTTCCGGCGGATACTCCCTCGCGCTTCCCGGCGGAACCTACACCGTCACCGCTACCGGTGCCGGACTCGGCGGAACGGTACAGTTTGATGACGTCGTCATATCATCCGCCAACATAAAGCGCGATTTCACCCCCGACCTTGCCAACCCCTTCGCGACTTTGAGCGGCGGCAAGCTGGGCGTGAATGGCACGAGCGCTAACGACGTTGTCACGCTCTCGCTCGCACAGAGCAAATACACCGTCACACTCAACGGTGCATCGAGAACCTTTACCTCCTCGCTTGTCAGTTCGATTGAAGTCCTCGCCGGCGAAGGCAATGACCAAGTCGATCTATCTTCATCGCTGGTGCCGTGTTACATCCTCGGGGGAGCCGGAAATGACACCCTCATCGGCGGGGCCGCGAGCGACACGCTCTCCGGCGGCGGGGGACGGGATTCGCTCGCCGGCAACGCCGGCAACGATCGCCTCGGCGGAATGACACACAACGACACCCTGCTCGGCGGCGATGGCGACGACCGGCTCTACGGTGACGCCGGCGACGACTGGCTCCTCGGACAGGGCAATGTCGATCGACTCTGGGGCGGCGACGGAAACGATACCCTCGAAGGCGGCAGCTCCAACGACAAGCTCTTCGGCGAAGCCGGCATCGACTTCCTGCACGGCGGCAACCACAACGACTACCTCGACGGCGGCACCGGTGCCGACCACCTTTTTGGCGACGCAGGAACCGATACTGCCACCAATGACATCCTCGACACCCGCACCAGCATCGAGGTTCTCAACGGTTCATAGCCCAAAAGGATCGCGCCGAAAAGAACTGGAACAAGAAGACTGCGGACCGGGGAACCCTTGAAGAGAGAAAGCCACCTGTCGGAGTCGAACCGACAACCACCGCTTTACAAAAGCGGTGCTCTGCCAATTGAGCTAAGGTGGCGAACGATCATGCCAACACTCACGACATGATCTCGACAACTTTGAATTCCAGCGTACCACGCGGCGCTTTTACTTTCACGGTATCGCCGATGCGCGACTTCAGCAGTGCCTCGCCCATCGGGCTGTTCACCGACACATTCTCGATATCGCTGCCCGGACTTGACGGGGTCGCCTCACCAACAAGCCGGACGAGCATGTCGCTGTCGTCCATCAGGTCAAGCAGCTTGACCGTGTGACCGAGGAAAACCACGTCTTCCGGCAGGTTGTCAGTCGTCACCACACTGACCGACTTCAGCTTGGCTTCCAGCTCCGCGAGTTGCTGCTGAATGTTACGGTTTTCTTCTTTGGCAAAGTGGTATTCAGCATTTTCACTCAGATCGCCGAGCGCCGCCGCTTTGCGGATGCGCTCCTGCACGTCGATCTGCGCTTTGAACAGTTCCTCTCGCTTGGCTTCGAGGGCCACTTTTTCTGCCGGGCTGACAATCTGCATGAGCAATCTCCTACCCCCGCCGGAGGGCTGAACCGACCCGGCGGGCATACAAAAGCGAACCACCGCGCGGCTGGCGCGGTGGTGGTCAAAGCAACGCCCTATTCTACCCACTACCGGGCCATTGGCAACCCGCAAATTCGTCGCGATTTGACGTTATTTCGCATATCGCTATTCTTCCGTGCCCGAAAGTGAGAGGTTCCTTTATGTCGTTTACATGCGTTATCGTCACCCCCGAGCAGCAACTTCTGGATGAGAAGGCCACACAGGCGATTGTGCCCGCGCACGATGGCGAAATCGGCATTCTGACCGATCGAGCCCCGCTTCTCGTGAAGATTGGTGCAGGAAGGCTGCGGGTGGATCTAGCCGGCGGGAAGACCGTGGCGTACTACGTCGATGGTGGCGTGGCGCAGATGAAAGACAACAAGCTGACGGTTTTGACCGACCATGCGGTGGCCGTCGCTGACCTCAAGGCAGAAGACGCCCGCGCCGAACTCGCCGCCGCCACCGCCAAGCCACTTACCGACCCGACCCGGGCCACCGCCGTCGAGCGAGCACGAGCCAAGCAGCGGCTCGCGACGAAGTGAGACCCGGCCGGGACTAGACCCAACCCGGCGACCCTCGTGCGGCGCGTAGGCACGCGCTGCTAATAGCGAAACCCAAGCCCCGCCCCGCCCCACAGCTGTTCATCGGCCCGCAGGTCTTTGTCGATCTCACCGGTGTAGTAAAGATAGCCGCGGAAACTCCACTGCCCGTATCTTTCGCTGAAGTTGAATAAATGATTCAGGGAGTACTCCCCGAGTAAGCCTACCTGGTAATGCTGAAACCCGGAACTGTCGCCATAGAGTTCCGAAAGCCCGCTTACATATGCCACATGCGCCTGCAGTTGCAGCGAAAGCCCGGTGTCTTCGAGCACAAATGTATGGCTGCCGCCCGCCTCGACGTAAATCCCCTCGAACTCGTCGTAGTCATATGCCACCAAAACATACGGGGAGAAAATCGGCTTTTCCGACCGAAAAAAGTATGAATCATCCAGGACGATTCTCCCGAAAACCTCCGCGCTCTCTGGCACGCCGTTGGCGTCGAACTCATCTTCCGGAAAAATGTAGCTTGTGTGTCCGACCGAGAGCAGGAGCGGTCGCAGGTTCCAATCAAATCCGACGGTCGGGCGAATCTCCTGAAACTTGCTCTCCTGATCGCTTGCATCCTCAACAGCGTTGACAAACAGGCTGATGAACGGGCTGGGAAATCGGCCCAGATTGAACTTCACCGCACCATCAAACTGCAGGTTGGCAAGGTCTTCTTTCGAGAAATCGGTTGGCGGCGGAGGCGCGCTCGGGTTGCGCGGGAAGTTGGGATCAAACTCGAAACGCTCAATCCCTCGAAAAATGTTATCCGTGACATATCTAACAGACAACTCGGTGTGGACCGCACCCAAATTGGTTCCTTCGTCCGGCTTGAGCGGCGCCGGCGGTGCGTACACGCTTTCACGGGGCTGCTGTAAAAGAGGCGCAGTCCATTCCTGCGCGTGCGTGATCGGCGTTGTAAGCGCAGTCAGGACAACAACTTGAGCTGCGCAAATCGTGTGACGGCCCATAGGTGCACTCCAATCGATGGCTGCGGAAAATCTATCGACAGTCGCGCCGGTTGTCACCTTTTTCGCCCGCGCATGCAAAACCACGCTTTTCGCGTGAATCCTCGAAAAAATTAATTGTGACCCCTCCCGATATGCACTGGAAATCGACATGAGAGATTGCTTACAATACGAGTCCGGGAAACTTGGCGAAGTAATGATTGCTTGCCGAAAGCGTCCCGGTTCTCTTGGCATTCCTAACATGGAAGGGGCTGATTGTGTTGAAAATTCGGAGTCTCTCTCGCAGGCACTTCGCTGCCTTGGTTCTTGCGGCGTCTGCTACTTCAGTTTTTGCCGGTGATCGACCAGAAATCTCGCGCGGCGAGTTCGACGCTGCAGCAGGTTTCGCCGGGCCTGAGGCACTGCGATCGTGGGATGTTGTTAACGTCGGCAGCGGCTTCTGGAATGTCGGCAGCAACTGGACGCCACGGGCCGTTCCGGGCACCGGCGCTGA
>DDRH01000008.1:53474-65689 GCA_002343075.1 Phycisphaerales bacterium UBA2421 | reverse complement strand
AATGACAACACTGCTGCTTGCGGTGGAACCAAAACCGCCGGAAAGGTTCATGACCCCACCGCTGTCATTCTGCAAAACCAGCGGAACCTCAGTAACGACAGGCATTTGCGCAATCAAAGAGGCATCGCCATACGCATCATCCAGCCAAAGCATGGCCGCAGTCGAATTGGTACCGTTGTTGAAGGTAATCGTCGACCCGCTGAATTGCGTCGTTGAACTGCCAACCACTTCTACAACGCCAGCGCGAACCGGCGCGCCGATTGAGATGCCCCGCGCAATTCCCCGATCATTCTGAAAACGCGCCCGAGCCTCGTCGGCATTGGGAACCAACCCGTCGATCGGATTGCCGCCGGATGCCCAACTCAGTGGATCGAGCCACAGGCCAGCGGGTGTGCCGACATAGGTTGAATGCGTCTGCGAATCCATGAAGCCGGAGGATGAATCGACAATTGTCAGCTCGCCGTCACCCCCTCCACCGAAGCTGGGGATGCTCGTCTTGTCGGTTGTCAGAATGACCTGACCGATAATGTGCAGGAATCGATCTGCAACCAGGGTGCTCGAAGACGGCGACGGCACCGTGATGGTGTAGCCTTCGGCGAGTTGCGCGCTGTTGAGGGAGATCGTCGCCGGATTCAGGGAGGCAAACTGCGTGCCCAGCGTGTTCGGAGACGCAGAACTGTAGTACCCGAGGTTGATAAACACACTGGCTACGCCGGTGCCGAACACGGTCATGGAGAAATAGGGCCGGCCTGTGTAGCTGGTTGAGCCGGTGGACCACTGCAATTTTTGCGCGTCGGGCAAGTTCATTACCAATCGTGACGCGTTTCGGGCACCGGTCGGGTCGATCTGCACAACCTGGGTCAAGTTTTTGATCGCGATGCCGGCTGTTGTGCTGTTGGTGACACGACCCACCCTGGCTTTGACACTGGAGGTGCCCCCGCCAGCGAGAGACGTGGTGCTCGAATAGTGCAAAATGCCGGCGCTGTTCAACTGGCCAGCGGCACTGCCGCTCGGCACGAGGGAGGGGTTTGCAGGATCAAAGACCGCCGCCAGCGTGCCGCCGGACGCGTTCATTTCTTTGATGTGTTGGTAAGTCACCGTCCCCTGCACCCAATTGAGAGCCGCCTGGGCGACCGCCGGGCAACTGACCAAAGCAAATCCGACCGCGCAGCAGATCGCGTTCAACTTGCGTTTCATCTATGCTCCTTCCGCCGACACCCCTGAGAAGACTTGAGTGAGGATCATAGATGCCTGGTCGGGGCGGTGTCAAAGAAATGTTTCATCAAACGTGGCCAAAACCGGACGCAAATTGCCGTAATTCCTTTGAGGCGATGAGTTTGCGCGGCGGACTATGCATAAAC
Organism: Phycisphaerales bacterium UBA2421; assembly: GCA_002343075.1. Classification (GTDB taxonomy): domain Bacteria; phylum Planctomycetota; class Phycisphaerae; order Tepidisphaerales; family Tepidisphaeraceae; genus UBA2421. The sequence goes on along the minus strand of DDRH01000008.1, from coordinate 64,328 downwards.
ACGTCTCAGCGTTATGCTCCGCGGCGACATGGTCTCCTGGGTAGCAGCCGCCGCCACGCGCGGACGGGTATTAATCACGCGTTTACTTGCCGCCGTCGGGTTTCGTGACGACGCTTTCCTGCTGGTCGTCGCGGCGATGGTCGGCATTCTCACCGCGGGGGCGGCGGTCGGCTTCCACGAGCTGATCATGTGGATCGTCCATCTGCTTTATCGCACGCTCGATCCCCAAACGCTCTACGGAACGGGACTGGCGCTAATCGTAGTCTGGCCGGCACTTGGTGGGTTGGTCGTCGGGTTCCTCAATGTCTACGTCATCAGGCAGTCGGGCGGGCATGGTGTACCCGATGTCATCGAATCGGTCGCAAAATCAAGCGGCTTTCTCCGCCCGCGCGTCGCCATCGAAAAGATGGTCACCGCGGCGGTCACCATTGGCTCGGGTGGCAGCGTGGGCGCCGAAGGCCCGATCGTGCAGATCGGCGCGGCACTGGCGAGCGGCATCGGGCAGCTATTCCGGCTGGCGCGGTCGCAAATGACACTGATCGTCGGCTGCGGCACCGCTGCGGGCATCAGCGCGATTTTTAACTCGCCCATGGGAGGCGTGCTCTTCACGCTCGAAGTGATTCTGCTCGATTTCTCGCTCAGGACGTTTATCCCCGTGGTCGTCGCGTCGGTCATCGCCAATGTCGCAACACGCGCCATCTTCAGCGAGATGATGAGCCGCGCGGAGACCACCTCCATTTTTTCGATGACGCGCACCGATTTCATGATCACATGGAATCAGGTTCCGAGCTTCGTGCTGGTGGGGCTGGGCTGCGGAATCGTCGCGGCGACCCTCACCCTGCTCATGTTGCGGATGGATGCGCGCTTCCGACGACTGCGCATGCCCACCATGCTCAAGCCGATGCTAGGCGGGGCACTGCTGGGGTTGATTGGTCTGGCATTCATCGTCGTCTTTGGCTGGTTTGTGACCGAACGTGCCAAACCTATCAGCGCCGACTGGTACCCGATGCCGGCATTCTTTGGCGATGGGTATGGGTTTATTCAGATGATGCTGGGCGAGGCGTTTTATCAGAACCCCACCTACTCACCGACAGTCCTGCTATCGATGCTCGCGTTTCTCATCGTCGCCAAACTCGTTGGCACGTGTCTCACTCTTGCCAGCGGGGGCAGCGGGGGTGTGATTGCCCCGGCGCTGTTCCTGGGCGCGACGACGGGCGGATTCATTGGCGTTGCGTTGCGTGAACTCGGCTGGGTCGGCGATGTGCAGCCGGCGGTGTTCGCGCTGGTTGGCATGGGTGCGGCCCTCGGGGCGACGGTACACGCGCCGCTGGCGGCCATTCTCATTCTGATCGATATCACAGGCAATTACCGCATGATGCTGCCCGCGATGCTGGCGACCGTGGTGGCGACCGCCATTGCCCGGCGCATCTACCCTGACAGCATCTACACTGCGGCCCTGCGCGAACGCGGGCTTCGGCTGACCAGCGGAAGCGACGCAATACTGCTTCGCCGCATGCTGGTGGAGCAGGTGCATCTCGAACCCGCAGTGGCGGTGCAGGCGAGCGATACGCTGCAGCATCTTCTTGAACTAAAGGCAAAGATGGGCAGCAGCAATTTCGTCGTCCTCGACCGCGGCGGGTTTTACAGCGGCATGGTCGCCGAAGAAGACGTATACACCGCGCTGGTGCAGCGGGAAGCCGTCCCACTTCTGCTCGCGGGCGAGCTGATGCGACCCGACGTACCTCTGCTTCGTAACAGTGACAGCCTGGCGCGTGTCCTGGAAGTATTTTCCAGGTACGACGTGGATTATCTTCCAGTGTCGCTTGAGCAAAGTCCCGGAAAGGTCATTGGGCTGATAAGTCGTGCCGGACTGATGCGCACCTATCAGATGGAACTCGTCGATGGCAGTTAGCGGGCAGTTAGCGGGCAGTTAGCGGCGAAAACGAATTCCGGCAATGATGGCCGCAGTCTTATGTAGTTTGGGTCAGTCACTTCCAGTGCTTGGTTATGTCTGAGGCGCAATCATCAAAGGTCATTCGATTCGGAATTGTCGGCTGCGGGAGCATAGCGGCAACGCACGCGGGCGCAATCCGGCAATTGGGCCACCGGGTCGTCGCCGTGGCCGATCCATTGCAGCCGCGCGCCGACGCACTGGCAAAGCGGTTTGATGTGAGTGCCGTTCACCCAGACCACGCGTCGCTCGCCGCCGATCCTGCGGTCGAGGTCGCCTGCATCTGCACACCCAGCGGCATGCACGCCGAGCACGCCATTGCCTGCCTCGCCCATCACAAGCATGTGCTCGTCGAAAAGCCGATGGATGTCTCGCTCGCCGAGTGCGACCGCCTCATCGCCGCGGCACGGCAAAGCCGGGGCAAGCTCGGGATCATCAGCCAGCATCGATTTGATGCAGGCACGCAACTTGCCCGGCGGATGATCGACGCGGGCGAGCTAGGACGCATTGTGCTGGCCACTGGAGAGTGTAAGTGGTATCGATCACAGTCTTACTACGACGAAGGCGAGTGGCGTGGCACCGCCAGGCTCGACGGCGGCGCGCTGATGAACCAGGGCATTCACACGGTCGATCTCCTGCAATGGCTTGCCGGCGGTGTGGCCGAGGTGTCGGCTCAGCTTCAGACTGCAGCGCACGAACGAATTGACGTCGAAGATGTCGCGGTGCTCTCGCTTCGCTTTCGCAACGGGGCAATCGGCAGCATGCTGGCAACCACCGCTGCCTTTGATGGGCTTCCGGCTCGCATCGAGATACATGGCACGCTCGGCTCGATCCTGCTCGAAGGGGACAACATTCGGCGAATTGCCCTGAAAGACGGCCGTACCTTTGAGTCCCACGCCGCCGCCGCGCACGCCGTAAGCGTAGCGCGCGGCGGGACGGCGAGTGTGCAGAATGACGCGATTGATCGCCTGCCCTCGGCACCCGACGGCGCGAAATGGGGCGACGCTCACCGGGCACAGATTGAGGAGTTTGTACAGGCCATTCAAAGCCAAAAAGCCCCGGCGATTGACGGACTCGCCGCCCGCGAACCCGTGGCAATCGTCGCCGCGGCGTATGCGTCGGCTCGCGCCAATGGTGCGTGGGTACGCACATAGGTGCCACAGATGGCACAGTTCATTCAGGTTGCAACAACGAGATGCGATTCCCCGCCCACCATCACCCGCTGCATCAAGACACCGTAGACGCGTGCCAGCAACTCCGGCGAAAGAACTGCCTCGGGCAGGCCGTCGGCCACAGAATGCCCCTCGTGAAGCACGATTGCCCGGTCGGCGTGCAGTGCGGTGAGATTGAGGTCGTGTGATGCCATCAGAATGCCCATCTGCTGATCCCGGGCCAGACGCCGCAAAAGCTGGTGGAGGTCGACCTGATGCCGCAAATCCAGAAATGTACTGGGTTCGTCCAGTAACAGCGCGCGTGGCTCTTGCGCCAGGCATCTTCCGAGGAAGACGCGTTGGCGCTGGCCGCCGGAAAGCTCGTCCATGCGTCGCGAGAGCAGTGATGTCAGTGAGAGTTGTTCCGCGACGCGCTCGACCACTTCCGCATCGCGGGCAGATTCAATCCCGAACGCTCCCCAATAAGGCAGGCGGCCCAGGCCGATGACTTCCGAAACCCGCTGCGAAGGTTCCATCGCTGGCGACTGTGGCAAATAGGCCACCAGTTTCGCCAACTCGTTGCGCCTATATGCCGCAATCGGTTTGTCGTGCCACGAAATCTCACCCACGCCGCGCAGCGCGCCGAGCAAGAGCTGAATCAGCGTACTCTTGCCGCTTCCATTTGGCCCAAAAAGTGCCACCACCTCGCCCGCTGCCAGAGAGAGCGTCACGTTGCGCAGCACCGGCTCATCGGAGTAGGCAAAGGTCAGGTTGGTGGCGTGAAGGAGATTGGCCATGGCAGATGCATCAACAGGACATTCTAGAAGGCCGCTCGCTACCACTGCGCTTCATCGAATGGACTACTCGGCGCTTTCATCTTTGGCTTGGGAAGCTGTTGAAGCATCGCCTTCATGAAGCCTGCTTCGCCCCCACCGCTCGGGCGGACATTGAGGCTCGAACCCTTGATCAGCGTCCACTCGCTGGCGTGCGGTTCCTGCTTTTCCTGGACGAGTTTCTGGAATCGCGATTTGCTCAGGCACATCGGCAGTAGCATTTGCACAAAGCCAGCCTGTGAGTGCAGCGCAACGGCGGCGGCGGTTTCATCGAGTTCCAGCAACGGCGCGCGCAGCGGTGCTGTGAGACAGCACGAGGGCGATTTTAGTGCCGCGGCGATGATCGCATCGAGATCGTCGAACGGCACCGCACACCGGGCGGCGTCGTGGATGATGACGTGCGTTGCGTCCGCCGAGAGGTTTTCGCCCGCCGCGGCGACCTGATCAATCCACTTCGGCCCCGCCGAGACCAGCTTCACCCCGCTGAAGCCCAGGTGCCCGCCAAACTTACGTTTCGCCTCCTCCACCGCCGCCGGGAGAAAGCAGATCTGAATCTGCTTGATCGGGTCGCGGTTGAGAAACAGCTCAACCGTGCGCAGCAGCGCCTCGCGGCCATCGACTTTCATCGTCGCGGCCCCCGTTTCCGCCCCCGGCATGCCCGGCGGAGCGGAGGTGAAGAGAATGACGCTGAACTGCGGCTGGCTCATGCATAGAATTGTCAAAATCGGGATGCGAAATGCAAAAGTGAATCATTCACGCGTTTCGCTGTTGTGTCGAAGCGATCGGCCACTATCATCCCCGCTTCAAAACCAACCGAGAGCGAAAGTGAGAATACACACATGAGCAAAAAGAACGCAGTCATCGGTCAGTCGGGCGGGCCAACTTCTGTCATCAACCAGTCATTGGTGGGGGTGATCGAGGAAGTCGCCAAGTCCAGCCACATCGACGAGCTCTTCGGCGCGCGACACGGCGTCCGAGGAATCATCAATGAATCGTTCATCCCGCTGAAGGGCCAGCCGGGCGAATTGCTCGAAAAGATTGCGATTACCCCCGCTGCCGCGCTGGGGAGCACGCGCGACAAGCCCGATGCCGAGTATTGCCAGAAGATTTTCGCCAGCTTCAAGAAGCATGACGTCCACTATTTCTTTTACATCGGCGGGAACGATTCGGCCGACACCGCGCGGATTGTCAATGAGCTGGCAAAGAAAGAGGGGTACGAACTACAGGTCTTTCATATCCCAAAGACGATTGACAATGATTTGCGCGTTCACGACCACTGCCCCGGCTTCGGCTCGGCAGCGAAGTTTGTGGCGTCGGCCATGCGCGGAGATAATTTTGATAACAAGTCGCTGCCCGGGATCAAGATCGATGTGATCATGGGCCGCAACGCCGGGTTCCTGACTGCCGCCAGTGTTTTGGCTCGGCTGCACGATGAAGACGGGCCACATCTGATCTATGTGCCCGAAGCCCCGCTGAGCGAGGAAAAGTTTCTCGCGGATGTTGATGCGGTTTACTCCAAGCGGGGCCGATGTCTGATCGCAGTCAGCGAAGGGTTGATGAACCCGACAACAAAGAAGACCTGGACCGAGTCATTGCTCACCAATCTCGATAAAGACGCGCACGGCAATGTGCAGCTTGCCGGTACCGGCGCGCTGGGCGATTGCATGGCAAACCTCTGCCTGACCAGGCTCACGCCGGCGGGCGGAAAGAAACTGCGCGTACGGGCCGACACGTTTGGCTACCTGCAGCGGTCGTTTCCGGGGTTTTTGAGCGAAGTGGATGCAAATGAAGCCCGGGAGGTCGGCCGTGCCGCGGTGCTGCACAGCAAGGCCAAGGGCGTGAGCGGCAGTGTCGCGATGAAACGCATCAGCGACAGCCCATATAAGATCGAGCTGTTTCTTACGCCCCTGGAAACCGTGGCCCGCGAAACCAAGCATCTCGACCCCGCGTTCATCGCTGGCGGAAACAACATCACCCGTGCGTTCATCGACTACGCGGCGCCGCTGGTTGGCCCGCTGCCTGTCGTCGGTGCATTCGAGGAGATGAGATAGCTCCAGTCGATTTGACTCGCGCCGGTTGGGTTGCGCGGATCGATTCCGCGGATCGATTCGGCGGATCGATTCATGGAGTCAATGCGGCTGTCGGCGGCATGCCGTCAGGCTCCGCGGGAATGCGATTGTCCGGCATGTAGTGGTCCGGCCTGTGATTGTCCGCGCAGCGATACGGTCAGCGAATGGTCGGCGGCGGTTTGAATCACCGTGCCGAGCAGCCGAGCCGCTGCGCCGGCGACGTAGAGGCCGAGGGTGGGTTCGGCAAACGGTGGGTCGTTGGTGGCGACGGAGAGCATCGCCGACACCTGCGGGGTGATCCAATCCCGATCCACCGCGATTTCAAGCAGGCCGCCTGCGTCGAGCGTCAGCCGGATGGTGCTACCAGTTACTTCGCGCAGCAGGTAATCCAGCAACCCGCCGACGAGTTCGCCTGCCAACCGAGCATCGGTTTGAAGCACAGCAGTCGGAACAAGGCTAAGGTGAACTCGCGCCGCTGCATCTTCCTCGGCGAGCGAAGTCACCCGAACCGCGGCCTGAATCGCGGGGATGACATCGGCCTCCACAATTCGGACCGGCATCACCCCGCGGTCCATCCGGCGCGCGCAGATGATGCGTTCGGTCCGGGCGCCCGCTTCCACGAGCGATTTTCGGGCAAGCTCGACATCGCCCAGCAACTGCTCCATCGGCACACTATCGAGCACATCGCCCCGGAGCATGTCCATCGCCAACTGCACGCTGTGCAGCCCGCCGCGAAGATCGTGGCTGAGAACGGATAAGAAACGTGCATCAGGGTCCTGGCTAGCCATGAGGGTTTGGCGGTCTTCACGCCGCTCCATATTCTACCGCGCAACGCTTGATCGACGCTAGCGGAAATCCCCATCTTCGCTACTGTAGCCCCCCGATTCATGACCGAGCCAACCCCGAAGCCCGTTCCAACCCAAGGCCGCGATAGCGAACTGCTCGAGGGCATCACCGCAGAGGTGGCCCCCCTGCCTGCGAAAACTACGGCACTACAAAAGCATGACCCTTACGCAGCCTTTCGCGTGCCGGCTTATCGCCTCTACTGCACTAGTTTTGTCCTGGCAATCATCGGCAGCCAAACGCTCTCAGCGGCGGCGAACTTTGATGTATACCAGAAGACCAAGTCATCGCTCATGGTCGGCATGATCGGCCTGGCAAACGCCATTCCGCTGCTCGCCCTGGCAATGCCCGCCGGCCACGTCGCCGACACGTTCAGCCGCAAGCGGGTTCTGCTTTTCACACAGGTTTTCCTGGTCGCCTGCCCGCTCGCGCTATCATTCTGGCACACACTTCCTGCCATTTTTGCGCTTCTCGTGGTGAATGCGGTCGCGCTGACGTTTGGCCGACCCTCGCGGGCCTCGATACTCCCCAATCTCGTACCAAAGTCGATCTTTGCAAATGCGGTCACCTGGAACAGCAGCATGTTTGAGCTGGCCGCATCGATATCGCCGGCGTGCACCGGATTTATCATCGCCGGGCTGGGCGTCCGCTGGGCGTATCTTGTGAGCGGGATCGCGATGGCCGGATGTATGATTCTCACGTTCTTTCTCCCCGATATCCGTGCCGCCGGCGCGCGGCAGCCGATGACCTGGAAAAATTTCGCCGCCGGGGTCACATTTGTTTCCGGCAACAGTTTGCTGCTCGGCCCGATGCTGCTGGATTTGCTGGCCGTGCTGTTGAGTGGCGCCACCGCGCTGCTGCCGGCGTTCGCCGAACGTATGTCAGACTCACCGAAAGAGCAGGCGCTGATTTACGGCTGGCTAATGGCTGCACCATCGATCGGCGCGGTCATGATGGCTATCATCCAGGCCCACCGCCCCCCGCCGAAGCGCGCCGGAAGGACCATGCTCGTCGCGGTCGCGTTCTATGGGGTTGCGACCATCATCTTTGGGCTATCGCACTATTTTTGGCTGAGCTTTTTCATGCTCGCGATTACGGGTGTTTGCGACAACCTGAGCGTCGTAATCCGCCATACACTCGTGCAGCTCGCCACGCCCGACAACATGCGTGGCCGCGTGTCCGCGGTTAACCAGATCTTCATCATTTCCAGTAACGAGCTTGGTAAAGTTGAGTCGGGCGTGACAGCACACTTCATGGGCCCGGTGAAATCGGTCGTAGCGGGAGGAATTGGCACAATTCTAGTGGTGTTTGCCATCGCCCGAACATTCCCCCGGCTGCGAAATCTGGGTGAGTTGCATGGCGTCAAGCCGATCGAGCCGCCGGAGGCGCAAAGGGAGGCCACGGCGGTCACAAGTGTGTAATTTGCCAAGAGTTGGCAACGGCGGCACGTCATCATGTATCATCGGCCCGACTTAGGCGGGGTGCCGACATTGAGGTGATGCTATGCGAACCGGGGTTCGAAATTATGGTGACGTGCGCAGCCTGCTGCTGGTAATTGTCGGGCTGCTAGTCGTTGCCGCGGTCGTATCAGCGGTGGTCTGGGTTTCGGTCGTCCGCAATCCGTCGAAGGAGTTTCTGCAAAAGACGCAGGATGAGCTGATCAAGCTCACGGGGTTGGGCGCGCCGGTCGTCAACGCGATGGACGCGCGATATATCGACGCCGACGGCGACCTCATCGCCGACAGCCCCGCCGAAGCCGCGTCGCTCATCGATCCGCCGACACTTTTTTTCAGCTATGTCACCTCCGAAGACGCGCAGCCATTCAAAGACGCTTTTGCAGATTTGATGGCTTATGTCTCCAGGCAAACCGGAAGGCCGGTGGAATATGTTGTGTTTGAATCGACCGAGAAACAGTTAATCGCGTTGCGCGACGGCAAGCTGCACCTGACGGCGTTCAACACCGGGGGGGTGCCCATCGCGGTCAACGCGGCGGGATTTGTGCCCGTCTCTCTGCTCGCCGGGGGCGACAATCGCGGGTTCTATAAGATGCAAATCATTGTCCCCGCAGATAGCCCGATTAAGACGGTGGCCGATCTTAAAGGGCGCGAGCTGGCTTTTACCGACGCCAGCAGCAATTCAGGCTACAAGGCGCCGCTCGTCGCACTGAAGGAAAAGTTTGATCTGCTTCCCGGCCGCGATTATGGCATCCGCTATTCTGGCGGGCAGGATGCATCGATCGACGGCATCGCCAAGAAGTCGTTCGAGGCCGCCGCCGTTGCCAGCGATGTGCTCAAACGGTCGGTCGGCGCGGGGCTGATCAAAGAGAGCGATTTCCGGGTCATCCACGAATCGGCCGACTTTCCATCGGCGGCTTTCGGGTATGCTCATCAGTTGAAGCCCGAACTGGCTGCAAAACTGCGGGAGTCCCTGAATTCTTTCGACTGGACCGGAACATCCGTCGCCACTTATTTCAGCAATGCGGGCCAGTCGCGGTTTGCCGCAGCCGACTATAAGGTTGATTGGGAGCAAGTCCGGCGAATCGATGATGGCATTGGCTATGCTCATCGGCTGCCGGAGTAACACGAGTTGAGTTGAGTTTTGAAGGAGTCTGATCTTGATGCGAACGATTATTCTATCCACCTGCATTCTGGCCACCCTCGTCGGCTGTCAGACCACGCGTGAGGCGTATTACAACGCATGGGAAAACTTCGGCGGCTATGCCAAGCGTGAAAGACTCGTCGATTACGTCAAGAAAGCGTCGGCGGAGCAGACTGAAGCGAAGGAACAGTTCACCAGCGCGCTGGAGCAGTTCAAGTCGGTCGTCAACTTCGACGGCGGCGACCTGGAGAAGATGTACAACAAGCTCAACAAAGAGTACGAAGCCTGCGCCAGCCAGGCCGACGACGTGCGTGGCCGCATTGCAAGCGTGCGCAATGTCGGCACGGCGATGTTCACCGAGTGGAAGGGTGAAATCAACGAAATCAATGACGCCAACCTGAAAGGCAAGAGCCAGGGCTTGTATGACAAGACCGAGGAAAGCTACAACGGCCTTCTCGCCCGAATGGACACCGCTGCCGGGGCGATGGACCCTGTGCTGACGAGCTTCAAAGACCGCGTGCTGTTCATCAAGAGCAACCTGAACGCGCAGGCGATTGCCTCGCTAAAGGGAACCGAGATGGAACTGGGCCAGGAAATTGACAGCCTGATCAAACAGATGGAAGCCAGCATCGCCGAGGCCGACAAGTTCATAAAGGAAATCAACGCAAAGGGCTGATCGCCGTCGCCGGTGGAAGGTACCGGTCGGTATCGCCTTGCCGTGACGATGAATCCTGATTGGTTTGCCCCGCCCGCGTTTTCTGCTCAGAGCAGCGGAAAACGTGGGCGGTTTCGTATCGGAAGTCCCGCAGGAGATTGTGAACGGGATGCCGGCAAACTGGGAAAATTGCAGCAGATATCCGGCCAACCCGGATTTGCCGAGGCTGAATCCACGCGATTGGCAAAAATCGCGCGATCCTCCTTGCAATGAGAGCCGCCGGGTTAGTAATATAATTTCCACACGTCGGGCATCAACGCGTTGCCCGGATGTCATATCTGTTTTCGCGAGTTTGGGAGAAAATATACGTACTTCAAACATCCTGGCATCTGCCGCTGCGCTGGTGATTGGGAGCACGGTCTGGGCCGCGCCGTTTTTGCCGGGAAACTTGGTCGTTTCGCGCGTCGGCGATGGCACTGGGTCGGTTGCCAACAACGTCGCAAATCCGGTCTTTTTGGATGAATTCACCACTGCCGGGGCGTCGGCGGGGAACACGATTGCGCTTCCGACAGCGGCTTCGGGCGCCAATTTTTCTGTGGCCATTGGTCGGAGTACTACTTCTGCGGGCCAGCTTCAGCGCTCGGCCGACGGTCGCTATCTTCTGATCGGCGGGACGGATGCGCCGGTCGGCACCACCAACCCGAACTCCAACGCCAACTTTCGCGGGCGCACGGGGGCGCGCGTCGACTCGGAC
>DDRH01000008.1:4248-53362 GCA_002343075.1 Phycisphaerales bacterium UBA2421 | reverse complement strand
GGTCGCGGGCGCACGGTGGCGCGCGTCGACTCGGACGGGAACATCGACTCGTCCACCCGCTTTGAAGCCCCCGGCACGACGATTCGCTCCGCCTACTCAACCGACGGCACCGACATTTACACCACCCACGATGCCGGTGCCGGCGCACCCTCGCCGGGCGGGCTTCGCTATATGACCCTAGGCCAGACCGACGGCGGGACGTTGATGAACGGCGCCACGACCAACATTCGCGTCGCAGGTTCATTCAACGGCCAGCTTTACGCCTCGGCTTCAACAGGCGTCGGCGGCGATTTTCGCGGGGTGTTCTCGGTCGGAACGGGGCTGCCCACGACCGCGTCGGCGTACTCCCTGCTTCCCGGCTTCGGCGTGCTCGGCGGTGCGTCCAACAACGGCAATTCCGATAGCTCCTACGACTTTTTCTTCGCCGACTCAACAACGCTCTATGTCACCGATGACGACACAACCGCTCCGGCCTCGGGCGGTCTTCAAAAGTGGCGGTTTGACGGCTCGGCATGGGTCAAACTGTGGACGCTTACCCCGATCGCACGGTCGATCGCTGGCGAAGTCGATTCCTCGGGCAATGTCTCGCTTTATCTCATCACCGGCGACGGCACTACCTTATCCAGCCTGAGCGATACGCTCTCGGGAGCGACCGCACCGGCGGCGTTCAGCACATTGGCGACTGCCCCGGCCAACACGGTCTTCCGCGGCGTCGAGCTTGCCCCGATTCCCGAACCGACCTCGCTCGCAGCGATCGCAGCGGCCGGGTTGACGCTCGTCCGACGCCGACGCGCCTGATCATTGCGCCTGAATTCGGGAGCAAAGCAAAGGGAAACTTCTCGCGGCACCGTCCCCTTGGCGGTGCCGCTTTCTGTATCGATGATGGCTCGCTTGACAGCCCCGGTGTTTCTACTACGATCTCACGCGCTTTGCTGAGAGGTCTGCCGCGTTGGGCAGAAAGGTAAGCGAAGGATTGGCAAGGACTTACGTTTGTTGCTGCGGCCGTAGTGGTGCTCTATCGCACCGAAGGCCTGGGTGACAAATCGGGGTTCGTGCTCCCTCCTCTTACCCCGTAGTGTAACGGTAGCACAAGAGATTTTGGCTCTCTTTGTCCAGGTTCGAATCCTGGCGGGGTAGTCTCTTCCACTTTTGGTTTTGCCGGTTCTTTTTGGTTTGACTGGTCTGATGCCAACCACCGCCGTCATTCTCGCTGCTGGGAAATCGACCCGCATGAAGTCGAATCGTCCCAAGGTGCTGCACGAAGTCTGCGGGCGGAGCATGCTCGAACACGTTCTCAATGCCTGCTGGGACGCCGGCTGCGGCACGGCGATCGTTGTCGTCGGCTACGGCAAGGCCGCGGTCATGAGCGCGCTGGCCGACGAACGTCGGGTAGTCTGTGTCGAGCAAACCGAGCAATTGGGCACCGGCCACGCGGTGAAGGTGTGCCAGCCGCTGCTGAGCAAGCTGCAGGGCGACGTGTTTGTGCTCGCCGGCGACGGCCCGATGATCCGCGGTGAGGTACTCCGCACGCTTCTGCAGGCACATCGCGATGATCAAGCCGACGCCTCAATGGCCACCGCCGTGCTGGATGAACCATACGGCTACGGCCGCATCATTCGCGACAATGCCGGCAATTTTCTCGACATCATCGAGCAGGTCGATTGCACAGCCGAGCAGGCGGCGATCAAGGAAGCGTTTCCGAGTTACTACTGCTTCCGGCAGGATGCACTGCTGCTAGCCCTGGAAAAGCTGGAAAACAAGAACAAAAAGGGTGAGTACTATCTCACCGACACATTCGGCATCCTGCGCCGGCTGGGCAAAAAAGTGACTGCGGTGCAGGCGGTGACTGCGGAGGATGTGCTTTCGGCCAACACCCGCGATCAGCTCGCCGACGTCGATGCCGGTATGCAGCGGCGCATCCAGCGGAGCCATCGCGAAGCAGGCGTGACCATAGTCAATAGCGAACAGACTTACATCGAAGCCGGTGCCGTCATCGGCCTCGATACCGTCGTGCAGCCATTCTCATACATCGGAAGCGGCGCGGCGATCGGGGCCGAGTGTGTCATTGGCCCATTTGCGTTTGTTCCGCGGCAGAGCATCGTGCCCGAAGGCACGACCGTCTCCGGCAATGCCGGCGCCGCAGCGGCCATTGAGTTTCAGAGGTGACCGGTGAGCGAGCTTGACGCAGATAAAGTGAAGCTGTTCACAGGCAGGGCCAATCCTGTACTGGCGCAGAAGATCTGCGACCACCTTGATGTGCCCCTGGGACGGGGCCGTACGGAAATCTTCCCCGACGGCGAGCTTATGGTCCGCATCGATGAAGACGTCCGCGGGCGCGATTGTTTTGTCATTCAGCCGACGTGTCACCCCATTAACTCGCACCTGATGGAGCTGTTCATCTGGATAGACACACTCCGCCGGGCCAGCGCGGGGCGCGTCACGGCGGTCGTTCCCTACTTTGGCTATGCCCGGCAGGATCGCAAGGACGAAGGCCGTACCCCCATCACGGCCAAGCTGGTTGCCAACCTGCTCGAACGCGCCGGCACCGATCGCGTGGTGGCCGTCGATCTGCATGCGGCACAGGTTCAGGGGTTTTTTGATATTCCGGTGGACCATCTGAACGCCGGGCCGGTGGTTGCGAAGTGGATTCGGGGGCTGAAACTGAGTAATCGCGTTTTTGTCAGCCCGGACGTCGGCAATGTGAAGCGCGCGCAGGTTTACGCGAACATGCTCGGCGGGGAGATTTGCATCATCGACAAGCGCCGCAAGTCCGCCACCAAGATCGAAAGCAAGGCGATCATCGGCGACGTCGAGGGGAAAAATGTGCTCATGGTCGATGACATGATCACCACCGCCGGCACGGTTACGGAGGCGATGAAGATTTTGAAAGAGCACGGCGTGAAGGACATCTACGTCGCCGCCACGCACGCAGTGTTCGCGCCCCCGGCGATGGAACGACTGGCCGCGGCGCCGTTTACCCAGTTGGCCGTCACCGACACGATTCCGCTCGGTGAGCGCGCCAAGCCGATACAAGACCGCCTGGTGCAGCTCAGCGTGGCGGGTTTGCTCGGAAACGCGATCGAACGCATTCACTACAACCGGAGTGTGAGCGAGCTTCTGCGGGAGTCACCGGAATAGAGTTTTATGGTTTTAGGGCCGCGGCTCCAATCAGCCGCAGCAGAGTTCAGCCGGCCTCGGAGGCTGGCATGGCAGATGAAAGTTAGAGGTATGCATCATGGCAAGTAAAGCAGCAGTGGTTTCAGCCAACAAGCGAAGCGAGCTTGGCAGTCGTGCCAACAAGCGTCTGCGCGACTCGGGCAAACTACCCGGCGTCATTTATGGCCACAAGCAGGATGTGGTCCCGATCACGCTCAATCGCAAGGAAGTGACGACGCATCTCACGCACGGCGCCCACCTTTTCGAGCTGGCGCTTGACGGTGGGAAGGAAAATGCCCTCGTAAAGGAAGTGCAGTACGATCACCTCGGCATCGAGGTATTGCACGTCGACTTCGCACGCGTCGATCTCAATGAACGCGTCGAACTCACCGTCTCGCTCGAACTCAAGGGCGAACCCAAGGGCGAAAAGGACGGCGGCGTGCTGCAACAGATTGTCAATGAGTTGGAGATCGAGTGCGTCGTGACTGATATTCCCGACATCATCGTGCATGATGTGACGGAAATGGGCATGGACAGCGTGCTCTATATCAAGGATCTCAAGCTCCCGCCGGGTGTGAAATGCACTCAGGATGAAGATCTGATGGTAGCACAGGTGCGCGAGGTGAAAGAGCAGGTCGCCGCCGCCACTGAAGAAGCCGCTGCCGAGCCGGAAGTCATCGGCGGCAAGAAGCCGGAAGATGACGCCGCCGCCGCTGCTGCTGCACCGGCGAAGAAGTAGCCGGGTGTGCAGTCACCGGGTTTGCCAAAGCATCGGGCGATTGGAAACTGGCAATGAAACTGGTCGTCGGCCTTGGCAATCCCGGCAGCGAGTATGCGGGCACGCGGCACAACATCGGTTTTGAGGTTGTGGAGCGATTGGCCGCCAAGCTCGGCTGGCTAGGCAAGCCAGAGCAGTTTAAGAGTCAATCGCGGCAGAAGTTCGACGGATTGACGCTCGACGGATTGGTTGCCCGAACCACCGGCGGAGATGAGAAGGTGTTGTTGCTCGAACCGATGACGTATATGAACGTCAGCGGTAAGAGTGTGCAGGCGGCGATGGCGTTTTACCAGCTTGCGCCGTCAGACATCATGATCGTTTTGGACGACCTCGCCCTGCCCACTGGCCGCTTGCGGCTGCGGGCCGGTGGAAGTTCCGGCGGACATAATGGCTTGAAGGACATAGAGCAGTCGCTGGGCACCCAACAGTACCCGCGATTGAGAATCGGCATCGATCCGAAACCGGCGTTTATCCCCCAGCGGGATTATGTGCTGCAGAAGTTCGAAGCCGAGCAGAGAAAGCGAGTCGATCCTGCAGTCGACCGTGCATGTGGCGCGATCGTCACATGGATAGACAAAGGAATCGAGACAGCAATGAGCTTGTTCAACGCTGTCGAGGAATAGATGATTGTCTCAAATTGTCGGGTGCCGGCAGGTTGTCTGGCCGGCCATCCGACCCAAGACGATCGGATATTCAGATACTAGCGGCCGTCGCATGGTGCGATGGTCAAACCCGTGCTAGGAGTGGCACAATCATGGCTAAGAAGAACGCACAGTACGAAGCAATGTTTCTTTTTCCGGCGGCGGCGACGGCCGAGGTCGATGCGAGCATCAAGATCGCGCGCGGCATCATCGAACGTCACGGCGGGACTATCATGGTCATCAAGAAGTGGGACGAGCGCAAGCTCGCCTACGAAATCGGCAAGAACAAGCGCGGCTTGTACATCATTGCCTTCTTCACCGCGCCCGGCGGCGGCATTGCGGCGATGGAGCGCGATGTCAACCTCAGCGAAGATGTGCTGCGCGTCATGATCACCACCGCCGACCATCTGAATGAGAAGGAAATGAACGCCGTCGAACCGCAGCCGATCCAGCCGCGCGAGGAGCGTCCGAGTTGGGACCGCCCCGCTTTCAATTCCTACGACGATCGTCCGCGCCGACCGCGCGCCGACGCCGATACCGCCGGAATGGGCAGAGATTAATCGCACCAATTTTCGGGAGGCGACATGGCCAGTTTTAATCAAGTCATCCTCATGGGCAACCTGACGCGCGACCCGCAGCTTCGCTACACGCCGTCGCAGGCTGCTGTCTGCGACTTCGGGCTAGCGTGCAACCGCAAGTTCAAGGCAGCCGACGGGAGCCTTCGCGAAGAAGTCACATTTGTTGACTGTACTGCCTGGTCCAAACAGGCAGAACTCATCAACACCTACTTCACCAAGGGTAAGCCGATCTTCATTTCGGGTCGGCTGAAGTATGACCAATGGGACGACAAGAACGGCGGCGGGAAGCGCAGTCGGCTCCTCGTCGTCGTTGAAGATTTTCAGTTCGTCGGTGGCCGTGACGGCCCCGGCCAAGGCGGCGGCGGCGGACAGAGCTATGGCGATGACGAAGGGGGCCGCCCGGCAAGCCGTGCGCCCCAGCGGTCGCCGGCCGGCCGGAGCCAGCAACAGGCCGCCCCCCCGCCCGACGATGACGGCCCACCGATCGGCGACGCGCAAGAGTTTAAGGGCGAAGATATTCCGTTCTAAATCAACAACATTTGTGAGAGTTTATTCCGAGGTAATCATGGCAAACAACGTCAAACTGCTTCTCAAAGAATCGATTAAACATGTCGGCCGGGTCGGCGATATCGTCGAAGTGTCGGCCGGGTACGCGCGTAACTATCTGGTGCCAAAGGATTTGGCCGTCGAGCCCACACCCGGCAACGTGAAAAAGGTGGAAGAGCGCAAGAAAGAGATCGAGCGCATCGAAAAGGCCCGCCGCGGGGAGCAGGAAAAGCTCATCGCCAAGCTCAAGGGCGTCGAAGTTCATCTCGAACGCCGCGCCAACGAGCAGGGCCACCTCTTCGGCAGTGTCGGCGCTACCGACATCGCCAAGCAACTGCAGTCGCAGGGCTTCGACGTCAACCCCGACGATATCAATCTTCCGGGCAAGCTCGATCGCGTCGCCGATTATGCGGTGGTCGTTTCGTTCGCCGACGATCTGGAGGCGGAACTGAAGGTGTGGGTCCACGCCGACGCCGAAAGCAAGGCAGCCATGGACGCATTTGCCAAGAGCAAGCAAGCGGAAACCCCCGCCGCCGAGTGACCGGGCCGGTTTTTGACGCAAGCAGGCGTTTCGACGCATAAAGGCGTGCGGCGTGAGAAAGGTCGGGCAGAAGGCGGAGTGATCACTCCCCCGCCGCCCGGTTTTGTCCCGCCGCACGCCTGCTTTGGTGTTCTACCCCCGGTATTTCTCCCCACTGATTCCCTCCGCATCACGCGTCCGCGGGTTGGTCTGAAGTTTTCCACACGGTGAACAACTCCGGTGGACAACTTATCGCTCATCGGCCGATCTCTTGTGAGATCATTGCAGGCCAGTGATAATCCTTCGCATACAATCCTTGAGTTGTTGGCCACGGATGGTGTCTCATGAGCGAACTGCGTATTCCCACGCCCGAGTTTTCCCAGCCGTTTGACCGGCTGCCTCCCCACAGCATTGAAGCTGAGATGTGCCTGCTAGGCTCGATGATGCTGGATAAGCACATCATCGGCGACATCGTGACGCTTGTCGATCGCGACTCGTTCTATCGCGATGATCATGTTGTCGTGTTTGAAGTGTTGATCGATCTTTACCAGAACAACCGCCCCATCGATGCCGTTGTGGTGCGGGAAGAGTTGAACAAGCGCGGCCGTCTTGAAGAAGTGGGCGGGACTGCGTACCTCGGGCAGCTACTTAACTCAGTGCCGTCTGCGGCCCACGCGCCGCATTATGCGAAGATCGTCCGTGAAAAGGCGCTGTTGCGGTCGCTCATCAGCGCAGCCGGGGAGAGTTTGCGTGAGGCTTATGCGCCGCACGAGAGTGCCGAACATGTGCTCGATCGGGCGGAGAAGCGCATCTTTGAGATTGCAGAGAAGAAGGTTTCCAACCAGGTCCATTCGCTCGGCGATGTGGCAATGGAAGTCTATAACATGCTCGAAGAGCGTGGCCGCCGGGGGGTGGAGACGGGGTTCTTTGAGATCGATGACATGCTTAATGGCATGCAGGATGGCGAACTGATTATCGTCGCGGCGCGTCCATCGGTCGGCAAAACCGCGTTCGGAATGAACATTATCGAGCATGTGAGTGCCAACAGCCGGCTGCCAACTGCGGTCTTTTCGCTGGAAATGTCTCGGCAGCAACTGGCCCAGCGCATGCTATGCAGCCGGGCAGGAATTGACGCGCAGAAAGTCCGCCGGGGGATGTGCCAGCCCACCGAAGTGCAAAAGCTCGCCGCGGTGGTGAATGAGCTTTACAAGGTCACGATCATGGTCGACGACACGCCGGGATTGACCGTGCTCGACCTGCGCGCCAAGGCCCGGCGGCTGAAGCAACAGCACGATATCAAGTGTCTGATGATCGACTACATGCAGCTAATGGATAACCCCGGCCCGGAAAGTCGGCAGCAGCAGATCAGCGAAATCTCCCGGGGTATCAAGGCAGTCGCGCGGGAGCTTTCCATTCCAGTGATTTGCCTGAGCCAGCTAAACCGCGCCACCGAAGGCCGGGAAGGCCACCGTCCGCGTATGAGCGATTTGCGCGAGTCTGGTTCGATCGAACAGGATGCCGACGTGGTCATGCTGCTGCATCGTGAGGACTACTATCGCATGTCTGACCCAAACTTTGAGCCGGACAACATCGCCGAAATCATCATCGCCAAGCAACGCAACGGGCCGACCGGTACGGTGAAGCTGACGTTTGATAATCGCACAACCACATTTAAGAACTTGTCGGGTGCCACCGACCCGTTCTAATCCACGCAGGCCTGTTCGCAGTCAGATCACCGCCGCGGGGAAAGTTGTTCTCTTGGAATGCCCTTGAGCTTCAGGGCAACGGGGTTGGAGACGTCGATGAACCGCAACGGGCGGTCTTTCCAGTCGCCGGCGTAGTCCACGCCGATTCGCGCCGTCCGGATAATGCGCGGACGATAAGACGGATCACCGGTGAAACCGATCGGCCCGCTGCACAGGTCGAGCCGATTATGCAAACCGGTGATGCCAAACGCTGATGTGAGCCGGGCCGGGCCTGTCAGCCGTGCATCCCAGCCGTCCATCGGGTCGGCAGCACGAATAAGGACCGCGTGGGCCGCCCCTTCTCTCCCGCAAACAATATTGAACAACCAATGCATGCCATACACGAAGTAAACGTACGCCCGTCCGGGGGGGCCAAACATGACCTCAGTGCGAGGGGTCCGGCCCTTCGATGAATGCGAGGCGAGATCTTTCGGCCCCAGATACGCCTCCACTTCGACCACACGCGCCCGCAAGACCCGAGCGCCCACTCGCCGTGCCATCACGCACCCTAGTAGCGAGCGGGACAGTCGCAGCGCTGGCTGTTCAAAGAATGGGAGCTCGAGCCGATCCGAATCGGGCAGCCGGGAGATGACTCGAGATGATGGATGGCACTTCATGCCGGATGCCGCGACACTCGCCTTGCCAGCCTTGCGCGCGGAACATGTCATGTCCGCCGGAAGCGCAGGCCTTTTGACTCTGTTCTGCCACATGCCTACTGTGCTTCGGCTAATGGTGACGCATGAGAATCGGTGAGCTTAAGCTCGGTCGGCATGCGTCGCGAGGCCATGGAGCATTTTGATCATGGGAAAATTGGATGGAAAGGTGGCAGTTGTCACAGGGGCTTCAAAGGGCATTGGCGCGTCGATCGCCGCGCACCTCGCGGCCGAAGGGGCAGCAGTCGTGGTGAACTTTGCGGCGAGCGCGCGGGCTGCGGACGATGTTGTCGCCAGAATCCTGGCAGATGGCGGAAAGGCAATTGCCGTGCAGGCGGACGTGTCGAAGCCCGGCGATGTGCAGCGGATGTTTGCCGAGACGAAACGCGCTTTCGCGCGTCTGGATGTGCTGGTCAATAATGCCGGAGTCTACGAGTTTGCGCCGCTCGAGGCGGTGACCTATGAATCGTACCGAAAGCAATTCGATCTGAATGTCTTCGGTTTGCTGACCGCCACTCAGGAGGCGGCGAGGTACTTTGGTGTCGATGGTGGAAGCGTGATCAACATCGGCTCGGTGGCAGGCATCTCCGCTCCCCCTGCGGCGAGCGTATACGCTGCGACCAAGGGCGCGGTTGATACAATCACAAGGACACTGGCGAAAGAACTCGGGCCGAGAAAGATTCGAGTCAATGCGATCAACCCCGGTATGGTGCTGACTGAAGGCGTGGAAGCTGCGGGGCTTCATGCAGGCGACTTCCGCACGCAGGTGGAGGCGACGACACCGCTTGGACGCATCGGCGCGCCGCAGGACAAAGGCCCCGCGGCTGTCTTTCTCGCTTCGAGCGATTCGTCGTGGATAACCGGGGAATTGCTGTACATTTCCGGCGGCTTTCGGTGATTCTGCCCAGTTTTGCCGCTGGCTCGATCGAGGTATCGCCGGCGGGATCGGCCAGTGCTATCTCATGCGCAGCCGATCCGACGCCAGCAGCCCCTGCACGGCTGTTGCGAAGTTCATGGCCACAGCCGACCGCCTTCGCCCTTTTCGCCAGGCAATTCCCAGCGGGCGAACCGGGCGCTCGCCACGCAGCCGCGAGTAGGCGCAGCCCGGCTCACGCGCCACCGCGGCGGTCATTTCCGGCACAACCGACACCCCAAGGCCCAGCGACACCAGTTTCAGTATCGTTGATAGCTGCGTCATCTTGCATACCACACGCGGTCTTAGCCGCCTCAATTCGCAGAACACATCCACCTGCCTCCCAAGGCAATGCATCTCGTGCAGGCTGATCGTTGGTTGGTCGCGTAAGTCGGTCAGGCGCAGCTCCGCTGAAGCCCACCGCATCGAAGCCGGCGCGACCACAACCAATTCCTCATCACGCAGGTGTTCAAATGCGATTCGGTCATCGTCCGGCTGCGTGGCGATGAGCGCGCATTCAATCTGGCAGTCGAGAAGTGCTTCCAGGACGTTTTCCGTCAGGTCTTCGCGCACAGTCACTTCACAGCCTCGTCGCGCTTCCACGACCGATGCGATGGCGTGCGGCAGAACGTATGGCGCAATAGTCGGAATCGCACCCACGGCCAGGATGCCTGCGGTGCTTTTGCTTTCGCGCTTCAGGTTTTGCTCGAGATCGGCTGCCTCAGCAAGGATTCTGCGCGCGCGGGGAAGCAATGCCCTTCCGGCCTCGGTGGGCGTCATACCTCTCGGCAACCGATCAAAGAGCCGGACGCCCAGCGAATCCTCCAGCGACTTTAACTGCTGGCTGAGCGACGGCTGCGCAACTCCCACCCGCGCCGCGGCCCGGCTGACCGTGCCGGCTTCTACGGTGGCCACGAAATAAGCAAGCTGCCTGATATCCATAGGTGATGCCTATACACTCTAGTGTTATATCATATTTGACTGCTATATCACTCGACTCTAACGTCTGATCCTTACTACAACTGAAGGAGACCCTCGTATGGCGGAAAATCGACTCACTACAGCTAACGGCGCGCCTGTTGGCACGCAGCAAGCAATCACTGCTGGCCCGCGCGGGCCGTTGCTCATGCAGGATGTGCAACTGCTAGAGCAGATGCAGCACTTTAACCGCGAGCGCATCCCCGAGCGCGTCGTCCACGCAAAGGGGTCGGGCGCGTACGGCACGTTTACCGTCACGGGCGACATCACTCGATACACCCGGGCACACGTTTTCTCAAAGGTCGGTCAGAAGACAGATGTATTCCTGCGCTTCAGCACCGTTGCCGGCGAGCGCGGCGCCGCCGACGCCGAGCGCGATGTCCGCGGCTTCGCTGTGAAGTTTTACACCGGAGAAGGCAACTGGGATCTTGTTGGCAACAACACACCTGTGTTCTTTGTGCGCGATCCGTACAAGTTTCAGATGTTCATTCACACACAGAAGCGCCATCCGCAGTCGAATCTGCGAAACATGGATATGCAGTGGGATTTCTGGTCGCTTTGCCCCGAGTCGCTTCACCAGGTAACAATCCTCTTCAGCGATCGCGGTATTCCCAGGAGTTACCGCCACCTGCATGGTTTTGGCAGTCATACTTACTCGCTCTTAAGTGCTTCGGGCGAAAGGGTTTGGTGTAAGTTTCACTTCCGCACCGAGCAGGGCATTGAGAACATGACCGACGAGCAGTCGGCTGAAACCATCGCCGGCGACCGTGAAAGCCACCAGCGGGACCTTTTTGAGGCCATCGAACGCAAAGACTTCCCACGGTGGAAAGTCTTTGTGCAAATCATGACCGAAAAACAGGCGGCGGAGTTTCGGTGGAACCCGTTCGACCTCACCAAAGTTTGGCCGCACGGCGAGTATCCGCTCATTGAAGTAGGCCGTCTCGAACTTAACCGCAACCCTGAAAACTATTTCGCCGAAGTCGAGCAGGCCGCATTCAAGCCCAGCGCGCTGGTGCCCGGCATTGGGCCAAGCCCGGACAAAATGCTGCAGGCACGACTGATGAGCTACGCCGATACGCATCTGCATCGGCTCGGGGTCAACCATCACCAGGTGCCGGTCAACAAACCTCGATGTCCCGTCATGAACTATCTCCGCGACGGCCAGCAAACCGATGGCAGCTACGGCAGTGCACCCAACTACCTTCCCAATTCCGTTGCCGGCGCCCCTCAGCCGCGCGCCGAGTTTGATGACCCGGCATGGTCGATTGGACAAACGATCGTCGATCGATTTGATTCGACCCAAGACCACGACGACTTCACTCAGGTGGGAAACCTCTACAGGCTCTTTGACGAAGCCCACCGCGACCGGCTGACGACTCGAATTGCCGGCGCGCTCGGCCAGGCTCGCAAGGAAGTCCAGATGCGGCAAGTCTGCCACTTTTTCAGGGCCGATCCCGACTACGGCGCGCGCGTCGCTACCAAGCTGGGCATCGAAGTGCCACAGGAGTGCCTCGCGAAGATGTAAGTACTGATTGCCCCACAAGAGCAACCGAGTTACCGCGGTCGTTGGCGAAATGCGTTCGGGTGAGTACCGTTGGCAGTTCGCCAATGACCGCGTTGCCTATTGACGATTTTCTTCCTGCGATTGCCGATTCGCTGCGAACCTGCAGTCAACTCGTGCTGGTGGCCGAGCCGGGTGCCGGCAAAACGACGCGCGTGCCCCCTGCCCTGCTTCCGCTCCTGGAACAAGCCGAGCATGACAAGATCATCATGCTGCAGCCACGCCGAGTGGCAGCCCGCGCCGCGGCCATGCGCATTGCCTCGGAAAATCAGTGGACGCTCGGGCGCGAAGTCGGCTATCACATTCGCTTCGACCGAGTCATGGGGGCGAACACCCGTCTGCGTGTTCTCACCGAAGGCATTTTAACCCGCCAACTGCTGGACGACCCCTTCCTGCCGGGCATCGGATGCGTGATTCTTGATGAGTTTCACGAGCGATCGATCCATATTGATCTAGCCCTGGCTATGCTCCGCGAGGTACAGCAGACTGTTCGGCCCGATATGCGGATCGTCGTCATGTCGGCTACGCTCGATGCGGAACCGGTCGCCGCGTTTCTCGGCGGCGCGCCAGTCGTGCGCGTGCCGGGGCGGCTCTTTCCAATAGACATCACCTACCGGGAAGCGCCGCGCGACCGATACATGGAAGATACCATCGCCGATGCACTTCGCGACGTCATTCAGAACGATGGCGGCGTGGCGGGCGACGTGCTGGTGTTTCTTCCGGGCGTCGGCGAGATCAACCGCACAACCGCCGGGCTGGCTGCAGTTGCCCGCGAGCACGACCTCCAGTTGCTCCCGCTGCATGGATCGCTACCGAATGATCAGCAACTGCGCGCGCTGCAGCCGAGTGATTGCCGGAAGGTAATCCTCGCAACCAACATCGCAGAAACTTCGCTGACAATCGATGGTGTGACATGCGTGATCGACGCCGGATTGCGGCGCGTTGCCAGCTTTGACCCCCGCCGGGGCATGGACACCCTCTCGCTCGCACGCATCAGCCAGGCCAGCGCCACGCAGCGGGCGGGCCGGGCGGGTCGCACGCGCGCGGGCCGGGCGATTCGGCTATGGAGCGAGAAGGAACATCACGCGCTTGATCCGTTTGACACCCCTGAGATTCAGCGCGTTGATCTTGCGCCCACCTTGCTCTCGGTCCATGCATGGGGCGCAACCGATCCTCGCAAATTTTCCTTTTTCCATGCTCCCCCGGACGAAATGCTCGCCGCGGCCGAAAGACTACTTTCGCTGCTTGGTGCGCTCGATGCACCACAAGCGGGGGCGATCACTCCGCTGGGTCGCCGGCTGCTGGCGTTTCCGGCGCACCCGCGCATCGCACGACTGCTGCTGGCGTCGGCCGAGTTTGTGAATCCGGAAGTGGGCGCGCTGATTGCGGCGCTGGTGAGCGAGAAGGACATCTTGAGGGATGCGCCGTTCGAGTCGGGGCGTCGTTCGATGGCACCGATGACGCGCGTTGATTGCGATATCTCACATCGCATCGAACTGCTCGACACGCGGTTGCCCGATGATCGCCTTGACCGCGCCGCGGTGCAGAATGTGCGCCGGACTGCCGAGAATTTTGCGTCTATTGCTGCCGGGCATCTTGATCGCCAGCAGGTTCGTAACTCAGGTTCAGACAACGCTTTAGACGGTATTCGACGGCTACTGTTACTTGCCTATCCCGACCGAGTGTGCCGCCTGCGCGATCGCGCCCCGCGGACGGGCACCATGGTCGGCGGGGGTGGTGTGCGGCTTGCGGGCGAGTCGGGCGTGGTCGATGCCGATTTGTTTATCGCAGTCGATGCCCGCCACAATCCCCAGGCGCCGCGGGCCGAGTCGATCGTGCGCATCGCCAGCCGGATCGAGCCGGCCTGGCTTGCCGAGTTGCTGCCGCACGCGGTGAAACGCACCGTCGTCGCGGAGTTTGATGACCATCGACAGCGCGTGGTCGGCATCACACGCACAAGCTATCTCGATCTGGTGATCGACGAGCAGCCCAACGCCCCTGTGGACGACGCCACCGCCGCGGAAGTGCTGGCTGACGCGCTTGCACCGCGCGCTGCAGAGATCCTCGCGCGCGATGAGTCGGCTACCAACCTGCTCGCCCGGATTGCGCTGCTTCACGCCCATCTCCCCGAACACCCCTGGCCAACGATCGACGGGCCACAGCGGGTAGAGATCATTCGTGAGGCCTGTCACGGCAAGCGCGCAGCGAATGCTGTCAATTCCGCGGTACTGGTGAATGCGCTGCGCGCGCGACTGGTCTATCCGCTCGATCGTCTGCTGGAACAACACGCGCCCGAGAGCATCGAAGTTCCCACCGGCAACCGCATCCGGCTGGCATACGCCATCGGCCAGCCGCCACGTCTGGCAGTTCGGCTTCAGGAGCTTTTTGGCCTGGCCACCACGCCGCGCATCTGCAGCGGTAAAGTTGCGGTTGTGCTCGAACTGCTCGGCCCGAACTATCGTCCGGTGCAGATTACGGACGATCTCGCCAGTTTCTGGATGAGCACCTATCCGCAAGTCCGCAAAGATCTGCGCGCCCGCTACCCCAAGCACAGCTGGCCCGAAGACCCGCTAACCGCCCCGCCGCAGGCGAAGGGTCGGCGACGCAGTTGATGCATTCGTTCGACATCGAACTTTCGCACGACCAGCCGAGTTCGCCATCTCGTGGCACCCGAGAATTAATCTTCTCGGCGCTGCGCTTTCCGTTCACTGCTGGCGCAACATGGGGGGTAGAGAGGAAAGGATGAATCATGAATGGAGGAGGACGCTGCGCGCTTTACCTGCGTACCCTGAAATGCCCGGAAATGCCCGATTTTCTGAAACGAGTATTTGTACTTATTTACGGCGATGGGCCGGTGAGGCTCATATGACTTAACAGCTTTATGGAAATAGACTTATGGCTTCCGGCAGACGCATCCGAGTGTTGCAAAGGGTAAGCGAGATCGCTCCGCCCACCGGGCATGCCGTCGCCTGGGATAGCTGGCACCTAGTTGCCCGCGCGGCACAGATTCCTCCGGCGCGAACTGACATTTTGCAGACGGCGCAGAAATTTTATTGCCCAGGGCGCCCGTTCGCACCAGCCTGCGCTTCGCTGACGATCGCCCGCCTGCAAGTCCGACTCGCCCATTTTCGCAGCATTCGCTCACGGGCTGCTTCGGAGTATTCGGGGGCTGTAACGAGGCGCGCGGATCGAGGTTGGCCCGTGACGAACAAAGCTCCTTCCCGGCGAGGACAAAGGGCGCGGTTCGAGCGGGCGCGCGACACTAACCATCCGCCACCTTCGCCTATACAATATGGCTCTCAAATGTCAGACCCAGAGCGCATTCTCGTCGTACAGCCGAACTGGGTGGGTGATGCCGTCATGGCCACTCCCACCCTTCGCGCCATTCGCAACCGCTACCCGTCGGCCCAGATCAGCTATCTCCTGCGGCGGTATGTCAAGCCGATGTATCACGGGCTGCCCTGGGCCAACAAGCTCATCAGCTATCGCACCGGCAAGACCAACAAGAAAGCGGGCAAGGGACAGTTCATCGACCTCGCCGCCAGGCTGCGGGCGCGCGAGTTTGACATGGCCATCCTGCTCACCAACAGCTTTCGGAGCGCGCTGGTCTGCAAGATGGCGGGCATCAAGCGCATCGTCGGCTACGACCGCGACGGCCGGGGGTTCCTGCTTTCCGACAAGCTCGTGCCGTTCAAGGACAGGGGCAAGTATGTGCCCACGCCCATCGTGCGATACTACCTCGGAATTGCCCAGTATCTCGGGGCAAATGATCGTGACATCACCATGCAGCTTGCGGTGAGCGAAAACGATCGACGCGACGGCGTGGACACGCTCACGCGCGCCGGCATTGCCCACCTGGATCGCCCGGCGGCGTCGGGTGGGCCGCCCCTGATCCTGCTCAACCCCGGCGCGCAGTATGGTGCAAGCAAGCTCTGGCCGGCAGAGTCGTTTGCGGTGCTTTCCGATCGGCTGGCCAATGAGTTTGGCGCGACGATCGCCATCAGCTCGGCGCCGAAGGAAAGGGGCATCGTCGAAGCGATTCTGAAGCGAACCACGCGCCGGGTGATTGATCTTCAGGCGCACGCACTGACGCTCGGCGGGCTGAAGGAAGTGGTTCGCCGGTCCGACCTGATGATCACCAACGACACCGGCCCGAGACACATCGCGGCGGCATTTCAGGTGCCCGTGATCACCATCTTTGGTCCGACGCATCCGGAATGGACCGAGATTTACTTCGAGAAAGAACGAAAGATAAGCGTGCCGGTTCCATGTGGGCCGTGTCAATTGAAGAAGTGTCCGCTCGACCACCAGTGCATGACGCGGGTCACGCCGGGCATGGTCTTCAAAGCCTCTGCCGAGCTGCTCGCGCGGGCTGTGCACGCGATGCCATGAAGTTCGGCCCGGCCGCTCGGCACTCCACGCCTTCATTTGATTGTGACCAAGTTGGTGTATTGACCCGGAAATGTCATGGGAAAAGTATTGGCGGTTGTCAGCGTACTGGGGAAGGATCAGAAAGGCGTCGTTGCGCAAGTGGCGACGTTTCTCGCCGAGCGCGGCACCAACATCGAAGACATCGCCCAGCATGTGGTGCGCGGTTTTTTCGTGATGGATATGCTGGTCGATCTCGCCGACCTCCGTTGTGACCTTTCGGAGCTGATTACGGGGCTGATCGGCCTTGGAAAGTCAATGGAGATGGACGTGCGCGTGCACCTTCACAGCCAGCGGCGCGATAAGCGCATCGCGGTTCTGGTGAGCAGGGAGCCGCGCTGCCTTCAACATCTGACCGCCGACCTGCACGCCGGCAAGCTGCATGGAACAATCGCTGGCGTGTTGTCGAATCATCCCGATCTCGAGCCGCAAGCCCGCGCCGCCGGGCTGCAGTTTGAATGGAAGTCGGCGGATTCGCTCGAGGCACACTTTGACTGGCTGCTGGCTCGGTTGCAGCAATTGCAGGCCGACGTGATCGTGCTGGCGCGATACATGCGGATTCTGCCGGCCCGCATTGTGCAGGCGTTTCCGCATCGAATCATCAACATTCATCCATCGCTGCTGCCCTATTTTCCCGGGGCGGCGCCCTACAAGCAGGCATTTGAATCGGGCGTGCGCGTGCACGGCTGCACGGCGCACTTTGTGACCGAGCAACTCGATCAAGGCCCGGTGATCATGCAGGATGTGTTTCACATCAATGTTGGCACCGATTCGCTCGACGAGGTGAAACGCAACGGGCTGGAGCTGGAGGGAGCCGTGCTCAGCAGGGCGCTGCAGTTGTATCTTGATGAAGAGCTAGTGGTGGTTGACGGCAAGGTGATTTTCAAGCCTGGCATCAGCCGTTTCTTTCAGAATGCGTGACGAAGGTGAGCGAAACATTCATCATCAACCCGAAGTATCGACCCGCGCTCGAGCGGCTCGGGCTGCGCAGCGCCGCCGACGTGTTTGCCACGTCGCACGCGCGGGTCTGGCGGTCGATCACCGAGCGGGAAAATGCGACGATCGACCCCGCCGATGCGCCTAGGATGCACTTGAAGCGGGACAAGCGCCGGCTGCCGCCAGCCCGATCGGCGGCCGCGGAGGCGCGCGGAATCGCGGTGCTGGCGTCACACGGACTGCCGACCGCGACGCTGATCGCCCACGGCACCTCTGCCGACGGCCGGTCGTTTGCCATCACGGAAGACCTGGAAGGCTATCGCCCCGCCGACGTCGCCCTGCGGGCCGGATCGAGCTTTGAATCGCTCGCCGCACCGCTGGCCCGCACCGCCGGCGCGATGCACGGGCATAGGCTGTTTCACCGCGACTTGTACCTGTGTCACTTCATGGTGCGGCAGGCGCAGTCGGGGGTTGACGTGAGGATGATCGATCTTGCGCGGGTGCTGGTGCGACCATTTTTTGCCTGGCGGTGGCAGACGAAAGACCTCGCGCAGTTGGTTTACAGCACGCGCGAGTTTGGTGTGGGCGGGGCTGAATTGCAGATTTTTTTTGAGGCGTACGCCGCTGCTGCCGGCGGGCGTGAAGTGACGGCGCGCCGGCGCCGCGAGATTGAGAGGAAGGTGAGCCGGATCGCGCGGCACGATGCCCGGCTTCACCGCAGCCAGCCGGGGCGCGATGTGAGCCTGCAGCATTAAGGTGTTCACATTTAGATACCTCTGTAATTTTTGCAGTCAATGAGTGTTGCTTACCGGCGTTTCAAGCATGCGGGGCGGCCGCAATGGAAGGTGTGACGGCGCTAAAACATGTTGAGTTGATCGCGCTCGAAGCTGAACTTGCTCGCGGGCTGATCGACGGGGATCTTGTATTGGCCGGTCCAGCAGGCGGTGCAGCAGTCGCGCTGGGGCACGGTGAGGCAACTGAGCAGGCCCTCGAGCGAGAGGTAGGCGAGTGAATCGACTTCAAGAAAATCGCGAATCTGCTCGACCGTCCGCTCGTGGGCGACGAGTTCGTTGCGGGTGGCGAAGTCGATTCCGTAGTAGCAGGGATGACGGATCGGCGGGCAGGAGACACGCAGGTGAATCTCTCTGGCGCCGGCCCGGCGGAGGGCGCGCATCTTGGATCGTGTTGTGGTGCCCCGGACGATGGAGTCGTCCACCACGATGATGCGCTTGCCGGCGACGATCTCGCCGATGATGTTGAGCTTCATGTTGACGGCGCGATCGCGGGCCGTCTGCGTTGGGAGGATGAATGTGCGGCCGACAAAGCGGTTGGGGACGATCGCTTCTTCAAAAGCCACCCCCGATTCCTTCGAGTAACCGCTCGCCGCCGACCGACCGCTGTCGGGCATGGGCACAACAAAGTCGGCGGGGACATGCGATTCGCGCGCGAGCTGCCGGCCCATGGCAACGCGCGCCCGGAGGACATTCTGATCAAACACCCGGCTGGCCGGGTTGGCAAAATAGACGTGTTCAAAAACACAACGCGCGCCTTCGACAGCGGGCTTATCGAAGTAGCGACTATGCACGCCGGACTGATCGATGCGCACGATCTCGCCGGGTTGAATCTCGCGGACAAGCTCCGCGCCCACGGCATCGAAGGCACACGTCTCGCTTGCCACGCACCACGCATCGCCAATTTTGCCGAGCACCAGCGGACGAATGCCCCACGGATCGCGGCAGGCTTCGATGCGGTCGGGAAACAGGAACAGCAGGCTGAACGCTCCCTGCAGGTGTTTCAATACATGAGGCAGTGGGTCGGGCTTTTCAACATGACTCGGTTTGGCCAGAAGGTGAACGATGATCTCGGTGTCGGTCGTGCTCTGAAAAATGTGGCCGTGCCGTTCGTATTCATGGCGGAGGAGTTTTGCATTGATGAGGTTGCCGTTGTGGGCGACGGCGACCGGCCCCATGAGGTACTCCCGCAGCAACGGCTGGGCGTTGCAGAGCTTGCTGGAACCTGTGGTGGAGTATCGGACATGACCGATGGCCGAGGTACCGACTAGGGTCTCGGTGAGGACGCGCTGCGAAAAGACCTGGCTGACAAGACCCATGTCGGCATGGCCGCGCAGTTCGCCGTTGTCAGATACGACAATACCAGCCGACTCCTGCCCGCGGTGCTGTTGGGCGAAGAGGCCCTGGTAGGTCAGTTGCGATGCTTCGGTGGTACCCCAGATGCCGAAGAGTCCGCACTTTTCTTTTTTCTCATACTCGCTGGATTCGCCGGGAAGGAGGTTCGCAGAACTGTTGGAGATAACCGGCAGACGATGAGGCAAGAAGATGCTCCTGCTAAAACAAGACTTTAGTCGCGCGGGGGGCTTTTCGTCAAACAACGATCTGGCCTTGAAGAACCCACGCCGAAGGCGGGCTAGGGATACCCAACCTGAAAGCGCGGGTCTCTTTCGAGAGTTACACTCATGTCGAGCCGAAGCTGGTTAAACTGCCGATTGGGGTGCGGCGGCACACCGCTGCTTAGCTGCGCGCTCGGTGGCACCGCCTCGCCTTCGGCGCGAGGGCGCACCATGTCACGAACGAGGTAGTGTTCGCCGGGACCTTTCTCAAGTCGAATCGTAAAAGGGTTGACATGCAGGAGTTCATAGTGTCGGCCGTTCAGATACTTCAGGCTGTAGTTGTAGTTGACGCCATTGGCACCGACGAGCAATTCCTCAACCAATCGGATCTGGCCATCCACATTATTCGCCGACGAAACTCGATACGTCATCTTCGGTTCAAGCAGTGGAAAACCCATGTTTGCGCCGGGACAGAGATAGAGCCGACTGTCGCTGATGTACCGGCTCATCACCACCATGAAGCTATCGGGGGTGACGGCTGGGTTGGATGGATCGGCGTTGAAGTTCGTGAGCGTACTGGAGCCTGGCGGGTTCCAGAGCGGCTCGACAATAAAAGGCAACCGCTGGGAATGATCGTTAATGTAAAGGAGCAAACCTACGCCCATCTGGCGTAGGTTGCTCGCACAGACTGTTTGCTGTGCGGCCTTGCGGGCCTTGCTCAATGTGGGCAGCAAAATGCCGATCAGCAATCCGATGATGCCGATGACCACAAGGAGTTCAACTAGCGTAAAGCCGCGTTGCTTTGACATATGTGGTGGCTGCCGTTTGTTAAGCCCTTCGCCGAAGAATAAGCAGCGATCCGGCCATTGCAAGCGCCGCGATACCGGTTGGTTCGGGGACGGGGCCGACGTAGAGGAATGGCCTCTGCGCGCCGACCGCCGACTGATACACCGCCTGCACGCTTCCGCCGTTGACCACCACTTCCGGCTGCTGGATGCTGAAGCCGAAGTTGGTGGCTGGATTCGCAAGCCATCCTTGCACGAGAGAGGTGACATTGAACGTGATGTACTTGTTAACACCATCAATCGTCTGGCTGTCGACAACAGTCGGTGAGAAGCTCGGCTGCGTAGCCCATGTCACCGTGCTTGCATTCCAATCCTCTGTGTTGGCAAAGATATCGGCCTGAATAGGAAACGTGGCACTGGGATTCACAACGGGAAACCCGACCGTGCTGCCATCGGCCACGAACAGATTCAGCGTTGCGATCTGGCCGGCGCCAAGGGTCACACCGGTGATGTCAAAGCTCACCAGCGACCGAAGA
This sequence comes from Phycisphaerales bacterium UBA2421, assembly GCA_002343075.1. Lineage (GTDB taxonomy): Bacteria > Planctomycetota > Phycisphaerae > Tepidisphaerales > Tepidisphaeraceae > UBA2421. The sequence continues at coordinate 32,261 of DDRH01000008.1, read as the reverse complement.
TCGTGGCCGGACGCCGACCGGCCGCTGGCGAGGATGCCATCGAAACCGGGAAAGCTGTTGAAGTTGGTCGTTGCAAGAAACGAGTAGATAAACACATCCTTGCTATCGGCCGCCGCGGGTTGGATCACCGTTTGGGCGACCGCAGTCGAACCGACACCCATCGCCGACAGCGCGGCGACTCGAAAAATTGTACGAAGCATTCTCAGACCTCCAGAGCATGAATGAACCACACAACCACGCACCATCATCACGAGACGAGGGCACCACTCGCCGCCGTGTCCCACCACGCAGCGAGCTATTGATACTTATTCACAACGGCAGACCTTTCGCAAGATCACTATGCGGCCCGCGACAAGCTGCCTCACCTGACTTTGCATGAACCTGCTTGAACTCGCGGGTCAATTCCAGCGTCAGGGGCACAAAAGTCGATCGAATCGTCTTGATCGGATGTCGCAGGAGCATGCCGGGCAAGCTTCGGGCCGACTTACCGCGGCACTCAGCCAACGCTGCGTGCAACTGCCGCTGCGCCCTTGGAATCGCCCGCGCGACCGCTGCCAGAGGCAGTAAGATCACTCCGGGGGTGCGGAGTCGGCGGAGCAGTCGGACAAACGTCACCGGCCGAACGCAGCGGACCATGACCGCCGCCGCTATTGCCATTGGAAGGAAGCGCAAGACCAGTGTTCGCGCCAAGTCGATCACGCGGTCCACGTCGCGATGCCAAAGGTAGCTTGCCAGCGCGAACGTGGCCCACCCCCAGACCATCGCGAGCAGAACTCGAACGAGGGACATCCTCAATCCCGCCAGCAATCCATAGACGACGAATGCGGCTGCGAGAATTGCCAGCGCGAGCCACGAGTGGAGCATCATCGGCACCAGGCCGGCGATCATGATCGCGCATACCACCACCCCCGCGAATGTGGCGGAGCGCGTAGCCCGCGGTTGGGCGAGTGTTGGCAACGAAACTTGCGATGGAGCTTGGGAAGGCATGGCTACGTCAGTCCGCCGTAACATCCGTCGAGCCAGGACGACGCCAAGCACAGCCCCTACGATGCGCAGCGGCCATTCGCCGAGCCACAGGGCCCAAAGGACTGGCTCCCTCGCGTCACTCGTCGCCAGCAGTATTTTGACCGGTGCCGTGAAACCCGCAAGCAGCTCAAAGACAACCGCCACGATCACCGCGGTTGCGAACATCCCCGATCGTTTTGCCATCCACCCCGCTACCGCGGCCAGCGATGCAGCGATCACCATGATGACCGCCACATAGGGCAGGCCGATCTGCATCAACATCACCAGTCCATACACCGCACCCAGCAGCAGAACGCACCTAGCCCGCCGTTGAGTCAGCACGAGCAGACCAATCGCCAAGCCGTCGGTGAGTGCTTTCGGGCCGGAGTGCAGAAGCGAATTGTAGTGACCAAATGCCAGAGTGATTCCGACGATCACAATCGTTCCCAAAACCACCATTACGGTCGCAGCCAAGCCCACGGCGCGCAATTCGCTCGCGGTAAATATGCAGCCGGGCTTGAGAGTGGGCGTGCGCATGATCGTTGAAGCGAATGCTGGGACCAGCTTTACGCTAGTCGGAACGAATCACGAATCTGGTTGAACCGCGTCCGCACTTCCGGCGATGGTTCTTTGCTCCCAAAGGTCAGAAACACCTTGAATGCCGAACTGCCGCGCGAATCAAAGAACTGAAAGCTGAGCGTCGGTACGCCGTCCATGTGTCCCGGCTTCTCCACCGCAAAGACGGCGGTCAGTTCCTTGTGGCGAATGTGCATGTCGAGCGACTTGGTTTGTACATTGAAGTAATCGCCCCAAGTGCTGAAGTTGCCAAAGGTGCCAAATGCCTCAAGGGTCACCGCGGAGTTGGATGCGATGACGTGAACCTGACCGATCGACTCGAACGACCGAATAATCTCCTCCCACCGCGACGCATCAAGCTCCACCGCAATCGACTCGGGCAGCGCGCGAATCACGACCGCTTCGGGCAGGCCAAGCTCTCGCGCGAGCTGCATCGTCATCTTGCTGCGGTTCTCGTTAAAAGCCTCGCGAATTCGGGCCGTTTGTGGGTCGATCTCGATGGTTGTCATCTGGCTCCTTGTTGAGAATGAGTCTCAATAACTGATTGTGGTGACTTCTGTCAACGGCAGGTGAGGCAGAAAATTCAACCCGCGGCAAAATTATCTCGTACGCCGCGGTTTTGCCCTCGGCGCGGTTAAGATGCTGTTCGCTGTCATCAATTATGAGTAAGAAAGGCCAACGCCAGAAAAATCTCACCGCCGCGTTCATTGCCGGGGGGCTTGACGAGGACCGCCTTCGGGCACGCCACCGCTTTACGCAGCGGTCGAAGGATCATCAGAAGCACAAGACTCTCAAGACCGCGCTCGCCCGCGCCGCGGAATCCGAACAGATTGCAGACATCGACGCCCTTCCAGCCGGGCGTGTGGTGCAGGTTCACTCGGTGTTTAGCGACGTGGAGGTTGACGGCGCAATTCGGCTTTGCGTTGTCCGCAAGACGCTGCATCGCACCAACGAAACGCGCGTGATCGTCGGCGACTTGGTACGTATCAGCGAAGTGCAGACGCCCCGCACTGGCCGCACCGCCGACGACTCGCCTTTGCGCGAAGGTGTGATCGAGCGCATCGAACCGCGCGCCTCGATTCTTACCCGGGCCGAAGTGCGACAGGAAAAAGACAAGATCGTCGGGCAGATCCCGATTCTCGCGAACGCCGAACAGATGTTGATCGTTGCCAGCCTCCTCCTGCCGCGGATCAAGTGGGGATTGGTGGATCGGATGATTGTCGCGGCGCTTGCGGGGCGCGTTGTGCCGATTGTGTGCCTCAACAAGATCGATCTCGCCGAAGGTTCTGATGATCGCGCCACGACGGTGGAATCGGCGGATGCTGCCGCTGAGGCAGACGATGTGCTGGGATACTACGAACAGATCGGCATTCGGTGCGTTCGTACAAGCGTCAACACCGGGCGGGGAATTGGGGATCTGAAGTCTTTGCTGACAGGTAAACTCACCGCGCTCACCGGCCATAGCGGCGTGGGCAAAAGTTCGCTCATTCGTGCCGTGCAGCCGGGGTTGAATGTAAAGGTTGGCGAAATCAGCAACTACAACAACAAGGGTCGCCACACCACTACTTCAGCCCGTATTTATCACCTCGACATCGGCGGCAGTGTCGTCGATACGCCGGGCGTGCGGCTATTCGGCCTTTACGGGGTTGCGCCCGACGCGCTCATCGGCTTCTATCCCGATGTCGCCGCGGGCACGGCACCGGCGTGGCGCGTCGAAAGCTATGAACGAATCCTGGCGAGTCTGGCCGCATCGCGGTGATGCACAAGACACGTGTGCGCCAACTTGATCAGGCAGGAATCAGGGCGCGCAGCTGCTGGAGGATTGTCCGCATCGAGGTTCGCTGTTTGTAGTTTCGATCGATTGATCGAAAGCCCAATTCCCCATCGGCAGTGAGAATGAACACCGCCGGATGGGGCATGAGTGTTGTCGTGCCGCTGAAGGCGTTGCGCACGCCGAAGAGTTCGATCGCGCGACCGTTTCGGTCGGCGAGGATTGGGATCGTCAAGCGAAGTTGCGCCACCAGCGCCGCCGACGTATCCTGCGGTTCGGGGCTGATTACGACCAGTCGCGCGCCAAACTCGCGAAACCGGGGTATATGGTGCTGCAACTTACACAGATATCGCCTGCAGTATGGGCACCAGTGTCCGCGGACGAAAACAATAATCAGCGGGCCGCGGGCAAGATCGGAAAAATCATATGTGCAGTCGCGATGATCACGCAGCGAGAGCGCGGCGAGAGCGTCAATCGAGATGGCACGGTTCACAGCCACGTTAGTCTCACCCAATTGTAGCCAGTCACATGCGCCAAAATGAATGAAACAAGCCCCAGCTAGCCAGGCTCGCCCCCGGCACCGGGTTCAGCCGGAGGCTGGTCCGGCGGTGGGTCGGCGGGAGGCTGATCGGCCGGGGTTTCGCTCGGCGTTTCTGCAGGCGTTTCGGTCGACGGCTGATCCGCAGCGGGTTGCTCAACCTCTGGCGTCTCGCCGGGCATCGCTTCTGCACCAGGGGCGGCGGGCGGTTCGCCTTCCGGTGCCTCGGGCGACTCGGCAGGTGCCGCAGGCTCCGGCGGGGGCTTGGCCTCTGCTGCGATTGCCGCCAGTTCCGGTGGCAAAGTGGGGATTCGCTCTCCGTTCACGGCCATGTCTGTGACGATTGACCGCGCCAGGTCCATGTGCTGCTTCGCTTGATCGCTCGCACCCATATCCATCGAGACTGATGCCCAGCGGTACAGGCCATAGATGCGGCTGATTGTTGCAGTCGATGCCGCCGACTTCTCCGCAGCGGTCGTCTGGCCGGCCGACATCACATTTTCCAGAATCTCGTCGGCTGATCGATACGCATCATCGGCCTCCTTCAGCGCCTGCTCATAGCTGCCCTGAAGCTGGCTGTCCGACAAGGACTCCGGCAACTCAATACCACTGCCTTGCATGGCCGAGGTCAGCAGCGCCTGCAGCTTCAGCCGCACCTCCAACGATGCCGCATGCGAGGCATGCACATGAGCCAGAAGCCGAAGCGCGTCCGCCTGCTCCACGCGATAAGTCGCGGCGCTCAAGCTGTTTTTTGCCACATCCCACGCCTTTTTCTGGGCGTCGCTGGCACTCAGATTCTCCTGAATCGATCGTTCAATCTCCGAGCGCGCCGCCTCGGCGGCGGTGACGGCATCGCCGAAATGCTTGCTGGCGGCGTTGAGCTTGTCCAAAACATCGGCACGCTGCGAGTCGGCTTCCTGGGCAACAGTGAGCATCTTGGCAGCTTTTTCTGCGATCGACCCTGCAGGCATCGACTCGAAAGCAATTGTCACACCCTCGGGTACCTGCACAGCCACCGAACCACCGGTGCCAGTCGCTATCGACCGCGCCAGTTCGCCTTGCGATGCGACGGCTTTCTGCATCGCTGCCCAGCCGCTCTGCAGGGCGTTTCCACCCGCTTCCATCTGTCCTGCGGCATTGGTGACGTAACCCTTGCGCGCATCGAGGATCGCCCGCTCGCGCTGCAGCATATCAAGCTCGGCGACTGCGCCCTCAAGCTGCGTGCCGAGGTCGCTCGCCTGCTTTCGGGCATTACTCGATCGAATAAACGCCTCGACCGATGCTCGATCAGTTGAGGTCTCGGCTTCCTTGGCGGCGGCTTCTGTCGCGACAATGGCGGCATCCCGCTGCGACTGCAATGATTGAATCTGCTGAGACTTCTCGGCGATCTTCCCTTCAATCTGCGAGATTTCCGTGGCAATTGTGCTAAGGGTGCTGAACCTGACATTGCCGGTCTCAAACCAGACAGGGCGATCGGCCCCGCCGCGCGCGTCGTCGGCTTGTTTGCTCAGGTTGTTAACAACGGGGGTTGGGTCAAAGAGCTTGTAGCCGGTAGCCAACTGCGATGCGAGTTGAACCTGGCCCGAAAGCTGGCCAATCTCCATCGCCAGCCGCTGGGCGTCGCGGTCGAGGCGGTCGACTTGCCACACCGCATCGCGCGCCTGCCGGGAGAGAAGCTGGCCGAGCAACGAACTGGCCCGAAGCCGGGTGGCCGGCGTAGCTTCAACCGCGCCAGCGGCGCTGGTCAGCAACTGGATGGGTTCATCGAGCGAGCCGCTGGTGCGCAGTGCGTCCTGCGCCTTGGATACATCGGCCTTGGCACGCTTATCCGCCTGGTTGGCAGGCGTGTCACAACCGGCGGCTACGAAAAGCGGCGCGACTGCGAGCAACAGTGTCGCCCGTGACCATCGATTCAATGGTGCTAACATCTTATGGTGTCTCCAGTTCGCGATTGTGCCGGGGGTGGGGGAATGTGTCAAACGGTACCGCCGTTTCGGACATTGGCACCAGAGCGGCCTAAAGAGCGAATCGAGTCGATATTTGCCCGTCGGCGTCTTACAATTGAAACGAACTCAGGGAAAATGTCTTTACGACGCGAGGTAGTGATGTCGCTCACGGCCAATTCCGACCCCCCTTTTTCAAACATTTCCAAGCCGATGAACAAGTTTTACGAACATCTGAACCGTGGGTACAGCAGCTTCTACCCCAACGACACATGGACGCCAAACGTCAACCTCTACGAGACAGAGACGGCGTATCTCGTCTGCGTCGACCTCGCTGGGGTGGATAAAACCAAGATCGAACTCGTCGTGGAACAGCAGAGGCTCCGGCTGCGCGGCAGCAGGCCTGTTCCGTCGAATGCCGACTCGAGTGAAGCCGACTTCCGAGGGCGAAAAGTGAAGCTTCATTTAATGGAGATTGACCACGGCAGCTTCAGCCGTGAAGTCGAGTTGCCGGAAGATGTACGCCAAGACTCCATCATTGCCAATTATCGTGATGGAATGCTCTGGATCGAACTTCCCAAGAAGCCCCGCTGATATCGTCCTGGAATTGACCTGACATGCCTGAACCAACCGTCATCAGTCGCGAACCGACACAAACAGTCATCCGTTCCGGCGGAAACGGGCAGCAACTCGTCGTTCCGACGCTGCTGCCCATCCTGCCGATTCGCAACATCATCGTCTTCCCGGGAACGGTCCGCCCGCTGAACGTCGGCCGGCCCAAGAGTAAGGCACTTCTTGATGAAGTGATGCCGGCAGAAAAACTCATTGGCGTTATTACCCAGAGAAACGCCGACACGGAAGACCCGAAGCAGAATGATCTCTACGCAGTCGGAACGGTCTGCGCAATTCTAAAGTTATTCAAGCTGCCGGACGGGAATCAATCGATCATTGTTCACGGCATGGCCCGATTCAAACTTGCCGGCATCGAGCAGGAAGAACCGTTCGCCATGGGGCGGATCGATGTGCTCGACGATCAGGTGACCGAAGGCCCTGAGTTGGAAGCTCTGGTTAACAGCGTGCGCGCGCAAGCCAATCGCGTGATCGAGCTTTCACCCAATACGCCTGATGAAGCAGCCCAGGTTCTCAACAGTATTACGCAGGCGTCTGCACTGGCCGATTTTGTCGCCGCAAACATGCAGGCGGATGTGGTTGAGACGCAGAAGATGCTCGAAGAGCTGAATGTGCTGCAACGCCTGCAAATCATAGCGGCGCGCCTCGCCAACCAGCTTGATGTGCTGGAGCTTCAAAACAAGATTCAATCGCAGGTTAAGGAAAACATCGATAAATCGCAGCGGCGGTACTATTTGCAGGAGCAACTCAAGGCGATTCGCAAAGAACTGGGCGAAGGCGACGCCGCAGGGCTGAGCGATGGCGAGCAGCTTCGCAAGAAGCTCACCGACGCTAACCTCCCCGACTATGCAATGAAGGAGGCCGATCGAGAGTTGAACCGGCTGGAGTCCATTCCCTCGGCCTCCCCTGAGTATGGCGTGATTCGAACGTATCTCGAGATCATGTCCGATCTGCCATGGACCACCGAGACCCGGGACAAGCTCGACCTGAACGACGCGCAAAAGATTCTTGATCGCGATCATCACGATCTGGAAAAGGTGAAACGTAGGATCATCGAGTACCTCGCAGTGCTTAAGCTGAAGCAAGGCGTAACACCCGACGGCGGTGGGTCGGGGGCGATCTTGTGCTTTCTCGGCCCTCCGGGCGTGGGCAAGACCTCCCTCGGAAAATCAATTGCCGAGGCAATGGGCCGGAAATTCATCCGCGTCGCGCTAGGCGGGGTCCGCGACGAGTCGGAGATCCGCGGGCACCGCCGGACTTATATCGGCAGCATGCCGGGGCGCATCATTTCGGAACTGCGCAAGATCAAGACGCGCAACCCCGTCATGATGCTCGACGAGATCGATAAAGTCGGCAACGACTTTCGCGGCGACCCCGCCAGCGCGCTGCTGGAGGTGCTCGACCCGGCCCAAAATCACTCTTTTACTGACCATTACCTCGATCTGCCGTTCGATCTCAGCAAGGTTCTGTTCATCGCGACTGCCAACACCATGGACACCGTGCCCGGCCCGCTGCGCGATCGGATGGAAGTTATCGAGATTCCCGGCTACACCAATGCCGATAAGCTCGACATCGCAAGGCGTTACCTGGTGCCCCGGCAGCTTGAAGCCAACGGGCTGAAACCGGCGCAGGCAAAGTTCTCCATCAGTGCGCTGCGGCTCATCATCGAGGCCTACACGCGTGAAGCCGGCGTGCGTAACCTCGAACGAATGATCGGCAGTGTCGGCCGCTCCATCGCGGCGGAGATTGTGGGCGGAAAAACCAAAAAAGTGACGGTAAACGATGCCTACGTCGCCAAGGTACTCGGCCCCACCAAGTTTGAGCCAGAACTTGCCCAGCGGACCAGGGTGTCCGGCGTCGCCACCGGCATGGCCTACACACCCTTTGGCGGTGATATCCTGTTCATCGAAGCCACCCGCATGCCCGGTAAAGGTGGGATTACTCTGACCGGGCAGATCGGCGATGTGATGCGCGAAAGCGCCGTTGCCGCGTTCAGCCTGATCCGCTCGCATGCTAAGGAGCTTGGAATCGATGATAAACTCCTCGCCGACAGCGACGTGCATCTACACGTTCCGGCGGGCGCGGTGCCGAAGGATGGACCCAGCGCCGGCGTGGCGATGTACACGGCGTTGTCGTCGCTGCTTCTCAACAAACCCGTCCGTCCAGACATCGCCATGACCGGCGAAATCACCCTCCGCGGGCTGGTACTACCCATCGGCGGCCTGAAAGAAAAAACCCTCGCCGCCAAGCGGGCGGGAATCAAGCAAGTCATCGTCCCGAAACGAAACGAAAAGGACATGGTCGACATTCCGGAAGAGGTGCGCAACACCCTCAAATTTAATTTCGTCGAAAACGTCGACCAGGTGCTCAAGATTGCCCTCGAAAGCAGGCCACCCCGTTGATACCAGGTGTGCCCAGGTGTTTTCACCCCTGGACCTTGGCGCGCCCGCGGGAAAGTCTCTGCGTTTCGCACAAGGGTTGCGAACCAACGCATTTGCCCGCAGAATCTCGCAGCCATGATGGATCCCGTCGGAACACAGCCGTTCATTGTTCAGCAGGTGGAGAAGTTCACCGTGGTCGAGTTTCGCCAGCCGTCATTGATGGACCCGGTCGTTCTCGAACACATCGGCAAGAGCCTTTATCACCTCGTTGACATGGAAGACCGGCGCAAGATCGTGCTCGATTTCGAGAAGGTGCAATACCTGTCCTCGCAGGCCATCGGCATCGTTCTAACCATGAACAAGAAGCTCGCCGCCCTCCCGCATAGCAAGCTCGTCCTGTGCGGCGTCGGCGAGAAGCTCATGCAACTGATCAAAATCACCCGGCTCGACAAGATTCTCACCATCAAGCCCAGCCAGAAGGAAGCGCTGAAGGTCTTCGCGTGAGTACAACGCGAGCGTCGGGGCTTAACAAATCATTAAGATTGTGTTAAGATTTCCGATTCGATGCTCGCATTCCTTCAGCAGCTAGACCATTCATTCACCGCTTGGGCTAACAGCCTTCAGTGGCCCCTTGAGGGCCTGCTTCGGCTGCTCACCGCGATCGCGGCGGGTGGGCTTGTCGGGTTGGAGCGGGAGCTTCGCGGACGCCAGGCGGGGTTTCGGACTTATATGCTCGTCTGCCTCGGCAGCGCGGTGGTGATGGTCGTTTCGACGCGCTTCGCCAGCTTCCAGTTCCATGCCCCGGCGGGGACCCACATCACCGTCGATCCCGCCCGAATCGCATACGGCGTGATGACTGGAATCGGCTTTCTCGGTGCCGGCGTCATCGTTCACGGCAAGGGCAGCGTCCGCGGCCTTACTACCGCGGCGGGTATCTGGTGCATTGCCGGGGTGGGGCTGGCGATTGGATTCGGCTTGTATTTCTTCGGGCTGATGGCCGCCTTGCTCATGCTATTCACACTCTGGCTGCTCGACTATGTGGAAGACGCCCTGCCCAAGGTTCGCTATCGCACCGTCCTTGTCCGCACCGACTGGCGCCCCAAGTGCATCTCTGATTGCGTGCAGCGATTCAAGAACGCGGGCTTCAAGATTATCGACGTTCGCTTCGAGCGCGCCGACGAGCTGGCTCATGTGCAGATCCACATGCACATCTGCTTCCTAAACATCGATCAATACATCAACTTCGAGCGAGAACTGGAAGGCGACACGGTCTACCAACTCATGGCCACCCGAGAACAGTAGCCAGCGGTGCGGGTCGATACTTTCTTGGACAACGCGCATAATACTCCCGAAGAACAGGAGTAAAGCGATGAAAGCAGCATTCGGCCTCGTTGGGATTCTGGTAACAGTCGGCGTGATCGTATGGATCATGGGAATGAGCGGCGGATCGCTCGACCATGTGCAGAACGTCAAGAAGGCTGGCGACACCGCCGCCGCCGACGTGCGGCAACTCGGCGGCACCGCCCGCGACGGCTCGATGTCGTTCAAAGAGTCGATCACCCTCGACGGCCAGCAATCGGGCGGGAAGACCGTGGCACTGCTGGTGGAGAAGGTCGAAGCCACCGGCCCCGCTTTCACGTTCTTCGGCCTTAAGCGCGGCGACCTCATCACCTCGGTCGGCCAACTCACGGTAAAGGACAACATCACCGGCGGCGATGATGGCATCGATTACTTGATGGACGCCTACCAGCGGCGGCAATCGATCGTGGTGCTTCGCGATGAGGTGGAAATCACACTTCCCGGCGCGATCCCAGTCGCGGGCGCGAATCAACCTCAGCCTCAACAGCCTGCGCAACCTGCCCCCCCGAAAGACGATCGCGGGAGCCTGCAGCGGCAATTGGATAACATTACGGGCGCGGGGCAGGGCGTCGGCAAGCCCGGTGGGAACTAACTTTTCAACTCACCGGCACCGTTATGCAACGATCCTGCGGGCGGTAACATCAAATCGAAGTGAACCCCGCGCCCGAACCGCTTCCGACGCTTGATTACCAGCCACGGGTTGCACCCTCCCGCCCCGCGATCGTTCGTTTTGTTGTCTGGACGATCCTCATCGCAATCCTCCTCGGCGGCGGAACTGCGTGGATTGCCATGCTCTTTCGCAGCGGCTACTCGCGCAGCGGGCTGACTCTATTCGCCGGCTGGACCTTACTCGGTGTGGCGGTCGTGGCGCTCGCGGGCCTGCTCGCAACCACGCCCCGCGACGCAATCAAGCTTAGCCGCACGGCGAGTGTCGTCATCATTCTCGCAGGCACCGCGCTTCTTCACGCGGCGGCGATGTTCATGATCTCGCCCGAGCTTTCTCAAGACGCCTTTCGATACCGCTTCGACGCCCGCCTCGCCGCAGCGGGGCTTTCGCCTTACCAGCCTTACGACACCGATGTTCTTGCGGGCTTGTCGACGCCGAGCGAGGCGGCAATCGATCGACTTACTCAGCACCTGGGGACCGCAACGATTTACCCCCCTGCCGCGCAGTGGGTATTTCGGGCGGCGCACATCGCAGGCCCCACCCTTCGCCCGGCGGTCAGCACGTGGTACCCGATCGACACGCTTGTTAGCTGGAGCGACGGCATTCCTCGGCGCCACGCCGTCACTTTTTCACCGGCCATGCGGTTGCTCGCGTCTGTCGCCAGCATCATCACCGCTGGCTTGCTCCTGGCGGGGCTTTCCACCCTCGGCAAAAGCCCGTGGTATGCGGTCCTCTTCGCGTGGAATCCATTGACCCTGATCGAGGTCTCCGGTCACAGTCACATCGACATCTTTGGCGCCATGTGCCTCGCCGCTGCGGCGTTTTGCACTCTGCGCGGACAGTGGAGATTGGCGATGTTCGCCCTGGCACTGGCGACAGGAATCAAGCCGCATACCATTGTGCTTGCACCACTCATCGCCATTGCCGCTTGGCGCGCGGCGAAGGCGTGGTCGCCTCTACCCTTTTTTGCAATCGCCCTGCTTCTCATCTACGCCCCACTGCTCTCGCTGCCCAACTTCGTTCGGTGGAGCGAGACTGTGCAACTCTACGCCGCGAGTTGGGAGGCGAATGGTTCAATTTACTATCTGCTGACTGTCCCCTTTCGGAACGGCGACGGACAAATGCTTGAAACGGCGAAGCTCACCGCCCGTCTGATCGGCGCGTTAGGATTTTTTGCAACGCTGTACGCTGTCATCCGGGCGAGAATGCCCCTGGCCGACGCGGCATATTGGGTAACGCTCATCCCGCTGTTGCTCGCGCCTGTGGTCTATCCGTGGTACTTGCTGTGGGGATTGGCGATCGTCCCGTTTCTGCAACGTACGGGCGGCTGGACGCTGCTCGTGTGGTGCGCAACCGCGGGGCTTTCATACCAACTGCTCCGCGAGCCGGTCTGGACCCTGCCGCCGGCGTGGCTGGCGATGGAATATGTTCCGGTTTACCTGGCGCTGGTGCTCGAAATCGCGATTGCGATCTCTACTTCCCGCCCCGCGGGGGGTTGCGGGGCGCTGGCAGGTCTGCCCGTCATGGGTCAATCTTCGTATTGAGGCTGGCGATCAGCTTGCCATCAAACTTCAACCCCGTGAGTGAAACACCCGGGGGTAGTGCAAATGCCAGATAGACATCCAGCGGTTTGCCATCGATCTCAGGAACATCGGTAATGCCCCGGTCGGCGTCGAAAGCACCCACCAGGTGATTACTTGTGCCCACAACAACCTTTGACCACGCTCCCCGAGGCTTATGCGAGCCGCCGGCAGAATCTTCCAGCTCAAACTTGCCCACATCGGCCCACCGCCACGGCGAACCCTTCACGATACAACTGAGCTGCACGAGTTTTTGCCCGGCAGGCTCCACCAACAGGTCTTTGGCATACTCGCCCGCGGCCAGCCGCTGCATGCTCACCGTGCCATCGACCGTGAAGCTCGCAAGTCGGCCCTCGCGTACCACCACCTTGCCGCCGGTGATATCGGTTTCAGTGTTCGTGTCGCCCCTGCCGACATTGATCTTGCTAAACAGCCTGTCGGTAACCGTGACAGCGGACACTTCCAGCGGGGCATCGTCGGCATCCACCTTGATTGTGCCGGGCTTCTTTTCCAGTACGCCCTTCTTCCACTGCAGCCCAACCTGCGCGCTCCTCGGCGGCGCGCCACCGATGACCGCTTCGCTCACGTCAAACCGGCCCATGCGTTTAACTTCGATAAACGACCCCGGTTTAAGCTGCGCCTGACCACCTCGCAACGCGCCGGGATCGCGAAGCACGGCATCGGCCTCGACGCGAAACACAAAATCAACCATTTCCTTTTCCGGTGGCATAATCAAAAAATCGTCGAGACGGTTGGAAAAGAGAATGCCCGCGTCTTCAAGCGTTCCCAGCGGATACCAGTTGGCCCCGCCGGCCATAAGACGTACAGCCCCCAGGCTGAACCGAAAACGCTTATCGTTATCACCCGCGGCGTTGGCATCGATTCGCGTTCGTACGACCAGCAGCAAATCATTGTCACCTGCTGTTTCGATGGTTGGCTTGAGCTTGCGATCTTTAATCTGTTCGCTTTCGCCCTGCATTTGGGCGGCCTGCTTCAGGCGATACAGCCCGCCCAGAGAGACGTGGTTGGCCCCGCCGGTGTTGAAAGCCACACGGCGGCTGCCCACCTGCATTCCGAGGCGCTGGCCGAACAGTTGCGTGAGGAGGTCAGGGTGAACCGAATGCAGCGGCCGCGCGCCCGAGATCGAGCCGCCCGCACTCAGTGCTTCAGTGAATGAAACCAGCATGGCATCAACCGGAATGAGCAGCGATTGCTGCTTTGAGTCGTCGAAAGTTTCATCGACCAACTCGGCATGCACGCGTTTGTCCATCGCGCGTTGGCCGGGCCAGGAAACGACCACTGGCCGCGAGGAGTCCAGCGGAAAGCGCGCGAAGCCCGCCACGCTCGGCCCAACCGGCAGTTGCTGAGCGGCAATCGCAAAGACTCCCATGGTAAACAGGCCAGTAACGATTCCCAGTACCGCTGCGCCGACGCGATCAACATAGAGCGGCACCGCGATATTGCCGGGGATGAACGAATCGAAAACGACGCGCAAAATGGTGTAGATCGCGGCAAAAAGCACGACAATCGCCATGGAGTGGGCGTAGTCGGCCATTCGCCCCCCGAGAAAGGTCTCGACGACAGTCTCGTGGTACCCAAATGCAAGCGTGGCTGCAAACGCCGCGCACACCGCCGAGATGAGTGAGCTTAGAAAACCCTGAACATAGTGGAAATAGGCAATGATACCGATGGAGATGAGGATGATGAGCGAGAGAATCATTTAGAGATCCAAAATCTAGGTTGTTCAGGCGTTCTATCGAGGCAGCACAGGATTCAACGGCACAATCAGTGAACGGCTCGGTCGCCATCTCACGAAGATGTCTGGGAGGTCTGGGCCGCCGCCGCCTTCGGCTTTTCATCGCCGATGCGCAAGACGCGCAACACTTCCTGCACACTGGTTTCACCCTGCTCCACGAGCAGCAGCGCCTGCTCCTGCAAATATCGAGCCTTCTGCTTTCGAAAAAGGTTTTTCAATTGCGAACCGGTCCCGCCGTTCTGGATGACCTGGCGTACCTCATCATCGACTGCAAACATTTCAAAAACGCCGGTTCGGCCCTTAAATCGCAAATCATTACAAAATGTGCAGACAATCGGGTTGCCTCGCTGGTCGCGCAGCGGCTGTGTGCGGGCCTGATAAAGCTTGCCCACCTTTTCCGGTGACATATTCATCTTCCGAAGCGTCTCCGGATCGGGCGTGTAGCTGGCTTTGCACGCAGTGCAAAGCTTGCGCACGATGCGTTCATTAATGACGTATCGAAGCTGCTTCAACGCCGCCTTATCATCGCCGACCACTTTCCGCCACTGGTTAATCGCATCAAACGTGCTCGTGGCACGAACGCCAACGTAGGCTCGACGCCCGTTGGCGGCGTGTTGAATCAGTGCAACCGCGGACCGGGGATTCTCGACCTGCGGGACCATGATCACATCGGGTTCCTGGCTCACAACCCAGTCAACCGACTTCAATTCTTCTGCGGGGCCTGCCGGCGAGGCGATTATGTTCTGCGTGATGCCCTCAAGGTCGAGCAGCGTCTCTTTCTCAATGGTCGCAAGGTTGTTCAGAAACGCGTCATGTTTGCGCACCATCGCGTAGAGCAGCGACGTCAAACCCTGACCCTTCGGCGACGAAAGCAGCACAATCCCGCCGGGATCGCGGACGAGCGCGTCGATGACCTGAAGCTGATCTTCAGTGAAACCGATCGACTCGACACGGTAATCATGCCGCCGCTTGGCATCGACCACGATGCGCATCGACTCACCCGCCTTGCTTCCCGCGGTGGTCAGTTGCAGTTCTCGTTTCTCGCCGTCTACCTGCGCCTTCATGACTCCTGTTTGCGGGCGGCGCTTATCGGCGGTGTCGAGGTTGGCCAACTGTTTGCCAAATGTAACCGCCGCCGCGCCGGCGGAGCGGTCGAGGGGGGTGCCGTTGTAGGGCATGCCGTCAACCAGGTAGCGAACCTGGGTCGCATTTTCGGCGGCAATGAGTTCGACCTGGTCGGCCCCGGTTTTCAAAGGCCCGGCGAGCAACCGCTGCATCGCAGTGAACCCAGGCAGATCGGGCGATTCGGCATCGGGCGTCATGACAGGCGAGCCTTTGTGATTAAACATGATCACTTCGCCCGGGCCTGCATCGACCTTTTCCTTCCCCTTGGAGAGCTTGGCAAATGGGGCCGATGCAAACTCTTTCAGTTCCGTTCCGAGATCAGCCAGCCCCACCTTTGAGTTACGAAGAGCGAGATAGACGCCAAACGCAATCAGCCCCGTGACCACGAGCACGGCAAATGCGACCGAAAACGTCGGCAGCATGAAAAAAAGTACAATCGCCAGCAAAAGCGCGAAGGCCAGGCCAGTGTTCAGTGGGACGCGCGGCAGGTGGGCGCGCTCGCCGTCTTTGTCGGCCCAGGTAAGCAGCCGAGTCCAGATCAAGATAACCACGATCGCCGCCAGCGACTTCCAGATGCTGACATACGAGCCGACTTCGACAGCGGCTAGTAAGGTTCCCAACTCCATTCACGCTCCTAAATGGTGCCTGCTCAAGGATGCAAAACTTGCAGCGGTATTGTAATTGCATTGCTCACGGGGTGCCAACTGTCGCGATTTGTAGTGTCACGGCAATCGCCGCGTGTGCGACCCCTTCGCCGCTGGCCACTTTCACCCCGCGGGACGGTCGTTCCCGGCGTCGTCAATCTCGATGCGTTCTACGACGGCGGCGTCCCGTTCTCGCGGAGTCTGTCCCCGCAGCGGAATAATCACCTCTTTTTCAGTCTCGCCGCGACGGATCACCTCATACGCCCCCTTCACCTCCCCGCTTAGCTCGCGCACGGTCTTTCCGCCGGCACACGCGAGGCACATCAGCAGCGCCGCTATCACGCAAAACCCCGTCACCACCCCGCCGAACACGGCCAGCTTTGGCCCGTGCGTCGTACCGGAAAACATCAGTGCAAAGGTCTGCACGAGCAACGCAAAAACGACAAACCCAAAAGCGGCGTAATACTGCGTGCGGTTCTTGATCAGATGCGGCCAGATCAGACCGACAAGCAAAAAGCCGACGATTGCCGTGATGACTCCATCCATGCGCGTTAATCCTTTCCAGAAATTGTATCGCCCTGAACGCAGAATGTCCGCGGTCGATTTAACCAAATGATCGCCGGATTCTGACTGCAACCCGCTGCCGATGCTCATTCATCAGGCTGCGATGCCGGCTCACCCGCCCCAGGCGACGATCGCCGCTTCGTCAGTACCCAGGGTTTTGCGGCCCAACTAATCGGCGTATCGAAACGCCTCGCCTTGCGCGGATGTCTCTCGATGACAACTGCTTGCGTCGTGGGCGCACTGTGTGCGGCTGTTACCCCGTCGGCCTCCTCTGCTTCGAGTCGCATATCGCACAACGCATCAAGTTCTGGGCGACTGGGCGCATACCAGATCTTCCATTCCCAAAGATTCACCGGCGGCAGGGAGTACGGCGCTGGCTCCGCGCGCACGCCGAGCGATGTTGCGCCACTGCGACGAATAGACTCCAGTCGCTCAGCCACAATCAGGCGCGAAGGCCGGTCACTGGCATCACTCAAGAATCGCCAAACGTAAGTCACTCCGTGCAGCGTGGTCGCGCCGGTGATTACGGCGAGTACGACTGTGCTGCCCACGCTTTGTCGCAAGAAGGATGCGATTCCACCGAACGCGAGAATCAAAAATGCGAGCGAAGGGAGGAGCGCAAACCGGGCATACTCGCCCGGCTTTCCCTCCGCGAGCAGCACAAATTGCATCAGGATGACCGCGGAAGGGGCGAGTAGCAGCGCCGCGACCGGCCTCGTGGCGGGAACATTGGGAAAGTCGGGGTGAGTGGCGAGCGGTGAGCCAGCTCTCTCCGCGGCGCCTTCTGCCGAGGCGGTCGTGCGGCGCGGCAGTAGCAGAGCAACACCACAGACGATGCCCGCAATCACAATTGGGCCGGTTGCCGCGTAGCTCAGCAGCCGACGGGCATCGAACACCGATTGCGCGGATAGAGCTGGCGAGTACATCGCGTTGCTGTTGGCTAGATTAGAACGCAGCGGGTTTTCGGAAAGCGTCCAGCCGACCAGATGCTTTACCACATACGGGTTCGTGATGGCATAGACATCCACCGCCACCAGCGCCGCCGCCGAAATGATGATGAATCGGCTGCGCCACGGCATAGCGCGAAAGAGGACCATCAGCGGGAGAATGATGCAGACGGGCGCCGCCGACAGGATCATCCCGGTTGCGGCACCGCAGAGCACGGCTGCGACGATCCACCACCTGCGAAACCCAGCTTCGACATACTTGATCGCGGCCATCATCGCCATCAGCATCAAGACCGCGGCGGGCAGGTGGGGTTTGGCTTCGTGGGCCATGTTGTTGACGACAGGCAGCATGGCGAATGCAATCATCGCAAGCGCGCCCGCAATCGGCCCGGTGCCGAGTCGTCGAACAAGCCACCAGACGCACGCTGCCCCGATTATCCCAAACGCCGCAGAGTACGCGCGGGCCACAATGTAGAATCGCGCGAATGCTTCGGGGTGATCAAGGTAGAATGTCGGATCGGCTGTCAACTGAATCAACCCCAGCTTGCCCGCGGCGGCGAGCAGCGCGCCGACGGGGTAAACCCACAGCCCGCCGTACTGGTATAGCTTGGGGTCGAGGTGTCCCTGTCGCGGCTTCATCTGGGCGAGCGACATGAAGGTGATCATTTCGTCGGGTTGCGCCGAGTAAAGTCGGTATCGCCGGACGATTTCTGCCCGCTGCTGGTCCGTTTCATTGAGCAGCACAGGCCCGGCGGACACGCCCAGCGGGTTGCGATCGACGTCTGCACCCAAACCTGTGCTTGTAGCCCGTGGCCCTGCGAACTGCATGATCTCCGCACCCGTCCAGGCCCGGCGGTCTCCAAACAGGAAAGGATCGGCGTCGCGGTTTGGCAGGCCCCAATTCAGGCCCAATCCGAAGGAAACTGCGGCAAGCACCAGACTGCTGAGAAAGAGCAACACACTTCGCCGCATGCCGGCTAGCTTACCGGAAGTCTTGGCGTGGCCGAAACTTAACGCCGAGCATGGACAACGAGATTGCGACGTTGCGCTGTATCCCGCTGGCTATTCGATCTCGGCGGCGCGGTTGCAGCGACACGAGGCACGTCGCCGGAAGTGAAGCCGTTTCAAGTGCATCCGATTTCTTGACCATCTTCGCGCCGGGCACTAACTTCCGTCCCGCTGTAAAAACTGTAGAACGCTTTGATTGACGCGCATGCGACTTCGTGCATAATTTCACGAAGTCGTAGGCGATGCTCCGAGACACCATGGCGGATGAACCTTCCAGCGGCCCGAGTAAAAAGAGCGGGTCGGAGGCTCAGACCACCTCGGAATGGATGAAGTTCACCGGCCTCGGCGTCGAGTTTATCGCCGCGATCGCCGTTTGTGCCGGCATCGGCTATGGGCTGGATCGATGGCTCGGAATGGCTCCGTGGCTGTTGATTTCGGGTGTCGGGCTTGGTTTTGCTGTCGGGCTGATGCAATTGATTCGCGGAGCGCGGAAGTTTTTTCATGATTGATACAGTCGCTAAATCAACCCCCGCTCAACCCATTGCGGAACCTGATTTGTCCCTGGTCGCAGCGAAGCTGCCGATGATCATCGCGGTTGCTTTTGTGATCGCAGGATTGCTGCTGATTGGGATTTTGGTGCTCGTAAACCAACCCGAATGGTGGCGCGGCATGCTCGCGGCGAGCGTGGTTTCAGCGATTGCAGCCGCGATTAGCCTGCTGCCGATCCTCTGGGGCCTGCGACGCGACCTTCACAAGGCCGCCGCCGGATTTTTGGCCGGAATTGGCGTGCGAATGGCCATCAGCCTCGGCGGTTGCACACTGGCGGTCCTCGTCGGTGGATATCCGGCGGTGCCGACCATGCTCCTGATGATGGGCTTTTACATTACCGTTCTGGCCTCGGAAACCTGGGCCATGTCGTCGGCACTTTGGCCGGCGGCCAAGAAGTAGCTTTGGGATTAACAGATTCTCGATCTTTGCAAAGGCGCAAACTCGATGCTCGAACTGGTTAACATCACGACCCTCGCCGCGGCCAACCCGCTCGACCACGTCGTCGATCACCCGATCCTTCAATCCAACGGCTGGTGGTACCTCACCAACCACATGATCATGATGTGCGTCAGCGCCGGCCTCATGCTCCTCATCTTCCCGGCGATGACCAAACGCTATCGCAGCGGCGAGTGGGTGCCCACCGGCAGCCGGAATTTCTTTGAAGCGATCCTGATCTACATGCGTGACGATGTCGCCAAGCCGCTCCTGGGCCACGACACGACGCGTTACATGCCCTATCTCTGGACGCTCTTCTTCTTCATTCTGTTCACCAACTTGTTGGGTCTGCTCCCGATCGACCTGATCACCGGCAAGTTGCTGGGCCTCAACCACGGCCACGGAATCTACGGAACGGCCACCGCTAATTTTTACGTTACGGCAACGTTGGCGATCATCACGTTTCTTGTGGTGCAAATCAGTGGGCTTCGGGCGAACGGAATCGGCGGCTGGGCAAAACACTTCCTCGGCGGGGCGCCGTGGTATATCGCCCCGGTGATGATTCCAGTCGAATTCCTGGGGATGCTCATCAAGCCGTTCGCGCTAGCCGTCCGACTCGCGGCCAATATGACCGCTGGACACATTCTGCTTGCCGTCATCATCGGGTTTGTTCCGGCGGCTTTCGTCGGGCTGGGCACGGCTGGCGGCTGGGCTGTTGGGGTGGTATCCGTTATCTCCGCGGTGGCGATTAACTGCCTTGAACTGTTCGTGGCATTCTTACAGGCTTATTTGTTCACGTTTCTCACAGCACTGTTCATCAGCCAGATGATCACCCATGAGCACGACGATCATGAACACGATGCCCACGACGAAGCCGACCATCACGGCCACCCGGTGGTGGCAGAGGTGGCCGACCACAAAATGGCGTCGAAGTCGCATCAGATGTGAAACGCAGTTGCTGGTGGCAAGTTGCCAGTTGCTAGTGAGGAATTGCTCTGAGGTTTTGTAACGGCAGGTGTAGATTGCCAGTTGACGTTGGGTAACGCTGCGTTACCAGCAACCAGCAACTTACAACCAGCAACTATTGATTTATGCGAACCCCCGGCTGTCGGGCGTTTGCGACGTGTGATCGTCGGGTTCCCTCGATAACGAGCACGTCGCAGAAAAGTTCCCACAGCCGCGGTTATTTCTTGGTTCGCCAGCGGGCGCGGTTGCGAGGCCGCGGCGCTGGATTTCGGGCAGGGATCCTTTTCACCCTGTCTAAACGTGAATCGAACCGCTGCTCGCACGGTTCAAGGAGTTTGATATGAAGTATGCATTGATGGCGATCGCCGCTTTGCTGGTTGTTCCGACGATGGCAATGGCTCAGGCGGCCGGCGCTGATCCGACCTCGACGGCCTCTTGGGGTGCCCGGGGTATCTGGCTTGCCGGCGCATGTATCGGCGCTGGTTTGGCGATTATCGGTGCCGGTCGCGGCATTGGTCAGATCGGCGGACAGGCTTCGGAAGCCATCGCACGTCAACCGGAAGCCGGCGGTCGCATTTTCACGACCATGATCATCAGCGCCGCACTCATCGAAGGTGCAACGCTGTTCGCGGTCGTCCTGTGTCTGCTGGTTTCGTTCCAGAAGTAACTCATCACCCCGCAGCAGCTTAACGGCGGCTGCGGGGCATTCACGCTTCGCACGTCGCGGGGCGTTTGGAGACCAAGACATGAATTTGTTTCGCAATATTGCGATGACTGTTTTAGTGGCCATGCTGGCCTTCGCGGTGCTGCCGCAAACAGCCCGCGCCGCTGACGACCATTCCCACGGCGCAGTCGAAGCGGGCCATGCCCCCGCCGGTGAGCCGAAGTTGCTGCAGGAGTTTAATCAGGGTGCCATCACCGCAATCACCACGCTGGTGATTTTCGCGGTTCTGGTTGCGGTTTTGGGCAAATTTGCCTGGGGACCGATCGCCAAGGGTCTGCAGGATCGTGAAGACAAGATCCGCAAAGACATCGCCGATGCCGAAGCCGCCCGAAAGCGCGCTGAGGACACCCTGAAGGAGTACTCAGCCAAGCTCGCCAGCGCGCAAGCCGAAATGCGCAAAATGCTCGACCAGGCCGCGAAGGATGCCGAAGGTGTGGCCGCGGGCATCAAGGTTAAGGCGCAGCAGGAATCGGAAGAGATCAAGGAGCGTGCATTGAAGGATATCGACGCCAGCAAAAACGCCGCGGTGTCGGAGATCCACGAGCACGCCGCCACGCTCGCCACCAGCGTTGCCGAGAAGATTTTGCGCCGGCAGATCAACGAAAACGACCAGAAATCGCTGGTGCAATCGAGCCTGGAGCAACTGCAGGCGATGGGACGGAACTAACAGGAGATTGCCGATTGCCCGTGGCCCCAAACCCGCAGAGGTGCCTTGTCGCACCAATGTGCCGGGTGAAAAGGCGCACGGGAGTCGCAAACGGAACGCATGCCGCAAATCAAACAAAACAACCCCGCCGCCACCGCATATGCCCGTTCTCTGCTCGAATTGGCCACCGCCAAGGGCCACGCCGAGCAAATTGGGGCGGAATTGGCCGACATTCGTCAGGTGTTGCTTGAAAACAAGGCTTTTGGCCTGTTTCTCCAAGACCCCGCCATTAGCAACGATGCCCGTCTGAAGGCGGTTAAGAGCATCTTCGGCGGCCGCGTGCATGTGCTCATCTCCAATACCCTCGGCGTGATGAGCCGTAAGGGTCGGCTGCGCGACCTCGGCGCAATGTGCGATGCATATGACGATCTGCTCGACCAGCAATTGGGCAAGATTGAGGTGGATGTCACCGTCGCCGCCAGGCTCAGCGGCGAGGACCTCGAGCAGGTTCGCCAGCGCATCAGCAAGGCAATGAACCGCGACGCAGTAGTGCATCAGTACGTCGATGAGTCGATCATCGGCGGCATCATCATCAAGGTAAGGGACCAGCTCATCGACGGCAGCGTTCGCAAGCAGCTTGAGACGTTGAAGAAAAAAATGTTGGCGTCAAAGAGATGAGGATTGCTGGTTGCCGGCTGCTGGTTGCTGGCAATTCAAGAACCGACTCAACCAGCAACGAATCACGAACAACAAGCAACCATCGGAGTTTCAAATGGCATTGAATGTAGCAGAAATTACCAGCGTCCTTAAGCGAGAGATCGAAGGCTTCGAGCAGGAGCTGTCGGTAAGCGAAGTGGGCACGGTCGTCGAGGTGGGTGATGGAATTGCCCGCGTGTATGGTCTGCGCAACGCCCAGGCCGGCGAACTGCTCGAGTTTCAGAATGGCGCGATGGGCCAGGTGTTCAACCTTGAAGAAGATGCGATCGGCGCGGTGGTGTTCGATAACCCGCTTGGCATTAAAGAAGGCGATACGGTCAAGGCGACCGGCCGATTGCTCGAAGTAGCCGTCGGGCCAAACGTGCTCGGCCGCGTGGTGAATCCGCTCGGTAAGCCGCTGGACGGCGGGCCGGCGATTCAGTCGACCGAAACGCGCAAGATGGATATCGTCGCCCCCGGCATTGCCGAGCGCCAGCCGGTGCACGAACCGCTGCAGACTGGTATTAAGGCCGTCGATAGCATGATTCCGATCGGCCGCGGGCAGCGCGAACTGATCATCGGCGACCGCAAAACCGGCAAGACCGCCGTCGCCATCGATACGATCATTAATCAGAAGGGCAAGGGCGTTAAGTGCTTTTATGTCGCGATCGGTCAGAAGGAGTCAACCGTCGCGGCGATCGTCGAAACGCTGAAGAAGTATGGCGCGATGGACTACACCACCGTGATCGTCGCCAGCGCCGCCGACCCCGCCCCGCTGCAATACATCGCCGCCTACGCCGGTGCCGCGATGGCCGAGTATTTCATGTGGAAGGGCGAGCATACGCTGTGCGTGTATGACGACCTGAGTAAGCAGGCTGCTGCATATCGGCAGTTGTCGCTGCTGTTGCGTCGCCCGCCGGGCCGCGAAGCGTATCCGGGCGACGTGTTTTATCTCCACAGCCGTCTGCTCGAACGCGCTGTGAAGCTCGGCAAAGAACAAGGCGGCGGCAGCATGACCGCCCTCCCGATCATCGAAACACAGGACGGCGACGTTTCAGCCTATATTCCGACCAATGTAATCAGCATCACTGACGGGCAGATTTATCTCGAACCCGAACTCTTCTTTGCAGGCGTTCGGCCGGCCATCAACGTGGGAATCAGTGTGAGCCGCGTGGGTGGTAACGCCCAGACGAAGATGATGAAAAAGATCGCCGGCTCGCTCCGTCTCGACCTTGCGGCGTACCGCGAGCTTGAAGCGTTCGCACAGCTTGGAACGGAACTCGACCCCGCCACCCAGCGCCAACTCGACCGCGGTGCCCGGCTGGTGGAATTGTTGAAGCAGGCTCAATACAAGCCAATGGCCGTCGAGCAGCAGGTGATGGTGATTTACGCAGCCACCAAGGGCTTCATCGACGATGTTCCGCTGAACCGCATTGCCGAGTTCCAGGATAAGTTCCTCGCCCATGTCGATGCCTCCGCCGCCGACGTGCGCACGGAACTGGCCGACAAAAAGGAGCTAAGTGACGCCGCGGAGCAGAAACTTGTCGCAGCCATTAAGAGCTTCAAAGAGCGGATGTGGACGAAGTAACCCGGATCAAGGTTTCATAACTACGTTCAAGACTGTTCGACGGGAAGGCCCGGATGCGCGATGCGTTTCCGGGCCGTCCCTTTTTCTCTAAGTGTTTGGCCAATAAGCGTTGGCGCGATAGGGCCGATCGGTTTCTCCCAGAATACCGTTTCTGAAAGTCCCGGCTGCATCGAATTTTGGATATCGGACGAATAACCGGCTGGACTTGGCGTATATCATTGAGAGAGAACGGCCCGCCGCCGCGAGGTTGTTCGCTGGGGAGATGTTGATGAGTAGTTTGCCAGCCAGTTCCCTGACAGTAGACGCCATGGACGGTACCGCGCGCGCGAGCAAGAACGTGCCGAGCCGTCTCTTCGGCTATGAGGTGCTCGGCTTTATCGGTGAAGGCGCGGGGAGCACGATTTACGCCGTCAGCGACCCTGCAAACGGGCAGATTTACGCTCTGAAGCACGTCGTCCGCAAGAATGAAAAGGACATCCGCTTCGTTGAGCAACTCGAAGCCGAGTTTGAGGTCGGCCAACGGGTGGTGCACACCAACCTCCGCCGGGTGATTGCGGTGAAGTTTAATCGCACACTTTTGCGGAAAGTGAACGAAGCGGCGCTGGTGATGGAATTGTTTGACGGTGTTTCGCTGGAGAATGAACAGCCGCGGTCGATGGCGGCGCTGATCGACATCTTCCGCCAGACCGCCGGCGCGCTGCACGCGGTTCATTCGCATGGATTTGTCCACTGCGATCTCAAGCCGAACAACATCCTGTTCAACTCGCGGAATGAGGTGAAAGTGATCGACCTGGGCCAGGCCTGCCCGGTGAACACCGCCAAGGCGCGCATCCAGGGAACGCCCGACTTTATTTCGCCCGAGCAGGTGAAGTGCAAGCCGGTCACTCCGCAGACAGACGTGTTCAATTTCGGTGCGACGCTCTATTACTGCCTGGCAATGGAGAAAATGCCCACCCTCTTCACCGCGGGGCGCAAGGAAAACAGTATTCTGTCCGGCGATCTCATCCGTACGCCCGCGCAATGCAACCCAGCGGTGCCCGAGAGCCTGAGTAGCTTCGTGATGGAATGCGTGCGCCTCAACCCCGCCAAACGCCCCGCCGACATGGCTGAGGTCGGCCAGCGGCTTGACGTGTTTCATCATATCCTGCAACAGCGCGAAGGTACTGCCCGATAGCGGCCGCTTCACGCGGGTTGCAGGCGCGCGTTCGAGCGTGGGATCATTCTCGCTTGTTATCTTCGCTTAAATGCTTGAATCGCTGCCGGTTCTGCCGATGATCGGGGGATGTGCGCGGTTTCACGGAAGAGACGTCATGTCGCTTGTTTGCTGTTTTGCCTCCTCGCGCCCGCCGTCGCAGCGAATGCCGACCTGCCGGGCGATATCCGCACCGCATTGGCTTCAAAGTCGCTGGGAAACGCGCAGGTGGGTGTTGAAGTCGTCCGGCTGAACCCCGACCCCGCGCAAACGACCGTCGTCTTTGCCAGCCGGGCCAACGAGCCAATGATCCCGGCGAGCAATATGAAACTGCTCACCACATCGGCAGCATTGCACGCGCTCGGCGGGGATTTTCGATTTACAACCCGCCTTGCGATGCGGGATGATCAGCTGGTCATTATTGGAGACGGCGACCCGACCATTGGCGATGCCGAAATGCTCCGCAGGCACGGCTGGACCACGACGACGCTTTTCGAGAACTGGGCCGAACTTCTCAAGTCACGCGGCATAACCCGCGTCGGCGATGTGGTCGTGGATGACGGCGTGTTCGATGAGCAGTTCATCCACCCGACCTGGCCGCCGGAGCAGATTCAGCGCCGGTATGTGGCGCAGGTGGCCGGGCTGAATCTCAATGCGAACTGCCTCGACTTCTTTCTCACCACGGGCCAGCGCGGATCGGTGGTTTCTTACCGCACCGATCCGCCGAGCGCCTATGCGGACATTGCCAACACCTGCACGTTCGGCCAGCGAAATGCCATCTGGCTCAGCCGGGTGGCCGGCGGGAACAAAATCGTCCTCCGCGGGGAGACGAATGCCTCAAATCACGGCGAACCGCTGTCGGTCACGATCCACGATCCGCCGCTCTACTTTGGTACGGTGTTGGCCGAAACTCTGAAACGGCACGGCGTAGATGTCCGCGGTCGGGTAGTGCGTGATCGCAATGCTCACAAATCGGACGGGCTGACGCTGCTCGCGCAGCACGAGACGCCGATCGATGTCGTTCTTCATCGCGCAAACAAGGATAGCATGAATCTCTACGCCGAAGTGCTGCTAAAACGCCTCGCCGCGGCGCAAAGTGCATCGCGCGGCGGGTCGTGGGGAGCCGGCGCCGCCGCGGTGGCCGCGTTTTTGAAGGAGAGGGGAGTGGAAGAGCAGCAATTCTCCCTCGCCGACGGCAGCGGCCTGAGCAAATCCAATCGGGTGTCCGCCCACGCCATCAATGCGGTGCTGATTGCCGATTTTTATGGCCCAAACCGAGAAATGTTCATTCGTTCGCTCGCGGTCGGCGGAGTTGACGGCACGCTCGACAATCGCTTCGGCGGTGGCCTCAAGGGGCGAGTCTTTGCCAAGTCGGGCTATGTTTCTAATGCTCGCTGCCTGAGCGGATTTGTGCGGACCAAGAAGGACAACTGGTACGCGTTTTCGATTCTCTTCAACGGCTCGACCGGTCCGGAAGCCAAGCGCGTTCACGAGGCCATTGTGACCGCAATCGATGCCAATGATTGATCGAGCCAAGCCTCGGCTAAGGCGCGTCGAATCAACTTGCCCGTCGCTGTCTACACGACGTTAATGTCGCTAAAATCGTCCGCATGACCGAGCTGTTTGCCGACCGCCTGACCCGAGCAATCGAGAAGAAGCACTCGCCCGTTTGTGTGGGTATTGACCCGATGCTGGAGATGTTCCCACCGGAATTGAAGCCAGCAAACATGAACGACATCGATGCGTGTGTCGACGCGATCTACTCATTTACGATGAAAGTGCTGGAGGCGGTTGCGCCGATCGCACCCATCGTGAAGTTTCAGTCGGCCTACTTTGAGAGATACCTCTGGGATGGCGTAGAAGCCTATTATTCGCTGATCGGCGAGGCCGAGGCGATGGGCCTGCTGACAATCGGCGATGTGAAACGCGGCGACATCGGCAGCACCAGCACGGCATACGCCGATGCCCACCTCGGCGACGCACCGACGCGGGAGGGGGAGGCGACGTCCACGCCGGACGCGATCACAATCAATCCGTTTCTGGGACTGGACGCGATTGATCCGTTTGTGCAGTCGGCCATAGCACGGGACAAGGGCCTATTCGTGCTGGTTCGCACGAGCAACCCGGGATCGGCCCACATGCAGGATGTCGTCACCGCCGATGGGCGCACGGTGAGCGAGATGCTGGCCGACCAGCTCGCTCCGGTGGCCGCGCAGCCGACGCTAATGGGGGAGCTTGGATTTAGCAGCCTGGGTGCGGTGGTGGGTGCCACGCAACCGCACTCAATGGCTTCGCTCCGTGCCCGTCTACCGCAGTCGATCTTTCTTCTGCCCGGCTACGGCACGCAGGGCGCGACCGCGGAGATGACCAAGGCCGCTTTTATCAAAGGAAGAGGGGCGATCGTGTCGGCGAGCCGCAGCGTCCTCTATCCCAAGAGGCAGCCCGGCCAACCGTGGCAAGCAGCCGTCGCCGCCGCCGCGGAGACAATGCGCGCGGAGCTACAAAAGGCGATCGACTAACCGCAAGGGATTCGACCCGCCCCGCCGCCATTTCTTCAAGGATTCACGCCATCTTTGAAGTTTTCACGCAGCACTATACGATTTACCTGTCATGGATGATTTCAATGGCAAGCGCATTACAGTGCTTGGATTGGGCCGGTTTGGCGGCGGCATTGGCGTTTCCAAATGGCTAGCGGGGCACGGCGCGCGTGTGCTCGTCACCGA
>DDRH01000008.1:0-4077 GCA_002343075.1 Phycisphaerales bacterium UBA2421 | reverse complement strand
CCCCCCGCCGACACCTTGCACGAGTCGGTTCGCGCGCTCGACGGCCTGCCAATGGAGTTTCGGCTGGGATCGCTCGTCGAGCGAGATTTTACAAACGCCGATCTACTCGTAGTCTCACCAGCCATTCCACTGTCGCACCCAATGCTGCTGGCGGCACAGCGCGCGGGCGTTGCGGTCACGACTGAGATACGGCTGTTCATCGAGCGGTGCCCCGCCACCATCGTCGGCGTGACGGGAACGAAGGGCAAATCGACTACCACGGCATTACTCGGCCAAATGCTCGAACAAAAGTATCGCACGTTTATCGGGGGCAACCTCGGCGGGTCGCTGCTGGGCCTCCTGCCCCAGATGTGTGCCGCCGATGCCGTTGTGCTTGAACTTTCCAGCTATATGCTCGAACACCTTCGGCCGATGCGATGGAGCCCAGACGTGGCCGTCGTCACCATGATCGCAGATGACCACCTCCAATGGCACGGCGGAGCGGCGGCGTATCATGATGCCAAGAAGAACATCGTTCGCTTCCAGACCAAAGACGATTTTGCAATCTTGAGTGAGGAGAACGCCATCTGCGCGTCGTTTGCCACCGATACGCATGCGACCGTCAGCAGGTATGGAATTGAGGGGCGGGCACCCTTCTTGTTGCGGATCGCCGGGCGACATAATCAGCTCAACGCACAAGCAGCATTTGCCGCGGCGAACTGCCTTGGGGTCACGCGCGAAGAGGCGCAGCTTGGCATCGCCGGCTTTGAAGGCCTGCCACACCGCATGCAGGTGGTGCACGAAGAGGCGGGCGTGACGTGGATCAACGACTCGATCGCAACCATCCCTGAAGCTGCCATCGCTGCAAGCCAATCATTCCCACAAGGCAAAGTTATTCAAATCGTCGGCGGGCACGATAAGCAACTCGACTGGTCTACGATGTGTCGCGAACTTGCCCGCGGCTGCAAGGCGGTGCTGACGATCGGTGAAATTGGCCCGCAGCTTGCCGCCCGGTTGCGATTGACGGACACCGAAGTGCGCGTCATCGAATGCGGCGATCTCCAGCGGGCCGTCCGTGCAGCAAAATCGATGGCAGCCGAGGGCGATTTTGTCCTTCTCAGCACAGGAACTGCCAGCTACGACCAGTTTTCCAACTTCGAACAGCGCGGAGAGGCGTTCGCGGATATGGCAAAACAGCCATAATCGCCAGAACAATCACATTCGAAGAATCCTCAAACCTCAGCACGCTCAATCCTGATCGACCGCCTCCGGGTCGTCCGACCGTGCAAGAATCTCAATCGCGGCTTCACATTTTGCCAGCCGCTGAGCGATACGGGTTGACATCTCGCCGCTGCGGCCGGTTTTCATCTCAACAAATCGCTTGATTGACTGTTGATCGAGCGCGACACGCGACAATTCTGCGATGCGCGATTCGATCTGCTCCAACCTGTCGGCAAGTTGCGCGCTGGCGGCCTCGAGTGATGCCAGCCTCGATTGAATTTGCGAATCTTCATCCATGTTTTTCCGCGTCAGCCTCCTGTAGTTGAAGCAGAATACTCACGTCTTCTGCCAATGCCAGCGCTGCGCGCTCATCTTTCGCCGACATTGTGGCATAATGCCCTGATGCCCACGCACGACGACCGTTCCCGCCGCTACCACGATCGTGTGGCCCGTAAGTATGACGCGATCTACGACGACCCATACTGGGCCTTTCACGACGAACTAACCTGGCGTGCCGTCAAGCCTTATCTGCCGCGCGATGCGACGGCGCACTGCGCCGACCTCGGCTGCGGCACGGGAAAGTGGGGGCTTAAACTGCTTAAGAGCGGTTTTCCGACGACATTTCTCGATTCATCGGGCGCGATGATCGAGCAAACGCGAGAAAAACTCGAAGCGGCTGGCCCGCGGGCCAGGAAGGCGACACTTGTCGTTGCGGATATCTGCGAAATGGGCGAGCTTGCCAGTGAGTGTTTTGCGCTCATTCTGGCGATGGGCGATCCGCTGTCTATCTGCGCCGATCCGCAACGAGCCACGAACGAGATGTTTCGCATCTGCGCTCCGGCAGGTGTGGTTATTGCCACCGCGGATAGCAAATTGGCTGCAATTGACCATTTTATCGAAAGGGGCAACCTTGATGCGCTCGAGCAGTTCATTCGCAGCAGTCGCACCAACTGGCTGACCTCAGACGTGCGAGAACAGTTCGAGCTTACCATGTTCACGCCAGCTTCCATGCGCGCGATGTTCGAGCGATCTGGCTTCGAGGTGCTCTCGATCACGGGCAAGCCGGTCGTCAATGTTCGTGCCAACAAGAAGCTGCTGGAAGCCCCCAACGCGGTTGACCGGTTGCTTAAACTAGAGGCCGAACTGGCCAAAGACCCAGCGGCTGCAGCGAAGGCCGGGCATTTGCAGATTGTTGCCAGGCGATTGCCCACAAAATCTCACGAATAAAACGCGAGAAAGAGAGCTGAAAGACGGATCCGCCCTCTTAGGTGGAAGCCGCGCGAGCGATCCTCTCAAATGTCTTTTCTGGTTCGTTATTTCTTAGTATCAATTCGTGGAAGATGTTTCAGAATCCCCCGCCGCGCATAACATCGAGGCTTTGGGGGAATGGGTATCTCGCAAACACACTGATCGGTGCGACGCGCCACATGCTCGTAGGCGGGTAGACATCGCCCGTATAGCCTGCTTCGTACATTGTTCGCAGGATCGATTCAAAACTCGGCTGTTCCCTATTGTGATCGACCAGCGCATTGGCTCGCGCGTCAAGAAAGCTAACCGACGCGCTCGGCAGGCGGCCCGGGCGGCGATCGATCATTTCTGAGACAATGCCAAATGCGACCGAAAGATCCGCCAGCGTGAGATTTGGCTTGCTCGGCGGGCGCAACACCGCCAGAACCTCAACCACGTCCAGGTCATACTTCAGCACCTTGACCTTGTCCGGCCCGCTGCTGAACTGCGCGGCGTTCTGTGTGATCGAAGGCTCATCCCATTGGCTGGTCGGCAGGAGCGACGCCAACTGAGCGATGATCCCGCGGGAGTTATCCTGGGCATTCACGCCACACACAATCGAGCGATACCGCCCCGCGAGCACATCTTCCAGCAGGTGATTGCCCCACATGATTCGAATGCGCGGTTTGGCCTCGGGGTTGCGCGCCGGGGCGGTGCCGGGCACGAGCACGACGCGATCGGCCAGATCGCTCAACTCCCGCGCCATTAACTGATCGCCGTCGCCGTCGTACACCTTGGGATGATTGGGTTGTGCCATCTATTGTTTCCTCTCGCTAGTGCAAACATACCATGGCTTCCGCACGGCGCGTAGGCCGGTGCTGGCTGCTAACACACAAATGGCACGCAAATGATTCCGTTTGAAGACGGCGAACGTCGATAGCGGGCATTTGCCGTTGCCACCGTCGATTTTGTTACCAAGTTGGAACCACATGAACTAGAATAGCGGCGTGATCATGTAGACTTCGGAGAGTGCTGCGCCGCGGTGACTCGTCTCCAACGACCTTGAAACAGATTGACGAGGTGCGACGTCATATAGTGATCTACACAAACGAGGGTACCTCATGCACATTCAACCGCTGGAACCACGCCAACACTTCGCCTTTGGGGGTGCGCAAGCGGATTTCGGCGACGGGGGAGCATTTGTTCCGTCGAACATCGGTAATGATCCGTTGCAATCTGCTCTGCCCGCCTACGACGGCGGCATTCTTGCAGCGAGTCACCGGCGGATCATGTACATCACGCAACAAGGCAACTTGCGGCCCTCGTTTGCAACGGGCGGCGTATTGCAACTAGAGGTCGGTCTCACCAGCTTTGGTTCTGATGACACGGGTCGTATCTACGCTTTGACCAACGACGCGGCCATCCGACGGTTTACACCGCGCGGCAAAGTCGACACGTCATTTGGCAACCGCGGAAAGGTGAACATTGATTTTGTCTCTGGCTTCACCCCAAAAGCTTTGGCTGTTGGTTCCAATGGTTCGTTCGAAGTCGCCGGCAGCACACACACTCCATCCGACAGCATGTTGCTTCGTTTTAACGCTGACGGTACCCCGCTGTTGATCAACGTGACCTGCCCCCAATTCCTGTACC
>DDRH01000060.1:5714-6135 GCA_002343075.1 Phycisphaerales bacterium UBA2421 | reverse complement strand
AGGCAGTTGATGAACTTGCTGACGAGCTTGCTATTGAAGCGAGGGTCGGCCTTGAGGATTGATTCGCTTGCTGTCCACTTTTTATATGCCATGATCTAAACCTGTATCCGTTTCCTGAAAGATGTTTCTCCCCGCGACACGTTGGCGGGAATACTCCGGGTGCGAGTTGCTGGTTGCTAATTCGACCACTAGCAGCAAGTAACCAGCGACTAGCAACTGCTATTTGCCCTTCTTCGCACCATATTTGCTACGGCTGCGCTTGCGACCATCGACACCGAGTGCATCGAGCGTTCCGCGGACGATGTGATATCGCACACCGGGGAGGTCGCGTACACGCCCGCCGCGCACGAGCACGATGCTGTGTTCCTGGAGGTTGTGCTCTTCGCCGGGGATATATGCGGTGACTTCCTTGCCGTTGGAG
>DDRH01000060.1:1296-5501 GCA_002343075.1 Phycisphaerales bacterium UBA2421 | reverse complement strand
TGCAGACGCCGCGCTTCTGCGGGCTGGCTTCGAGGTCTTTGACCTTGTTAATGGGCGCCAAGGGTCGGCGTGGCTTCTTGATCAGCTGGTTGATTGTGGGCATATCGCTAGCACTCGCGTAAACGTTTCTGCGAAAATCGAGCCGAGCAATATAGGCGTTTGCGGTTCGGGAGGCAAGTATTCGGTGCATTCAAATTTCCGAATGTTTCGGATAGATTCCGCTGCGGGCGAGGACAACGGCACATGCGCAAAGGCTTGTTTATCATCATGTTATGTGGTTTGACGGCGGGGCTGGCGGGGGAGGTGCCGGTCGGGTGGGCAAGCGATTCGCCGACGACCGGCCCGGCAACCCCCGCGCCGAGCCTCGAACGGCGGTCGCTGGATGCGATCTTTGAGGAGTATCAGCAGATCAACGCCGAGGTGCGGTCGCTGGTGCGGTCGCCGGAGGAACTGCTCGACTCCCGCCGTCGTGATGAGATCGCCGATCGCGCGATCCCGAAGTTGAAACAACTGCTCTTCCTCGCCGACGAACTTGAAACCGCGGGAGATGCGGGCCGGCAGTTTGCCCCCGACCTGCGTAGCGGGGTGGATGCAGTGCTGGTGCTGTTCAACGATGAGGAGGCGATCGCACGGCTTGAAGCAAGGGCCAACGACCCCGATCGTGCGGTCGCCAGTCGTGCCACCTGCGCGCTGCTCTATGGACAGTGGGTGCGCGCTGATGGCGACTTGCTCCTGCAGAATAGCCTGCTGAGCCATGTTGAGTCGCTGGCGATTAAATCGCCGGAGGATGATCATCTCGCGGTGCTGGTGTTGCAGATGGGCGAGTCGGCACCTGCCACGCCACAGGTTCGTGAGCGCGCGCTGGCGATTGCGACGACAAAGTTGAAAGGGGAAATGGCGCAGCAGATCAAGCAGCAGATGGAATCGGATCTGAAGCTTGCATCGCTCGAAGGCAAGCCTCTGACCATCACCGGCACGACGCACACCGGCGAGCCATTCAGCAGCGATGCATGGAAAGGCAAGGTCGTGATCGTTGACTTCGCCGTGGCTGCGTGGCCACCGTCTCGGCAGCACAGCGAACGGTTGGCGGAGTTGTATACGACGTATCATGGCAAGGGGTTGGAGATCGTCACCATCAGCTGTGACGAATCGGTGGAGGATCTGGCAAAGTTCTTGAGCGACACGCCGAAGGTAGTCTGGCCGCACTTGTTCGACGTCGGTGCGCCCGGCTGGCATCCGGTGGCAAAGGAGTTGAGTGTTACCGATCCATCAACCGCGATTCTGATCAATCGCGACGGAATTGTCATCAGCACCGATGCCCGAGACGGTCTGCGCGAGCACCTTGCCGAGCTGTTCCGCGACTGAAACCCGCCCACTGAACCGGTCGACTGAACCTACCGAGCGTACTCCGCCGAGCGGCCGGCGACCATCGTCCGTTAACCCGGTGCTGTTGACGCGCCGCTGGATTTTGCTTGTGCGGCATTGTTGAGAGGTCTATCATAGAAGAGTGTTCTTTCGCTCGAAATCACACTCTACCCAGGGGTTCCGACGATGTCGCGACGGCTGATCTCTCTCCCGGCGGTGGTTGCTCTGGCGCTTTGCCTTTCTGTTGTCCTTGCGAGGGCAGATACGATCGTGCTGATCGACGGCACGGAGTTGGAGGTGACGACCATCATCGCCAAGCCCGACGGTTATTGGGTGAAACTCGCCAGCGGTGAAAGTCGGACGTTGCTGAAGTCGCAGGTGAAGGAAGTGCGCAAGGGTTCACCCTCGGCAGGTGCCAAGCCGACCGTCAACGCGCCGGCGGCCAAGCCCTCGTCGGCGGGTTCGTCGTCGGCGAAACCGGCGAGCGGTGGGGACGCATTCAAATACATCAAATCGCGCGCCGACCGAGTTGACGACCCGATCACCGCGGTTGCGATGTGGGAAAAGTTTGTCGAAAGCAACCCGGCCTCCCCGGATATCGATGCCGCAAAAGCCGAGCTTGAGAAGTGGCAGACTTTGCAGAAAGACGAAGCCGAGAAAATCAACGGCAAGTGGGTCAGTGGCGACGAGAAGAAGCAGCTGTTCGAGAAGGTCGAGAAGCTGACCAAAGACGGCACCAACATGCTGGAGGGCACCCAGCAGATCGAAGGCATCAAAAAGCTGGAAGAAGTGCTTAAGCTGTATCCCAATAGTTTCGAGGCCAACTTTGCGCTGGGTTATCACTATCTGTCCAAGGGTCTGATGGGAAGCGACGGGCGCGGCAACCTCGCGTACATGGATAAATCGATCGTGCTACTTGAGAACGCCGCAAAGATTCAGCCCAAGTCGGCGGCGTGCTGGAGCAATCTCGCGATTGGTTACAACTTCCGAAAGCGATACGAACTCTCCCTGCAGGTGGCGTACAAAGCCGCAAAGATTCGCGATGATAAGGATGTCGTTCAAAATCTTGTCAACGCCATCGCCCAGGCGCCGCGCGGCATGCAGACGAGCAATCAGAAGCTCAAGCCAATCATTGAGGACGCGCTGCAACTGGCTCGCAAGCACGGGATCGATCCGGGTTCGAGAGTCGCATGGCAATACATTCGCCCGATTGCCGCCGACGAAGCGCAGATCGTCAGTGCCGGCGGCGATAGCGATATTGACGAGGGTAAAGCCGGCCCGGCGTGGAGCGGCAGCGGGTTCTTCATCACGCCGGACGGCTATTTTCTCACGAACCATCACGTTGCCACCGGCGATGCCAAGTCGCCGATCAAGAAGAACATCACGTTCCGCGTGCGCATGGACGATGGAAGCGAAAAGAATGCCGAGCTGATCGCGGTTGACGATGATGCAGATGTTGCACTGATGAAGATCAAGACCGACTCGCCCGTGCCGTTTCTCAAGCTCGCCGACGATAACCCCAAACAGGCGTCCCGCCTGCTTGTGCTCGGCTATCCGACAACCGGCACATCCAAGAGCAACCTTCAGGTGTCTGAAGGCAGCGTGAAGAGCATCAACGACGGCGATGAGCATGAAGTGTGGATGGATCTCAACACCACACACGGAAACTCCGGCGGGCCGATCGTCGACCGCAACTCGCGCGTCGTCGCCATCCTCACCGCCGGGCGTCAGGTGCATAACATGACGATTGTGCTTGGAGTGGGTCCGAAGCAGATCAAGCGGTTCTTTGATAAGATCGGTGGCAAGGCCCCAAAAACTGCCTATTGGGAACCGGCTGGCACCGGCGAGTTTGACGGCGAGAGGCTCACCGACACAGCGCGGAAAGCAACGCTTCTCGTGATCGCGATTCGGGTGGATAAGGCCGACATCGCGAATGCGGTGGCATCGGCGGGCGAATCGATGGAGGCCGCGCCGGCGACCCAGCCGGGGGATTGACACCGAACCGCACGGTCACTCCCGCGACCCGACGGCGAATCCAAAGCCGATCGACGCACGACTTGAGCGGCCTGAGACCAGTCCCCGCCTCTTACTGCAGGCCCTCAGGCACGCTGGAGTTAAATGGTCAGACGACGCTGGCAATCAACTGGCTTTGAAGGCTTCCTGCGCCGTGGGGTCGTGAGCATGTCCATCCATGAGGCCAGGCGTGTCCTGCAGAGTCATTGACTGGCGGCAAGCCGTTCCGGAAGCCCTGTGAGCGGCCTAGGCTGGCTCATTCGACCTGCCATGCGATTGGATGTGAATCGCCGCCAGGCTGCTGTCGCCCGCTCGCTTGAGTGAGCGATTGGCCTGACTCGGCCTTGTCCATTCGAGTACTCGAAGCACATCTTGGTACAATCCGGTCGCCATTCACCTGGGCAATGCAAGACGGAGCGAACATGGATACCGACAAAACCGCACTCGACCTCGATACTCCCTTTCGACTAACGCCGGAGCAGCTACAGAATTACCGCGAACACGGGTACGTCAAGCTTAAGAACGTACTTTCCGAAGCTGTGATTGATTACTACGGCAAGGAGATCACGCGAGAGGTCATTCGCTTAAACAACCAGACCAAGCCGATGAGTGAGCGCACCACCTATGAGAAGGCATTTCTCCAGATCATGAATCTCTGGACCAGGAGCGATCTGGTAAAGGAGTTTGCGTTTAGCAAGCGGCTCGCCCGGATTGCGGCGGAGTTGATGGGTGTTCGAGGGGTGCGCATGTATCATGATCAGGCGCTTTACAAAGAAGCTGGCGGCGGGGTTACGCCTTGGCACGCCGACCAGTACTACTGGCCGCTG
>DDRH01000060.1:0-1203 GCA_002343075.1 Phycisphaerales bacterium UBA2421 | reverse complement strand
GCCGACCAGTACTACTGGCCGCTGAGCAATTCCAATACATGTACCGTCTGGATTCCCTTGCAAGCCACGCCGATCGAACTCGGGCCGCTGGCGTTTAGCATTGGCAGTCATCGGTATCAGGCGCATCGCGATCTGGAGATTTCGGATGAAAGCGAGGCGAGAATCAGCAAGGCGCTTTTGGAAACAGGATTGCCGCTGGATGAAACTCCGTTCGCTCTTGGCGAAGTGAGCTATCACGCCGGGTGGACCTTCCACCGTGCGGGGCCGAATCGAAGCGATCGTCCTCGCGCGGTGATGACTGTCATCTACATGGAAGACGGAATTCGCCTTGCCGAGCCGAGATACAAGGCGCACCATGCCGACTGGAATGCATGGATGCCTGGCGCGAAGGTCGGCGAGATCGTTGATACGCCCTTGAATCCTGTGCTTTATCACGCGTGAGCACTGCGATGCCGGCAGAACTGCCTCGCGCAGACTCGTGTTGGGCTGAGAGCGCTCGGGCTTGCTAAACGTGATCAGGCGCGGCCACCGTGAAGCGTGGCAACCTCGGCGGTGATGATTGCGGCAGGTCTGGATTGCCAAACGTACAACGCCCCGGCGGGTGTCGCGCCAGGGCGTTGTGTGTTGACCTCAGAGCCGGGGTGCCTGCATCAGGTCGCGTCACTGCCGGCTTGCGCCAGTTGCGCTGGCGCTTCTCCCGGAGTTGCACCCGCTGCGGTGGCTTCGAAGAAGAGGTGTTTCTCGGCACCTTCTTCCTGCTTCACACTGATGCGAATCATCTCTTTGCCCTTGAACGCCCCACGCAGAATATCCTCGCTTAGCGGGTCTTCCACATGCTGCTCGATCGCGCGACGCAGCGGCCGCGCGCCGAAATCGGTGTTGGTTCCTTTATCGATCAGGAATTCCTTCGCTTCCTGCGTCAGCTCGATCTTCAGGCCGTGCTCCACCAATCGCTTGGTGACCTTCTTCAGCTCAAGCTCCACGATCGATTCAAGGTGCGTCTTGTTCAGCGGGCGGAAGACAATCACATCATCCAGCCGGCCGACAAACTCAGGACGGAAGTAACGCTCGATCTCTTTCATGAGCGTACCCTTCATCTTCTGATACGACTGCTCGCCGGCGTCGCCCTTGCCGCGGCCCTGCAGGCCGAAGGGAGTCACGCCGCCTTTAATCAGTTCTGCGCCGATGTTGCTCGTCATGATC
>DDRH01000036.1:191665-192095 GCA_002343075.1 Phycisphaerales bacterium UBA2421 | reverse complement strand
CGCGCGGGGCGACTTGATCGGTGGGGGCTTGGCTCTACGATTGGCCGACATGAATCGTCCTAAGAGCAGTATCGTTACCGACGGCCCGACGCGTGCCCCGCAGCGGGCGTTTTTCCGCGCGATGGGGCTTACGGACAAGGAAATCTATCGCCCGTGGGTGGGCGTCGCCAGCACCTGGAATGAAGCAACGCCCTGCAATATCACGCTCGACCGGCAGGCGAAGGCCGCGAAGCAAGGCGTGGAGGAAGCAGGGGGCACGCCGCGCGAGTTTGTGACGATTGCGGTGAGCGACGGCATTGGCATGGGCCATGAAGGAATGAAGGCGAGCCTGATCAGCAGGGAATGCATCGCCGATTCGATCGAGCTGATGTGTCACGCCCACGGGTATGATGCGCTGGTGGGCCTGGCGGGCTGCGACAAGAGCCTGCCC
>DDRH01000036.1:190844-191627 GCA_002343075.1 Phycisphaerales bacterium UBA2421 | reverse complement strand
CGGCATCTCGATGGGCACGGAGGGGATGAAGTACTCGCTCGTCTCGCGCGAGGTCATCGCGGACTCGATCGAACTGACCATGCGCGGCCACAGCTACGACGCGCTCGTCGGCATCGCGGGCTGCGACAAGAGCCTGCCCGGCACGCTGATGGCGATGGCGCGGATGAACATCCCGAGCGTGTTTCTTTATGGCGGGACGATCATGCCGGGGAAGTTTCAGGGGCGCGATGTGACGATTGTGGATGTGTATGAAGGGGTTGGCGCGCACGCCACGGGGAAGATGAGCGATGCCGAGCTGCACGAGCTGGAGTGCGCGGCATGCCCGAGCGCGGGAAGCTGTGGGGGGCAGTTTACGGCGAACACGATGGCGTGTGTGGCAGAGGCGCTGGGGATGGCGCTGCCGGGCAGCGGGAGCGCGCCGGCGATTGAGGTGGCGCGCGACGAGCACGCCCGCGCGGCAGGCCGGGCGGTGATGGGGCTGCTGGAGAGGGGAATTACGTCGCGCGACCTGCTGACGCGCAAGGCGTTTGAGAACGCGATCGCGATCGCGGCGTGTACGGGCGGGAGTACGAATATATTTCTGCATCTGCCGGCGATTGCGCATGAGGCAGGCATTCGGCTGACGCTGGAAGAGATCGACGCGATCTGCCATCGCACGCCGCATTTCGTAGACCTGATGCCCGGCGGGAAATATACGGCTTACGATGTGTATCAGATCGGCGGGGTGCCGGTGATTCTGCGTGCGCTGCTGGAAGCGGGCCTGCTGCACGGCGACTGCATGAC
>DDRH01000036.1:190560-190715 GCA_002343075.1 Phycisphaerales bacterium UBA2421 | reverse complement strand
CGGCGACTGCATGACGGTGACGGGGAAGACGCACGCGGAAAACCTGAAGGAAGTGCGCGTGCCCGGCGGCGAGCAGGATGTGATGAAACCCGTGGGCAACCCCATCCGCCCGACCGGCGGGCTAAAGCTGTTGCGCGGCAACCTGGCGCCCGAGG
>DDRH01000036.1:189998-190432 GCA_002343075.1 Phycisphaerales bacterium UBA2421 | reverse complement strand
GCGCGGCAACCTGGCGCCCGAGGGGGCGGTGATAAAAGTGGCGGGCGTGAAGAACCTGAAGCACCGCGGGCCTGCGAGAGTGTTCGACGGCGAAGACGCCGCGATGGCAGCGGTGCAGGCGCAGCAGATTAAGAAGGGGGATGTGGTGATTATTCGATATGAGGGGCCGAAAGGTGGCCCGGGCATGCGGGAAATGCTGGCAACCACGGCGGCGATCTACGGGCAGGGGCTGGGATATGACGTCTGCCTGATTACCGATGGCCGATTCAGCGGGGGCACGCGCGGGCTGAGCATCGGGCATGTCGGCCCGGAGGCGCAAGTGGGCGGGCCGATCGCGCTGGTGAACGAAGGAGACATGATCGCCGTCGACGCCGATGCGGGAACGATGATGCTGGAAGTGAGCGACGAGGAACTGGCCCGAAGGAAGCAATCGT
>DDRH01000036.1:184671-189915 GCA_002343075.1 Phycisphaerales bacterium UBA2421 | reverse complement strand
AGGCCCGAAG
Organism: Phycisphaerales bacterium UBA2421; assembly: GCA_002343075.1. Classification (GTDB taxonomy): domain Bacteria; phylum Planctomycetota; class Phycisphaerae; order Tepidisphaerales; family Tepidisphaeraceae; genus UBA2421. The sequence continues at coordinate 189,905 of DDRH01000036.1, read as the reverse complement.
GAAGCAATCGTGGAAGCCGCGCCCGCCGATGTATCCGCAGGGCGCGCTGGCGAAATATGCGAAGCTGGTCGGCCCGGCCCGCGACGGGGCGGTAACGCATTGATCGGATGCACGGCTACCCTGGCGGGGTCGCGGCGGGTGCTTGTGTCGCATGGGTCTGCCCCCGCGCAGCAGACGCGCGGGATACGGCGGTTATGACGGTGGCTTTCCGTTTACAGTCAACCGGACCGGATGCCCGAACCAGGCGTTGGGCGTTTGCGCTGCGGGGTACATTTCTTCCAGCTTCTGGGTCACATCCGCCATCGTTGCGGTGGGGGCGACCCAACCGCCGTTGATATCGGGGAAATCGACGGCGCAGTTGTCGCACTTTTTGCCGTCGTAGAAGCGGATGGGGCACCAGAAGCTCTCAACGTTTCGCAGCATTTCGCCGCCGAGCGACCAGACGCCGGTCATCCAGTCGCAATAGAGGCACCAGATGAGGTCGTGGCCGACGAGGCCCTGGAACTTGTGCCGGCTGACGTTGACCCACTCTGCGTGGCGGTAGCGGGGGAACTCGACGAGCCAGATTAACATGGGCCAGATGATGATCTCGGCGACGCGAATCAGCCAGAAAACCGGAACGACCCACGCGGTCCAGTAGACCGCGGTCAGATTGCGCGCGGCTCCGACGCGGCGGTTGAGCACGCTGATGATTCGCGGATGACGGCGGATCTGCGGATTGAACGCTTCGTGAAGCAATGACCAGATGATCAGCCCCGCGACCTGCCCGACGATCGCGCCGATCAATCCCCCCCAGCCGCCGGCGATCGGGCCGACGAAAAGCGGTGCGACGGTGAAATAGGTGACGACGACATCAAGCCCCGGCGCACGGCAGAGGAAGTCGGAGAAGGCCTGTCCGGTGCGGCCGAGGCGGGGGAGCAGATGCAGTAATCCCGCGGCTAACAGCAGTGCCGCCGACGTCGCGCCGGCGGTGATGAGGAACGCATGAAGCATCTGCGTAGCTTACCGATGCGCCGATCAAATTGCAGATGTCGGGTGCTTACCGCAGGCCTCCGGGTGCGTGAAATGCGCCGGTGGTCTCGGCACCGATGAGATTCATCAGCCGCTTTTCGAGAGGGGGATGCGTTGCGAAGAGGTTGCCGATGGAACGCATCATACTGCGTGGCTCGGCGATCATGAGCGCGTTATAGGCCGGATTCACCTGCATGGGCACGCGGGCGGCCATCATGTGAATCTTCTCGAGAGCGGTGGCGAGGTACATCGGGTTGCCGCAGATTTCGGCACCAGCCTTATCGGCATTGAATTCACGACTGCGGCTGATGGCCATCTGGATCAGCGCTGCGGCGATCGGCGCGAGAAGCATTGCGAGGATCGCCCCGAGCGGGCCGAATGCCGAGCCGCCCTCTTCATCATCCCCGCCGGACGAGGGGGAGAACATGATCATGTAGCCGAGGTAGCTGATCGCCCCGGCGATGGTTGCGGCGATGGTGCTGATGAGGATGTCGCGGTGTTTCACGTGGGCCAGTTCGTGGGCCATCACGCCCGCAACTTCATTGCTATCCAGCATCCGCAGCAGGCCTTCGGTGGCGCAGACAGCGGCGTTGTTCGGGTTGCGGCCAGTGGCGAATGCATTCGGCGCCGGTTGTGGCGAGACATAGACGCGCGGCATGGGCATATTCGCCCGCTGGGCAAGCTGGGCGGTGATGCGGTAAAGCGGGTGATCGGGGCCTACTTCATGGGCTCCCACGGAGGCGATCGCCATCTTATCGCTGAAGAAATACGCAACGAAGTTCATTACGCCCGCCATCACCAGCGCGATTAAGACGCCGGTCTGTCCGCCTATCAGATGGCCAATGAACATGACCAAACCCGTCAGCGATCCGAGCAGAAGTGCAGTCTTGAGATTATTGTAAAATTTCGTCATCATTGTTCGTTACTCCATTGGTTGACCGAACTCATAACGAACAAATCGTAGGCAGGTCAATCGTTGCAGCGGTTAGAAAAACTGTTTTGATTTCAAATGATTGCAAATGGCCAGGCGGCTGTGGTTTGCGTTGCGGGCGGTGCGCAACCATTTGACGCATCACCACTGAAACCGATGATACGGCTCATGACGCGCGAACAGCTTGCCAAACGGATTGCCGAAGTATCGCTCCTCCGCGGGGAGTTTACCCTGCGGTCGGGGCGGAAGAGTAACTACTATCTGGACAAGTATCGCTTTGAAACCGCCCCAGATGTGCTACAAGCGTTGGGAGCGATGTTTGCCGAGCGAATCGGCCCGCAGGTACAGCGGATAGCAGGAGCAGAACTAGGAGCGGTGCCCTTGGCCGCAGCGGCGGCGATGGCTAGCGGCAAGCCTTGCATCTTCATTCGAAACAGTAAGAAAGATTACGGAACGGCCAAGCAGATCGAGGGCATTTTGAATGACGGCGACGTCGTCGTGATCCTTGAGGATGTTCTGACGACCGGAGGGCAGGTGCTGGAGGTGGCCAAGTCGCTGACCGGCGCGGGCGCGAAGATCGATAAGATCATCGGCGTGATAGACCGCATGGAAGGCGCCCGCGAGGCGATTGAAGCAGCAGGTTATCAATTTGAAAGCCTGTTTACTACGAAAGATCTTGGCGTCTGATGGCGGCCCGAAAGCGCAAAGTTGTCTGTGCGATGAGCGGCGGAGTCGACTCATCGGTGGCCGCTGCCCTTCTGAAGGACGAAGGGTATGAAGTCATCGGTGCGTTCATGCGTCTCGGGACGCCACAAGGTGTAGAGCTTGCCGAGAGCTGTTCCAGCGATGGGAGAAAGCACAAGCAGGGATGTTGCAGCGTGCTCGATGCCGACGATGCCCGCAGAGTGGCCGCGGTGCTCGATATTCCGCTTTATGTGCTGAATTTTCAGGACGACTTCGGGAAAGTCATCGATTACTTCATCGATGAGTACAACCGGGGTCGCACGCCCAATCCATGCGTTCGCTGCAACGACTGGCTTAAGTTTGGCAAGCTTGCGAAATATGCCGAAGCAGTTGGTGCGGATTTTGTCGCGAGCGGCCACTACGCGCGCATCGGCACCGATCCAGTATCGAATGAGCGAGCACTGATGCGCGGTGTGGATCATAAAAAAGACCAAAGCTATGTGCTCTTCGGGATGACTCGCCAGACGATGGCACGTACGTTGCTGCCGATCGGTGCGTTGGAGAAGACCCGGGTGCGCGAGTTGGCTGAGCAGTATCATCTGCCGACATTCAGCAAACCCGATAGTCAGGAAATATGCTTTGTGCCCAATCAGGATTATGCCGGCTTGATGAGGCGACGTAGCCCCCACGCTTTCAAGGCAGGCGAGCTTGTGACCGCTGAGGGAACTGTCGTAGGAACGCATGAGGGGCATCAGCAGTTTACCATCGGTCAGCGGAAGGGGGTTGGAGTGGCATTCGGATATCCGATTTACGTGGTTGACATCGATTCGGAAAACAACCGGGTGACGGTTGGAGAGAAGGCCGCATTGATGAAGCGCACTTTGCGTGCTCGGCAGACAAATCTGCTCTCAACCCGTGCGAGGGGCGCGGAGAATCTGCGTTGCGTTGCCAAGATTCGCTACAACAGCCCGCCGCAGGATGCACGACTGAGTGTGATCGGCGATGATGAGATTGAAGTGGCGTTTGATGCGCCGCAGGCCGCAATCACGCCGGGACAGGCGGTGGTCTGTTTTGACGGCGATGTGGTGCTCGGCGGCGGTTGGATCGAGAGCTCGAGCGCTTAAACTGGCCTCTTCACGGTGTTGCGATCATTCCGGCCAGCCTTCTTTTCCAATCAATGGAACGAATCTGCAAAGACACAACTCGTCCTGTTCGAGCTTGTTGCCCGACCGCAATACGCGAATAAGTGATTGCTGCTGGCCTGGCCCCGCAGGCAGGATTGCAATGCCGCCGTCGCTTAGCTGTTGCAGGAGGAGTTGCGCCGGCACTTGTGGAGCAGCGGCGGTGATGATGATTCGATCAAAAGGAATCTCCTCCGGCCAGCCGAGCGTGCCATCGCCGTGACGCAGCTTCACATTGCTGCAACCAGTTTGATGCAGGCGGTCAAATGCCTGGTCTAGCAGCGGCTTGACACGCTCGATCGTAAAGACCAGCTTCGCCAACCGAGCGAGTACGGCGGTCTGGTAGCCGCTTCCAGTGCCGAGTTCGAGCACGCGATGCTCAGGCAATACTCTGAGCGCCGAAGTCATTAATCCCACGATGTAAGGCTCGCTGATTGTCTGGCCATGACCGATTGCCAGCGGCCGGGGGCTGTGTGCGTTTTCTCGTTGCCGCGCAGGGACAAACAAATCTCTCGGGACGGCGCGTATCGCCTCGATGACGCGCATATCGGTGATTCCCCGATCGAGCAGTTGCTCGCGAATCATCTGCTCGGCGGGATTGTCGGTCTGCACGTCGTTCATTGCTACTCTTATTGTAACATCGACGAACGAACCGGGCGGGTTGATTTCAGGCTCAATTGTCGCCGTCCTATATTGCGTTCATTTTCCCCACCCACCTCCACGGGCGCATTGGCCGGCAATCACAACCCGGCAGGGCTGCTCAATTCGGCGTGCCTGTGGGCGTGATTCGCGTGTCCCGACCGGCACTCCGGATACGGTGGACTCGACTGCGGATTTGTTGGACGCGCTGTGTAGCCTTGATTACGCCCCTGCAGCGACTTTAGGGAAATCGTGCGCATGCGGTTCATCGGCATTGGTGAGGAAAGCTTGTTTGAATCCCGAAAGTCTTGAGAATGCCTCGATGCAAGTGACATCGAAGCCAGTCTCCGCCTCCGCGGTCAACGATCAGACAGCGATCGTGTTTCCTGACGACCTTAACACACTAGGGACCCTGTTCGGCGGGCGCGTGATGGAGCTATGTGACAAGGTGTGTGCAGTAGTCGCCAAGCGGCACACGGGAAGAAACTGTGTGACACTCGGCATCGATTCAGTGCGGTTCCTAGCGTCGGCGCGGCATGGAGACATTCTGGTGTTCAAGGCGGCTGTGAACCGAGCCTGGCGAACGAGCCTGGAGATTGGCGTGAAAGTGCTTGCTGAGGACTTTCGCACCCTGGAGTCAACGCACGTTGTATCTGCATACTTTACGTTTGTCGGGGTCGATGAAGAAATGCGTCCGACACCAATCAACTCAGTTGAACCGCAGACCGCCGATGAAGTCAGGCGCTTTGAGCAGGCCGAGTTGCGCCGCAAGTCGAGGCTCCCCCCCC
>DDRH01000036.1:154189-184519 GCA_002343075.1 Phycisphaerales bacterium UBA2421 | reverse complement strand
GCTCGCCTCGCAGCCGAAGGATTGATGGGTGGAAATCGGCAAACATTGCCGATACTCTTCTGGCGTCTCGGCATGGATGCCGGTTGGAGCAAATTGCGGTTTTTATCAAACTTCTTCAGCTGCGAGGCCACGGATGGGTAGATACACGCCTGCTTTCCTCACTGTCTTAGTGGTCGTTTTCGTTGGCTGCCAGGCTCCGATGGGTGCAGAAGTGCCTGTGGCGAACTTCAACGCGCCGCCGCTAGCTGCGCAGATGCCGGTCGTCGCGACACCTCAGCCGAGGTATGATCCGGCACCAGCCGCGAAAGACCGAGCGGCTCGACCGACGCCGGCGCGAGAGTGGATTCCCCTGGCGCAGGCTCGACCTTGGCGGTGGATCGTCATTCATCACTCGGCGACTCGAAATGGCTCAGTTACAGCGTTCGATCGTATGCATAAGCAGAAGGGATGGGATGAGTGTGGCTACCACTTTGTGATCGGGAACGGAGACGGTGCCGGCGATGGGCAGATACAAGTCGGACCGCGCTGGCCGAAACAGAAATGGGGCGCTCACGCGAAGACTGCGGACAACAAGTACAACGAGTTTGGTATCGGCATATGCCTCGTGGGTAATTTTGATGAGAGTCGGCCCACAGAGAAGCAACTCGCCTCACTCGCTCGATTGACAGCTTACCTCCAACAATCTTATGGCATCAGCGGCGGGAACATCCTTGGACATTCGGCCACAGGCAAGCAGACCGCGTGTCCCGGGCGAAACATGAACATCGCGACCGTTAGAAAAATGGCCGATCGCATGGCAGGATTGAATGAACTACCATCGACCGATCATATCACCGCCAGCGCGGTTGAACTGTTACAGCCGATTCGCTAGCACATGCTGAGTCAGCCAAAATTCGGCGCACACCAGATCGCACGGCTGGGTGATCTTAAGGTTCCAGTCGTCGCCAGCGACGAGCCGCACGGGCTGGCCGGCGTATTCGAGCAATTGCATATCATCAGTCACCATTTCGAGCGGCACAGGGCAAGAATCAAACGCCGCAAGCAGGTCGCTTCTTCGTGCTATCTGGGGTGTCTGCATGGCCCACAGGTGGTCGCGGGGGATCGTCCGATCAACACAACACGGGAGCGGCCCATTGCCCTGCTTGATTGTGAGATGAACGGGGGTCGCTGGCGCGGCCGCGCCGTGGCGTGTGGCTTCGGCGAAAGTCCGGTCAATCAGTTCTTGTGAGACCAGAGGCCGCGCGGCATCGTGAACAGCAACCCATTGGATCCCAGGATCGACCGCGTGCAGGGCCAGCAGGACGCTTTCCGCCCGGCATGCGCCGCCGGGGACGCTTCTTAGCTTGTTCGATCCGTCCACTGTCCGCCCAGCGACGACAATCTGTTTCACGTCGTCGCGCCGCGCAAACGCTTCAATCGACCGATTGAAGACGCTCTTGCCACAGAGGTCGGCCTCAAGCTTGTTACTCCCAAACCGCGAACTTCGTCCGGCTGCGGGGATGATTACGGCTAAGGAATCCATGAGTTGAATGATACGGAGAGCGAGCGTACGCGACGTAGTGCCGCGGCACCGGATTTAGCCCGAGCGAGCTTGCTTGCCAATCGAAGCGCTATTCGTTTCACCTGCGGGCCGATAGCCCTCCTTCACCCGCGCGAAGATCATCTTACCCGCCGAGGTCTGTATCGCATTGGTTACAGTTACTTCTATTTCAGCACCTAAGTACCCCCGGCCCTCCTCTACAACCACCATCGTACCGTCGGGTAGATGGCCCACACCCTGGCTGGGTGCCTCACCGGGCTTGGTGACGGTCACCTGAATCTGCTCACCCGGCATGACCCGCGGCTTGAGCCGCGTCGCAAGCTCATTCAGGTTGATAATCTCCACGCCCTTCACTTTTCCCTCTTGAGCCAGAGGTGAATCAGTTGTCATGATCTTGGCATTCAATTCCAGCGCGAGAAGCAGCAGTCGATCGTCCACATCGGTCGCGCCACGCTCGTCGCGCGCCTGTGAATCGTAGATACGGCAATTGACCGATTGATTTGCGGTCAGCGACTGCATGACATCCTGACCTCGCTTTCCTCGGTTCCGCTTCAACCGATCGCCGCTATCTGCCAGCGTTCGAAGCTCGCGTACCACGAATTGCGGAATCAACAGCTCGCTCTCGATGATTCCGGTCTCAACCACTTCAGCAAGTCGGCCGTCGATCAGCACATTTGTGTCGAGAAGTACCGGTCGCGATCCGCGCGTCTGTTTGCGGAACTCGACATATGGGATAATGAATCGAAAATCATCACCGGTTTGCAAGACAAAGCTTGTCGTGATGTAGCAGCTCGCCACACCCACCAAGAGGTTGATTAACTGAACAATCGCGTTGCGTTGTGTGGGCGCGATACCTGGTGAAGAAACTGAGTTGATGTAGGAGACTGCGTAGTCCACCAATAGTGTCACAACAAAACTCAATGCATACGATACGAGCACTCCAACCACCAAGCCCGTAAAAATACATGAGAAGACCACCAGTTTCTTACGAGGCGCCAGAATGTCAGTACAGATGATCAGCACCGCGAGCGTCATGGCGATGCCGATCGAGAGCCATGTGAATTGTCCGAGCGCCTGCCCAGGATCAAGCACGAACGTCCACCCGACGGCAGCCATCAGTAAGACGAACAGTGCTCGAAGTACCGTTAAAATCATTTGTGGCAACCCGTTCTCAGCCAAACTATCTGGGTCTGAATGATGAAGTGACGAGAACTATCATACCAACGTGCTGCTCGGTTCGCTACGAAACATTTCTGAGTAGCCACAAGACAACGCAGCCGAGAATAATCCGATAGATTGCGAATGGGATGAAGCTGTACTTGCGAATCAGACGCATAAACACTGCAATCACCACAAATGCGACGAGAAAAGACACCAGCGTACCTACCACAAGAAGTAGGACCTGCTGCATCGTAAGTCCCCCACCGGAACGGAGCATCTTCAGTAAGGCGTAGCCGCAGGCCGCGCACATTGCCGGAATTGCCAGGAAAAAGCTAAACTCGGCGGCGGCGGGGCGGCTTAGCCCCGCGACCAATCCGCCCATGATCGTCGCTGCCGAGCGGCTTGTCCCAGGGAACACCGCTGCGAGAATCTGCACGCAGCCTACAAAGATTGCCTGTCCGAGCGTTATGTCTTCCACCGTCTGAGTACGCGGCTTCGGGCGAAGCAGTTCAATCGCGATCATCAATACCCCGCCAATGATCAGTGCGGTGGCGATGACCTTTGGCGTCTCCAGATACTGCTCGACGACGTTGTGCAGCAGAAAGCCGGCGATCAAGACCGGTACAGTTGCGATCAGAATCAGCAAGATCGGGTGCCAGCGGATTGGGTCGGGGAGTTGCACGCCAGCGTCGGGAGCGAACATCGGGGAGTCGCCCGTTTCCGCGATTCGACGGCCGGCCAGCAGGTTGCGCAGCCGGTCTCGGAAGTACACCACAACTGCAGCGATCGCACCGATTTGAATAAAGACCACGAAGCGCACCCAGAAGGTGCTGGTAAGGTCGGCCCAACCGTCCATCCAGCGCGCCGCCAGCAGCAGATGGCCGGTCGAACTGATCGGCAGGAACTCGGTGACGCCTTCGATAACCCCCAAGATGATCGCGATCCAGAGTTCTGTCACGCCGATTCCCTCTCGCTGTTACGCATTCGTAGTTCCCTTCTGATAGATATCTCGTCCCCGACGGAGGTAGAGCGCGCCACTCGCAACAGTCACGACGACGGTCACCCAGATGCAAAAGTTCCGAAAATGGCGCGCTTCTGGTTCATACCCACTGACTTCCAGATCATGCAGCGAGTTAACGTATAAGAGAATCACCAGGATTGTGACCGACTGGCAAACCATCTTCAATTTGCCGCTGAAAGCTGCCCCAAAGTCGGTACCGCTCGATTCTGTCACCGCGCGAAGGCTGGTGACGAGCAACTCACGGGCGAGCAGGATCACAACAATCCCGGGCGCGACTCCGGTAATCGTCTTGACAACATGCTGATCATCGAACGCCGGATCGGGAATAATAAAATTCTTCCCCGCGAAGAATGTAAAACTGCCCAGCACTAACACCTTATCGACAAACGGATCGACAATCCTGCCGAATACGCTCTGCACCTGCCACTTGCGAGCGAGGTAACCGTCTAGGAAGTCGCTGAAGAGCGCAACCGCGTATGTCACTAGGGCTACGTTGAGAAGCGTCGGGTCGCCCCGACCCTTGTATTGATAGGCCGAGAGCAGCGCGAAAAAGAAAATGGCCAGAATCAACCGGCCGGCGGTGATGAGATTGGGAATGTGCCGAATCAAGCTGCCTTTGTGATTGTACGAATGCGAGCGATCGGTTCCAATTCGCTGCGTTTCAATGACGCTGCAATGCTTTGAGGATGCGCGATTCCAAGATGAGTAAACGACTCGACCCACTGCCGCTGGAAAACCGACGGTTTACCGAGACCGACTCCGCCGTACCAAGAGTCCGGCTGAAGATGACACCTGTCGCCCTGGTGTCGCACATCGGACTGTGCATAGTTGCGCTAGCGCTTCCAATATTCGTGGCTCTGGCTCAAATGCCGGTGCCCTCATCAGTGGCTTTGTTCCAGAAGACGGGCGCTTACATCGGGGTGGCTGCGATGGCGACCCTCCCTGTCATCTGCATCGGGTTGATCCGGCGTAAGCAGTGGTCGCGAAGCGCCATGCTTGGCTTTGCATGGTTTGAAATGGTTTGGGAGTCGATCAAGCTCGTCTTGACACTCTTCTTCTATGTGCCGGTTTACAAACGCCTGATGACCGACGAACTCGCGAAACAATTCTCAGCCGCAGCAAGCACACAGCCGGCGACGCGTCCGGCGGCGTTTGATTCATTTACGAGCTACGGGATTTACATCATGGCTGTTGTCACCTGGCTGATTTTCTTCGGATATGCCTTCGCCGCACGGAGGGCAATGCACACCACGGTGGCAAGAGAACAGCTGCGAGGCTAAGCCACTGTACGCCGAACTCAGAAGTATTGATCCGCCGAGCCGAGGCGCGTCATGCACCTACTTCGCCAGAACAGCAAGCTTTCGAGATTTCGATTTGGCCATCTCGGCGACGAGGTCGTAGGCCTGATAATCGGTGATGGTTACATCAACAAACTCGCCCGGGTGAAGCTCTCTTCCCTGAACAAAGACGACGCTGTCAATCTCGGGTGCCTGGCCAGCATGGCGCGCTGTGAAGACGGCGGGGGCACCCGCAGGAGTGGGTTGACGCTTGTCAATCAGCGCCTTCATCTGTGTACCCACGAGATTTGAATTTCTGGCAAACGCCACCTCCTGCTGTGCCAGCATCAACTCTTCGAGACGGTGCTGCTTCACATCTTCTGCGACCTGCCCCGCCATGCGACCCATCGGCGTACCCGGCTCTGGGCTGTATGGGAAGACACCCATCATGTCGAAGCCGAAGTTACGAACGAATTCGAGCAACTCTGCGTGCTCGGCATCGGTTTCCGTCGGGCTGCCCGCGATGAAGGTCGTGCGAATGCTGATTCCAGGAACCCTATCGCGCAGCTTTCCTAGCAGCGTGCGGATCTCTTCACCCGTCACGCGGCGCTTCATCAGAGTCAGCAACCGGTCATTAATGTGCTGCAGCGGCATATCGATGTATTTCACCACGCGATCGCTCGCGGCGAGGGTGTCGATCATTGCGTCGGTAAAACATGATGGGTATGCGTACATCAGCCGGACCCACTGCACGTCCCGAGGTAACTGCTGGTCTAGGTTTCGAAGCAAGCCCGAGAGCCCCGGCTCGTAGCCGATGTCGGTGCCGTAGCTGGTCGTGTCCTGCCCGATGAGATTCAACTCGACCGCGCCGTCGGCGGCCAGCTCTCTGGCTTCGGTGAGAATCTGCTCAATCGGCTTGCTGCGCATCGGTCCCCGAATGCCCGGGATGGTGCAGAACGCGCAGCCTTGGTTGCATCCTTCACTCATCCGCAGATACGCATAATGCCTTGGGGTGAGGCGCAGCCGCGCGCGGTCATCTTCAAAAGGAAACGTAGGTAGGCGCCGGCCAGTCGCTGCGCGACGTTCCGCGGCGGGTATCGCTCTTAGCCCGCCATCCTGCTGCGATTGCCGGCTTAAGTCGTGGTACTTGCCTAGGAAATGCCCGTGCGCCTGTCGAGGGTTTTCTTGGCCCCGGACAGCCTCAACGATGTGTTCGCGATCAAACACGCCGACCAGACGATCGATCTCAGGCACATCGTTCAGGAGCTTGGTTTTATGCCGCTGCACAAGGCAGCCCGCGACCACAACGCGTTTAACCTTCCCCTCACGCTTCAGGTCGACCGCTTGACGAATCTCGCGCAAGCTTTCTTCCTTGCTTGCCTCAAGAAAACCGCAGGTGTTTATCACAACTGCATCGGCATCTGCGGCGTCGGGCGTGATGCTTAGCCCGTCTTGCGCCAAAAGCCCAAGCATTCGCTCGCTGTCGACCAGATTCTTTGGACAGCCAAGTGAGACAAATGCGACGCTCTCGATCTTTTTTGATGATTTTCTCGACATGGATTTATCGCGGCAATTCGCACCGGCGTTAGATCATGTTTCGTAACGCGCATCAGGCAACTATATCCGCGACTACGGGCTTGTGCCACTCGCCGATTCTACTGCGGCGCTCACTGTGGCGGCTCGATTTTAATTGTCTGCGTCGTTGCATCCGGCTTGAGGACAACCACAACCACTGGTTCACGAGGCTTGTCGCTACGCAAGGCCTTGTATGCTGCCTCAAACTGATCGAGATCCTTCACACTTTCGCCGTTCAAGGTCGTGACAATGTCACCCATTTCCAACCTTGCAGCTGCGGCTGCGCCCTCTCGCTTGGTGAGGGCGACGACGACCCCTTCCATATTAGCCGGCTGCTTGCGGGAGTATGTGTCTTGAAATGACACGTCGCGAGTGCTAAACCCGAGATCTTCCGCCCAAAACCTCCGTAACTCGCGCTGGTCTTTCGGACGTTGCTCCAGGGTGACCTTCACCTCAGTCAACGGCTGATCCTTCTCAGTCAGGACAGACAACGTGATTTCTGTGCCAATTGGCATTTGCCGGAGTGTGCGTCCGAAGATGGATGGAAGTTCCTCCGGATTATCGCCACGTTCCAGCGGCTTGCCGTTAAGCTTGACGATTTTCTGTCCTACCTTCAGCCCCGCGCGCTCGGCCGGACTGTCCTTGATGACGTCGCCAATCTCAATTGCGGGTTGATCTTGCAGGCCGAATGCTTCAGCAACATCCTTCTCCAGCCCAGTGAGTTGCGGCGTGCCGATCCATGGCAGCGCCACCGGCTTTTCGGGCGTCGGTGGGTCGGTGAGGCTAAGCATAAAATCGCTCGTGGGGGTAAACAATGCCGGAGGAATGTTCACTGCTGCAAGCGTGACGATGCTCTGGTTTCGCCTTTCATTGGAAGTATGCAAAAACGGCTGTTGCGGCATCTGGCCCATCACCACGCCGATCGCCTGACCGTCAGCATTGAAAACCGGTGCGCCGACCGCCCCAACTCCACCACCGGTTACAAGCCACGCCGGGTGCTCGCCTCGCAATCTCGCGGCGATCACACCTCTCTGAAAATATGTCGAGTATCCCGCATCCTTTGGGAGCATACCGATCGAAGTGACTTCATCGCCAACCTCAATCGGAACCTCCTCAAAAGTGATGGGCTTCCACTCGCGCCCGGATTCACGCGGTTTTACAAATGCCAGCTCAGTACGCTCATCGCGACCCTGGAAAATCGCGTCAATCTCAACCTCATCATTCTCCTTTGATGGGACGATGATCTTCACGTCGACCAACTGTGAATCAGGCAGGCCGGTGCCAACCGCGCTGAGGGGGATCATCATCAACCCATCGTCGCGCACCACCACACCGCAGGTGACAAAGTCGATGCGGCCGAACTCGTACGCCCATGTGTACTGCACAGCGTACATCGACGGCGAGACGCGGTCGCGCAATGTCTTGGCAGGTGTGGGGTTGCCCTCTGCCGCTATGGCGGCAATCACGCTGAAGAGAAGTGCGATCGCGCCGCTGAAGTAGCAAATCCTAATCATGCTCATTTTGAAGGTTCCGTTGTAGGCACGTCTGTTCTGCCTGTGTCAAATGTGATTCTCAGTACAACCGTCCGGCGGGATCGTCCATTCTGCAGGCCGATTACGACGCGCGATTCCTGCTTCTTGATCGATTCGTCATAAATAGACGCGAATTGATCGAGATCGGCAATCTCAATTCCATTTATGTTGCGAACAACATCGCCGCCGCGTATCTCGGCGCGTGCCGCTGGGAAGCCCGGATTCAGGCTGGTTGTGACAACGCCCCTGTCGTCGTCCAGATTTCGCTCACTGGCGTACTGACGCGTAACTTCGCGCACGCTCATCCCCCACTTCTTAAATTCCCGCTCTTCACCCGCAGCGCCCTCGAGTTTGTCTGTGACTGCTCGCACATTGAGGGTGTCTTTTCCTCTTCTAAGTTGAAGCCTAGTTTCCTTACCGATCGGCAGTTCGGAAATCAGCTTTCGTGCTGGAGCGAGTTCCTCAGGAAACCGAACGTTCACAGGAACGTCATTGATCGCGAGCAAGATATCCTGTGTCTTCACCCCGGCCATGGCTGCCGGTGAGTTTTTGGCAACCGAGTCAACCAGAACGCCTTGATTTAACTCGATTGCATAAAAACTCTCGAGATCCTGTAGCGGGCGCAGTTCAAGGCCGAGATCGGCTCGGGCAACGTGCCCTCGTTTTCCGTCTTTCGAACTACTGATGATTTCAGCCACGACTGGCTTGGCCGTATCGATGGGCACGGCGAAATTGAGGTTCTGCGCTCCGCCTCGTGTGTTGATTCCGATGACCTTTCCGGTGAGGTCAACCAATGGGCCCCCGGAATTACCGGGATTGATCGGGGTATCCATCTGTATCCAGTTGTCGAACTCTGCTGTCTCATATTCGTCGATTCGTACTCGGTCAGGATACAGAGTCCGCTCGTTATTGCTGACGATGCCAAGCGTCATCGTCCGAGCCAGCCCAAATGGCGTGCCGACAGCGATCACATCCTGCCCGGTGCGCACGCCCGTGCTGGTCCCGAGTTGTGCAAAGCTAAAGCTGATGTTCTTTCGCGCGATCTCGTCCATATCCAGTTGAACAACCGCAAGATCAGTCCAGTGATCATCTCCGATGAGCGACGCCCGGACGCGTTCCTTATTGAACAGCGTGACAAAAATCTCGGCGGCTCGTCCGGCTACGTGATAATTGGTGAGAATGCGGCCCTGCGCATCAATGATCACGCCGCTGCCGATGCCGCGCTGCAACGTCCGTTTCCCGTCGCGGTAAATTTCTTGCGCCACGTCGAGCCGGACAACGGCCGGGAAAATCATCTCCGTGACTTTGATCACGCGCGAAGGCGTCGCTGATGGAAAGGGTTCAGGTTCTACTTGTGCCGCGCATCCCAGCATCAGAAATGGCAGAAGCGCAACCGCGGCCAGACATTTGGGCATGTTTGCTGATCCTTGTGTAAAACCACCCACTTTGTGGATGCTGCGGGGATAACATGCGCGATTCCTGTTGAAGTCGCAACTGGTCCCTTGGCCGCCGCCGGCGACGCGGCTACTGTTGACTCGGGGAATTCTCTTACGTCTTGGGCGTTGAACAATGGGATTTGACTCTGGACCTGTTTCATTTCGCAGATTTTCAGTCATAGGTAAGGCGCCGGCACTGATTGAGCAGACGCAACTTGATTTGCTCGCAGAGAACGCACTGCGTCCTACTGAGGCTGGCGTGCCCGACGAGACCGAGTACGGCTGGAACGGCGGGCGTCACATTCTCGACAGCACATTCTCGTTCGAGTCGAACGTCTATGCCGAAGCGCTGCATATTGGCCTGCGCATCGATACCAACCGGGTGCCGGCGGAGGTGAAGCAGGCGTATCTTTCGCTCGAGGAGCAGGTGCTGGCGGCGGGGAATCCTTCGGGGTTTATCAGTAAAAATCAGAAGCGAGACGCCCGCGACATAGTGCGGCGGAAGATCGATGACGATCTCAGATCGGGGCAGTATCGTCGCAGCAAGTTGTACGCCGTTTTGTGGGATTTGCCTTCCTCGACGGTTTATGCTGCTGTGAATTCGGCGGCAGAGGAGAAGTTGGTTGAGCTTTTTTCTCGAACTTTCGGCCTGGAACTCGCCGCGGTTTCGGCGGGCGCGTTGGCGCTCCGACTGCTTGAGCCACGCGGCCGGCGGCGGGATCTGGAAGATGCTCGGCCGTCACGCTTTGTCTTCGGGCCGGAAGGTGAGTCGCAAACGCCTGATTATCCCTGGACCGCGAAGCTTGCCGAAAGTCGAGACTTCCTCGGAAATGAGTTTCTCACTTGGCTGTGGCACGAAGTCGACCGTCGAGATGGCTACGTCGGCACGGCCGATGGCGATGCAGCCGTGATGTTTGATCGATCGCTTGACTTGGAGTGTGCCTACGGAGAGTCGGGCAAAGTGGGTCTGAAATCCATTGGGCCGACGAGGATGAGCGAAGCCACAGCAGCCCTCCGTTCAGGCAAGGTGCCACGAAAGAGTGGGCTTACGATCGAGTTTGGCGGCTCTCAGTACGTTTTCACACTCTCCGCTGAGAGTCTTGCAATTACTGGACTGAAACTTCCGGCGATCGAAGAGGCCGACACTCCGCGGGTGTTGTTCGAGGAGCGAATCGGACAGTTGAGGGAGTTCTGCGGGGTGATTGACAAGCTCTTCGCTGCGTTTCTGGAGCACCGGGCTGGGCCGAAGTGGGAAGGCGTCACGCTGGCGATCCGAAAATGGATCACGACGCCCCCGGGACGCACCGTGTTCAGGGAAGTACGCGATTCAGAACTTGAGGAAGTCGTCGGGTAGCCACTATTTTCACTGGATTCTATTGCGCTGCGATGGAAGCGTGGGTCTTCACGTCCTTCGAGCTCAATCTTAACCGAGGCGCACTGAAAGCGGTTACCTCGCCACATCGTTATTTACTGTCCATTTGTCGTTACAGGCTGCGACGCCGCCGGAGGCTTTGCGGTTTGAAGCAGCGAGGTAAGCGTTGCGTCTGCTTTGTCACGAATTTGCTCGACGTCGCTTTCTTCGCCCTTTGAGAGACTCAAGCCCAAAGCCGCAGCCGCAGCCGGCCACAGCGATGTTTCGTCACCGTAGAGAATGCCCAGATGAAACAGAGGGTCGGCCTTGCGCTGCTCAATGTGCTCTTGGCTAAGCCGATCATATGACGAAATGATTGTATCGACCGCCTGTCGCTGTTCTTCGGAGAGTCCTGATCGATCAATCTGTCGAAGTATGAGCGCAGTGATCGCACCACCCCTGCGCAGTTCCGTCGCCGCCGTCTCACGCTCTGCGTACTCTTCGGCATCTAACTTTCGCACCAGCGTTGCCACACGATCTTCTGCCTCCTTAGGTGGCGGAACTGAGGCACCCAAAACCTGCCAGGCTACTTCAGACGGAACGCGCAGTACCCCGCGGTGTAGTTTTCGGTCCCGGAGCGGCGCAATGATGTATCGCATCGATTCGTCTCGATGCGTAGCCAGCATTGTCCGCA
The DNA here is from genome assembly GCA_002343075.1 of Phycisphaerales bacterium UBA2421. Classification (GTDB taxonomy): domain Bacteria; phylum Planctomycetota; class Phycisphaerae; order Tepidisphaerales; family Tepidisphaeraceae; genus UBA2421. The sequence continues at coordinate 172,932 of DDRH01000036.1, read as the reverse complement.
GGCTATCTGCCTTTAAGGTGATTTTTTCGAGCGAATCGTCGGTGACCGAGTCAAATCGCTCGACATAAAGCCGAAAAATCTCGTCTTTGTTCTCCGCCATCTGGGGAGCCTGAATCACCTGCACGCGGCACTCTTCTCGGGCCCCGGTGAAGTCGTAGGCGATCATCAAATAATCTTCACGAACGAAGACCTGCAGCAGAGTCACAATCGCATCGGGCGTGGCGAACTCAACATGCTGAAAATCAACCCAGCGAGCGTTCTCCTGCCCGGCCTGACCTACGTTGATCTGTGCCAGGCCAGGCAGGTCGGTCAACTCAAGCCGGTGTACGCCGTCGCTGGCGGCGATTGGGGAATCCGCCAGGATCAGTCCCGCAGGCTCAGCCAACTGCAGGGTGATTGTTGCCACAAGCGCACGCGGTGGCATGACGGGTAGCGAGAGCATGGAGGTGCGCAGTTTCTCTGCCTCAACTGATCGACGCAGTTCCAGCGACGGTTGCGACGTTGGTTGCGAGGTGCGGTGTGTTGCGGGCATCGCATTCGTGGCTAGCTGGCTGGCGCCGGTTAGACCGAGCAGCGTAGATAGAACAATTGAGCACATGGACGGCAGATCGTAGCACGGAGGGCTAGCGTTGACTATGCGACCTGGGATGCCATTAAGTCGCGAATAACCAGGCTGATCCGCGCATTGGATTGCACGCGGGAGGGTGCGGCGGGGTTTTGAAGATCAGCTAACATCCCGGTCAGCCCGCGCAGCGTACCGCGGATAACACGCCTCGGATAAGCGTCTATAGGATGCCACTGACTGGAGGGATTTGAATGGATCAGTGTGTGCGTCGAGTTGATGATTGCGCGGAAGCTCTCGCGTGATTTGACAGGCCCGTTCCAGACCGATGCCGCTTCGGAGACTTGTTGCCAACCGTCGCCGTACAGCCGAAGAGGTACGCCCATTTGAAGGAGTTGCCTAACAAGGCCGACAGCGAACGCCGCTGGAACAATCCCCTTCGAAAAGCGGTCAAGCGATACTCTACTGGGGTCAATTTGAAGCTGGCGCATCGACTGTGCGACGACTTCGTCCGCACGGTCGATTGCGTCAAAGGGCGATTCACTCAATCGGTCATAGAGGCTCTCCCAAAGGAGTCGCAACGACGAAAAGTGCTCCAAATCTGCCGCTGGCCGAAGGTTGGGAAGATCGCAGATCATCGTCGCGGTGCCTGCGTGCGGCGGGGGGGCAGCATCAAATTCAGGCGTGCCTACGCCAACCCTGTTCCGTTCCCAATCTTGCTTAGCCGCGCGTTCAGCCCACAACTTGTCGGCGACGACCAAAGAATCCGAGCAGTTAGCGGCTGTGCGCTTCGGAATCAAACCTTGTGAAACCCACGTGATCCACGGCCGGCCGAGAACTTCTGGGGGTAGCGATTCAGGGCGAAACTCATCCATTGCAAGAAGCGCGTCGCACGCCTGAGCCGCTTCCGCCAAGGCAAGCGGCGTTGCCGCCAGCGGGCTGTCCGTGTCAAACCACTCCACCTTTGCAAAATGCGGGGTAATCTCGGCCGAAACCCACTCGGTTGGGTCGGACCAAAGGCGAAACTGCTTTCCGGCAACGAGCAACAGTCTGCCGCTGCGAGAACTGCGTGACACCTGGCACAACCCGTCAAGTCGCCGCTGACGAGCCACACCAGCAGCGGCAAAGACTGGTTGCGATTCCGCGATCAAAGCATCCGAATCGAGAGGCGTGGTTCCTTCGAGTCGAATAAACTGGCCGGGAATTGCCAATCCGGTGTGCCGGTTGAAGATCGTCGCGAGTCGTGATTGCCAATCGCAGCCCCAGGCAAACAGCAATCGGCCCGCCTGTATTGCTTCCGAGAGGTCGTCGAAGCAGAGCAATGCCGAGAAGTGCTCCTTCGAGGGTACTACCACCACAACCGCTTGCGACGGGCGAAACCGCTCAAGAATAAGTCGAATCACGGCAGGGTGGGCTGGGTCGAGGATGCAGACACACGAACTCGGTGCCGCCAAATCTCGCAGTTGGGCGATTGCAGCGGCTTTTGGTACGGAACAGTTTCGATACCAGTCTCCGGCGGTGCGCGCGGTCAGGGTCCCGTCGCGACCGTAGACGAATTCAAGGTCGGCTCGAAATGCTGGATAGCAATCTTGGCCTTCCTTTTCAAGGAAACGCAGGTTCGAATCCCAATTTCGCAGCGCCACGACGGCTGCAGTACTTGTTTCTTCGCAAACAGACACCTAGTGATTATCGGTCGTTTCGCCTTAGAAAGTTAACGCGGATACACTAAAAGCGGATGCGATTCACCAAACTTCACGGTTGCGGCAACGACTATCTCTACGTTGATTGCATTACAAACCCTGCTCCGACGGACCCTGCCGACCTGGCCCGGCGGATCAGCGATCGCCACTTTGGCGCTGGGAGCGACGGCCTCATCCTGGCACTGCCCAGCCAAGCGAGTGATGTGCGCATGCGCATGTTTAATGCGGATGGCAGTGAGGGACAGATGTGCGGCAACGGCGTCCGCGGGCTGGCCAAATTTGTGTGGGATCGCGGGTTGGTTCGGGTCAATCCAATGCGTGTTGAGACCCTGCGAGGCAGTCTTAGCATTCAGCAAACGGTCGGCACTGACGGCAGAATCAGCCATTCAACCGTCGATATGGATGAGCCAATTCTTCAAGCCCGGCAGATTCCCATGTCATTGCCGCACGATTTGGATGCGCCGCTGGTCGACGCAGTTCTCTCAAGATACATTCCGATCGGTCAGCCCGCCGCGTGGATGAAAGATTGCGGCCTGGAAGATCGATTTAGCGCTGTTTCGATGGGCAGCGCGCACATGGTCCTGTTCTGCAAACAGCCCGAGGCGGTGCCGCTAGCACAAGTGGGGCCATTTTTTGAGACGCAACCGATTTTTCCGAACCGGGTGAACGTGCATTTTGCAGCTACGGTGTCGCGCGTCGCCGTTCGCATGCGGACGTGGGAGCGGGGAAGTGGGATTACGCTGGCTTGCGGCACTGGAGCGAGTGCGGTCGTGGTCGCGGGCGTTCTTACCGGTCGGTTGGACAGGACTGTAGAGGTAAACCTGCCCGGCGGCGTTTTGGGGATCGAGTGGAGTGAGGCCGACAATCATGTCTACATGACAGGGCCTGCTGTTGAAGTGTTTAGTGGCGACTGGCCTGACCGGTAAACCGCCAAGCTCAGAGTAGATACCGGGCGCGGCTGACCGCCCACTGTCCCACCCGGTCACGAACCCCTCGATGACGCCATTCTTCAAGCCTGATTTGCCTTGAGTATCGAACGTCATTGTCAAACAACTTTGCCATCTTCTCTCCAAACTCGGGGCTTCGAATGACGACCGACAACTCGCAGTTGTACTCGATGCTTCGATAATCGAGATTTGTTGAGCCTACCACGCTGATTGCTTCGTCAACAACCATCGTCTTGGCGTGCAAAATGACGAACTGTCGCTCAAAGATTTCAACGCCTGCGCGAAGCATATCTTCGTAAAAGCTCCTTGCGGCGATTGTGAGCAGTGGCATATCACTTTTAGCCGGAATGCAGAGCTTCACCCGGACTCCGCGTCTGGCAGCGGCGCACATTGCGTCTACAAGATCATCATGCGGCGCAAAATAGGCCATCGTGAGGAGGATGCTTTCTCGAGCGGAGTGAACCACCCGGAGAAAACGCTCTTTCACCTCGCTGCGGCGAGTTGGGACGGTTCCGAGAATGTCGGCAAAAGTGAGCTCTCTCACCCATTCGCATCGGTGAATGCGCCCGCCGGTATGCAGGTATCTCCAGCTTGCAATAAAGCACTGGAAGAGCGATCGGGTGACCGGCCCGCGCAAGCCGACTGCCGTATCGCGCCACGGCTCGACCTCAAGCGCGGCGCGACCAGCAATCCAAGGGCCGGCGTATTCGTCGCCGATGTTCAGCCCACCAAGCCAAGCGATCTCGTGATCGACCACCACCAGCTTGCGGTGGTCCCGATTGAAAGGTCGCCAGCTATACCGGCAATCCCACGGCCTGATCGGGTGAAACTCCTCCACGCGAACGCCCGAAGCACGCATTTCCCGGAACATTGTTCGATCGCTCATCATTGAGCCAAATGAGTCATAGGAAACGAACACCTTAAGCCCGTCGCGCGCCTTCCGAATGAGTAGTTCAGCAAAATGCCGTCCGGTCGCATCGCTACCAAAGATGTAGACTTGCAGGCAGATGATCCGCTGTGCACCGGCGATCGCCTCATAAGCGGCGCTCAGTGCCTCGCCGTCCTTTAAAAGTTGCACGATTGTCCCATCGCCGAGCACAACGGGAGGGGGCTTTGCCCACCCGTCATCTTCCGTGCCGGGGTGCAGGTTTAGGCCTGTCCTGGCAAGGTCATGCGGTAAATCAGCTCGTAAGTGAGACATCCGTTTTGCCAGCAAGCCAAGTGTCGCGTTTCGACGCGGCGCTGTGTATCGCGGCTGAGTGGCATATAATCGCTGAACTCGAGTGAATAGGAAAGTGAGTATGGCATTAGAACGCGAACAAGTATTGGCGGCGCTCCAGACTGTGAAGGATCCAGAGCTCTTCAAAGACATCGTCACCCTCGGCATGTTGAAAGACCTGCTGGTAAAGGCCTATGACGTGTCACTGACGGTTGAATTGACCAATCCAACCGGTCCGCTAAGGGAATTGGTTGAGCGCGATATCACGGTCGCGCTCCGGCGGATTGGTGCAGAAAGGGTGGTGGTCAATGTGACAGCTCCGCCGGGCGGGCCGAAAGGTGTTTCAGAACGCGGCGGGGCCCTCCCACAAGTTCGGCATGTCATCGCGGTCGGTGCCGGCAAGGGTGGTGTCGGCAAGTCAACAATCGCGGCCAACGTAGCGGTGGGATTGAGTCGAACCGGGGCAAAAGTCGGGCTGATGGATGGTGATATCTACGGTCCCAGCATGCCAACATTGCTTGGCATTAAGGGTGCGATGGTCAAGAGCACCAAGGTTAACGACGTGATGAAGATCGTGCCATTCAATGTGCACGGAATTCACACCATCACCATCGGAAACCTGGTTGAGCAAGATAAGCCGCTGATCTGGCGTGGCCCGATGGCTCACGGTGCGTTCAAGCAGTTACTTGTAGACAACACGCATTGGCCCGAACTGGATTATCTCATTGTCGATCTTCCGCCCGGCACAGGAGACGTCCCGCTGACGCTTTGCCAGTTACTGCCGCTGAGCGGCGCTGTTATTGTCGCCACGCCGCAGCAGGTGGCGCTGGATGACGCCATTCGCGCGGTGAGGATGTTTCAACAGCTTGCGGCGCCGATTCTTGGGATTGTAGAGAACATGAGTTATTTTCCGCTGCCAGACGGCACGAGTCATGACCTTTTTGGCCGCGGCGGGGCGAGAAAGGCTGCGGATGCGCTGGGGGTGCCGTTTCTGGGTGAGCTCCCTATGTTTCAGCAACTGCGCCTGAATAGCGACGCAGGTGCGCCTCTCGATAACTTCAGTGGCGCACAAGACTTAAGAATAGCTCTTGAGAATCTCGTGAACAACCTCATCCGAGAAGTCGACCGAAACAGCGCTTCCGCCGCTGCGCCTAAACTGACTATCTCATGAACGGCCGCGACATCACTGCGCTCGGGTATCGCGAAGGAAAAATCGTCGGCCTGGCGCTGCGCATCTCCAAACGGCTGGTGAAACATGGCGGCCGCAGTGTTGCTTTGGAGAAACTGGGTGCCGTGCTGCAGAGTCCAGACGCATTCGCCAGCGATCCTCTGCTTGGCGAACTGGCTGTCGCGCTGATCGAGGAGCGCGACAGGCCATTTTGGGTTGAGCGCGAAAGCGCCGCCGATTTTCAAGTCTGGGGGCAGGAACTCGAGCCGGCAGCGGTAGATCAACTAAAGCAGTCTGTGAGGCTTCCTGTTGCGGTCCGGGCGGCTCTGATGCCAGATGCCCATTTAGGCTACGGCCTGCCGATCGGTGGGGTGCTTGCGGTGAAGAACGCAGTGATTCCGTATGCAGTGGGCGTGGACATTGCCTGCCGCATGAAGCTTAGCGTGTTCGATATCGCGGGCGCTGAGTTGGAGAAGTGGCGCCATCATCTTGTCAACGCACTCCACCGAGAAACTATCTTTGGCGCAGGGGCGACGTTTAAGCGGAAGAATGAGCACGCGGTAATGGATGAGGATTGGGCCGTCACATCGATTACACAGAAGCTGAAGGACACTAAGGCTTGGCCGCAACTGGGCACCAGTGGCTCTGGCAATCACTTTGTTGAGTTCGGGATTCTGGAGTTATCGAAGCCCGATCTCGGAATGCAACCGGGAAGTTATATCGCCTTGCTGTCGCACTCCGGCTCTCGTGGCACGGGGGCGATGGTCGCGAATCACTACTCCAACCTTGCGATGAGCCTTCACCCATACCTACCGCCCGAACTGAAGCGGCTGGCATGGCTGGATCTGGATTCTGAGCCGGGCAAGGAGTATTTCGCAGCAATGAACCTGATGGGTAGCTATGCCGCAGCCAATCACGCGGTGATTCATCGCCGGATCGCCAAAGCGATCGGGGCGCACGTGTTGGCGGGCGTTGAGAACCACCATAATTTCGCATGGAAAGAGTCGCACGACGGTCAAGAGGTGATCGTGCACCGAAAGGGCGCGACGCCTGCGGCGAGCGGCGTCTTGGGGGTGATTCCCGGCAGCATGGCGTCGCCCGGCTTCGTCGTGCGAGGAAAGGGCGCGTCTGCCAGCCTCAACAGCGCGAGTCATGGTGCGGGCCGACGCATGAGCCGCACCGCGGCTAAGCAGCAGTACCGTTGGGCACAGGTCAAGCCTGTTCTGGAAGAGCGCGGCGTGCAGTTGCTGTCAGCCGGGATCGATGAGAACCCGTTCGCCTACAAGGACATCCATGAAGTGATGGCCCACCAGACGGAGTTGGTTGAAGTCATTGCACGCTTTGATCCCCGAATAGTACGCATGGCCGATGGAGGCGAGAAGCCTGAAGACTAAGCAAGTTCCCGCGGACGAAACTGCACCGCTCGCGCTATAATGATCTGAAATGGCAAACCGGCTCGTACACGAGACATCGCCCTATCTTTTGCAACATTCCCACAATCCCGTTGATTGGTATCCGTGGGGTTCTGAGGCATTTGAACGCGCACGTCGCGAGAAGAAGCCGATTTTTCTGAGCATTGGCTATTCGACCTGTTACTGGTGCCATGTGATGGAGCGCGAGAGCTTTGAAAGTGCCGCAGTCGCTGCCGTGATGAATGAGCATTTTGTCTGTATCAAGCTGGACCGTGAAGAACGCCCGGATGTCGATCAACTGTACATGACCGCGGTGCAAGTGCAGACTCATCACGGCGGGTGGCCGATGAACGTGTTTCTTACCCCACAACTTGAGTATTTTTACGGGGGCACCTATTTTCCGCCCACGGATTTGCCTGGGCGCACTGGGTTCGTCTCGGTCCTTCGCGCGATTCATGATGCATGGGAAAATCGCAACGCAGAAGTCGCGCGGGCCGCCGCGCAGTTTACAAGAATTCTTCAGCAGGTGGAGGTGGCGTCGAACACGCAGACGGCGCATTCGCTTCAACCTAACGCGATCGCACAGATGGTGATGCGCTCGGCAAGCGATTTTGATGCCCAGAATGGCGGGTTTGGTCGCGCACCAAAGTTTCCACGCCAGACGTTGCTGCAATTGATTCTTGCGGCGACGATACCCGAATCACCAGTCGCCAGAGAGTTGGGCGAGCAGGCAGGCATCCTTGAGCAGCGCGTGCGCGCCACGCTCGATGCCATGATGTACGGCGGAATCCGCGATCAACTCGGCGGAGCATTTCATCGGTACAGCACTGATGCCCAATGGCTCGTTCCTCACTTCGAGATCATGCTCTACGACAACGCCTTGCTCGCTTCAGTTTATCTCACCGCAGCGAGCCGTTTTCGCGAGCCGCGCTATGAAGTCGTTGCGAGGGAACTCTTGGACTTCGTCCTGGCGAAGATGAGGACGCGCGAAGGGGCATTCTCTACCGCAATAGATGCAGAAGTGTGTGCACGAGAGGGGTTGTCCTATCTCTGGACGCAGCAGGAAGTGCGGCAAGTGCTGGGCAGCAAGGAAGAGGGTAGCAATTGCTCCGCATTTGCGCACCGCGAGATCGATACTTTTTGTGAAGTCTTCGGCTTGACAACGGGACCCAACTTTGCCGATCCGCATTACGCGAACGGGCAACCAGACGCAAACATTCTGTATGTCGCAGATGTCGAGAAGTTTCACGCGCAATTCGACGTGCTCAAGCGAATGCGCGAGAGATTGCATTCCGCTCGTGACAGACGCGAGCAGCCGATGGTCGATTTGAAGGTAATCACAAGTTGGAATGCCCTCATGATCAGAGTATTGGCCGAGGCTGGCTCCACATTATCTGAAGCCCGATACCTACACGCCGCCGAGGCGGCAGCGCGGTTCATTCTTGACAACCATTTGACCTCGGAAGGCCAGTTACGTCGGACTAGCCGAGATGGGATCTCAAAGCATGCAGGCGTGCTGGAAGATTATGCGTGTCTTGCCGAAGCTTTGCTTGTTCTAGCTCGTCTGACGGGGAATCCGAACTGGAAGGGATCTGCACAGCGTCTGGTGGACGAAATGCTCCGCCGTTTGCATGATGATGATGGGGGCTTCTTTTTCACTGATCGAAACGCCGACGATTTGATTGTGCGGCAGAAATCGGGCACTGATAACCCTCTGCCCTCCGGGAACGCTGTCGCGGCTCAGGTGCTGCTGAAGCTTGGAAAGCGAGACGATGCGCAGCGCGTGGTGGCCGCGTTCGATTCGAAGCTCCATAGCCAAGCCGAAGCGATGAGCGCAATGTTGGCCGTGTCGATTGAGCTTTGCGGCAGTTCGCAGTTCTTGCCAACTCAGGGTGCAGCGGCGCATGCTCCACCGATCGACGAAGGGCAGATCGTGTCTGTGACTTGCACGCGTCGGTCTGCCACTCTTTTGGCTCTCACAGTTCGAATCGCGCCTGGATGGCACATTGCAACCCAAGTTGCGCAGCCTGGCGTCGCCCCGACGGTGGTAACCCTTTCACACGACCCGACAGCAACCGTCCGATTTCCTCCGCCGACCGAAACTGGAGCGTTTGGAAACAGCTATTCAGGGGAGATCCAAGTTGAAATCGAAACTACAATTGCCGAGGGTGAGTTAATTCTCAACTATCAGTCCTGCAACGCAACCCGGTGCCGCGGAGTCGAGCGCGCTTTTGCCCCAGTGCCAGAACAGAGGTAGTGATTCGGCGATGAATGCGGGGCACACCGCAACCTACTTCATCGCAAGGTAAGTTACCATCACCAATGACAGGATCGTGGTGATCGAAAGGACCACGCTGGCCCAGAAAATGGCGTTGAAACGGTGATTCTGCTTCTCCAAGAGTTGATTAAGCATGGCGTCCCGCTGAGACATGCCCGATTGAACTTGTTGGAGTACCTGCGTGCTTGTCGCGCTGTGTTCGCTCAGCGATTGCATAGCCGTGCCTACATTGCTGATGTTGCTGCTGATGCTGGCATCGGTCTGGCGGAGCGAGTCGAGTTGGTCGTTGAGCGAATTGATGAGACTCTTCTGCTCGCCGGACGTGTCGCAAATGCGATTGAGCACTTCACCCAGCGTGGTTTGCGCCTGATTCTGCTGGGCCAGTTGAGTGTAGATCGTCTTCAGGGCTTCGGCCTGACTACGATTCGATTCCGGAATCGTCTCTATCATCTGCGGGAGCTGCGACAGTACCCGCATCAAGTCCTCCTGACGGGTGTTCTGTTTCTCAAGGTTATCACGAATGCCGCTCATCAGTCGCGTCAGCGTGACAAATCCTTCGGACAGATTCTGCAAGGCGTGATCTCGTTTCGCCCATGGACGGAAAATGCTTTGTCGCGTTTCTACCAATTGCGATGGCGGCTGCGTGCTGTCAAGGTCGGAGGAGATACCACCTTCCTCCAGCCGATTCTTTCGGGTGAAGATCGAAGCGATTCTGCTCATGAATCCGGTAGATTGTTCACTCATTGGCTGCCTCCGTGCGATAAACTGAGACGTTTGACTTCGACTCGCAGGGTTACCCCTGCAATTTTGACACGATCTGCCAGCAACTTTAGCATCCTCGGCTGATGATTCAACGGCGAATTGCCAGTTCTCTCGCGATGTTTCTTGCAGTGATGCTCGCGTGTGGTTGCGATCGCACCCCGGCACCCGCCTCAGAGGTCGTTGGAACCTCGGCACCCAGGGTAGCCTCGCTTTCTCCCGCGGCCACGGACATCGTCGTTGCGATGCAGCTTGCCGGGCAACTCATCGCAGTCAGTAATTTTGAGCCCCCGCGAAAGATCACCGATCATCTCCCGCGTGCGGGCGATTATCGATCCGTTGATTGGGAGTTATTGGCGGTACTTAAGCCAGATGTCATTGTCACCCAGTATCACGCAGACAAGATGCCCGAAGGTTTTGCCGACCGGGCCGCCGCTTTGAACATCAAGATGTTTAATCGAAAGATTGACTCGCTCAAAGACACCCGACTGGCGATCGCCGAGTTGGGGACCGTGCTCGACGCCAAAAGCGAAGCCGACCTAACGGTGAATCGTTGGGACGACGCCCTTAGTCAGGTCCGAACTTTTGCGGAGAGTTATCCGAAGCGTGGAGTTTTGTTGGTTGTGGGTGAATCCGGACTGAATGCCGTCGGGCCCGGGACATTTCTGGGCGAATTGCTCGAAATAGCGGGTGGAGTGAATGTCATACCGGTGGGAGTTGATTACCCAACGCTTGACCGCGAACGGCTTGCCGCACTTGATCCTGATGTAATCATTCAACTGCTGCCGGGGGCGTCGACCCAATCTATTGAGTATGCCAAATCGTTCTGGCCCACCATGTCGGAGTTGCGCGCAGTGAAGCAAAGCCAAGTATTTTGGGTGACGGATCCGGACGTGCTGCTTCCAGGCTTTTGCGCCACACAAACGGCGGAGCGACTGGCGGCGATCTTGCACGGGAGTCATCCGACAACGAGGCCGAATTGACGCGTCTGGGCGGTCGACAATTGGTCGTAATCCTGCTGCTGACGTTCATCGCCTGGGCGGGGGTGGCGTTCGTGTGCCTGCTGATCGGCTCAACCGGTTCGATCGGCTGGCCGACCTCGGCCACGCTCCCATATCGACTGGAATCGGTTTTTCTGGCGTCGCTGGTAGGTGCGGCACTGGCGGTGGCGGGGGTGACGTACCAGGCATTGCTCGGAAACCCGCTCGCCGATCCATACCTCCTCGGAACCAGCAGCGGGGCGGCACTCGCAGGATATCTCTGGACATTGCCCGCTTTCTCAGGTTTGGCTGGCGCGATGGCGATTGGCCAGCAGGCGATGGCGTTCCTTGGTGCCATCACCGCGGTGGCGGTCGTCCTAGCGATTGCCGGCGGCAGGGGAAGGTTGCAGCCGGCCACGCTCATCCTGATCGGGGTGATCGTTAATGCTGTCTGCGGTGCCTTGTTCTTGCTGATCAACGCGATTGTGAAAGATATTGCCACGCCAGGGGGGCCGATGGCATTCCTCATCGGTGGGCTGCAGACGAACCTTCAGTCGTGGCAAATTTGGACGTCGCGAATCGCCATTTTTTTGGGATTTACGGTGATTATGCTCGGCGCAGGTGTGCTGAACGCCGGCACTATGAACGATGCAGAGGCAGCGTCGCTTGGTGTACCGATCAATCAGTTACGATGGGGAGGTATCATCGTAGCAAGTCTGATTACGGCCGCAGCAGTTGCAGTGAGTGGGCCAATCGGCTTCGTGGGGTTGATTTGCCCGCACTTGGGCCGGGTGATCGTCGGCCACGATGTCCGGCGGTTGTTGCCGGTTGCGACCATGCTCGGGGCAGTGATGCTTTGCCTTGCAGACGCAGCATCGCGAAAGATTAGCGCGTTTGGACCGGTAGGCACCTACCTGCCAGTGGGCGTCATAACGAGCCTTCTGGGCGGACCATTTTTCTTGGTCTTGCTGCTAACTCGTCGGAAGTGGTAGCTGGAGAGGAACGAAATGCACGACGTTTTTATCAGTTATAGCACGCACGACAAACCTATTGCGGATGCCGTGTGTGCCGGTCTGGAGCAGAAGGGCATTCGCTGCTGGATCGCCCCGCGCGACATTCTCGCTGGAGTAGAGTGGGGTCAGGCGATCGTCGAAGCGATTAGCTCGGCAAAGGTCATGGTGTTGCTGCTCTCCGATCACGCCAATCAATCGTCGCAGATCCCGAAAGAAGTCGATCGAGCGGTGAACAAAGGGGTTGCCATCATTCCGCTGCGGATTCAGGATGTCCAACCAAAGGGAGCGCTGGAGTATTACCTGGGACCCGCGCATTGGCTGGACGCGATCAACCCGCCGATGCAGGGCAACATTGATCGACTTGCGACCAACATCAACGCGCTGCTGATGCGAGGAAGTGGCCCGGGGACCGCATCCGGGGCATCGACCATTGGAATCACGTCACAACCTCATGTGGGGCCAGGCGTCACAAGGGACCCTTCGACGCCGAAGCCAGTTTCGGTGCCGCCGATTCGTTCGTCTCAAAGTGCTGCCCCGGCGATCCCTCGGTCGCCACCACCTCGGGTGCCACCCACGAACTTCCCGCCATCCGTGGGCGTGGAGCAACCTCTCGCGGACAACGTTCGAATTGTTCTCTATCTCGCGAGCGGATTTGTGCCGATTTTGGGGTTTGTGCTTTTCTTTCTATACAAAGACAAGCCCGCTGCGAGTGACCGCAAGGCTGCCCAGATTTGCCTGATTGTGGGGATTTGCTCCTTCGTGCTGTCGGTGCTCTTCGGTTGCCTCTGCGTGCTCGCCGGAAGCGCCGCGGAGGGGTATTAGTTCAGTGCGTCGTACTGCGACGGGAAACAGCCCGCCGCCGTCGGTCAGGGAACCGGCACTTTCCGAAACTTGACACAATCCGCCCGATTGATAGCTTATGTGGCTCTCGAAAGCGGCGTAATGATTGCCGTGGTTAATGAAGGCTCCGCAGGCAAAATGCCCGCGGGCGGCTGCTAAGTGCAGTCTGTTCAAGGAGTTAGTCATGCAGCCGGTACAGAAGATCAGCAAGATGCGTAAGCGCAAGCGTCGGTCGCATCATGCATTGTCCCCGATTCGCTATGTGCGCTGCGCTCAGTGCGGCAACGCAAAGCTTCCGCACGCCGCCTGTGGCAATTGCGGGTTTGTGAATCAAGACTTGGCGCTTGCTGTCGAAGAAAAGCAAAGCTAAACGAACGTAAGTTAGGGCGACGGGAGGTTCACAGGTGCGAGTTGCGGTCGACGTTATGGGCGGCGATCGGGCGCCGGCCGAAATCCTCTTGGGATGTTGGCAGGCGGCCGAATTTTTGTCCGGCGAAGATCTGGTACACCTTGTTGGCGATGGGCCGACCATTCAGGCTGCCTTGGCAACCAACCCGGTTCCTGCCTCGAAACTCAAGCATTACAACGTAGTCGCGACGACCCAGGTCATCGAAATGGATGATCCTCCCGTCGACTCGATTCGTTCCAAGCCCGACAGTTCGATTGCTGTGATGTGTAAACTCGCCAGCAAAGGTGAGGCCGACGCGGTCATTTCCGCCGGAAACACTGGGGCGTGTGTCGCTGGATCACAACTCCGAATGCGATTGCTCCCCGGCGTGGCGCGGCCCGGCATCGCGGTCGTTTTGCCAACTTTTCATGGGCCTGTGGTTGTTTGTGATGTCGGTGCGCAGGTCATCGCCAAACCGAAGTATCTGCAGCAGTTTGCCCTCATGGCAAGCGCGTATTCCCACGACCTGTTCGACATTGAAAATCCTCGTGTTGCCCTGTTGAGTATCGGCGAAGAAGACGCCAAGGGGACTGGCACTGTGAAGCTGGCCCGGAAGTTGCTGCGAGACGAGCCATTGATCAACTTTGTTGGAAACATTGAGGGCAAGGATGTCTTCAAGGGTATCTGCGACGTGATCGTTTGCGACGGCTTTGTGGGAAACATATTGCTGAAGTTCACTGAAGGCCTTAGCGAAGGAATTTTTCAGACGATGGCGGCCGAAATGGAACAGGAGTCCGCGGAGGTGTTTGCCAAGTTCAAGGGTGTGGCGAAGCGCATCTGGGCACGCCACGATTGGCAGGAGCACGGCGGCGCGCCCCTACTGGGCGTCGGGGGCATCAGCATGATCTGTCACGGTCGGAGCGAAGCGAAAGCAATCCGGAATGCAATCCGCGTCGCGAGGCAGTTAGTGAACAGCGGGGTGAATGCAAAGATCACCGACCGCATCGCCAGAAGCATCCAAGTGAATGATGATTGAGTCGCCTCGGAGTTCATTTTCAGTCCAAAATTTAGGATGCGTCGTCTTGGTGCTTGTTAATCGGGCAATCGCCCCGCAGAATCTGTAATTTCAATGACCCCGTATTCTGCCATAATCACCGGCACTGGATCGTGCCTTCCGGAAAAGCGACTCACGAATGACGATCTATCGAAGCTGGTAGATACGAACGACGAGTGGATCACCCAGCGGACCGGCATCAAAGAACGTCGGATCGCGTCGCCTGGTGAATCGACTCTCTCCTTCGCAAGCAAAGCAGCTACAGCGGCACTTAAGTCGGCCGGGCTTGAACCGAAGCACCTCGACTTAATCATCTGCGCCACGGTGACCCCGGAACTGTCGATGCCTGCCACTGCATGCATGGTCGGCGCATCGCTTGGCTTGAGCACAACGCCCGCGTTCGATGTTTCGGCCGCCTGCAGCGGGTTTCTCTACGCCGTTCACATGGCCTCGGCCTTTATTGAGTGCGGCCGATACAAAAATGTGCTGGTCATTGGGGCGGAAACGTTGACACGCGTCGTCGATTATCAGGACCGAAGTAGTTGCATCCTCTTTGGCGACGGCGGGGGTGCGGTGGTCCTTTCTCGCTCACAGGAACCCAAACGGGGCGTGCTCTACAGCAGTATCCACGCCGACGGAAACGGCTGGGAGTATCTCTACACGCTTCCCGGCGCGCGAACTCCGATTTCGTCCGAAATGATTGCCAGCCGGCAGCACTTTATGCGCATTCGAGGTCGGGAGATCTTTAAGTTTGCAGTCACCCGGTTCAACGAACTCATTGATGACGCCATGTCGAAAACTGGGCTAGGTATTGATGACATCAAGCTTATCGTTCCGCATCAGGTGAACCTTCGAATCATTGACAGTGCGATGGAGCGGCTCGGCCTGCCGCGAGAGAAGGCATTTATCAACATCGAAAAATATGGCAACACCTCCGCGGCATCGATTCCAATCGCCCTCGACGAGGCGCTGCGACAGGGACGGCTCAAGAAGGGCGATGTCGCCCTCATGGTCGCTTTTGGCGCGGGACTCACTTGGGCTAACGCGGTCATCCGAATCTGAGATGGGTAGCAAGTCGCGCGAGGGAACGCAGCATGAGCATCAAAACCTACATCTTATGTCCGGGACAAGGCGCGCAACATGTTGGCATGGGTCAAGATCTCGCCAGCCGATTCTCTGCTGCACGAGCCGTTTTTGACGCCGCAAGCGCAACCCTCGGCTACGATCTGGCCGCGATATGCTTCAACGGCCCTGAGGAGAAGCTGAATCGGACCGATGTAAGCCAGCCCGCGATCTATGCGACTAGCGTCGCGAGCTTTGAAGCGGCGAAGCAGGCTGGGTTGATCGACCTCGCGTGCGTGACGGCGCTCGCGGGCCTCTCGCTAGGTGAATATACCGCCCTTCATCTAGGCGGGGCGTTTGGCTTTGCGGAGGGCTTGCGGCTTGTCGCAGCCCGTGGCAAGTATATGCAGGAGGCGGCGGTAGCCACGCCCAGCGGAATGGTCGCGATTATTGGAGCAGACGACGCCGTAGTGTCCGAACTATGCCGAGGTGCCTCAGAGGGCGAGGTGCTTGTGCCAGCCAACTACAATGCGCCCGGACAGATCGTTGTCAGCGGGAGTAATGCGGCCTGCGGGCGCTTTGCAAATGCAGCATCGGCCGCGGGATACAAGGCTGTACCGCTGGTGGTCGCAGGGGCGTTCCATTCACCGCTCATGCAATCCGGTGCTGACAAAATGGCAGTCGAACTGGCTAACACGCCGACGTCTTTTCCGCAAATGCCTGTTTATTCAAACGTAACTGCGACTCCGCACGCCGATGCCACCTCGATCAAGCGGTTCTTAGTCGATCAAATTGTCAAACCTGTTCGTTGGGAACAGACGATGCAGAGCTTGCTAGCCGCGGGCGAGGCTCGATTCGTTGAACTTGGGCCGGGGCGTGTTTTGACAGGCCTGCTCAGAAAGATCAACCGCCGGCTTGTCATAGACAACTATGCCACCGCGGATTCAATCCTCGCGGCTTAGGCCCCGGTGTCGAACAACTGCCATTTGGAGCTTGAGCGGTTCATGTGGACGTTTGTTCTTGAAAGGACAGGGATGACCGAAAAAAGAGTAGCCATAGTCACCGGCGCATCGCGGGGCATCGGAGAAGCCATCGCAAAAAAGCTGGCAGTGGATGGAGCGCATGTAATTGTGTGTGCAAGGTCTTTAGAAAGACTATGCGCTGTCGCCGATGCGATTAGGTCCGAGGGGGGCAGCGCCGAACCCGCTGCGCTCGATGTCGCTGATTTCAAGGCGATTGAAGAAACGGTCCAACGCATTGCTGAGACGCATGGCCGAATTGATGTGCTGGTGAACAATGCGGGCATCACACGGGACGGGTTGTTTCTTCGCATGGAAGACGCCGATTTTGACAGTGTGATCGACGTAAATTTGAAGAGCGTCTTTGTCGCCTGTCGAAGCGCTGCCCGCTTCATAATGCGCAGCAAATCAGGTCGGATAGTGAACATCGGTTCGGTCTCGGGCGTGGTAGGTAACGCGGGTCAGGCCAATTACTCTGCCAGTAAGGCAGGGTTGATCGGGCTGAGTAAGACGATTGCCAAGGAACTCGCTGGCAAGGGGGTCACCTGCAATGTTGTCGCACCTGGCTTTATCACAACCGAGATGACAGATGTCCTAAACGAGAAAATCAAAGAAGTTGCAAAGGGAATGATTCCACTCCGC
The DNA here is from genome assembly GCA_002343075.1 of Phycisphaerales bacterium UBA2421. Lineage (GTDB taxonomy): Bacteria > Planctomycetota > Phycisphaerae > Tepidisphaerales > Tepidisphaeraceae > UBA2421. Next base: position 155,889 of record DDRH01000036.1, on the reverse strand, counting down.
CGCTTTGGCACGCCGGATGAGATTGCGGCGATTGTAACATTCCTTGCCAGCGAGGCAGCAAGTTATGTTACGGGCCAAGTCGTTTGCGTGGATGGTGGGATGGCTATGTGACTTTTGCTCTTGAGGTCCAGTTCAATGGACATATCGAGCGGGAGCGTTGCAAAGTAAGTCGCCACCGATATAGTCACCCAACTTGCCCAGCCCGGACGCGGACGCCGGATGGGCGCACTTTAGCTGAGGCCAGGAAAGGTTATGGACGAGATCGAAACGAAAGTCATCGAAATCGTGAGTGAACAGATGGGCGTGGACAAAGGCGAGATTACTCGCGAAACCCACTTCATCAACGACCTCAACGCCGACTCGCTCGACACCGTCGAACTCGTCATGGAGTTTGAAGACGAATTTGAATTGTCGATTCCAGACGAGGAAGCGGAGAAGATTCAAACCGTCGGTCAGGCGATCGACTACATCAAGGAGCATAAGAAGTAGGCGTGTGTTAATTTCGGTTGACGATCACCGGATTCACAATCCGGCATCCGACCGACAGCCTTTAATCTCCCATGGCGCGTCGCGTAGTCATTACCGGCTTGGGTGTCGTCACATCTCTCGGCGAAGACGTCGAGCGGGTGTGGGATGCGCTGTGTACTGGAAAGAGCGGCATCGGTCCGATCACCCGTTGGGATGTGAGTCAATACCCCGTTCGCTTTGGCGGTGAATGCGCGGCGTTCGATGTTACTCGCTACGGAATCGATGCCCGCGAAGCCAAGCGACTTGATCGTTTTGCGCAGTTTGGTGTTGCCGCATCGGTTTCGGCGGTGAAAGACGCTGCGATCGACTTCGAGAAGGTTGATCGCCTGCGCGCAGGCGTCATCATCGGAAGCGGCATCGGTGGGATCGAAACGATTCAGGAGCAGCACGACATTCTCAACTCCCGAGGCGTTGGACGTGTTAGCCCGTTCACAGTGCCCCGACTGATGGGAAATGCTGCAAGCGGCAACGTGTCGATCATGTACCGCTTGAACGGACCTACCACTGCGATCGCAACGGCCTGTGCCACCGGCGCAAATGCCATCGGCGATGCCGGGAGGCTCATAAAACAGGATCATGCGGATGTCATGATCGCTGGGGGGAGCGAAGCGGCGCTTTGTAAGATCGGGTTGGCGAGCTTTTGCGCCGCGCGTGCATTATCAACCCGAAATGATGTTCCTCAACTCGCCAGTCGTCCCTGGGACAAAGACCGTGATGGGTTTGTCATGGGCGAAGGTGCCGGGGTGGTGGTGCTTGAAGAGTTGGAACACGCAAAGGCTCGCGGCGCGAGGATATATGCAGAGTTGATTGGATATGGGATGTCGTCAGACGGCCACCACCTCACCGCTCCACCGGACGACGGCAGCGGGGCGGCGATGGCCATGAATCTGGCGATGAAAGATGCCGGCATTTCCCCGGATGCGATTGATTACATCAACGCACACGGAACTAGTACGCAATTGGGTGATATCGCCGAGACGCGTGCCATCAAGTCGGCCCTAGGCCCGCACGCCAAGAAAGTCTCAATCAGCTCGACAAAGAGCGCAATTGGTCACCTGCTCGGAGCGGCAGGGGGTGTGGAAACGGTTGTTTCAGCCTTGGCTGTCCAGAGGAACTTGATTCCGCCGACGATTAACCTCGATTCAGCAGACCCGGAATGCGACCTGGATTAC
>DDRH01000036.1:153185-154074 GCA_002343075.1 Phycisphaerales bacterium UBA2421 | reverse complement strand
ACCCGGAATGCGACCTGGATTACACTCCGAAGGCCGCGCGTGACCTGAATGTACGAATTGCGGCCAACAACGGCTTCGGATTTGGCGGGCATAATGCTTGCCTGCTTCTTAAGAAGGTCTGACGCGGCGATCGGCCCCGTCGGCGTCGGGTGTTGCTCTTGCTCGCGATGTGCCGATACTGCCCGAAGGGTACATCGTTTGATTCGTTAATGGAGGATCGTTCAGCGTGCCGCTTCTTCGCACCGAAAACTCCAAGCCCTCCGCCGTTGAGCTAAGCCGGATTATGCGGTTGTCGGTGCCTGTCATTGTAAAGCTTGCCGAGCGTCGTTTGAATCTTCAGGAAGTCATGCGGCTTGGCAACGGCTCGATTATCGAATTCTTCAAGAGTTTTGATGAGCCGCTTGAGTTGCTAATCAACAACAAGACCATCGGACAGGGTGAGGCGGTCAAGGTGGGTGAGAACTTTGGCCTGCGCATCACACACATAGGGGATGTGAAAAGCATCATCAAGTCGCTCTCGTCGTAGGCGAGTGGCGATTGTAATGCCTCCGCTTGCCCGGATTACTTCAGGCCGATTGCGAATGCTACCGCCGCGTCCCTGTTGGTTATGCGCCCTTCAAGCTGCTCGTCGTACGTTCGATCCAGAATCATTTTGAACATCGGACCCGGCACCATGCCCAAGGCAATCAGATCGTCGCCAGTAATCCAGGGTAGCGGGGCGACCTCCGTGCCTACAAAGGGCTTGATTGCCTCGAGTGCGGTGCAAACTCGCGTCCAATCGTAACCACTGATCTCACTGATCGCCCTCAAAAATGCAATTGCGTCTCCGGAGTCTGCCGCAGCGAGGAAGCGCTTGATTCTCGCTGTCGAGAGTGGCTCGCGCACTATT
>DDRH01000036.1:0-153067 GCA_002343075.1 Phycisphaerales bacterium UBA2421 | reverse complement strand
CACTATTGAGCTGGCAAGACGCAGAATTGATCGAAGCGAATCAAGTTCCAAGTTGCTGATGCGAAGCGATTTTCTCGCGGCATGGCAGATTTTCTCAATAGTCGTCCCCTCAAGCAGTTCAAACAACCCGTCGGACGAGGATTGCCAGGCAAAATCCACGTGCGCCGCGGCGACTGCTAGCGGAAAGCCGCATGACATTCCCGGCTGCAACCGCTCAAAGATGGATCGCCTCATATCGAGTCCCGCCGCCGGGGGCGTGCCGACAAAACGGATTAGATGGCCGATAACATGCAAAGACCACAAGAGCCGCCAGGCCACGATGCGGGTGATCGGGGTGAGCATGCCGCGAAGTTCATCGGCAATACGCTCAGGACTGATTTCGATCAGTCGCGGCGCGTATCTCACGATTGCGTCCCTTGTAGTGGGTTCAATCGTCATCTCAAACCGTGCAGCAAATCGGACCGCGCGCAGGATCCTCAAGTAGTCTTCAGCGAACCGGTGCTGCGGATCCCCGATAGCCCGTAGAAGATTTGCGCGCAGGTCTGCCTGTCCACCGACGTAGTCGATCACGCGATTCTCGATGGGGTCCAGAAACAGCCCATTGATGGTGAAGTCGCGCCGCTGCGCGTCTGCCTCGGCGGTCGTGAAGGTTACGCGATCGGGCCGGCGGCCGTCGGAGTAGTGTCCGTCGGCGCGAAATGTCGCCACCTCAATCACGCTTTTGCCGCTGCGAACCAGAATCACCCCGAAGGCCGCCCCGACGGCCTGCGTTTTCTGAAAGAGCGCTTGCACTCTTATGGGCGGAGCGTCGGTGGCGACGTCAAAGTCCTTCGGCGTAAGACCCAGCAATTCATCCCGTACGCACCCTCCCGCCAAATAAGCTACATGCCCCTGATCTCGCAGCCGACGGATGACGTTGATCGCATCCTCGCGACGACTCGGCTGTTTCAGAATCTCGGTCGGCGGGGGGGTCATAGTGATGGTTCTTCTGCCTCCAGAAGCTCGATAGTCATTCCGCCATACTCGCGAACATCGGTCTGGCGCAGGCGTGGTAGACGAAGCGTGTCCTTTGAGTCATGTCGGAATACCAAAACACCCCCGGGGCGAAGGTGCGCGCCGGTCAAATGCAGTGCCAGTTGCAGCAGTTCGTCGGCTTGAGTTTGAAGGAACTTGTAGGGCGGATCGAGGAAGATGATATCAGCCCCGCTTGCGGCCGCAGCCTCGGGGCGGGTGTTGGCAAGGTGGAACCACTTGAACAGGTCGCCTGGGATGATCCGTGATCGTTCGGCGAGCTTTAGGTTCGTGATGTTCTGCGCTAACCGAGCGAGCGCACCCCGGTCGGCATCGAAGAATGTCGCCAGTTTTGCGCCCCGACTGAGAGATTCAAGACCCATACTGCCGGTGCCGCAGAAACAATCGTAAACAAGCGCTTCATCGATGCGTGGCGCGAGTAAATCGAAGAGCGACTGTTTTGCACGATCAGTGATCGGGCGAGTGGCACTTCCCTCCGGCGGGAGGATCGATCGCCCGCGATGTTCTCCGGCAATAATGCGCATCCTTAGGTTGCTAAGTTAACGCATTGCAAGCCGGCTTTATAGATGGACAGCGTTTGGAGTCACGCATCGGGGGCGATACCATGTTCCTCAACCGGGTCTGAGGCGTTTGGAGAAGGTTTGACGTATGGCTGAAATTTTGTGCGATAAATGCGTCGCGCTCTGCTGTCGATATTTTGCGCTCCCGCTGGAAAACCCCAGATCGGCAGCCGATTTCGATCACATTCGCTGGTACTTGTGCCACGAGAATGTAATCGTGTTTGTGGAGGAAGGGCAGTGGTATTTGGGAATCCTGAACCGCTGCAAGCACCTTCTTCCGGACAACCGCTGTGAGATTTACGAGCATCGGCCGAGAATCTGCCGAGGATACTCCACTAAGTCCTGCGAATATCACTCGACGGACTACGGTTACGACCATCTCTTCACCAGCGCGCATGACTTGGTGGTGCACGCGGAAGAGGTGCTCTCAAAGCGGGCCGGGCGACGAGTGAAGTTGCCATTGCAGCCCAAGAAGATGCGGCTCCGAAAGAAAACGAAGAACGGGAGGCTCGCCGGTGTAATGTTGCCGGTCATGAGCTAGGTTTTAGACGGGGCGTTCCATGGCGGACAGATCGATTCACTATGAAGCTGCATTTGAGGCTTATCTCCGCGAGAGGGGCATTCCTTACGTCGCGGTTGACGAAGCAAAGAAAGCACTGTTTTCGACCGCGAAGCTAAAGAGCTTCGATTTTGTCGTCTACAACCCCAAAGGTCTTAACCTGCTGGTTGACGTGAAGGGACGACAGGCTCACTCTCGTTCTGCCCGCCCTAGCTTCCAGACTTGGACAACCGAGCGGGACGTTGAAGACCTGATGCAGTGGGAGCAGGTGTTTGGGAGCAACTTCAAGGCGGTTTTCACGTTTATCTACTGGATTGACCCGCCGCTGACACCAGAACCGGGCATGTTCGAGTTCCGTGGAAAGTGGTACTGGCTGATGGGAATTGATCTGTCAGACTACCGTAATCACATGCGCCGCAGAAGCGTCAAATGGGAAACGGTAAGCCTGCCGATGGCAGATTTTCGTCAGCTTGCCCGTCCGATTGATCAGTGGTTATGATTGGCTGAGGTGAATACGATGAGAAAGCGATTTTTTGCGACGGCGGCGTCAGCGGTACTGTTGATGGGGATGCCTAGTGCAGCCTTGGCACAGGATGACGACGATAAATCCTATGATGCCCGACTCGAAGGGCATGATCCCGCTGTGCAACTCGATGTCGGCGGGGCGGCACTATCTTATCTCCTCTTGGTCGGTCTGGGCGTCTTGTGCATCGGCGTCACATTCAAGAATGCCAAGCGCACGCACCTTGATTGACAACTAGCCGCCTATACTAAGGAACTGTCCTATGTCTGTGGCTTTTGAATCTGCTGTCGTTTAACCGGAGACCTGCTAATGAAATCAACTGTGATCTGGGGATTGATTGTTATCAACGGTCTACTTGCGTTTGCGTTGCTGTCACGGGTTGCGGCACCCAACACGGCCTTGGCACAGAATCGACCCGCAGAGCCCCGGCCCGAAGCGAACCGGCCCGCACGTCCGGGCGACTACGTCATGATTCCCGGTGAAGTGACCGGCGGATCGACAAGTGTTGTTTATGTTATCGATACAACTAACGGGCTGCTTGGAGCGATTGCCTACGATGACAGCGTAAAGCAACTCCAGAGCATGCCGGGGCGAATAGACCTGCAGCAAGTCTTCACGCAAGCAACCCCGCGGCAGGGTGCCGATGGCAAGAAACAACGATAGTCAGGATGTTTCCACCCTACCGATTTTCTGGACTTTAGATTTGCATCATCAATCAGGACTTCATCATGGATCGAAAAACCTTCGCAATCGGCGTCTTGGCGATCATCGCAGTGATTCTTTCTGCGGCCAATTTGATGCCAGTTCAGCAGACTTTCGCCGCCGCAACCATTAAAGACCGCGATTACCAGGTTGTTACGAGTCGAACCCAGCAAGGTGGCGACGGGTTGTACATCCTCGATAACCGCACCGGCCAAGTCGCGGTTTTCACATGGGATGTGGCGGCTCGGGCCGTCAAGCTGCGCGACGTGCGCATGGTGACCGAAGCATTCCGGTAGTCCCAATAGTCCCTAGCCATAGAAGAGCTCGAATGCCCGGGGATAGTCACCAAAACCCCCGACCACATGGCGAATGCTGACGCGTATCGAACTTTACATAACCTGCATTATGGGACGTTGGGTAGGGCGGCGGCATCGGCAAAAGATCATGCCGGCTCTGCCGTAAGGAAGCTTACTCCGACTTCATCGAGTGAGAGACAACCAAGCCGTCGAGGCGGTCATCAATTGCGTTCACCGCGGCGTCGGGGTCGTATTTTTCGAGAAGTGATTCAATTGCCGACTCATACCCCTGCGGCCGCTCCATGAGCCAGACGTCCATCAATCGGCTGGCTAGGTGGTCCACATTGCCATCGTGCAGACATGGAGAATGCAGATTCTCGGGGAGGATCTCTCGATAGAAACCCATCTGCGGGCATAAGGGCCAGCAACCAGCCGCTAGCGCCCGCACGGCGTAGTGGTCGCACGGCGCATCAAATCGGGTCGATAAGAAAATGCTGGACTGTAACAAGGCGCGTGCATGAGAACTTTCATCCGCCTCAGGCAGGGTGATCCGAGGCAGATCAGGCATCAGCTCCTCCACAGGACCGACCGTGATTAGTTGAAATGATTCGCCCCGCCGCTTGAGTAATGCCATGACGGAGTTGAGCAGCCGATTATTGGCATCGCGCGTTTCAACAAAGATCGTGCGTCGGCCCCGAGCGACCTTCTCGTCGCTTGACATCGCCCGCACCTGCGGCAGATTGATCGGTGGAGCGACCAGTGTCGCCTTGGAGGTTAACTCAGGCACCGGACTCATGCCCGAGAGTTCCGGGTGCCGCCGCACGAGCGCATTTACGCGTGCCAGAAACACCCGCACATGGTACATCGAGTTAAACCAGATTTCGGTGGCCGCAGTGGCGGTGTTGAGGTTGATTAAGTCCAGTGGACCATCGTGAGTCGCCGACGGGTCGGGCAGTTGGTTGGAGTGAAAATAGACGACAGACGGCTTCTTTGACAATTGCGGCAATGCACGCTGCAAGTCGGCAAGGTTCAGGGCCTCACTCGTGAAAAGTAGATCGGTTTGCCCTATCCAGTGCCGTGATAGTTGCTCGGCGAACCAGACGCTCGCTGTCGTCAGCCGCCGCTCGATCCGCCTTGGCGGCAGCTTCAGCAGTGTCCACTTATGACGGCTTCTGGAAATAATGAGGTCGAGCATGCTGCGACGTATCCCGCCGTAGAACGGTTCAAGGGCGAGAATGTCGAGGCGGTTGCTCATGTGCGGTTTAACCTGGTTCCGCTGAAATTACGTTTATACCGGTAAACTGCCCTGTTGGCACACTCGCAAAATCCGCCGCACGCCAGTAGTTATGGCTTCGCCTGAGTCGTCGGAACATCTCCACCTGTCGTGGGTAAAACTTGAGCGAGGTGCTCCGCCGTGCGCATCGCACTGCGGGCCTCTGCATCTTCAGGCCGAAGTTCGAGCACCCGGCGGAAGTAGGCGAGTGACTCCTGGTACATTTCTTGCTGGGCCAGCGTCACGGCGATGTTGTAGTGCGCGTCGGCAAAGTCGGGCCACCGCTCTACCGCTTGTTTGTACATCAGCAGCGCCCCTGCCGGACGACCCTCGCGAAGGTATATTCCGCCGAGTGCCGTATAGGCGTCGGGCTGCCGCGCATCAATCTGTAGAGATTGTTCAAGAAGCCGCTTAGCCCGCTGGTCATCCCCGCGGGCGAGGTGTTGCCTTGCAAGGTTGGACATGGCGTTACTGAATCGGGGGTTGAGTTCGATTGCCTGCTGAAATGCCAGTATCGCTTCGTCATTACGCCCCTCCGCGGTAAGGGCGGCGCCGTAGTTGTTCAACGCGAGTGGATTCGGCGGCTGTACCGACAGAGCGTGTTTCCACAGCGTCAAACTGCTCGACCAAGCCCCAAGTTGGTTGTACGTCAGCATTGAGATTGCAACGACGGCGATTCCGGCGATTCCATGGACACAGATTGCCCAGTGCTTGCCACGCCGACGAAGCGCGTCAACACCAAAGCTGATCGCGAGTGTCACACCAATCAGCGGAAGATATGTGTAGCGGTCAGCATGTGCCTGCCAGCCGACCTGCACGATCCCGACGACAGGCACGAGCATTCCCAGATACCAAAACCAGCCCACAAACAACCAGGGTGCCCTGCCGCGAAAAATGACGGCTAAAGATGTAACGCAGAGCAGCGTTACCGAAGCCAGGAGAATGCGACTCACGGGCATTCCGGCCCCAGGGGGAATCGATGAGTGCCAGTACATTGGCGCGAGTTGCTGCGGCCAGATTAACTGATGAACATAGATCGTCGCCGCGACTGCGGCATTTCCCAATCGATCGATCAGAGGGAGCAATTCAGAACTGGCGACCGACCGGCCAGACTGTTGTGCAAAGATAGTGATGCAACAGAAGATGAAGGCGATTCCAAAAAGGGGCAGCTTCGCCACGATCGACCGTCGCAATTCACTCCATGAGTGAACTCGATTCAGAGGCCAGAAATCGATCAAGACCAGCAGAAAGGGTAAAGTTACGAGCATCGGCTTGCTGAGAAGTCCCAGCAGGAGGCACGCCGCAGTATGGGTATATCGTGCGGCGGAGGGCCGCTCGATGTACCGGGTATAAGCGGTAAGGGTGAGCAAAAACAGCAGCCCGCTCAACAGGTCCTTTCGCTCAGAAATCCAGGCGACCGATTCGACACGCAGCGGATGCAGAGCAAAGACCGCGGCGCACAGCGATGCGGGCCACCGCCGGGCGGTGATCTTGACCAGAACAACAAAAAGTAGCGAGGCATTCAGCGCGTGGATCAAAACGTTGACCGCGTGCGGACCGCGCGGGTGGATGCCGAACAGTTCTGCGTCGAGAGTGTGGGAAAGCATGGTGAGTGGATGCCAATTGCCTGACACAATCTGCGTGAAACATGCTGCGATGCTCGAAAAGGTCAGACCTTGGGCGACTGTAGAATTCTCGAAGAAGTAGTCGCCGTCGTCGAAGTTAACGAATCCGAAGCTGACCGCCCTGCCATAGAGTGTAACGGTGAGGACGAAGAGGATGATCGCGCAAACTGCATCTGCACGGGAGCTGATTCTGCTCTTCGATGGGTGGATTTTAGAAAGATGCATCACCGAGGTGCATCCTTACGGCCTTGTATGTACGGCTTACCCGCGAGAAACAGCGACTTGCGGGCAGTGATTTCCGCGGCCAGCGGCGGATCGCTTGCGGCGGCAATTGCGCGGTCTGCGAGCGCGACTGCCGTATCAAACCGCCCCACCGCCGCCGCTGCCGTGGCCGCTGTGTCGAGGAGAGTGGCAGACGGGTGGGGCGCTAGATCCAATGCCGTTGTCGCCAAGAGTTCGGCTCGCTCTGTGTTACGGAGTTGAGGATCTGGGTGTGTGGCATAGATCCATGACAGCCGCAGGAGCGTCTCAATTCGATCCGGGGCGATTGTGAGGGCCTTTTCCAGATTCGCAATACCGTCGAGTGGCCGGCCGAGGATGACCATAGCCAGACCATACCCATGATAGGCATCGGCATAGTTAGGGCGAAGAGAGATGGCGCGCTGCCATGGCTCCAGCGCATCGTTGACTCGCCCCATCTCGGCCAGCGTCGCAGCAAAATTATGGTGAGCATCTGCCGCGGTAGGATCCCGCTCGATCGCTTGCTCGTACAGGCTGATCGCAGCGTCGAACCGGCGTTCACGCGCATACAGATTGGCCAACTGAACGATCGCTGGTGTATACCCGGGGTCGCGGCGGATGGCGGCACGGTAGAGCGAGATTGCCTCACGCGTCTCCCCGCGCGCAGCAAGGCGAACGGCTACATTGTTAAGCGCTATCGTATCTTCCGGTCGAATCCTGAGTACTTCACGATATGCAGCCTCTGCCGCAACTGCGTCACCTGCTTCATCGAGCGCGTGACCGAGATTGTTAAATGCGGCGTAGTTGTTTTGATCGATGCTGATACCATGCGAAGTCAGCGTGAGTGAATCGCGCCAAGTGCCGATCTGCCAAAAACTCCGCACACCTAAACCAGCGATGGCGACGAAAAACAGTGTTGCAAAAAGCGGCTTCAACCATAACCATCTCCTCGCCATTGAGTTGGCAGCATACACAACCACAATGGAGATACCGATGGTCGTCACATACGTATATCGATCCGCTCGCGCTTGCGCCCCAACCTGCACAATTCCGATCACCGGCACCAGCGTTCCGACAAACCAGAACCAGCCCGTTGCAAACCACCCCGCTCGATACAGGGTCAAAAGTGCTGCAATCGTGATCGCGGTCAGAAGAATCACGCTGAGCCAGAGATTCTCAGCCGATATGGACCCGGCCGGAAAGGAATCAGGATGGGGGTAAAAGAACGTGAGTTTCGCTGGCCAGAAGACGTCTCGAAGATAATAGGCATAACTCACAATCGCGTTGCAAATCCGGCCGGTGAGCGAAATAGAGGACAACTGTGACACCGCTCCGGACGCCCGCTGAACGAGAAAGGTGATGATGGACGATGCGACTGCGATGAGAGTCAGAGGTAACTTTTCAACTGAGAGTCGAGCAAGGTCGTGCCAGCGATCGAAGCGGCGCAGCGGCCAGAAATCGAGGAGAAGCAAAAGAAATGGCAAAGTCACCAGCATTGGCTTTGCCATGAGGCCCAAGGCCAGGGACACCGCCACGGCCAGATAGCTGCGCCAAGTGCGGGCGCGGACGAATCGCTCATAAAGGAGTAGCGTCAGGAAAAAGAAGAGCCCGCTTAGGACGTCTTTCCGCTCTGAAATCCATGCAACAGACTCTGCGCGAAGCGGATGAACGGCGAAGATGGCTGCAACTGCAGCGCTTGGCCAGCGTTGCCCCGTCATGCGTAGAAATGCAATGAACAGGAGAACCGCATTAAGCCCGTGAATCGCCGCATTCACACCATGCGGTCCTGCGGGAGACATCCCAAACAGTTCCACGTCGAGCATATGCGACATCCATGTCAGTGGATGCCAGTTGCTCGCGTAGCCGCTGGTGAATGCCCAGCGGACATTCTCCCAAGTCAGCCCTGAGGCGATGTGCGGATTCTCAAATACATACTGGTCGTCATCGTAATTGACGAACTCAAAGCGGAGCGTCTGCGCGTAGAGAATGAATACTCCCGCAGCCAGCGCAGCGATGATGCTCCAGTCGATTTGGGTGAGCCGGCGATGGTTCACTTGCTCAAGCGTATCACGCCTTCAGCTTTTCTGTCAGGAATGTAGATACTTTCTCCAACGCCACACGCTCCTGAAGTTGCGAGTCACGGTGGCGAATGGTGACCGATTGATCGTCCTTGGTCTGTCCGTCAACGGTGATGCTGAACGGCGTTCCGATTTCGTCCATGCGCGCATAACGCTTGCCGATCGACTGCTTCGGGTCATATTCGCAGGTAAACTGCTGTCGGAGATCCATATAAAGCTTTTGCGCAATTTCCGGCATGCCGTCCTTGTTCACCAGCGGGAAGATTCCGGCCTTGATGGGGGCAAGCTGTGGTTTGAATGCGAAGTATTCAAACTTCTCAACACCCGAGCGTGACTCACACCGGTATGCTTCGCAGAGGAGTACGAGCACCGCACGCGTCAATCCGCTGGCGGGCTCGATGACGTTCGGGATGTAGCGGCTCTTTGCCTTTACATCTTCAGGTGATGCTCCGCTTTCTTTGAGCTTGAGTTGAAGTTCCTGGTCAAAATAATCCAGTTTCTGGCTGGAATGCTGCTGGTGCTGTGTCAGATCAAAGCAGCCGCGGTGGGCGATGCCCTCCAATTCGCCGAAGTCGGGTGACGTAAACGGATACTTGTACTCGATATCAACACATGCCTTGCTGTAATGAGCAAGTTCATCATCGTCATGATCGCGGAACTTCAGGTTGTCCGCTCGAATTCCAAGACTTTTCCACCATTTCATTCGCTCATCGCGCCAGAATTCGTACCACAGGATTGATTGATCCGGCGGGCAGAAGAACTCCATCTCCATCTGTTCAAACTCGCGACTGCGGAAGATGAAGTTTCGCGGCGTGACTTCGTTTCTATAGCTCTTCCCGATCTGGGCGATGCCAAACGGTACACGCACGCGGGTCGTATCAAGAACATTCTTATAATTGGTGAAAATCCCTTGCGCAGTTTCCGGTCGAAGGTAGACCTTGTTATCTTCGTCCTGAAGCGGGCCATTGTACGAAATCATCATCATGTTGAATGGCCGTGGCTCGGTGAGCGTGCCTTTTTGCGCTGCATCAGGCCCAACGACCTCCGCCATCTCCGCCGGCGAGAGCTTGGTGAATGGCACAAAATCTGTGGGAGCGACGACCTCCCCGCCGCCGGTTTTTCGGGCGATTTTATCAACACGTTTGACGAATAAGTCGCCGGCATCGTCTCCCGACAAGACGGAGAAAACGCCAAGCGTCTCGACGTTTCCATTTTTTCTGCGGACTTGGGCCGCCGCGGTCCAAAGATGGTCGGCGCGATAGCGGGCCTTGGTTTCCCGACAATCGACCATCGGGTCATTAAAATTGTCAACATGCCCCGAAGCCTTCCACACATTTGGATGCTGAATGATGGCCGAATCTAGGCCGACCATGTCAATCGGGCTTCCGTCAGGCCCGACCGGTGGGCACTCGACCATCGCCCTCCACCAGTGATCGCGGATGTTGTTCTTAAGCAGCACGCCGAGCGGCCCGTAGTCCCAGAAACCTCGGATTCCGCCGTAGATCTCGCTGGCCTGATAGACAAAACCCCTCCGTTTGGCGAGCGAGACGATCTGTTCCATGATATTGCCGGATGGTGGTTCGCTTTCGGTGCTTGGCATTGCTGCATCCCTTCATCGTGTCGCGCAAGGTCTTAAATTCCAGACGCTTACGACCGAGGCGTACGTGTTTTCCGCATTTCGATTGACAAACATCTACAAAAAAAAATAGAAGACAGCGGGCGGCCGTCCTCTATCCATGATCTGCTGCTCTAGAACGATCTGGTCCGCCGCGTCTTTACTTGGCGGTGCTACCCTTCGCCGGGGCGGCTTTAAGCGTGTTGAGCTTCTTGGCAAGTCGGCTGCGCTTCCGCGAAGCCGCATTCTTATGAATCGTGTTCTTGGCCGCAACTTTTCCCAGTCGACTGGCAGTGAGGCTCAGCTCCTTTTCGGCCTTTGGAACATCGTGAGCGGCTAGCGCGGCCATAAAGCTCTTAACCTGCGTCTTGAGCAAGTCCTTTCGGGCGCGGTTTCTGGCACGACGCTTGAGGGTTTGACGAACGCGCTTTTTTGCCGACAGGCTGTGTGCCACGGGTGCGACTCCTTACGAGCTATCCAAATCGACGGTGATCCACCCGTCGCGAGCCGGGAGAAGATAGCGATTTTTAGATGTTTGTAAAGTATGCGGGGCAACTATTGCACCGCGGGTGGGGTCTGTGTCGGCCCGGCCCGCAGGCGTCTAATTCGTTGTCCCACATCGAGATATGCTGCATTCCATTGAAACACCTGGCTGTAACACTTCAATGCAGCCGGCGTATCTGGGGGAGTTTTTGCCTCAAGCGACCGTCCCCACCAATAGTAGATTTGGAGCGATTTGGGATCGTTCCGCACCTGATACTCTTCCGAAGCGTGGGCAAAGGTGTCGGCCGCTTCATCGGGAAAACCGGCATTCAGAAATGCCTGGCCGAGCAGAATCGAGCCATCTGTCCGATATTTCGGGTCGCCTCGAACCAGTTGAAGCGCCGGGATCGCCTCATCATGCCTGTTAAGGCGAATCAACCGAAGCGACGCCTCATACTTCAGGGTCATATCGGTAGGATACTCCTCCGACGCTTCAGTAAAAATCGCGAGCTCACGCTCGTACTTTTCCTTGAGGTAGGCCTTGTAATCCTTGAGCAGCGACTCATCGGCCTTATTGGCGGCGACCTCGGCACGCATCGCCCGCTCCATGCGGTCCATCTGCTTCATCTGTATACGGTGGATTGCGAGGCGAAAGCGATACTGTTTTGTTCGCTTGTGCGCCTCCTCGAGGACTTCTATAGCCTTGTTCTCGTACTCGCTATCGTCGGTTTTGCTCAAGACTTCGACGTATCGCATTAGTTTGCCGGTTTCCAGCGGGTCGGCGCGATACTCCTGTTCGGCTTCGTTTATCTGCCGAGTCATCGCATCAACCGTATGAATTTCCCGGTCCTGCTCCATCAGCGATTGCTGCCTGTCGACATCGCGCATGCTTTGCCGAAAGTCTCCCTGCTCGTAATTGCCCTCCTGCATGGCATTGAGCGTGGCAAGGTCGCGCTGCTCGCGGTTCAGGTCCATATCCTCGGGACGCATTTGAACCGCATAAGCTAGAGCCTCTGAGGCGAGCTTCCATCGATTGAGCTGTTTGTAGCCGTCACGCAAGACAAAAAAGTACTTGATGTCAGCCTTGGGGTGACTCACATTCGCTTGCAGCAGGGTCGGACCCATCCAGAGTGCTGTCTCAAAGCAGCCGGCTTTTATGGAATTCTGAAACACATCCGCCATGTATGATCGTTCGCCCGGGTCGTAAGCGAGGAGCTTTTCGGCGTTGAGCATGTTCTGCTTATCTTCTTTGCTCGATTTAATCTTCATCTTATCAAGCATGCCCAGGGCTTTGCCCCCACTTGCCTTCCTGCGCAGGGACATATCTCGCAGCGCTTTGTGTGCTTCGACAGCATCGGGATCGAGGTTAAGGCCTTGGAGATAGAGTTCGATCGCGTAATCGTATTGACCAGCAGCGGCGCGGGTGGCAGCGGGTTCAAAAAATCGCTGCGCTTTGGCGCGATCTTCGTCGGGAGTGATACGGTAGCCTTCAGGAAACTCAGCCACGACCTGTCCTGCTTCCTTCGAGAAAACTCTGCGCGGCCCCGCACAGCCACGCCAGTTCACATAATAG
This sequence comes from Phycisphaerales bacterium UBA2421, assembly GCA_002343075.1. Lineage (GTDB taxonomy): Bacteria > Planctomycetota > Phycisphaerae > Tepidisphaerales > Tepidisphaeraceae > UBA2421. The sequence goes on along the minus strand of DDRH01000036.1, from coordinate 140,508 downwards.
CGGTGCAACCGCCGAGCGAACACTCGCTCGGCAAATCGGGCCATTCAAACCATTCGCGACTTTAACGGGCGATGGTTGAAGCTGTCAACAAATTCATCTACTGTCTGCACTTACGAGTTATGCCAATGAAGCCGCCTGAACTACCTGAAGCGCCTGTAAATCTCTCGGGCATCACAATAGTCCGCTACCCGCACCCGGCGTTAAGGCGCATCAGCGCTGCCGTCGCGAGGTTTGACCCTTCTCTTCGCGATCTGGCCGCTCGCATGATAGAGTTGATGCGAGGTGATAAAGGGGTTGGCTTGGCTGCGCCGCAGGTGGGGATTAACCTCCGTATGTTCGTCATAAACCCGACGGGAAAGCCCGGAGATGACCAAGTCTATGTCAACCCCGTGCTCTCCGCCCCGGCTGGCGAAGAGACCGCCGAAGAGGGCTGCCTGAGTCTGCCGGAGATTCGTGTCGATGTGGTTCGCTCAAAGCGGCTGCAGATTGATGCACAGGACTTGAACGGCGAGCGATTTCGAGAAGAGGCCGATGGCTATGTTGCCCGGATCTGGCAGCATGAGAATGATCATCTCGACGGCATTCTGCTGCTCGACAAAATGGGGCCGCTCGATAAGCTCGCTGCACGTAAGAAGTTGAAGCAGCTCGAAGAGGCGTATGCCGCCGCCCACCCCGCCCCGCCTGCGGCTAAGAGACGCCGGTCTCGCCGCTGACAGGACGCTCTGGCAACCACCACATTTATGCCATCTTTACGCATCATTTTCGCAGGTGCCGGTGAGTTTGGCTTACCATCGCTCCGGGCGATAGTCGCATCGGAGCACCAAATCATACAGGTCTACACCCAGCCCGACCGTCCCGCCGGTCGTGGAATGAAGCTTTCTCCGACGCCGGTCGCGCATTTTGCTCAGTCCGCCCAGTTGCCGCTTGTCCGATCGTCTGACATCAACGCCGAGCAACTACCCGCGGCCGATTTGTTGGTTGTGATAGCGTTCGGGCAGAAAATATCTGATTTCGTTATCAACCACCCACGGCTCCAAGCAATCAACTTGCATGCGTCAATCTTGCCGAAGTACCGCGGTGCTGCACCGATCAATGCGGCCATCATTGCGGGTGAATCGGTCGCGGGTAACTCGATCATTCGCCTCGCTCAAAAAATGGATGCTGGTGCAGTTTTAGGGCAGTCAAGCCTGGAGATCGCACCACTTGAAACTGCCGGAGAGCTGCACGACCGTCTCGCCGAAGATGGTGCCGGGTTGATTAGGCGCGTAATCGACGAACTTGCCCGCGGCGTGGCCGTTGAGGTGGAACAAGAGCATGCCCAGGCAACGCTCGCGCGGAAACTGTCGCGCAACACCAGCCGGCTCGACTTCACATTGCCCGCAGAGCAACTCGGTAGGCAGATCCGAGGCATGTATCCGTGGCCAGGTTGCCGCGTGCGATTGATGGCAAGCGAGAATGAGCTGGGTCGGATTGTGCTGGTTCGAGCGATTCAAAATGCGGCCGCGCGCGATGCATCCTATAAGCCCGGGGAAATCGACGAGACTGGGCTGGTGTGTTGCGGAACAGGGCGACTGCAGATTGTAGAACTCCTGCCTGAAGGCAAGAGGCCGATGACCCTCGAAGCGTATAAAAATGGACATTCCTGGCAGGCCGGTATGAGGCTTGAATCACTTTGATTCCAGCCCAGCAGCCGGGAAGAGGTAACCTCAGCATATGGCCGCACGCGACTACGCTCTCTTTCAGCTAGATTTACACAAACTGCCCGGCTGGCCAGCGCAAGAGTTGCGGCGACCGGTCCCTCAGCCAAAGGACCCTCGGGATTTGGCCTTGGCCGACCGGTTACACATAGGTGTGGTTAAGAACTTATTATGGCTACAGCACTTAGCCTCGTACCATAGCAATCGAGACTTGGGCAGCATCGATGGGCTGGTTCAGAAGATTCTGGCGATTGGACTGTATCAACTACGATTTCTTGATCGTATTCCTGCCCGTGCCGCGATTGATGAGGCGGTCGAGCAAACCCGCCGCTTTGGCCGCAAGAGCGCTGCAGGGCTAGTGAATGCGGTGTTACGGAACGCCACGCGTGAGCCCGACCCAGCGGATCAGGAAGTAGACCCTGCCATCCGGCTCTCACACCCCGAAGAGTTGGTAAAGAAGCTCGCCAAGCTGCTCGATGATCGAGACGAAGCGATCGCATTTTGTCGTCGAGACAACGCTGAGCCTCCGACAATTCTCCAACTTGCCGAAGGTGTCGATGTAAGCTCAGTTTCAGCCCCCGGGGTTGCATTTTCTCTGCATGAGTCCGGTCACCCTGCGTACGTCGTGGCCGGTGCAAAGCACTCACATTTTGCACTGTGGTCCTCAAAAAACCTTGCCCACGTGCAAGATCCAACGGCAGCGGCCGTCGCGAGTTTCATGCGGATCGAGCGGGGAATGAGTGTGCTTGACCGATGCGCCGGCGTGGGTACAAAAACGCTGCAAATCAGTCGCTTGGTGGGACCCGGTGGCAAGGTGTTTGCAATGGACCCCAACCCCGACCGCTGCGCGCTGTTGAGAAGTGCATTGATCAGTCGGAACGTGAACAACGTCGGAGTTGTCGAAGCCGAGTGGGTGAAAGAAGCAAGCCATGTGCTTCCGGCACGCTTTGACCGCGTTTTGATCGATGCGCCATGCAGCAATAGCGGAGTGCTACCTCGCCGCGCCGAAGCCCGCTTTCGGCAGGATAAGGCCACGCTCAAGTCGTTGATTGAACTGCAACGGAAGGTATTGTTCGACACATTCGATAGCGTTGCTGCAGGAGGGCTGTTGATTTACAGCACTTGTTCAATCTGGCCGGAAGAGAACGAGATCCTGCTTGAAAGAGTGTTCACGGAACGACGCGATTTCTCTGTTCTGTCCAGTGTCACAACTTTTCCAGCGGGTGACGCGTCGACCCCGACGGCGTACCACGACGGCGGATTTGTGGCAGTGATGCAGCGATTTGCTGCCCGGCGTTCTTAGGCGGGCTTGATTTTGCATCCTTCTTCGAGTTTTGCCGATATTGCTTGAGCATGAATTGGCTTTTGCTTGCCGGGTGCGCTTTGATAGGCTGGGTCGCCCTCTGCGTCGTCAGCGGGGAGCGCGCTCGGCGCGTACAGGCGAAGGAAGTTGAGCGAATGGCAATCGATCAGCTTGGTCACGATCCGTCGTAGGCACGAATTGCGGATAACTTCCCCTAACCGCCTGTCATTTCCGAAGTTCTGTTGCGCCCGAGCGGTGGACTTGGCATAGAATATGCTGTGGCGTAACCGAGGAAGTTCAACTCGGTCGTCCATAACTCTTTTGCTGAGGTGACGCCGTGGATCAACCGCGCTCAGTATCGTTCACGCCAGTATTCTTTCTGGTTCTCGTGCTCGCGCTCATCATCACAGCGGCGGGTGTATATCTGGCAACGCGTGGGCAGGGGTGGGTACTCCTCGCAACCGGAGCCGGTTGTACGGTAGTGACCTTGCTCGCATGGTCGCTGGCAGGGACGATCGCGGCCTCGCGCGGCCAAACTTCCACGGAGTTAAATACCCAGATTGGCCCGATCGCCGAACGGATGGAACAATTTTCTGTCATGCTGAATCTGATCAGCGAACAACAGTTGCTTTCAGATCGTGGCAAGTCGATCGCCTACCGTAACAAAGATCGTGATGCGCTCCGCTTTGCAATCCAGGAAGAGATTGCCCGCACTGATTACGAAGCCGCGTGGCGGTTGGCCGATGAGATGGAAAATAGCTTCGGCAACAGGCAGGAAGCCGAGCACTTCCGCCAGGTGATTGAAGACAAACGCAGCGAGAATCTGCGGCGTCACATTGCTGATGGTGTGACGCAGATTGATAAGCTAGCCCGCGCTGAGCGTTGGGCGGCGGCGCATCGCGAGGCAGAGTTGCTGCTGAAGCGCTACGGCGATCATGAGCAGGTCCGCAATCTCAAGGCGGATATTGACAACCGACGGCAGCAGCATAAGACGCAACTTACAGATAGCTTCAACGATGCGGTAAGCCGCAGAGATGTCGACGCCGCGATCGAATTGCTCAAGAGGCTCGATCCATATCTATCCAAGACCGAAGCCGAATCGCTGCAGGAGACTGCACGTGCAATACTCAAGACGAAGCTGGAGCAGTTACGTGGCCAGTTTGCCGGAGCAGTGCATGAAGGGAACTGGCACGAGGCACTGAGAATTGGCGATGCGGTCATTCGAGATTTCCCGAATACCCAGATGGCAAAGGAAGTACGGGAGCATATGGACACGCTCCGCCAACGGGCCGGCGAGCCGGTAGGCGCGGTCACCTAAGATGCGGAAGCAGAAGCCGGATCGCGGCGTTTCACACGCATTGTTGCACCCCAGTGATAATCTGCCGGAGCATATCCCCGAGAAGATTGTCATCGTAGGAGCGGGTCCGGCGGGCTGCGTCGCAGCTATCATGCTGGGCCGAGAGGGCTTTGATGTCACGCTCGTGGAACAGCACCGCTTCCCGCGCGATAAAGTCTGCGGAGAGTGCCTGAGCACATTGGGCCTATCTGTACTTGAGTCGCTTGGATTGCGAGAAAAACTTCGGTCGCGGTGTAATCCAGTGCCGCTTCTTCGGACCGTGTGCATCACAGCAGATGGATCACGGCTGGAACTCAAATTGCCCGCCGCGATGTGGGGTATTTCTCGGACCGCGCTAGATTCTGCTTTGCTGAGCCTTGCCGCCGGGAGCTGCCGTATTTTGCAGCCTGCCCGTGCAGAACGTCTCAGTCATGGCGATAATCTGGTGTTCTTATCCGTCCGCGACTTGGCCTCGAATTCGATCACAGTCATTCGGGCCGACTGGGTATTGATCGCCGACGGAAAGGGTGCGCTTGGCAACTCCAAGCCGGTTCCCACGCGAGACTTGGGAGTCAAATCACACTGGAGAGGCCTCGACGCCCCACGCGATGCGATCGAACTGTTCGGCGTCGACGGCCACTACGGTGGGATCGCCCCGGTTGACGATCAGCAGTTCAACATTTCCTTCAGCGTTCCGGCGATAAAAGTTCAGGCATTTGCGGGGGACCTTGATGGACTGTTTCGTTCATTCGCCCGCCAGAACAGAGAGCTTCATCGCCAACTTGGTGGCGCAACGCGTTGCAGCGTCTGGCTAGCGGCGCCGCTGCCCCGCTTCGGTGTGGCGGATCACTGGCCACGGGGGGTCATCCCGCTCGGGAACGCGGCAGCGGCGCTGGAGCCGATCGGCGGCGAGGGAATGGGGCTGGCGATGCAGTCGGCGGTGACCGTGGCGACGGAACTGATTTCCGCCCGTAACAGCAGTCGCGCGGTGAACCTACCTGGGATGCGCAACCAATTTCGTCGAGTGTGGACGCCCCGCCGGGCCGCTTGCCGCCTCGCGGCGGCAGTTTTCTCGCGGCCGGCCCTTGCGTCACCGGCTATCGAGTTGTTCAACTGCGCTCCCTCCCTCGGTGCCGGACTGATGCGACTCGTTGGCAAATGACCCTCTGCCGGTACGATTGGGCCTTATGAACGATACGGCTGCCATCCAATCGCTCCTTCAATACTCCGACAATATGAACCGGCTGGTCTTCGGGGCGGCGGCAAAACTTGCGGAGACGAAGTGGGGTCAGCCAATCGACATCGGCCTCGGCTCGCTCGGCAGAATTCTGCTGCATATCTATCACGGCGAACTTGTTTGGCTCGCGAGATGGGAAGGGAAGAGTGAAACTGCATGGCCGCCGGAAGATAGCCCTGAGCATCCGGGCAAGGTTTTGACGATGCTTGAGCAACTCTGGCCGCGCCGCGACGCGTTCATCCGCTCAATCATGCCGGCCGACCTTGGTATCATGCAAACCTATCGCGATTCGCGGGGAAGCCTGTTCAAGGCAATGCTGCGCGACCTGATCCTGCAGGGTGTGATTCATTCAACGCACCATCGCGCGCAAGCCGTCAACGCAATCAAGCGGCTCGGCGGGGAGGCGTTGGAAATGGACTATATGGCCAGCGTGCGGCAGCCGGCGTAGTAGCTTTAAGCAAAGCGAGAGATTCAAGGAGGTCCAAAAAGATGCCTGTGAGTGAGCCGATCATCCGAGCCTTTTGCAACAACATTGAGTATCCCTTGGTGGCATCGACCAAGCACACTGGGTGCTTTTTCGGTGGGCCGATCGAATGGAAAGTGAAGGGGATACCGAAGTCATCCACCAAGCTACACCAAATCGCTCGCCTCCACTGTTCGCAGTTAGATATCCTAGGATGCATCAATGATTTTCCGCTCGTTTATGGAATGAGATTCTCTGGTTGCCAGATCGCGTATCGATTCACGTCGCGCGAGATAACCATCGATAGCATTTCACCGCGAGTTGCCTCGAAAGACTGGCCTTATGAAGACTACCCCGCACTCTTGCCGTTTGTGCCGCTTCGGGTTGCCAAGAAGCAAAAGATGAACTGGAAACGATTTTCTGATCGATTTTGGAATCTGCCGGAACGACAACCAGCCGAACTGGTCGTGGTCGTCCCGCCGCCCGCGACCGCCGGCGTATCAGTTTGGGGTTCCTCAGGCGACGCAGAAGAAGTTTCAATTGTCTTCGAATGTGATCTGAGCAGCCAGAAAGTGAAGGCGTACAACGTCTGCAGTTAACGGCCTTTGGTAAGCCCAATGGGTGCCGGTAACGGTACCGGATTTGGGATGCTAATCGTATCCGTTTGAGTTGCCTTGAGTTCCTTTTCATACGCCGCGCGCAGCAAGTTGCGCAGTACGAACAGGCACACTTCCGGGTCGAGGTAGGTGGCGGGCATTCGTAGATAGATCGTCTTATCGTCGAGCACCGTCAGCCGGCCGGGCGCGCCCGTGAGCGCGACCTGGCAGCGCGCGGCGTCGCGGACGGTGAGCACGACGTCGGGGTCCTTGCGGATAATGCTCTCGATGCCATAGTTCCCGGACAGAATGCGCATCTCGGTCAGTGCCAGAAACACCAACATCTGACGCGGCGGTTCGCCGAAGGCATCGGTGCAATCCTGGGTCAGCTCGGTCAGCATTTCGATGCTGCTGCAGCGGGTGATGCGCCGATACACGTCCAGCCGCTGGCGATCGGCCTGGATGTAAGCCTTGGGGATGAAAGCGGTTATGCCGATTTCGACGTGCGCTTCCGGGGTGGTGGGTTTCGGCTCATTCTTGAGCTGTCGCACGGCTTCCTCAAGCAACTGGCAGTACATCTCGTAACCGACCGTCGCAATGTGACCCGATTGCTCTGGCCCCAGGATGTTTCCCGCGCCGCGGAGCTCCAGGTCGCGCATCGCAATTTTGAAGCCGGCCCCGAGATGCGAATACTCCTCAATTGCCTTCAATCGCTTGGAAGCGACAGGTGTCACAGGTCGATCTGCCGGCAGCAGCAGATAGCAATAGGCACGATGCTTGTATCGCCCTACCCGCCCGCGCAACTGATGCAGTTCGCTCAACCCGAATCGATCGGCGTTGTTGATGATGATGGTGTTGGCGTTCGGAATATCGAGCCCGCTTTCAATGATCGTCGTGCAGACGAGAATGTCGGCCTCGTGGCGGATGAACTTCATCATCACGTCTTCCAGTTCGCCTTCACCCATCTGCCCGTGGCCGATGAGAATCCGCGCGTCCGGAACCAACTGCTGCACTTCATCCGCCATTTCAATGATGTTGTTGACGCGGTTGTGGACAAAATAGACCTGCCCCTCCCGCTGGAGTTCGCGAAGCAGCGCCAGCTTGACGCGGTTGCGGTCAAATGACATCACTTCCGTGACAATACTGCGGCGATCCTGTGGCGCGGTTGTCAGGCTGCTGATGTCGCGAATCCCGAGCATGCTCATGTGCAGGGTGCGCGGGATTGGGGTTGCAGACATGGTCAGCACGTCCACTGTCGAGCGCAACTTCTTCAGCCGTTCCTTATGCGTCACACCGAATCGTTGTTCCTCGTCAACAATCACAAGGCCGAGGTCTTTGAAATTCACATCTTTGCTGAGAATTCGATGTGTTCCAATGAGAATATCGCCCTCCCCCGCCGCTGCAAACTTTACGGTGTCCTTCTGTTCCTTACTCGATTTGAAGCGGCTGATTGACTCAATGCGAAACGGGTAGCTCGCCATCCTCTCGCGAAACGATCGATAATGCTGCTCAGCCAGCACCGTTGTGGGTACGAGCACGGCAACCTGCTTGCCATACTCCACCGCTTTGAATGCTGCCCGCATGGCTAGTTCTGTCTTGCCATAGCCGACGTCGCCGCAAAGCAGCCGATCCATCGGGCGGGTTTTCTGCATGTCTTTCTTAATCTCGTCGGCACTGGTGACCTGATCTTGCGTGGGGGTGTAAGGAAACTCGGCCTCAAATTCGTGCTGCCACATTGTGTCGGGTGGATAAGGTGTTCCCAACTCGGCGTTACGCGCCGCCTGCACCTCAATCAACTCGGCCGCCATGTCCATGACAGCTTCGCTGACCTTGTCCTTCTGCTTCTTCCATGAGTCACTTCCCAGCCGCGAGAGCTGCGGGCTTCCGTGAAACCCGCCGACATACTTCTGGATCAGGTTTACCCGCCCCGCCGGCACGTGCAGGCTGGCGTTGTCAGCGAAGCGCAGGGTCAGGTACTCTTCGTTCTTACCATCTTTGCTAATCGTCTGGATTCCGGTGAACTTCGCGATGCCGTGTGCGACATGCACGACGTAATCGCCCACCTGCAGATCAACAAATGAATCGACAGGCCGGCCGGCAATCACCCGCTTCACCCGGCGTCGCTGCTCGTAGCGATGAAAAAGCTCGTGGTGCCCCACAAAAGCCAGGGGCCTCGCGGGTGCGGCTGCGGGTTCCGAATGATCATCATTGAACACGAATCCGCGATGCAAGTAGCCCGTTTCAAGGGAGAGTGCATGTCGCAAACCCGGCGCATCCTGGTCAAGCAGTTCAGTGAACCTCTGCTTTTCCCCTTCATTTTCGCAGAAGACGGTGACATCGTGCGTGGTGGCTAGCTCGGTAAGTTCAAAGATCGCCTTCTTTGCTTCTGTTTCAAAGCGCTGCAATGAAGACACTGGAAGCCTGAGACGGGGGATTTCGGCTTTTCCCACAAGCGAATGAACCGCCGCCGCAGACTGATCGAACTGGCTCAATTCGAGGCGCGTAAAACTGGACGCGTTACGCAGGATCGCCGCGAGAGGGTAGATGCCGCGGTCGTCCGGCAAGCGGTCCTGGTAACTCTTGGCTTGCTCGGCAATCTCAAGCGGAGCCCACAATATGACAATGGTTCCGGGACGGAGATAGCTGAAAAGGTGAGTGCCGCTATTTAAGTCGGGGAGTCGGCCCTTCAGATCCATGATGCGCACTTGCTGAAGCGGGCTCTTTGAGCCGAGTGAATCCAGATCGAATCGCTTAATGCTCTCTACCTGATCGCCAAAGAAATCGATGCGAACCGTCAGTCCGACCTGCTTCTCGTCACCGTTGTCGAGTTGTGGGTCGTCGATATCCCCAGGAATGTAGACGTCAACAATTCCCCCACGCACGGCAAAGTCGCCGGGGACTTCAACCTGATCAAGCCGGTTGTAGCCGTGTTCACTCAGCCACACGATGAGCTTTTCGGGCTCGAGCATGTCACCGACACCGACTGTACGCACCAAGTGTTTCAGGTCATCTTTCGACGGAACGGATTGCATGAGTGCCTGAATTGGGGCAATGATTGTCTCGACTGTCGCACTCCCACGGGACAGTTGCGTGATGAGCCGCAAGCGATTCGAAGCTTGTTCCTCACTCACCTGTCCCAGCCCGCCGCCGAGTTCTAGGGCGGGGAGGACCTCAGGACGCTGCTGGCCGAAGAGTGCGATGTCGTCGGCAAGATCATCCGCCTCATCAAGGTGGCCGCACACCACGAGCACGGGGCGGTCTGTCTCGCGTCGCAGCACGGCAATGACGGCGGCAGTGCTGCTGCCCCACATGCCTGAGACGCTCGCAGCGTCACTTTTTTCCAGCAAGCGCGCAAGGTCTAGCAGAGCCGGCGCAGCCAGAAGCCGCCCGATGCGTTCGGGAAGGGTCGAGATCATCGACTGAATCATAGGCGCGCCGCCGCGGGTGTAAACCCGACCGGCCGCAAGCCCGGGCCGTTAGAGCTTTGGTGGGTAAAGAAATGTGTCGTCTTCAACGCTGGGAAGAATCACGGGATCGAGAACGCCACTTTGTTTCGACGGCAGTGTAGTCGGCTGAGTTGCTCCGCGCGCACCACGCACAGTGTAAATGTTATCGTTGTTCATCCCACAATAGGGTGTGATCTGCCACTCCACGGAGCCGTATGCGTAAAGTACGTTCTGGCCGCCTTGGCCGTGATTCAGAGAATTGACTGTCGACAGCAAGAGAAGCGGCGAATCTGCGGCGATGTCGGAGCGGCAGCCGGGGTTGCGATCGGCCATCAATACGAATTGTGGCTTGAGAGTGTCGGTCAGCCGATAGCTCTCGGATTGGCCGAAGGGAGTCGCATATGAGTAACCCAACTCTGGAGGCCCCCAGAAGTCGGTTCGATCGACGCTGACCGGAGCTGGCGAGCCACCAAGCGAGGGACAAAGGAAAATCGTCGTGCTCTTGGCGTGGCCGTTGCGGACAAGCAACCAGAGCGACGAGGTTACATTGTTGGCAAGACTGCTTCGATCCTGAAACGCAGTGAGCGATGCCGCTGGGTCGTATTCGGTTCGCGGCAGATAACTGCCGTTGGCCGCTGCGTACGACTGCATTGCATTGAAGATTTGCTGCAGATTGTCGCGACACACGATTCGTCGGCTGTTTTCTCTAGCGCGCAAAGCATATGGAATGAAGATGCTCGCAAGGATGATTAGAATTCCAACGACAACAAGCAATTCGATCAGCGTAAACGCCCTGCGAGAGCCTGGCGACAGTCCCATGAATCTTCGACTGCTTCCATCTGCTGGAACTGCAGAGAAGATTGTGGTTCGAGTGTCGGTCGACACCGTGTTGGGCGGAGAGGCCGTCACGCGCATTAGCCTCCTGTGCCTAGCTGAACCAAAGACTCGCGGGCCTCTTTGCGCCGGAGTTGACCGCACGCGGCATCGATATCGCGGCCACGGCTCTTTCGGACATGAGCATTGACGCCCATGTTTCGCAGAATGTCCTGAAATGCAACAACGTTCTTGGAACCAGGTCGCTTAAACGGCAGCGGCTCGACCTCGTTGTATCGAATGAGGTTGACATTGGCGCGAAGCGTCTTGCATAGCCGGGCAAGCTCGCGGGCGTGTTCGGGGCGATCGTTCACATTGGACAGCAGAATATACTCCAACGTGATCTCACGGCCAGTTTTCGAGAAATAGTACCGACAGGCATCAAGAATCTCGGGCAGCGGGAAATGTTCCGCCCATGGAATCAGCTGTTTTCGAAGTGGCTCGTTGGGCGCGTGCAGTGAGAGTGCCAAGTTAAGCGGAAGCAATTCTTCGGCAAGTTGTCGAATCTTCGGGGGCACGCCCACGGTACTGATCGTAATCCGTCGGGCACCTAGATTGAAGCACTGCGGATCATGCATGATTCGCACCGCCTGCATCACTTGGTTGTAATTGCTGAGAGGTTCACCCATGCCCATAAAGACGACGTTCGTCACCCGAGCCGCTGGGACACACGGTTGCGCAGCCTTCGCCTGATCCACAGACTGTGTTTTTGCGAGTACCTCATTTAAGTGCCAGATTTGCTCGACGATCTGCGCCGCCCCAAGCGAGCTTTTAAGACCATCCATGCCGCTCGCGCAGAACTTGCACCTGACCGGGCACCCCACCTGCGAACTGACGCAGGCGGTACGTCGGTCGCCGTCGGGGATCATGACGGTTTCGGCATTTGATCCGCCGGGCCAAGTGATCAGGAGCTTGATCGTGCCGTCTTCGCTGATCTGCTGCTTGGTTATTGTTCCGGTGGCAAACTGAAACAACCTGGGAATGACCGCCCGGTCGTGGTGACTGAAATTGGTCATGCCTGAGGCGTCGACCACGCCCTTCGAATAAACCCAGTCAAGCAGTTGCTTGCCACGAAACTTGGGCCAGCCGAATACCTTGATAGCAGAGTCCACCTCAGCGGATAGCATCCCAAAAAAATCGCGAACGGGAGGATGTTCGGGATTTGCTTGCATACGATTAAGTCATCGGTCCGCAGGGGCTCTGTGGACGCATTCACAATCGACTGGCGGTTTTTGGTTGATTCTCTTAACCTTGAAACCAAAGTAACGGTTGTTGCGGGACTGTTCAATGCAAACCATGGGAACAAATTCGACATCCCCGAATACCTCTCCGCTGGAGCACCCTGCAAGTGCGCCGGACAAGAACCCAACGGCGCGGGGTGCAATCGTCGGTCCGTCTGGGGAAGGTACCGACGAACAGTTGCTGACAGCTCACCAGAGCGGCGATTCAGAGGCGTTCGCCACTCTTGTGAAGAGATACGAGAGGGAACTCTATCTGTTTCTTGTCCGGTTCATGGGAGATCGGACCGGCGCAGAAGATATCTTTCAAGAGGCATTTCTGCAGGTGTATCAGTCTGCAGATCAGTTCGACCCTAGTAAACGCTTTCGGCCCTGGCTCTTTACAATTGCCGCGAACAAGGCGCGCGACCAGATGCGTGCCAACTCTCGTCGGCCTACCAGTCCGTTGCAGGCAAGCATAAGCCCAGGTGACGATGAGTCGGGCGAGTACCTGGACTTGATGAAGGCTGCCGCCGATTTACCGGACGCCGGCTTGCAGCAGGCAGAGTTGCGGGCAAAGGTGCAAGCGGTCGTCGAGGGAATGCCTGTTCATTTGAAAGAGATTCTGTTGCTCTCATATTTCCATGAGTTTGCTTATAAACAGATCAGCGAGATCTTGGACATTCCGCTGGGAACGGTAAAATCTCGGTTACACGCTTCTGTGGCCTATTTTGCGGACAAATGGCGGTCGTCCAGCCCCGACAATCCACCACGATCGGGCAATATCGTGGGTTTTCAACCGACAAAAAAATAATTTTTCCGGGTAGAACTTCGACGGGTTTCCATCGTATGTATGAAAGAACGACACGTCTGCCAGATTGTATTTTGGAGTGGGATTTTCGCACCTGTGATGTAGCACCTAGGACCAGTCCCAGTGCTGGTTGATTTTCGGTCGTGTCACATTTTGCAGAAGTTGGCTCGGCGGCGATGGTGCCGCTCTCCACTCTGATTTCGGGGAACGAATGAATTCGAAGAACCTCAGCAGTCGCGACGGTGCCGCCGTCGACGCTATTTTCATGAATGGTCGAGATATGGATGCCTCAGTTCCTGGTTCACCTGACGATGCAGCCCGAATCAGGGCAGCTTACAAAGTACTTTCACCGTTGAGCTTGCTAAATGACGACGCTGAGAGAGTGCCCGCAGATCTTGCCGTGCGCACCATCAAGTCTATCAAATCTGGGAATCGGGCGAATGCTGGGTATCGGGCTGTGAACGAAGGACGCCAAGGCACTGGCGATTCGACGATTTCGTAACGGCTATTGCTCCGTAATTTTAAAGGCTCCGCGGGTACCGCGCGAGCGACCTCTATTCGAGGCGACTTACAGGTCAGGTGCTCGGACGTGCTGGTTAGGTGCTTGGCAGAGTGGTAGAATCTGCGTCTGCATCTGCCTTCTCGACCGATCACTCGTCACTCATCCGTCAATCATCGTCGTTTTGGTCGGTTTCGGCCATCTCGGAAACATCTCGCGCGTCGTCGTCGATGATCACGCCCCCGGCGCTGAGTTTTCCCTTCATGACACGGCCAATCTTGAACTTGACTGTACGCTTCTCTGGAACCTCAACCGGTTCAAGCGTCTTGGGATTCTGTGCGCGGCGCTTTTTGCGGACTTTGGTCTCAAAGACGCCAAAGTCACGAAACTCAAGCCGGTTGCCCTTGGCTAGTTCGGCTATCACTTCATCGAGGAATTGCTGCACCACACGCTTAACGATTGCTCGCTTATCGGTAGTTGCTTCGGAAATTCGGTCGATGAGTTCTTTCTTGGTTACCGTGGCCATAGAGCCCCGAGAGAATGAGTTAAACGTAGGTATAATAGCGACTTAGACTGATTCTCGCACCGTCGCCGGTGTTTTGCAAGTCAATAATCGAAGGACGTCGACCGCCCTGACACGATCGAGAGCTAAGCCTCTGTAGAATCACGACTTTTGTCAAAATACTGGGCAGAAGCCAACAGCATACCCCCTGCGAGCGGTAGGCAACCGATAAGCACTAGCGTTCGATGACTCCGACCCGCGTGCTAATGGCCCGACGCTCATAGCGGTCGTAGTGGCCCCCGCCATGGCCGTAACCGCCGCCGAAGCGTTGGTTGTCGTCGGTTCGCAGCCAAAAGTACTCGCGCACCAGGGACTCATAACCAATGAACGCGCGGGGGCGGCGATACTCGCGGTCTGCAACAAAGTCGATCGGTGCGCTTAGATCACGCACTGGGGCGGCATAGGCCAGTGCCGCAGCGGGCTGGTCTTCGTAGATCACCAACACAACCGGTTCTGCCTCGGGCTTCGTGGAGGCGCAGCCGACGAGTAGGCCTAGTCCGAGGATGCAAATAACGCTCCGGCTCATGCGATTGCACCATAACAAAGCCGGTGCCGAAGCGGTCTAACTATGATTCTGCGCGTCAATCGCTCCACATGTTGCAAGGATGCAACACCGCAGTGTTGTGCCCGTGCAGCGCCGCTGCCTCGCTTTGCGAACGTGTTAGATCACAAAGTCGAGGGGATCATGGGTGGACGCCCGTGCTTCACGTCTTCGCTTCCCCCGCTGCCGCATATGCAGTTTAGGCGGTTCAGTCGTCACAACGTGCATAGCCGGAATGCTCGCGGTAATGAAGAGATTGCCGCCGATTACTGTTCCTTTCCCGATGACTGTCTCTCCTCCAAGAATTGTCGCACCGGCATAGATGGTGACTTCGTCCTCAATCGTGGGGTGCCTCTTCTGCCCCCGAAGGAGCTGACCAAATGCAGGCGCGAGCGCCCCGAGCGTGACGCCTTGATAAATTTTAACGTTGTCCCCGATGACCGTTGTTTCACCGACCACTACACCTGTCCCGTGATCGATCATCAGCCCACTTCCAAGTGTCGCTCCAGGATGGATGTCAATTCCAGTGCGCCCGTGCGCCCACTCGGTCATGATGCGCGGGAGAAGCGGTACCTGAAGCCGGTAAAACTCGTGCGCCAGGCGTTGAACGGTGATCGCCATCAGGCCGGGGTAAGAGAAAATGGTCTCGTCGGTGTTGATCGCCGCCGGATCGCCATCGAAGGCTGCTTGGACATCACTCGCGAGTAAGGCGCGCACGGACGGAATCCGCGTCATGAACTGCCGCACAATTTCGCGGGCGGAGTCGTCACACTCAGCGCATCTCCCAGACCGCTGATCGGTGGCAATGTTCTCCCGGTATCGCAGGCAGCAGCGTACTTGGTCGTACAACACTTCGTTCAACCGGGCGACGACTGACGTCACGTGCTCCGGTAAGTTGGCACTGGTTAAATCGCGTTTCCCAAAGTATCCGGGAAAGACGAGTTGTCGGAGCAAGTCGATTGCCAGCACAATCTGCTCACGGTCAGGTAGATTTACGCGGTTGAGGTGTTGGAGTCGAGGCTCGTCATGGATGCTCTTGACAATTGCATCGACCGCTGGCGCGATCTCATCGTTGATTGGATTGCGATCCGTCTTCATCCCCTGATAATAGTACAACAGAATGCAGATGGCATAGTTTGGTCTCTTTTGACCGCATATACGAAGGGTTTCATGGACGCATTGATGATCGGTGTTTCGGGTATGCGCGGCACAGTCGGCGGGACGCTCACGCCGGCGGTTCTGATGCAGATGTCAGCAGCCTTTGCCGCCTGGCTGAAGCAGACCTCACCGACGGGCAAGCCCCTGAAGGTGGCTTTTGGCCGGGACACACGGCCATCGGGCCCGTTCGTTCGCGACGCCGTCCTCGCAACGCTGCACGCAAGCGGCATTCAGACCATCGATCTTGATATCGTTACCACGCCAACAGTGGCAATCATGACCAGGCTTTTGGAGGCCGACGCCGGCATCGTCGCCACTGCCAGCCATAATCCGATCGATTGGAATGGCGTAAAGTTGCTCACGCGCGACGGTGTCGCCCCGCCAGGTGAGGCGGTGAAGCGAATTCGTGAGCTTTACGATGCGCACGAAAGCAGCTACGTCCGGGTCGCGGAACTCCAGCAACCAACTCGGAACATGGAGGGGCACTCCTACCATATCCGGCGGGTGCTGGAACTGGTGGATGTGCTTGGCATTAGCAGCAAGCGTTTCAAGGTGGTACTTGACAGTGTAAATGGCGCCGGATGCGTGCCCACTCATACACTCCTGAGCAAGCTCGGCTGTCAGGTTGTGCATATCAATGGCGAACCGACGGGCCGATTTGCCCATGAACCTGAGCCGACCGAAGGGAACCTCGGCGGCCTTTGCAGTGAAGTAAAGCGTCAGCGTGCCGTCTGCGGGTTGGCACAGGACCCCGATGCTGATCGATTGGCGATTGTCGATGAGCATGGCAGCTATATTGGTGAGGAGTACACCCTGGCGCTATGTGCGAAATGGGTCTTGAGCAAGCGCAAAGGTATCGCCGTCGCAAACCTATCCACCAGCCGAATGCTCGATGACATCGCCGCCGAGAACGGTGCGACCGTGCTTCGCACGCCAACGGGAGAGGCCAACGTCATCGAAGCAATGCTCAAACACAACGCCATCATCGGCGGCGAGGGCAACGGCGGCGTGATTGACCCGCGTGTCGTTCCCGGTCGTGATAGCCTCACCGGCATTGCCCTCATTATGCAGCTCATGTCGGCCACAGGAAAAACGATCAGTCAGTTGGTTAACGAAATTCCTCGCTACGAGATAGTAAAGACCAAGTTTCCGTGCGGTAGAGAAGACGCCGAGCGCGCCGTGCGTGCCATACATGGCGCATATGCGAGAGAGACGATCGACATGCAAGACGGTATTCGTATCGACTTTGAAGCGCAGCGAGCCTGGGTCAATGCGCGTGCGAGTAACACCGAGCCAATCATGCGCATTATTGCCGAAGCGCCCGAGAAGTCGGTGGGTGAGAAGCTCATCGCCGACGTGCAATCGGTCGTCGAGGCGGCCCTCCAGCAGCCAACCTGACCCATTCACAGGCTCATTCCGCCCCGCCAGGCAGAAGAAAGTGCATATTCTGGTGAACTGCGATCGTCATAATGATCGTGCAAATCAGAATGATCCATTGCAGATGCCGAGATCGCTTTGACATCGATTCTGCAGTAAGTATCGCAACTAGGGGCATCATGAATATCCACACCCGCGCGGTTTCACCTGGAAGCAGCGATGAGGCTGCCACGCAGAGGATTTGGCATGCCGTCAGAAATGCGAGCGGACGATTCAGCAATCTGACCGCAGTTGCCAGGTAGATTGGTGCGATCCAACCGAGACCCAAAAAAAAGTCGGTGAGATCAAATATGGCAGTTGCTGGGTAAGGTCGATCAGCAGCGTACCGTGTGAGAAGGGTTCGTTGATTTGCAAGTGCCTGTGAGAAAGCTTGAATAGGGTCAAAGCCGGTCAAGGCATACAGGAACGCATAAAACGTCACCATTGACGTAAGTGCAATCACCGAGGCAACGATTGCTCGCCGGAGTCGCTCTGAGAATCGCGAGTGGGATCGCGCACTTGCCGGAACGGTTCCGACCGATAGTACCATGAAAGCACCAATCACCAACACGTTGTAAGTAATCAACGTCGCTGCGAATAGAGTGGCACCAAGCCCAATCGCAGCGAAAACTCTTCGCGGCCGCATGGCGATCATCCAGAGGGCAATCAGAGAACACGCGAGTGTCGGGTAAAATGGGTCGAACATGGGCCAGAACAGTGCAAAACCAGGGAAAATACTGAGGAGGCCAGCAGCGGTGACCGCGGCAGAGGTGTTTAGCCCCATCGTTCGCCCCAGCCCCCATGTTGCGATAACCGATAGTGCCGAGAGCAGTGCTTGCCCCAATGCTGCTGCGATTGCAGCCTCTGACGTGAAACCAAACCATCGAATCCAGAACATGTGGTAGAGAATTGGCCCAGGTGGCTTAGATTGAGAGTGCACTTGAAACATCGGACTTATTTGATGGTAGACGGCAAGCACTCCGTCCTCAGCCGCGAGGGCGCCAGCATCAGTAAAATAGCCGGTTGCATGAGCGTCGGTGACGATAAGAACCGGAAAATCAAAGTTAACCCCCTTGGACAATGTAAAACCTACCGCCAACTTCAATGAGACTGCCCCAATTGATATCAGCGTGAGTGCAATTGCCGAATTTGCGCCCCTCCAACACAGAGCCATTCCAACAACTACCGGACTCGCCCCGAGCAAGAGGCTGCCAGCGGCACTGGCAAACTCCAGTCGCCTCCAGTGCCACTTCCAATACCAAGGCCCGTTCGGGCCCGGCGTGTGGAGGTAAAGGAGCACCAGCAGCAATCCGGTTGCGATGAGCAAAACAGCCGACGTTCGCCGATCTCGAAGATACGTCTCACTGGCACCCATTGGAGTCTAAAGCAAGGACTCCGCCCGCATCCACTCAACAAACCGCCGCAGTCCCTCTTCAACCATGACCTTTGGTTTGTACCCAATTAGTCGAGCGGCCTTACTGACGTCGGCGTAGGTGACAATTGGTTCACTCGCGGGTGCGGGCCTATCGATGAAATGAGCTCTTTTCCCCACCAGATCCTCAATAATCTCGACGAAACGCACATTTTCGACCGGATTGCCGCAGCCGAGGTTCATAATCTCAAATCCCATGGGTGAGTCGAGCGTGGCGACAAACCCATCGACAATGTCATCAATGTAGGTCCAGTCCCGCTTCATTTTGCCCCCGTTGTAGAGCGTGATAGGTTCGCCGCGCGCGATGGCGGCGACCCACTGCCAGGGCATCATGTCAGGCCGGCCATGCGGGCCGTACACATTGAAAAATCGCAAGACGGTGATTGGCACGCCGTACAAATGATGGTGGCTATGCGCGAACAACTCCATTGCGCGCTTGCTTGCGGGATAGGGGGCGAGTGGCCTGTCGGCGGGAGCAGATTCGTTGAACGGAACGGGGGTATCAGCCCCATAGAGACTGCCTGTACTGGCAAGAACACAAAGCGGATTGCCGTTATGCCGCGCAGCGTCGATCAGATTCAGGCTCCCCTGTACGTTGTGCTCCCCATAAATCAGCGGGTGCTCAATGCTGTATCGAACCGCCGCCATCGCGGCGAGGTGAGCGACCGCATCTGGCTTGTGCGATGCAAAATGTTCCCGAAGTCGTCCCGCGTCGCGCAAATCAGCTTCTATAATCTTGAAGTTTGCGTGGTTCTTGATATCGCGTAGGTGACGCTCTTTATGAACGCGTGGGTAGTAATCGTTGAAATTATCCAGTCCAATGACGCTGTCACCGCGATCAAGCAACCGCCTGCTGAGTCGGCTTCCGACGAAGCCCGCGGCACCCGTGATTAGAACTTGCATCCGTGCTCCTGACGTACTACTCGATCTTGATTACCGATCGGATTGTCTGTCTTACGAACGTGAATGCAAGCAGTTGTTGGGCGAGCCAGGCACGCGAACGGTACAGGGGCACTACCTTGGCATAGTGATGTAGATGTACTTCTGCCCCGAATCAAGGGTGACTGTCTCGCCAATCGATTCGTGATGCTGTTTTTGCCACTCGAACAGGCGCTTTCGATCTTCGACTTTGTCTGGAACTTCAACCACCACAGACATAACAAACCGACCGCCGAGCACGCAAACCTTTTGCGCGCCCGCTCGATAGATTTCGTCAATCTTTGCCTGGGCTTGCCGCTGATTGTACCGGCCGAGAAGGCGTTGTTCATCGCGGGCAAGCCATTCGCGCGCCTCGGTAGTTGCGGTCTGCTTTAGCTTAGATTCGATTTCAGCATCTTCTGCAGTCAGGCCGGCTACCGCCGTCGGGGCGGAACTACGGTTGCCACGAAATGCCAGAAATGCAGTCGCGACCAGCAGCAGTACCGCCAGAATTGCTAGATATCGAAGAACTACAGCCTGCCGCGGCTCGTCTGGAAGATGTCGTGCTGGAGCGGCAGGTGGCACATAGGGCGACGCGGTCGCGGGCCTATTGACGGTCGCAGGGGTGGGTGCGTCGAACGCTGTGTGCGCGGGTACCGGACCATGAGGCTTCTTGGTGTACTCTCCCGTCTTCACATTGTATCCGCACCCCACACACACGACCCCACCAAACTCGATCGGGCGGCCGCACATCGGGCATGGCAACTGGAAAAGCGAATCGTCCAAGTTCACCCTGGCAGTGCGTGCTGCAGGCGAGACTTCATCTGAAGGAGCAAGGGCGTAAACACTGTCAGTTTGTGGCGCTGCGCTCGGCACGGGCATGACGTGTCCACAGGTGCAGCGGACATCGTGGCCGGCCAACTGCTGTTGCCAGATGTACTCCTTTCCGCATTGTGAACAAACGATGTTGCCGGTTGCCATGTGTGGTCTCAAACACCCGCTGATCCCAACCCGGCATCGCTTGCCCGCAACACCGCAGGAGGCAGCGTACGGATTTATCGGCAGCGGGCAATGCTCATCCAAAACGGCTCAGCAGCATCTAGGCCGTCTTAGTTTGCTGATTCCGGGCAAGGGCATCAGTTCGGGATGCCCGAATGAGCACGATTACACCCGTCGCAAGCACCGCCGCTTGTATCAAGAACAAGGGTGCCCGAAGCCACGACTGGCCCCAGGGTGACTCAAGTTGCTCCACCCAGGGGGCGGGCCGGATTTGGGGCTGCGAAAACCATGAAAACAACTCCCCGTGCGACCGGAAGAAGCCATATTCGACTGTAAATGTCACAGCGGCGACGAGCCAAAGCAAAACACTCCAAATCATGAATGCGCGGCCAAACAGTGTCGAGGCAATCACCAGCAGCGGCCACCACCAGTAGACATATTGCGGGGCATATCCCGGCCCGAGAGTCACAACAAACAGAATGAGACTTAGAGCAAGCAGATAGACCCAGCGATGATCACCGCCTGCATGATTCGACTGCCGCCATGTAATCCAGAGCGCAAAGAGCACGGCCTCGATCGCCAAAATTGGAAAAGCCTTGCGTAATCCCGCCTCAATCCCGCAATCGACCGCGAGCTGCCATTGCTGAAGCAAGCCGCTAATCCCAAAGTATCCTGAATACGATCGATACTGAGCGATCCGTTCGAGGGTGAACCACGGTGACGTGGCAGCCAATCCCAAGAGGCCAGCGACAAGCGGCGCGCACAGCAGTACTCCTCCGCCGAGCGCGAGCCGCCAACTCCTTCGCCAAGCGGTGAAAGCAAGTGGAGCAAGCATGACCGGCACGATTTTGACCAGGATTCCAAGCCCAATCCAAACGCAGGCGGACGCATACTGCCAACGATCGTTCGAGCGCAGAAATGCCATGAATCCAGCGCAGCCGAGCACACAGAAAAGTCCGACAAACAGATCGATGTTTCCATGTTGACACGCCTGAAAAAGCAGCGCCGGCTGTGCCGTGACACCTCCGAGCACAATCCACTTAGCCGCCTTGGGCGATTGCCAGTCGCGCAGGATTACATAGCAAAGGACGACCAGCGATAGCTCAAACGGAACCAGGAAGAGGAAGTAGGCTGTCGGAAACTGCCAGCCGGTGAGGTTTGCGATCCGATCAACCGCCCAGGCGACCTGCAAGCCAAATGGCGGATGGACAAGGATTTCTGTAGTTACATAAGGATTTCGGCCTTGGCGCAGTTCTGTCGCCACTTGGTACCACGCAGAGACATCGACCGAGACCGCTGGAACTGGCTTGATCGCAAGAAACGCCAGTCGAACCGCTAAATGAACGACGATCAAGGTGAGTAGCGCATTCTCCCGCCAAACGCTTCGACAGCGAGGTGCGGTGCGAGGCGCTGCAACCGAATTGGCGACACGGCAAGTGGCGTGCGAGGGATCGCTCATTTTGCAATCTGGTTCATCAGTTTGGTGATGTGCTCGGCCCCGGCCTGATCGGGAAAATACAGGAGGTCGCTCTGCAGGAGGCAAAACTGCGTCGTGGCTTGATTTGTTGCGAGCGCCATATCGCGGTCCCATGCTCGAATGGGCTGTGATTGCCACACTTTGAGCAGAGACAGAATCCCAGCTTCGTCGCGCGTCACCCAGAGCCAATAAAGCAAGCCGTACGGGTTTTCTTTCGTCCCGCAGACGATCTGCTTGGCGTAAAATCCGGTGTCAGCCTTCATCGCCGCTGTCAGGTTCCGCCAGTCGCCGTCGGGCGGGGTTGGCAGCACACTTTTGTCCCATGCTGCCTGCCCAATTTCCTTCTTTACAAACGCCTCCAGCCAGAAGTACTTCTGAATCGCGTACGGCGACCTCGCCCCATATTGCGCGTACGCCTCCTGAATGTAGTCGCTGATCATCCCCGCCTGCATGGTGGGGCGGTCCTTGCAGTAGGCAAAGACATCTGCATCAGGGGAATCGGGTCCAACACCGTATGGCTGGCCGTACCTGTTTTTGACGTTGCCGACGGTGATCTGCCAAGGCCCGATCGTCGTTTGACCAATCATATCCTTTGTTTCTTGCGGACCGGTTTTGGCCCAACGCGCGTCGGGCTTGCTAAAGAGGATGCCGCCTTCTTTGATTGCGTGAGTCCAGAGGTCTTCCAGCCCAACCTCCGGCCAGCGGTTGATCGCCTGCCCTGCAGCGAGGGTATGATAGGCGGTCTCCAGCACAATCTTGCCGCCGTCGCCAAAGCGGTCGGACCTGGCGAGTATCTGCTCAAAGCGCGATTGCAGAGGTGCTGCTCCCATCGACCACGCTCCCGTCAAGCTAAGCTACGCCCGCCAAACCAGTGTCGATTCTTGTCGTGACGTATTCTCGCGGGTCTGTCACATAACCTGTCAACGCCGATGCCGCCACGGTCAGCGGGGAGGCGAGGTATACCCCAGCCTTCTTGTCGCCCATTCGGCCCGGGAAGTTGCGGTTGGTTGTGCTGATGCACAAGAGCGGCTCATTCAGCCGGCCAAACGTGTCACTAGGCCCGCCGAGACATGCGGCGCAACCACTCGGTCCGAGCAGGCATCCAGCGTCGGCCAGCACGTCTTCGATGCTCTTTTCGTTCCCCTGCCGTTCTACGCCACGCAGGTTGAGACGCTTCATATCTCGATGCACCTCGGTAGAACCGGGAACGACATATGTCGGAATCCTGACTTTATTTCCCTTCAGAATGTTCGCCGCAAAAATCATGTCTGTAATCTTCCCGCCGGTGCAACTGCCGATGTAGGCTCGGTCAAGTTTTACATCTCGACAGTTGCGGGCGGTGTCGCGGTTATCCGGGCTGTGCGGCTTGGCTACCAACGGCTCCATTGTGCTCAAGTCCCACTCGTATGTAGCGTTATAGGCAGCATCGGGATCGTCGGCAAAGACCTCCCATGCGGGAACGTTCGACCGGGCGCGCACATACTCAAGCGTCTTTTCGTCGACATCGCAGACGCCGTTCTTCCCTCCAGCCTCGATCGCCATGTTGGTTAACGTCATGCGGTCTTCAAGCGTTAAGCTTCGAATACCATCGCCGGAAAAGTACATTGTTCTATACGTTGCACCGTCAACGCCAATCTCGCCAATCACAGCAAGAATGAGGTCCTTCGCAGTCAGATACGGCGGGATCTCCCCTTGAAACGTGAACTTCATTGTGGGAGGAACCTTCAGCCACGTTTTTCCGGTTCCCAGCGTGAACGCTGCATCCGTGTTTCCAATCCCCGTCGCAAACTGCCCAAACGCCCCCGCGGTGCAGGTGTGGCTGTCGGTGCCGAGGAGTATCTCCCCCGGCCGGACGTGACCTTCTTCGGGCAGGGCCTTGTGACAAACTCCTTTGTAGCTTGTTTTCGTCGGGTCCTTGTAGGGGCTTGGCATGCCCGGATGGTTGGTGACAAACTCTGGATCGTAATAATACTTAAGGCCCTGCTCCTTCACGAAATCGCGCAGTATCTGCACATTACGATGGCACTTGTCGTCTGCGGTAAAAATATAGTGGTCGGGGATCACGACCACTCGATCTCGATCCCAGACTTTGGCTTGCCGCCCAAATCTTTCGTGGAATATGCCGATTGTCCCAGGTCCGCAGACGTCGTGAGTCATAAGGATGTCCACATCGACCCAGACATTCTCCCCTGGTGCCGTGGTGGCCTTTCCCGCGTGCTTTGCGAGGATCTTCTCGGTTATGGTCATGCCGGGCATGAAGCTAACATCCTTTCGTACGGGTCACAGATCTTCACACGACTGTAGCGAGTTTGTGCAAACGATGCCACGCGAAGTTTGGGCGGCGGGGTTGAACAATAGATGCGGCCCGGATGTCGGCACCAGCCTTCGTGACATGCACCTCCGACCCCCCTACACTCAGTTGAGCACATGGGAATCCACGACCGCGACTACTCACGCACATCCCGCCAACCGGCCTCATTCGAGCGTTTTCGAATGTGGTCAGTCACAGGCTGGCTTATCGTCATCAACGTTGCCGTATTTATACTGGATGCATTTCTATATCGCGCCGGCATCGTGGGACAAGTGCCTACCGGACGCGCCATTGCCGGTCCTGACGGGACAGTCAGCGTCATCGTGAATCAAACCTCCCCGCTTGAGGCTATCGGCCATTTCTCCGCGGGGACAGCAATCTACGGTTTGCAAATCTGGCGGTTTCTTACCTTTCAGTTCTTGCACGCCAACCTACAGCATTTGTTCTTTAACATGCTCGGGCTTTACTTCTTCGGACAGATGATTGAGAGCTTTCTGGGCCGACAGCGGTTCCTGATCTTCTATCTTGTGTGCGGCGCTGCAGGGGCGCTCGTTTATCTTGGTTTGTGGAAGCTAAATGTCTTGGTCGGGTCGCCTTGGGTGCCCCTTGTCGGCGCATCCGCGGGCATCTTTGGGATCCTCGCCGCTGCTTCGCGAGTCGCGCCACGGGCCACTGTGATGATGGCCTTTCCGCCGATGCCGATTGAGTTGAGGACGTGGGCAATGCTCCTGCTCGGCATCGCAGCACTGACCATCATCTTTGCTGGCCCCAATGCCGGTGGTGAAGCTGCCCATCTCGGTGGGGCCATTGCCGGCTACCTTGGAATTCGGGCCGCCGCGCCGGGCCCTCGGATGCGGCTTACCCACTAATCGCCAGATGTGTTGCACGCATCACAGATCGAGCGACACAAACCGCTTTGCGCGATATCCGCTGCCGATGTTTATCGCCCGCGCGCGTCCGATGGTGACTTCCATGGGCCAATGGCTATGACCACAGAGCACCGTTTGGACATTCTCAAAGCCGACAATCATGTCGCCCATCGCCCCGCTGCCAAGATACGCCCGGGCAAAATCCCACTGCGCCCCCCGGCGTGGTGGGAGCAGCGCCTCAAAGGGCACATGGTGGACCGCTGCCAGGATTTGAGGAAGCTTGGCGAGTTGCGACAACTGTGCGCGAAGTGACGGGATTCGCCCGGCGAGGAAAGCTTCATCGCTCTGTCGGAGCGAGACATACTTTCCATCATTCCAACGTCCGACAATCGCCAAAGACGCGTCGGTCTCTTCTCCCAAGATCAGATTCCCAAATTCGGGCAGGCGGTTGACGGCACCGGGTGAGATCTTTGCTTCGTAAAAGCGTCGTGCGATCTCTAGCTCGGGCACTGCAAATGAATAGTCATACCAACCTATGCTTCCAACGATCGCAGCGTCATTCACCAGAAAGGGCGCATCTTCCAGCCAGTGCCAGCCGATTTGGCGCACTCGATTCGGGAGCGTCGAATGAAACAGCTCCAAACTGTTACCTGAGGATGTCCAAAGTTCATGATTTCCTGAAACAAACAGCCGCGGTCCGCGAATGGTGAACTTGGAGAGGCATTGCTCAATGCCATCGCCGTCGCCCACACCGGTGTCACCGACAACGAGCAGCGCATCGCCGCCAGCGCGATTGATCTGGTCAATGACATCGTCTGCGGAACTACGCGACTTTGCGTGATTGTAATGCAGGTCGGCGGTAACGATGAGGCGCATCGCCTCAATATTAGGCGAGAGCAGCTCGCGCGTGATTATGTCTCGAGACGGCACTATAGTTGTGACAGAAATCTGAGGCTGAATGGCTCCACTTGTCTGTGAAAACGTTCACAAAACCTTCCATCAGGGCGATCGCGCGGTCGCCGCGCTCAACGGCGTGACGCTTGGGGTCAACGCGGGGCAGTTTCTCGCCGTGATGGGGGCGAGCGGGTCGGGCAAGAGCACCCTCCTGCACTTGATGGCCGGCCTGACTCAGGCGGACCGAGGCAGGGTCATTGTGAATGCGACCGATCTAACGAGCCTGGGCGACCGAGCACTGACCGACTTCCGCCGCCGAAACATAGGTTTGATCTTTCAGGCGTTTAACCTGATCCCAACCCTCACCGCCGAGGAAAATCTCGCACTGCCAATCATGCTGGAGCGTCGGCTGACAAGAAGCGACCATCAGAAGGTGAGAGAACTACTCGATCGCTTAGGCCTGACATCGCGGCGGACACATCGCCCTGACGCGCTATCCGGCGGCGAGCAGCAGCGGGTTGCCATCGGACGGGCGCTGATTACGGAGCCCGCAGTGATTCTCGCCGACGAGCCAACCGGCAACCTTGATTCATCCAATAGCAAAGTCGTTTGCGAATTGCTCCGCGACCTTTCCGGAGTTCACGGAAAGACGATTGTGATGGTTACGCACGAGCCGAGCGTTGCTCGATATGCGCAGGAAGTTGCAGTCATCCGCGATGGCTCACTGGTCGCTCAGTTTGAAGTAGCCGAGCATGATAGTGAGTCGCTGGCGATGCGCTACCAGGAGTGTCTGCGATAACGCGCCCGCCATGCTCGTAGCCCGACTTGCATTTTCGAATCTGCTTGTCCGCAAGGCGCGATCGCTCCTTACCGTGGCGGCTGTCGCGTTGTCGGTCTCTCTTGTCGTGTCTGTTACCAGCGGATACGCCTCCATGGAAGCAACGATCTTCCGGATGCTCTCAACATTTTTTGCCAGCGTAGATGCGCGAATCATTCGTCAGAATGATGCGCAATCAGGGGTGCCTGAGACACTCTTGCAGCAGGTCCGCGCCGACCGCGAGGTGCGCTCGGCTGTTGGCAGAATTGAGTATGCCAGCGGGTTGATTGATGTTGAAGGTCGGCCGATCGTCAATCGAAACACGATCGTCATCGGCGTCACTCGCCCCGAAGACCACCGTGTCGAACTGATGGAGTTGCGTGCCGGGCAGTGGTTCGATACTTCGGATGGGGATGTTTGCGTTATCGACCAGGTGGCGAGCCTGATAATCAAGGACCCAAGCAACACCTGGGGTGACGAGTCAAAGCCGGGGGTTCAAGTCGGCGATATGATTCAGCTCCCATCGCCGGACGGGAATCTCTCGCTGCGAGTTATTGGAATCGTCCATAAACCGAAGATTCTTGCTGCGTTGCAGCCGAGTGTTTATGTCCCAATTCGTACGCTGCAGAACTGGCCGGCGACGGGTGCGAAGGGGCGATTTTCTGCAATCTGGGTCGATCTCGATCCCAATGCAGAACCGGCACAGTTTGCGGGCAGGTGGCGCGCCAAGCTCGAAGAGATTGACCCCGTACTCAAGCTCAAGATGGCCAGCGAGCAGCGCGGCGAACTGGATAAGAATCTTCGTGGCCTGCAGGTCGCAAGCTACTTCGGTGGCGCAGTTTCAATGCTGGCTGCGGCGTTCATTGTGTTTTCCGCCCTGTCTATGGGTGTGAACGAACGGCAACGCTCGTTGGCGATGATGCGAGCAATCGGCGCTCACAAAGGGCAACTGGCGCATCTCGTCGTGATCGAAGCGCTTTTACTCGCGGGTTTTGGGGTAGCTTTGGGTATTCCACTTGGCTTGCTCTGGCTGCTCATGCTGAAGTGGCTCTTTAGTGATGTCTTGATCGCGGGCATCTACCTCAGCTACGGCGGGCTGCTGTTCGCCGCGGGGGCTTCGGCGCTGGCGGCCATGTCGGCGAGCATCTTGCCGGCTTGGGGTGCCACCCGTACAGAACCGCTGGAGGCAATGGTGCCCTTGGCTGACGGCGGTAAGCGGAATCGAGCAGTGGCGTGGGCGGTGCCCGGGCTGCTTCTTGCCTGCGCAGACTCGCTAATTCTCTTTGTCAGCATCCGGCCATTGCTCCAGGGTTTGGGCATCGACCAGGCGGACCGTTTGGCGCGCGAGTTTGCGTTCTATGCACACCTGTGTATCGGCCTGCCTTGTGTGATGCTCGGATTCTTCCTAATCGCGCCGCTGATGGTCCTTATTGTAGAGCGGATGGTTGGGCCGATCGTCGCCGTGATGATGCGTGTCCGTTACCCCCTGCTGCGGCAGCAGCTAACCGGAGGGATTTGGCGCTCCGCGGGGACGGCGGCGGCGCTGATGGTTGGAATGGCAGTCTTTGTCGTATTGCAGGTTCAAGGCAACACCGTCATCGGCGGATGGCGCATCCCGGACAAATTTCCCGACATGTTCATGACCAGTTTCAAGCTTGGCGGGCTGACTCCGGCTGACATGGAGAAGATCAAATCCGTCCCTGGCGTTAACCCGGACGAGATTCTTCCGATTGCCATTGCTTCCCCAGAGTTTGGCAGCAGCATATTCAGCATCCGCGGTGCGGCAGTTATGCCGGAAGCGACGATGTTCTTCGGCCTCAATCCCAAACTAGCGCTCGAGATGATGGAGCTTGAGTTCCGAGATGGCACTGAACAGCAAGCAGTCGAGCTGATGACCACGCGGCGAAGGCACATTCTGGTTACCGAAGAGTTTCGCCAACTCAAAGGTCTGAAAACAGGTGACACCCTTAGCCTGAAGACGCCCCGCCACGGTACAGTTGACTATACAATCGCGGGCGTGGTTTGGTCGCCGGGAATCGATGTCATGGTGAGCAGCTTTGATCTTGGCAAGCAGTTTGAACAGCGTACCGCGGCGAGCATTTTTGGTACACTTGAAGACGCTCGCGATGATTTCGGCGTCGAAGGTGTCTATCTGTTTGCGCTCAATGTCATGCCCGGAATTCAGAAGGAACAACTCGCCGACGACATTCAAAAGTACGTCGGTGCGTGGGGCATTCAGTCAGGAGATGTACGGGTTCTGAAATCGATCGTTCAGCACCAGTTCAGGAAGCTGATCTTCATGGTGAGCATGGTTGCATTCAGCGCGATGGGTGTGGCATCGCTGGGTGTGGCGAATACCATCATGGCAAGTGTCCGGAGCCGATTGTGGCAGTACGGCATTTTGCGCTCGATTGGGGTTGCGCGGGGACAACTGCTCAGGCTTGTGCTTGCTGAAGCGATATTGCTGACTGTCGTGGGAGTGATGCTTGGTCTGCTGTGTGGCGGGTTGCTGGCGTTCAATGCAAAGCAACTGTTGCTTGTGATGACCGGCTATGACCCACCCTTCTCGGTGCCGTTCGGTACGATCGCAACTGGCACGGCAATCGTCGCTGTTCTGGCAATGCTAGCGGGCTTGTGGCCAGCGGCCAGCGTTGCGCGTCGCCCGCCGATCGCGCTGCTCCAAGCCGGCCGTGGGGCAGCCTGAATTTTGAGGGTTTGGACAAATGCACAAGCCTCCGATCTGGCTGCAAGAAATTGCCCTCCAGATGTGGAAGACCGGACATTTCTAGGTGGTTTCGCTCTGTCGCGGTCGCCCGCTTTGACCGCGCTCTGGTTGTGACGTAACTTCTACCGTTCGCCATGCAGCCGACGACTCCAGAATCGCAGTCCATCGCCACGTCATCGGGCGCGTCGCAAACAAAGCAGGCAGGCGCACGCGAGCGTTTCGCCGCCGAAGAACTTGCCGCCGTCCTCTCGCATTGGGAGATTGGCATCATTGAGTCGATCACGGAGTTCCCTCGGGGGTCCCGGAAGGCGCCGAAAGCTCTGATCGTGAGCGAGAACGGTAAATTTCTTTTGAAACGTCGCGCGCGCGGGCGCGACGATCCATACAAAGTCGCATTCTGCCATGCGATTCAACTTCATTTGGCGAGTCAGCAGTTTCCTCTCCCTCATCTGCTCGGAACCAAGCGTGACAACAACAGCATGCTGCAGTGGCATGGTGGAGTGTACGAACTCTTCGAGTACATTCCCGGCCATCCTTATTCGCAATCTCTGGAAGCGAGCTTTGAATCGGGCAAGGTTTTGGGGCTGTTTCACAAACTACTGGAGCATTTTCGCTCGGAGTGGCAACCGCCGACGGGCAGCTATCACATGGCACCGTCTGTAGAGAGCGGGCTTCGCGCGATTCCCAACATTGTTCCCGCGCATGTCCTTAGTGCCTCAGGAGTCGAGGGCTTGTTGTCATCGCTTTTGGATCACTATCGTCGCGGGGCGGAGGTGGTCGAAACGCTGGGACTCGAATTGTGGCCGAGGCAGATCGTTCATGCCGACTGGCATCCGGGAAACATGCTCTTCCGTGACGGACATGTGGCAGCGGTGATTGATTACGATTCGGCGAGAGCACTGCAACGGGTGATCGATATTGCCAACGGATGTCTCCAGTTCAGCATTATCGGTGGTGAGCAATCGGTTGATCACTGGCCGGAGTACCTGGATGAAAGTCGCTTCAAGCGCTTTCTTCGTGGCTATGATGATGTCATGCTTTTGAGCCAGGCCGAGATTAGAGCGATTCCCTGGCTGATGATCGAGGCGCTGATTGCCGAGGCGACGTTTCCCATCGCGGCCACCGGCTCGTTTGGTCGGCTGGAGGGACTGGCATTCCTGCAGATGGTGAATCGGAAGGTGAAATGGCTGGCAAAGGAATCGGCCAGATTGGCAGAGTTGGCAGAGGGTTAGAATGCACCGGAGTTGCACGTACAAAATTTTGAGTGTCTTCCTTCTCGTGGTTGCAGTGTGCCCCCATCGAGTGGTCGCGCAGCCCGTCGCCACGCAACCCGCTTCTCAGCCAGGCAACACCCTACCGATTTTACTTGCCGAGTTGGCATCTGACAGTGCCACAGTTCGGCGTGAGGCAAGAAGACTTCTACTGCGCATGACGCGAGACGACTTGGTGCGACTGCAACGTCTTATTCAGGCAGGTGAAGGACGTCACCCTTCGCAGCGGCAGGCGCTCTTTGACATTGTCTGCCATGTGTTTCTTGCGACAGAACCGTACGAGAGCATTCCCGATGTGTCATTTTTTGGAATCTCGCAGTATCGTCCCGTCACGGTCGGCGAGCGCGCTGGGCTGGCATTTCAGGGTCGTCTAATCGGTTTTCCGGCCTACGCAGCGCTGGAAGAAGGGGATATCCTGCTCGCGGTGGTCGAGCGTCCAGACGTTGATTTCCTGGGCGTGCAACCGTTGGAGACCGTTCGACGAGGGTTCAAGCCGGGGGAAACGATTCACCTCCGGATTTTGCGGGATGACAAAGTGCTCACCATACCGCTCACACTCGTCGCCTCACCGACGTGGAGCGGGCGTGGCATCGAACAGCAGTCGTTGCGAGAGCAGCAGGCCGCCGAGCACTGGGAGCGGCAGTTTGAGCCGTTTTTCAGAGATGCAACTGATTGACGTAGCCGAATAGTGCAGGGGCCTCATCTCGCACGGCTAATCGATCAACCCCGCCGGCATGATGACAGCATCGATCGTATGAATAACTCCGTTGGTGGCAACGATATCGGCTTCCACAACGCTGGCGGTGCTGATCTGCATCTTTCCATTGGCAGCCTTTGATAGCTGCAACTCGGCACCCTGCGCCGACTTGATCGGTTTCGGTTCGGTGGTGGCGGATGCGCTCGCGTGTGCGCCCTCCACCACATGCGCCAGCAGCAACGCCTTGAGTTTTTCCTTGTTCTCAGGCTGCAGCAGAAAATCGAGCTTTTCCGCGGGTAACTGCGCGAACGCTTCGTCAGTCGGGGCGAAGAGCGTCCACTCGTCATGGCTGAGCACTTCTTCCAACTCCGCCTGCCCGAGTGCCGCCGCTAGGGTATTGAGCGTGCCCTGCTTCTTCACGACATCAAAAATCCCGCCCCCGTGATCGTGACCGGCGTGGTCATCATGGTCATGGTGCTTATCGCCGTGTTTGGCGTGGTCGTCCTGCTTCTTGTCATCGAGATGCAGGACTTCTTGAGACGGAGGGCAGCAGGTCGGCTTCTCGCCACTCCCGATTGCAATTACGGAGCATGCTCCAGTCAAGAGAGCCACTGCGAAACCAAAACGAAAACTCATAACATCCTCCAGAATAACGACTTGATTATATGCAAGAGAGTTGCATTTCGCAATAATCCATTGTCATCGATTGTTCCCTTACTTACACACCGGTTTTCTAGCCTATAATCGCTGGCGGATTGCAGGAGGTCGGCATCATCAGAAAGGCAAGACTAGTATGTGCGCACGCGGTGGAATTGATCATGACGACGATGACGCTGGAACGCAGTCGGCCATTGACTTGCCGCGAATTGAAGCGGCGGTTCGAGAGATTTTGTTGGCGGTTGGCGAAGATCCGGATCGAGAGGGGCTGATCAAAACACCCAACCGAGTGGCGCGCTCTTATGGGGAGCTAATGGCTGGTCTGCGTGAAGAGCCCCGGCTGCACTTGGGCACCGTCTTCAACGAGCGTTACGATGAAGTCGTTTTGCTTCGAGACATTGAGTTTCACTCGCTTTGTGAGCACCATCTGCTCCCGTTTACGGGCAGGGCGCATGTGGCATACCTACCCGATGGCAAGGTAGTTGGATTGAGTAAGCTGGCAAGGCTGGTTGAGGGCTACGCGCGCCGGCCGCAGGTGCAGGAGCGGCTCACGACGCAGATTGCCGATGCACTGATGGAAGAGCTGAACCCCATAGGATCGGCCTGCGTGATTGAAGCAACTCATACCTGCATGACGATCCGCGGTGCAAAAAAGCCGGGGAGCGTGATGGTAACCAGCGCACTGCGCGGCATCTTCAAGGAAAATCCGGCGAGCCGACAAGAGATTCTAACGCTAATGTATGGCCGACCGTCATCTAAGTTGTAGCGCGCGGCGTCTTATCGATAAACTTTCGCACCGTGAGCGAACCAGCCGCACCCTTTCCGCCTCGAAGTGCGTTTTCGCGCCTAGTTCCATGGCTGCTGCTCATCCTGGGGTTGCAACTCGTACTGGTTTGGGGCGGTGCAGCCTTGCCCCTGAAACCAACCGTCCAGATTGTGATGTGGGCCGCTCTCCTTCTAATCCTGCTTCTGGCGGCGCTCCCGGCGGTCGCACAGTGGATTGGAATGCAGTCAGACCGATACCCACGGAGCAGGATCGGTCGAACAGCACTGATTTTCTCCACGATTCTGTTTTCCAGCGCCGCGTTGTACTTCATTGCCCGAGCGCAAAGCCGCACATTTCTACCTTCGTACCATGATGAGTTTAGCTATCTGATCCAGGCCAGAATGATCCTAGCAGGTCGTCTTTGGCTGCCAGCCCCTTCCGCGGCGCGCTGGTTTGAGAGTTTTCAGGTTATCTCTGAGCCAGTCTATGCGTCAATCTACTTTCCGGGCGCCGCAGTCATGTACGCAACTGGA
This sequence comes from Phycisphaerales bacterium UBA2421, assembly GCA_002343075.1. Lineage (GTDB taxonomy): Bacteria > Planctomycetota > Phycisphaerae > Tepidisphaerales > Tepidisphaeraceae > UBA2421. The sequence goes on along the minus strand of DDRH01000036.1, from coordinate 106,987 downwards.
ACCGCGCTTCAGCTCCCGGGGTGGGCCACTGCGGTTCTTTTGGCGGGTACTTGCGCAGCACTGGTAGGCGCGATCGCGCGCACACTTTTTGGTGCCTGGGCTGGTTGGGTAGCGGTGGTGATGCTGCTCGGCTTGTCCGTGTTTCGGCTGCAATCCGTCATGGTGATGGCACAGGTGCCGCTGCTCGCTTGTGGGCTTGGTGCCTTGTTGCTCTGGTTGCACTGGAATCGCTCACCGTCAATCTCAAGGGCCGCCGGGATTGGCGCTCTCCTCGGGTTTGCGGCGATCACCCGGCCCATCGATGCGCTATGCTTCGCGATCCCCATCGCCACGGCAATGCTGGTCAGCACACTCCGCGGGGGTGATATCAACTTTCCGCGGCAGTTGTGGCTTCGGAGGCGCGCAGTCGAGTTAAGCGTGGCGGCCGTCGCGACTCTTCCTTTCATCGCAATTCAGTTAGTGTTCAACCACGGCGTAACAGGCTCGATCTTCAAGACACCATTTTCTATCTACGCTCAGCAGACCTTTCCCGGTGCAGAGTACGGATTCCAGGCAAAGGGCCAGTCGCTCATGCCCACATCCCGGCTGCAACAGAAGCAGGTTTACTATGAGAATGATGTCCGCGGCCTGCTGATAACTCACACCCCCGTTGGAGCCGCAAAGGTCTGGTGTGAGGCGCGCTCACGACAGGTGATTGTCAATAGCCTGCCGCACGCGACGATGCTGGCGCTACTCCTCATCGGCCTGATTGCTCTACGTCGGATCGAAGTCTGCGTTGTAGTCGCGCCAGCCGTACTCTTTCCGATACTGTTTTGGCCGTATCCCTTCTTTCTACCACATTACACGCTGACGGCGGCACCATCGATTATTGTGTTAGCACTTGCCGGCGTCGACACCTTCGCCCTTACCTGCAATGGGCGGGCTGCCGCTGTGAGAGTGGGGACAGCTGTCGCTGTTATCGGGCTATGCATCGTCGAGCTACCATCCATCAACCGAGCTAACTTCGACGAATTCTTTACCGCGCCCCAGCTTCGCCAGGTCGATTCGACGCTGAATGCCTTGCCGTCGCATGAGCGCTCGATCGTGCTTTTCCGGTTCGCTGGGAGCAGCAACCCACAGGAAGAGCCCGTTTACAATACAGACCATGCCGAGATTTTCGATCATCGAGTAGTTCGCGGTCATGACTTGGGCGACGACAACGTGGTGATGCTGCGCGAACTACCCGCGATTGAACAAGACCGGGTTGTTTACATATACGATCGTGGGGACGACACGATCAGAAGATTAGGCACTGTCGCCGAGTTGCTGGCTGCGCATTCTGCGGCGCGGCGGATATAATGTGGTCCAGAAGAGTCGATTGCCCCGTATCTGGAGACCAAGACCATGGCCGACGCAGCACGGATTGAACAGTTTCGGAAAATGGCCAGCGATGATCCTACCAATGAGTTGGCTCATTTTTCGCTGGGAAAAGCATTGCTCGATTCCGGCGACTATCAAGCTGCCGCAGATTCGCTGCGGCGGGCGATCGGGCTGAATGCCAATATCAGCAAGGTGTACCAGTTGCTCGGCCAGGCGTTGCTGAAACTCGGCGATCAACCCTCAGCAATTGCCACGTTCACTGAAGGCGTGGGTGTCGCCGACCGGCGCGGCGATCTGCTAAACAAGAACGACATGCTCGCTTGCCTGAAGGAACTTGGCGCGCCTGCTCCGGAGACCAAACCGACCGGTCCCGCCGTCGTCGCTGGCGAGGGAGAGGTGTTCTGCAGGCGGTGTGGCAGGCCGGGGCCAAAACTGGAGAAACCACCGTTTCGGAGTGCTTTCGGGCAGGAGATTTATCACAACACCTGCACAAAATGCTGGAAAGATGCGATCGGCATGGGAACCAAGGTGATCAATGAATTGCGGCTTCCCATGGCCGACCCTCAGGCCCAGAAGATGTGGGATCAGCACATTCGCGAGTTTCTGGCGCTTTGAGCATGCTCACCCAGGCCAAACTGAACTGTCGCGAGCAAGATGTTTTGTTTGACAGCGTGACGCGAGGTCGATGAAAATTACCGTTATGAAGCAGTCCTACCACTCCATCTTTATGCAGAGGCCGGATGGTTGGTTTGTGGGCTGGGTTGAAGAAGTGCGCGGAACGCTGAGCGCCGCAAGGTCACTTGATGAGTGCCGCAGTAATCTGAAGGCTGCACTAAAGCTGATCATCGAAACTAACCGCGATGAAGCGCGAGTGCCGGTTAACCGCGGGATGAACTGCATAGAAGAGGCGATCGAGATCGACGTTGACGAGCTTGTAAGTGCCGGCGGCGCGCCTTCCTGAAGGATGCCTTTCAATCTTCAGCGCGAAAGAATGTGGCTACTCCGGCTGTGTAGTTGGGTGAGCTAAAGAGTTGCTCGTCCGGCGACTCTCGTCGGATTCCCTTTCCTGCTCTTCCAGCGGTGTCCCCTCAACTCCAATGAGTTTCTGGGTGCCGGTGAACTTTGGTACCGGCAGGTCGCGTTGCATGCGATCGGCCTGCTGCCGAAGTGCCTTCTGTTGCCCCAACAGCGCGCCGCGGTCGCCGGCCAAATCGCGCAGAACCCGCTGCTGCGTGTAATAGTACGACGGGAGAGGTCGGCGGATGAAGTTTCCATTGGTGTCGATGATGTATGTGTCGGCTTCGATGCGCCGGAGTTCTCGTTCGCCCGACTCGATTTCCCGGTCAATCGCGGCAATCTTTCCGTTCACCGACTCAAATTCCTGCTGCATCGCGTCGATCTTGTCCTTGATCGCTTTCTCGGCAGCCACAAGTTCATCGAACTTCTGCTTGTCCACAAAAGTGGCTCCCCACCTGAACTGGCCTTCCTGCTGCATGCGCGCGACGACGATTGGTTCTTGCTCCATGAACCGACGCTCCAGCCGCCGGGCCCCGGATAGCCGTCGCCCTTCGTCCTTTAGCCCGTGGAGCGTCTCAGCTACGTTATCGACGATCACCCGATCAGCAGGTGCAGCCACCATTGCCTGATCGAAAAAATTCAGGCCAGAGCCAATCTGATTCTGCTTGAAGGAGATGATCGCGAGATTGTTCAAGGTCGGCGCGTGCCCGGCGATCTGCTCGTTCACCGCTTCAAACGACCTTCGCGCCGCAGGCAATTTGTCCGTGTGATAACTTACCACGCCACTCAGATACAACCCGGCCAACTGCCTTGGATCGAGCTCAAGTACGCTTCGGAGGATCAACTCGGCATCTCCATATTGCCCCGTGGAGATCATTTGCTGTGCCATCGCGATTCTTGGCTCGAGCTGTCGAAGCAGCTCCAGCCTTTCTTCGGGCGTGATCCAATCGCCACCCACGCGAATCAGCCCTCTCGCCTTTCGATCGCGCCACATGGCCAACTCGGCCGCCGCGTCGTCGCCAGCTGGTGTATCAGCATTTGCAGTGGCAAACCGCTCGAAGCGCGCGATAATCTCGTTCAGATCTGTTAATGACTCAACAGATCTCTTGAGGCTGGCCAGTTGCTCGGCGGTCTTCGAATCCCCGTTGCCTGTCATTTCCACCTTTGCGACTCGGGCCGCATCGATCGTCACGATCTTGCCATCGGGGGTTGCGACGACCCAGTTCCCATCCGGCTGCATCTTCGCTCTGCCTTCAAGAACTGTGCCATCCTTGAACGTGATGCGATCGGCGAGGCAAAGACTGACGGTGGAAAGCGAAAAGACTAACAGAAACCAACGCATGCCCACACCTCTCGTTTCTGCTCCTCAGTGTAGACAACCCGGGGGTGAATGTGGATTGCTGCGGCAGATAATTTTCTGTTCGACGATGGCCGATCAGCGCTCAAAGCTGATCTTCGCCGGAAAATCCGTCCATCTGGCTAGGCTTGCACTATCTCGGTCGGGTCAGCGTGCTGATTGTCGCGACCCCGCCGCTGTGGGCGGTTTGGGGGCCGATTTAGCAGGCTTTCCGCGCGCCAATCCTTCGAGGCAACGATTTACAAGCGAAGTCCAGCCCGTTTGGTGCATCGCCCCGATACCACGGCCCGTGTCACCGTGAAAGTACTCGTAGAAAAGGATGAGGTCCTTGAAATGTGGGTCATCCCGGTACCGGTCTCCGCCGGGGTTGGTCGCGTGGCAAGGTCGATTTCCGTCTTTATCAGGAAGAAAGATCCGGGAGAGGCGACGTTCGATCTCTCGCGCCGCATCGAGAAGCGTCATCATATTTCCGCTGCCGGTGGGGCATTCGACCTTAAGCGAATCGCCGTAGAAGAAGTAGTATCGCTCAAGCGCTTCGATGATAAGATGGTTGACTGGAAACCAGATCGGCCCGCGCCAGTTGCTGTTGCCGCCGAAGAGCCAGGTATCGCTCTCGCCGGGTGTGTACTTAATGCTGAACTCCTTCCCGTCGAGATTGAAGCCATAGGTCTGTTCGTGTGCCTTCGAGAGGCCGCGAATGCCGTACTCACTTAAGAACTCGTTTTCGTCGAAGAGGTACTTGAGCACGCGCACCAGCCGATCGCGTGTGAGGATCGCCAGCAGATGCCCCTTGCCCCCGACACCGGTTGCGGTTTCATCAGTTTGGACGTGCTCCGACAACTCCGGTTCATATTTCAAGAACCACTCCATCCGTTTCTTAAATCCGGGCACCTTTGCCAGTACTTCCGGCTCAATCACCTCGCAGGCAAACAGAGGAATTAGCCCGACCATTGAGCGGATCTTGAGCTTCATCGCGGGTTGATCGCCAGGAGTGTTGAGTTGGTCGTAATAGAAACCGTCCTCTTCGTCCCACAGGCCAGTCCCGCCGAGGGTGTTCATGGCGACGTTGATTGCGACGAAGTGTTCAAAAAACTTGCTCGCGATATCTTCGTACTCGGGGTTGTTCATCGAGAGATCAAGCGCCATTGCCAGCATGTTGGTGCAGAAAAACGCCATCCATGCTGTGCCGTCGGCCTGCTCTAGAGTTCTTCCAGAGGGCAGGGGCTGGCTGCGATCAAAAAGCCCGATGTTATCGAGGCCCAGAAACCCCCCGCCGAAAATGTGTTTGCCTTCGGCGTCTTTGCGGTTTACCCACCATGTGAAGTTCATCAAGAGCTTCTGAAACGCCGCGCCCAAGAACCGCTGATCGCGCTGCCCCCGCGGCGCGGTGAGCTTATAGACTCGCCAGCATGCCCACGCGTGCACCGGAGGATTGACATCCCCAAACTGGAATTCGTAAGCGGGAATCTGGCCGTTCGGATGCATGTACCACTCGCGAAGGAACAGGCCCAATTGATCCTTCGCAAAAAAGGGATCAACCTTACAAAATGGCAGCATGTGAAACGCAAGATCCCACGCTGCAAACCAGGGATACTCCCACTTGTCGGGCATGCTCAGGACGTCGCGCGAGAACATGTGGCCCCAATCCCGATTGCGCCCCTTCTTGCGTGCTGCAGGCGGTGCGGGTTGCCAGGGGTCGCCCTCCAACCAGTCTTTAACCACGTAATGGTAGAACTGCTTAGACCAAAGCAGGCCGGCATACGACTGGCGGGCGAGACGTCTCTGCTCGTCGTCCAGTACCGAGGGAATCTTCGAGGCGTAAAACTCCTCTGTTTCCTCGATGCGCTTCGCAAAAACTCGATCAAAATCCTTTCCGAATGGCGTGTCGGTCGCCTCTGCCTCGGATGCAAGCCGCAGCCGCACAATCACCGATTCCCTCGCGGGGATATCGAGGATGTAGTGCGGGGCCATCTTTGTCCCGGTGCGCTTGGGATTGACGGCGTCCGCTTTGCCATGAATGACATAATCGTTAAACGCATCTTTTGCGTGTTTCGGTGAATCGCCTCCGCCCCAGAGCTTCTTCGTATTCGTTTCGTTGTTTGTAAAGAGTAGTTCTGGCACCGCCGCGCCCGCGACCGGCTCTATATCCAGCCTCCAGGCACCCAGCGATACATGCTCCATCACGACCCGGTTGGGTGACTTTTGCTCCATCCAGGGCCGCATTTCGCAGCCTTCATGGGTGCAACCCCAACTCCAGCTATTGCGATACCAGAGTGTGGGCAAGAAATGAATCGTCGACGAGTGCGAAGCCCGGTTGTGAATGGTGATTCTGATGAGAATATCGTTAGGGGAACTCTTCGCATACTCCGCAAAGACGTCAAAGTAGTTGTTATCTTTGAACGCATCAGTGTCGAGAATCTCGAACTCACCGGTTTTGCCCTTGGTTCGGTTCACGTCAACCAACTGGCCGTATGGAAACGCCGACTGCGGGTACTTATACAAGCCTTTCATGTAGGAGTGAGTTGGCGAGGAGTCGAGATAATACCAAAGCTCCTTCGGGTCTTCGCCGTGATTGCCTTCTGGACCGGTCAGTCCAAAAATGCGCTCTTTCAAGATCGCATCTGTGCCGTTCCACATGCTCAATGCGAAACAAAGCCGACACTCTCGATCGGTGATACCAAGGATACCATCTTCTCCCCATCGGTATGCCCTGCTGCGCGCGTGATCGTGCGGAAAGCTCTGCCAGCAACTTCCGTCCGGCGAATAATCTTCTCGCACAGTGCCCCATTGCCGCTCGGAAAGATACGGCCCCCATCGCTTCCAGTTTTTTTCGCGCGTTGATTCTTCGATTAGACGACGTTCTTCAGCGGTGACGGATGTGTCGGCCATGTGCTCTGTCTCCAACCCGAAATGACAAACGCTGCGCAAAGCGTACGAAACCGAAGCTTGCCCGGCCGGTTTCGCAATTCGTCAACCTTCAGACAGCATTTGTCGGCGTTACTTCTTGTTCAGCGTCCAATCGTACTCTTTGAACTCTACTTTGAAATTAGCGACGTCCTCATCGACATATTGCTGTACGTACTCGACCAATTTCTCGGATCCGCCGAAGTCGATATTGTACCAGTCGAAGATCCTGCTCAGTTTAAGCGTTTTACTGGGCCGATCGATTTCATTTCGGTTCTTGTCGTTGAGCCAGCGTTTGGTATTCGCGGTCAGCACGTCGTCCAGATCGTCGGCACGGTACGCACGACTCAGGATCGGAGGGCATGACACTGCCGCACAGACCAGCGCGGCATGAATCCGGGGATCACTGAACTCTTTTCGAATCACATCGTTCTCTAACGCGTTAAGTGACAAGAGTTTACCGTCGATTCGCACGAGTGGTTCTTTGAAGACCGCAAAATCGTTGTCGCTGGGCCGAAAAGCGCTTCCACCGCGATCCACAACCGCTTTGATCATCGTCGCGTTGTAGAGGTTTATATAGAAAGCCAGAAGCTCATCCCGGGTCGTTTCGGCCGGCTTGCCGCGGGCGAGGTGGTCGAGATAGGCATTTAAAACAGGTAAGTGGTCCGATTTCACCTTCTCGTAATCAACGCGTTCGTCTCGCACAACGGCCTGCAGAATCCCGTCAAATGTGCTGTGATCCGGCGCCGCTTGCGCAGGAGTAGAGAGTAACCAAGCCATGCAGAGGAAGGGAGCGCAAGCCCACTGCCGCGGCGCACGCCGCGATGATCGGGTGATCGCTACCGGCGACACCGGCGGCGCTTGTTCTTGTTGGCTAAACATCCGAGTACCTCCAGATTAGGTGTTAATGCGTGCAAAGACTTGCCGGGCGTTGCTCAGGGTCGCGGCCCCAGGCGAATCGAGTGGAGCGAGTATTAGACCGCGATTCGTTTGCCATTTATCCCGATCTCTCGAATCTGCACCGCAGAGGCCGCGAGTTTGTCCTTGTAAATCACCTCGCCCGTCTTGCGGCTGATTTGCCCGAACGAGAGCACGCCTGTTGGACAACTCTGCACGCACGCACTGCAGCGCACGCACTGCGGGTCGGCCATTGGTAAGCCCTTGTTCGCGAAGTTCATTACATCGATTCCCTGATGGCACACGCTCGTGCACACGTTGCAGGAGATGCATTTTTTCTTCTCGGGAATGATTCGGAATCGACTGAAACGGGCATAAATGTGCATGAGCGCTGCAAGCGGGCAGGCAAAACGACACCAGAAGCGCCCACTGAAGTGCCAGTACAAGGCGACACCAAGAATGCCAGCCCAAAGGAGGTCGACAAACCAGACGTAGTTGATCACGGGCATATCCTTGAGCATGTACTTGAACGACCGATCGGCCCAGTTGCCGTGCCCCATTGACCAGCCGAGCACGCGGAACACCAGAAGCAGCACCGCAAACCACAGGAACGCCTGTCCGACCATGTTGAATCTGTTCCAGAAGGGTCCGTGCGGCATCTTGGTACGGTGAGCATCACCCACTGTCTCCGCCAAAGCGCCACAGGAACAGATCCAGCCGCAATATGCCCCTTTGCCATAGAAGTATATGAGTGTCGGAATGATGACGCATGTTTGTACCACGCTGATTCCGAGCCAAAGCCACATCGGCTGATCGGTAAACACGTTCCAGATAAACAGAGGCCACGCGAGGATGATCCCAAACGCCCGCCAATATTCGCGGCCGTGGCCATAGCCAACGATTGGAAAGAGTTGGTCCGCAACCCATTTCATCGCCCCAGTGTCAAACGCACCGTTATGCCCGGCCCACGGCAAAACGAGGTACGGAAGGAAAAACAGGGGAATCAGCTGAAATGCCATCAGCGAAAATGTCTGTCGACGGACATATGGCGTTTTTCTTCGTGCGATGCGACGGAATCCGAAAATCACAATCGCACAGCAGTACAGAAAGGAATAGTAAAAACCCGGTTCGCCTACGGTGACTTTCAGCGTCCCCAGCAGGTTACTTGGTCTGTTGAATGCCTCACCCAGCGAGCCCCACCATCCCGGCATGTTGTAAGGAAAGAGTTGCTTGCTGCTCCAAAAGCTTCCAATGTCCAGAGCGTGATCGATTGACGGAATGGCGGTGATGTGTACGCCGCCCTTTTTCCAATGGTAGATAAAAGCGAAGATACACAGCGACAAGATCAGCGTGACCCACCAGCGCGTGGCTCGCTCGCCGTGTATTGCTACTCCGCTCTTGCGAAAGAACTGCAGCGGGGCCTCGCGACCGATCATGCTGAAGACCGCGTCGTTGGGAAATGTTTCATCACCGGCTGGAGTGCTGACAACGACCTCAGCGTCGCGGATCGACTTCACGCGTGACAGCGGAAGCGATCGAAGCGAACCGGGTGTTCTATACCTCTCCATAAACCCGCCGACCGCGGTCGTGACGCGGTCGCTCATGGGCTTCTCCACCTCAACGGCGGCAGAAGGGTCTCTTAGTATCACATTGAATTTCTCGATGTTCTCCGCCTTTGGCCGCGTGAGTTCGGCTTCGCGAAAGCTGAACGTCACATGCCCGCCGTACTGCGTGATGGCAATGGCGGTTTCGACCGCGCTATCGCCCGCGCCGACGACAAGCACATTTTTGCCAGCCCACTCTTTGGGATCGTGTAGGCGATTAAACACCTTTCCCGAGTCCTCGCCCGGCACGCCCAGCTTGCGGAAATTGCCACTCCTGCCGATTGCCACGATCACATGCTTGGTTCTCAGTTCCAGGCTCGGAAACGAGGAGGGAGATCCGTCGGCGGGCTTGGCCAGGTCAACAATCAGCCCCCCACCGCCGCGGTGTACGCGGTCGACGCGCGCCATGATCGGCTTGATGCCCCGGCCGAGCGTCTGATCTCGCAATTCTTCAACCAGCGGTTCCTTCACTGTCGCGCGAAACTGCAGATCGCCTGCCGGCGTCATGTCGGTTGGGTAAGTGAAGATCGGCTTGCCCTTTGGAAAGTTCACGATTGTGCTAAAGGGTTCCGCAGCTTCAAGGAGCACGAAGCTGAGTCCACATTTCTTGGCCTCCAGCGCCGCAGCCATGCCGGAGACGCCGGCGCCGATGATCACCAAGTCCAGGGGCGCGCGGGTGGCATCCTCACTTTCCCCTTGCCGCTGATTACTTGTCCCTCTCTCGGCAACAATCGTCCGCACCGCCCGGGCCCCCGTGTCGGCGCTGAACTTTAGCAGCGGGATACCTGTGAGATCGCCGACCACATAAAGCCCCGGTACATTCGTGCTGCCGTCGGGCTGAACTACCGGCAGTTTCTCGACCGTGCCCGCAGGCCACATTGTGTGGAGCCAATGGGTGTATCGAGCGACGATGTTCCAGGCTTTCGGCTTTGAATTGGATGTCGGCGGCAAAGGCGTCGGCTCACTCGGCGAGGCGGCGACGGGGGTCATGCGTGCTCCTGATTGCGTTCGTGCGGGTTGGCCAAATCTGCTTGAGCAGATGCCATTTCCGCACGTTAGATGTTACCCGCTCGACATGCGTTACATCTACCGGAGCAAGCGCGGTTGTCCGCCGCTGCGCGACTTCGCACATGCGGGCTACAGCAAGTAGTCATACTCATCATAGATGTCATCGCGACCGCTTCCGCCGGCCCACTCGTCAAGGCGGAAATCGACGAAAATCTTGTCGTTGCCAGAATTGCCTTCAAGGGTGTCAAGATCGCCGTCGACACCGTCGAGGATGTCATCGCCGGCACCGCCGTACATGCGATCAGAGCCTCGGTCGCCGAGGATGGTATCATCGTCCTCATTGCCTTCGATGTAATCGTCACCATTTCCGCCTCGGATGCTGTCGTTGTCGTCGCCGCCGTAGAGATCGTCGTCACCGTCGTTGCCTGCGACAAGGTCGTCGCCCCCGCGTCCATAAAGCGTGTCTTTGCCGCTGTCGCCATAGAGGCTGTCCTTACCGGGCCCGCCGTCGCCGAAGTCATTGCCGCCGTTGCCAGCGATGCTGTCTGCGCCTTCATCGCCGTAGAGTTCATCTTGCCCCTCACCGCCGTTGATTGAATCGTTGTTGAGGCCGCCAGAAAGCGAGTCATTTCCATCGTCGCCAAAGAGTCGATCGTCACCTGCTTCGCCGTAGAGTCGATCGTGACCAGCCTCGCCGGTCAGGCTGTCGTTGGAATCGCCGCCGAAGAGTAAGTCGTTCCCACCTTGACCCCGGAGCAAGTCTTGCTCACCGTCGCCGCTCAGGGTGTCGTTTCCCACCGAGCCGTATAGATTATCGTTTCCAGGCCCGCCGCGGAGAATGTCATTCCCGCCATCGCCTTGAAGACGGTCGGGACCCGCCTCGCCGCGCAACGTGTCTCGCCCCCCGCCTCCGCGGAGGTTGTCGCGCCCCTCGCCGCCGAAGATCGCATCCGGCCCGTTGCCGCCGATGATAACGTCGTCCCCACGGAAACCGTAAAGGCTCGTGCGAATTGCGGCTGACACGGTTGTGGCGACCTCGATCCGGTCATCTCCCTCGAGCCCACTCAAAACCAGGCTGGAAACATCTGAAGTATCAAACCGGCGAACTGTGTCATTCACCTGAACTCGAATGCGTGAAGGGGCGTCGTCACTGTCTACCCGAATGTCATCCCTGCCGCTTGTTCCCTTCACCTGCAGTTGACCGTCTATTAGTGCGATCGATAACAACCGCCGCGGCTCTACGGCCTCGACAACGGCATTGGCTGCAACGTGAACACCCCTTCTTAAAGCGCGTTTGCGAAGCATCTTATCTCCTATGAGACGCCTGAATCTCAAGCAAGCATCCGGTTGACGGTGTCGGGCAAGCGACCAGTTCCGGATAAAAGTGATGCGTGCTCAATTCACGCCTCTTAGACACATTCGCACTCAAGTGGTTAGCTCAAAACTGCCCCGGAAGTCGTCAATATGCGTTGGTTTCCTGCCCCAGATTGCCAAACGGCGTCATGTCGATCCGACTGCAAGTTGATGGAAGTTGACGCCGCGGCCTCTATATCGACGATGAGGAGTGAAGATGCGTGTCGCAGAGATTTTTCACTCGATTCAGGGCGAAGGCAAGCTTGTCGGCGTGCCGAGCGTTTTCGTGCGCGCCAGCGGATGCAATCTGCGGTGCAAGTGGTGCGACACGCCCTACGCAAGCTGGGAGCCGGAAGGTGACGAGCAGACGGTGGACGAGATCGTCGATGCCATCCGGCTGTATAACTGCAGACACGTCGTCCTCACCGGCGGTGAGCCGATGATCATGTCGGAGATCACCGAACTTTCGTACCGGCTGCATGCCAGCGATTTTCACGTCACGATCGAGACGGCCGGCACGGTTTTCCGACCGGTATCGATGCATCTGGCCAGCATCAGCCCCAAGCTAAGTAACTCCACCCCGCACAAAATCGAGAATGGAAAGTTCGCGCAGCTCCATGAGAAGTCGCGGCTGAACTTCGATGCGATTCAGAAACTGATTGGCGCAGCGCCGGAGTTTCAGTTGAAGTTTGTGGTTTGCACCGAAGCCGATTTAGGTGAGATCAAGACAGCACTGTCACGCATCCGTGGTTGGCAAGAGCCAGACGTGCTATTGATGCCCGAGGGTGTAACCGCTGAATCGTTGGAGGAGCGTGCAACGTGGCTCACCGAAGTATGCCGCCGCACCGGGTTCCGTTATTGCCCGCGCCTGCACATTGAATTGTTCGGAAACAAGCGGGGTACCTAAACCGCTGACAGGACTTGGGCCGGGACCTAAATGCCGGGCTGCGTTGCCGATGGGCTATTCGCGGTCTCGGTGAGCCAGGCTGCCAGGTCGCCGGAAAAGTCCTTCGCGGCCACATGCTTCAGCAGGTCAGCCTTTCCCGAACGAGCGATGTGCCGGACGAGGTCGCGATGCGTTCCGATGTCGGCCGCCGTCCACCCGCGAACGTCCAGGTAAGTGTCGTCAAACATCCAGCGAGCTTTGGGAAGAATGCCGAATCGGTCCTGCCCGGTAATCGTGTCGATCGAGTGGATAATGTGAACGCACCGCGCGGCAACGGCCCATCCACCCATAAGCCCCACGGCAATCAGGATGCGAACGAACCATTTCAGCATTTGAATTCAGGAGGGACTTGGCTCCGCTAATCCAGGCGGTCTTGCCGTGGATCATCGCCGGCGGGAGCTGGCTCGTCATCTTCGAGATAGTTGAGCAGTTCGATCTCTCCGTTAACTGGTTCGGTTGGACGCTTTCCGGCATCGCCGGTGAGGCCAAACGCGGTGTCTTCCGCCAGGGCCCCGATATCGAGATCGCCTTCGATGCCCGCCCCAAGAACATCGCTTGAGGCAGGCTCTGCAATTGGCGCGGGGTCGGAGCCTAAGTCATCGCTTTCAGTTACAGGTGCCGCACTCGCCGCCGCAGCGGTGACTGCGGAGGCCGCGGCCATCCCAGTCACGGGGATTGCCGCGCGTCGGTTCGGGGGCGTACGGGGCGCGCCGCCCGGAAGCGGAAGGTTGATCACGCTGTTGTAGTAGCCCGCCGCGAACAGGCCTGCCTGCTGTTGATACGGTAAGTTGACAAGATCACAGAACTCTTGAATGAGTTGCTTGGCATTGTCGTCTGTCTTCTCGGCTGCTTGCACGGCGAGCACATGCTGCCGGTCGCGAAACCGGAGGATTTGCACGAAACGCCCGGTCTCAGCGCCCGTCCAATTTGCCCCAACCTGTTCAAACACCTCAAAATGTTCACACCCCAGTCGAGCCATGACCTGCTTAAACCGCTGTAAAAGCCGGGCATGCTCGGTGCGCTTCTCTTTGGGAACGATGTAACTATTCGTTTGCAGCAGCATCAGGCGACAATCCCTCCCGGATCGTTTAACTCATTATCTTGCCACATTCTTCCGCCGACTTCAAACCGCTTAGACCCTGAAGCGGGCATCATGACAGAAGTTGCGTGTGCACATATAGATAAACGCCGGTAGAAGCACTGTCGTTTCGCTCGATTATCGCAAGCTACAGAAAGCTTATCGGCTGTGAGGCGCACTGGCCGCTGCGGTCATTCAGGCTTGGGTAAAGCCCGATTAGCGACGTTTAGAGCCAGTGGTCATCCTGTCGCATCGCCGGGGCTGCGGCATCGTCGACTTTGGCGCGACGCCCGAGCCTCGTCGAAGAACTTGCGCCTGCGGGCATGAGTGGCACGTTCGCTGTAGAGTTCTGCGGTCAACCATCGCATCCCCTTTCGGAGTTCGTCGGCGGTCATGTGTGTGGGTTCGTAACCAACATCAAAAAGTGTGCAGTACTTCCAGGCTTCCCTGTGCAACAGCCGACCGGTCTTTGCCAACCGGTCATAGAGTGGCGTCCCGGGAAATGGCGTTTGGACGGTGATTTGGACATCGTAAAGCCCGACGTCAGCGGCGAAGTCGCGCACCTGCTCGAACGCGTCAACTGACTGGCCGTCCAACCCGAGCACAAAGCAACCATTTACAGTAATCCCCATCGACTGAATGCGCCGAATGGAAGCACCGTAGTCGCGACACCGCGTTGCCTTAAAATTACCCCGCAGTTCGATCCCCTCGAGCGGTGCCACGTCCGGGCTTTCCAAGCCGATCAACACCTGGCGACAGCCAGCCTGCTGCATCAGATCAAGCAATTCAGCATCATCGGCTACCGAGATATCTGTCTCCGTGAACCAGCTTATCTTTCTTGGGATCAGCTCCCGGCAAAGTTTCTTTCCCCAGGCTTTGTCCACGAAGGTGTTATCATCGGCAAACTCAAAAAACGGGTCGGCGCGCAGCTTCAGTACAGAATCGATGTCGCGTCCGACCAGTTCCACGGGTCGCTTACGGTACGGCCTCTGTAGCATCACAGTTGATGCACAGAATTCGCACCGCCAGGGACACCCGCGCGAAGTCTGGATGGTGAATCGGTTGTAGGGACGACCTTCTAGAAGGTCGTATCGCGGCACGGGCAGCCGCGCGACTTCGACTTCCGGAAAATCGATTGCACGGAAGACGCGCGGCGGAGAATCCTCGATCGCCGCACGAACGACCGCAGGCCAGGTGTTCTCTCCCTCGCCGACCACGACGTAATCCGCATGCACTGCCGCCTCATGCGGCAACACGGATACGTGCAGCCCGCCCATCGCTACTTTCACCCCAGCGGCGCGCAACCGGTCGGCGATCGCGTAAGCCTCCTGAACCTGCGCGCTAAATGTACTAATCGCAACCAAGTCGCAGACATAGACTTCCGCGGGTTCGCTCCCGTCGGCCTCTGCCTCGAAGTACTGCAAAAAATGGCCCGGCGGGGTGACTGCCGCGAGATACAGAAGCCCAAGGCTGGGTAGTGATGCAATGACACGACTACGATCGACAAACCCCGGTAGCGTGAGCCCCAGCTTCAACAATTCAGGGTCATGCGCACGGATTCCAGACATTGCCAGAAAGCCTATCCTCATGACAAGCCTCCGATCAGAATCGCAGTTACCGCCGCCAACAAGCTCAGGACCGGTATAAAGAAGAGTCGGCGCATCTCTGGTTTCCATCCAGTGAGAAAGCAGACGACTGGCATTGCTACCGCCCCAGAAATCAGCCCGAGCGCGGCAACCTGCCTGACGACGTCGTTTGCATGCGGAGCGAAGACCGGAGAAAGCCCGTAGAGCACGTTTAGCATTCCCAGCGCCGCGAGCGCGATGTGCCCGAGACGGAACATCCGACGGCGGAACGAGTCGTACCCGCCGAGGAACTGCGGCTGGTGGAAGCGCATTCCGATCATCGCCCCCGTCAGAAACGCGAGTAGGATGAACGCCCACCCAGCCACCCAGTTCTGTACGTTGGGAACTTGCACAGCCGCAAGGAGTATCATGTTAGTAAGTATTCACTAATCATTGTGAGAAGTCAAGAGCAAAGTCGCGCCGGGCAAAGAGAAGACCTTGTTGTTTCGCTTTCGCGGTGCGTAAGACCCGATATGCTCCGGTCGGAACAGAAAACCTGTTGCCGCGATTATCGGGGGAAAAAGAATATTAGAAGCTCGCGAAAGCGTTCTGACCAAGCGGCTTCGTTGTGCGCAGCCCCTGCCGCCTCTACATACTTAAAATCCTTCTCGCGCACTCGTCCCGCCGTGTGAAGTGCTTCGGCGTAGTCGCGGGCCGCGCGAATGACCTCGTTGGCACTGTCAGGATCATTCCCCTCCGCGGTACCCATATCGAGCCAGATTCGGCACCCAGCGGTCCATGCTGCATCTCGACGAACGGTTTCAACAGCAGTCATGTTTGCCCACCACAGCGACGGGGACATGGCGCCGCACAGGCCTACCACATCGGGGTACGTCCGGGCGATGTGCAACGATATAAGCCCCCCCAAGGATGAGCCGCAAACGCCCGTGAACTCCCGTTCAGGACTGGTTCGATAGGTCTTATCAATGAAAGGCTTTAACTCAGTCATGAGGAAACGCGCATACTTGTCGCCATTCCCTCCTTCCCCGCGGAGAAGGTCAATGACTGGCGTGTACTCGGCAATCCGCGCGACGCCGGCATTGGCGACGGCAACGATGATGATCGGCTTAATCTTACCTTCATTGATCAGCGCCTCGGCAATCTCATCCGCGCGCCACTCGCCAGCGAAACTCGTCGCGTCATCGAACACGTTCTGACCATCGTGCATGTACAGCACGGGATAGCGTCGGTCGGGCACCAGATCATAGTCCGGTGGCAGGTAAACCCACACCGGGCGGCGGTTGTCGAGAATGCGCGACTCAAAGTCGTCCAGCGAGCGGATGTTTCCCGTCAGCGTATGTTGCTTCACCGTGGGAGCCGATTCGGTCGAGGCCCACGCGGCGACGGTGCACTTGATCGTTGAGTTGGCCTTCACGCTTGCGATGCGGTTGGGTAGTTGGCTGCCGTCGGCGCGCTGCTCGACCGAATCCCAGTGTCCGAGGGTAAACTTATATTCAAGTGAGCCTTGTTCCGGCAGGTCGAGGGTGAGTTGGTAGCGACCCTCCTTCACTTTTTGCAGTTCCCGCCCCGCTGCTTGCCACTCTCCCAGCTCGGCGCTGCTTCCCGCGATGTAGACACGCGCATCGGCAGGAGTCGACCGTGGGACGGTCACCTCAAACGTCACAGTCGCGCCGCGTGCGGTGCCGAAGAGCATGGCGAGCCATGTTGTGAAAACTAGACGTGACCAATTGGACATAAGACGGACTCTCATTGCCGGGAAAGAGCACTCGGCAGTCGACCATCGCCGTACCACAAATGATAGCCCAATCCGGTCGCGCAGAAACTGCCCGACCGGGCAGATGCTGACGCCCCGCTGCCTTGGAGGTAGTCCGATGGCCACTTGCATTGTTGACGCGCACTCTTAGGATGCCAGCCGACGGGTTGTATGTTAGCGGTTCGACCGCCGATCATTTGAGTGATTGAGCATTGAAGTTTAATCTAGTTGACAAGATCGAACACATTGACGACGACCGCATCACCGCCGTCAAGCAGGTGAGCTTGGCGGAGGAGTACTTAGCCGACCATTTTCCCACATTCCCGGTGCTTCCGGGGGTAATGATGGTCGAAGCTGTAACCCAGGCGGCAGGCTGGTTGCTGCACCACCGCCGGGGTTTCTCGAAGTCGATGGTAGTGCTTCGGGAGGCGCGGCATGTGAAGTATGGCCGCTTTGTAGCCCCCGGCGACTGGCTCCGGCTGGAAGTAGAGTTTGTGAAGGATACTGAAACGGGCGCGCTTTTCCGCGCCGCGGGTTCGGTCGGTGCTTCGCAGGCGTTGGCCGCGCGGCTCGAGTTGGCATACTTCGATCTTGCCGAGAAAAATCCGGACCTGATTCGGTTTGATGAAAAAATGCGCAGGCACACAAGTGAGCGATTTCAGCTGCTTCGGCCAGCGAGCGTGACGATCTGAAATTGAAGCCTGCCGGGGCAATGCCGGCGCAAAGAACGATGAGGAATTGACCCATGGCGATGTCCCGCGAGGAAATCTATTCAAAGGTGCAGGCGGTCCTCGTTGACGCCCTTGGTGTGGATGATGACGAAGTCACCCCGACCTCTGTTATCCGTGACGACCTTGGTGCCGAGTCGATCGATTTTCTGGACATTATGTTCCGCCTCGAAAAGGCATTTGGCATCAAAATCCCCCGCGGGGAGTTACTACCGGACAACGTGGCCAACGATCCGAATTTCGTAAAAGATGGCAAGGTGACCCCCGAAGCGATCGCCATGCTGAAGGAGAAAATGCCTCACTCCGACTTTGGCGAGTTTGAGAAAGATCCGCAGCTCGACCACATGAGCAAGCTTTTCACGGTCAATGCGATTGTGAACTATGTCGAAGGTAAGCTGAAGGCGAGCTGAATGCCGCTCGCGCCTGCTGAGAGGCCTGATGTTTGCTGCCGGACAGATCTTGCTGCATTTACCCCAGTCGATTCGTTAACTCATGCGTTGGTACTGGATTGACAAGTTCGTCGAGTTTACACCAAAGCAGTCAGCTTCCGCGGTGAAGGCTGTGTCGCTCGCGGAAGAGCACATGCACGATCTTTACCCCGATTTCCCTATTGTCCCGCACAGCCTGATCATCGAAGGGATGGCGCAGACCGCCGGCATGTTGGTCGGGGAAGCGCGCGGGTACAAAGAGAAGGTGATCCTTGCGAAGATCAATCGGGCGACCTTCCATAGGCTCGTGCGGCCGGGTGAGACCATCGTCTATACCGCCACGGTTGAGCAGATGAATGACACCGGCGCGAGCATCCGCGGGAGGGTCGGTGTTCGTGCAGCCGAAACAGACACACCCGTGGAACTGGCGGCGGAGATCGAACTGATGTTCAGCCATATTGACAACAACCTCGCTGGCATGGAGTTCCCGGCGCACAACTTCGTTTTCACCGAACACTTCACCGAGCTTCAACGCGTGTTCGGCATCGATACCAATGTGAGGATTTAGCGTGCGCAGAGTGGTCGTGACGGGCGTCGGCGTAGTCAGCCCGATTGGCATCGGAGCCGACGCATTCTGGTCCAGCCTGACGGCAGGCAAGGTGGGCGTGCGGTCGATCAGCCTCTTTGATGCGTCTGGGTTTCCCTGCCAGATCGCCGGGGAGGTACCACCCTACAAAATTGGCGAGTTTGTTCCTAAGAGCTACCGAAAAGGCACGAAGGTAATGGCTCGCGATATCGAGTTGGCTGTTATTGCCGCCGATGATGCCTTCAAGAGTGCCGGCCTTCAGTCGCAGGCATACACCGAGAAGCCCACGTTTGACGCGACCCGCTTCGGCTGCAACATCGGCGCTGGCTTGATCTCATGCGAACTTGACGAACTGACCAGCGCAATGACGACCGCGCGGGGCGAGTCGGGCAGCAACACGCTGAGCCTTGAAAAATGGGGCCGCGAGGGCATGCAGCAACTCACGCCGCTATGGTTGCTGAAATATCTGCCAAACATGCTTGCGTGTCATGTAACGATCATTCACGGGCTGATGGGCCCCAGCAACACAATCACATGTGACGCCGCCAGCAGTCATCTCGCAATCGGCGAAGCATTCCGCACCATTCAGCGAGGCAAAGCCGACGTGGCCATCTGCGGCGGGGCTGAGAGTCGGGTGAATCCGATGGGGCTTGTCCGACAGCAATTGCTCAATCGCCTGAACGCATCCGACAACGGACGTCCCGAGCAGGCACTCCGGCCTTTTGACCCCGCCGCCAGAGGAACCGTGTTTGGCGAGGGTGGCGGATTGCTCATTCTGGAGGAGTATGAGGCGGCAAAGTCTCGTGGTGCAAGGATTTACGCAGAGCTTGTCGGCTTCGCGGCGTCGCAGGATACGCACCGAGTCACCGAGCCTGAGCCCACCGGCCATAGCTATGCCAAGGCGATTGAGAACTCTCTGAAAGATGCCAAGCTGACCGGCGACGATATTGATCTGATCATCCCACACGGGACAGGCATCGCCAAGGACGATCGCGCCGAGCTAAACGGGCTGCGCCGGGCGCTCGGGGCGAATCTATCGCAGATCGCCCTTTCCACGGTGAAGCCGCAAACCGGCCTGCTCGGAGCAGGGTGCGGAGTCGATGCGTGTGCCGCTGTGCTGGCTGTTGCCCATTCGACGCTTCCCCCCGCCATCAATTCGCCCGGCGTGTGCGAAGGAACTACACTTAACGTCAGCGCCACCGCTCGCGAGAAGCCCGTCCGTGCCGTTGTCAGCAGCGTTTATTCACTTGGTGGGCAGAATGCCTCGTTGGTGTTTAGCTCTCTCAAATCTGCCTCTACCGGGTTGCAGACTGCTGCGGGTGAGTGAACTGAATTGAAACAAACCATGAATCGAGTCGTCATCACCGGAATAGGCTGGATCACCCCGATGGGTCACGACATCGAGTCGGCGTGGAAACGCCTGCTCGCCGGCGACAGCGGAATTGCGCATACCAGTATTTTCAACGCACGGTCGTTTCCAACCACGATCAGCGCCGAAGTGAAGGGTTTCAAACTCTCCGACCACATCGCCGATTTTGCTACCCACAGCATGGCGGGCCGCAATACGCAGTTTGCGCTGGCGGCGTGTGGGCAGGCTTGGAGCAATGCAAGACTCGATAAGGCAACGCTCGACCTCGACCGCGTCGGGATCTACCTCGGTGCCGGCGAAGGCGAGTTGGATTTTGACGCATACACCACCGCCTCCCTGGCATCATGGGATGCCGACCACGGCAAGATCGATGCTGTGAAATGGGCGAAGATCGCCATGGAACGGATGCAGCCGTTCCGCGAAGTCGAGCAGGAACCCAACATGCCCCTCTCTCACCTGGCGCTGCTTACCGGCGCACGGGGGCCAGCGTTCAACTGTCTCACTGCTTGCGCCGCCAGCACACAGGCGATCGGTGAGGCGGCGATGATTATCCGGCGCGGCGATGCCGATGTGATGATCGGCGGCGGCGCGCACTCTATGATTCATCCGTTCGGTGTGACGGGATTCAACCGATTGACAGCGCTCTCGCAGGCCAACGACGACCCCCGCCGCGCCAGCAGGCCGTTTGATGCCAATCGCGGCGGTTTTGTGCTCGGCGAGGGCGCGGGGATGGTTATCCTGGAAAGCCTGGAACACGCACAGATGCGTGGCGCGCCCATTCTCGCCGAAGTGGTCGGCTACGGCTCCACCGCCGACGCGTTTCGCATTACCGACCAGCATCCCGATGGCACTGGAGCAGTGATCGCCATGCGCGAAGCCCTCGACGATGCCAGGCTTGCGCCGACCGATATCCAATATATCAACGCCCACGGCACCGGCACGAAAGAAAACGACGGCAATGAGACCGCTGCGATAAAGCAGGTGTTTGGCGCACATGCCAAGGAGGTGCCGGTGAGCAGCATCAAGAGCATGATGGGCCACCTCATCGCCGCTGCCGGCGCGGTGGAGATGATTACCTGCGTGCTGGCGCTGCGCGATCAGGTGCTCCCACCGACGATGAACCTCGATCATCCCGACCCCGAATGCGACCTCGACTATGTTCCCAACGCTGCCCGCGCAGCGAAGGTGCACGCAGTGATGAGCAACAGCTTCGGTTTCGGGGGGCAGAACGATACGATTATCATTAAGCGATTTATTTCTTGACGTTCTAGCCGAACTTGGGTAGATTATACAAGTTATGTAATTCGACGATTGCAAGGGCTGTCGTCGTTTTCGAGCCACACCCTCCTCCGGAGGCCCGCCATGAACGATCGCCGACGTGGTTTCACGCTTGTTGAGCTGCTTGTGGTCATTGGGATTATCGCCCTGCTTGTAGGCATTTTGCTACCGGCACTCTCGAAGGCGAAAATGCAAGCCAATTCAGTCAAATGTCTGAGCAATCTCCGACAGATCGGACAGGCTTTTTTCTTGTACGAGCGAGACTACAACGGTGCGTGGCCGGTTTGTGCTCACCACGACGCCTCGGGAGGTGGTACTGTGCTGGCCAAGCGCTACCCCGCCGGTCACGGCGATCGCCAGTGGATGGATTTTCTCGCGCCGTACATTGTCGGGAAGAAGACGATCGCTGAGGCCCGCGATTTGGAGGAGGCACGGGACAGCTACGACAAGTTTGCGTGCCCAAGCTTTGTGCGGAAGGGCGACAAGGATCCTTGGTACTTTGGCAACCCGTTGGGTCCAACGTCGTTGATAGGCTATGCGATGACCTATCACCCGACATACTACGAGGATCGCATGTATCGCGGAATGGACTTCGGGCCTGCAAGGCGCCGAATGGCTGCAATCACGCGAACCGATATTGACGGGCAGTATGTGAAGGGTAGTGTCTGGCGCAAGCATGGCTCTGAGAGGGTCGTGGTTGCGGACGCCGACGGCAGTATTGTCTTCACCATCATTCAATTCCATCCGATCAACATCAACTTTCAGCCGTTCGTCGCTGAAGGGGCACCCTTTAATGAGAAGACCACGTTCCTTGTAAACGGCATCAGACATACCAAGCCGAGCACCACGCGCCAGCAAGCCATCAAGGTGAAGGGCATGAACGCACTCTTTGCGGACGGTCACGCATCGACTGTTACAGTGCGCGAATGCTGGGTCGGCATGACATACGTCCCAAGGGACCGATCCGGAGTGTTTCTCGATTTTCCGAGCAACTAGGGGTCGCGTTTGAGACCGTTGTTACAATCGGAAAGCTTTGCCCAGATTTCAGGGATCAATGACGCAGGCAGCTCGACGAATTGGGTCATTCTAGGAAACGTGATACGAGTCGGTGGTAAGTTATCACCTTAACCGTTTGATTCAGAATCATTCTTTCGGAGGAGATATGCAGATGAATTCTATTCGTAATGTCGCCGCAGTCGCGGCAGTTTCGCTGGCTGCCTCGACGGCGCTGGCACAGTCGTTTCAGATTTCCGTCGGTGTCCGTGAAACCGGCACAACCGAGCCCATCGGTGGCAACGGTGGTACGGCCAACGGCATCGAGTGGATCAACCTCGATGGCCAGGTGCTCAACATCGACGGTAGCTGGCAGCAGTTCGTTTTCAATTTTGGCACCGACCCCGTCCAGGGTTTCGCCGGCGCGACCGCCAATGGCGTCCTTGATGGTACGCGGGGCACAATCGAACATATCCGCATTCGCAACATCAGCGCCGTGCGCGATGACATCAGCCTGTGGATTGATGACGTGGTGAACACCGTCGGCGGTACGCCGAACGTGCTGGCTGATTTTGAGGCCCCCTTCACCTCAGGTCAGGAAGTGATGTTCCAGGAACCCCGCTTCAGCGGCTCGACCGCCGGGTTCCTCGCCCTTTCTCCAAACACCGGCGGCGTGGATGACACAATTGCTCAGAGCGGCCTGCAGTCGTACCGGGAGACATTTGCGTTCAACACGGCGGCTACAACGGCGTGGATTCGCCTCACCACCTTCAACGCGAGCAATCTGCCGAATCCGACAATCGATTACAGCCCGGGTAACCAGCTCAGCTTCTGGATGCGCGCTGAGACAACCCTGCCATCGATTCGATGGGTTGCGGACGCAGATGGCAACTGGTCAGACGGGAACAACTGGAACCAGGGGCTGATTCCTGGTGTTGGCATCAGCGACGGCGTGAACTTCATCGCAGGGATCACCGCTCCCCGGACGGTAACCCTCGACTTCGCCTCCACGTTGAACAACATCAAGTTTGACAACGCAAACTCTTATACGATCGTTTCAAATGATCCGGCCAACAATCATCTGACCATGACCTCGGCCAGCAGCTTCACCCCCGCCGCCATTGATGCCGTCACCGGCAGTCACCGGGTTGATGCACCGATTTTGCTCACCAACCGATCGCTTCAGCTCGGCGTGGCCGAAGCCGGTGCCGTGCTGACGATTGGCACTGAGATCAACTTCGATAGCCAGGCTATTCTTGCAACCAACTCGCTGGCCAAGACCGGGGCCGGCCGCGCAGATGTTCAGCGCGTGAAGACGGTTGGCGGCATGAACGTCGCCGCCGGAACGCTGCGGATTGTGCCACCATCGAGCGGTCCGGGTGTGGCAAGCAGCGTCAGCACGCTGACAATCGGTGGCGTCTCTCCCGCGACACCGACAGCGCAGCTTGATCTGACCAACAACGGCCTGATCATTGACTATCCTGAGACGGATCCTCCGACTGTTTCGCCACTCGCTGATACAGTGGCTCGCATTACAGCGGGTCGCAATGGCGGAACATGGGATGGCAATGGCATCACCAGTTCGCTTGCCAACGCCAGCAACGGTAATGGGCTCGGCGTTGTTGAAGCCTCCGATCTTGGGATTACCAGTTTCATGGGTGAGACCGTCGATGGCACTGCAGTGCTTGTTCGATATACGCGTCTTGGCGACGCCAATCTCTCCGGCGGTGTCGACTTGGATGACTTCACGGCGCTTGCCACCGGATTCGGGCTTGGTTCAAAGTGGAGTCAAGGCGATTTCAACTATGACGGCGCGGTTGACCTTGGCGACTTTACCGAACTTGCGGCCAATTTCGGCACTGTGATCCCCGCCGACGCCGCTCGGGCTGTCCCTGAGCCGGCGAGCTTTGCTGTCGTTGGTCTGGCACTCGCCGGGCTTGCGGCACGGCGGCGTCGAGCCTGAGTAATTCGCCCAAGGGCGCAACCTTGTTTGAGATCCATCGCCCGGCGGGACCCATCCGTCCCGCCGGGCGATTTCGTCTGAAATGTCTGGACGTCTGAAGGGCGCGTTTCATCGTGAATTGACGGTGTAGTGATCATCGAATACAGTTTTCGACCCTTCCGAACGCAGTTTTTGGATGGGCTTTGAGGAATCCAAATGACCGGCGGACCGAAGTCCGCCCGCCTGCAGGGCGCGGGTGTCGAGTGTTTCGTTGTAAGATCAGTAAGGATAAGAACATGCGCGCGAGCGACATCCGCCGGGGCCAAGCCGTGAAGATCGAGGGCAAACTCTACGTCGTCACCAATGCCGACCACAATACCCCCGGCAATCTGCGCGCCAAAGTGCAGTTCAAACTCCGCGACGTGCTGAAAAACACGATTATTGACCGCAGGGTGGGTGCGACCGACGACATTGAGACCACCAACCTCGATACCCGCGTGGTCGAATATCTCTACAGCGACAACGACGGCCATATTCTAATGGATATGGAAACCTACGAGCAGGAGACCATCGGAAAGGAAGTCTTCGGCGACGATATCAAATTTCTCAAGCCCAACACGCAGATCAACGCCATGTATCACGACGGCAAGATCGTCAGCTATGAGTTACCGAAAACGGTAGATCTGAAGGTCACCGAAACCCCGCCGAACATCAAAGGGGCAACTGCGACGAACCAACTCAAAGACGCGGAACTGGAAACTGGGCTATCGGTGCGCGTCCCGGGGTTCATCGAGATTGGGGAAACGATTCGGGTCAGCACGGAAACGTCGCAATATCTGAGTCGGGCCTGAAGTATTGTTAACCACCAAGGGCACAAAGAAGAAGACAAGAGCGGAAGAAGGGAAGCGGCCGGACGATTTTTGAATTTGTCCGGCCATTTCCCATTTCGCTTTTTTGATTGGTACTCTTCGCGTTCTTCGTGAGCTTCCTGGTTCAAACGCGTTCCGAAAGTCGAACCGTGCCCCAGTGGCTTTCATCTGCGCACGTCCACTTGCTTCTTCACAGGCACAAGTAATTCGATCATTCGGCTGAGCACTTCGATCTGGCTCATGGTTGCGTCAATCTGCACCACCTTGTCCGCGGGGTAGTATTCGAGGACGGGGCGGGTTTCGCGCTCGTAGACTTCCATGCGTTTGCGAATGACTGCGTCGCTGGCATCGTCAATGCGGTTTTCTTTCAGCGCCCGGCGTTTCAGTCGCTCCACCATCTTGCTGAGGTCGCCGCAGACGAGGTAAATGACCTTGACGACGTCGACGAGATCGTCCATCAGCTTGGCCTGCTTCACGCTGCGCGGAATGCCGTCGAGCACGAGTATTTCGGTTTCCGGGTGAAACCGGTTAACCCATTCCATGCCCTTGATGTAATTCTTCCAGAGATCAATGGTGAATTCGTCCGGCACAAGTTCGCCGCGCGAGGAATATTCCCAGAACTTCCTACCTACATCGCTCTGCAAATCCAGCGAACGAAACACATCGCCGCAGGCGAAATGGTAGAAGCCGGGAATTGAACCGAGGATTTTGCCCTGGGTCCCCTTCCCGCTCCCTGGAGCACCGAATAGAAGCACCGTCTTGTAGCGCATGATGGAATCCTAACACAAACTTAGTGTTCTGGTAAACCGGAACCACATCCGGGATGATGGAAATCGACTTTCACACGCCGTCGAATCCTATCGAACGGGCGCAACGCGTGGTGAATCGCCCGCATCGCCAAGATGCAGTCTGGCATTATCCGACCAAACAGCCGTCCTTCAGTCACCCTTCATCACTTTCTTTGAGTTTGGCAATCACGCCAAAATCCTCGAGGGTTGTTGTATCGCCCTTTACTTCCCCACCGGCAGCAACTTCCTTCAGCAGCCTGCGCATGATCTTCCCGCTGCGGGTTTTTGGGAGCGCGTCGGTGAAACGGATCTGATCCGGCTGGGCAAATGGGCCGATTTGCGTGCGAACTGTTTGCACCAGTTGCTTCTTCAGGTCGTCACCGGGTTTGTGGCCGGAGCGAAGCGTGACGAATGCAGCGACGCCTTGCCCTTTTAGCTCGTGGGGCATGCCTACGACCGCCGCCTCGGCTACCGACGGATGGCTCACGAGGGCGCTTTCGATCTCCGCGGTGCCCAGGCGGTGGCCGCTGACGTTGAGAACGTCGTCCACCCTGCCCATGATCCAAAAATATCCATCGCTGTCGCGCCGGGCACCGTCGCCGGTGAAATACATGCCTTTCACATCGCTCCAGTACTGCCTTTGGTACCGATCGGGGTCGTTGAAGATCCCTCGGAGCATGCTTGGCCAGGGTTTGCGTATCACCAATAACCCGCCTGAGTTATGCGGAAGTTCTTTTCCATCGCGGTCGACGATGGCAGCATCAACACCAAAAAAAGGCAGCGTGGCAGTGCCCGGCTTGGTAGGAGTAGCACCGGGGATCGGCGTGATCATCATTGCGCCTGTCTCAGTCTGCCACCAGGTGTCGACGATGGGACACCTCTTGTGACCAACCACATCCTGATACCACATCCACGCCTCGGGGTTGATCGGCTCGCCGACGGTGCCGAGTAACCTCAACGACGATAGATCGTGCTTGTCGACAAACTCCCGCCCTGCTTTCATAAAAGCGCGGATGGCGGTTGGAGCGGTGTAGAAGATGCTGACCTTGTGGCGTTCGATGATCGACCAGAAGCGGCTGAAGTCGGGAAAGTTCGGCGCGCCCTCATACATCATGCAAGTGGCACCGTTGGCCAGCGGGCCGTATACGATGTAACTATGTCCGGTAACCCAGCCGACGTCGGCAGTGCACCAGTAGATGTCGGTGTCCTGCAGATCGAAGACATATCTCGCAGTGAGATAAGTCTGCACCATGTATCCCGCGGTGGTGTGTTGGATGCCCTTGGGTTTGCCAGTGCTTCCGCTGGTGTAAAGCACGAAAAGCAGGTCTTCAGCATCCATCTCCTCCGCGGCGCACTCTGGCGATTGGCCGGCGACGATGTCGTCCCACCAGACATCGCGGTCCGGCGTCATCGAAACTGGCTCGCCGGTGCGTTTCAGGACGACTACCTTCTTAACCAGGTTCGTCTTGGTGAGCGCTTCGTCGACGTGCTTCTTCAACGAAACGACCGCACCCCTGCGAAAGCCGCCGTCGGCGGTGATGATGATGTTGCTCTGGGCGTCTTCCACACGGTCGGCAATCGCCTGCGACGAGAATCCACCGAAGATCACGCTGTGCGCCGCGCCAAGTCGAGCGCAGGCGAGCATGGCGACGACGGCTTCCGGGACCATCGGCATATAAATGGTGACCCGGTCGCCCTTCCTGACGCCATGTTGTTTCAGCGCGTTCGCTAGCTGGCAGACGTGTGCTTTGAGTTGAGCGTAAGAAATTTTACGAACTTCGGGGCCGGGGCCCTCCGCAGACCTTCCCGGGGTCGGGGTCACCGGCTCACCTTCAAAAATAATCGCAGTCTTGTCCCCGCGGCCCTCGGCGATCTGGCGATCGAGGCAATTGTATGACAGATTGGTCTTTCCGCCGACAAACCATCTCGCATCCGGCAGGTTCCAATCGAGTACTTTGTCCCAGCGCTTGAACCAGTGGAGTTCGGCGGCCACGTTCGCCCAGAATTGCTCGGGTTGATCGATCGACTCGCGGTAAAGTCGCTGGTACTCGTCCATCGACTTAAGTCGGGCTTTCGCGACAAACCCCGCGGGTGGGGGAAAGGTGCGATTTTCCTGCAACGCCGATTCAATCCCCGTTTGCGTATCCGCCATCGTTTCCTCCAAACCAATCCGCTCTCGAACCCCTTACGACCTGTAGA
The DNA here is from genome assembly GCA_002343075.1 of Phycisphaerales bacterium UBA2421. Lineage (GTDB taxonomy): Bacteria > Planctomycetota > Phycisphaerae > Tepidisphaerales > Tepidisphaeraceae > UBA2421. The sequence goes on along the minus strand of DDRH01000036.1, from coordinate 78,945 downwards.
AGTTTAACCGAACGCGGGCCGGTTTGTGCACCAATCGGCGTGCGATGACAAGCCGTTTCAGATTGTGGAATGGTGCGGCGCAGCTAGGCCCGTCAGGCTGAAGCCCAACTCGCGTGCCGAATCGCACGGCAGGCGAAGTCACAGTTACTAAAATCCTTGTTTCCGCTCGCCTCAATTCTTGCGCTGTCGGGGTTGCACGTCGGGAGAGAATCGCACAAGATACGCGCCGTCACACTTTGGGCAGTTGGGGGAAACTAGTGCGACGAATTGACACATTGAAAAGATACCGTACCGCATCGATTATATTGCGGCAGATTTGGTGAAGTCTGGGCAGTCTGTCGCCCGATCGTCCAATATTAGATGCGGTAATGGATTTTCTAATTGCAGCCGTCGGGTGCCTATGAACGCAAGCAAACGGAAGCGGTTTCTTTTTCCTCGCTGGGTCAACTTCGCTCTCCCAGTACTGATAGTAGCCGTGCTGGGGGGAGGGCTTTACGCGCCAACGCTCGTCACATTCGGTTTTTCCAGCTCCACTATCGACGTTGGCTACGCTCCTATACAGCCGGTTGCCTATAGTCACGCGCTGCACGCCGGGGAGTTGGGAATTGACTGTCGTTACTGCCACAGCTCGGTTGAGAATGCGGGCTTCGCCGCCATTCCCACCACTCAGGTGTGCATGGGCTGCCATACCAGCGTGCGCAATGTGAGCGAGAAACTCAAGCCGGTGCAGGAGAGTTGGGAAACGGGTAAGCCCATCGAGTGGGTGAAAGTTCACGACCTCCCGGACTATGCGTTTTTCAACCACTCGGCGCACGTAAACTCGGGTGTTGGGTGCGTCTCATGCCATGGCCGGGTCGACACAATGGAGGTCGTCTACCAGGCCGAACGGCTTAGCATGTCCTGGTGCATTGACTGCCACCGAAACCCCGAGAAGCATCTCCGTCCGCGCGATCAAGTCACCAACATGCAGTACAAGCCCGAAGCCAAGGAAGGCGAAAGCGAGCTGGCAGCGCAGCTGCGCGTGGGCAAGGAGATCAAGGAGAAGTACAAGATCCACGACGAAGCGTATATGACTTCGTGCTCGACGTGCCATCGGTAACAGGTGTGTTGTGTTTGACGGCCCGCGGGCGATCGATCCGGTCGGGCAATGACAGCCTTTAGCAGATAACCTCATGAGCCAGAATATCAGCAACTCAAGAACCGGTCGGCAACTCTGGCAGAGCTTGAATCACGCCGAGGATACGCCGGAGATTCAGCAGCTTATCGCGAACGAGTTTCAGGGATACAACCCGACTGAGATTACGTCGATGCCGCGACGTCGATTTCTGAAACTCATGGGTGCGTCGATGGCGCTTTCGGGGCTGACCCTGTCCGGTTGTCGCCGCTGGCCAAAGGAGCATCTCGCTCCGTACGCTTCAGCGGTGGGGAACCGCATTCCCGGCTTGCCCGAGCAATATGCAACGAGTTGGGAGTTGGGCGGCATATCTCGCGGCGTCCTGGCAACCGCCTACGACGGACGTCCGATCAAAATTGAGGGCAATCCCTCTCACCCCGCTTCGATGACTTGGAACGGCAAGCTCGGCTCGGCCGACCACTATTCGCAAGCAACCGTACTCGAACTCTACGACCCCGATCGCAGTCGTTTCGTCATCGATCGCAGCGGCGATGGGCCGAGGCAATCGTCATTCGAGCAACTGCAGACAGCCGCCACCGCGTACATGAAGGAAAACTGCCCTGCTGGCGCAGGGTTCTATGTCCTGAGCGAAGCAAGTGAGTCGCCGACAGTCAATGATATGAAGGCGCGAATGCTCGCCTTGCTGCCGCAGGCAAAATGGGTCGAGTTCGAACCCCTTTCAAACGGAAATGAAGCCCTCGGCGTGAAGCAGGCAACCGGTACCGCTGGGCGGTCGGTGCTGAAACTGGACACAGCTTCGGTCATCGTGAGCCTGGATTGCGACTTCCTCGGCATCCATCCCAACCACACTCGGTACGCGAATGATTTCGTCAAAGGGCGCAAAAGCGCCGACACCGCGAAGTCGATGAATCGCCTCTATGTGGTCGATTCCACGTTTAGCCTCACCGGCAGCAATGCTGACGACCGTTTGCCGATCAAGCCCTCGCGTCTGGAAGTAATCGCCGCGGGACTTGCTTCGGCGCTCGGGGTGAGCGGCGTGCCTGCAGTTTCGCTTAGCGAAGCCGAGCAGGCGTTTGTTGCATCGATGAGCAAGGATCTGAAAGACGCCGGGAAGACCGGCGTGGTTGCGGTTGGCCCGGAAGCATCCCCAGCAACCCATGTTCTGGCATACCTCATCAATGCTTCGCTCGGCTCGATCGGGTCTGCGGTTACCTACGTTGCAATCGCCGATCGCTCGGCCAGCGACGCAGCCAATCTTGCTGCAATGGCCACCGATGCCGCCGCTGGGAAAGTAAAAGCTCTGCTCATCATCGGCGGTAACCCAGTCTATGACGCGCCGGCTGACATCAACGTCCGTGACTTGCTTAAGGCGTCCGGATTGACGATTCATTTCTCGTACTACCAGAATGAGACGTCGCTCGCCTGCAAATGGCATTGCCCTCGCTCGCACTATCTCGAGAGTTGGGGTGATGGTCGAAGTTGGGACGGCACCATCTCCACCGCACAGCCTTTGATTGAGCCGATCTTCGGAACGAAGAGCACGATTGAGCTGCTTGCGATTTTGACTGGAGACACGTTAACGGATGGCCAGTCGCTGGTCCGCAGAACACTAAAGCTTGCAGACGAGAAGGCTTGGCGAAAGGTGATTCATGATGGCGTGATCGCCGGCTCGGCTTACTCCGCAGTCGCTGGGGGTACAGGCTCGATGCCCAAGCTCAGCGAGCTGCCTGCGGCGTCGTTCGAGGTGCGGTTCGTCCCACACTACGGGGTTTATGATGGCCGTTTTGCCAATCTGGGTTGGTTACTGGAACTGCCCGACCCGCTGAGCAAGCTGACGTGGGACAATGCCGCCCTCATCAGCTTGAAAGATGCCGCGGAACAAAAAATCAGTAATGGCGACATGCTCTCTCTAATCGTTGAAGGCAAGCAACAGGAAGTTGCTGCCTACATTCAGCCCGGTCAACCGCAGGGCGTTATCACGCTGCCGCTCGGCCTCGGTCGCACGGCGGCGGGAAACATTGGCGGGCTCACCGAAGCCGGTGTCTTTGCTGTGGGGTTCAACACATATGCGCTGCGGACACGCAATGCACTCATGTCTGCCCCGGTCGAGTTTACTCGGACGGGCGAGACATTTAAGTTGGTCGCTACTACGGACCACTTTCTGATGGATGACACCGGCTTTGCGGGCAGGGAGAAGCGCGCCGGTAAGAAGCACCAGAGTGGCCGCATTGTCCGCGAAGCCACTCTCACTGCATACGTCGCCAGCGGGCAAAAGTCGGATGCGTTTGCCTACCCCGGTTCGCACGGCCCGGCACCTCGGCTGCAGATTTTTGCCCCGCCGACCAACTACGAGAAAGCAGATCCGGGCGCGCCTGATCTGTTCAATCACCCTCACGCATGGGGTATGAGCATCGACATGACTGCCTGCATCGGCTGCAGCGCATGCGTAGTGGCCTGCCAGGCTGAGAACAACATACCGGTGGTCGGAAAGGAAATGGTTGCAGTCAATCGCGAAATGCACTGGCTGCGCATCGACCGTTACTTCAAGGGCGATCGAAACGATGACAATCCCGAGGTTGTCCACCAGCCGATGATGTGTGTGCACTGCGAAAACGCGCCCTGCGAGCAGGTGTGCCCCGTCGCGGCAACTGTGCATGACACAGAGGGCTTAAACACAATGGTGTATAACCGCTGCATCGGCACGCGGTACTGCAGCAACAACTGCCCATACAAAGTTCGCCGGTTTAACTACTTTGATTATCACTCAACCGGCCCGCGTGCTGGCCGATATCGGCTGCCTTACCTTAACTGGCCGGACGCTCAGCCCAAGGACCAGATCGACCCAATGCTCTGGATGCAGTTCAATCCAGAAGTAACGGTGCGTATGCGTGGCGTCATGGAGAAATGTACTTACTGCACCCAACGCATTGCCAGCGCGAAGATCGCCGCGCGGAACGCCTGGAAACAGGGCCTGCGAGACGACGATACGGTGAGAGACGGCGAAATCGTCACCGCGTGCCAGCAGGCTTGCCCAACAGAGGCGATTGTGTTCGGCAACTTAAACGACAAAACGAGCACTGTACGGCAGTGGAATGACAGCCCACGAGCCTACGCCGTACTGGACGACCTTAACAGCCGTCCCAGAACTCATCACTTGGCCAAGGTGCGTAATCCGTCAAAGGAACCGGCCCGGGTGCATGACGATCATCATTGATTCAAACGAGCAAACGAAGACATGGCTACGATAACAACCATCCCGCACATGCCCGTTCGCAATGGCGATGACATCGATAACACATTCGATGACGCGCGCATTCGCGCGCCGCTCATCGTCGGCGGCAAAGGCTTTGCCGACGTTACCCGTGTTGTCACCCGGATTGCATTGGAAGAACCGCCCGGCTGGTGGTATCTCGCATTTGCCGGGGCGCTCGGCCTGCTTTCGTTGATGGGCATCACCATCGGCTATCTGATGCTGGCTGGCGTGGGCGTGTGGGGAAACAATCAGCCCGTTGCCTGGGCTTTTGACATCGTTAACTTCGTTTTCTGGGTCGGTATCGGTCACGCAGGTACGCTCATCAGCGCAATCTTGTTTCTTTTCCGCCAGAATTGGCGCACGAGCATCAACCGGTTTGCCGAGGCGATGACCATCTTTGCCGTCATCTGCGCTGCGACGTTTCCTGGCATTCACGTCGGTCGTCCGTGGCTGGCTTACTGGTTATTCCCGATTCCCAACCAGATGGCGATGTGGCCGCAGTTCCGCAGCCCATTGTTGTGGGACGTCTTCGCTGTCGGCACATATTTCACAGTTTCGCTGCTGTTTTGGTATGTCGGCATGATTCCCGACCTGGCGACGCTTCGGGATAAGAGCAAGAATCGTATTCAGCAGATCCTCTATGGCATCTTTAGTCTCGGCTGGACAGGCAGTTGCCGCGCCTGGCATCGGTACGAGCGGGCTTATCTGCTGCTGGCCGCGCTTAGCACGCCGCTGGTGCTCTCGGTACACTCGGTCGTGTCATTTGACTTTGCCACAAGCCAATTGCCCGGCTGGCATACAACGATTTTCCCGCCCTACTTCGTCGCCGGTGCCGTGTTTGGCGGGTTTGCGATGGTGCTTACGCTCGCAATTCCCTGCCGGGCGCTTTTCGGCTTGAAAGACATCATCACCCTGCGGCACATCGATAACATGAACAAAGTCATGCTGGCGACTGGGCTGATCGTCGCATATGCCTACAGCGTCGAGTTTTTCACCGCGTGGTATAGCCAGCACTATTACGAACAGTTCGCGTTTCAGAACCGTGTTTTCGGTGCAGCGCCCTGGGCCTTTTGGTGCATGTTTATATGTAACGTCTTTGCCCCGCAGATCTTATGGTTTAAGTGGGCCCGCAATAGTCTGGTCATTACGTTCATAGTCGCCAACTTCGTCAACGCTGGCATGTGGTTTGAGCGCTACGTCATCATCGTGACGTCGCTGCAGCGAGATTTCCTATCAAGTTCGTGGGGCATGTTTAAGCCGTCATGGGTTGATTTGGCCCTGCTTGCCGGCAGTTTCGGGCTATTTTTCACGCTTTTCCTACTGTTCATCAAGTTTTTGCCGATCATTGCGATGGCCGAAGTCAAGAGCATCATGCCACAGGCGCACGCTCACGGCCACGGCGACCCAGACTTGGATCGAACCGATTATCGACCCGATGAAACCGCCCACGACCACCCCGGCGGCAAGGCGCACCCTGCGGTTTAAGAGGTTGATCTGAGAGAACGAAGGTAAATCCTTATGTCTACTGCAATTGCCGAACACCCAACCTCGCACGCGTCTGTCACTGAGGATGCTGGCCCGCTTCCGCAGGTCGCTGCGGTGATGGCGGAGTTCGAGAATGTCGATGATGTCATGCACGCCGCTCGGACGGTGCGCGATGCCGGCTTCACAAGGTGGGACGTACATTCGCCGTTTCCCATTCATGGCATCGACGGCGCGATGGGCATCAAGATGACTGTCCTCCCCTGGCTTGTTCTCTGCGGCGGGCTGACTGGCCTCCTCGGCGGTCTTGCACTGACATGGTGGACGAATGCCTCGAAGATCCCCACGCCCTTTATGGCAAATCTTCAAGGTTATCAGTTCCTCATCAGCGGAAAGCCGGTATGGTCGCTGGCGGCCAATATCCCGGTCATGTTCGAGACGACGGTCCTGCTTAGCGCGTTAACCGCGGTCTTTGGCATGCTCATCCTGAACCGGTTGCCAATGCACTACAACCCGCTGTTCAAGAGCGAACGGTTTCATCGGGTGACCGACGATCGTTTCTTCGTGGTGATCGACTCCCGCGATCCGAAGTTTAATGAATCAGAAGTGACCTCGATGTTGCAGAAACTCAACCCACTCTCGCTCGAAAAGGTGGAGGACTGATGCCCGCTGGCGCTGATCAACCCAAGTTTGACTACATCAATGGCCCAGCTGGCGTGCTTGAGGATTTTCGGCTGCGCAAACTTCCGCCGATCGTAATCTATGTAGCGATTGTGGGCGCGGTCCTTTCATGGATCCCCCTTGCGCTGATTTTTCGCGCTCGCTACAACACAAGCACCGAGCCGCGGATCCATTTCTTTCAGGACATGGACAACCAGACAAAGTTTCGTCCGCAGGATGACAACCCGCTTTTTGCAGACAATCGCGCCATGCGCCCAGCCGTAGCTGGGGCTGTGGCGCGCGGGCAATTGAACGAAGACGATCATTTCGTCAACGGTTACTCGCTGGTGACCGCTTCCAATGGCTCGCAAGAGCCGCAGTTTTTCAACCGGTTTCCCCAATCGGTGCAGGCACAGCTTGATGATCCGGCAACGGCTCAGGCATTGCTTCTCCGGGGGCAGAATCGGTTCAATATCTACTGCGCCGCATGTCATGGCCAGGATGGCCAGGGCAAGGGTCCAATTCACCTGCGCGCCGATGAACTAACGCGCAATGGCGTGCAGGGGATGCAGTGGGTGGCTCCAAGCAATCTGGTGGATCAAGACCGCCGCAATCGGCCTGACGGGCACATTTACAACACGATCACCAATGGCATTCGCAACATGGGCAGTTATGCCTCGCAGATAGCCCCAGCCGACCGCTGGGCCATTGTCGCCTATGTGCGAACACTCCAATTCGCGCAGTCTGCCAAGCCTGAAGCAGTGCCGGCCGACAAGCAGGATGTGTTGAAGTAGCAGGAAGCCGGAGATTGGTTAGCGAGTCGAAAGAAGACGCCGAAACGAAAGAGAAAACCTGTGGCACACGGTCATCATCAACATCACGCAGCCGAGAAGGATTTGTTGCAGCTCAGCGGCAAGGCCAACGGGCTTGCTACGGTGCTGCTCATTGTCGGAATCGTTGCGGTGCTGGCTAGCCTCGGCGTGAGCATGTCGTCCGGCGGGCTGAAGCGATTTTATCACGCTTACATGACTGGCTACGCATATGTCTTCAGCATCGCGTTCGGCGGTCTGTTCATGCTATTGATTCACTATCTTGTCCGCGCCGGCTGGAGCGTGGCCGTCCGCCGGATTCCCGAGGCGCTGGCGGGCACCATTCCGATCATGGGATTGCTGGCGATTCCGCTGGTGGTTTGCGCGTGGTCTGGCAAGGGCGATGTTTACCCTTGGGCGCAGGCCAAGCCCGCCCATCCGACGGGTTCATGGGTTCATACGATCGAAGAATCAACGGCTGTAGGGCCGAAGTCCGCGCATCACGGTGAGGCAGCCGACTCGCACAGTGACGATTATCACGCCAAACCTGCGCATTCTGCCGCCCATGGCTCGCACGACGATGGTCACGCCGCGGCCCCGGGCGCGAAGCCTGTGAGTGCGCTCACCATGGGCAAAATGGTGTGGCTGAACCCGGCATTCTGGACAGGCCGGATCATCTTCTACTTTGTTTTCTTCTCACTCGTTGCGCTCTATTTCATCCGCAAATCCCGCGGCCAGGATACCACCGGCGATCACACCGTCACCGAGCGGCTCAACCTCGCCGCCGCCCCGTTGACGCTGCTCACCTTTGTACTCTTCACGTTCGCAGCATTTGATCTGTTCATGTCGCTCGACCCGGACTGGTACAGCACCATCTTCGGCATCTACTACTTCGCAGGATCGATCGATGCGATGGTCGCTACCACCATCATAATCGCCGCGGTGCTCCAGCGAGCGGGATACCTGCAGCACAGTATCAGCAAAGAGCATTACCATGACTTGGGTAAATGGCTCTTCGCATTCACGTTTTTCTGGGGCTACATCGCCTTTAGCCAATACATGCTGATCTGGTACGCAAACATTCCCGAAACAACCTATTGGTTTGCCAAGCGCGGCGCGACGACCAATCCCCAGCAGATGCAGTTACTCGGAGGTTGGACGGTGTGGACTCTCGCCCTGCTTTTCGGAAGGTTGCTTATTCCGTTTGCAGGGTTGCTGAGCCGGCATGTGAAACGCAACAACGCGTCACTCATTTTTTGGGCGGTCTGGATTCTGGTGTTCCATGCAGTTGACATGGTCTGGGTTGTGATGCCGGAGTATGAACTCGGGTTTACCTTTGGACTTCCAGAGGTCGCATCGCTGCTGGGACTGATCGGCATTTTCACGGGAAGCGTGGTCTGGCGGCTGACACGCTCGCCGCTTCGCCCAGTGAAAGACCCGCGGCTGCCGGAATCGCTGGCTTTTCAGAACATTTGATTTCGGATTTTGATTGTGTCCGAGAGGAATTGAGCATGGCCTTCGAGATTGACGTAAATGTTCCGAAAGTAACGCTTGTTGGCGTGGTGAGCGTGGTTCTGCTCGCCGTCATTTTGCTGGCAACGCACGGCTACTACCTCAAACTGGAGCACGATGAGTTTGCGGCGAAGCATTACAACGCCGTGCACCCGTTAGCCGTGCAGGCCGACAAAGCCGCGGCGGGACATTTGCACAAATATAAACAGGTCGATGGTTCGCCGGGCACGGTCCAGTTGCCGATCGACGAAGCAATCAAGATTATGGCCGCGACAAAAGGCCGCCCCCCGACGACGCAGCCGCTGGGTGGGTCCTAACATCTTTTCATGCCCCGACTGGAAGCTGAAATCTTCATGGCACGCACGCTAACGCTCATTCTCGCTATCTTCGCTGTGGCAACGCCTGCCACGGCGGAAGCTCCCGGCGTTGCGCCGGCTGCGGGGCCGACCGTTGAGCAACCGGGCGTGGCGAGAACTCAGTATCAGGAGTGGATTCCTCCCGAGATGCGCGACATCGGCATCGATGAAAAGCCCGGCACCCAACTTCCCCTGGACCTTAAATTTTTTAATGAACGCGGAGAAGTGGTTGCCCTAAGCGACTATTTTGATGGCACCAAGCCTGTTTTGCTCCAGCTTGGCTACTTTGAGTGCCCGCAGTTGTGCGGGCAGATTACCCAGGGGATGGTCGGTTCCATGCGCGACCTCACGCTCAACCTCGGCGATGATTACCGCGTGTTGTATGTCTCGTTCGATCCAGCCGAGCAATACCGGCTTGCAGCACAGAAGAAGCAGTCGATCGTCGAGGCCTACGAGCGAAAGCGAGACGGCGCCGGACTGCACCTGCTGACAGGCGAAAAGCGCGATATCCTCGAATTGGCTCGTGCGGTGGGCTACAAGTTTAAGTGGGTGGAATCGCAGCGACAGTACTCCCACCCCGCCGCGATCATGGTTTTCACTCCCGACGGCCAACTTTCACGTTATCTGTACGGCATGAGATTTGACCCGCGTACGCTTCGGCTAAGCCTCGTCGAAGCCGGCGAAGGTAAGATTGGCACCACGGTCGATCGCATCATGCTGATCTGCTTCATGTATGACGGGAGCACTGGCCGATACGGCCCGAAAGTTGCGATGCTGCTGATGCGCGGCGGCGGTGCCCTGACGGTCGTGCTGATCGTCACTGTATTCACGGTACTTTATCGCCGGGAATACAAGCGAAAGTTAAGCCCATTGCCGGCACCGGTATGACAGTAAATTGATTTGAGAGAGTGTTTAGAGAACCACCCATGTTGAATGCCATTCTCGCACAATCCAAAGGGGCCACGTTCTGGATGCCAGAGCAGGCCTCGACCGTTGCAGCAGAAGTGGATTGGATGTTTTACGCCATCCTCTACATCTGCTACTTCTTCTTCTTTCTTATCCTGGTCATGATGCTCGGCTTTGTGCTGAAGTATCGTCACCGTAGTGGCGCAGTCGACCACCCTGCCCCGGCCGGGCATAGCCTGGCGCTTGAAATGCTCTGGACCATCCCGCCGACGATCATCGTGCTTTTCATTGCGTGGCGCGGCATCCGGGGCTTTATGGATATGGCGGTCATTCCGCCCAATGCCTACGAAATCCAGGTAACCGGACAGATGTGGAACTGGTCGTTTACCTATCCCAACGGCACCACCGTTTCCGAACTGCACATTCCCAAAGATGTACCGGTCAGACTGGTAATGAACAGCACCGACGTGATTCACAGCCTCTTTGTGCCTGAGTTTCGATCAAAGAAGGACGTTGTGCCCGGGCGGTTCAGCAAAATGTGGTTTCAGGCCACCGAAGCACGAGGCGAATATGATGCCGCTCAGAAAAAGTGGGTTAACGGCTTTCCAATTTATTGCACCGAGTATTGCGGCACGAGCCACTCTGAGATGCTCTCACAGGTGATTGTACACCCCACCCGCGAGATGTTTGACGATTGGCTCGCCGACGCCTCCGTCTGGACCGACAAAATGACCCCTCAGGCCCGAGGCGCACAATTGTATGGCATGTACTGCACGAGTTGTCACTCGGTCGACGGCAGCAGCAACACAGGCCCGACCTGGAAAGACCTGTTCGGTGCCGACCGGGCATTTACCGACGGCAGCCAGTCCAAGGCCGATGAGGACTACATCCGGGAGTCCATCTACTATCCGCAGAAGAAAATCGTGGCGGGCTACCCAGCCGGGCAGATGAACAGCTTTTTGGGCCAGATTAATGAAACTGACGTCGGTGCGATCATCTGGTACATGAAATCGCTGAGCGATAAATTTGATCAAAGCAACCTCCCCACCAAGCCGCCGGCTCTGGAGGAAGGTGTCGTCGACGAAGGCGCGCCCAAGCCGTAGTTTTGGCGTGCAATCTGTTTAGCCGTGTTGTTGGAATCGAGTCGTAGCGAATCGGAGCTGATATGTCAGCCATCACAACCCCAAATCAGTTTGACGTGCCGGCCAAGGGCAATGAGCCGCACGGCCACAACTATCTCAACCACAGCAAGGGCATTCTCTCATGGATGTTCACGCTCGACCATAAGCGGATCGGGCTGATGTATATGGCGCTCGTGCTGTTCGCGTTTTTCCTCGGCGGCACGTTCGCCATGCTCCTTCGCACGGAGCTGATTGCGGAAGGCCCGACCCTCCTAGCCGACAAGACTCAGGCATGGAACCTCTACAATCACATGTTCAGTCTGCACGGCGCCGTGATGGTGTTCCTCTTCATCATTCCTGCGGTGCCAGCGATTTTGGGTAATTTCATCCTGCCGATGCAACTCGGCGCGAAGGATGTAGCATTTCCCCGGCTCAACCTGCTCAGTCTCTATGTTTATGCCGCCGGTGCCGCATTTTTCCTCTATGTGCTGTTAAGTGGTGTCATTAACGCATGGACGGGTTACACCATGCCCGGCGGGTTTGGCCTGGATACCGGGTGGACTTTTTATACCCCCTACTCCAGCAGCAAGAGCATGAGCAGCGTCATACCGGCAACCGGCGGCGCGTTTATCCTCGGCTTCAGTTCCATTCTCACCGGTGTGAACTTCATCGCCTCAATCCACACCCTGCGCCCGAAAGGCATGGGTTGGTTTGACATGCCGCTGTTTCTCTGGGGCTTGTATGCCACCAGCATCATTCAGATTCTCGCCACGCCTGTTCTTGCCATCACGCTGATGCTGCTTATTGCCGAGCGGGCGATGGGCATCGGCATTTTTGATCCCGCACTCGGCGGTGATCCGGTGCTTTATCAGCACTTTTTCTGGTTTTACAGCCATCCGGCCGTATACATCATGATTCTCCCGGCGATGGGTGTCATCAGCGAGATTATCTCCACCTTCAGCCGGCGCCACATATTCGGCTATACCTTCATCGCCTATTCGTCGATCGCCATTGCCCTTCTCGGGTTTCTCGTGTGGGGCCACCACATGTTTACCAGCGGGCAGAGCGCATTGACCAACGTTGCGTTTAGCCTGATTACATTCAGCGTCGCGATCCCGTCGGCCATTAAGGTCTTTAACTGGGTCACGACCATGTACAAAGGTTCGATTCGGTTGGAGACGCCGATGCTCTACGGCATTGGCTTCATCTGGATGTTTAGCATCGGAGGTCTGACGGGCATCTTCCTCGCCGCGTTGTCGGTTGACATCCATATGCACGACACGTATTTCGTCGTGGCACACTTCCACTACGTCATGGTCGGCAGCATGCTCTTCGCGTTCATCGGCGGCATGAATTACTGGTTCCCGAAGATGTTCGGGAAGATGTATAACGAGCGCGTCGCCGCGTTTGCGGCCATCCTGCTTTTCATTGGCTTTAACCTCACGTTTTTTATCCAGTTTGTCGCCGGCAGCCATGGAATGCCCCGTCGGTATGCAAACTACCCGGTGCAGTTTGTCTCACACCACTATTGGTCGACGATTGGCGCATACATCATGGGCCTGTCGCTGGTGATTGTGTTGTTTAACTGGGTGGCCGCGCTATTGAATGGCAAGAAGGCTCCCGCTAACCCGTGGGGGTCGAACACGCTTGAGTGGCAAAGCGCATCTCCTCCGCCGCACGATAACTTCCCGACGACGCCCGTGGTAACCGATCCATATGACCTGGACCGCTGGCGATATGTATCCGACGATGAAGGCTGGGTGCTCACCGATGAAGCTAAGGCGGCCATCGCTGCGGGCACTGCGCGGACGGGTCAACTTCACTAAACTACGTCAGCACAAGAAAATTCATGAGCAGCATCTCAACCAACCTCGGCGATCCCAATGACGGCCACGGCCACGGCCATGGCGGCCACGCCCATAGCCATAACCCGTTTCTGGCGCATCACTTCGACACACCTGAGCAGCAGTTCACCACTGGCAAACTGGGCATGTGGGTGTTCCTTGGAACAGAACTGCTGATGTTCGGCGGGCTGTTTTGTGCCTATGCGGTGTACCGTCACAACCACCCCGAAGTGTTCATGTACGCGCACACCTACCTCGATAAATGGTGGGGAGCAGTCAATACTGTCGTGCTTCTCGTGAGCAGCTTCACAATGGCTTGGGGCGTGCGCGCGGCACAGCTTGGCCAGAAAGGACTGCTCTGCGTCCTGCTGGTGCTCACCCTCCTCGGCGGGGCTGGGTTTATGGTCATTAAAGGAATCGAATATAAGGCAAAATGGGAGCACCACCTTTTTCCCGGCAGACTAAATGTCTACAACAAGGATTATGCTGGCCCCGAGAAGCCCGGCGAAGCGCATGACACCCACGGCGCGGCCGGCGTATCGCACGGTGCGGCTGCAGCACAGGGTCACGATCACGCCCACGACACTGGCGTCGCGGGTAAGCCCGTGGTAGAGCACGCAAATCTTGCCACTGGTGCCGAAGCCGCGCCCCGATCTGAAGGCGCAGAAACAGCTCCGCAGGCACCCAAGCCCGGTGAACATGCCGAAGTGGCTGCCATGGCCAAACCTGTCGATGGCCCCAAGATTCCAGTCAGCTTCTTCGATCCCAACTCGTTGGGTGCTGCCAGCGATGCCGCCAAGATTGTGCCCAAGTCCGGCGGGCCGGCTGGCTTGGCCGCGAGCGAGGCGGCCCACGGCCACGCTGCTCACATGGCATATGGCGATCTGCCCGCACGAGACAAGGTGCGCGTCAACACGTTTTTCAGCATCTACTTCATGATGACCGGCCTTCACGGCGTACACGTCGTCGTCGGCATGGGGCTAATTGCCTGGATTCTGATCAAGGGTGCAACGGGAATCTTTGGCCCGTCTTACTACACTCCTGTTGATCTTGTCGGGCTTTACTGGCACTTGGTCGATCTGATCTGGATTTTCCTCTTCCCGTTGCTCTATCTCATCCACTAACCGGAAACGAAACAATGAGTCGTGTTCACGCAAAATTTCGATCCCTCATTGCCGACGGCGATCCCCATGCAGCCACGGGAGATGCTGGCCAAGATGGGCATCATGACGGGCCGCACGTCGTTCCGGTCTGGCTACTGGCAGGGGTTCTGGCGATCTTGCTCGCCCTGACTGTTCTGACGGTCGCAGTTACATTGGTTGACTTAGGGCCTCTCAATATCTTTGTCGCGTTGGGCATCGCGGTGGTGAAATCGGCTTTTGTAGTCCTCTATTTCATGCACCTGCGGTGGGACAGCCCATTCAACAGCGTTATCTTCCTGTCGGCGTTGCTGTTCATTGCCATCTTCCTCGCATTTGCGATGATGGATACGAGCGAGTATCGCCCTTCGGTTGATGCGGCGGTCTCGACAACCCGATAAGTTCAGGTTTCGGCCGTACAGATCTCGCTTACCCAGCTTGCTTTTTGCGCGTTGCGCGCCTTGAGTTACCGGTGAGCCACGCATCCACCCCATCGCACGCATTCGGCACCCCAAAAGATCTTCGCGTACCCAGTCGCAGTTCGGTCATCGCGATGCGGCTCTTCGTGTTCTCCCTCGGAGTCCTTTTCTTCGCCAGTATGCTGGCTTACGCAGCGATCCGAACCGGCTTTTTTGGCTCGGGGCAGATCAAGAGGAGCGATGGCACAGTCGCAACGCTAACCGTGCCGGAATTTGGCGCTCTCCGCGGTGTGCTGCCTCCGTCGCTCTGGGTGAGCACGGGCCTGGTTCTGGCAGCGAGCGTGACCGTCTCCCGCGCGCTGGCTTCGGTCCGCCGAGAGCGCCAGAAGCCGTTTCGTGCGTGGCTGGCGGCGACGCTCGTCCTGGCAGTGCTGTTTGTCATTGTGCAGGCACCGTCCCTGTGGAGCATTCTTGCTGAACATTTCGATCGAAACGCAAACACCGACGCCCCGATGGCCTTGGCAGGCGCGATGTTTTTCCTAATAGTCGTGCACGCGCTGCATGTGGTGGGTGGGGTGCTCTCGCTTAGCTGGGTGCTCTACCGCGCCGGCCAAGATGCGTACGACCACGAGCACCATATGCCGATTCGTCATACGGCTCTCTACTGGCACTTTCTGGATGTCGTCTGGCTGGTAATGTTCGGCACGCTGATCGTGCTTGGATAGCCCAAGCCGTGACGGTTGTCGTCATCAGGCTGGACCGCGACTGCAATGGACCTGAGCGGGATCGAACCGCTAACCCCTGCCTTGCAAAGGCAGTGCTCTCCCAATTGAGCTACAGGCCCGGAAATCGGTCGCCTTGACTATAACAGATGTATCGTCGGGAGTCAGCAGCGCCGAAAAAATCGCCCGTTGCGGCCGGCCGAACGGCACACGTTCGCAAGCCGGCTGTGCAACTTTCTTCATCCACAGGATTGATCTAAACTGTTCGATCGGGCTGATTCGATTAAGCACCCCAAAAAGCCGGTTTCTTGAAAGGAGACCCATGTTTCGTGAAATGATCCTCTCGCTAGCCACAGCTGGCGTGCTCGGTACAACTGCTCTGGCGGCCAACAATACGCCACTCATTCCCCGCGATGTGCTCTTCGGCAACCCCGACAAGGCGCAGACGCGAATAAGCCCCGATGGAAGATACATCAGCTTCCTCGCGCCGAGCCAAGGCGTGCTGAATGTTTGGGTCGCGCCCGTGGGAGCGATCGACAAGGCTGAGCCGGTTACTAACGACACAAAACGTGGCATCCAGCGTGCCCAGTGGACCTACGCCCCAGACACCATGGTCTTCCTCCAGGATCAAGGCGGCGATGAGAACTGGCAGATTATTTCCATCAACGTGAAGACCAAAGAAACCCGCAATCTCGTGGACAACCCCAAAGTCGCGGCCCGTATCGTCGAGACGAGCGAGAAGTTTCCACAGGAGATTCTCGTCCAGATCAACGACCGCAATGAACAGTTTCACGACGTCTGGAAGGCCAACGTCGTGACGGGTGAGAAAGCGCTATTCATGCCCAATCCAGAACAGGTTGCGGGCGCACCGGTTGTGGGAGTCATCCCTGACGATGATTTCAAGATCCGGCATGTCGTCACCATGACCCCCGATGGCGGCACAGCGACCTACACCAACGACGGCGATGGCAAGTTCACCGAGTTTGACAAAGTCCCGATGGAAGATGGGTTGACAACCGACATGGTCGGCTTCGATAAAGACAACAAAGTTGCCTATCTCCTCGATAGCCGCGGGCGGAACACTGCGGCGCTCTACACAATGGATCTTGAGACGAAGGAGAAGACCCTCGTCGCCGAGCATCCCAAGGCTGACGCCGGCGGCGTGCTGATTCACCCGACATCCAAAAAGCTTCAGGCCGTCAACTTCAACTACGCTCGCAGCGAGTGGAAAGTGCTTGATTCGAGCATTCAAGCCGACATGGACTACCTCAAGACAGTTGCCGACGGCGACTTTGTCATTACCAGTCGAACGCTTGATGACACAAAGTGGACTGTCGCATACATCCTCGATAACGGCCCCAGCCGGAGCTACCTGTATGACCGAGTGAATAAGCGCGCAGAATTTCTCTACAGCATGAAGAAGGATCTCGAGAATGTTCCGCTCGCGAAGATGCACCCGAAGGTCATCAAGGCTAGAGATGGCCTGGAGCTTGTAAGCTACCTGACCCTCCCCCTTGATGCCGATAGCGATCAGGACGGCATTCCCGAACGACCTGTCCCCATGGTGCTAAACGTGCACGGCGGGCCGTGGGCCCGCGACACCTGGGGCTTTGACCCCGAAGCGCAGCTTCTCGCCAACCGCGGGTATGCGGTGCTTCAGGTGAACTTTCGTGGGTCGACCGGATTTGGAAAGGATTTTGTCAATGCTGCCAACCAGGAATGGGCCGGCAAGATGCATGACGATCTCATCGATGCTGCGACCTGGGCAATCGATAGCAAGATCGCCGACAAGAACAAGATTGCCATTATGGGCGGAAGCTACGGCGGTTACGCCACCCTCGTCGGCCTTACGTTCACACCCGAATTCTTCGCCTGCGGTGTGGATATCGTCGGTCCGAGCAGCATAAACACCCTGCTTGCTACGATTCCCCCATATTGGGCACCCGCGGTCGCCCAGTGGAAGAGTCGCGTGGGCGATAGCAGCACTGAGGAAGGCCGCAAATTTCTCGACAGCCGTAGCCCGCTGACGTTCGTAGACAAGATCAGCAAGCCGCTGCTCATCGGGCAGGGTGCCAATGACCCCCGCGTGAAGCAGTCCGAGGCGGATCAGATCGCCAAGGCGATGACCGAGCGCAACATTCCGGTGACCTATGTGCTCTATCCTGATGAGGGTCATGGGTTTGCCCGCCCCGAAAACAGGCTGAGCTTTTACGCGATTACGGAAGCGTTTCTCGCTCAGTACCTCGGCGGGCGCGCCGAGCCGATCGGCGATGCGTTCAAGGGTTCAAGCATTAAGGTGCCCGTCGACACCGGCAAGATCGCCGGCCTTAGCGATGCACTTTCTGGGTTGCAGAAGTAGAAACGGTGGTTTCCCCCGCCCGGGATTTCCTGGGCGGGGGAAGGCCTTTCGAACGGATGGGCGATACCCAAGCGGTCGATCCCCTCGACCAATTTTCCACTCAATTCACCCTTCAGGTGAAGATTCCGAAATATTGCACCGGGCGAATCGTTACAATCATAAGCCCTATGCATCGATCTGCATTTATTCTGATCGCTTCTCTCCTGCTTGGCATCGGCTTCCGCTGGAGCCTGGCCTTTGCCTCACCCGCTACACAACCTCATGAATCGCCCGTGGTTCGGGCCGATGCGAGCCGCACGCTCGCCTCGCTCAAGCTGACCGACATTGCCGGGAGCCCGGTGCACATCGTCTCCGACGACATGAAAGCTACCGCGATCGTGGTGCTCGGTACCGAATGCCCTATTGCGAATAAGTCGATTGCCAAACTCAATTACCTGAACCGGAGTTTTAAGAAGGGGAACTGGAAGGCCGGGCTTGCAGGCGTCCTATCCGACCCGCGCGTGGGCCGGGCCGAAGCGCAAGCCTGGGCCGCAGAGCGCGGCGTGGAGTTTCCTGTCATTTTTGATGCCACGGGCGATCTGGCACTCGCGCTCCAGCCGACGAAGACACCTGAAGCATTCGTCATTGATGCGTCTGGA
The DNA here is from genome assembly GCA_002343075.1 of Phycisphaerales bacterium UBA2421. GTDB lineage: Bacteria > Planctomycetota > Phycisphaerae > Tepidisphaerales > Tepidisphaeraceae > UBA2421. The sequence goes on along the minus strand of DDRH01000036.1, from coordinate 60,590 downwards.
AGCATTGTCTACCGCGGGCGGATTGACAACGCGGTTACGCAGCTTGGCAAAGAGAAACACGATGCAACCAGCTACGATCTCGCGGCCGCCGTCACTGATGTGTTGCATGACCGCCCGGTGAAAGTGCCGAACACCCCGTCCATTGGCTGCATATTCGAGTCATGGGATCGCCCGCGCGCCGAGATTTCCCCTGTGACTTTCGCCCGAGACATTGCGCCAATCATCTACAGTAATTGCACCATCTGCCATCGCCCGGGCGAGGCGGCTCCGTTTCCGCTGTTGACATACGATGACGTCAGCAAGCGCGCCCGGATGATCGCCGCCGTCACCGAGAGTCGCTACATGCCCCCGTGGAAGCCCAAGGCTGACTTTGGACATTTTGTACATGAGCGCCGCCTGACTTCACGCGAGATTGACCTCATCCAGCAGTGGGCCCAAGCCGGCGGGCCGATGGGCGAAGCATCGGACGCCCCACCGCCGCCGCAGTTTGCTTCGGGATGGCGACTGGGGGAACCAGACATCGTGCTGAAAATGTCTGATTCGTTTCCAATTCCGGCAGCCGGGCGCGACATTTATCGCGCTTTCGTGCTTCCGTTGGATTTGAAGCAGGATGCATACGTCGCCGGGATTGAGTTTCGCCCCGGGGCTGCGACGGTGGTGCACCACGCGATTTTCTACCTCGACCGTAATGGCGTCGGCAAGACCAGAGACGCCGCCGACCCGCTTCCGGGCTATGCCAGCTTCGGCGGGCCTGGGTTTCTTCCCACCGGCTCGCTCGGCGGCTGGGCACCGGGCAGTCAGCCGCACCGCCTGCCCGAAGGCACCGGTCGCTTCGTAGCCAAGGGGTCTGACGTTGTGATGCAGATTCACTATCACCCCGATGGCGTCGCGCGAAACGATCAATCAACGCTCGCCATCTATCTCCAGAAAACGCCGGTACAACGCCAGGTCGCCACTATTCCGCTGGTCAACCGCGAGATCGACATCCCTGCAGGCGAAGCCAACTATATTCGGACGGCGCGGTTTGCCTTGCCGATCGATACCACCATCATCGGTGTCACACCTCACATGCATCTGGTCGGACGAGAGATGGTTGTCACGGCAGCGCTGCCCGATGGCAACATCGTTCCGTTGGTGCATATTGATGATTGGGACTTTAAGTGGCAGGAGCAGTATCGATTCGCGAAACCCATCAGTTTGCCTGCGGGAACCGTGCTGCAGCTGTCGGCACGGTTTGATAACTCAGCCGACAATCCCAACAATCCCAACTCCCCCCCGCGGCGCGTTCGTCGCGGGGAGCAAACAACCGATGAAATGTGCATGGCGTTCATCGAATATGTGTCCGAAAGCCCCGCCGACATGCGTGCCATGCGCCGGTCGTTCGTCATGCAGCGGCTGCTCGACGGCCGCGGGGAAAGAGATGAGTGATCCGGGTCTTCCCTGGGGGGAAAGACTTTAAGTTTCACTATACGGCGACAAAATACTGCCGCTGCAGTGAATGAAGCAATTGCTGCATCGCCCCCCCCAAAGGTTGCGGGATGGCCGAATCCATTGCAGCCGAGCGGGCGCTGGTCAGAAACCGGTCAATTCGCTCCGCAGTCCGCCTTGCCGCTCCATTATCGAGCAATTCTCTGCGAATCTCGTCAGCAAGCTGCAGGGAATGTCCATTTGCGGTTCGCAGGGCATCAAGCTTGCGATCAAACTCGGCCCGGCGGGCGGGCGCGAGTTGGCTGCGCGCGGTGATCAGAGTGATCGTTCGTTTGCCCTGCACGAGGTCGCATCCCTCGTGCGCTTCTGCTGAAAGGTCGATCAGATCATTCTGCATCTGATACGCCTGGCCGAGCGCGAGGGCGAAACTAGAGATTGCCAATTGCGTCGGCAAATCTGCACCGGCCAGGATTGCTCCCGTTAGCATCGGTCCCTCAAAGGTGTACGCCGCGGTCTTCCAGTGATACTCCCTCAGCAGCGTCTCCTCGCAGACATCTTCAATCGGCACTTGCGACTGGCAAATATCGATGGCCTGCCCAAAGCCCGTGATCGTTGCGACCCGGCTGAACAACTGGAGCAGCGAGCGATAAGGGCCTGGTTGCACATCCAGTTCATGCAGCAGCCGCATGGCGGCGCTGAACATCAGGTCGCCCGCGACGATGGCGAGGTCGCTGCCAAACTTTGGCGAATCGTGGTCGAGCGAGGAAAGCTGCCGATGAAGCGCCGCCTGCTCCCGGCGCGTCTCCGCCGAGTCAATGATGTCGTCATGGGCGAGAAGAAACGCATGAAACAACTCCCAGGCACAAGCCGCATCGAGCAGTGACTGCGGATTCGGCCCGGGTGGGGTAGGCAAGGGTTGATCGGTCAGCGGACGGTCGGCCACCGTAAATGAGAAACCAGAGGGGCTAGGCGGCGTCTCTATTCCAGGCGTGCTCGCTTCACACTGCAGCCAGGTCCAGAGGGCAAGCTGGGGGCGAACGCGTTTGCCACCCGCTAGCACATATGCCCGAATCACAGAATTCATGGCACTCAGGCCGTCGGCAGCCAGAAGCCGGTCGAGCACTTTCGCTAAGTGCGTGTCTATCTGCTTAAGATTGTCTTCCGAAACCAGCTTCACGGTGCCCGGGAATCCTTTCTGAACTCAGATAGCATTGTTGAACAGGGCTGCCTCAATAGCAAGATTTGCGACGGCTCTAGCCAGCTTGCGGACTAGTCCTGGCCAAAAACTCCTCGGCACGCTTCAGTACGTCGCGCGACGTCGGATATGTCACGGCTTTCATCGCAATATCGTATGTCATCCAAGCAAATCCGACATGCTCGTGGCTCAACGTAATCGCATCCACGTCTGTCAATGCAACGAAGAAAACCACGGCCTTGTTAACCACAACGCCGCGGGAGCGAAACACATACCTGATTTCTCTGCAGAACCCTTCGTGAAAGGTCGCGGCGCGGATGCACGTCTCCTCGCACAATTCCCGCTCGGCGGCGGCGCGGTCGGTCTCGCCGGGGATTGTGTGGCCCTTGGGAAAGTCCCAATGCCTGCCGTGATTCAGAAGAAGATACTCGCGCGTCCCAAAGACGTCCCGCCGGTATACAATCGCGCCTGCCGAGCGCTCCTGAATCATCTTTGAATGGTCGGCCATAGCGCCACCGTGCAAATCGAGTGTCCCATGCGGTCCAGAATTGGGATCGACCGCACATGCCTGAAGCCTGCGAGGACCTCTTTCATAACCATCACATCCTCGAACAATTGAAGATCATTCTCCAGCACGTCAACTGACTCTGTGAATACGATCAGTAGCAGGCCGGCCTCCTTGATGGCTGGTTCGGCTTCCATCTTCTTCAGGTCTTCGACAACGGCGGTGCGCCACTGCGCGCCGTAGCCGCTATGGCGAACGCCCGCCGAGCGGAACTGCGCCGCGACTTTGAGTTCGAGCCAAAGCGCTTCGCCGGGCGATGCCTGATCGGGCGGGTCAAACAACCCCGCTGGCCGGGAATCTAGCCGCAGCGGTCGTCCCCGGGGAGTTAACACCAGATCACATCGTTGTCGATGCGTTAGCTTCCCGCCGGCGCTCGACGGGTAATGTACCTCACGCGCCACCTCAAACCGTGTCGCCAACCCATCCGCGAGCACCTTATGGAGTGCCAACTCTGCAAGTGAGTCGACTCCATAAACCGCCTGCTCCAGCCGCGCGGCCGCCTCCGCGTGCGTGATAACCCCGCCGAGCTCATCAGCAACGGTTGAAAAATTCCAGTTCAGGCTCACGCAAGCCTCGCGAAGAGTTCCAAAATGACAATGGCGCAGAGATACCCAAGCGCCAGCCCTGCCAGCACATCACTCGGCCAATGCGCATCGAGCACATATCTCAGCGCCGCAGTCAGAATTGCGAGACTAAAGAACGTGATGGCCGCTGATGGGTAAAACATGGCAAGCGGAACGCTCATTGCCATTGCGCAGGCACTATGACTGGAGGGAAAGCTCTCGCGCCAATTAGCGTGTGTCCATGTCGGCCCAAGGAACTGCCCGGCATGCCGTCGATTGGGCCGGCTGCGACCCAACAGCCGCTTAAGCCCTGCCGCCGATGCGGAGGCAGCGATGGTCGAGAAAAGAATGATGAGCGCGCGATGGCCAGGGTTGGTCTTATCCAACTGCCAAACCAGAAGAGCCACGATCGGGGTGCAGATGGCCTGACCATACTGCGCCAGAAACTTGCTCTCGCGACTGATGTCGCCGCGCATATGGAGAGAGAGGGTCGTCTTCACGCCGCGCAGTTCCAGCACCAGTAGAACCGCACACGGAACGAGGAGCATCGCGAAAATCAACCAACTCATCGGCGGGAAGCTTACACAACCCCGGCGAAACGGCGAGCACTTTGCAATTTGATTCTCGTGGCATAACGTAAACCTCATCTTGTCGTGGCGCAGCCTTTGCATTTTGCTCCTGCTCACGTCGGTGTACCTCATCGGCAACAACGCCGTCAGCCTCTGGGACCGCGACGAGCCTCGCTACGCGCAGGCGAGCCGCCAAATGCTCGATTCGGGCGACTGGACCACCCCGCGGTTGCTTGATGAGCTGCGCCTGAAGAAGCCGCCATTCATCTATTGGTGCCAGGCGGCCGCGATGAAGTGCTTTGGTGTCAGCGCCGGCGCAGCCCGGTTGCCGTCGGTGATCGCCACGACGCTGACACTTGTGCTTGTCGTCGTCGCCCTCTCGCGCGGGGTCGATCCACAAACCGCGGTCTGGACGGCGGTCATCTACGGCACTGCGGGGCTGACCATCGCCGCTGCCAAGATGAGCATTACCGACGCGGTACTGACCTTTTTCACTCTTTCCGCTCTGATTTGCCTCTATCGCATGTCGATCGGCTTGTGGGACTGGCCCACCGTCATTGCGATGGGCAGTTGCGTTGGCCTCGCGGGGCTTACCAAGGGGCCCGTCGTGCTCGGCGTGCTGGGAACGACGCTTCTGATGCTCGCGATCTTAAATGCATTCTGTGGAAGCACTGCTGAGAAGGCGGGCGAGTCGGATAAGCCGCGTGCGAAGTTTAGGCTTCCAAAGATTACAATTGCACTCCTGCTCGCCGGAGCGGTGGTGATGCCTTGGATCATTGCGCTCGAATCGCGACACCCCGGGGCCATCGGCGCGATGCTACACAATGAGGTGCTGAGCCGCATCGCCAAGCCCCAGGAGGGTCATCGTGGCCCGCCCGGGTTCTATCTGCTGGCCGTTTGGGGCACGTTTTTCCCGTGGAGCCTGCTTATCCCGGCAGCGATGGCCGACGCGTGGCGCTGCCGTCACGATGTTCGGGTGCGCTTCGCTCTCGCCGCCATCGTCGGTCCTTGGATCATGTTTGAGTGCATTGCAACCAAGCTGCCCCACTATGTGTTGCCGACGTATGCGCCAATGGCGTTTCTGGTCGCGCGCGTGCTGCTTCGTGCGTCGACTGGCGCGACATCGGAACTCCGCCAACGAAATTGGCCACTCGTCGCCCGCGGTTGGGCCGGCTTCGTGGCGATGATTGGGCTATTCCCGTGGCTGGCCGTGTATTGGTTTGCCCCGCTTCCTGCTGCGGCGATCGTCGCCTCAGCGGTGGTGAGCGTTTGGGCAATCCTCTTCGCGTGGCGGGTTGCGGTGCATTTTGCCAACTCAACGCCAATGCACGCCGCAGGGTGGATGGCCGCGGGGATTCTGGGCGTGTTCATCCTCTGCTACGGGATACTCATTCCCCACTCACCCTACCTTAACCTCTCAAGACGTGCGGCAGATGTATTACCGCCGGGCCTGCGTGTCGGCGACGTGCTCATGATCGATTACAAGGAACCAAGCCTGGCGTTTTACCAAGGCGGAACCATCCGGCCCGAACCGCGGGACGATTTTCTCAGCGTCGTCGAACCTGCCCAGTGGCCCGCTTGGATCGTGACCACCAGTGATGTTTGGAAGACAGTGCCCGAACCCCGCCGAGCGCTGCTCGAAGTTGTCCGCTCCGAAACCGGTTGGAGCTACGCCGGCGGCGGCAGGAGAATTGAAGTGATCGTCTTGAAATTCCGCTGAGCCGCTGCATTCAATCGGTTCGAGGCCGGTTCGGCGTTGTATTCACGCTACAGACCTCGGCAGTAGCTGCGCCCGATCCACCGGCGGGACGCCTGCGAGGAGTAGTGTGCTATCGCGCGCAGGACGCAGCCGTGTCGATTCTGCCGGCGGGAGCACAATTGTCTCGCCGAGTGTGTATTCTTCGGTCACCCCAAATGACTGCACCGAGCCACCACCACTGACGCAGGTCGCAACGATCGGGCCCGCATCGTGATTTAGTTCGTAGGCTGCCCCTGCCGACAGTCTAATCTGCATCAGAATCCACTGCGGTGCCTGCGCAACAATTGCATGCTGCGGTTGCCGGGGCGTTTTGTTCTGGAGCGCGTCCCAGTGAAACTGGATGCAATCAAGTGCCTGCTCGACGTGTAGCGTTCGCGGTTTGCCGGTTGAGGGATCAATACGACTAAAATCAAAAACGCGGTAGGTCGTATCGCTCGGCGTTTGCACTTCGTACGCGACGATCCCCCCGCCGAGCGCGTGCAGGGTGCCGCTGGGCATGTAATAGGTTTCGCCTTCCAGCACGGCTACGCTGTTCATCTCTTTCTCGGCAGTCCCTGCGCGCAGGGCTTGTTCAAAAATCGCCCGAGTCACACCCTTACGCGCGCCCAGCAACAGCCGAGCACCGGGATCGCAATGCAAGATATGCCACGCCTCATTCTTGAGGTGGGCACCCGAGTGCGAGCTGACATAGGCCGGCGGCGGGTGAACCTGCACGCTCAGATCGTCGCGTGCATCGAGAAACTTGATCAATAGTGGAAACTGCCCGCCGTGCGGAGTGTCCACCGCGGCGCACTGTCCCAGCAAACTTGCCGGGTGGGCAACCATGATCTGATGAAGGGTCGTCCCCGCCAGCGGCCCGTTGGCAATTGTGGCGCTGATCCATCCTCGGTCATCGTCGCCGGCCTGAATCGCGTCGGGGCCGGTCGCGCCCGGCGGAAAATCGAACACTTCCCAGCTTTCCCCGTACGGACCTTCGCCGGGCAAGGATTTGCCAAAAATCTGCTGCAACTTCCTGCCGCCCCACATCTTCGGAACAAACCGGGGCACGAACTTCAATGGATAAAGACTCATGAATATTGCTGGTGTTCCTTGATCGTGATTTTGCAACAGGTGGTAAGTTCAGGCAGTGGCACCGAGAATGCAAGCGGACGAACGTCTCGGTACTCCGGCGAACGAGCGCACATATTCGAGAGGGAACGATAGGCTGAGCCGATCGTCGTACTCCCCAAGAACCCAATGACGATCCACCGCAAAACTCCGGGCAAAGGGATTCGCTGCGAAATGCCAAGTTTGGACGATCAAAAGGGCCATAGGCCTATTTACATATATGACAACTTGCAATTCATTCGGTTTGCCGGTACCTTCGACTGAATGCGAATTGCGGTTGCTTCTCTTGTGCTGCTGGTTGTGGCGGGCACTGTCGCGGTGCAATATCGGGCGCGTGCCGAAGATTCGCCGGCCGAAGTGCGGTTTGGCTATTTCGCGAACGTCACCCACGCACAGGCCGTGCTGGCGGTTGCAAACGGTGATCTTGAGAAAGCCGTCGCCCCTGCCAAGCTTACGACCCGGGTTTTCAACGCCGGGCCGTCGGTGATTGAGGCGCTGTTTGCAGGGGAGATTGACGTGGCATACATCGGCCCCGGCCCCGCGATCAGCGCGCACGGCAAGAGCCGTGGAGAGGGCATCAGGATCATCAGCGGCGCCGCCGCCAACGGCGTGGCCATTGTCGCACGAAACGACTCCCCGATTCGTACGCTGCAAGACCTGAAAGACAAGCGAATTGCAACGCCGCAGCTCGGCAACACGCAGGATATCGCCGCAAAGCATTACCTGAAAACCACGCTGGGTCAGTCGAACGTCAACAATGTGCTTCCAATCGCCAACGCCGAGCAGGCAACCATGATGGCTCGAGGCGAGATCGATGCGGCGTGGGTCCCGGAACCGTGGGCGGCGCGGCTCATCGCAGACGGTCATCGGCTGATCGCAGAGGAAAGTGCGCTTTGGCCGTCCAATCAGTTCAGCCTTACGCTGGTAACCGCGTCGCCGGCGTTTCTGGAAAAGCATCGTGAGACCGCTGTGAAAATACTTGCCGTGCACAAGGATTGGACGCGCCGGTTGCAATCGGAGCCAGCGGAGCAGGTTCAGCCATTGAGCGATGCCATTCTTGCGCTGACATCAAAGCGGATCGCGCCCGAAGTCATTGCCGATTCGCTGAAGCGCGTCACCTTTACGACAGACCCCATGCCGAGCACGCTGGAAACCATGTCGAAATGGAGCTTCGACCTTGGCTTTTCGCGGGACGAGGTTTCGATCAAAGGACTGGTCGATCTATCGGCCCTTCAAGCCGCACCAGAGCCGTCGAAGTAGCGACTCCGTGACGTGCGGCTCAATCAAGGGTAAAAGCACTGCGGTATGGCGCGTCCCACGTCGGGCATCCTCAGGAATGAAACGTCTGCCGTGAGTGCGCGCGGCCGCCTGACGCTATCTAACGTAAGTAAGAACTTTGACGGCACGGGCGTCCCGGCTATTCAAGACATCACGCTCGAGTGTCAGCCGGGGGAGTTTGTGGTTGTCGTGGGTCCATCCGGGTGCGGGAAGAGCACACTCCTGAACATAGCTGCCGGGATGCTCAAGCCCGAGAAGGGCACCGCGGCGATTGATGGCAGGCTGATTCAGGGTCCCGGGCCTGATCGTGCCATGGTGTTTCAAGACCACGGCCTGTTTCCCTGGCTCTCGGCGGCGCAAAATGTGGAGTTTGGGCTCAAAATGGCGGGTTTTAGCCGCGCCGATCGGCAGCAACGCGTCGCCGAAGCGTTGAGAATGGTGCACCTCAGCCGCAGCGCCGGGAAGTTGGTACACGAACTGTCCGGCGGGATGCGCCAGCGCGTTGCGATCGCCCGCTCGCTTGTCGTCGATCCCGCTGTCTTGCTGATGGATGAACCGTTTGCCGCGCTGGATGCGCAAACCCGCACGCTTCTCCATCAGCAGTTGCAGGAACTCTGGGTCGAAACGAAGAAGACGATTCTATTCGTAACCCATTCAGTCGGGGAAGCCGTTCGCCTTGCCGACCGTATCATCGTCATGCACGCTCACCCGGGTAAGATTCGCGCCGAGATTGATATCCCGCTTTCGCACCCGCGCGACATAGATAGCCGGGATATCAACGATCTGGTACACCGAATCCGCCGAGAAATTGAAGACGAGGTCAACCGTGTCAACGCCAATCTTGCGCCCGAAGATCAGTGGAAGCCTAAAGCGGCTGGCGATCTGGTTGACTGCTCTGCTAATCTGGGAAGCGGCATATAGGTTCGTCGGCTGGCGATCGTACGTTTTCCCCGCACCCAGCCATGTGCTCGACGCCGTCCTGTCGATGCTGAACATCCGAACGGCGTTCGGCGAACCGGTCAAACCTGGCTGGCCGTGGCCCACAAAGGGAAACGTCGTTGGAGCAGTGGCGAGCGGCCCTCTCATTGAAGCTTTGGTGGTGAGTTGTTCGCGATTACTGATCGGCTTTGCGATCAGTGTGCTCGTCGGGGTGCTGCTCGGAGTAGTAATCTGGACGATCAAGTCGGTTGATCAGTTGCTTGGGCCTTTGTTTTTGGGCCTGCAGACATTGCCGAGTGTCTGCTGGGTGCCCCTGGGGATCCTCTGGTTTGGAATAAACGAGCGCGGCATCTTGTTTGTCTTGGTGATGGGAAGTGTCTTTGCGATCGCAATCTCCCTTCGCGATGGGATGCGGACCATCCCGCCGATCTATCGAAGGGCGGGTTTGATGCTCGGTGCGTCCGGTTGGAAGCAGTATGCATATGTTCTGCTGCCCGCAAGCCTGCCCGCGCTGGCGACGAGCCTTCGGCAGGGCTTTTCCTTCGCGTGGCGTTCCCTGATGGGCGCTGAACTCATCTTAGCTGCGCAGCGGCATGGATTGGGGTTTTTGCTCGAGATTGGCAGGAGCTTCGCTGACGTGGCACAAGTCGTCGCGGTCATGATGATGATGGTGATCATCGGAATGCTCGCAGACCGCTTCATTTTCGCCCCGGCGGAGCGTCGGGTTCACCAGCGCTTCGGGCTGGTAGTGGCCGAGTAACAGACGGCGTTCTCACGGCATCCAAGTTCCGGGCTTCGCCGCCGATATCGCCGAAACAGGGTCTGAGGAAACATGGACTGCATTCGAAACATCGTTACGAAATCTGACACGACGGCCAAAGCGCGCATTGCCGTACTCATTCCAGCGTGGAACGAGGAAGGCTCGATTGGCCGCGTAATTGACGACCTGCCGAAGGATTTGGCCGGTGGCGTGATCGTAGCCGACAACAACTCCACCGATTACACCGCCGAAGTGGCGAAGAAGTTTGGTGCGACAGTCGTTCATGCCACCCAACAAGGTTACGGCTCAGCCTGTCTGAAGGGAATTGAGTATCTCAAGGCGCTTCCTGCCGACCAGCAGCCGGAGATATTGGTGTTCATCGACGCCGACTACAGCGATTACCCCGACGAGTTGCCGCTCGTGGTTGACCCAATCATCTCCGACCGTGCGGACTTCGTCATCGGGTCGCGCATGCTCAAGCCCCAGCCGCCGGGTGCTCTGCTCTTGCAGGCGCGTCTGGGGAACAAGCTGGCGTGTTTCCTGATGCGGTTGATCTGGGGAGTCCGGTATACCGATCTGGGTCCATTTCGTGCCATTCGATGGAAAGCACTATTGGACCTCAACATGATCGACCCAAATTTCGGCTGGACGGTCGAAATGCAGATCAAGGCCGCCCGCGCCAAGCTTCGTATGGAGGAAGTCGCGGTCACCTATCGCCCGCGCATTGGTCATAGCAAGATCACCGGTACGGTCAGCGGGACAGTCAGGGCGGGGTACAAGATTCTCCTCACCATTTTCCGCTATGGCTTGCTCAAAAAGTGAGCCTGAGTGCGGCTCGTAAGGGTGCATTACAGGACATGGGATGGCTTGCGCCGCGAAATGAGGTATCTGCGTGCTTCCGCAGGGCGGCCTCGGCGCGTACACTCGCGATATTACTTCAGACTTAAAGGAGACCATGTCCGAGCCAAATCCCGAACCGACGCCCGCGGCAAGCCCCATTCCCCCCGCGACCCCTGCCGTGGCCAGTCCCGCGGTGAATCCGTTGATTCAGTATGACGATTTCGCAAAGATCCAACTGAAAATCGCCACCGTTACCGAAGCCAAGGTTCATCCCAACGCCGACAAGCTACTCGTCCTTCAAATCGACCTCGGCGGCGAGACCCGGCAGATTTGCGCGGGAATCAAGGCGTGGTATCCACCCGAAACGCTCGTGGGCAAGCAGATTGTCGTCGTTGCCAACCTCGCCCCCCGCCCGCTGCGCGGCGAGGTGAGCCACGGCATGCTACTCGCTGCGACCGATGGGGCGACCGGAAATGTCGTCGTGCTCTCGCCAGAAAAGCCCGTGGCGGCGGGGAGCGGAGTGAAGTAGAGCCAATACGTCAAACAAAAATTGCTCCGAGAACTGCACATTTCCAATCTCGCCGTCATCGCCGACGCCAAAGTCGAGTTTGCCCCCGGGCTAAACTGCTTTACAGGGACAACCGGTGCCGGCAAGAGCCTGGTCATCGGCGCAGTCGAACTCCTGCTCGGGCTGCGGCCGCCGACGGATATGCTGCGCGCTGGCGTTGTCGAGGGGCGCGTAAGCGGCGTTTTTGAAGTGTTGAGCAAACCCCTACTTGCAGAGCTGGAGGCCATCACCGACGCGCCGCTGCAGAATGAAGACGGCGAACTGCTGCTCACCCGGCGGATCTTTTCAAGTGGACGATCGAGCATCACACTCAATGGCAACCCGATCACGCTTACCATGCTGAAACGCCTTGCAGAGGCAATCATTGATGTTCACGGCCAGCATGACCACCAATATCTCTTGAAGCCATCAAATCAGCTCGCAGTAGTCGATGAGTTTGCCGGACTCATGCCGCTTCGTGAGAAGTATCAGCGTGTCTGGCACGATTTGAGCAATGCCAGGCAGCAGCTCGCGGCAGTTTCCTCGGGCCAGTCGCTCCGGCATCAACAACTGGAGCTAAATCGCTTTCAACTGCAAGAAATTGACGCCGCAGAGTTACAGCTGGGCGAATATGAAGAGTTAACCGCCCGGGCCAACCTGCTTCAGAACCTCGAAACACTCAAGAAAGACGCAACTTCTGTTCACAGCGCCCTTTATGAAGCGGAAGGCGCAGTGCTCGAGCGACTGAAGATGATGACCTCGGTGCTGATGGAGCTTGCCCTGCTCGACGCGACGGTTGAACCAGTCGGCCGGGCGGTGCGTGATGCCACGCTGGCGCTCGAAGAAGCGGCGTTCGATCTTGGAAGGTACCTCGGCAAGCTGGAAATCGATCCAGCGGAGTTGGCTGACGTCAACGATCGGCTGAATGTGATCAACCGGCTCGTGCGTAAGTACGGGGAATCAGTTGAGGCTGTTTTAGGGTACCGCGACGAGCTTGCACGAGGGATTGAGGCGCTCGAATCGCAAACCGGCGACCTCGCCAGCATTGCAGCTTCCATTAAGCCGATGGAAACCGCACTGCAAAAGATCGGCACAGAGCTATCTGCGAAGCGCCGGACAGCGGCGAAGACGCTGGCGGAGAGAATTGATCGGCAACTGGCAGAATTGGGCATGGAGAAGGCGGTATTCACGATCGACTTGGTCAGCACCGACTCTGAGCCTGGCGCGAGCGGTTTGGATACTGTCGAGTTCGTCGTGCAGACCAACCCAGGGCTAGCCGCGCAGCCGCTGAGGAAAGTGGCTAGTGGAGGCGAATTGTCGCGGGTGATGCTGGCGCTGAAGAGCGTTCTCGCTGCGGGCGAGCGTGTCTCGGTGCTGGTGTTTGACGAAATCGATTCCAACGTCGGCGGACGACTTGGCGCGGTGATCGGTGGGAAACTGCGCGATCTCAGCAGGCATCACCAGGTGCTCTGCATCACCCACCTGCCGCAGATTGCGTGTTATGCCGATCGGCACCTGACGGTGCGCAAAGCCGCGACCGGTAAGACAACAGAGACGAGCGTCTGGGTCGTGGACGGCGCCGAACGCGTACAGGAACTGGCAGAAATGATCGGCGGACAGCGCATCACCGCTACAACGCGCGCCCAGGCACAAGAACTGCTCGATGCAGCGGCCCCGGTCCGGCAGAAGAAGCCGCGATCGAAGGATAGAATGAGCATATGAACGGTGAGTCGCGCGCCAACCTCATCTTCCTCGCCATCTTTCTCGTGGTAAGCATTCCAGGGGCGGTCATTCTGGTGAAGAAGAAGATGGACCCCGTGAGCCGGCCGATGTGGATTCCCGACGGCCGCCGCAATTCGATGGTTTACATCGATCAGGCAGATGCACCGCAATCGGTGGGCCGAGTCGCCCCCGCAATCACTTCTCTCTGGCTTGCCGATGAAGCCCGTGCTCGGTTTGGCATCACGGGAATCGCTACCGAAGATGCATTGGCCTCGGCAACCGACAATGTGCCGCGGCCGATTGTTTCGGAGAGCCGATTTTTTCAGTTGCTTGGTGCGAAACGACAGGGCGACGCAGTCGCGATTTACCTCGCATTCTGGAACCTGCCGCGGGGCGATGGCGCGGTGGATGTGCAAATCAAGCATGGCGGAGAGCCGCTGGAGTTTGAATCGACTGAAACGCCCGTTCCCGCCGCGGTGAAGAAAGACCTGCAGGACAGCGGGCTGCCCCGTCCGCCCCAGCGCATTCGATGGATCAGCGCCACGGCGGTGGTGCCCGCCGGAACGGCCATTCCGCTCAGCTTTTCAGGGACCATGAACGATGGAACCTTCACCGACCAGCTTGTCATCCAAATCGACTGACATCACCCCGGTGCCGGTGGTTCGGGCCGATACACCTGCGCGCGCGTTACTGTCCACTCTGCAGGAGCCCTTGATCGTCCTCGTCTGGCTCACGCGATTGCGCTGGCTGGCGGTGCTGGGACAGGTCATTGCAATGGGGCTTGCCGCAATTGTTCTCTCCATTCAGCTTCCGTTGCTTCCGGTTTCAATCGTCGTACTAACGACCCTGCTGACAAACCTTGTCGTAAGATTCTGGATCCTGCGAGGCGATCCACCGGCGGGCCTCGTGCCGGTGGTTTTGTTCCTGGATGTCGGATTGCTGACGGTATTGCTTTTCTTCACAGGCGGACCCGCAAACCCATTTGCCACGCTCTATGTGGTGCATGTCGTGATGGCGGTGGTGCTGCTTGGCCCGCTGTGGGCGTGGACGCTCGTGGTGGTTGCTGGCGCAAGTTATGCACTGCTGTTTCGGTTTCATATTCCGCTCACCGCCGAACCAGCAGTCAGCCCGCGGGTGCTGGCGGCGGGGAACTGGGCGGCGCTGGTGCTCGAGTCGGCCTTGATCGCCTATTTCATCAGCCGGCTATCGAGGTCGCTCCGCGATCGCGAGGCCGAGCTGCGAACCATGCGCGACCGGGCGACCCGCCACCAGCAACTTGCCTCTCTCGCCACCCTCGCCGCAGGCGCGGCGCACGAGTTAGGCACTCCGCTCGGAACAATCGCTGTTGTGGCGAAGGAGCTTGAGCTGGCGATCGGGCGATCCGGCCAGAACGACCCCGATGCAGCGGAAGATGCCCGGCTCATTCGTCGGGAGGTCGATCGATGTCGCAAGATTCTTGACCGGATGCGGGTGGATGTGGTGCAGGACATCGCGGCGCAGTCTCGGGTGCTCGGGGTGGGTGAATTGGTCGAACTCGTGAAGAGTGACATGACCGAGGAAACGCTTAGTCGGCTTACTGTTTCCACTGCTACCGAAGTGCGTGCGGTGATCGCCCCACCGCGTGCGGTTCAGCAGGCATTGGGTGTGATGATTCGCAACGCGTTTGACGCTTCGCCCGACGGTGCTCGCGTCATGCTTGATATCCGTCGAAGGGAATCGTCTGTATTGATTTCCGTTGTAGACGAAGGCACCGGCATGGCAGCCGACGTTGTGCGACGCGCCGGCGAGCCTTTCTTTACAACCAAGGCTCCGGGCCGAGGCATGGGCCTTGGACTGTTTCTCGTGCGCCTGGTGGCCGAGCAGTGCAATGGCCGCTGGTATATCGAATCCACCCCCGGCCGTGGGACTAAATCGGTGCTGGAACTGCCCGCTTCGGGGTAGCGTGTTGGCGTGCGGGTCGGAGGTGCTACAATTGCGGCATGGTCGCTGAAAAGACAATTCAAAAGATCCTGGTTGTGGACGATGACCAGATTTTTCGTAGCCGGCTGATTCGCGCGCTGCAGGCGCGGCAATATGAAGTGATCGGCGCGGCGTCGGCGGAGGAGGCGGTCGAGCTTGCTAGAAGGCACCGGCCACCGCGCGCGGTGGTTGATCTGAAAATGCCCGGCCGGAGCGGACTGGACCTCATCACGGACCTTGCCACGATCGACCCGGATATCGATATCCTTGTTCTGACCGGCTACGGAAGCATCGCAACGGCTGTAGAGGCCGTGCGCCGCGGGGCGATCGACTACCTCACCAAGCCCGCCGACACCGATCAAATCCTCGCTCGCTTCGACGGCGGCGAAACATCCGCCGCCACGCAGCAACAGGTGCAGGAAGCGACGCCATCGCTGGCACGCGTTGAGTGGGAGCACATTCAACGCATCCTGGAGGATTGCGACGGAAACATTTCGCAGGCGGCGCGCAAACTAGGTATTCACCGGCGGTCGCTACAACGCAAGCTGTCTAAGTTGCCGCCTCTGGAATGACATTTGCAATCGACTACTTCCGCCTCTGTGGCGTCCGACGGTGCAGCGTCATGCCGGCGGCGGTGCTCACGCTGTTGCTTACAGTTCTGTCCTGCGGCAGGGTCGAGAATCCGCGCGAGTCGGGCGAATCCGCCGGCCGGGCCGTGTATGTCGACGGCGAACTGCTCAAAGACTTCAAGCCGAAGAGCCAACTCGCAACCACGGTCACACAGGTCGACCGGCCCCGCTTTCAGGCGATCGACATTCACTGTCACTGGTCTGCGACCGTCGAACCCGCCAATCTCATCGCGGCGATGGATCGGCTTGGCATCAAAGCCGCCGTCAACCTCAGCGGTGGCTGGGGGGACGCGCTCGAGACCCAACTCGCTCGATACCACCGCGCTGCGCCGGAACGCTTGCTCATCTTCGCAAACGTCGAGTTTTCGCAGACCTCTGAACCCGGTTTTGCAACAAAGACTGCCTCGAAACTGCGAGATTATCATCGGCGCGGTATTGCGGGGCTGAAGGTCTTCAAAAGTCTGGGTTTGACCGTGCTGGATTCTACCCAAAAGCTGGTCGCAATCGACGATGAGCGGCTGGGGCCGATCTGGGAGGCATGCGGCGAACTGCAGATTCCGGTGTTGATTCACGCTGCCGACCCGCCGGCATTTTTTGAGCCGGTTGATAGTTTGAACGAACGCTGGATGCAGCTCAAGCGGCACCCGGATTGGTCCTTTGCAAAGCCGCCGTATCCGCCGCGCGAGGTGGTGCTGCGGCAGCGCAACCGAGTGTTTAAGGCCCATCCGCGAACGGTGTTCATCGTGGCGCATCTCGGTGAACACGGCGACGATCTGAAGGCCGCGGCGAGGCTACTGGATGAATTCCCAAACCTTTACATGGATCTCTCGGGCCGTGAAGCCGAATTGGGCCGTCAACCGTACGCGGCACGCCGATTCCTCATCCAGTATGCAAACCGGATCCTATTCGGCACCGACCGCTATCCCGGCCGGCGCGATCAGCCCCGCAACCAACTCTACTATCGACTGCTGGAGACCGATGACGAGTACTTCGATTACTACGATCATCCGTTCCCGCCCGGCGGCGATTGGAAAGTGTACGGCCTCTTTCTCCCCGACGAGGTGCTGCGCCGGATCTATCACGATAATGCCGCCAGAGCGCTGCGTGGGTTGCCGCCTCTCATTGGCACTAAGGAGTAGCGAGAGCCAATGACTACCGCTGTGCTGATTGCTGCTGGATTTCTCCTTTTCGGTGTCTGGCTTCGGTGGCAATTCAAATGGCTCTCAGCCATCCACGCCCCCGCGGCGCTGATTGCGGGGCTGATTGCCCTGCTAGCAGCCCAACTTTGGTCGCGCGACGGCTCAAACACCGCGGCACTGCTCTTCAACGATGCGCTTCGCCAATGGGAATCGTGGCGAAGTCCGCTGATTCCGATCATCTTTGCCGGCATGTTGCTGGTAAAGCCCGACAGCAAACCCGCGGGGCAACTTCTTGCCACGACGCAACAGGCGATCGGTGCGTGGATCCTCATTCTCGGACAGCTTTGCGTCGGCCTGCTGGCGACCTGGCTCTTGCTCTCGCCAGCGTGGGGCGTGCCGATTCACTTTGGGCAGTTGCTCGAAGTAAGCTGGGCTGGCGGCTTTGGCTCCTCGGCGGCTTGGGGAGAGGTACATCGCTCCCGAGGCAGCTACGAGGGTGCCGCGGATCTGGCGGCATTTCTCACAGCTTCGGGCTTGCTCTATGGCGTGCTGAGCGGACTGGTGATTGTAAACATCGGCATCCGCAGACGCTGGCTCACCACTTCCCACCCGGCCCGCGCGGCGCAGGCGACCGCTGCTGAGTCGTCGTCGATTCGGTCGCCGATTCGGTCGATCGATCCTCTCATGTTTCAGATGCTTCTACTGGCGGCAGCATTCGGCGTTGGACTCGGACTGCAGTCGCTTATCTCGTTGGCCGTAAAGACTTTACCCGCCGGCTCCCCGATCCGCGGCGTTGGCGGCGATCTCCCCCTGTTTGTCTTCACGCTTTTGGGCGGCTGGCTGGTGAGAAAGTGCATGTCGGCGGTGCGGTGCGATGCCTTGATTGAAAATGAAACCATCAACCGGCTCACAGGGGTCGCACTTGAGTTGCTCGTATTCGTAGCGATTGCGACGCTGAAAGTGGCCGTCATTCGCGATAACGTGACCGCGGCGTGCGTTCTTATGGCAATCGGTGCCGCCTGGGTTTGGTTTAACGTGGTCTGGATTTCCCCTCGCATTCTTCCCCGGAGGTGCTGGTTTGAACTGGCGCTAATGAACCACGGCTTTGCAACTGCCACCACCGCGCAGGGAATGATGCTGCTCAGAATGGTCGATCCGGAACTGAAAACCGATGCCGCGCGGGTGTACGCACAAGCCGCCCCGCTGACCGCGATGTTCATCGGCGGCGGGTTGCTCACCTACGCGCTTCCGGAGGTTCTCATCCGCTTCCATCCGATTTATGTCATTGCGCCGACAGCGATTGCCGCGTTGGTGCTGTTTTCGATCGGCATCCGGCTCCGCAAGCGGGCGTATTCATAGCAAACTCGTCGGATCGACATCGACGGCAATACGGTCGCTGGTCGCAAATCGGCCCCCTCTTCGTAAAGTCGCCAGCACCGCCTGCAGCCGCGCCGGCGATGCACTGGTGAGCACGATCTGATGCCGATGAAACCCGGCGATGCGGCTGATCGGGCACGGCATCGGTCCGCGCACACTCACCGCAGCACCATGCTCCGCGGCGGCAGTGGACAGCGCCGCTGCAAAAAGGTCGGACTTTGTGGCGAGTTTGTCCACGTCCTGATCGCGCAACACAATCCTCACCATCCGAGCGAACGGCGGCAGGCCAATTTGCCTTCGATGCACCAATTCCTGCGTTGCGAACCCAACAAAATCCTGCTTAATAGCAAATCGAATTGCGGGCTCATTGGGCAGAAACGTCTGCAGCACGACCCGGCCCGGCGAATCGCCACGACCCGCCCGCCCCGCCACTTGCGTAATGAGCTGAAACGTCCGCTCCGCGGCGCGGAAATCGGGTAGGGAAAGTGCCGTGTCGCCGTTAATCACTCCCACAAGCGTGACATTTGGAAAATCCAGGCCCTTGGCGATCATCTGCGTGCCGAGCAACACATCCAGTTCGCCCTTGGCAAACTTCGACAGGATCGCCTCATAGTCCGCACTTGATCGCATGGTATCGCTGTCAACACGCGCGAAGGTCAGGTCGGGAAACTTGCGCTTCAGTTCCTCTTCCACGCGCTGCGTGCCCAGCCCAAAAAGGCTCATTCCCTTCCCGCATTCCGTACACGCCTCGGGAAGCGGGTTGACCGCAAGGCAATAGTGGCAGTGCAATTGCCCCGTGTGCAATCCCTTTGCAAACTTGCCGCTGGTCATGCCTGCATCGGCCATGCGATGATAGGTGACTGTTGCATCGCAATACTTACAGGTCATCACATGCTTGCAGGACGGACAGTGTACGAAATTGGCGTAGCCCCTGCGGTTCAATAACAAGATCGCCTGGCGCTTTGCCTGCAAGGTGGCGCGGAGCAGGTGTTCCAGCCGCTGCGTGAGCAGATGCATCCCACTTCGGAGCTTCATCTCATGTTTGAGGTCAACAACTTCAACGTGCGGCAACTGCAACCCACGGACGCGATGGGGCATTTCGAGCAGATGATAGCCGACCGTGGCGGCTGGTTGATCGCTGTCGGCTTGCGGTTCAGTGTCCGGCCCACCCTGCGGCGGGGTTGAAGCCTGCCTGGCGCTGCAGACCCGTTGATACATCTCCAACGAGGGCGTGGCGCTGCCCAGCAATACCGGGACGTCGTGCAGCTGCGCACGCTTCACCGCAACGTCGCGGGCATGATACCGCGGTGCTGCATCCTGCTTGTAGCTCGATTCGTGCTCTTCATCGACAACAATGAGGCCGAGATGGGGCGTTGGCGCAAACACCGCCGATCGCGCGCCCACCACAACACTCGCCTCCCCGCGGCTGATCTGCTGCCAGTACTTGTGCCGCGTGCTTGCCGAAAGCCCGCTGTGCAGCACTGCAACGCGCGGGAAGCGCGCCGTAAACCGCCGGACCGTCTGCGGCGTGAGCGCAATTTCAGGTACCAGCACAATGGCCTGCCGGTTCAAGTTCACCACTTCCTGAATCGCGTGAAGATAAACCTCGGTCTTCCCGCTGCCCGTCACCCCGCGCAGAAGGTTGACGCTAAAACCGCCTGCCATGCGCGGCTTGAGGTCGTCAAACACCGCCTGTTGCTCGGCATTCATCGGCCGGTGTGTCTCGGTCGCTTCGCGTTGCCCCTGATACGCTCCAAAATTCGGCAGATCAGGCACTTCATCGATCGCAATCAGGCCGACCGACCGCAACTTACGGATTGTCGGTGCCTTCACATCAGCCTCGCCAGCCAGGCGGATAAGTTCGATGGACTCGTCTGCAGGCAACTGTAGTAGCCGTGCGATCACGGCGCGGCGCTTCGGTGTCTTGGTTTTTTCAAGAATCGCCTGTGCTTCCTCTCGCGAAACGATGAGGCGAACCATTGATTTATAGCCAAGCCCAACCTTTTTCTTGACCGCCGACGGAATGATTGACTCGATGACGCCACCGAGCGGGCAGACATAATACCTGCTCATCCACAGGGCCAGCTTCATCAGGGAATCATCAAGTAGCACCCTGCGATCATCGATTGCGCTCAGCGGCTTGGTTTTGGGAAACGCCGATTGCGAAGTGATTCGAACCACATACCCAAAGGCTCCGCGATTTCCGCGGCCGAGCGGTGCCTTGACGCGCTGGCCGACTCGCAGCGATGGTGCCATGCCCCTGGGCACCGAGTAATCCAGGATGCGGTCGATCGCCTGCTCCATCGCAACTCCGGCAAACAGTCCCCCGTCTGACGGCAGTGCCGCCGCCGGTTCTGGCAGTTCGACGAAAAGAGTTTCTTGCTGACGTTGCGGCATTGTTGACGATGGTTACTCTACTGCCAGTGCACCCGCACCGGTACAGCAGAGCGATCATGGAGTGATTATATGGATGAACTGCACGCGAGGCTTTCAGAGGCACTCTTTAGCACGACCAATCGGACCTTCAGCCGGTGGGAGAAAATTGTGCTGCTTCTGACCATCGGTTCGGCATGCGTGGTTGCCTATGTCGCATTTCATACGATCGATGGCGCAGTCCGGGGCTATTCGGCGAGCTTGCTGCATCATGGTTCTGGCGTTCGCGGGGTGGTTGCGGCGATTGTGGCATCGGTGGTGGCGGGTGTGGTTGGATTGGTCATCGCAGGGCGCGTGCGGCCCGATGCGGCCATTTTTGCCACGGCGGTCTCGTTGCTGTTTTTTCGGCTGCAAGGCGGCGCGGCAAAGTACACGCTGCTGGTGGCCGACGGCCGTGCCGGCTTCACTTTGATGGCTGCCGAGGTCGCATTGCTGGCTGGCTTCCTGATTGCGATCGGACTGTGTCAGCGGCTGCTGGTGTCGCGGATGGTCATCGCAGACGACGCCGCCCGCGACGGATGCACCCTTTCCCGCGAATCAATCGACCAGAAGCTCCTCTGCTCCGCCACGGTCGCCGTCGTCACCACTGCGGGAATGATGATTCTCTGTCAATCGGACAACCCGCTGCAGGTGGTGTGGGCCGTGTTCCTGTCTAGCCTCGCGGCGACGTGGTGTACTTTCCGCTTCGTACCGGTCGCGCCCTCGGTCTGGTATTGGGTCGGCCCGGCCATCGCTGGCCTGGTCGGATACATTTACGCGTATTTTTACGGCTACCAGTTCGCTGCGATAGGCGAGCCGTCGGGCGTTCTTGCTTCGCTCGCCCGCGCCACACCCCTGGATTATGCGAGCGTGGGCGTGGTCGGCTCGCTGTGCGGGTATTGGATTGGCCGCAAGCAGCACCGCGAGCGGCAAGAACAAGCCGAAGCCGAAGCAGCAGGCGGCAGCAACATCGTGACCGGTTGATTTCGGTTGAACCCTTGCGTTGACAGCCCTACCATTCGAGCGATGACTCCCACGCTATCAGCCGTACCCGATGCCACAGGCCATTTCGGCGACTATGGCGGGGTATTTGTCCCCGAAACGCTCGTTTTCGCGCTGGAGCAACTGCAAGCGGAGTACGACCGGGCGAATGCCGATCCACAGTTTCACGCCGAGTTTGAGTATTACCTGAAGGAGTTCGTCGGACGTCCCTCGCGGCTCTATCTAGCGCGACGACTGACCGAAGCCCTCGGCGGGGCGAAGATCTACCTGAAGCGCGAAGACCTTAATCACACGGGCGCTCATAAGATCAACAACACGATTGGCCAGGCACTGCTCTGCAAGCGCATGGGCAAGCAGCGTATCATCGCGGAAACCGGCGCGGGTCAGCACGGTGTCGCCAGCGCGACCGCGGCGGCGGTGTTTGGGTTGAGATGCGATGTCTTTATGGGCGCAGAAGATGTGCGTCGTCAGAATCTGAACGTCTTTCGGATGCGCCTGATGGGTGCGCGCGTCATTGAAGTGGCTTCGGGAAGCAAAACCCTGAAAGATGCAACCAACGAAGCCATGCGCGACTGGATGGGCAGCGTCGAGCACACGCACTACATCATCGGCAGCGTGGTGGGGCCGCATCCGTTCCCGATGATCGTCCGGGATTTCCAGAGTTTCATCGGTCGCGAGACGCGCGAACAGTGTCTTGCCATCGAGGGTAAGCTGCCGGATGTCGTCGTCGCCTGCGTCGGCGGCGGAAGTAACGCCGCGGGGATGTTTTACCCGTTCGTTGATGACGCCGGGGTCAAGCTCATCGGCGTGGAAGCCGGCGGGCGCGCGCTCGAACTGGGTCACCACGCTGCCGCCCTCACTGCGGGCCGCCCTGGCGTGCTGCACGGGTCGCTGAGCTATGTGCTGCAGGACGACGACGGCCAGACCGCCGACGTTCACAGTTGCAGCGCAGGGCTTGACTATCCGGGCGTCGGCCCTGAGCACGCGTTCTGGAAGGACAGCGGCCGGGTCGAATATGTGAATTGCAGCGACGCAGAGGCACTAGAGGCATTCAAGCAGCTCGCACAGCTCGAAGGCATCTTGCCGGCACTCGAAACAGCGCATGCATTTGCACACATAGCGAAGATCGCCGGACAAATGTCGCGTGATCAGATGATCGTCGTTAACCTCTCGGGTCGTGGGGACAAGGATTGCCAGGAAGTGGCGCGGCTGCTGAGTTAGGGGGGTTCGCTTTTCCATCTTGATTCCCACTCCGCCGCGTCTACCATCCGACCTCAATGTCATCTCGTCTCGCTGATTCAATCGCCGCCGCGCGGAAGAGCAGGAAGCTCGCATTTTTGCCGTTTCTCGCTGGCGGATACCCGGATGTTCCCACGTTTGTTGAAACGCTGAAGGCCATCGCGCCCGTCGCCGACGCCGTTGAGATCGGCTTCCCTTTTTCCGACCCCATCGCCGACGGGCCGACGATCCAGGCGGCATTCGCCGACACGCTTTCGAGGGGTATCAAAGTGAAGGATATCTTCACCGCGGTGGCCGAGGCCCGGAAGCAGGTAAAGACGCCGCTGATTGCGATGGTGAGCTACTCCATCGTCTTTCGATACCCGTTGAGCAAGTTCCTTGAAGGCGCGAAGGCCTGCGGATTTGATGCCATCCTAATCCCCGACTTGCCCCCACCGGAGGCGCAGGCGGTGTGCCAGACCATTAACAGTACGGGACTGGATACGGTGCTGCTGGTCGCGCCGACGACATCGCCCGCCCGCCGCCGACAGATTGCCGACCTTTCCACCGGTTTTGTCTATTACCTGAGCGTGACGGGAATCACCGGCGAGCGCGAGACCCTCCCGCCGGAGTTGGCCGACGGGGTGAAGATGATGAAATCGCTTACACAGGTGCCGGTGTGCGTGGGTTTTGGCATCAGCAAGCCGCCGCACATGCAGCAGGTGGCCGCGATTGCCGATGGGGCCATCGTCGGCTCGGCAATTATTAAACGCATGCAGCAGCACGCCGGCGAGTCGCCCGCAGCCATCGCCAGCGCTGTCGCAACCTATTGTCAGGAAATGACTTCCGTTAAGTAACGGTTACAAAGCGAACGCAGTCCTAACCGTGAAACCTCGCGCGTGTCTGATCGAATGGAACGGCCGGTGAACGAATCTGCACAACCGCAGCCTTCGCAGCCGGCCGGGCCACCCGACGCCGATCGAATCGCCCGTACGCTCGCGGGCGACCGACGCGCGTTTGACGAGTTGATCGAAAAGTATCAGCGGCAGGCCGTCGCGGTCTCGTATCGCCTGCTGGGCAATATCAATGACGCCTTGGAAGTGACGCAGGAAGCATTTCTAAAGGCGTACCGCAGCCTGGCAAGCCTGCAAAACCCGGCGGCGTTCGGCGGATGGCTCTTGCGCATCGTCAGCAACCTGTCGCTGAATTTTCGCAGGGGCCGCAAGCTACGAAGCCAACTTCCGTTGGATGACCTGCTCGGCCCGCAGAATGAGTCAGCAGTCAGCACCGGCTGGGGCGGAACAAGCAACGACCCGACTCGTGCCATCGAAGGCCGCGAATTGGGTGACAGGTTGAAACAGGCATTGACGCAGTTGCCCGAGAAGCAGCGTGATGCCATTCTGCTGTTTACGGTCGAACAGTTGCCGCAGAGGCAAGTCGCCGAGATTCTCGACTGCAGCGTGGAGGCGGTGAAGTGGCATGTGTTCCAGGGCCGAAAGAAGTTGAAGGAGCTTTTGAAAGACGTGATGTAGTTACCCGGCAAGACCATCATCGTGATGAACATCGATGGAAGAAACGCAATTGGAATTTCTCATTAGCCAATACGCTGACGGCACGCTCGACGCTGAGCAGGCCGCGGCGCTTGAGGCGGTTCTGCGAGCCGACCCCGTCGCACGCGCCATGCTCGCGGAGCATCGACGGGTAAACGTGCTTTTGGCGAGTCATACTCCCGTGCCGGTGGTGAAGTTTGAGCGGCTTGGCAAGGCTATCTCCGACCGAATCGATCGCCCCGATGCAGATCAAACCATCGTCGCCCCGCAATTCGCCTATGCTCGATGGTTTGGAGCGGCAGCGATGATCGCCGCGAGTGTCGTGATTGGGCTAATGATATTCCGTTCCGGCCCAACGTCAGAACCGCAGGGTGACGGCCTTGTCGTGGGCGGCGGGCCGAGGGTGATTGAGGTTGCCGGACCATCGGTTGAGACCGCGCAAGCCCCGGCAGTGGCGTTGGTTACGCTTGACGCCCCCACGAATGTCGCTCTGTTTACATCGCTGAGTTGGCAGGAGCTATCGCCCGCTGGCGCGCGGATAGTCGTCTCCGCCGGCGAGCCACCGCTGGCGCCGGACGCACTTAGCGGACACTGATGCGCTGCTGCCCTGCTGTTTCCCAGTCAGGCGTGGTTCCGCTGTGGCTTGATTCCGGGGAGTAGTTGGGCAAACTCAGCAGTGCACAGAAACCTCAGGTTTGGAAGGAGCGCGTTTACTTCATGCGACGAACCCCATTGCTCATCTGCGTGCTCGCCGTGCTCGTGGTGGCCCCCGCTCGCACGACTCGCGCGCAGGACTCTGCGGCGTTGATTAATCAGCAATTGGACACCCTCATCAAGGTGGACCTGAAATCGACCCTGCCCGAAGCAATGAAAACCATCGCAGCGGAGACTGGTGTGCGGCTCGACGCCACTCCGGCAGTGTGGGAGTTGCTCCCCTACGGTCGGCAAACCCCGCTTACCGCAAAGCTGGAGAATGTCACTCTCCGCGAAGGGCTTGTTGAACTGACGCGGGCCCTGGGTTTGATGATCGAACTCAAAGCTGAGTCGGTGGAGATTCAACCGATGCCGGCACTCATCCGGCTCGGCCGTAGGGCGACGGTCAATGAGCTTAAGACGCTGCTTGCACTGTCGCGCGAACCGCTTGGCGCGGCGATCGATGCCAAGGGCATCAACACCGCCAATCTCCTTGCGGCGGTCGATGAGAAACTGGCCAAGATGTCTCCGCGGATCGATTTTGAGAATCGCGCCGGCGATCTCGCGGCGACCCAGACAATTGGCGTTGCAAAAGGGGTGACTGTCTTGGATGCCCTTGAAGCCCTTGCGACGCAATCGAATGCCACCTGGTATCCCTGGGGTAGCGGCGTCGTCGTGCTTAAAAAGCAGGAGTTGGTCGCCGCACAACTGAGCAAGCCCATTTCGCTGCGATACACAGGCGAAGATATCACGCAAGTGCTGCAGGATCTTTCTGTGCAGTCCGGCGTGGCGTTCACTTTTCGCCCGGGGTCGATTCAGCTCATACCCGCGGAGTTTCGCAGGATCAGGCTCGTGATTGATAACGCGACATTTAAGCAGGCCCTGGAGAGCATCTCGGCTTTCACCGGGCTTGGCTATAGCTACGACGACAACGGCGTCTACATCTGGAACCAGACCTATGGCATCGACGCCGGCCAGCGCGACCCGGTCGTCGTCCTGCTCGACCTCGGCGACGGCGTACAGGTGCCGCTGCCGCGGTCGCAACTGCCCAGCGACGTCCAGCAGTACATTGACGCGAAACGTACCGAGCAGGCCGTCAGAATCATCCGCGAAAAGATGAAGAAAGATGGCTTCGTCCCCACCACCCAGCCGGCAGGGCCGGATTTGTAGCGCAACGGTCCCGAATGAAGTTCAATTCGGCAGCAGGTACTTCTGAATCTCAGGCGTCGTGATGAGCTTGCCGTTTAACTTTACGCTCTTAAGCGCTAGCGCAAGCATTTCGTTCACTTGACGCCGATTCTTAGCGGGCATCCCTTGGACGATGTTGTTGGTGGCATCGACCACGAGTACGCCATTTTCTGAAGCCACTGCAAACTGAAATGCGCGCCTGGGTAGCGGGCCATCGCCGGGATCAAGTTCCTTGACGAGCCAAATGATCTGACCATCTCTTTTGACTTCCTTGATGATCTAGCGTTGGCCAGTGACGCTGATCTCCCTTTGTTGCGCAACAACTTCTGCAAGGCTGCCTTTCCGAATCGCGATGCTCATCTCTGCAGGTACATTCGTGTAAGGCCCGTCGCCTTCTGGCTCGTAGCCCGCTTCGATGCTGAAGAAAAGCCAGTCGGGCTTTTCGTTGACAGTGACGAGTTCACCAGCCGGCACTTGCACGACCGCTGTCGCACCTTCGCCGGTGATCGAGTGGACTCCGGACTTGGCTGGCGGTGCCAGCATCAACGAGATAAGTGCCAAAAGAACCATCTTCCTAAATCCTGTTTGTGAATACATCCAACTTGGCTGCCGCTTTCACTGGCTGCGTTTCTGCGGCATTCCGCTTAGGTGCTGTTGTCGTTTGTCTTCACGCCCACCCCGAGCGTAACCAGCTTCTCGTTTTGCACTTTTCTGGCAGTGTCGGGGTCGACGTAGTCAGAATGGCATGACGCTTTGTCTTTTTCTGCGCCGACGACCCTCTTCACCTTTGAAGCAAGCTTGTGAATCTCTTCCGGCGACAGCACCCCACGCTTGTTCAGGATTTCCTGCTGTTCGGGAGTGAGCGCCGCGCTTTTCACGGCCTTGCCGCGCTGGAACGCCTCATCCTTGCCGCTGAAGAACTCATTGATTTCCTTGCTGATGCGCACGCTGCACCAGTCGTGGCCGCACATGGCGCAAAAATCGGTGTCGACGTCCAGATCTTCATCGTGGAACGCCCGTGCGGTGTCGGGGTCAAACGATAGCTCGAAGTGCTTTTCCCAGTTGAGTGCGGCGCGCGCCTTCGTGAGTTCATCGTCTCTCACGCGGGTGCCCGGGATGCCAAGCGCCACGTCGGCCGCGTGGGCAGCGATTTTGTAGGCGATGCAGCCCTGTTTAACATCGTCCTTCTTCGGAAGTCCGAGGTGTTCCTTCGGCGTGACGTAGCAGAGCATGCTCGCGCCGTGGAACGCTGCGTTCGTGGCGCCGATGCAACTGGTAATGTGGTCGTAGCCGGGGAAAATGTCTGTCACGAGCGGACCGAGAACATAGAACGGTGCACCGTGACACAACTGCCGCTGCAGCTTCATGTTGTATTCAATCTGATCGAGCGGAACATGGCCCGGGCCTTCAATCATTACCTGCACTCCGCGGCGCCAGGCGCGCTCGGTTAGTTCGCCCAGGGTTTGCAATTCGGCCAACTGAGCGGCGTCGGTGGCGTCGGCAAGCCCGCCGGGGCGAAGGCCATCACCGATGCTGAAGGTGACATCATACTGCCGCAGGATGTCGCAGATTGCCTCCCAGTGCGTGTACATGGGATTCTGCTGGTTGTGGTGGATCATCCACTTGGCAAGCAAACTCCCCCCGCGGCTGACGATGCCGATGAGTCGTTTTCGCACCAGCGGCAGATGCTCCTTGAGCACGCCGGCATGAATCGTGAAGTAATCAACACCCTGCCGTGCCTGATTATGAAGCTCCGCAGCGATCATTTCCCAATCGAGGTCTTCGATCTTTTTGCCGATAATCATCGAGTAAATTGGCACCGTGCCCACCGGAACGCTGCTGTGACGCACAATCGCCGAGCGTGTCTTGTTCAGATCGCCGCCGGTGGAAAGATCCATCAGTGTATCGGTGTGAAACTTGATGGCCCAATCGACCTTTTCCAGCTCTTCATCGATCGATGAACTAACTGGCGAAGCCCCGAGATTTGCGTTGACCTTTGTCTTGCTCGCCCTGCCGATGCACATCGGGTCGAGTTTCCACTGCAGATGATTGATGTTGGCCGGGATCACCATCCGCCCCGCCGCTACTTCGTCGCGCACCTGCTCGGCCGATAGGTGATCTTCGCGCTCCGCCACGCGGCGCATTTGTGGCGTGATGTTACCGAGCCGGGCGTGTTCGAGCTGGGTAACCGGGGTAAAGCCCGGCGGAAAAGTGACCTTGCGCGTCGCGCCGGTGCTGTCGGTGAAAACACACCCAGCGGCGCTGGCCTCGCAGGGGGATGAAGCCGGCGCGGACGTGTTGCCCGAAACGAGTTCCGTGTTCCATCCGTCGGGGAGAAAATCCCACGCGGTTTTATCGCTCGGCTGCGGCATTCCAGCCGTATCCGGCGACGAAAAGGTCCACGGCGAGCCTACGCGATTGCGGTTGGCAAAACTACCCGGCGTGGTCACACCCGGCAGCCCCGGATTTCCACCGCCGTTGATCGGAAGCGTTGGTAGGTGTTGTTGGTCCATGACGGCATCCTCCTGCAAAAAATCCGGCCGGGGAAAAGCGGCGAGCACCGTTGCAGGAGAATCACCTCCTCAATGGCGATAGTCGGTCGCTTTCCCTACGCGGCTCGCCTCGGGCCGGTGTGCCGCGGGCTTGCCGATCAGGTTCGACGGGTCTACTCTCAGTGCGACGCATTCGTCGCACACCCCGAGCGATTCTGAGGAGATTGTAGGCAAGCCGCGCGCCATGACAAACGCTGCGGGGGCGATAAACTGATTTTCGTCTGATAAGAGCGTGGTCACTGAGACGCTGGCGATTGTCCCGCCTTGGAGTATAAAGCTCGCTGGATGGCTCTCACGGCAGAACAGTTTTCAGAACTCGCACTTCGCGAGCTTGACGCAGTGAGCCGACTCGCCAGAGCACTTTGCCGCAACACCGCTGAAGCTGAAGACCTGATACAGGACACTTTTCTCAAGGCAATCCGCAGTCGCAACACGTTCACGCTGACTGAGGTTGGAATGCGTCCGTGGCTGCTTCGAATACTGCGTAACACCTGGATCAACCGGGCAAACCGCAGCAAACTCGAACCTGACTTGCTTCAGCCCGATTTACTCGAACAGTTGCCTGAAGTTTCGGCCGACTTGGCGTTTGAAGACTGGAGGGCTTCGGATACCCGGCTTGTGCAGGCAATCGAGGGCCTGCCGGAGGCGTTGCGGACGACTATCCTCCTATGGGCCATCGAGGATCTCAGCTACAAGGACATAGCGGATGTGACGTCTGTGCCAATCGGAACGGTTATGAGTCGACTCCATCGCGCGCGGCGAATGCTGGCCGACCGGCTTGGCGAGTTGGCTTCAGAACACGGAATTGATCGGCCGGCCTCAATGGAATAGATGTTTGTTTAGAGATATGGGAGCAACGAGCTATCAGCGTGAATGAACGGCCCAACCAATTTGATGACCGTGGTCTGAAGGACGCGATAAGGCAGGCCTGGCCGGCCGGGGGTGCCAGCGAGATGACTCGCGCGCGCATCGCCAAGCTCTTAAAGTCGGAGTTGGAGTCTACAGAGGCAGCTTTGGGTGCCACCCCCAACCTGCCCGGCCAGCGGTCTGTGGTGCGCTGGTTGGCGGTCGCTGCATCGGTGCTGATTGGCCTTGGCGTTGCCGGGTGGGTGGGCTATCAGGCTTATGAAGCGTATGAGTACAGAGAGTACGTTGCGGTAAACATGGACCGATTCACCCAGTTGGTTCGGCTTCAGATAGACGGCATGCCTGCGGAGGCCGAGGCATCAGCCGATCCTGCAGCGGCCGCCCGCCAATTGCAACGTCGCGTTGCATCCATCCCACCCGAGGCCGGTTGGGCAATGCAAGAAGTCTCGATCGTTCCATTTTTCGGCGATAGACTCGTGGCCGTCCGCTACAGCAACAGCGGGAGCGTCGCCACCGTGTTTTCAATCCCGGCTTCGGTCTTTATTGATGTGCACGATGGCTTTGCATATACGGTCACCGCCAGCACAGGCGTCCTAACCGGCTCGATCGACAATGACACCGCATTTTGTATCGCTGGCTCCCGCGAAGCGGATCGAACATTGATCGAGACGCTGGCGCGCCAGTTGCGCATTGAAGTCCCGCCGGCACCGGCACCTGAGTGATCAGTGACATGGTAGTCCCACCTGAAAAATTGCTAATTTTCATTGAATAGAGTGCGCCATCCGATGGTTCTCCATTGCGACGGAAAGTCGCTACCGAATGTCCGGTACGAACGTCTGCTTTTTAGGATGTGCTACTATGAATTCGCTACTTGAATCGCTCGAAACACGTCGTTGCCTCGCTGCCGCACTTTCAAGCGGAGTGCTGACCATAACAGGAACCGAAGCCGCAGACGTCATCGAGGTTGACCTGCGCGACAACGGACAATTGAAGGTCGAGATCGGCACGTCAGAACAGCGGTTCAGCTACTCAGCTGTGAACTCAATCATTGTCCGCTCGCTGAGCGGAAACGACGTTGTTGAGTTTAACAACCGCAACCCAATCACCAAACCTGTGCAGGTGTTTGCCGGCGCGGGTCACGATTCGGTGAAAGGCACCGCTGGCCGCGACACAATCTACGGCGGCGGCGGTAACGACAGCCTTGATGGCCGCGAAGGCTCAGATATGCTCTACGGCGAAGGTGGTAACGACTACCTGGAGGGCAAAGGTGGAAACGATTCACTTTACGGGGGCACTGGCAATGACAAGTTGCAGGGCCACGCGGGTAACGACTATCTCTCTGGCGGTCTGGGCCATGACGATCTCGAAGGCGGATCAGGCACTGATCGCGCCTTCGGCGGCGGCGGAAACGACGATTTCCTCAGCGGACTTAGCAGTAGCGAAGTCAAAGACCGCACGGGAGAAGATAATGGCAATAACGTCCTGATTTAGTCCCAGAAAGCCACTTGCTATTGCAGGTTTTCTGCACCGAACAACCCGATTGACGGCCGAGCACGCTCGGCCGTCAATCGTTTTGTCACCTTACTGTCATCGTCTAACAATGCCCGGCACGCGCCGGTGCTCGCGGTTGAGTCTGATGGGCCTCGGCGCTACCTCGATACCCAGCACGCCGCAACATGTCCCGGTTCACCCTCTTTTTGCTCGAGCGGCGGCGACTGGGTGACGCACTTGGCAAGAACGCGCAACCTTTCATTGCCGACCTTAATCTCGGTAGTTTCCGCCACACCCGCCTGCCGGGCCGCCTCACGCGACAGCGCGCAGCGCGGATGGAACGCGCATCCGCTCGGCGGGTTACTCGGCGAAGGAACCTCGCCCTGCAAGACGATGCGCTCCCGTTTCGGTCTTGGGTCGACATCGGGGACAGCCGACAGAAGCGCCTTTGTATAGGGATGCTTCGGGTTACCGTAAAGCTCTTTGCTCGTTGCCTTTTCCACGATCCGCCCCAGATACATCACCGCGACTTCGTCGCAGAAATGTTCCACCACGGCCAGGTTGTGCGCGATAAACAGAAACGCGATGCCGCGCTCTTCCTGAAGATCCTGCAGCAGATTTAGAATTTGCGACTGAATGGAGACGTCGAGCGCGCTCACCGGTTCATCGCACACGATAAAGCTCGGCGACAACGCCAGCGCCCGCGCGATGCCGATACGCTGCCTCTGGCCACCGGAAAACTCGTGGGGATAACGCGCGGAGTAGCTTGGATCGAGACCAACCCGCCCCAGGAGCGAGGCGACCAGGTCATCCTTCTCGCGGCCTTTGGCGATGCCGTGAACCACGATCGGTTCGCCGATGATGTTGCCCACGGTCATGCGCGGGTTCAGACTGCTCATCGGATCCTGAAAGATAATCTGCATCTGCCGGCGGAGCTTGCGAAGGTCTTCACCGGTGTGGGCGAAGAAGTCATCGCCTTGAAACAGCACTTCGCCGCTAGTGGCCGGAATGAGGCGCAGAATCGTACGGCCTACGGTGGTCTTGCCACAGCCCGACTCGCCGACAAGCCCCAGCGTCTTGCGCGGTGGGACGGCGAACGATATGCCATCGACAGCCTTCACATGACCCACGACGCGCTGCAGCAAACCCCTCTTGATCGGAAAATGGGTACGGAGATTTCTCACCTCAAGCAGCGGGGCGCCGCTCATCGCCGCTCGGGTTGAAGCGCCCTGGGAAGGACGGTTGATTGTTGAACTCACGCGCTCACCTCCGTCGCTGCGCCGGCTGTCACTTGTCGCTTGTGCGAGATGCTCGGGACCGTTACCGCCGCCGTCTGATACCCATCAATGCGGTGACAGCTTGCCCAATGCTTCTGCTTCACCTCGCGCAGGTTGGGTTCCACGCTTGAGCAAGTCTGGTCGCCCTGCATGCGGTGGCACCGGGGATGAAACTTGCACCCGCCGGGGAACCGCTGGGGATTGGGCACAGTGCCGGGGATTGTGTCCAGTCGGTGTCGATCGGCCCCGAGCTTGGGAATGCTCTTGAAAAGCCCTTCGGTGTATGGATGCACCGGATGATCGAACAGCTCTTCAACCGTGGCTGTTTCCACGACCCGCGAAGCATACATCACCGCTACGCTGTCGGCGTTCTCAGCGACCACGCCCAGATCGTGGGTGATCAGCATGATGGCCATATTGCGCTCCTTCTGGAGCTTGCGCAACAACTCAAGAATCTGTGCTTGAATGGTGACGTCGAGGGCAGTGGTTGGCTCGTCAGCGATGAGCAATTTGGGCTGGCACGAAAGCGCCATGGCGATCATCACCCGCTGGCGCATTCCGCCGGACATCTGGTGCGGATACTCGCCTAACCGCCGGGCCGGATCGGCGATGCCGACATCGGCCAGCGCCGCTTCTGCAATCGTGCTGGCCGCCCTGCCGGATTTGCCCTGGTGCAGCGTGACGGCTTCGATGATCTGATCGCCGATGGTATAGACCGGATTGAGGCTGGTCATCGGCTCCTGGAAGATCATCGCGATATCCTTGCCGCGGATCGAGCGCATTTCGCTCTCGCCCAATTGGAGCAGATCGCGCCCCTGAAAAAAAATTTGCCCGCTGAGGTATTTCGCCGGTGGCTTGGGGAGCAGTTGCAGGATCGACATGGCCGTCACGGATTTTCCGCAACCCGATTCGCCCACCACGGCGAGCGTCTGGCCGGGATAGATGGCAAGATTCACATCTCGCACCGGCCGCACATCACCGCGGCTGGTCTCGAATGCGACGTTGAGATCGCGAACTTGTAGAAGTGGTTCGGGCATGGGAACTACTCTCGCTTGCGAAGTTTAGGATCGAGCGCGTCGCGCATCGCCTCGCCGATCAGCACATAGGAAAATACGGTAAAGAAAATCGCTACGCCGGGAAACGTCGCGATCCACCAGTTAAAGCCCGTGCCGCCGGATCGAGCCTGGTTGAGCAATTGGCCCCAACTGGGATCTTCGGCGCCAAGGCCAAGCCCGAGGAAGCTAAGCGTCGATTCGAGGAGAATCGCACCCGCCACGCTGAAACTTGCGTTAACCAGAACCGGCGCGATTCCGTTGGGCAGCATGTGCTTGAAGATAATGCTCCGCAGCGGGAGGCCCAGCGCCTTGGCGGCGGCGACAAAATCGAGGTTGCGCAGCCGCAGAAACTCGGCCCGGATAAATCGCGCATCGGCGGTCCAGCCGATGAGGCCGATCACGGTCATCATCAGATACAAACTTCGCCCAAAG
Organism: Phycisphaerales bacterium UBA2421; assembly: GCA_002343075.1. GTDB lineage: Bacteria > Planctomycetota > Phycisphaerae > Tepidisphaerales > Tepidisphaeraceae > UBA2421. The sequence goes on along the minus strand of DDRH01000036.1, from coordinate 26,477 downwards.
AACACCGTGATGATGAGCAACAGGATCAGCCGGGGAATCGCTTCGAGGATTTCAATGCAACGCATCGCCAGCAGATCAAACACGCCGGCAAAGTAGCCCATCAGTCCACCGACGAAGATGCCGATCGTCACGGCAATGCCTGTGGAAATCAGCCCGATGGTCAGCGCCACTCGACAGGCATACATCATGCGGCTAAGCACATCTTCGCCAAAGATGGACGTGCCCAGCCAGTGCCTGCCGCTGGGGCTTTTCAACTTTGTTCCGCTGACGTCATTCACTCGGTCATTCGGACTGAATGGCACGATGGTGCGAACAACCCACTCATACTGCCCTGCAGCTTCATTGAGGCGATATCGCTCGTAAACCGGTGCATCCTGCGATTTGATGAGCAAGAAAGATGGCAGAAATGCCAGAAGGCCAGCAGCGAGGATCATCACAATCGACTGCCCCAATGAGAATCGCTTCCAGAGTAGCAACGTGATGGTAACGACGTAGATGACTGCAAGCGTTATATCGCTCGGTCGAAGCGTGCTCAGAACCGGGCTGGAGATCGCTCCGGTCGCCTTCTCCTTAATCAGCAACGGAGCGCTGTTGGCCAGCAGCGGCGCGAAAATGCCTACGGTCGCGAGAATGGTAATCCAAACGACGCCGATGCGCGCACCCGGGCGCGTAAACGTGTCGCGGAGCGTCTGCTGCAGCAGCGTGCGCCGCGCCGTGACCTGCGGCGGGGTGGCCGCCGGCTCGTAGCCGGGTTGCTGCGACGAGGATGAGGATGGTGCGTTAGTCATAGCTCACCCGCGGATCGGCGATGACGTAGGCGATATCGGCCAATAGATAACCAATCAGTTGCAGAATGAGGATCGTGAGCGAGACGCTTAGAAACAGCTCGCGGTCGTTGCGATAAAGCGACTCAATCACCAGCCGACCCATGCCATTGATGCTGAAAATTGTCTCGACCACAATCGACCCACTCACCAGCAGAGGCAGAAAGCTCGCTGCCACGGTAATGAGAGGAATCAGACTGGTACGGAAGGCGTGTCGAAACAGGACAACCCTTTCCGCAAGGCCCTTGGCGCGGGCAGTGCGGACAAAATCCGCACCGAGCGTCTCTAGCAGCGACGTTCGCGTGAGCTTGCTGTAGTAAGCCATCGTACCGTAGCTCACGCAGATGACGGGGAGTGCAAGGTGCCACAGGTTATCCAACAGATAGCCGGGCTGGAAGCCAGCATCAGTGAACTGAGGGAAGAACGACATGGCGCTCGATGTTACCGAGTGCAGCCCTGCAGCGGGGAAGAGACGAACGTATTCCACGTTGGCCAGAAAGCCAATCAGCATCACGCCAATCCAGATCACCGGCAGCGATGACAGTGCCAGCAGAAATGTGCCCAGGCCGATATCCCACGCCCCCCCGCGGTGACGGGCAGCCCAGATGCCGGAGAGCAGCGCGATGGTCATCGCCGTTGGCAGTGCGATCACCTGAATCGTCAGAGTCACCGGAAGTGCTTCGCTGATCATCTCCCACACGGGCCGCGACTGAATATAGCTGTACCCCAACTCCGGCTTCTTGATTGCCGGCCGCGATAGCCGCGGGGCGCCGGCGTTTGGGGTGATATCAATCTGCCGCACAGCCCGGTCCGCTTCGCGCCCAGTGATGCCGTTGGCAGCGAGTTCCAGACGCCTCGCTTCACGAAGCTGGGTTTCCTCGGCCTTGGCCGTCACCACCTGCGGGTCGTCCTTCTCCCACTTCTTAAAACCAACGGGCGAAATGTTGTTAAGCCATCGAAGATATTGCACCGGCGGAGGCGCGTTCAGGCCGTAGCGTTCTTCGATGTAAGCTTCTTTCACCGCGCGTTCGCCCGGACGAATCTCCCCCGACGGCGGGAGCAGCGCATCGATGATGCTGATGGGTGAGAGCGCCATCAACATGAAAACGATGAACGTCGCGCCGAGGATAGTCGGCAAAAACAGCAGAATGCGGCGGAAAAGGTATCTGGCCATCGCGGTCGATCAAATCGAGTTTCGGCTGGCTTATTGCGTGTACCGCTGTTCGTTGGTCGGCACAAACCAGGGAATTGTCCCGCCGTTGAGATATTCGTAGTTCAGGCCCACGCCCGACGTTTTTACATTCTTAATCCGGTTGTTCATGATCCGAAGATACGGCCGGTTGACGAGGAACGTATACGGCTGATCTTCGTGAAGAATACGGTGTACCTTGTTCCACAATGCCATGCGCGCGGGCGTGTCCATCGTCCGGCGGGCTTCGTCAATCGTCGCGTCCAGTTCAGGATTGCTGTAGCTGGTGCGGTTGTCCCCGCTATCGCTGATCTGGCTGCTGTGGAAGATCTGGTAAGGGTCTGACTCTGGCACACTGCTCCAGCCGAGAATGGCCGCATCAAAATCGCTCTTATTGAGCTTTTCGACCAGAACCGGCCAGTCCTGCCGATCCAGATCCATCACAACCCCGCCTACGGCGAGATTGTCTTTGATGAATCGAACCAACTTCTCGTAAATATCTGCCCCGCTTGGATAGAGCAGTGTGAATCGGAGTGGCTTTCCATCGGGGCCATCAATCACGCCGTCATTATTAGTGTCCTTGAATCCCGCTTCAGCGAGCAGCTTCTTTGCGGCGACGGGGTCGTACGGCCACGGCTGGACCGATTGATCGGACTGGGGGCCTTTCGGCGCAAATGGGCCCGACGCCACGCTGGCATAACCGAGATAGATGTCCTTCACCATTCTTTCGCGATCGATCAGCATGGTGATCGCCTGCCGAACGCGCTTATCGGCAAACTGCGTGGCAATGTCGGCACCATCTTTCTTTCGCTTCTGGTTCCAGCCGATGTAGCCGTACCCTCGATACGGCGATCCATACTCCATCGCGTTGCTGAATGACATCACGCGTTTGTCGGCTTTGAGCTTCTCGTAGACTTCCGGCGTGCAGAGGATGTTGTCGGTCTCCTTGTTCCCAAACATCACCATCTGCGCCGACTCCTCCTGAATCTCCCGGAAGATGATCCTGTTAAACGTCGGCGGGACAGCCCAATAGCGGTCATTGCGAACGAGTTCAACAAGCTTGCCCGGTGCCCAACTCTCCGGGTCTTCCAGTTTGTAAGGCCCACTGCCAAAAAGCAGCCCAACTCGTTCGTTGTATTGCGAGGGCGTAAAGCGTGAGTAAAAGTGCTTCGCGAGAATCGGCGAGGCTGCCACGGTCCCGAAATTGAGATAATACGGTTCGGTGAATGTGAACTGTACGGTATGCGGATCGAGCGCCTTCACCTCTTTAAGCATCGTGAGATACGATCGCTCGCGCGCGGCATCGATTTCGGGATTGCGGATCCAGTCAAACGTGAACACAATATCATCGGAGGTCACGGGTTTACCATCCGAGAAGACCGCCTCTGGCCGGAGATGGAAGGTCATGGTCAGGCCGTCGTCGCTCAAGTCCCAGCGGCTGGCGAGCTTGGGGACATAATCGAGCGAGAATGGATCGCGTCCAGCAAGCGAGTCCATGACGATGTTTTCGACGTAGCGTTGATAGACATCGGTGGCAAGGAATGGCGTCAGCTTGCCGATCTTGGTGCCAAAATTGTCGACATACCAATCCCCGCGGGCGAAGCCTGGCATGGCTTCGGCCTCGCGCATGTAGCTTTGGTAAATCTCGGAAAAATCAGGTTTGCCATCCGGCTGAGCAGGTCCATCCACCGCTGCCGTTGCCCCCGCTGCTGGCCGCGCGACGACCCCGCGCGCCATCTGGTTCTTGATTGCGGTGAGATCGGAAGTCTGATCGTTCACCAGCTGCTTGATGGTCCGTATCTCCTGATACTGACGATCAAACTGCTTCATGGCGATGATGACCGTGACGATCATTGCGATCAGCAACACGAAGAGAAAGAAGTCCTTGATTCCGAATCGATTTTCCATGACTCCATCCCAACTTCACTCAAGCCAAACTTGACACGATCTCAACTTAAACGGCCCCCGAACGCACCTGGTCAGAAGAGGTGGTCTGCCCCACATCGCAGCGCGGGGCATTGAGTGTCTGATGCGCGAGCGACAGATACACTCTGACTACAGCCCTCAGCCATTGTCGAGGGATCAGACTTTCGAGGCCTCCCGCTTCGGATCAAACAAATCGCGCAGGCCGTCGCCGACGAAGTTGAGGCACAGCAGCGTAAACATCAGCAACAAACACGGAAACAGCAACATCCACCAGTAAACCTTAACCGGCGAAAGTGCCGTGATGCCTTCGCTGGCCAGGCTTCCCCACGTCGGCAACGGCGGGCGGACACCGACGCCGAGGAAGCTCAAAAATGACTCCTGCAGGATAGCCGAAGGGACGGTTAAAGTCGCGTACACGGTGATGGGCCCGACAAGGTTGGGCAGCACATGCTGAATGAAAATTCGCGTCGTCGGAAGGCCCATCGATCGGCAAGCTTCAATGTATGGCATCGAACGAATGCTCAGCACCTGCCCACGGACAACGCGCGCCATTGTGAGCCAACTGACCAGCCCGATGGCGAGGAACATTACGATCAGATTGGCGGCCTGCCCGGCGCTGAACGACGGCGAACTTCCCTGCATCATGGCGATGAGGCTCGTAATCGGATCTTCCAGCGCGATCTTGAACAGGATGACCAGCAGGATGTACGGCAAGCCGTAAAGAATGTCGACGATGCGCATGAGTGTGGAATCGATCCACCCGCCGGCGTAGCCCGCGATCAGACCGACGGTCACCCCCAGCACGACGGCAATCAGCGCCGCGGCGACGCCGACGGCCAGCGAGATCGTCCCGCCGAGAAGGCACCGCGCGACAAGCGAGCGGCCCAGCACGTCGTAGCCAAACAGGCCGACCGCAGTGGGTTCCGGTTCGGCGCGCACTTTTGTTTCATACTGCTTGCCGTAACCAAAACCGGACGACTCTGAGAGCGTCCATGGCATGCTCAGCAGACACGCCAGCACGATGAGAAGCAGCAAACCCCCGCCGAGCGTCATCCTGCCACTGCGGAGAATGCGCGCCGCCATAGTCTCCGGCGGGCCGCCGAGGGGAATGGTCGAATCTCTCTCATAACCAACCGCAGCTTCCGACATGCCTTAGGTACCCTTTGCTGAAATATCAATCCTCGGATCGACGAGCACATATGCCACATCCACCAGCAGATTGAACACAAGCAGGAAGAGAGAGTAAACCATGACCACACCGAGAATGAGCGTTTGATCGCGGTTTAGAACAGAGTTGACAAAGTGTTGACCTAGCCCCGGTATGTTGAAGACCTTCTCAACGACAAATGACCCCGTAAGCGTGACCGCTGCTGCGGGGCCGAGGTAGCTGAGCACGGGGACAAACGCGTTTTTCAAGCAGTGTTTCCACACGACGACACTCTTGCTCAATCCCTTGGCGCGGGCGGTACGGACGAAATCCGATCCCAGCACATCGAGCATGCTGGCGCGTGTCAGCCGGACGATGTAAGCCATCGGCGCAAGTGAAAGAGCCAGCCCCGGCAGCACAACATCCATCGGCCGGCCCCAGCTCCCAACCGCAAAGAAGCCCTGCATCGACGGCGCAGAAGACAGGAGCAGCAGCAGTGCCGCAGTGACAAAGCTCGGCAGGCTGATGCCGATGAGGCTGATGGACAAGCTCGACCAGTCCAGCACGCCGTCGCGATACACCGCGGCCAATGTACCTACGCCCACGCCGATGAGCACGGCGATGGCCAGGGCGAACACTCCCAGCGCGATCGACACCGGCAGCGATGATTTCACGATGTCATTGACACTCCACTCTTTGTAGAGCATCGACGGCCCGAAATCGCCCCGCGTGAGGATGCTGTAGGGATAATACGTGAGAAACTGAACCGCGCTACCCGCACGATATTTTTCGCGCAGGGTCTGCTCGACGACGGGATCGACCGCGCGTTCCCCGGAAAATGGATCGCCCGGCGCAACCCACACGAGGATGAACGTTGTGACGTAGATCACCGCGAGAATCAGCGGCAGTTGCAACAGTCTGTATAGCAGGATTCGCGGCAACTATTCCCTCTCCACGCTGACACCCTTGAACACCGTGAGGTTTCGCGGGTTTTCCTGAATCCCCTTCACATAATCGCGGCGAAGCGAGCAATTGACGTAATGATACAGTGGAACGATCGGCACCTCTGTATCGATCAACGCCTCGGCTTTCTGCAAAATGGCGAGTCGCTTCGCAGCGTCGCCTTCCTTCGTAGCCAGGTCGCACAATCGATCAAACTCTGCATTCTTCCAATCGGCGTCGTTTTGCAGGCTGGTTGAAAGATACTTATCGGTGAATGTCGACACGTCGGGATAATCGCCATACCACGCGACCAGTGCAATCGCATAATCCTTCTCAGTGACTCGATTGCGATAAATCTTCACCTCGAGCGATTGGATCTCTGTCTCGACCCCCAGGTTCTTCTTCCACTGCTCCTTTAACACCTGCGCGATGCGGGCGCGAATCGGGTTCTCGCTGTTATACAGGATTGGCAGCGATGGCAGCCCTTTCCCGTTGGGGTAGCCAGCCTCGGCGAGCAACGCCTGCGCGCGTGGGATGTCAAATGGCAGCCCCGGCAGTACCTCAAACCCCGGCAACGTGCCCGGCGGGAAGTAGGTGGTGGCCACTTCTTCCCCCATGCGCGTCACATTCTCGGTGATGAACTTCTTGTCGATCGCCATCGCCAGCGCCTGCCGCACGCGAATGTCTGCCAGCGGATTCTTCTTTCCGGCATTGATGCTGCGGGGCAACTCCTCGCGGCACATGAAGGTGAGGAATGCGGTGCCAAACGCCTTGCTCGCCCGCAGGTCAGTGCGGTCTCTGGCGCGAAGATCGCTGGCCAGGTCGGTCGGGACATCGGCAAGCCAATCGACGGTTCCGGCCTCGTACTGCAGAAACTGACTTAGCACATTCTCGTTGACGATCATCTCGACGGTGTCGAGCTTCACTGCGTCGCGATCCCAATATGTCTGGGATTTCTCAAGCCACAGTCGGCGCTTGAACTCCCATTGCGTGAGATTGAAGGGGCCGTTGGTCACCACGGCCGGGGGGCGCGTGTACTCATTTCGGTATGTGTGCTTGATCATGCCGTGGCGGAACATCTTTTCGACTTCGGCCTGCGCTTCGGCAGAGGTGAGCTGCGCCGCGAAGGCGGGCAGTTCGGCGAGAATTTCGCCTTGCGTCATCGTTTCAATCTGCTTGTTATTCTTCGCGAGAAAATCGGATGCCAGCGACATGATTTCCCGCTGGCTGAATTCTCGAAACGGAACCATCGAGCGTTCGTGCCGCGGGTAGAATGGTGGGAACGCGACCAGATCAAGCAGGAATGTGACAGGGTCGTTGAGCGTTACGCGCAGCGTGTGATCATCCACCGCTTGCATCCCCACGGTGCTGATATCGATCGGCTCGCCCTTTGCGTAGCTGTCCTCATACGCTTTCGCGTTTTTAATGTAGTAGAAGAGATAGGTGTATTCTCCCGGCTCTTCAAAGAAACGCCGCCAACTGAAAATGTAATCGTGTGCGGTGACCGGATCGCCGTTGCTCCATTTTGCATCTTTGCGCAGGTGGAAAGTCCAGACTCGGCCGTCGGGGCTTAGCTCATGCCTCTCGGCGCCGGCGGGGACGGGGGCGTAGGTCACCGGATCAGGACTGTAAAGACCCTCGCGGATGGCGTAGGTCAGCCGGAAATCCTGCTGGTACGACATCAAGTTCAAATCAAGCGTGATGATGTCGCCGCGGTTGATGAAGCTGAAGTCGGCCTTCCGCGTCGCCCCGCTACCCGACCAGAAGAGCGCGGCCAGTACGAGCAGCATCAGCCCGACCGGAATGGAAGCCAGCCGCAACATGGAAGCCTCCTGTGTTAAGAGACCCGACGGCTGCTTGTGGCAGCGGCGGCGAATCTCGCGAAGTCGATACAGAACGTCTGCCCGGTGCGTGTTGACCAGCGCTTAACGCTTCACCTTGGGTGCAGGCTTGATCGACGCAAATTTCGGCACGGCGATAATCGCCTTTTGCATCGGAGCTATTGCACCCTCAATCGTAGCGGCAGCGGCGGTATCGGGGAGCTTGCCGATTGCGCTGGCCACATCTCCCAACGCGCGATTGTTTTCGTGCTGAGCAATCACCTGAATCGCCCCGGCGGTGCGCTGAATAACACGGATGTAAGCCGGCTTTGCTTCCAGTGCATCGCCTGCCAACTCGCCGGCAAGGCTCAACTGGTTCAGCAGCATCTGCATTACAACGACTTGTTGGTCTTTCCCCATCGCAGTCCAACTTCGCAGAGGGCTGACAAAGTTGGTGGGAATCTGCTCCGCCATCGGTTCGATGACTTTTCCTTCGATGTATTGGTCAAGCCGCGTTGCCCAGAGCTTGCGAAACTCCGGCATTACAACTTTGATGAGACGTTCCCAATCTGCGTTGCTATACCGATCGCGAAGCGCAATCACTTCCGAGCTGTGCGTTGTCAGGGTAAGCCCGTCATATGCCTCGACGATGAGCGTGCTGCCTGCCGCACTCTGGGCGACTTCCGACACCTTCGCCAGAAGCGGATTATTGAGTGATTGCACCGTGATCGAACTTGGCAGCAGCTGTGCAGCAGCCTTCATGCCCCAGAGCTTGACGGGCTCCTGTTTATCGCCAAGAACGGTGATGACGGACTCCGAGAGCTTGGCCGCCCGATCCGCCGGTGCAAGCCGTGCGAGGACGATGGCTGCATTGAGCCTTGATTCGAGCTTGGCGTCGGCAAGTGCCGGGCGAATCTGAATGTTGATTTCGCTGCAGTAGAAGTCGACAAAAACGGGGTGTGCGGTTTGTGTTACCCGACTCACCAACCCGTCGCGGCCACTGGTGCGAACGGCGGGATCTTCGCTGACGAGCTTTTCCACCTGTTCGGCGACGTGCTTCTTAATCGCTTCTCGATTGGCACCCTTGTCTGCATCGGGGCTGGTGACGACAGAAAGCGGCAAATCTGCGAATGTCGGGGCTGAAAAAGGCAACGAGCAGACGGTAAGACCCGCTGCCGTCGCCCACATCGCAAACCTGGTGCGCATCATCTTGGTGCATCTCCGTGCTCCGGTCCGGCGCCCCACGCAAGCCCGGATCGGACAACTACTTCCGCGAGATTTGACCGTAACCGAGTGCCATTTTTCAGTCAAGCAATGCACCGTCAGACGCCAACACGCCAACCCATTATAGGTCTTGGGGATTTGGTTGGAGCAATTCTGCCATGATCTCCCGGCAGGGTCGCAAGTTAGAACTGGTTTTTGCCTCGCACTGCGCGCAAAAAAAGGCCGCACGGTGGAGGGTAATTTCCGTGCGGCCTGGCGGAGGAGGAAACGAGGCTTGTTACTCAAAACCTGCGAACGGCGACGACGCTTATGCGGCGATGCGAACGGGTTCGAGCGATTGTTCTGTTTGGTCTTCAATCTGCATAGCTGTTGCTTCAAACTCGGGAACGATGAGCACACTATTCCAGCCGTCAACGGTGGCTTCCACGCCAAACGCGGCGTAGTCGGCATACTTCTGGCCGTCGGCCCGGTAACAAAACCGATACTCACCCGGCGGCAGCTCGGCGTCGAGAATCCACCAGCCCCGACCCGCACTCCGCATGGCGGTTCGACCGGCCCACTTGTCGAAATCTCCGGCAACCCGAACATCGGACGCGTTTGGCCGGTAGAACTTAAACTCGATCCGGCCGTCTTCTCGAATGTTGACCATGACTTGCGTCCTCGTGAATCACTATTACAAACGTCGTGCCAGAGTTTGCTTCCTCCGCCAAGAGGACTCATTTCTCTGTTCGGCCCGGACACAATTGCCCGATGCATCAATGAAATCGGGTAAAATGGCACTCGGGTTAATTTAGGTAAATCAGTTTTTTGCTCGTGTCGGTTTAAAGTCCTGCTAACCGATCTGTTTACGAACACGGCAATTGGCCATTCGCTGCATACGAATTCAGCACCTTTGGATCGCAACATGATCAAACCTCCCGGCGGAACCGTGGCTAAGTGTCGCAGTATCATCATCTTGCGCCTCACCCTTCTCGCTCTCGTCGGCGGGTGCGGGCCGGACATCACCCGGCCAATCGAACCTTCGGCCGACCGATCTTCAGCGGGTCGAGACAGTTCTCTCCGCCCAAACCAGGCCTCACCCAACCAAGCCTCTCCAGCCCACTCACCCTCGGCCCAATCCGTCCCAAATCAGCCTTCCGGCCCCATCGACCGGACGACCGACGGGCCTCGGGTTCGCGCCGTCAACCTCAACACGCCGACGGCACCTGTCACACAGCAATCTCAGATTCAGCTGGCGGTGGCCAAGAATGAAACCGCCAGCTTCGCCATTCAGATCAGCACCATCCCAAAATCGACCAACCGACGCGCGCTGACGCTCCGGCTGACGCAACTCGCCAACGCCGGCAACAACATCCCGGCTGACAATCTCGTCGTCTACCAGATCCTTTCGATGCCGATCGACGTCAACCGCGCCGGCTTCGTTCGCCACACCGGCATGCCCGGCGACCAGACCACCCTGCCGCGCGCGCTGCTGCCGCTTTCAAACGATAATGGCCGGATCAACCTCGCGACGCTTCGCGACCCACAGCAGCCAACAAATCCCGCCGCCCGCGCCGAGGGCACTGGCCAACCGGTGCTCGTGTGGTTTGATCTCAAGATCCCGCCGCAAACCCCGCCCGGCACCTATCGCGCGTCGGTCGAAGTAATCGACAGCGGCTCGACCTCGGCCCTTTCCTCAGTGCCGGTATCGGTCACTGTGCACGATTTCGTCCTTCCTGATGAGCGACACCTTCTCATGGCGGGGCAGGTTGAATGGGAAGACCTGCTTCGCCTCTTTCCCGACCGCTTTGAGGCGGTGCGCGCCAATCGACTCGATCGCAACGATCCCGATTTTAAGCGGCCGATCGAAACGCTCGACAGGCTCGTATCGCTCGCCCAGCAGCACCGAATGACGCTGACGTTTTCCCGCCTGCAGCCGATCGTCAAATGGCCGGCGGGAAAGCCGCCCGAGATTGTCTGGGACGCCTATGATCGGCTCGTTTCCCCATGGCTAAAGGGAGACATTTTTCCCGACAAAGTCCCACTCGGCTTCTGGCCGTTGCCCATCATCGACTATTTCTACACCTACCTTCCCGAGTCGCGCGGCGAGTACCTTTCGCAGGCGGCAGCGCACTTTGATCAAATGGACTGGATGACCCGTTCAGCCGCGCCCATCGGGCCGGAGGTGACGGGTCGAGCTTCGACCGACCAGAGCTTGTCCTTCTCCGTGGACGCGCAGCAACTACTATCGCTCCACCCGCGAATGCGCGTGCGATTGCCGTTGCAGGAGGATCAGTTGCAGCTATCTCGCGGCGGTCGTGAGATGATGATCGCGCCCGAGAACGTCCAGCGTGTGATCGCAGCGGCACCGCAGTTGGTGTTTTCGTCGCCCGTGCAACGGCTTCCGACTGAAGTGAAACGGCCAGCCCTTTGGTTGAAAGCCGATCTGACCGACGCCGCATCAAGCGGCGTAACGCCCTACGTCGGTGCCGGCGGCGATGAGTATGACGTCCGGCTTTGGGCGTGGCTGTCGTTTCTTCGAAATGCGACTTTGATCCAGTGGCCCGGCGTACTGCCGCGCGCAAACCAGCCGTCCGAGCCTGCCGACCCGAATGAACTGGTCTGGTTCTACCCCGGCAGCTGGTTTGGAGTCGATGACCCAATTCCCACCGTCCAACTCAAATGGCTGCGCAATGCGCAGCAGGACTATGAATATCTCTGGCTTGCGCGACAGCGCGGTCAGACAATCAATGCCTATCTCGTGGCCCGGCTCATCACCAAGCCCGTAGAGATTCAGCCGAACCAGGAACAAGATCCGACGTACGCCCTCATGTGCGGCACCGCCAACCCGGGCGCGTGGCGGGAAGCGCGCCAACTTATCGCCGACAATATCCTGCTGCGCGATCCCGGCGTGCCGCTCGATTCCAAACGCGAAACCGAAATCAACATGCGCATGCTCCGCTGGAGCACACCACAGGAACGGCCCGTGCTCACGGGTCGGGTGACACAGTGGACGCGCGACACGCAAGCCGGCCTGGGACAGAACTGGGTCAACCTCCGGCTGGGCATCGACATCTATAACGCCTCCGATTCCCGGCCCGACCAAAACACGCTGCAATGGACCGCCGCCTATCCTGGTTCCGAGTTCAGCCCGAAGCCGATCAGCATTCCCGCGCTCGCGACCTACAACGTCCGGCGGTTTACTGTGGAAGCTCGAATCGACCCGACCGCCGCCCCGGCGAAGTCGCAGACGCCGGTCGAACTGACGTTCATCAATGGCTTCACCAACGAAAGCACGCCGATCAAGCTGCAACTCCCCGTTGCCGTCAGCGATCGGCGGCAGCGGCCCATTAACATCAACGGCGACCTCGACGATTGGACCGGCGAAGATGCACTCACCGAAGACAGGCCTCTCGTACAAATGTTCAATCGCCCCGCGCTTCAGGCCGGCGTGATCGAACCGGCATCGACCCCGAGCGGGGTATACAGCAGTTGGAGCGACGAGCGGTTTTATGTCGCGTTCAAGGTGGCCGGCTTGCCCAATGCAAGCGAGCGAAAAGTCAGAAATTTCGTCAACTACCAGTTCCGCCGGGCATGGGGTGAAGATCTGTGCCAGTTGCTGATTCAGCCAGTCTACGCCGACAACACCCCCGGGCCTGTTTTGCACGTCGTCTGCAAGTCGAACGGTTCGCTTTGGATCGAGCGAAAGATCGATCCAAAGCTGGCGATCAATCCGTGGCAGGCGTTCGAGGGAGCAGGCATTCGCTACCAGGCCCGCATCGACGGCACGGAATGGCGTGGCGAAGTTGCCATCCCGTGGAATGCGATCATGGACGCGTCGAAACAGATCGGCCCCGATGGCCGGCCGAGGCTTCCGAGCATGCTCCGTTTTAATTTCTCGCAACATAAGTCCACCACCGGCGAAAGCAGCAGTTGGGCAGGCCCGATCGATTTCGGCCGCGATGATGCGTTCACCGGCATCATCCTCCTCCGCGACGACGCCGGCCCGGGTATGAACGCCAACACGCGTTAAACCGCATCGCTGGTTCTCGTAAGTTATTTTCTAGAATACATTTACAGTCGAGACACCGTTAAGAACGCTGCACCGAGTTAAGTAGTAAAACGCATTTTAGAAAATCGGGCATTTCCGGGCATTTCAGGGCACCCAGGCAAAGCGCGCAGCGTCCTCCCCCATTCATCATGCATAATTCACCATTCATCCTTTCCCTCTACCCCCCGCGTTGCGCCGGCAGTGAACGAAAAGCGCAGCGCCGGCCATTTTTCTTGACGCGAAAGAGAATCGGGTTGGCCCGACATGCCCTACCCACCCTGTCGTATGATTGGGGCCTGCGATGCGGGCTATCTTCGCTGCGCATTGCGTGCCCGTCGATCGCGGGAGTCGTCGCTGGGTCCCCAGATTGCCGGGAGCAGCGTGGCCCACGCAATCGCGATGACGACCGCGAGCATCGTGACGTTGGCAAAGAACCAGAAAGCTTTACGGTGTTTCACCACATCTCCAACATGACTCGCACAGCGGCCGCAGTATACCGCCGACGGATCGCGGTCAGCGCGCGGACTACAGGACTACAGGATGAACTGGCTCAGATCTTCATCCTTAAGCACCTCCGCCAGCCGCTGTTTTACATAGCCTGCGTCGATCTTGATCTTCTTCTGCTTCGCATCGGGCGCATCAAAACTGATGCTTTCCGTAACTCTCTCCAGAATGGTATACAGCCGACGTGCTCCAATATTCTGCGTGCGCCGATTAACGTCGAACGCGGTCTGGGCCATGAGGTCGACCGCATCGGCTGTAAACTCCAGCGCCAGCCCCTCGGTGCCTAACAAATCAATCGTTTGACGCACCAGGCTGTTTCTGGGTTCGGTGAGAATGCGGACGAAATCGGCCTTGCCAAGATCATTCAACTCCACCCGAATCGGAAACCGCCCCTGCAATTCGGGCATCAGGTCGCTCGGCTTGCTCACATGAAACGCGCCCGCGGCGATGAAAAGGATATGGTCTGTCTTGACCGCGCCGTACTTGGTCATCACCGTCGAACCCTCCACAATCGGCAGCAAGTCTCGCTGCACCCCCTGGCGGCTGACGTCGGGGCCTTGATCCTTTCCGCTGCCTGCTACCTTGTCGATTTCGTCGAGAAACACGATCCCACTTTGTTCGACGCGTTCGATCGCGGTGGCGTGCGTCTTGTCTTTATCGATCAGCTTCTCCGATTCCTGCCCGAGGAGCACCTTTCGCGCCTCGGCAACGGTGAGTTTGCGGGTGTTCCGCTGCGTGGGCAGAATCTTCTCGAACATCGATTCCATATCCACATCCATCTGCATTCCCGCCGGGCCGAGCATGCCGATGACGCTGGCCTTGGTCTCGATCGTCAGCTCGACGGTGCGATCTTCGAGCTTGCCCGCGACGAGTTGTGCTCGAAGCTTTTCGCGCGTGCTTTCGCGAGAATCTTCTTCCGGCGCGTCGTCGTCGTCGCGGCGCCGGGTGCGCTTCGGCGTCGATGGCAGCAACAGATCGAGCAGGCGATCATCCACAGACTCGGCGGCCCGGGCCTTCACGGTTTCCTGCATTTCTGCCTGAACGAGCTGAATGGCCGAGTCAAGCAGATCACGAATGATCGAATCAACGTCCCGGCCGTGATAACCCACTTCGGTGAACTTGGTCGCTTCCACCTTGGTAAATGGCGCATTGACAAGCGTCGCCAGCCGCCGGGCGATTTCGGTCTTACCGACGCCCGTCGGGCCGATCATGAGAATGTTCTTGGGGGATACATCCTTGCGCACCTCCTCCGGCAACTGCTGCCTGCGCCAGCGGTTGCGCACGGCGACCGCTACGGCGCGCTTGGCATCAGCCTGGCCGACGATGAATTTATCCAGTTCGGCGACAATCTCGCGAGGCGTTAGTTCCTTCACAGCGTTTCCACCTTGATCTGCTGATTCGTATAAATGCAAACTTCTCCGGCTATGCGAAGTGATGCTTCGACGATTGCACTGGCGGCGAGCGGGGAGTGGGCGAGAAGCGCCTTGGCCGCCGATGCCGCAAACGCCCCGCCGGAGCCGATGGCGGCGATGCCGTCGCTCGGCTCGATCACATCTCCCCCGCCGCCCACAATCAGGGAACACTGGCTGTCGGCGACGACAAGCATCGCCTCCAGACGGCGGAGCATGCGATCGGTGCGCCAATCTTTGGCCAGTTCGATCGCCGCGCGACGTAGATTATCAGGATGCTCACCCAGCTTTTTCTCAAACCGCTCGATCAGTGCAAACGCGTCCGCGGCGCTGCCGGCAAACCCGGCGAGCACCTTTCCCCCGCTGAGCTTGCGAATCTTGACGGCGTCCTGCTTGGCGACGGTGTTGCCAATGGTCACCTGACCATCGCCCCCGAGCGCTACGGCACCATCGCGGCGGACGGATAGAATTGTGGTTGATCGAATCTGCTCTCTCATGCTTCGTTTCTCACTGCCGCGATGGTATCAACAGGTTGCGGCGTTCACCACCTAGCCGCCGTCACCGTGCGGTTGCGCCCGCCGGTAAGATGATCGAGCGCAACGGCGACCCGTCAGCCGGCGGAAATACTCGGAAGTGTGACTAGAGTGACCTTCGATTGTTCATACAACACACCTCTATTCTGGTTGACCACGCTGCTTGGAGCGGGTGCGATTGTCGGCGCAATCCGGCTGCGCGGGTGGCGACGATCGGCCCGGGTAGCCCTCATCGCCGCTGCGGCGCTGCTGGTGCTGGCCTCTGTGAACGCGACGATTTCTTGGCCCCGGCCACTGCGCGTAATCGTGATGGTCGATCTGTCGCCGAGTACGCGCACAGCGGGCTATCGCACGAGCTTTCGCGAGCGGGTGGCACAATTGCTCGGCCCTCATCGCTATACGACGCAGTTCTTTGCCGACGACACGGTTCAAGTGACGGACGAAATGGCGCTGCCTGATGTCGGCACGGCGCGAACGGTACTGCCGGTTCCCACTGATGCCGATGTTGTGCTGCTGTTTAGCGACGGCAACTTTCGTCGGCCCGAGACAACGATTCCCGTGTACGCCGCCGTCGATGACGTGCTGCTCGGCGCTGCGGATGCCAGAGTCGCCCACCTTGGCCTGCGCGGTACCAGGGTTGATGTGACAACTGTTAACAGGGGCGAGCCGAGGCAACTGTCGATCAACCACCGTGGCGGGCAGCGGGAGGGATGGAACGTCCCTCGCGGCACGCGCGTCTTTCGCCAGATGGCACAACCGCCAGATACGCTCGTGGCGCGGCTCGACCCCGGCGACGCGTGGCCGGAGAATGACGAAATGAGCCTCGCGGTGGCACCATCGAAAAACGTGCGCGTCTGGATCGGCCCCGATGCGCCCGCTGGCTTTGTCAGTGTCTCACCCTCCGCGTCGGTTGATGCCGGTGCGCTGCTTGGGGTTGAGTCGATCGTGCTGCACCGGACTGCCGCGGAGCAAATGAGCGATGCGGTAATGGCCTCACTCGCAGGATATGTGAGGCGGGCCGGCGGCGCGTTGATTATCAACGGCGGTGAGCGCGCCTTTGCCGCCGGCGGATGGACGGGCACGCTGCTCGACGACCTCTCCCCCCTCGCGTCGTCCCCACCGGTGCCGCAGCGGGTGTGGGTGGTGCTGGTTGACGCCAGCGGATCGATGGCGTCGATGGTCTCGATGGCCGAGGGTGAGAGCCGGCTCGGCCGAGCGCTGAGCGCGGCGCGGGCGGCGATATCGCGCCTCCCTCCCGATGATCTGGCGATGCTGGGAACGTTCGCAGAGTCGCCGCAGTGGTGCTTCCCGCAGCCGCGGCCTGTTCGCCAGTTGCGCGATGCCGATCTCTCCGCGCCGCAGGCGCGCGGGCCGACCAATCTTGATGGCGCGCTCCGATCGCTGCTGGATGATTCGGCATCGCTGCCACGTGAAGTATTGATTATTTCTGACGGAGAACTGCCACACTCCGAGTTGCCCACCGCCGACGAGTTTGCCCGCGCCAGGGTGAGTCCGAGCGTGCTGCTGACCGGGCCTGAATCGCGGGCGAAAGCCGTGATGGACATGATCGAAAGTACAGGCGGCCTCGTTGTCGCCGAAGATGACCCGGCGCGCTGGTCGACCGCGGCTCAAACGCTGGCTTTGGCGCGATCGAATGCTGCGATGATTCGCCAGGCCGATCGCGCAACGCTCGGGCCGCAGCTCTCGGGCCACGAACTGGCTGCGTTGGAACATAATCCGACGTGGCTGCGTGATGGCGCGACGCAGGCGGGCACCTTTACCACCCGCGTCGCCCCGGCAGCGGCGGTGTGGCAGGTTGGAGCGGGCCGGGTGGTTGCGTTTGCGTTCGACGCACCGGCTGAAGTGCTATCGCGGACCGCAGGCGCCTTCGCCGCCGCGGCGCGGGACGAGCGGTTTGCGGTGGCAGCGCGGCAGTTGGGTGACGACGTGATCGAAGTGATTGCGGCCGAAAGCAACCGCCCGTTGAACGGCCTGCGGCTGCGCTATCGCGCGGCGGACGGCTCCGAGGGAGCCTTCCAACAGACGCAGCCGGGGCGATATGCAGCGTCCCTGGAACGGTCGCCGGCAGGCCGGATTGTGGAAGTTGTGCTGAATGACGATACGACAATCGACCGCGTGGCGATTCCAGGTCGATATCCGGAAGAGTTTGACCGAATAGGGATCGACCTGCCGGCACTACAAGAGTGGGCGGTGAGCACCGGCGGCGGTGTCATCCTGCCCAGCCAGACTACCCCTCTGACGATGAAGCGGCGCCGTGGCGATTTTGATGCGTCAAAATGGCTGAACATCGCCGCCGGCACGCTTCTGCTGCTGGGGCTGGTGCTTCAACATCGCGCTAACGCAGGCGCGCACCGGCGCGCGGAAGCCGACAGCGGTGGATTTGCTGGGGAATAGCGAGATTGAGCCGCCCGGATTAGGCCGCCCCGCTTAGGTTGCCCAGGTTAGGCGGCATTCAGTCGATGGCGAATAAACTCCGCCCGTGCGGCCCTGCGGACGTCGCCGTCAATCTTCTTGCCTATCAGTTTCTGCAAATGCGCCGGCTGGGTCATCAGGAACAGCTCGTTCACCGTGCGAATGTCAATGTCCTTCACGCGGCCCATGTTGACGCCCAGCCGCAGGTGGCTCAGCAGGTAGAGCGTCTCTTCGCTGGCCATGAGCCTGGCGCATCGAAGAATTCCCAGAGCGCGAAACACCTTATCGTCCAGCGCTGCAGTGCGGTCGTTCAACAGTGTCCTGCGGGCGTGGTGCTCATATTCGATAATCTTTGGAATGACGACGCCCTTAAAATCGCTGATGATTTCTTCCTCACTCTTGCCGAGCGTGGTCTGATTGCTCACCTGGTAAAAGTCGCCCAGCGCCTCGGTCCCCTCACCATACAACCCGCGGACGGCAAGGCGCATGTCCTTCGCGGCGCGGAAAACCTTCTCGATCTCGCCCGTTAGCTTCAATGCAGGCAGATGCAGCATGACACTCACGCGGATGCCCGTGCCGACATTGGTCGGACAAGCGGTGAGGTAGCCAAAACGGGGATGAAACGCGAAATCGAGCGTGCTCTCAAGCTTGTTGTCAATCTCGTTGATCTCTTCCCAGGCTTCTTCAAGCTGCGACCCTGACCGAAGCACCTGCAGGCGGAGATGGTCTTCCTCATTCACCATGATCGAGACCGATTCGCTCTCGCTGATCGCCACCCCGCGGGCACCCTCGGACTGTGCGTGGGGCTTGCTGATGAGGTGTCGCTCCACGAGCAACTGTCGATCGACTTCGGGCGCATCCTGCAAATCGACATAAAGTGTCTTGGGTGAGATGGAGGCCCCGAGAATTGCATCTCTGATCTTGTGTTCGATCGTCGTCCGCTGGTGGCGCGTGCATTTGCTTAAGAAATGGTAGCCAGAAACGTTGCGTGCCAGCCGAACGCGGGAAGAGATAACGATCTCGCTCATCGGGCCGATGCCGCGTAGCCACTCTCCGGCGCGGGTTGTGAGGTCGGTTAGCTTCATAATTCTGGTTGGTGCCATTGCACCGATTGTCTGCCACCGGCTGGCGGCACTCCTTCGTCTGGACTTCCGGCCGACTTGGCGCTCGACCGGGTCAACTCTCAGCAGTCTTAATCTGGTCGCGGAGCTTTGCCGCTCGTTCGTAATCTTCGCCTTCGATGGCTTTCTGCAGTTCTTTGCGAAGCCGGGCCAAATCAGCCTGCCGCTTCATCGGGACACCGCTGCCGCCCCGACGGACTGGAACCTTTCCAAGGTGATGTGTCGCCCCGTCATGAGCCCGCTGCAGCAGCGGCGTCAGATCCTTTTCAAAAAGCGCGTAATCGTGCTCACAGCCGAGCAGGCCGCCTTGCTTAAAGTCGGGCCACGCCATGCCGCAGTGTTCGCAGACGGCGTTCGTCGTCAGTTCCTTGGCACCCTGGCTGTGCGCGAGAACAAAATTCGTCAACAATTCATTGATCGGCGTATGCGCCGTCCCCGCGGGAATTCCTTCCTGCTGCTCGGCGCACTGCTGACAAAGGTGCTTCTCGACCTTCTTGCCGGCCTTAATCTCCGTCAAGTGAACAGTCGCCTGACTTTTGCAGTTGTCACACTTTCGGTTCATAAAATTGAGCCAGGCCGACCCCGGCCGCTCCATTCTCAGATTAATCCTATTTGCGCAAACTACACTCGTCAATCGCAACGCTCATTGTCCTTGCATTGTCAACGACTTATGACAAACAGACATTTATTGATCGGCAGAACCTCCGGGCCAGAAGGCTGCACGATTTTCATCCGTCTCCCATACCTCGACGCACGCAAGCCGGACGGAGTTGGGTAGCGCCATCGATCGCGACAAAACAACCGCCACGTTCTCCGCGGTTGGGTTGAGGTCTCGAAACTGCCGGGCGTCGTTGAGATGGTGATTGTGCCACGGGGTGATGACGGCATCTACCATGCGCTCCAACTCATGAAAATCCATCACGACGCCAATCGCGTCGAGTTCGTCGCTTACCACCGTCACCCGCACGCGCCAGTTGTGGCCATGCACCGGTTCCATCGACCCGTCGTAAAGCCGCAGTGCGTGCGCTGCCGAAAAGCGGCGCGTGGTGCTGATTTCGTATCGGGCCTGCCGCTCCATCCGCACGATTATAGCAGTTTCCGGCCGCCCGGCAGCACAATCCCTGCCTGCTTCATATCTGCGCGGGTCTGCGGTAAACTATGGGCATTCAAACACTTGCGGAGATTCGGCATGCGAGCAATCGTTACAGGACAAGTCGGCGTTGATAAAGGCCCCTATCTCGAAGCGGTCAAGCAGTTGGCCCTGAAAAACGGCATCGATCTACACGTCTGCCATATCGGGAAGATGATGTACGAAGAAGCGCCCGACGTGCCAGCGGGGCGGATATTGAACCTGCCCATCTCACGGCTGAATACGCTTCGTCGCGCCGTTTTTAAGGAAGTGCTCAAGGCCGCCGAAGAGCATGAGCATGTGATGGTGAACACCCACGCCACCTTCCGCTGGCGCCACGGGTTGTTTCCCGCGTTCGATTACGACCAGCTAAAGACTTTCAACGCCGACACTTACATCACGCTCATGGACAACGCCGAGAGCGTGCATCAGCGGCTGATGCGCGATCATGACATTGATCACTCGCTGAAAGACATCATGGTGTGGCGCGAGGAAGAAATGCTCGCGACCGAGATTCTGGCCAACATTCTCCGTGGGCACGGCAACTTCTATCTCATCTCCCGCGGCCGCAGTACGCTCACTACCGAAACAGTCTATCGCCTGATGTTCAAACAGCAGACTATGAAAAAGGTCTACCTTAGCTTCCCGATGAGCCATGTGATGGACCTACCCGACACCCTGGCTGAAATCGACAAGTTCAAAGCCGATATTAATGAACATTTCATCTGCTTCGACCCGGCAGACGTGGATGAGTTTGTGCTTCATACCACCGCGGACAAGGCCCACCAGGAAGGAAAGCCGACGATCGAAGTCATGGCTGCAGAAGGAATGACCTCGCTCAAGACCGCAGAGGTGCTTCAGATCAGCGGGGACATCATGGGCCAGATTTATGCGCGCGACTTTAAGATGGTCGATCAGGCCGACATGATCATCAGCCTTGTCCCCGAACTACCCAATGGCAAGCCCGGCCTGAGCAGCGGCGTGGAGCGCGAACTTCATCACGCCTTTGAAGGCGGCAAAGAGGTGTATGTTGTCTGGGCCTGCAAAGCCCACCCCTCGCCATTCATCACCGAAACCGCAACGGCAGTGTTTAAGAGCACGGAAGAGGCGATCGCCCACTTCAAGGCGAAGGGGTATGTGCGGTAGGCGAGTTTTATCTCGTGTGAGTCCGGACTCGAATGATCACGTCATCGTCAACCCGCTCTGCGACGACGAATGGCTCTTGCAAGTCGAGTTCTTTGTCGAGGATCGACTTAATGCTGTAGACCGCATCGCCAGGTGGGGCGTGTCCAGGTCGAAGGAACACAATACCGATGTACGGCACACCGTCCCGAAACGCCAGAGCACCGAAGTCGTAATCATGCGTAAGAACGACAGCACCTGATTCATATGCAAGCTGCATGATCGTCTGGTCGTCGACATCTTCAGGAAGCAGTTCGTCAGTACGCACGTGCTCGATCCCCTCCGCTGCGAGGTACTCCATGACGGCGCGCGGAATGTTAACGTCGACTACCAGGCGATACTGACGCAGCTTCACCTTGCCACCGGCGCACGAATGAAAGAGTCGCGCCCTACAAACTCTGCTGCGAAACGAATCGCTTGCTGGACATCTTCGAGTTCAATTGATGGATATTGTTCAACGATCTGTTCGCGGGTTGCCCCGCCTGCTATCATTTCGACAATCAGTTGCACACTGATGCGTGTACCGCGGATACAAGGCTTGCCACCGAGTATGCCGGGCTTAGAATTGATGCGGTCGAAGTTCATGCCTGCATCATAACCACGCCGAGGATGCACGTTCAACAGTAAAGTTTGGCCAGTCGTCTTCGCCCTACAAGTCTAATGAGCCGCTGCATCACCGTATTCTGTGCGTCAAGCAATGAAGTTCCGCAGGTTTATCACGATGCGGCGCGTCGGCTTGGCGATGCGATTGGCCGCAACGGGTGGACTTTGGTCTACGGCGGTGGGAGTTTCGGGCTGATGGGTGTGGTTTCCCATGCCGCGTGCGCTGCGGGGGGAGCGGTTGTAGGCATCATCCCAAAAAAACTCGTCGAAATTGAAAAGGCCAACGAGCACTGCACCGAGCTAATCGTTGTTGACGACATGCGCGCCCGCAAAGCCCTGCTCGAAAGTCGCTGCGATGCCTTCATTACCCTGCCCGGCGGAATAGGCACGTTTGAGGAGTTTTTTGAGATGCTGGTGGGCCGATATCTCGGTTTTCACGACAAGCCAATGATCCTCGTAAATACCAATGGCTTCTTCGATCCGCTGATCGCCCTGTTCAGCCACGGAATCGAACAAGGTTTCATCAATCCCCGGGCGCGCGAGCTGATTTTTGTCGCCGATGCGCCGGAACAGGCCATCGCGCAATTGGGTCGTGACAAGTGACCGCTGCCACCCCGGGCCGTCGCTATCGGGTCGTCACGCCGCAATGCTGAGTGCAGTGCTTCCAGGACTGCCGCGCGCTGCAGGTGAGATCAGAAAAGCACCCGCATGCCGGGCTTGCTTTCACTCGATTTCCTCAGAAATGATGTTCTGAAGCGCTTAACCCCGCTAACACGATATAGAATGAACCAAAGGATGCCTCGGCGACGTGATATCAGCTTCACTCTGGCCCTGTGCCTGTCATTGACGGTGCACGGGTGGGTGCTGTACTTGGCGGCGCAGGATTACGTTGCAGGATGGACGAGGCTTCTGCTGCCCCCACTGACGAAAGTTGAGCCGATCGGTGTGACTGCCGCGCCCCCGCCTCCTGCCCCGCCGATGCGGGTGATTGATCGCATGGACCAGCTTGGCGATGACGCGTCGGCCGGTGAGGCGCTGGCGAGCGCCGAGGGCGATGAGCGGCAGCAGGCGCGTAAGTCATTTCAAGAGCAGGCTTTACTGAGCCTCGACCCGGCCGGCACCGGGGGAGTCGATGCCGCCCGACCGGAACCGCCGTCGCCGCCGGCGTTTGATGTTGCCACGCAGGCCGATTCGGGCGCGCCAAAGTTTGCTGTGCCGAGTGCAGTTGCCGCGCCACCGTTGCAACCATTGGCCGTTGCACCCTCGCCGGGCACTGCGCTGGCGCAAAATGACACAAAGACCACTGAAGACATGCAGGATCAGGCGGATTCTCAGACAAACCACGAGCCGCAGGATAATCTACCGGTCGACCGCACCCACCCACCCGATGCGCCCGCCGAGCAACACGATGCCCCGCCGCCTCCGAAGGATCGTCCTCTTAATCGCCTGCCCCAGGAAGCCTTGCCGCAACTGGCGCAGCGGCCCAGTCCGCCCGCCGACGCCGAGTTGCCCGGCGACCCCGCCCCGCTCGCCGAATCGGAGTCGGATGCATTTTCCACCCAGGATTCAGTTGAGTTTCGCCGGGGAAAGACCGTCGCCAGGCTTGGCCGCAAGCACAAGCTTGTCTCCCCACGACTGGAGATGGTCGCGTACGCAGACTTGATGACCATGCGCCCGCCGGTGCGAATTGTTCTTCGGCTGTACATCGACGTAACGGGCAATGTTGTGAAGGCAGATATCGTCAAATCGAGCGGAAGTATCAATCTCGATGTGCCCACCAAGCAGGCGGCTTACAAGTGGTGGTTCGAGCCAAGAAAGGACACCCGCGGACAGCCGTTGTCCAGCGAGGTGTTTGAGTTTGTCGTTGGCTTTAGTTGAGCGCCGCGACCGCTTTGATAGCGTTGCAGTCGGAAGACGACTGTCACAGCTTCAGCCGCGCGCCCGCGCGCGAGATTGACCATGCGAACAGCGTCAGCACGACAGCCAGCCCCGCACCACGGGCGTAGACTGCGGTGTCGCCAATCTGGCCGAGCTTTGCGTACCACGACACCAAGGCGGCGAGTCGCCCCGAAAACGCATCGGTCATCACCTGAATCAGCGGGTAAAGCATCGACTGCAGAAGGTAAATCAACAGTGCATGCCGCCCGGCGGTGCGGAGGAGCCAGCTCGAACCAACCCCGCCGCGGCGGTCGGTCCACCACCAGAGCGGCACGAAGACTAATACCGTCGCCGCAGCGCACAGCATCGCCCAAGCCGGGGTGGCCAAGTCCTTATTTATGCCATACTTGGGATAAGTCGCGACCGAGGCCACCAGCATCGCTACCGCAGCGGCAGCGAAAAACTTCAGATGCTCGCGATCGGCCTTTGCGTCGACGAGCCTGCTGGCGAGAATCATGCCGCACACAGCGATTGCCGCGTGCGTGCCGATCGTTGACCCGTACCGCAGATGCTCGCTAAGGGTCACTCCTAGAATTGTCGGCCCGGCGAGGACACCGAGAGATTCCAGCACAAACAGGTAGAGCAGGACGGCAACCGCCGCCGTCATGCCTGCCGGGCTGTTCCGTGTCGCCGCCCACACCATGCACGCAGCAAGGTATGCCCATCCGATGATGCCAAGAATATCCCACCATTTCGGAGTCATCGGGCCGACAAACCGAAAATGGATGAACGCAAGCGCGAGCAACCCCGCAGCACCGATCGCGCGCACGATGATGGTTGCCTTCAGATTGCGCAGCTGAGTAAATGTGGCAATCGCCGCGAGGAACATCAGGACATTCCACACGCCCGGCCCCCAGCCAAGCGCCGCGATACTGCCGGTTTGATTGATCTTGAAGAAGCCGAGCAGCAGCAACGACCCTCCTCGGGCCAGCACATGCAAGACGATCCGCCAGGACGGCTCGCCGCGTTCAATCCGAGCCTGAAGCGCCGCAGGGATTGACATGCCCATGACAAAAAGAAACGCGGGGAAAACCCAATCAACAAACGTAAGGCCATTGTAGTCGGGCGCCGGCGAGGTGGTTGCGTAGTGATACATCCACCAGGGCAGACCCGCCGCACCGGCGATGTCATTAACGAACACCATCGCGAGCATGGTCAGCCCGCGTAGTGCGTCAATGGAATGAAGGCGCGGCGGTTCTAAACTCACGAGGCACTATTAGAATAAAGCCACTCTCGAACGGGATGGATGTGGTGCATCCCAATTGTAGCCGAATCGGCTGGCCAGGCATCATCCGACGCCAATTCAATGCCAGCTCGCGCGGCCGGAAATTAACGCACTTTCCCCTGCAACACTAGCTGAGACTTCAATCGACGCAACAAAGCGGCGGACGCCAATCGCCGAGCGCTGGCTCAGCAGCGACCCGAATGCCATCAGCGGCGCACGCGCCCCGCGCGGCGCAGCAAGATCATCGCCGCAAGGCCGATCGAACCACCCGGCTCAGGAATGGCGCTCCGCAGCGACTCACCCGCCGACTGGCCAAAATTGGCTGACAAGAACGTGAAATCGAGCAGGTTGACGATTCCGTCGTAGTTTGCATCGCCCGTGCCCCATCGCCCGGGCAGCCCGAAACCGGCCGCAAGCTTTGTGAAGTCGGTAAGATTCACCATTCCATCAACGTTAAAGTCGGCGGCTAGGGTGTAACGGATGAGCACGCTCGTGCTGTCGATTGGTTGTCCAAGAAATGTGCCGACAAAGCTCGTATCGCTCGCTTCGGCAATGCCGAGCGAGAATTTTCCCGGAGTGCCGGCGCCGGCGGTCGAGCTAACAATGCCGTTGCCCGCCCAGGTTGCTGCGGGCGTGCGGCCAGTGGCAATCAATGCCTCCAGCGCAGCCCGCGGGCTTGCGGCGGAGTAGTCGATAACCAGGGAGTTGTTCGTCAGGTCAAATCGTCGATTCGCCGCCACAGCGAGCGAGTTCAATTTGCTCACGGAACTCTGGCTGTTATTGAGCGATCCTGCGCGAATTGTGGTGTTTCCGTTGACTGTCAGCGATGCCTGCCGAAATCGTCCCGCGACTACAACCGCCGACGCGCCGACGGTTGTCGAGCCAGAACCATCAACAAACCCATGCGTGCCGATCCCGGCAGCCTGGACGTACCGGCCATTGTTAGTGAAGCCGAGAAATCCGAAAATCCCGAAGTTGCGATCAATGATTCCCGAAGAATTCAGAGATCCGTCGTTAAACAGACCGAACGAAGAGAGCGTGGTCCCCGCGGCGTGGTTCACGGTGCCGGTGACGCCCGTGGTCAGACTGGTAAGACCTTGCGTCGCGTTAAGATTCAACGTCGCCGGAAGCCCTTCGCTACCCACGGTGATGATCGCATTCCCAAAATCAACGTTGCTCCCGGCGATGTTGGAGGCGTATGTCATTGTGCCAGCTTCAATGTTGTGGGTCATGCCGCCGGTGTTGGTGATTGGCCCGCTGATCGTAGTCGCTCCGCGACCGCGCTTGGAAATGACAAC
>DDRH01000026.1 GCA_002343075.1 Phycisphaerales bacterium UBA2421 | reverse complement strand
CGTTTTGCGCTTAGAAGTCATTTTAGAAGATTATTATTATTATCTATCTCACATATCCCCCCCTACCCCTTCCCAAGTCTCTACCTACGGCGCATTGCGCAAAAAGCGCAGAACGCGCAATATTCGTAGCGGCTGGATTGACGCGGAATCTGCGCGACGGCCTGCCCCGTCTGTTATCGCCGTCCATTTCGAATAGGTAGCCTCGTTCGACAAGCGCCGTGAAAGCGGGTTCGGCGTCTTTCATAGACGGTGCCAGGCTTCGTACGCCCAGCCACAAATCGCGGGCGGTGACGATGCCCGCGTTAAGTCGCTTGGCCTCGTCCCATAGACGGCGGGCAATCAGCAGTTCCCCGGTTACCCCGCTATCGCTCAGGACGTAGACGGTGTGCTCCAATGCTGCCCGGGCAAAGTCGATCGCGATGCCCATTGTGTTGCCTTCGACCAGCAGCATGTTCTCTGCAACACTGGCGTACATGGCCAAGTGCATAAGTGCTGCAATCCGTGCGGTTTGCCCCGGCAATTTCCCGCCAACGTCGGGCAGTGAATACAGCTTGCCGCCCTCGCGCATCATGTTTTCAACCTCTCGCTGCCAGGCTTTCCATCGCTGATAGGCGTCGGCATCCAGCGTCAATAGTCGCGGGCGCTCAATCGGCAACGGGATTTCAAGTAGCCGTTGAACTTGTTCGCAGTAGGTGCGCGATACTTCGTCGGCAATTGGCCGGTGTTCAAGCGTTCGGTTGCCAAGCATCGACGGCGGCGCGAAGAATTGGATACGCGACGTTAAGCCCCGCTCGCGATTCTCTTTCCGCAATGCAATGTCTTTCGCGATGCCAGGTTGCGGGGTGACAGCGATGGTTAGCACGGGTGACGATAGCGACACGGAACGTCCGCCACGATCCACGCAAACCGGCGACGCGCTGTAGGCTTGCAACACAAGGTCTAGGTTGCTGCCGCCGTCGCGGCTGTAGCGTTGTCCTAGCAAGGTGCCGAAGATGCCCGCCTCGTCGGAGAAGATTCCCAGCCGCTCACCTTGCTGGCTTAGCATCGTGCCCAGGTGCTCGGGTGTAACATCCTGCGCGAAGATTCGCGGCGGGTGCATTACTTCGGGCAAGTCGGCTTGTAGTTGGGCGATCCGGTCTAAGAGGCTTGCGGCGGCGTCCAGATCCTCAGCCTTTGCCGCTTCGGCCTGCAGCGCCTTGATGGTTGCCGTCTTTACCGCAAGCTCGGCCTGCTGGCGCTTGATAACCGGCTCGGTGCTGGCGCGAAGTGTTTTCTCGTAGTCGATCAGCGGTCGAATTGCGGCCCGAATGATTGCCGACTTGCGGCCCCCGGGCGGATACAGCGGCGCGAAGTACACGCAAATCGGTTCGACGTAGCCACGCTCGGGGGAGATTTCAAACTTACCTTGTGTCGCTGTTGCGATAACCGCCGTCGTGACTGCCCATGCGATTTCTGGCGGCGTTTCGGTTGCTTCGGCCAGTGCGCGCACAAAGTCGCCGTGCCATCCGATCATGAGTTCAACCGGCAACGGCGGTGGCGGTGGCATTTCCAACGGCGCGACGCGCTCAACGACGCGGCTTCCGAATTCGCCCTTTGATTTCACTTCGGCCAGAGCATCCGCCAGCTTGTGCCTTATCTCTGCGTCACTCCACAGTGGCGAACATCGGGAATTGAATCGGGCAAACTCGTTGTATGCGTCGCGTTCGCTCAGCCCGAACCGAAACAACTCGCAAGCTGCGTTAAACGCGGCGTCGTGCCCGTGGTGCCCGCTGATTGCCGCCGGCATCTTCGCTAGGTATGCACGCGCCCGACTAGCCCGCCCGTCGTCCGTTGCGGGCACCTCAACATGGTTGCCGTTGATTCTCGGCGTCGTCTGTTCTTCGGGTCGCTTCGGAATGCGTTCCAGCAGTTCCGCCAGGTCGTACACGCGCGTCGGCTCGCATTCGACGATTGACGATTCTGCCTGCGGTGGCTTGTGGTTCACAAAGCCGGGCAGGCGCATCACTCGCTCGGGGTTCTTGACGGCGCGGTCGCTGCCGATGTGCGCAATCAAGTCGCGGGTAATGTCGGCCCATTGCGCAAGGTCGGTGATTTCATCGGCCAACCGCCAATAGCAATGGACGCCGTGCCCGGTAGCGATGGTCAGCGTCGGCGCGGGCATTCCGTCGGCCAGCAGCTTGGCTTCCACCTCGGCAGCCGTCGCATGGTCAAAGTCTGCGAACAGTGTGCGGGCCAGTGCGACCGATGCATCGCCCTTCGCGCCGCGGGCCTTGCGCGGGTTTGCGCCGATGTAGATGTCGGCGGTCGCGTTGTCCGCCAGCAGCGAAGCCGCAAGCTCGGCCAACTCTTCGGCGAGGTGCCAGGTGCATACGACATTTCGCCCCGCCGGTTTCGTGCGGTCGATGCGGCGAATCTCGACGATATCGCCACGGCTGAAAACCGCATCTGCGATTTGTGCTAGCTCGTCGGCGGTGTCGGGTTGTGTAGTGATTCTGTTGCTCACAATCGCAGCCCTTTCACGAGCATTGCAATCGCTCGGTCATAATCTTCGCTCGTTCCGCCAACGCGCCAGCCGACGAGCGTTTCAATCGTCGCCTTGCAGTTGCTGTAATGTTGCCAGCGATGCCATCCTTGGCGCGGTCGCCGGCGAACCATTTCACGGATTGCAGCTTCGACCTCGGGAGAAATTCCCTTGTTGGCTCTTGAATGTTTGATTGGATTTGCTACGGTCGTCATAGTTCAGCTTTCGCCCGCCGTCGGCAACTTTGGTCGATCCGCCGGCGACGGGTTTTTCATTTACTGAAACAGGTTGGGTTGCGGGTCGCTTTTCCCGACGTGTGCAGACACGGCCAGGGGTGTTTTCGTCGCTCTGCGTTCGTCCTGTAGCCTGTTTTTTCTAGACCGCGACGAATTTTTTCGGTTTTCGGCGACTTTCATGCCAAGTGCCGCTGCCATGTTGCTTTGCAATTGCTGCCGCAGGGATTCCCATTCTCGGTTTGTCATTTCGTTTCCTTGCCGCGTGCGCGGCGCTTAGGGTTTTTGTTTCGTTGGTATCGCATCGCATCGGCTTGTCGCGAGTGCTTCAGACACAACCAATTCTGATACGCCGGCGGCGAATCGGTCGCGCGCTCGTTGCAAATGACGCATCGAACGCGGCGAAACTGAAACGTTGACTCGGTGGCGGTTTTCATCTGACTCCCTTCATCACAAGATCGCGTCGCTGCTGCCAAGTGACGCGCGTCGGCGCGCCTGCCCGAAGCCATGCGACAAGCTCGCCCCGGCTCCATCGCGGACAACGCCCGTCGCCCAGTTCGACGCGACTCGGCACATGGCCGGCGCTGTCCATCGCGAGAAACTTCGATCGCGAAACGCCGATCAGCCTTGCCGCCGATGCGGCGTCTAACCCCTCGGCTTGCCCGGCCTCGGCCAGTTCGACCAGGCGGGCGAGTAGTGCGGTTACGTCGGCTTGCGTGGTGGTGTCGATCATCGCTTTGCCCCCCTGCGTTGAATCGCTTCGACGGCGCGCCGGGCCAACATCCGGCAGATTGCCTGCACGATCGCAGCATCGTCGGCCAGAACGTTGGCCGGCAATCGCGGCGTGACGACGTTCATCTTGCGGCGGGTGGTTTGCGGTGACACGCTAGGCATGCGCAATCGCCTCCCGGCCCAGCGCCCCGGTGCGCGCTAAAGCCCGGCGAACATTCTCGGCGGCCCGCTCGTCATAAACCCTTGCCCCAGCGATGCGCGTAGTTTCCTCGACGCGATACGTCTCGACGGCGTGCGCTGCCTGTCGAGTCGATACGCCGTACTGGCGGGCCAGCTCTGGCAGTGTGCGATACTTTATATGTGTCTGCATCAGCGCCTCTCGGTATTGGGCGGCGAACAACACAATGTTGCCCTTCCTGCTGTTACGGGTTTCTAGTAGACGCGCGCAAGAACAAACGCCCGGCCAATGTTGGCGGGCGTTCCAGGGGCTTAGGTGTACACAAGACCGTCTACGGGCTGTTTACAATTACCGCGCGCGGCGGCCCTGTTGGCGTTTGAGGTCTATCTCTTGATCATCTTGCAGTGCTGCAAGTTCAAGTATCTTGTTGTCGGGGACATTCTTGAGTTGTTCCGCATACCGTTCCCGCTCTGAGGGCTTACATGCTTCGATAAGGCTTTTGCGGATCGCTGCGGCGTTTTCTTGCGATAACTCTTGCGGCGCGTTGGTGGCGGGGTCGGGAAAAATGTGCAGAAAAGAATTCATTGGATCGCGGCCCGAACCAGACTTAGCGTTAGCGGCGGATAAGACCGTCGATTCTGTTGCTGCCGAAACGCTCGAGTATTTACGGCGGGCGTTCCTCGTTGTTTCGCGACGTGCCAACAAGTAAGGCGATTCCCGAATTGCGGCGGCGATGCTTGATCGCTTGCCCTGCGTCGCCTTCACCAGTTCATTTATCGACACCATTTCGCCATTGCGCTGTCGTACAATTTTCTCGCATTTTTGGCGCAGCCGATCAATTTCCCCTCTATCCGCACGCATTGCCCTTGTCTTGCTTTTGTTCGCGGTGTGGGAGAATGACTCCCCGTTGTCAGCCGCACTACACGCGAGCGCGTGCTGCTGCTGTTCGTCGATTCCCGGCGGGATCATCGATTCAGCAACGCCCAACAGCGCGTTGGCGTATGCCAGTTCGGCGCTTAGATCAGCCCCATAGCCTGCCGGCGGGTTTGGGATCGCGTTTCCGGCGTTTCTCAGTTCATCGGCGATTCGGTCAAGGTGATCGATATGGATCGTGCCGGGGTTGAATGGTAGCCCTCCGGCGGCGGCTTGGGCTTGTTGTCTAATGCTCTCTGCAATCGCCGATCTAAGTTGCCTCAACCGCTCGACAATGTTGCCCGGCCCGGCCTGCGTCGGGACGATTACCGGCTCGGCCTTGCATACGCTGGCCAGCAGTCGCGCGGCGGCGCGAAGATCGTCGGGCTTTGTTCCGGTGCCGTCTGCGATAGCCGACAGCGCCCGCCACGCTGACGACAGCGCGTTGCGCGCGGGCAATATATCGGCGGGAAGATCGGACGGGCGCAGCGCCTGCCATTGCTCGCAGCCGTCGCCCTGCCCGTTGCCATCGACTTGGCGGGAATTCAGCGGGCGCATTGCTGCTGCAATCCGGCTCGCCAGGCGTGCCGCTGTCACTCGCGCGGCTTCGGTGTTTGAGGATAGGGCAATCGAGTCGGCCAGTGCCGTCATTGCGGCGGGCGTGTCGGTGATGCTGGCGGTGGTGAATCGCTTCCACGGCTCGGCTTCGTAAACGGTTGCCGGCGGGCTTGTGCTGGTGTGCTGCTGCGGGTTCTGCTTTGTTTTGGGCATTGCAATCCTTTGCTCGGGCCAGCCGGGCGGCGCTGCGGGGGATTGCGTCCCTCAGCGCCGGCCCGTGCTGTTCGTTCGGTGATCAAGCCGAACGCCCGATGTTTCAGGCTGATAGTTTCTCTGCGATTTCAAATAGGTCGATTGGAAGCTCGCCGGTATCTGCTAACTCCATAAGCCCGACAATCCATCGCTCATTCTCGTCCTCAGACAGTTTCACAGAATGATGATTCGCTTTGCAGTATTCCTCGAACGACGACTTGTCGGACTGACGCCACAACTCGCCGTCGCGGATTTTTGCAAACGCCCGCCCTACCTGCGAGACCTTCCAAAGCGCGGCGTCGATCTTCGTTTCCAGTTCGTCAAGGCGATCGCTCGCGTCGGTCGATGCGCCGGTCTGCTTTTCGGGCGACGCCATAGCCTGCAATGCGGCGCGAACGCTCAAATCCGTCGCGCGCGACGCTTTTGCCTGCTCGACTATCTCCGGGTGCCGGGCCAGTCGCATATATCGCTGCGCCACGCTTTCGGAGAATGCGATATTGGCTGCAAGCCAGTCGCCCCATTCTCCATGCGCAACCCTAGCCTTTTGTTCAATCAGCAGCTTGCCAGCGTTCATTGCATGTTCGATGAACGCCTTACCACTGCGGATACAAGCCTCGTGCTCAGCATTGATAGCCGATGCCACGGGTAGCTTTGACAGGTTCATTTGCAATCCTTTCGGCCCGGCAATCACGGGCGTTCTTTAAGCCCTTACTCTCGTGCTGATAAATGCGACCGCTCGACCGACGCGCCGCGCAAACTCGAACGGCTCCAATGTCAATCGAATGCGAATCAGGTTTAGATCGTCCAATACCTCGAAGTCGTTCGGCAAGTCGAACGTGACAAATTGGAAGTACCACGTTCGCCCCTCAATTCTTAGGTGTTCCATTTGGCAATCCTTCCTGCCCGTCGCAATCACGGGCGTTTGTGTTGGTTGAAATCGTAAGGTGGTTGCCTTCGATTTTGTATTCTTAACTCACTCTGCGTGAAGTTGTTCACCGAGTTATTCACCGATTCCTAAACAACGACATACTTGTAGACCGCTCGGAAGATTCCGGCGATTGACTCGCGCGGGTACTCTTGCGCCGGGTGCTTCCGGTTGCGCGGCTTCAAAATGACAACGGCCCGCTTGCGTCTTGTTTCCATGTAGACCCGCTTAAATGTGGTCGTGCCGTCCTCGAAGCGGACGAAGCAATCGTCGCCGTTCGCAACCGGTGCGTTTGGCGAAAAGACAACGACGTCGCCAACGGCATATTTCGGTGCCATGCTGTCGCCGGCGATCCGTGCCGCGAATGCGTGCGGGTCGCGAATGTCGGGGCAGGATATGTACTCATTTGCCAGCCCACGCGGCAATGCATCGTCGTCAAAGGTGTTAGGATATCTCACGGCGCGCCACCCTTCCGCTTTGTGTTGCCGGTTGTTCGATATCATGTTCATCATCGCCGGTTACGACATTCGGGGCGGGCGGCTTGGCCATCGGTGACGGTCGCCATTCACGATAGAAATGAACGTATCCGCAATCGCCGGTGACGCCTTTGATATCGCATTGGCCACGGGTGACGATGTTAAGAATGTCCTCAGAATCCACGGCGCACCCCCATTTCGTTCGAGAATCCGGGCGGGGTCGCGCGGACAGAACGCTTTGTGGTGCCGTCTGAATCGTCGATAGAGAATGCGTCCCGCGCCAACATCGCGAGCAACTCATGCAGCCCACTTGTAACGGGAATTTTTCGGCGGCGCATTGCGCCGTAGGTCGATATCAATTCGCCGAAGAATTCCAGGTCAAGCTCGGTGTCGATGTGTCGCATCGCCTCAACGACGCTGTTCCAACGATTGACAATCTCTTCGGGGGTGCGAAGCGTGATACATTGCCGTACACTTCTCATTGCGTCACCTCTCGTTAGGTGTTGCCGGCCCCCGGATGTTCAAGCATCGCGGGGGCACTTCTATGCCCGGCACTCGCCAGGCTTGCCGTGCATTGTCGTTAATGGTATGACATTGTCAATATGGCTATGACAGATAATAAGCGGATGCCGATTGACCGAGAGAAGATGAAAAGACTGCGCGAACAGCTTGGGTTATCGATGGATGAAGCCGCTGCGAAAGCCGGGCTAACTGGCCGACAGCACTGGCATCAGGTCGAAACGGGCAAATCAGACGATATCCGCATTTCAACCCTCGAGCGCATCGCCGCTGCCCTTGGCGTCAAGGCGAAAGATTTGTTGAAGTGACGCCCCGCCCCGTCGGATATGCAACACCGGGTGTTGGATATCCTGCCTGTCTCAATCAACTTGGATCGAGTTCGCAAGATAGTTCAAGCTGCCGGTGACAACCCGCGCCAGCCGCTCGCCCCGAACGTGCCCGGCTTTCTTGCCCAGGCTTGCGACGTGAACGCGCAGCGTCCACCTCAGAATGGCCCAACAGGGCTTTGTAAACCCAGTCCTTGCGCGGGGGTCGTGTTGGGTATTCAGCATTTCAACAGCAGGTTCGCCGCTTGCCGGCGGTGACGTGGATACCCCCACTGCGATTAGGTCATTATCATCGGCGATCAGGTCGGTCGGGGTGACGACGATTACTCGCCTATCTTTCAGGGAACCCCCGTCCAATGGCGGGCAGTTGGGCAGAAAGTACACGTCGCCCTGTCGAATCTTTGCGGGCATCGGTGCATTCAAATGGCCGATTTGCCGGTAAGTGCTGTGGTGTTGCGGCCTGCAGCGCTTAGCCACTTCGCATAGCGCCTGCGCAGGCTGGTGTTGGCGCTTCTAAGCGTTCCGGTGCTGCCAGCCTTTCGGGGCGACGCTAATACTCTCACCCTCGCAGTGGTGACGCCGGGGGACCATGTTTGCACTTCGCCACGCATTACGACTTCTGTCGTGTTATCCATTGTTGCCACCTCCTGCGGATGCTGTTCTTATCATAATCGCTGACGACGCAACGTCCACATTATTATGCATCGCCCTCAAGATGTACCTTCCCGGTGCCTCGACTACAAAAGCCGGCACGGGAACAATAAGCGTAAAGACGTCCAGCGGCTCATGCCGTTCAAACTCTACTTCAATCGCAAATAACGCGGCCTCTTCAACCGGCTCTATAAACTCAAGTGTAAGTTTCTGGCGGACGTAGGCGTTGCTGCCTCGAACATATGCGACGTATCCGCCAAGGGTTGCGGGCAGTTCTTTAACGGTTATGCCACCTATGACGCCTTGGAGCGTGTGTTTGCCCCGCCCCTTGCTTTCCAGAACATCGTCACAAAGCAGCAGGCAATTGCATGTCGGCGCTTCGGATAGGGCGGTTTTCTTTCGCTTTGCCTTGGCCACGCATCGACATCTTATCACACCGGGCGGGTTTCCGTGCGCTGCGCCGATTTCGATTTGCGCTGCAATTGCGCTGCGCCGGGGTGTTTTGGGGTGAAAGTATCGTTTTTGTTGGGGTTTTGGGGCGCGGTAAAGGGATTATGAGTCCCCTGCTCTAACCGTTGAGCTACGGGCCCGCGGGCAGCAATTTCGTCGATTGCCTGGCAATTGTCCACGCCGCGGTGAGCGCGCCGCGTGACGGGGCCGGACCGCAGCCAGCAAAGGTGGCAGCGGAGCGGGTTACTCGTCGCAAGCTCGCGTGTCGTGGTGCGCCTTCGAGATCATACCCCGCGGCGACGGCGGGTTGTCAGCAGCGCACCCAGTGCGAGCAGGCCTGCGGAGGCCGGTTCAGGGACGATCTGCAGCACCACGCGCCCGCCGGGCATGCCATCGTTCGGGATGATGACGATTTGCGCCATTTCGACAGCGGGCAGGCCGAAAATCTCCTGGCTCGTGGGGCTGACGACCAACCCGTTGTTGACGATGGTCCGGGCGTAGTCAATCAGCGTATACTCGCTAGCATTGTCAAAATTCTGAAGCTGATTGATGACCAGCTCGCCGTCGAGGATGAGATCACCGGTGACAAAAAGCCGATCGTTGAAGGTATCGAGCGGTCCGCCGGGACCGGCAAACTCGAATTCAAGAATCGCACCCTCTTCCATCTCCACATTCGGGAGCGTGATTACTCCGAGCGCATTGTTGAACGTGTTCAGCCCAGGGTCCAGCATCCCGCCGGACAAGACTCGAACCGTTCCGAAAGCGACGCCGTCAGGGCCGGCGGTGGTCGGCCGGGGCAGGTTCGGGGCGACAGATCCGTTCCCGCCGAAGGTAGCACCGGGCTGGACCGTGATGGAGGCGATATTGGGGATTGCGCCATCGACCCGGAGATTGGCGCCGGGGGAAACGGTGATTCTCCCCTGGTAATCGCTGTCGACGGAATTGAGAGCGACGATCCCGCCGCCAGTGATGTGGAGGTCGCCCCCCTCGAAGCTGGTCAGCCGGCTGTTGACGATAAACTCGCCCCCGAGGCTGCTGATTTCCGCTCTGCCCGCGATGCGAACCACTCCGGTTTGAGTGCCTGGTGTGCCAAACACGAATGTTCCCCGGTCGCCGCCGAGGCCCATCCACGGGCTGTTGCTGCCGCTTCCAATGGCGATAGAAGGCTCGATCTGCCCGCCGGAAAAGTTTGCCGAGACGCCGAATGTGTGCAGCGCGTTGTTGGTAAGCCCCGCCGGATTGCCGGCCGGTGAAAGATCAAACACGGTGTGCCCGATGAACCCGCCGTTGCCGGCATCGAGGTTTCCAATTCCGCTTTGCGACAACGTCAGCGCACCGAGCACCGCGGGCGAACCCGACACGCCTGCGAGGCGGCCATTCAGCGAGATGGTGCCCGCTTGCTGGAATGGCATTGCCAGGCGGACAATTCCGCCTTCGCGCACGAAGATCTGCCCAACTGTTACCGGGGAAAATGGCGTCGATGTATCGAGCGAGATGCTTCCATCGCGGACGTTTGCCGAAGCGGTTCCCAACCCGCCCGCCGAGGCAACTCGAAGATTGCCTCCGTCGATCACATCGGTGACTCCACGGTAATCATTGGCGACGAGGTAGTTGACCGTCCCCCCGCCGCTGATGGTGACGTTGCGCGGCGTCCCGCCGGCCCCACCTGCATTGGTGATCGCTCTCGCAAAGGTGAATTGCGAACCCCCGCCGGTTACAGGATCGGGTGATTCCACACGCAGTTCAAGATCTCTGGCCAGCACGACATTGGAATCGAGCCGATGTTCTCCGCTGCCGCTGCCGGCACCGATATGAATCGTGGCGTTGTGCGCGAGCGTGTCGAAGGTTGTTGTAAACGCCTGCCCCGGGAGGTTTTCAATATTGACGGCATTGTCGTCATCAATCAGCAGGGAACCGAGGGTGACATCCTGGCTCAGCTGCAGCGTTCGGCCTGTGGATCCAACATTCACAAACCGCGCGCGCTCCCCGATGGCATTGGGAACAATGGGCACCGCAGCATTTGGCTCCTGGAAACTGAAGATGCCAGCAGCGGGGTTATTCGGTGCCTGCCATACCCCTGGGTTGAACCAGTCGCCGGTGCCTGTAGTGAGAAACGAAGTTGCCGTCGGCGGCGCGGCGGAGGCTTCAAAGTGGATTGGTACGACATCGCTTGGCGTACCGCTGTTGTCGGCGATGAACGTGAGCGACCCGCCGACCCAGATATCATCGCTCGCCGAGACGCTCGACGGCGCGAACGGTGAGGCATAGGTATAGGTCGCGCTAAACGGTGTCGGCGATCCGCCACCGAAGAACGTGGTGCCGTTGGAGATGGCCGAACGCAGCAGCGCGCCATTCGGGCCATTCTTTCGCCATTGCATGTCGAACGCGACCTGCGTCGAGCCGCCAACCCCCGCCGTGCCGGCGACCGTCAGCGAAAAGTACCCAACCGCAGTCGGGCCAAACCCGCTCCCCGTGACATCAAAAAGCCCGCCGAAGCGCACCTTGGTGATGGTATCGCCGGTAAAGACATTCGTAGGATCGGCTTGCGCGGCACCGCTGCCGCCTGCAAATGTCCAGCTTGTGGTCGTTGAGTTAGCCACATGACCAATGGACCCTTTGCCAGTCGCGCTGCCCCCTGCGGAACTACCAGTACGGTTTAGTTGAAACGTAGGGCTTCCCGGCAGCAACGAAGAGGACGGGGGCGCGATGGCGAACGTAGTCTTGCCGCCGAGCGCGCTATTGGTGTCGGCATCCCAACTCCAGGTGGCGCTTCCGCTTGAAAAAGCAGCGCCGGCGAGCGAAATCGCAGGCAGCGACAATGCCACAACATGACCCACCACGGCGCGCATTTTGCGCGCGTTGAATCGTCCAACCATCTTCAATTCTCCCTCAAACCTCAGAGCATGGATTGGAACGAGGAAGCTACCGATCGAGCAAACCGGCAGCCCTCCAACCCGCTGAAAAATCTACTCTGCTGCGGTCTAGAGAGCAAAGAAAATGTGAGAAAACAAACCATAGCACCCCAACTTTTGCAGATGGAGCGGGCTTTGGGCAAAATGGGTAACCTGCGGTCTGGCTCGGGGCGTTTGGCGCGTTCGACGAAGGTCCGCCGAAGGTCCGTGGTGCGCGAGCGACACGCAGCGAGAATCACCGGCGTCTGCGCAGCAATAATCCCGCACCCGCCGTGAGGAGTCCGACGGTGCCTGGCTCGGGCACCGAAAGCACGACGACCCCGCCGGGGCCGCCGATGTTCGGGATAATCAAGATGGATGCCGCCAATTCCGCCGGCACACCGTCGATCGGCTGGCTCAGCGGGCTGATCGTCAGACCGTTATCGATCAGCGCGCCGCTGTAGGTAAACAGCGTGTAGACTCCCTGATTATCGAAATCCTGCAACTGGCTGATGAGTAGCTCGCCGTCGAGTGTCAGTGTTCCCAAGACACTCACCTGATCGCTGTCAAACTCACCGAACTCAAACTCGAGCACCGATAGATTCGACAATTGCAGGTCATGCACTGTCAATTCGCCGAGGGCACTGTTGTACTTGTTCATCCCCGGATCGAGCCGGCCCTGGTTGTCAACAATGACCGTGCCCGCAAGGCTGCCGTTACCCCCGAGAATGCCACTCACGAGTATCGACTGCAACTGCGGCAGGGTTCCATCCACCCGTAGCGCGCCGTCGGGCAGAACATCGATGAATCCTTCAAACTGGTTGTTGGTGGAGTTGATGCCGACGACACCCGAACCGGAGATCTGCACTGATGTCTCTGACCCACCGAAGATTCGTGCGTTGATGTCCAGATCGCCCCCAATTGCCACCAACCGACCGCTGCCGAGGAACTGCAGAATCGGGGCATTGGGGTCATTCGGGTCGGTGCCGTATGCGCGATCAATCCCGTCGGAACTCAGGCCGACCCACGGACTGCTGCTGCTCAGCCCAACGGTGATGTTGCTCGACCCCAGCGTTGTCGCGTCGGCGGAGAGGCCGTAGAGGTAGATCGGGCTTGACCCGAGGCCCGACGGGTTGGTCGCCGGGGATGTGTCGATGTTCTCGTGGCCGACAAACGAACCGGGCGAGAGGAGTATACCCGAACCTGGCCCCACGCTTAGCTGCGAGAGAATGCCCGGATTTGCCGCAAATCCACCCCCCGGTGCGATAACCGCCTGTGCGTTTCCGAAAGTTGCGACACCGAGCACAAGCACGCCGCCCGATTCAATGCTCATCTGGCTGCCGGTGCTGAAAAACGGCTGGGAATCGTTGATTTCGAGGCGACCATTGCCAACGAATGCCCCGCCGCTGCTGAGAGCGCCGCTGGAGTTGGCGCGAACAGTGCCCCCGTCGCTGATGTTGAGGTTGCCGTCGTAAAAATTGCCCTGGTTTAAGACCAGCACCCCCCCGCCGCTGACGTTGATATCGCGTGGCCCGCCGTTGGCACCGATCGGCCCGTCGATGATGAGCACGCTCCCCTGCCCGCTTCCGGGTTGATCGGTTTCGACGCGAATGTCGAGCGAGTCGTCAAGAATTAGCTCGGTGCTGATCGAGTGTATCCCCCGGCCGGCGGTGGCACCGATGAAGATGCTGGCATTTCCGGTCGTTGCGTCCATGTTGAGGCTCTGCGTGCCCGCGCCGCTCTCAAGAAAGACGCTGTTGTTTTCGTCAATCTGCAGTGCTCCAAGGGTGACGGGGGCATTCAAGACCAGCGCCCTGGGCTCGCTGGCATTATTGACGACTCGCGCACGAATGCCCTGCCCATCCGGAATCTGCGGGACCAGAGCACCCGGTTCGGTGAACGCAAACACGCCCGCAGCGGGATTGTCTGGGACGGCCCAGGTGTTCGGGTCATGCCAGTCGGATGCACCACCCGCGGGACCATAAAAAGTAGCCGTCGGTGGGGCGGCGGACGCCTCGAACTGAATTGGGACAACGTCGCTGGGAGTTCCGCCGTTGGAGGCTTGCAGCGACAAGAAGCCGCCGACCCAGATCTTGCTCGTGGTCCCGATCGTAGATGGCGAGAAGGCGGTGCCGTAGGTGAAGGTCTTGCTGAAAGAGAGACCGGTCACCCCACCAAAGAACGTCGTGCCATCGTTAACTTGCGACCTCAAAAGCGTTCCGGTCGGCCCGCCGAGGCGCCACTGCACGTTGAAATCGATTGCGGTCGAACCACTCACGCCCGCGACCCCGGCTGCAGTCAGAGAAAAATATCCCACGCCGGTCGGCCCAAAACTCGGCGAGGTGACGTCATACAACCCGCCGAAATTGACCTTTGTAATCGTGTTGCCGGTGAACTGGTTGAGTGGATCGTTCTGCGCAGCGCCTGTCCCGCCTGCGAAGGTCCAACTGGCGGTCGTCGCGTTTGCAACATATCCGATCGACCCCTTGCCGGTCGCCACTGCGCTTCCAAAACTGCCGGACTTGTTCAATTGAAATGTCGGACTTGTCGGCAGGGCGCCTGAGGAGACGGGACCCTGTGTGAAACTGGTTTTCCCGCCGTTGACGCTGTTGGTGTCGGCATCCCAACTCCACGTCACACTCCCGCTGTTAAAACCGGCCCCAGCCAGCGCCAGTGTCGGCACTGCCAGCGCCATCGCCTGGACCAAAACGGAAGCCCGCGAGCGAGTCAGGTGACATTCAGAAGGGTGAAAGCGCGCCATTTTTTCCTCCAGACCGAATCAGAGAAGTGCAATCTCAACCGAGCACAGATGTGGTCACCGCCGTCGAGACGGCAGAAGTGTCACCCTGTAGGCTACCGGCACCGGGCACGACATACAACAAAAAAGTTGGCGGTCGCAGGCAAATTCTTCCGATTGCGACGGTTAGCGGGCACGGGTAAGCTTTTGGGTGAATCGCTATGCAGAGATTTTCCAATCTGCGCATCTCCGTCGTACAACGCCGGCTGCTGACTCGGACATTCCTCCTTGGTGCCGTCCTCACCTTGCTCGTCATGGCTGCGGAGTATGCCGGGGCCTTGGATGCGCTCGAACGGCACATTTACGACCGCCGAGCGAACGCATTCCAGTACTTCAGCGAACCGCCTTCGAAGGCGATCGTGCACTACCATATTGACGACCCCGCGCTGGAAGAGGTCGGTCGGTGGCCCTGGCCTCGAGAAAAGCTGGCTGCCGTCATCGATGAACTAAAAGGGGCCGGCGCGAAGGTCATTGCGCTCGATATACTGCTGACCGAACCGCAAGAGCCGAGTGGTGTTTTGCAACCCGACGGCAGCTACCTCACGCTCCAGCACGACGACATCCTGGCAGCCACCATTAAACGAGCCGGAAATGTTCTTGTGCCTGCGTCGGCGGGCCAACTCGCCGAACTCACCCGCCCCCCCATCACCGCGGCGATGGTGAAGCACCTTAGGAATGACCTGGAGATCGAGTCCGACGCGCTGCGCGCCCTGCTGATCGCCGACGGTTTCAAGGACGATTTTCAGCTCACCACCATCATCCGCGACGAGTTTCTGGCATTGCAGTCGGAAGCGATGCTTCAGCGCGTCGATGAATTAGTCAGCGAAGGCGTGCAGAGCTTTGACGCGATCCTGCAACGAGTCGCCCCGAAGACCGCAGCGGCGGGGTTGCGATCCGACGCTTATCTGCTCACCGCAAAATCAGTCGTTCGCGTCAACGCGATACGCACGCTCGATCGGTTCATGCGCCCGATCCCAACTTCCGCCCCGCCGCTGTTGAAGGCTCAGATTCATGCGATGCTCGCACCGATCCCGGTGCTATCGTCGTCGGCGGCTTACTCGGGGTATGTCGATTTTGTTCCCAGCAGCAATGATGCGGTTGTCCGGCAAGTGCCTTTGATTGCCAACTACCGTGGAAAGCTCTACCCGCATATGGCCCTGGCGACTGCGTGTGCGGCGCTCGATGTAAAGATCGAGACAATTCGCCTCGAAGAGGACCGCATCATTCTCCCCCGCGAGGGCCTTGCCGACATCGAAATCCCCATCCGCATAGAGCGTCCCGAAAAGTTTGGACCTGTCGGCGGCTTCATGGATCTTCCGTGGTTCGGCGACCGGGGCAAAGAATGGTGGAGCATCTACGACTGGAAGAGTTTCGCCCGGCCCGCGCAGCAGGAGTCGATACGAAATGTCTGGCGCGTGCAGCAGTTTCGCGAAGCGATCACAACCAACGAAAGCCGGGCACGCGATGCGTGGCTTTACGTCAACATCGGCATCCTGGCGGGGGCGAACAAAGAGCAGCAGCTAAAGGCGCAGTGGGACGATGCCACATCGGAAGCGCGATCACAAATGCTCAAAGCAATCCTCTCCGATGAATTCCTCATGCCGGGTGTGGACGAACTCCGAAAGCTGGGGGCAGAACAACTCGACGAGCGCGACCAAAGGCTCGTGGCATCAATCGATGCGATGAAGAATGTCCTTGAGCAGAATGACTATTTTCAGGAGCGCCTTCTCGCAATTCAGAACGAGTTGCGGCAGAAACTCGAAGGCAAGATCGTCATGGTAGGCTGGGCGGCTGCGGGGAGCTACGACTACTATCCGACCTGCCTTCACGCACAATGCCCCGGGGTCGTCATCCAGGGCGTTGCGGTTAACTCAATTCTGACACAGACTTTCTGGCAGCGCTCACCCCCGTGGCTTGCCCCGATCATCACCGCAATGATGGGCGCGCTGGTCA
Organism: Phycisphaerales bacterium UBA2421; assembly: GCA_002343075.1. Taxonomy (GTDB): domain Bacteria; phylum Planctomycetota; class Phycisphaerae; order Tepidisphaerales; family Tepidisphaeraceae; genus UBA2421. The sequence continues at coordinate 12,901 of DDRH01000026.1, read as the reverse complement.
CGCTCTTCGTGGCATTCCTACCATCCTATCGCGCGCTGGTGGCGACACTCGTGCTCGCACTTGTGTACGGCCTGATTAACGGCCTGCTGCTCTTCGATTTCAGCAACTGGATTGTGCCGGCGGCGGGGGCATTCGTCGCCGCGAGCGTGGTCTGGGGCATTCTCACACTCTACCGCTACATATTCGAGTCCGCCGAGCGATCGCGTATCACCAAGCGGTTCAGCGGGTATGTCGATCCGGCGATTGTTAACTTCCTCGTCGAAGACCCCGACCGCGTGCACTTTGATGGAGAAGTGCGTGATATGACGGTGGTCTTCACCGACCTCGCCGGGTTCACCACGATCAGCGAAAAGCTGCAGGAGCGTACCGTCCCGCTCCTGAACCTTTACATGAGCCGAATGATGCCCATCATCCGGCGGCATAGGGGCACATGGAACAAGTTTCTCGGCGACGGAATCATGTTCTTCTACAATGCGCCAGTTGATAATCCCAACCACGCGCGCGATTCGCTGCTTACCGTCATCGAGATGCAGCAGGAAGTGGAAGACTTCAATAAAGCATTGCTGGAGCAGAAGTTACCGAAAGTTGCGATGCGGGCCGGCATTGTCACGGGCAACATGATCGCCGGTGATGCGGGTTCGATCGGCGAGAATCACGAGGCAAGCGACTACACCGTGCTCGGCGACAACGTCAACCTCGCCGCCCGGCTCGAATCGGCCAACAAGGCCCTCGGCTCGCGCATGCTCTGCGTCGAGCGCACCATCGAACTGGCTGGCGAGGGTGTACTGCATCGTCCGATCGCCAAGCTGCAGGTAGTGGGCAAGAGCCAGGGCGTGATGACTTACGAGCCTCTCTGCCTGTTGAAAGACGCTACGGAGCAACAATCCCGCCTGGCCGCCGTCACAAAAGAGGTCGTGGACGCGTTTATGGCGCGGGATTTTGAGAATGTGATCAAAATCGCCGATCGCATGCAGGACGAGTTCGGATCGAGCAAGTTCACCGCTCTTTATCTGCAGCAGGCCAGAGAATTTCTAATCGAACCACCTCCGGCAGATTGGGATGGGACGATTGTGCTGGAATCAAAGTAGCGACTCCGCCGTCTCGGACGCGGCCATTGGCCCAGCCGCAGCTTGTGCCACCGCAACTTGCACCGCCTGAAATCCGCCGGGCACCGATTGAATCTCGTAGCGTTTGCCCGAACCCACATGTTCCCACTGAATCGGCTTTCGACACTTCCGACAGAGGCGCACCGCCCATGTCATGCGGTGCCGATTTGCCCACCATCCGCAGCGGGCGCAGCCGACGCGTAAACGCGTTCGCACCGTCTTCACGCCATCGGCTTCTTTGAAGCAGCGTTCTGGCTTTGCGCCCAGTCGTACGCACATGGCCTTCCAGCGGGCGCCGTGCCCGTCGCCGGGCGTGAGCGCATGGGCGATTTCATGCAAAATTGTGTCGCGCACTTCCGCTTCGGTGTTGAGATGAACAAGATAGGCCGAGAGTGTGATGGCGCGCCGGGTCACAAAGCAGGCCCCGAACCGCCGACGGGCGTGATCAAAATCAAACTGCCACGCGGCGAGTCCGTGTTGATCCATCAACGAGCGTGCGAGCTTTCGTGCATCGACCAGATCCATCGCGGGCTATCGTCGCATTGATCGGCTCTTATCGTCAAGCAATTTTTGGACGCTGGCATGTTTCGCTCATCGGCGTTATCTCTGTTAGTCGGTATTCCCATCAACATATGGAGCAAAGTTAGACATGTCACTGCTACAGGATATTCTCTCCCACAACGAGGCATTCGTCGCCGCGAAGGAGTATGCCAACTATCTGACCGACCGTTTTCCCAATAAGAAGATGGTCGTTTTGACATGCATGGATACGCGGCTGGTTGAGTTGCTCCCGCGGGCCATGAACTTTGGTCAGGGTGATGTGAAAATCATCAAGATCGCCGGCGCCCAGGTATCGCACCCGTTCGGTAGTGCGATGCGTAGCATTCTGGTTGCGGTTTATGAACTGGGTGCGACCGAGGTGTTTGTGGTAGGACACCATGGCTGCGGGATGACCGGCCTGAGCTGCGACGCCATCCTGCAGAAGGCGCGTGATCGTGGCGTCAGCGAGAAGATGCTCAAGACGCTCGCCCACGCCGGAATTGACCTGAAAAACTGGCTTCGAGGGTTTGACAGCGTGGAAGGGAGTGTGCGCGGCAGCGTCGAGATCATCCGCAATCATCCTTTGCTGCCGCGCGATATCGTGGTTCACGGCCTCATCATGGACCCTGAGACAGGCTCCCTCAATCTGCTCACCGACGGCTACACTGCTGCGTCGTAGCGTGGTGTTGAGCAATCGCTAGTTTTTCACGTCTATCCCCAGCACATTGGCGACGGCGCGCTCGCGTCCTCCGCTGGGATTGTTGAGCACTTTCAGTTCGCCGCTGCCAGGATCGCGCTCGACAAGCGTGGTGCTGCCCCCGCCGTCGAGGTTGATGGCGTTCACAACGCCCCGCTTCTGCAGCTCGGCGAGCAGTTCCTCCCCGGTCATGCCGGTCGCTTTCCCAGGTTGGCGACCATCAACGGTAAGGACCGTCAGCCGAGTACCGTCGGCGTTTACCCCGACCGCGGTCCGGGGGTGCCTCACGAGCATCATGCCGGCAAAATCGCCCGGCGCGGCACCATCCACCATGATGAATGTGTTGCCTGCCACCACCTGCCGCGCCCCCGAGCCGACCTTGTCTGGGGTGGTAATGTGTGCGGCACCAGCATCATCCACCCAAAGTACAGGCCAGTCGCGCTCCCGGGGTGCCCATTGCTTGCCATCCGTCATTGTCCATCCGACAGCCGACGACCAGACACCTTCGCGGTAGCCGAGCTTTTTTCCCTGCTCGTCCAGCACCTCTTTGATCGAGAAGAAGCTGGCGTTGACGGCGAGTTCCAGTTCTTCCTGCCTGGCAATCTTGCTCACAGGCGCGAGTGTGGTCTGCCACGGCCCCTCACCATCGGGGTCGGGGCCGCCGGGCAGCACTTTCACTGTCACCCGGGGATCAGACAGATCGACTTCCAGCGTCCAGATCCGCTGGGCCGGCTCGGAGCGCTCCTCATACGCGATGCGATAAGGTAAACCTCCCGCAGCGTGCGGTTGCGTAGTGGGCGCATCGCAGTAGGCCCATGAGGTGAAACAAAACGCCATCACAGTCGCCAATCGATTCATGACATCTCCAGAAGAAGAAAGCGTCCCGAAACAATCCTGGCAAAGCCGTATCAGGACCCGATCGACGCCGTAGAGAGTAGTACATCGGCCGGTGTAGTTGAAGCCGGGAACCGTGACCACGATCACGGCGAGGCGATTGTTGAAGAACTTGCCGGGCTGCGTCCGATAACTGAAGAGTCGGTCCGGCCACGATCGGACCCGGAGATGCTGCATGCAAGGTCTGCCGAGCCAAACAAACGTTACGCCGCTCAGCGCGCTTTCGGGGCGATTTCGAGCCAACGTCGAAGCACTACGCACGCGCGACCCGGAACTGGCTCGTCGGCTCATAAATATTGTGCCAGATAGGGTTTATGGCATTGTAAGCGATGCCGATTCTGTCAGGCTCGCAGAACTGACGCCCGAGGGGGCGCGGCTGCTCCCCCATCCGGTTCCGCCGGGGTCTGTTGCGGGGATTGTTCAGCAGTTAACGTCCAACCAGCAGGTATCCGGCCCGTTGCTTGTTGCCGGAATCGACCACGGCTGGCTTTGGGACGCCCTGAGCAAGTTGGATATCAAAACCCCGACGGCGCCCGGTCATCGAATGCCGATTTTTTTGCTGGCAAACGACCTCGAACGCCTTTGGGCCGTGCTGCATCTCCATGACTGGCGGCCTCTGCTCGCCGACCGCCGGGCGATCATACTCGGCGGGGGCGATGTTGCGGCACAGTTGCGACAATTGCTGATCGATCATCCTGAGATTGCGTTCCCGCGCACGTGCATCACGGTCGACCCGAATGCCTGGCCCGCGGGCGAGAGCTTTGATGAAACACTGGCGACCGCCAACCAAGCGGTGCATCGCCTGACCGCCGCCGTCGATGAGCGGCTGCGCGCCACGGCAGAGAGAGCGCCGCCCAACGTAGCTCTCGCCGAGGCGTTCGCCAGCGGCCGGCCGCTGCGCATACTCGGCATGACGAGCCTGTACACGACCTTCCTACAACACTCCATGCGCGATTGGCTCGCTGGCATGGAATCGCTCGGCCACACCACGAAACTACTGATCGAACAATTCGACCACGAGAAGCCGCACCCGCTGACCTATCTCACCGCGATCGAAGCGTTTGCTCCCGACTTGATCGTAATGATCGATCACTTCCGGGCCGAGCTTCCGTTGATGCCGCCACATATTCCGTTCGTCATGTGGGTGCAGGATCGGCTTCCAAACATCTTCTGCGCGAAGGCCGGCGCGGCACAGGGAGAACTGGATTTTGTTATCGGCTATGGCCGGGGCGAGTGCGTCAACACCCTGGGTTACCCGCGGCAGCGATTCATGGAGGCGGTGGTCGGCGTGAACGACGCGCGCTTCAAGCCCACGGCACGACGGGCGACTGGCGATGATGCCTGCGAGGTCGCATTCGTCAGCCATGCGTCAACCTCGCCGGAGCAGTTGGTTGCCGAGCAGATCGAGAGACTCGGCAACACTGGCGAAGCGAAACGACTCTTTCATGGCCTGCTCGACCGCCTGCAGGCTGTCTACAGCAGTGGCACCGCCGTCACCGCCGCGCACGAACTCCGGGCGATTGTCGATGCAGCAATTCAATCATCGCGCGTCGACGTTCCCGACGTGCGACCGCTGGTGGATTTCGTCACGCACAAGCTCAACAACGCCTTGCTGCGCCATCAGACGATTAGTTGGGCTGTTGAAACCGGAGTCGATCTTCACCTCTATGGCCGCCAGTGGGATCTTCATCCAAAGTTCAGCCGATACGCGCGCGGTGTTGCGGAGAATGAGTCGCGGCTGGCGGATATCTATCGCTCGGCGAAGATCAATCTTCAGGTCACCCCGCATGGTTCGGCGCATCAACGCACGTTCGAGGGGCTGTGTGCGGGCGGGTTCTTCCTGCTTCGCCATGTGACCGGTGACACCGTCGAGCGCATTTACCAGCGTGTCTGGATGTGGACCCGCGAGCATGGAATCGAATCCGATGTGGAACTGCTCCGCAGGGCCACACCCGAAGTGCACCAGTGGCTCAGCGAGATAGCCCAGCTCCGCGGAGGCATGGGACTGGCCGACTCGGGGAACCTCGTTGACATGCTCGCCTCGCTCCATCGCTCAGGCTTCACCCGCTCGGCTGGCACCATGTTTGCCGAGTTTGATCAAGTCTCATTCACGAGCCGGGAAGAGTTTCAATCCAAGCTTAAGCTGTTCCTAAGCGACGCCGTGCTCCGAAACGAGATCGCGGGTTCGATGCGCCAAAAAGTGCTCGACTCCGTTACATACTCGGGAATATCCCGCCGGATGCTGAGCTTCATTGCATCGCAACTTCGCACCCACGATGGCGGCATTCCGAAACTAATCGCGGCATAACTGGATCAACCGGAAACGTTCGATGAATCAACCAAAACGCATTGCCCTGATGACCACGCTCGGCCGCAACGTCGGCGATGAGTTTATCCGTGAAGGGATTCTTGGCTTTTTTGACGCGCTAGGGGTGGAATACGATCCCTACTTTGTTGACAAGCACGATCTCAGTACGCTGCACGCCCGACGAAAGGACGAACTTCATCCGCTCACCGATAAGTTCGCCGATGCCGATGTCATTGTGCAGTGCGGCGCACCGGTCTACTGGCACAATGGCAAGCATCGCAGCTACACCGCCGACTGGCACAACGCGCTTTGGGAAGACCGCATTTTCAAGCTTTCCGGTGCAAAAGTGATTCTTAATCTTGGGGCGGGTGCTGGCCAGGGGAGCGTTGACGACCTTGCGACGATGCTTGACGACGCGACGCTGTGCGCCTTCGCTCGCGCCGCTGGTGCCGCATGTCGGGTTACCACCACGCGCGACCCGCTGGCGTCGCAGTTTCTTCACGCGCTGGAGGTTGGGCACGCGCTGCTTCCCTGCCCGGCTTTCCACGCTGCACTTCGGTTCAACGCAGGTCGCCAATTCCAACCGCGCGATGTGCTGGCGGTGAACCTGATGCCGCTCGCCGGCCACTTCAAGTTGAAGCCCGAGACCAATCCGGCACGGTGGCAGCAGGTGATCGCCGAAACACTGCCGATACTACGGCGGGATCATCAGCTTGTGTTTGTTGCACATAACCCCGCCGAACGCGAGTTTCAGGAATCGCTGTGCAGAGGCAGTGAAGCCGTGTTTTACTCAGACGACTACCGCGACTATCTGTCGATCTACGCGCGCGCCAAGGGAATCGTCTCCAACCGGGTTCACGCTGCAGTGGTTGTCGCCGGCTTTGGACGACCTGCGGTGCTGGTCGGAAATGACGCGCGCCTCGGAATCGCCACTCCCATCGGCATCCCCGCAGCCGATTCGTCAGTGGCCGACGCGGGTTGGATCGTCCGAAGTATCAACGAGCAGCTAAACGACGCTCACAACATCTTCATACAGCGGCGCGCGCTCCAGAGCGATTCGGCACGCGCGTACCAGATTCACCTGGGTGAGGCTTTGAACCCGCTCGACGCGCAAAGCAGTCGAGACACGCCGGCTAGGTTGCCATGCGCCGCGTGAACTGTCGATCATACTCCCGATCGGGAGCGACGTAGGAATGAAACCGCAAAGGAAACGTCATCTCCCCTGCAGGCAGTTCAGACATGAGCGCCCGAGGCTTTCGCGTGTGCGTTGCATCGTCTCGGAAACCGAGGTTACGCACCAGGTTGGTGCTGGGCACCACCGACAACCCCGACTGCAGGGCTCGCGCAAAACTCCACTGGAAGTCCCAGGTATCCACCTCGCCCCGGTGGGTTCGCGCATATGCAGCAATTCTGGGCGCGGCTATCTCCGGATCACCAAACACATCTGTTACCCGGTCGCGCAGCTCCGCGTCGGAAAACAAGCTCATGTTTACGTCGTAAAATCTCCAGGCCCGACGCCACGATGCCCATCCCCAGATCGAGCCGCAGCAGGAAAAGTGATATTGCTGCCGCGCCGCCTTCCACTGACCGAGAGGGTTAAACCCACTCACCATCATGACGCGCTGGTCATCGGCGTAGTAACCGAGCATCGCATCGAAAAACTCGAACATTGTTGCGTCTGGGAGAACGTCATCTTCAATGACGATCGCGCGCTCATACCGGTCAAATGCCGCGGTCAGGCCGCTCGCCACGCGCTGCTTACAGCCGAGGTTGGTAGCGGCGTAATCGCGAACAACCTCGCAGTTCCAATTCACCCGCTCAATGATCGCCCTCGCCGCAGCACACCTTGCCTCGTCGGCGGGATGCGAGGCGCGCGGCCCGTCGGCAATGACATACAACACCCGCGGCTTGGCCTCGGCGATCGATTGAAACACCTGCTCCGTGAGATCGGGGCGGTTGAAGATCATAAAGACGACCGGCGTACTGAGCATGCGACGATCGTCCGATGGTTCAGAAAGTTGTCAAGTCGATGACCAGCACAGCACCACCATTCGCCACGACCCCGGCCAACCAATACGCGGCCGCGCTGGTCGCTCCGAGCAGGAACATCGATCGCGCCCGCCGACTGAGTGTGTGGAGCGCCTACCAGCTCGGCCTGCTCGCCAAGACCGGCGGTGATCGCAATCTTGTCGGCTGGATCGCGCGGCATCTTCATCAACCATCCAAACTCGCCTGGCTGCTCTCTCCCATCGACTTCCTGCGCTATCGCGAACTCGGGTTCGCGCTTGAGGCCATCGCCAAACTCCCACGACCGCCGCAACGTGTGCTTGACCTCAGTAGCCCAAAACTGCTGCCACTCACGCTCGCCCACGCCCTGCCATCGGCAAGCGTCCTCTCGACCGATCTTCTTGCTCATGAAGTCAACTGGTCGCGCGGCAAGGCGGTCGCTCTCGGACTGTCAAACCTGCAGGCCCGTCAGGAGGATGCCCGCTGCTTGTCCTTTGACTCCGACTGCTTTGATCTCGTCACGAGCATCAGCGTCTTTGAGCACATTGCCCCCGAAGCCGACGGCGACGCACCTGCGATTGCAGAACTGGCGCGCGTCCTCGCCCCCGGCGGCACGGCGGTCATCACTGTTCCCTGCTCACGCACCTATCACGCCGACTACATCAAGGCAGACGTTTACGAGCGACAAGCCGGCAGCGAGCCGCTCTTCTTTCAGCGCTTCTACACCCCGCAAATGCTCCACGAACGCTTCGTCAGGTCCTCCGGGCTGACACTCAAGCGGCTGGATTACATCGAAGAGCGATGCTTTTCATCCGATCCGAAGCAGCGGGTTGCACATTGGATCAACTGCTCCACACTGCAAAATCGAGTCTTTGGGCCGATGTATCCGATGCTATCTAAGGTCTTTCTATCGGAACCCCGGCCGCTCGCACGCTGCAGGAAGCCCTATGTCGCGTGTCTGCAGCTTGTAAAGCCACTGAAACCACTTGCTGAAAGCCTAAATTGATGCCGAATCCCTCGACCCAACCACGGAACCGCGTGACGTGACACCCCCGCTCGGAAGTTTCCCGCCTTACCAATGGCCGGCGCGCTGGCTCTCGCGCGCTGTCGCCCCCTGGCGCGCGCTCGCCGCGGGGGTCTTTTATGGCGCGCGAGCCGCGGGCGCGACGGTATCGCTCTTTCGAGCCAGTCGTAGGGCCGTTGCCGTGTTGCGTACCGATGGCGCCGGCGATGCGATTCTGACCGAGCCGCTCATTCGCAGCCTCGCTCGTCACTTCGACGGCACCGATGTTCACCTCTGGGCGCCCGATGGCGCAGTTGCCCTGTTCGAGTCGCACGCGAAGATTGCACGCTGTATCGCCGTGCCCCGTGGGTTTAAGGAGGGCAACCGGCGAATCTTCTGGTCGCTGTCGTGGCGCGCCCGCCTCGGCTACCAGCTCGGCCGACACAGGTACGATCTGGCAATCTACCCGCCTGTCGATCCCGAACCGCTGGGCGCATGGCTCTTCGCGCAGATCCGCGCCGCCGAAAAGTGGCACAACGCCGGCACCACGCTCAATCAGTTTGACTGGCAGCGAAACTGGACCCGCCAGTTTGCCACACGCACCATCGCCCCCCGTCCCACCGGCGGGCACGAGCTACTCCACAACGCGCACTTCGCCGAACAATGGGGCGCGACCCCGGACAACACCGCAAACACCGCGAACACCGACAGGCCGCAACTGCCGCTCAGCCAGCGAGCACTGACTTATGCCGGCGTACATATCGGTGCCGCACGCCATGCCGTCCGACGAAGCCGCGCCGCGGGGCTTATCGGCATCGTTGCCGCCGGATCGGCGACGATCAACCAGTGGCCCATCGATAAGTGGGTCGCAACGGCGCGCCGGCTTTGGGAACAGCACACATTGCTTCCCGCACTCATCGGCGGCCCGGCGGATGAGGCCTTCCTGCAGCAGTTGTCGCGCCGCTTGCACGACATCCCTCATCACATATTTCCAACCGACTGCGACATCGCCGTCGCCGCCGCCGTTGTCTCTCGGCTTGATGGACTGATTACGATCGATACCGGCCTCGCCCACGCCGCAGCAGCGTTCGACCTTCCCTCGGTCGTCCTCGTCACCGGTGGCATGCCCGGCCGGTTCTGGCCGTGGCCGCTTGCCACGCGCTCCATCGCACTGACCAAGCCTGTGCCGTGCGCCGGCTGCAACTACCGCTGCACGCAGGAGGCGGCGCACTGCATCACCGACCTCTCGCCCGAGTGGGTCGTCGACGCGCTCATGCGCGCCATGAAGTCCTCAGTCGTTCTCTCGCAATCGCCGCGCAAGCAATATCGTCACGCCGGATGAAACGCCGTTGCACAGCACAGCAGCTCAAGCCGCTGCGTAAAGTGTTTCGTCGTTGAGGCCGCGTCGCAACTCGATGTAATGCTTCACCATCGCGCGGTATCGGTCTTCAGAATCGAGCAGCGCACGCACCATTCGGCGGCTGGGGGTCTTGCCGAGCCATTCATCGCGCAGGCCCGTCGCCATCGGACGGATCGGCGACGGTGATGCTGCGAAAAACTGGTCCTTCTGCCCGAACAGCGCCGGCCAGTGCTCCACATAACCCGCTCCCGCCGCCTGCATCAACCGGCGCGCCCCCTCTTTGCTGAAAAGATGCGTGTGTTCGAGCGGATTGAGATGCGCCAGAAATTTATCCTGCGTCGCGGCAAGCTCGGCGAACGAGCGTGGGCCAGGATATCTCGGCGTTTGAAGAAACAGCACGCCATCCGGCTTTAACAGCGACACGCAATACTTCATCGTCCGCAGCGGCTGCGGCAGATGCTCCAGCACGTCCATCAGTGCAATCACGTCAAACGACTGCTTTAGTAACGGCTGCTCCTCGACCGGCCCGGAAAACACCGGCAAATCAAATGTCCGCTGGCCGAAACCGACGATCGTCGGGCTAAGCTCGATGCCGGTTGCCTCAAACCCTGCCTGCTGCATGAGGTAAGTAAACCCGCCGTGCCCGCAACCGATCTCCAGCGCGTTGCCGGGAGGGAGCTTCACTTTCAGGAGCTGATTCAGCCAGAAGAGGTTGCGTTCGGGCAGGTCCGTCCGGCTGCGCTGAAAAATATCGCCCGCGCGGTCGGGGGCATCGTTCTGGCGATACCAATAGTCTTTTCCATACAGGGAGGATTCGTCATCGCGAATGCGCGGGTCGCCCGGCTCCGGCGAACAAGTGCATATCAGCGTATGACACGCCTCACACCGAACATACTCGGCATTAAAACTCGCCAGCCTCGCTCCGCCGCACCAGCACATTTTCGTTTGAGATTTCATCGCTTCGACCCTTATCGGACTGCGCAAACGATTCTCTCCACTTTTTACCCAACACCACTCTCACTCCAGACCCGGCTGCCCGAGGCTTTCGGGAATCTCAATCACTTCACCCGCCCGGTTGACACACGCAATCGTCGTCGCGCCCGTGGCCAGCAACTGTTCGCCGCGATGCAATTCGTAGGTGTGGTCGTACCGCACATGCGTCTGCTTCACGAGCGTCGTCGTCAATATCACCTCATCGTCATACCGGGCGGCGGCGCGATACCGCACCTCCGCCTTCACCACCACAAAAAACACCCCGCTGCGCTCCAGGTCGGCGTAGCTCACCCCCGACTGCCGCAGAAACTCCACCCGGCCCATCTCGAAGTATTGCAGGTATCGGCTGTGATGCAGATACCCCATCGCATCCACCTCCGGATAACGCACGCGCAACGAAATCTGATGGCTCGCAGGCATAGCCGTGAGCGTATCGCGAGCCAACCCGAAAACAACTCACCCCCGACGCCCTCCGCACGGACAATTCAACAGGTCCGCGCAACACTCCAGCCTCCGCCTCCAACCCTCCAACTGCCATTCTGGCAAAAGAAATATCGGGCATTTCAGGGCATTCCCGGGCTCGCCCCCTCATCGCGCAAGTTCCTCCTCCATTCATCATTCATAATTCATCATTCATCCTTCCCTTCCTACCCCCCGCGCTGCGCCAGCAGTGAACGGAAAGCGCAGCGCCGGCCATCTTTTTTGACGAAGAAGATAATCCGGGTGCCACGACATGGCGTACTCGCCTTGTCGTGCGAACGTCGATCGTGGAAAGGAAAGTGCAGCCGCCAAGCACGCCAAGATCGCCAAGAAAGAGGATGAATGGAATTGAACTCCGGGTGCCACGAGATGGTCGACCGGCGCATCGAGGGTCTGCGCCAACTCAACCGTCGGCGACGCCGTCTGCCGCGTGGCCAGAAAAATGAAAGTACAGTTGATTGCCGGGCCGGCTTCGCAAATTCCCCGCGCAGAGATGGTCCGCAGAGTGCTGCGGCCCCTGCCCGCCGTGCCGTGCCGTTGTCGAAGGTGAGGCATCATCAGCGCGTGGTCGAAGACAAATCGTCTTCAGACCAATCGCGCAAGTCAGACACTCCAAGGCACACGAGTCTCCCCGATCGCCGTCGCGTTGGTGTTCCAGGGCGCGAGGTGATCTTCGAAAAACTGGACCTTCTCCAGTGGCTTCGATGGTGTCCGTGCCATAACTCGACTTTCTGCTTCTCCCGCCGGCGAGAATTGATTCTCGCCGTCCCACTCAGGATGCTTCGCCGCAACGGAAAGCCCGTCACGGTATCCCGTATCTGTTTCCGAGTATCGACACCCGCGCCAGACGGCTTAACCAGAAAATCCCACTTTTGTTAACGTCCGATTTGTCATCGCGCAACATCTGCCGCCTGCAAAGGAGCGATAACCCCGACCCCGATAAAACCAGTGCAAAACATGAAGAAAACGCATTCAGGCCAAAAGTGCCCCCCTCTGCGCGCCGCGCGAAGCGCGCTGCGCGCCGCGCGAAGCGCGCAACGCCCCGCGCGCGACGCAGCACGCCCCCCGCGCCGCGCGCGAAGCCGCCGCCGTTGCGCGCGAAGCCGACGGCGCGGAAGATGAACTCGCCCCGCTACAACGCCTCCCCGTGGCACGGGCTTCCAGCCCGTGAGGCTTGCCCCGTGAGGCTCGTATAGAGGCCCGCGTAAGGTCCGCAGTACTCAGCGGACCATTCCGCTCCGCGCCGCCATTCCGTCAATCGCCATATGGTCCCGCATGTGTGTATCGCCCGCATGATATCTTGCGCCAATCCGATGGCGTTATCCCCAATGGCCCGGCTCGGGCCGCGTTTCTGGGTGTATAGTCGATGCCTGAACCCCGCCGCAGCCGCGTTGTCCCGCCGCGATCGCCGGCCTATCATGCCACCGTCGCCCATGCGCCCGTTTATCATCCCGACCCACGCCGCCACCACATCACCCCAAGTACCATTGACGCCCTGACTTACGCGTGAGAA
>DDRH01000007.1:186200-187101 GCA_002343075.1 Phycisphaerales bacterium UBA2421 | reverse complement strand
GGTCGGGGGTGAGGAGGGGTGGGGGTGAGTCGGCATCACGGCCTACTTCTGCCGAAAAACAATGCGCCCGCGGGTGAGGTCGTAGGGGGAAAGTTCCACTTTCACCCGATCACCGGGGAGAATGCGGATAAAGTGTTTCCGCATCTTTCCGCTCACAATTCCCAGAATCTCGCGATCGCTGTTGTCGAGACGCAACTTGAACATGGCGTTGGGCAACGCAAGGGTCACAACGGCTTCGACTTCGATCGCTTCACTTTTCGCCACAAAGGCTCCTTCAAGTCTCGACGCACAACACTTCACGCGGGAACCAGCGTTTGCTGGGCGGAAAACTGCAAATATAGGCTTTCTTGCGCATTGCCGCAAGCGTGACATCTTGCCCGTCCCATCTGAGTTTACAGCCGTGCTCAATCTTCCTAGCATCCAGAAGTCATCTTTGAAAGGAACGACAATGGCCAGCAAAACCGTCGCTGATGTGGATGTAAAGGGCAAAAAGGTCCTAATGCGCGTTGACTTTAACGTGCCTCTTGAGGGTGGCGCGATTCAGGACGACCGACGGATCGCTCAGGCCATCCCGACAATCAAGAACGTAATCGATCGCGGCGGGCGGTTGGTGCTGATGAGCCACCTTGGCCGGCCCAAGGCGGGGCCTGAGGCAAAGTTCTCGCTCAAGCCGTGCGCCGACCACCTCTCGAAGCTGCTGAACAAGCCTGTGACTTTCACCAGCGATTGCATCGGTGCCGAAGTCGAAGCCGCTGTCGCAGCGATGAAAGATGGCGACGTGGTGCTGCTGGAGAATCTGCGTTTTCATAAGGAAGAAGAAAAGAACGACCCCAACTTCGCCAAACAGCTCGCCAAGCTGGGCGATGTCTATGTGAATGACGCTTTCGGCACCGCGCACCGC
>DDRH01000007.1:183103-186126 GCA_002343075.1 Phycisphaerales bacterium UBA2421 | reverse complement strand
CGCTTTCGGCACCGCGCACCGCGAACACGCCAGCACGTTTGGCGCAGCGCAGGCCATGCAAGGCAAGCCGCGCGTCATTGGATTTCTCATCCAGAAAGAGCTGAAGTTCCTCGGCGGCGCGGTCAGTGAGCCGGCGCGGCCATTCGTGGCGATCATGGGCGGGGCGAAAGTAAGTGACAAAATCGCCGTCATTGAAAATCTGCTGGCAAAGGCCGATTCCCTGCTCATCGGTGGGGCGATGGCTTACACATTTTTCCTTGCGCAGGGAAAGACGATTGGCAAGAGCCTGGTCGAGGCAGATAAGGTTGACCTCGCCGCCCGGCTACTGGAGAAAGCGGGGACAAAATTGAAGCTGCCGGTCGATACGGTGGTGGCTGACGGCTTCGACTCGACCGAAGTAACCGTCGTCGAAGGAAAGATCCCCGAGGACAAATCGGGTTTTGACATCGGCCCGAAGACGCGCGAACTCTACAAGGCAGAAATTGCGAAGGCGAAGACGATCATCTGGAATGGGCCGATGGGCGTCTTTGAGAAAAAACCCTTCGCCGCAGGTACGGCGGCCATCGCCGAAGCAGTCGCCTCGGCAACTCAAGGTAGCGGTGCCGTCACCATCATCGGCGGGGGCGACAGCGCCGCGGCGATCGAAGAACTCGGCCTGAGCGAAAAAGTCAGCCACGTCAGCACCGGCGGAGGGGCATCACTGGAGTTTCTGGAGAACGGGCATTTTTCGACGCTGGATATTCTGGATTGACCGCGCCCAAGCGATCGTTTTAGGTGTCTTAGCGGCCGGTGTGTATACTGCGTGGCATGTCAGGTGACACATTCATCTCAATCTGGGAACGGCTCGCGTCGAGATTTGCGCGCAAACTTTCTTCAAACCCAGCACAGGCGATGCAGCAAATGAGATTCCAGCGGCGGGAGATTGCAAGGATGAATCAGCTCGCCGTAAAGGCGCGCGTCGGGAAGCTTAGCGACCGGGAGCGGGCGGAACTCGACGACTATATTCGGGTCGGGAACATGCTCACCGTGTGGCATGCGCACGCGGAGATGCGTGCCAACCGTTCCAAAGTGGGTTGAGCGATGCGAAAACCGCAGAAATCCGCCGCTCGGCGTCGTGCAGGCGGTTTTTGTGAATACTGCCTGCTGAGTGAACAATTTAGCTTCTCGCCGTTTCAAGTTGATCATGTGATTGCCAGGCAGCACCGAGGCGCTTCGTCACTGCCGAATCTGGCATTCGCTTGCCTCGGGCGCAATTCGCATAAGGGTACGAACCTTTCGTCTGTCGATCCGTTAACTGGGCAGATCGTGCGTCTGTTTAACCCGCGAGAGGCATCTTGGAGTGAGCACTTCGTTCTTCGCGCCGACGGCACTGTTCGTGGGAGAACCGCCGAGGGTCGCGCGACGGCTCGATTGCTGCGGATGAATGAACTGGACTCGCCTGCAGCTCGACGCGTTTTACTCATTCGAGGGATTCTCATAACTGGAGTTGGACGTGCAAAACAGTATTTTCAGTGACCAATCTCCCAAAATCCTCCCCAGCATTCTCAGCGCCGACTTTGCCCGCCTTGCCGCCGACCTCGCGGACGCGCAGGCGGCGGGGGCGGACTTTCCGCACATTGATGTGATGGACGGCCATCTCGTACCCAATCTGTCCCTCGGCGTGCCCATTGTCGACAAGCTCCGCAAGGCGACCGCCGGTTTCTTTGATGTGCATCTAATGATCGATGCACCAGTGACTTACGCGCCGTCGTTTCGCAAGGCCGGCGCGGACAATATTACATTTCACGTCGAAGCGCCGGAGGTGAAAAATGATCTCGTTGGTGCTGCAAAGGAGATTCGCAAGCTCGGGTGTCACGTCGGCATTACACTCAAGCCGAAGACGCCGATCGACACCGTATTTCCAGTGTTGGATTACGTCGATCTGGTCCTGATCATGAGCGTTGAGCCTGGCTTCGGCGGGCAGAAGTTTATGGCGGACATGCTGGAGAAGGCCCGGATCGTAAAACCGATGCTCAAATCGCATCAAAAGCTGGAAATCGACGGCGGGATTGGTCCGGCGACGATTCGGCAGGCGCGCGAGGCGGGAATTGATTGGTTTGTTGTAGGGTCGGCACTGTTCGATGCGAAGGACCGCAAGTCGGCCATGGCATCGATGCACGCCGGAATCGCCGCTGCCGGCGGGTGAGTGGGTGACAACTGCCCTCGTTTTCGCGACAATTCAGCCTATGGCCGATCCACAAACAACCGCTCAAACAACCGAACGACCGGGCATTCCCGCCGGGCTTTGGATGCGCTGCCCGGAATGCGCCGAAATGCTGTTCCGCAAGGTGGTGGAAGATAACCTCGACGTTTGTCCGAATTGTCAGGCCCATTTCCGAGTCAGCGCCCGCCGCAGGGTCGCGCAGCTTGCGGATGAGGGCACGTTTGAGGAGATGTTCGCCGATATTGAACCGGTCGATCCGCTGGAGTTCGTCGACAAAAAGGCCTACGGCGATCGATTGACCGCTGAGCAGCTTAAATCCGGCCAGAGAGATGCGGTGGTGTGCGGCAAGGCGTTCATCAAGGGCCGCCCGATCATGATGGCTGTGATGGACCCCACTTTTATGATGGGCAGCATGGGCAGTGTTGTCGGCGAGAAGATCACCCGCACGATTGAAGCGGCATTATCGAAGAAGCTGCCGCTGATCATCGTCAGTTGCTCCGGCGGGGCACGAATGCAGGAATCGACGCTCTCCCTCATGCAGATGGCAAAAACCAGCGCCGCACTTGCGAAGTTCGATGATGCCGGCGGGCTGTTTATCTCCCTGCTGGCCGACCCCACCACCGGCGGGGTGACCGCGAGCTTCGCCATGCTTGGCGACTTCATCCTGGCAGAACCCAAAGCCCTCATCGGCTTCGCCGGCCCGCGCACGATCTGGAACACGATCAAGGTCGAGCTACCCGAAGGGTTTCAGAGGAGCGAATTCCTGCAGGAACACGGCTTCGTGGATTTCGTCGTCCACCGCAAGGAACTGCGCAGCGAA
>DDRH01000007.1:162339-182866 GCA_002343075.1 Phycisphaerales bacterium UBA2421 | reverse complement strand
GCGCAGCGAACACGCGGGTGTCAAGGGTAAAGGTGCGCAGCTTCACTCATGGCAATCTCATGTCTTACCTGTTCTGGAGACATGTCGTACTCAACACGCGCAATAGCTGGCTACACGGCGATCCGCGCGGCTTTCGAGATCGTCATCACCGCATTCATAGTTCCGGCGACTATCACAATCCCCCGCCAGCGGGGCAGCATGCTGGCTTGCACGCATGGTACACAGCGCGCGCCGGCGAGAAGGTGGTCTTCGAGCGAGATAGCTGGTCTCGAATAGGGTTAGCGCTTCGGCAGAAGGCGAAGGATCTTGACCGTTCAATCCTGGCGATTGCAGTCGGGCCTGTCCATGTGCACCTCGTCATCGAATTGCCCAGCGATCTCGCGCTATGTCGTTCAGAGATTGGGTTCTGCAAGCGCGCGGCGACTGACGCGGTGAAGGACTGCATACGAGGTAAACTCTGGGCACAGGGCGGTTCGTTTCGTGTCGTTCGTGATAAGGAGCATTTGGCAAACTCAATCAACTACGTCGTGTTCAAACAGCATCCGGCATGGACTTGGAACTACCGGGATGGGGAACGGTATACATAGTCAATCCCTAACCCGCTTGTTCGTGACGACACCCTGACCCGCGTGTTCGCTGCGCTCACAGCGCGGCGTGGTTGGCTGGTGCAGTTACTTGCCTTTGCCGCGCACGATGGTGATTCCATCATTGCGTTTCAGGTCTTCGAGCGATTGTCGGCCGACTGTTACATCGAACCTTGCAGTGCCATTGAGAAACGTGCGTTCGTGGACGCGCATGTTCGATTCAATGAAGCTGATCAGCCGGCCGTTGGTGACATCGACTTCAAGCGTCGCATCGACCTGGTGCCCCTTCACAAATTGATACACGCGCTCATTCAGCTTCTCCAGCCCTTGTCCCGAACGCGCGGAAATGGGGATCGAATCAGTGTGAAGCGTGCGCCACTCGGACAGCGCCTCCCGGCCTTCGGCTGTGTCGGTTTTATTGAGAAGTAGGATCTCTTCGCGATCTTTCACCCCAACCTCGCTTAAAACACGATGTACGCTGTCAAACTGCTGCCGCGCGTGTGGGTGGCCGACGTCGAGCACATGCAGCAGCAGGTCGGCGTGGATCGCCTCTTCAAGCGTCGCCTTAAATGATGCGACCAGATGATGTGGCAGATCGCGCACAAAGCCGACCGTATCGCTGAGCATGACTTCGGTTCCTCGCTCCAGCTTCCAGGCACGGGTCTTGGTGTCCAGTGTGGCAAAGAGCTTGTCGTCGGCGTAGGTTCCGGCGCCGGTGAGCGTGTTGAAAAGCGTGCTTTTCCCGGCGTTGGTATAGCCGACGACGCAAACGGTGAAATGCCTGCGGTTCCGCTCCGCGACCAGGCGCGTCTTGCGGGCCTGCACGAGTTCGATTTCGTCTTGAAGATCGCCGACACGCTTTCGAACCAGCCGGCGGTCGGTCTCGAGTTGGGTTTCGCCAGGGCCGCGCGTTCCAATCCCCGCCGCCGCCGAGCCTGCCCCGCCGCGGAGGCGTTCGAGGTGGCTCCACATCCTCGCCAGACGAGGATAGGTATATTGCAACTGGGCCAGCTCAACCTGTAGCTTGGCCTCATAGGTCTGGGCACGCGTGGCGAAGATATCGAGAATCAGCTCGCTGCGGTCGAGCACTTTCAGCGCGTCTCGCTCGGGGTCCTTGACATCTTCGTTAATGATCTCTTCCAAACCGCCGATTTGTCCGGGCGTGAGGTCGTTGTCGAAGATCACGACGTCGGCGGCGTTGTTTCGGGCCAGTTCGGCAATCTCTTTCGCCTTTCCACTGCCGACGTAAGTGCCCGCATCCACCTTCCGGCGCTTCTGCGTGAGCGTGGCCACCACTTTCGCGCCAGCGGTCTTGGCAAGGCTCGCTAGCTCGCCAAGCGGGTCGCGCGGGTCGGCGGTGGAGGTTGGCAGCATGACGCCCACCAGCACGGCGCGCTCTTGCTTAACAGAAAGTTTGGTACGTGTTGGTTCCGGCAAGCCGCTTTCTTTCCTCCGACCGAGCATTGTAGTGCGGGAAGCCGTCGAAAACGAACCCTATGGGCGCGGGTTTTGTGCTCCTTCGGATAGAATCCTCGCCATGACGATGCAATCAGAGCCGGTCGCGGTCCCGCCGGTGGTGCAATACCTCGATGGCTTGGTCGATCAGCTGCGCATGCATGCCGCGGGAGTGCTGGATACCGGTGCGGTCGAGTCTGTGCATCAGGCGCGCGTGACCACGCGGCGGTTGCGTGCAGCAAGCGACCTGCTTCGACCGCTGCTCAAGAGCGGGGCGCGCGATCGGTTTAACCATCTGCAGCGGAAGGTGCGGCGCAGGCTCGGGCCGATTCGCGATTTGGATGTGCTCACGGCACTCCTCACCGATTTCTCCGATGCCGATTCCACCGCCGCTGCCGCGTGGATGCTCGATGCGCTCGCGCCCACCCGGACCGATTTGCTGCAAACGGCCTCAAAAGACAAGGCGGTCGCCCGGTTACCGCTGAAGCTCGGGCCTTGGTACAAAATCCGCGCGCAGATCATCGATCATGCCGCTTCAATTGATCCGCTGTTGTCAGAGAGCCTGCACGATCAGATTGACGCGTTTGCCGCCCGAGCACGAGAGCTGGCTGAGGCGCAGCCGGGTGTGGACCCGCATCAGGTGCGCATCGCCGGGAAATCGCTGCGATACACTCTCGAACTCGCTGCGGCGCATGGTCATGCGCTGGAAGAGTCGTTGCTGAAGTCGTTCAAGAAACTGCAGGACGCGCTGGGAACCTGGCATGACTTTGTTGTGCTGGCGGAGCAGTCGCTGCTGCTTTCGGCCGAACGCATGGTTGCCCATCACGACATTAAGCTGCAGCGGAGCGTGCTTGCGCTTGCAAATGCGGCTCTCACCTTCGCCGAAGGACAACTGGAGAAGTTTAACCGGCTCTGGAGCGAGCACGGCGAAGGGTTGGCCGAATCGATTCGCGCGGCGTTTCCGCTCTCACAGCCGGTCGAACCGGTTACCGAACCGAAAACGGATCACGATCCTGCCGACTCGACACCACCGGAAATTCCGGATGGGCCGCATTGATCCGCGCCGCCAGGCTCACCAGCGCCGCCCGTTCGCTGTTGCTGTGCAGCGTGCAAATCACAGTAACATTGTTCTGCACCGCCCGCAGGGCGTCGTGATGCCGCATTTCTCCGGTGACATAGAGATCAACTCCCTGCGCAATGGCTTCGGAAAGTAAGTCGCCGCCGCACGCACCGGCACAGACGGCGGCGCGTTTGACCAGCCGTGTCACATCGCCCGCAGCCAGAACATGATCGATACCCGTGGCGCGCTTCAGCATGTTCACCAGCATGTCGGCGGTGGCATCGCCCGGGATGGTTCCCACCCGCCCAATGCCGACTGACGTCGGGTCGCCGGCGAGCAGGGTCAAGTCGTAGGCCACTTCTTCATAAGGATGCGCCGCCCGCATCGCCGCTACCACCTCGGCGGTGCGGCTGATGGGGACGACGGTCTCCAGCCGGGTCTCGGCGACGCGTTCGAGTTGCCCCTTTGCGCCGACCGCCGGGGTTGCGCCCTCGCCACCGAAAAAGGTCCCTGTTCCTTCAGAGCGGAAGCTGCATTGTGAATAGTTGCTCCCCGAAATTGCCCCCGCGCCCGCGGCAAAGATGGCCGCGGCAACTTGTTCTACATTCTCTCGCGGGACAAACACCGCGAGCTTGTGATGCGCAGCCGTCGATGCGCGCAACTTCAACGGCCGGCGATTCGCCAGCGCAATTCCGTCGGCGAGCACGTCATTGGTTCCTCCCTCGGCAACATCCAGCGCGGTATGCGGTGAGTAAATCGCCACGCCCCGGCGGATGGCGTCGTGGATCAGCCCCGTCCCGCCCGATGCCGTCACGCGCTTCACCGCATTAAACAGCGGCGGATGATAGGCAATGATCATGTCGCACTGCTGCGATCGAGCCTCCTCTGCCACCGCCTGCGTGTAATCGATTGTCAACATGGCGCGGTGTACGCGCTGCGATGGGTCGCCAACAAGCAGGCCAACGTTGTCCCAATCCTCCGCAAAGCGAAGCGGGGCGATTTTTTCCAGCGTGGCGGATAGCTCAGAAAGTGAGAGGAATTTCATGTACACAATCAATCGTACCGATCGAGGCGCGCCGTTTGAAGCGACAAGGTGGCGTCAACCTAACTTCGCGCTGAGCGCTCGAAGCATCGCGTGAGCCTTCACAATCGTCTCATCATACTCCGCGGCGGGGGTGCTATCGGCCACAATTCCCCCACCGACCGGAACCACCGCCGTCCCGTCGATGATCGTCATTGTCCGAATCGCCACGCTGAACTGCATCGATCCATCGGCATCGATATAGCCGATTGCCCCGCAATAAGGCCCTCGGCGGGTGGGTTCCAGGTGCTCGATAATCTGCATCGCGCGAATCTTCGGGCAGCCGGTGATGCTGCCACAGGGGAACAGCGCGCGTAGAATCTCTGCGAGTGAGACGTCGTTGCGAAGTGCACCTTCAATCGTTGCAACGCCGTGAAAAATGCTCGGGTGCGCCTCGATCGTGCGAGGCTCGGTGACGCGAACGCTACCAATCTCGCAAACCTTGCCCAGGTCATTTCGCTGCAAGTCGACGATCATCGCCAGCTCGGCGGCGTCTTTCTCGCTGGCCAGCAGTTGTTCGAACATTCCCTCGCCGCGGGGTCGTGTGCCTTTGATGGGCCGGCTGAGAATGGTGCGACGGCAGTTTCCTGACGGCTGAACCGAGAAAAACAGTTCGGGAGAGTTTGAGATAATCTGAAACGCATCACAGTCGATGAGCGCGCCATAGCTCGCGGGGGATTGCGCTTGCAGGCGCGCATAGATATGCGACCCGGGTTCTGCGGTGACGGCGGTGAGTCGCTGAGAGAGATTCACCTGGTAAACATCGCCCGCGGCGACGAAATCCAGAACGGCCTGCACCGCCTGTTCGTAATCGCTCCTCGGCACGGCGGGCCGCGCGAGGGTCGGCCGTTGGCGGGCCGAAACCGCAGGCAGCTTGCCGGGTGGCGCACGGGAGGTGCTCACGAACATAAACAGCGGCAGACTCAGGTCGTCCGCGGCGATGCTCGGCATCGGTTCGAACAGGCGGCCAAGGTCGTAGCTGATGTAACCAGCCCAGCGGGGCGACTTCGGGTCGCGCATTGCATCTGAGTTGCCCAGCCAATCGAGCGCCTCCATCGGGTCGACCCACCGCCGGACGGGTTGACCGTCAACTCTCAGCGTCGTCACCCGATCGCGGGAGTTGCACACCAGCAGTTGGCGTGGATTCTGCGCGCTGCAGTTCCACGGCGGATGCGTCGGGCTGTCAAATCGAAGTTCGCGACACCTCACCCGCACATGATGTGCCAACGGTGCAGGTTCGACAAGCGTTATCAGCGAATGATCTCAGCGATGAGGATGGCCCGCGCCGCTGCGGATTGATCGATGAGCCGTACGGCGTCGATGGGGCGTTTGGGTTGATCGTCCGCGCGAGCAGGGTGCCAGCCGCGCCGATCGACGTTTTTTGTGCGAAGAAACGTCACGCCCGATCGAGCCGCATCGCGCCACCGCCGGTCGCCGTCGCGGCGGTAGAGCTCGAGCAGCGATTCGACCAGCAAAGACGCAAACGGCGTATCGTCGCCGATCGCACCACTCAGCGGGTCGATCCACCGCTTGATTGCCGCCCGGGCCGTCTTCCTTGCATCATCGAGATAGCTGACCTGTTGCGTGGCGTCATACAACTCACAGTTGGCCAGAATCACCATTGCGCTGTTGTATGAAAACTTGGTCGGGTCGATCTCTCCGGTGACCTTGACATGATCCATGTACAACCCGTCGCCGTCACGCAGGCGTATCTGCAGCCAATCATAGATTCGCAGCGCGGCGGCGGTGTATCTTGCATCGCCTGTGGCGCGGGTCATGCGCAGGCAGGCGACCATTGCCGGGGCATTGGCGCAGGTGTTCTTGCTCTGTCGAGTCTGCTCGTGCCAGTACAATCCGCCGCCGAGGGTTTGATCTTCTCCGGTCAGCACGAAATCGAGTGCGGTTCTGGCCCTGCGCAGGTGTTCGGGGTTGCGCGTGAGGCTGTGGGTTTCCAGCATCGCCAGCGCAACCCATGCGTTGTCGTCGTAAAAGCGGTCGGGCGATTGCGTTGTTGCCGCATAGCCATCGATGCTGTTAAACGTGGCGAGGTGTGGATCCAGTGCAACGGCGTAATCGGCGAGGGGAAGCGTCCAGCGGTCGTCCACCCGGGCGGCCGCGGCCATGGCGCTGAGCTGGACCGCTGCCGGCCAACACGCCGCGGGGCCGGATGCCTTTCCGCCGCGCAGTTCGCTGGCGTACCTGCCATCGGGAAGCACCAGGGCGACATCAATGAGGGTCATCAACTCCAACCCCTCGCTCCGCACGCGCGTTTGCTCCCGCTGCTGGTTGCGACAGCCCCCCAGCGCCGCGATTGTCAGCACAATTCCGAGTATGGCAGTGAGTCGCCTTCCCATATCCGGCAGAGAATACGCGGGCCGGATTGGAAAACGAAAAAGCCCCGGTGAGAATCATCACGGGTGAGATTCATCACCGGGGCTTGACGCGTCTCTGGCGAGGGTCGCTTTACTTGAGGAAAAGCATCTCGCGATAGGTTGGCAGTGTCCAGAACTCGTCAGCCACGATCGATTCGAGCGCATCTCCCGCCGACCGCAGCGCCGCGAAGAGCGGGATGATCTTGACCTTCGCCGCCTTCGCGTGGTCGTACGGCGTGCCATCCGCGTGATGTTCCAGGGCCTTGGTCAGAGCGACGATCCCCTTTTGCAGATCGCTGATGAGGCTCGATACCGACTTCAGCAAATCGAGCTGCGCTCCCGGATCAACCCCGGCGGCCTTCACTGCGGCGATGCTCTCGGCGACGGCTTTCTGGTGTTTGAGCGCTGCCGGCAGGATGTGTTGCTGCGCCATAAGAAGGGCTGTCTTGGCTTCAATATCGACTGTCTTTACATATGCCTCGCTGAGAATGTTAAAGCGGCTCTGCAACTCCTTTTCGGTGAAAACTTTATACTTCGCGAACAACTCGAGCGTGTCTTTGCGAACCGCGACCGGAAGAACGTCGGTTGTGCTCTTGAGATTGGGCAGGCCGCGTTTTTCGGCCTCCTTGTGCCAATCTTCGCTGTAGCCGTCACCGTTGAACAAAACTTTTCGACCTTCTTTCACAATGCCCGGAAGCAGTTCCTGGATAGCGGCATTGAACTCCTTGCCTGATTTCACGCCCTTTTCCAGCTCGGTGGCAATGAAGTCGAGCGACTCGGCGACGATGGTATTGAGCACCGTGTTGGGCCATGCCACGTTCTGGCTTGATCCGACCGCGCGGAACTCAAACTTGTTGCCTGTGAACGCGAACGGCGAGGTGCGGTTGCGGTCGCCGGCGTCCTTGGGGAGCTTGGGAAGCGTCGAGACGCCCGTTTCAAAGTGTCCCCCGCTGCGGCTGCTCTTTGCGCCACCCTTTTCCACCTGATCGAAGACATCAGCCAGCATATCCCCAAGGAAGATGCTGATAATGGCCGGCGGGGCTTCGTTGGCCCCCAGGCGGTGATCGTTGTGGGCACTGGCGACGGTCAGGCGGAGCAATTCCGGGTACTTTGCCACAGCGCGAATGACCGCTGTGCAGAAGACGAGGAATTGCGCGTTATCGTGGGGCGTGTTGCCCGGTTCGAGGAGATTTTCGCCGTTGTCGGTCGCCATAGACCAGTTGTTGTGTTTCCCGCTGCCGTTGATGCCGGCGAACGGCTTTTCGTGGAGCAGGCAGACCAGCCCGTATTCGTCCGCGGTTTTGCGCAGGACTTCCATGACGAGATTCTGGTGATCGGTCGCAAGGTTGCTGTTTTCAAAGATCGGCGCGATCTCGTATTGGCTGGGCGCGACTTCGTTGTGGCGTGTCTTCACCGGAACGCCGAGCTTAAACAACTCGGCTTCAGCGTCGGCCATGCAGGCCAGCACGCGTTCGGGGATGGTGCCGAAGTACTGATCTTCCAGTTCCTGTCCCTTCGGCGGTTTGGCACCAAAAAGCGTTCGACCGCAGTGAATGAGGTCGGGGCGGAGGTAGTAAAACGACTTATCGATGAGGAAGTATTCCTGCTCTGGTCCGACCGTGGTGAACACCTTCACCGCAGAGTTGTTTCCGAAGAGCTTGAGGATACGCATTGCCTGCGTGCTCAGCGCTTCCATCGAGCGGAGCAACGGGGTTTTCTGGTCGAGGGCTTCACCGGTCCAGCTTAGGAATGCGGTGGGGATGACCAGTGTGGAGCCGTTCGGGTGCTCGGCGATGTATGAGGGCGAGGTGGGGTCCCATGCCGTGTATCCGCGCGCCTCAAACGTCGCGCGCAGCCCGCCGGACGGGAATGATGACGCATCCGGCTCACCCTTGATGAGTTCCTTGCCGCTAAACTCGGCAATTGCCCCGCCGGTGTCAGTGGGGGCGACGAAGCTGTCGTGCTTTTCTGCGGTGATGCCGGTGAGGGGCTGAAACAGGTGCGTGTAGTGCGTGGCACCTTGTTCGAGTGCCCAATCTTTCATCGCCGAGGCGACGGCGTCTGCGATGAGCGGATCGAGCGGTGCCCCGTGCTTGATGGTCCGCTGCAACGCTTTGAAGATCGGCTTTGGAAGCCTCTGCCGCTGGACTTCTTCGTTAAAGACGTTGACGCCGAACAGGTCTTTGGCGTGGATTTTTCGGAAATCCAGCTTGTTCAGCGGGTGTTTGCTGGTCGCGATCGACCGGATGGCTTCGTGGCGCAGATTGCCCATGGCTCGGGAGCTCCTCAATTGGTTGGTTAAAACAGAATCGACAATGACAAAGGCACGACCCGCCGGCGCTGGCAGGCAGTTTGCCGTTAAACTCTATACTCCGCCGGGGGTTGGTAAGCAAAAAGTGTGCTAGAGGGTGCAGAAACATACCCTATTCGGCAAATTGTGCGGGATTTCGGCTTTTGGCGACCGCTTGTAGCTCCAGATTGCCAATCGTACGCGCCCTCGATAGCGCACTTTGCGCGCTTTCTAGGCACCGCAGTTGGGTGCCTTAGTCTCCGCACGGTTTTTGTGCTGTGGCGCACTGGGGGCGTCCGATAGAACCCAATGATTCGTAACTGGAACAGTAGGGATGTCGCAAGGAGTGTCGAATGGATCAGAACAAGGTTGGCCCGGCGGTTGTTGGGTTCGTCATTCTCGTGGTCGTTCTCATTATCATTTCGTCAGGCTGCTTTTATGTCGTTGCGCCGGGGACGCGCGGGGTGAAGGTGACGCTCGGGAAGGTGGGAGAGCAGTTCCTGCCCGAAGGCTTTGGTTTTAAGGCACCGCTCATCACCGAGATCCATCCTGTCGAGATTCGGCAGCGGGCGGCGGCGACTGAAGCCGAGTGCTATTCCTCCGATCTGCAGCAGGTAAACGTGAAGCTGAAGATCCTGTATAGCATTCCGCAGGCATCGGTGGTGGATATCTACCGAAAGTACGCCGGCGACCCCTTTGACAGCCTGGTGGCACCGCGCATTCAGGAAGCGATCAAAGAGAGCACTGCACTGAGCACCGCAGAGAAGATCGTCAAGGAGCGGGAGACGATTAAGGTCAAGTCCCTTGCCGCGGCCAAGGCCAAGATTGGGGAAGTGATCAACCTTCAAGACATTGTGATTGAGAACATCACACTCTCCAAAGAGCTGGAGGCGGCGATCGAATCGAAGATGGTGCAGGAGCAGGAGGCCAGCCGGGCGAAGTTCACGCAGGACAAGGCTCGAATCGAGGCCGAGACAAAGAACATTGAGGCGGAAATCCAGGCGAAGGCGACGATTACCCGTGCCAAAGCCGAAGCCGAGTCGATCCGCATCCGTGGGGAGGCGTTGAAGGAAAATCCCGACCTGATTCAGCTGCAGATCGTGGAACGATGGGATGGCCGCTCGCCAATGGTGATCGGCGGCGGAGGTAGTGGCGGCGGGGCGACGATGATCCTGCCCGTCGAAGCACCGCCGAGAAGCCCGTGAGCCGTTGAGCGAGTCAACCCGACCGCCGCGTGACCTGATTCACAGTCGCGCCTGCCGAAGTTGGAAGTGCCCCGAAAATAAATTTTTTCGGGGCATTTTTCTATTGACGGAACCTTGGGCGCTCGGCAACGTATCACCACTCGCAACGGTGCCACCCCGGCTGTTGGTTTGCGGGCTAGCTGCGCGTTTGCGAGCTAGACGCATTGAGTAAAGTCCATCCGTTTGGTGATCCGGTTAACCGGGCGTTTAGCCCCCAACCAGCATCTATTTTTCCGACAGCGTGTTTCCGAAAGCCTGTTTGAGACCGCGTGTTTGCGACGGAGCGCTCCTGCCCCCGACACGCTGTTGAGCAACTTGGTCTGACACCTTTTGATTCGGGATAAAAACAGCACATGATGTCATCGCGCCGCGCGACGCAGAGTCGTACTACGGGTCTTGCCTCAGGTTATCGGACCGGTATCGAACATTTGGAGGCGCGCCAGCTGCTCTCGACCACGATTGCGCCCGTGGTGGGCGCAGGTACCGGGACAATCAGCGGCGCGTTGTTTGCCGACTTCAACGGCAATGGTTCGTGGGACACCGGGGAAGGCCGCAACGCCGGGTGGACCGTCTACATCGATGCCAACAACAATGGTGTGCTTAACAAAGGGGAAAAGCGGTCGATCACCAACATTAACGGGCTGTTCTCGCTCGAATCGCTGTTGCCAGGAACGTATGTCGTTCGAGAGGTTGTCGCCGAAGGATGGTACCGCACGGTTCCCGCAAGTTCCGACTCGCATACGGTCGTAGTCACCGCCAATGGAACTACCACCGTTAACTTTGGCAACGCGCCGCTTCCAGGCACGCTTGGACGCATCTCCGGCACGCTCTGGGCGGATATGAACAACAACGCCAGCCTGGATAGCGGAGACCTGAGAAATGTCGGATGGACCGCATACATCGACGCCAACAACAACGCTGTGCTCGATGCGGGTGAGAAGTCGACGATCACCAACATCAACGGCAATTTTTCCTTCGAGCATCTTGCCCCCGGCACCTACACTGTGCGCCAAGTGCTGCAGGCGGGCTGGCAGCGCACGGTGCCCACCACGACCGATCGTTGGATCGTCAACGTCGTCGGCGGGCAGACGTCGAGTGTCAATTTTGGAAACGCGCCACTCCCGGGCACGCTCGGGCGAATCACCGGCACAATCTGGTCGGATCTCAACGAAAACAACACCTGGGACGCCGGCGATGGTCGGCTGACCGGCTGGACAGTTTTTCTCGACCTGAATGGAAACTCTAATCGTGACGCGACCGAACCGGTGGCGACCACTGATGTCAGCGGCAACTTTTCCTTTAACTCCATTCTACCCGGCAGCTTCATCGTGCGGCAGCAGCTTGAGCCGGGCTGGGGTCAGGTTTCGCCATCGGGAAGCGGCGCGCACTCCATCACGGTCGGGGTCGGGCAGACCGTGGCGGTGGCGTTTGGCAACGTGGCGCTGGCTGCGGGATTTGGCGCGGTTTCGGGAACGCTTTGGGCCGATCTGAACCATTCTGGCGGCTGGGATTCCGGTGACGGCCGGCTCGCAGGGTGGCGGGTTTATGTTGATGCCAACGACAACGCGGCGTTCGACGCAGGTGAATTGTTCGCATTTACCAATTCGACGGGTGGATACACGATCTCCAATGTTCCCTCCGGCGCTTTACGGACGATTCGACAGGTGATGCAGCCGGGGTGGCGGGGCGTATCGCCCGCTGCGGGCCGTTGGATCGTCAACGTGCTGACCAACCAGACGGCGAGTGCATCGTTCGGAAACGAACCGATTCCCGGTGCGGCGCAGGTCCGGGGTTCACTCTTTTCAGACGACAACGCCAACGGCTCATGGGACACAGGTGACGGCCGTAACGTTGGGTGGACGGTCTATCTCGACTCGAATGACAACGCCGTGCTCGACGCCGGAGAGATATCTACGATTACCGATCAGAATGGCGCGTTTTTGTTTCCGGGCCTTGCTTCTGGAAACTACATCCTCCGACAGATCGTACAGCCGGGCTTTCGGCAGACTGTCCCGAGAGATTCCGACCACTACGCCTTTACGCTTGTCACCGGGCAGATTGGGGAGGGTAATTTTGGCAACACCCGTGCCGTCAGTGCTGTCAGCGGACTGGCGTTTCATGACCTGAACTCCAACAACTTTCGCGATGCTGGCGAACCTCCGCTGGCCAATTGGGCTGTTTATTTTGACGACAACAACAACGCCGAGAACGATCACGGCGAACGATGGACCACCACCGACAGCGCGGGCAACTTCTCCTTCACCGGCCTGCCTGCGGGCACCTATCGTGTGCGGCTTATCAATCGCTTCGGCTGGAC
This sequence comes from Phycisphaerales bacterium UBA2421, assembly GCA_002343075.1. Lineage (GTDB taxonomy): Bacteria > Planctomycetota > Phycisphaerae > Tepidisphaerales > Tepidisphaeraceae > UBA2421. The sequence continues at coordinate 170,463 of DDRH01000007.1, read as the reverse complement.
ACCAACGCTCGGCGCGCAGTCGGCCATTGCGGTGGTGAATGGCACCAACAGTGTCGGCAATTTTGGTTTTGCAGCGAGGCAGAATCCCGAGCCGGCGACGTACGGCGCGGAGAAACTCGTCTCATGGCTGCTCATCGGTGGTTCGAGCACCAATGTGGCCGATCGCAGCGTTGGCTGGAACATCAAGACGCACGGCTGGTCCGGTTTTGTCGCCACGCATGTGCAGCCTCAACTCAATGCCGGCGTGCGCCGCATCATGCTCCATAACCCGTTTGGTTCACTTCCCGGCCAAGACTTTCAGGCCGATCAATATCTCGCCGCGCAGCAGGCAGGCTTAAACTGGCTCACGCAAGGCTTCGCTGCGGCTTGGGCACCTGTCACTGCTCAGGGCATCGAGGTGATCGCGTATATGGGTGCCCCCGCCAACGATAGCGATTTTGCGGGCCTTGCGCCCGCAGCATGGTGGGCCAGGTTCTGGGCGTCTTTCTCGCCGGTCCTGGATGCGGGTATGAACATTGCGATGGATAAAAGTCTGGCAGCCAACCCAGGCTCGATCGACTGGGATGCGGTGCTCGCCGTGCGAAGCCAGGGGCGACAGGTCTACGGCGAACCGCGGCCGCCGTCGGCGGCGCTACATTGGCGGTCCTCTCCGCTGATTGCTGAGGATTACATCTGGAAAGACACCGATCCGGAACTGCACCCCGAAGAGATCGGCTGGGCTGCGAAAGACCCGCAGATTACCGGGGAAGTCGTCCGAATCTTCACCCGCCCCCCAGCAGGGCAAACCTGGGCCACGCAGTCTCAGTGGATTCGCAGCTACGCGCGCAGCGTTTTTCGGGAAGGCCATACGGTTGCGGTCAATCTTTCCGGAATGATCAGTCAGGGCATCCCGCTGAGCACAATTCTCAGCTAGTGCTATCTGTTGTTTGGGCTGCGCGTCTGATTCTGCTCGTCCAATAATGACTCCCGCGCGGGCGCGAAGATTATTGCCCCCGCATCTGCGGTGGATAATCGCCACCCGTGTTCCGGCCCGCGTCCGATATCGCGACGAGCCGCTGCGCCGCCACAAATTCCCCCATTTCGCCAGGCTTGCCCGGATTCTGAATCGTACGTTTCTCCCAGCGTTACCCGTCGCATGCGTCGACGGGAAAAAGTGGTTGGAGAGAGACATGAATACGAAGCAGAAAAAGCAGGCAATGAATACCGCAACGATGGAAGCGCTCGACGTGCGTCGGCTGATGTCGGCAACCGTCGCAGGGTGGCTTATCGCCGACAACAATGCGAACAACTCGTGGGACAGCAGCGACACCCGCCGGGTCGGCTGGACGGCTTACATTGATGCGAATGACAACAGCCAACTCGACACCGGCGAGCTAAGCGCGGTCTCGGACTTCAACGGCGTGTTTCGTTTCGAGGGACTGCAGCCCGGCACCTACCGTGTGCGGCAGGTGCTTCAGGAGGGCTGGCGGCAGACTTTTCCGCTCGGGCGCGACTTTAACGATGTGACCGTCGCCGCAGGGCAGACCCAGTGGGCCGCTTTTGGTGCGACGCAGGCGGTCAGCAATGTTGAAGGTCAGGTGTTCAACGATGCCGACAACAACGGGCGTTGGGACGCTGGCGAAAACGCCGAAGCCAACCGCATTGTCTACTTTGATACCAACAACAACGGCCTGCAGGATCTGAATGAGCGCTGGACTACCACCAGCTCGAACGGCAGTTTCCAGTTTACCGGCCTGCCCAGCGGGCAGTATCGTATTCGCCTCACCCAGGCTCATGGCTGGTCGCAGAGCTTTGGTTCGGACTCCGCCATCGCGGTTGTCAACGGGACCGATTCGGTGACCGGCCTGCGGTTTGCTCATTACCAGCAAGCCGAACCGGCGAATTATGATGCCGATCGCCTGGTTTCGTTCGTGCAGATTGGCGGGTCGAGCACCATCAATGCCGACCGCCGCGTCGGCTGGAACATCAAGACCGCGGGCTGGGCTGGCTTTGTGCAGACCTATATTCAGCCGCAGGTTGACTGGGGCATTCAGCGTATCATCCTGCATAACCCGTTTGGCACATTGCAAAGCGAGGGCGACTTCCGGGCCGATCAGGCGATTCTCGCGCGGGAGTCGGGACTAAACTGGCTTCTGGATGGCTTCGTGGCAGCCTGGTCGCCGATCATCGCGCAGGGCGTCGAGGTCGTGGCCTACGTTGGCACGCCCATGAACGATCCGAGCTTCAATGCCCTCAACGACACCGACTGGTGGGAGCGAGTGTGGGACAGCTTCGACCTGCCCCTGTCGGCAGGGATGAAGATCGGGCTTGATAAGAGTCTTGCCGCCAACCCCGGCAGCCGCGATTGGGCATTGGTCGAGGCAATTCGAAACCAAGGCTCAGACGTCTACGGCGAACCCCGTCCCCCGATGGCGGCACCGCACTGGCGGAGCTCGAGTTTGTTCGCTGAAGACTGGGTCTGGATCGAGACGCGCCCGGAAACCAATGCGGAAACGTACTGGGCTGCTAACGACTCGCAAATCACCGGCGATGTGACCCGGCTCATCAGCCGTCCCCCGACGGGTCAGACCTGGGGCACCGTCCTGCAGTGGGCCCCGGCCTACATCCGCAATATCCTGCGCGAAGGCCACTCGGCTTCGCTTAACTTCCTGCCATTCGTCAACAGCACGATGTCGATGGCGCAATTGCTAACGGCCGTTCCGACCGCCGGTCGTCCGGCAGCCCCGGCGGGGGATGCAGGCCCGCAGCCGATGCCGTGGGCATTCGGGGATGACGATGCCACCTTCAACGGTGACGACGATACGATCGATGCGATCCTGGCCGAAGATGACCTCGCCTGGTCCTTCGCGTGAACGATTGAGACAAGTTTACCATCGACGAAGACCGGCCCCGCGGTGGGGCCGGTTTTTCGTTTCTGAGGTTAGTTCACGGCAAGTTCTCCCAGGCGCGCGAGGATTTGACGCCCCGGCGACTTCGTTTACCATCCCCCTCCACCTCGCCAACCAACCCGCAGCCGAGGAGAAAGTGTTTCATGAAGCCGCAAGACGTCCTTAAGCTCTGCAAGCAGCACGCGGTCCAGTTTGTTGACCTCCGGTTTATGGACTTTCCCGGGCTGTGGCAGCATACCACCGTGCCGGTGAGTGAACTCTCGGCCTACAGCTTCGAGCATGGCTTCGGCTTCGACGGTTCAAGCATCCGCGGGTGGCAGGCGATTAACGAAAGCGACATGCTGCTCATTCCCGTGCCGCACACGGCGCGGATTGATCCATTCATACAGCACACAACGCTTTCGATGATCTGCGATGTGCGCGACCCAATCACCCAGAAGCAATACAGCCGCGACCCCCGATCGGTCGGCCGCAAGGCGATCGAGTACCTGAAAAAGACGACCATCGCCGACACCGCTTACTTCGGTCCGGAACTCGAGTTCTTCATCTTCGATCAGGCGTATTACGACCAGGGCATCAACTTCGCCAAGTATTATGTGGGCAGCCGGGAGGGAATCTGGGACCGCGGCAGTGAAGATCCGACCAATCTGGGCAGCAAAATCCGGCTGAAAGAGGGGTATTACCCCTGCCCGCCGATGGATACGTTGCAGAATATCCGCAGCGAGATGGTTGCCACTCTTATTGAGCTTGGCATTCCGGTTGAAGCGCATCACCACGAGGTCGCCACCGGCGGGCAGGTGGAGATCGACATGCGCTATCAAGACCTGCTGACCATGGCCGACAACGTGATGACGTACAAATACGTCGCCAAAAATGTCGCGGCCCGGCACGGCAAAGCCGCCACATTCATGCCCAAGCCGCTGTTTCAGGATAACGGCAGCGGGATGCACACGCACTTTAGCCTGTGGAAGAAGGGCAAAAACCTCTTTGCCGGCAACAAATACGCCGGACTCAGCGAACTGGGCCTCTACGCGATCGGCGGCATCCTGAAGCACGGCAGGGCGCTGTGCGCGCTCTGTAATCCGACCACCAATAGCTACAAGCGCCTCGTTCCCGGTTACGAAGCCCCCGTCACGCTCGTTTACAGCAGCCGCAACCGCTCGTCGGCCATTCGCATTCCGATGTACTCCACCAAGCCGCAAACCAAGCGGCTGGAGTTTCGCTGCCCCGATTCGTCCTGCAATCCCTATCTTGCGTTCAGCGCAATGGTTATGGCGGCGATCGACGGCATTCGCCATAAGATTCACCCCGGCGAAGCGCTGGACAAGGACATGTATCAGCTTCACCCCGACGAGTACGAACACCTGCAATCAGCCCCCGCCTCGCTGGAAGAAGCCCTCGACGCGCTGCAATCCGACCACGATTTCCTGCTGGAAGGCGACGTCTTCACCGCCGACGTGATTCATTACTGGATCAAGTACAAGCGAGAAAACGAAGTAGACGCCATCCGCATCCGGCCTCATCCGTACGAGTTTTGTATGTATTTTGACATCTGAGCACCGAATTGGCTGCCTCGGTAAGCATGTGGGAAAGAGAGATCTGGCAGAGCAAGTCTACCGGGGGCGGGTTGTGAAGGTTGTCATCGCTGTCATTGGGAATGAGCAAATGTCTACGACAGGTGAAACCATTGTCAGTTGAGTGAGCACTGTTACGGGTGCAGGGCGTTCTACGCAGGTACTGGTTACCATCGCGGGGAAGGGAGTTTGGCCATGCAGCTTTCGCGAACCAAAGTGCTGTTGGTGGCGGGTGCCCTCGTCCTGGTGGGCACCAGCTATTTTCTCTTACGGCCCCGGCAAAAGCCGGGCAACGAAGGGGTTGCGGCGTTGCAGGAAGACTTCCGACTTCGCAAAGCTGCACCGGTTGATGTAGCCGCAGACGCGATCGTAGGCCAGCGAGATCAGATCGCCGACCGTGCCCGCGCCAAACTCGTCGAGGCGCGCCTCGCACCCGGGCATGAAGCCGAGATCGCCGGCGCATTTGCCGACCTCATCACCGCCTACCGTTCACCGACCGCAGAGAAGTTTATCGAGTTTAATGAGTCGCGCGGGGTGCCATCTGACCCCGAACGCCTCGAACGGCGTCGGCAGGGGTGGAGCAGGGCCAACCTCATGGCCGCGGGCCGGCGAACGGATCCGGATTCCATCACCGCGTCGACGATTTTTAAGGCATCTGAAACCAGCGTCTCTGACACAGGCGCGAGCAAGTTTTACAGTTGGATCAAGCCCGATCACGCCGTCGAAAGAGGGCTGAGCGTCAATTCGAGCGTTCGTGTGGTGTGTCTGACCATTCGCATGCTTGAGCAGGAGCAAGGCCCGGGTAGCCCGTACAACCTGATGATCGATTTCGCCCGTGCCAAAAGCGGCAAGTGGTTGCCCGTGATCAACCTGATGGAAGGCGCGACAGAACGGCCGGTGTATCAATTGCCTCTTTGAACTTCCTCGACATGGAGCGCTGATGCCCTTACAGCCTGCCACAACATCTAAACGCGGGTTCAGCATTATTGAACTGCTGGTGGTGATTGGGATCATTGCGATTCTGCTTGCCATTCTGGTTCCCATGCTGGCCGGCGTCCGGCAGAAAGCAGACGCGATCAATTGCACCTCCAACCTGCGGCAGATCGGCGTTGCATTGCACGCCCGTGCAGCCGAGCGCGGGGGATATGGCCCGCTGGTCGGGACGATTGTTGTGCCGGCGTCGCTGCAGGGCAGCTCGATTTTGAGCGCCGCTGTCGGCGATGCGGCGCGAACGAAGTATGATTACGTTTACCTTGGGTCGCCCCTGATTGGCGAGACTGTTGCCTCGTTTCAGATGGCGTTGTCGAAGCAACTGGGTGTGAAGAATCCGAACACCGTGGGTTATGTCCCACCGCCGGAACTGCTTTCAAAATGGGAAGTGTTCACCTGCGCGCGGGCGAGGCCGAGCCATCCAGCATCAACGACGTTTATGATCGAGTTTGAAGGGGTCACTTCGCTTAATTCGATGCAGCTTGTTCCCATGCATTTTGTTTTAAACGACGCAGTGTTCGGCTATGGCGCCGGTCGCCTTGCGGGAAAGCTATCTAAAATCGACAACCCGACGCGCACGCTCATTCTGGCCGATGGCGCGCCGCCCGGCGGGTCGATCACGATGGGCGATGGCACCCCTCGCTACTGGTCGCCAACCTCGGGAGCGCCTCGCCCTCTGACCCTGCGCGATGCGTTTGAGGAAAACGGCCGGGTGGTGAGCCAACAACGGCTCTTTGACCCAGACCGGCACAAAGACCGGATCAACTTGCTATTTGCCGATGGTCATGTGGAAGCAGAGCCAATGACTCCTGAGGCGCTTGAAACGGTGATCATGGCCAACTGGTAGTCGGACGGTGCTCTCGTTTTCTAGGCTGTTTGATGCGATGAAGTCCATTTCGAGGCTTCGACGGCACCCGATCTGTGAGTTGCTCCACAATTTTTTTTGCTGCGGTGGCCAACTTTTCATTGCAATGGCCCACCCCCGTGAATACACTTACTCATTGGCGGGTAAACTGTTTTGCCCGTCACACATCGGTTTCGCAGATTACTTGTTGTAGTTCGCGCGAGACTTTGCGTTCACATCGTCACAGGCCGCTTCGCGGTCGGAGGTAAGAAATGCAGAAACGTTCATTACTGTCGGGGCAGCGCTGCGCTGTCGCGGCACTTGGCCTGGGGCTTTTAACCTGCGGGGGGGCTTACGGCGCGGTCGTGTACGGCGTGTCTAGCTCGAACAACCTGCTGCAGTTTAACAGCGCCACGCCGGGCACTATCGATAGCTCGGTCGCCATCACTGGCATGCAGCCCGGCGAGGCCGTGCTCGGCATCGATTTCCGTCCTGCGACCGGCGGGCTGTATGCGCTGGGTAACAGCAACACGCTTTACCTCGTCGACGCCGTCACCGGTGCCGCGTCGGCGGTCGGGTCGGGTCTTGGGCTTGTGCTGAACGGCACACAGTTTGGGTTCGATTTCAACCCGCAGATCGATCGCATTCGGGTTGTGAGCGAGACCGATCGCAATTATGTGGTTAACCCCAACACGGGCACCGCTGCGCAGTTCACCAACCTGTTTTACCCGGCGGGCGATCCGAACGCTGGCGTGAATCCAAACGTGGTTGGCAGCGCATACTCCAACAACTTCGCGGGAACCACGTCGACACAGTTGTATGGCATCGATACCAATCTCGATATCCTCGTCACGCAGGCGAACAGCGCCGGCACGCTCGGCACAGTCGGCCCGCTCGGGCTGGATGCGTCGGCGGTGCTGGGACTGGATATCGAAACGGGTACCAATACCGCATTCGCGGCGATTTTGCCGTCGGGTGGCTCGATCTCGAACCTTTACACCGTGAACCTCGGTACCGGCGCAGTCACGTTGCTTGGTCAGATTGACGGCGGCTTGAACATTGTCGACATCACCGTCGCCATTCCCGAACCCACAACGCTGAGCCTACTGGGCGCAGCCGGCCTTCTGGTTGCCCGTCGCCGCCGATAACTCGGTCGCACGTTTGGTTATCAGGACCCTCAACCGCGATGGAAGTAGCTAAGGCTGCTTCCATCGCGGTTTGCTTTGATGCGCGCCCAACGCCTCGCATTGTCGGTTGGAGAGTTGACGCCCGTGATTTCAGGGCTTTCCGCCGATAAACCGGCGCCGCGACCGTGCAGACTGCCGCAGCTTGCCTCGATTACCAGCAGGCGGTGGATCGTTTCGCGAAGGCGCGCGAAGGGCGTTTGACAGACTCTGGAGTCGGGTCATAATCCGAACGCGGGAGAGCCGAATGCCGCGATGCCCCGTGTGTCGCGCGACTGCCCGATTCGCAGCACCTGAAGGGACGTTGCACCAATGGCCAAGCCTCAGTTTTCAACCACCGGCGGCGTGGCCGCGCCTCGGAAGCGAAGGCTGTTTTCGCTTATCGAGGCCAACAAAACGCTTCCGTTGGTGGGGCGAATCGTTCGCGATATCGTCGAAACCCATGCCGAGTGCTCGCACCTGCAAGCCTCCCTCGAAGCTGCCCCCCGGGGCAAAAAGGCCGACGATCTGGAGGCCTCGCTGGAATGTAAACTACAGCGGCTGCACGACTTAGTTGAAGAAATCAATCGGGTCGGTTGCGAGCTGAAAGACTGTTCCGTCGGCCTGATCGACTTTTTGTCCCGCCATCAGGGCCGCGACATCTA
>DDRH01000007.1:107653-162117 GCA_002343075.1 Phycisphaerales bacterium UBA2421 | reverse complement strand
AGGCGTAGGCGGCAGCGAATCGGCTGCTGTTGTGGCAGGAATTGGGACTTGAGGGGGAATGCGGCTATTCCGCTCGCGAGCGGATCGAAATTGGGTCGCGAGCGGCGTGAAACACGCCGATAATCAGTATCGAGTCTGGTAGATCTTGAAACAGGATCAGATATGGAAACTGCCTGACCAGGACCCGTTGAGTCAGACGGTGTACAAACGGGAAAGTGTGGGGGCGTTCGGCGGCCAGTGCGAAGGCCGCTTCGATCCGCTCAATGAATCTGATCGATAAGCCCGGCTGTTGCTCGTCGTACCACGCACACGCCGCTGCGATGTCGGCTTCGGCTTCAGGCTCGACGATGATCCGCTTCATTTCTTGCGGGCCTTCAGGATTCGCCGTTTGACCACTCGCCATTGGTCCCCTTCGGCTCCATTTTCTGCGATGCGGTTCAGCCTGCGGTCAAGCTCTGCCTTTTGCCGGCCCGAAAGTGGCTGCACGACCTGTTCGTCGCAGAGGCTATCCCAGATTTCGCTGACGAGTTTGATGCGCTGGCTTGGCGAAAGTTTGCGAGCTTGACTGATTAAGTTGGCTGGCATCGCGAAGAGTATAGCCTGAAAGCCGCTCAATGATCTAGAAATCTTGACTGCAAGCAGATCATGCCGCCAGCCGCCTTGCATGGATAAGGCCGCGCGGGCTTCGTCAGCCCGGTCGCAGTTATATGCCGCCATCAGGGCCGCGACATCTACCTCTGCTGGAAGATGGGTGAACCGAAGATCAACTACTGGCACGAACTGCACAGTGGGTTTTCGGGAAGGCAGCCGGTGAGTGTGTTGCAGGCGTAGGCGGCAGCGAATCGGCGTCATCGCTCTTTCGCCGGGGGAACCGTTTTGGCACCCTTCATAATTGCTTCCGCGGCGATGGTCTTCAGGATCGCCGGATGAAGCTGATTCTTCCCGGCAAGAATGATCTCGGCACAGGTCCTGGCCGCAACGAATGGATGCATTTCGATCGGTATATCAAACTCCGCGAGCGTCGCATCGAACAACGGGAGTGCGATGGGCAATAGCTCCTCAAAGGTCTTCAGCGCAGCGTGTTCTGGCGGAACTGCTTTGACCGAACCGGTCGAGGCCTCAATGCCGCCGCGCTCGATGAGGTTGAAAACGGTGTCGAACACCATCGGGCCGATTTCATTAACTGCATCGACAAAGACCGGAGAACCAGGCGGCAGCTTTGAAAGGTCTACTTGCGTGCCCCGGAGCATGGCTGCCCCTGCGCAATAGCCAGCAGCGGTGAGGGTGGTCTCCAGGTGCGCGCCGCGATTATCCGCGAGGCCTCGGCAGATTGCCCCAAAGAACGCAGTGGATGCTTGGGCAACGCGCGTTGTCAGATCGGTCTGCATCACGGTCGGCGGTGATTACACCAGCCAGTCCTTTCTTTTCAATCGCTGCGGAACATACTCTTCTGTGACGTAGCTGATGTCCTTGGTGATCAGCGATTCCACTTCCATCTTAAAGCCATTGTCGAGCATCCGCTGAATCTCTTTTTGCCAGCCCTTGTGATCCTTAAACCAGGGATATGCTGCGATTTCTCTGGCGCGTTTCTTGTCGTTATCGTTCAGCTCGATCTGCACGTCGTCGGACAATTCACATTCTGTATAGTCCTTCGATCGCACCCCGAGGAAAATGGCTTCGGGAATGGCCAGCCGTTCTGATTCAAAGGCGAGACTGATCGAGCCTTGCTTGATTACGCTATAGATGTAATGCCCCCACGGGTCGCAGTCGAGGAGGCAATAAATCGGAAGGCCGAGTTCTTCATTCAACCGACGCAGAAGCCGGCGCACGCCGCGTGGCGGCTGACCGCTGCCTTCGGTGAGGATGCAGTTGTGCTTTTCCCAGAACCGGTCTTCATTAAATCGGCCCCAGACCGTGTCTTTTTCGACATGAAGGACGAACTTCGCCTCACATTTCTTGAATTGAATGACATCCGGTTCGGTGATGCTCGGCACGGCGTACCCGCCAGATCCCATCCTGCGGCAGTCAATCTCATCGCCGCTATCGACGATCGTGATATTGCCGACCATGGTGCCCCGTTTTTTCGCGTAAACATGGAGCTCTTCGCGAAGTGCGCCCATGCTTACTTCGAGATCTTCCAGAATGGCATCAGACTCATCCTGCGCGGCAAATGTCTTCTCGCCCTTCGTTCCCTGAATGGTATGAAGCGCCTTGTAAAACATCCCGCGGAGGGAGAGGGTCTTTTCGGCTTCGATCAGTTGCTTGATGCTGTCGCCGTGCAGCACGGTTTGCATGAACTGCTTGGCCTGATTCAGATTGAATAGTTCCCGGGTGGCTTTCCCGTCGCCCATCTGCAAGATCCCCTTTTTCTTGTTCCAAAGCGTATTGGAGCGCGTGCGCATCGGGATATCGATGTTGATGTCTTTCTTCTTAAACGCCGCGGTGCTCACGCCGTCGGCGAGGCTGACAACTTTGGCGAGCGTGGCTTTGTCGCGTTCGCGGATGCGTTTGTTCACTCGATCTTGTGTGGTCGCTTTTGCCTTTGCCATCGGAAGTTCCTTCTTCGATTGAAATGGAGCCGCATCCCATTCAACGCGCCTGCCCTCGTCTTCTCCATGAAGGGCACAACAGTTGGGGTACACGGGCTACATCCCGCGGAGGCGGGTCGTGACGTTATCCAGCACGTTCATGAAGTTGATATAGCTGTCGTACGGCGATTCGTAGGGGCTGAAATACTTATGAACATCGCCATCGGCCCAATACTTGGTGCACATGTAATAGAAGTGGTCGCTGGTGGTCAGCCGACGCCAGTCTTCCAGAAGGTCCGGGTCGGCCTTCTCCTTCAACGCCCCCTCGATCTTGTAGAGCTCGTGCAGCGCATTTGATTGCATGGCATTTCCGAGCCACGCGCTCAAATCGCGCTCGCTGTCGGCCCACGAGACCATGTGCGGTGCGTCGATCTCACCCGCCGGGGCATGCTTATCAATGACCTGGCTGGGGGTCAGAAACTCATTCTGGGAAGAGCTTTTCAGAATCGCGCCTGGCATGTGCTTCAGAAAATCAAAGATTCCTGTGTCGGCCCACTGATGTTCGCCAAACGTCTCGTAATCCATGAAGAGGTTGCACACCTCGCCGTGGCCATTGATCTGATTGACCCAGCCGCTAAACTTTTCGGCGTTGAGAGGCCATTGCTCCCAAAGCCGGTTGCTGAAACGAAACGCAACGTCATCGCTGAGTCGATAATTCTTCAGCAGCAGTTTCAGCTTTGGCGCGTGCGGAGGGCGATAGACGCTGTTGGGCGTGCGGGTGCCAAGTACCGCATCGGCACCCTCGGCTAGACACCCGTCGTACCCCATGTGGCTGACGAAATGCCCCAGGTCATTGTTGTAGATCAACTCTGTATTGCGGAAAACGCGAGCATCCTGCCCGAAAAGCTCCTTGATCTTGCTCCGGTGCAACTCCACCTGTGCCCGAAACTCTTCGCGCGAGTAAAGGAATGAGAGGGAATGATGATAAGTTTCATTCAGAAACTCGACGCAGCCGGTGCTGTTCAACTCTCGAAAACTGTCAAGAATCTCGGGCATGTGCTGTTGCGCCTGCTCGATCAACATGCCGGAAAGTGAGAACGCGACAACGAACTTACCCTCATGGCCCCGGAGCATTTCCAGCAACAACTTGTTGGTCGGCAGATAACACCGGTGAGCCACCCGCCGGAGAATCTCGGCGTTCTTGGCTTCGTCGAAATAGGCACGGTCGGTGTCAAAAACGCTGTACCGCCGGAGACGATATGGCTGATGAACCTGAAAATAGAGGCAGACCGATGGCATGAGTTGCTTCCCTGCGCTTAAGACCCAAACGATCTCTCAAACTCATTGTACGGAAATAGCTGGCGATGGAAATGGCGGGTGTTGAAATGCCCCATAACGGCATCGAAGCGCGCGGCGGCGCACAGCCTAAGATCGAACGAAGTCAGCACTTACGTCGTAAGCTGTTCTGCCAGGACGCGCTTGAGCACTTTGCCGGTCGGGGAGCGCGGCAGGTCGGGGGTGATGATGACCTCGCGCGGGGTCTTCCAGTTGATCAGGCCGGCGTCGCGGCAATAGTCGCGGATTTCTTCCGCCGTCACCGAAACGCCCTCTTTGGGAACGATAAACGCCACCACAATCTCGCCGCGCGATTCGTCGCGCTTGCCGAGCACCGCAATCTCGCCGACCGAGGGGTGTTTGGCAATGAGGTCTTCCACCTCCCGTGGATAAACTTTTTCGCCGGCGACGATGATAAGATCCTTCTTGCGGCCCGTAATGTGCAGGTAGCCGTCGGTATCGATCATGCCAAGATCGCCAGACTTGAAGAACCCGTCCGGCGTCAGTGCCGCCGTCGTTTCCTGGGGCAGATTGTTATAGCCTTGCATGATCATCGGCCCGCGCATCCACACTTCGCCGACGGTGCCCGCCGGCTGAGGGTTGCCATTGTCATCGACGATTCGGATTTCCGCACCCGGAATCGGCTTTCCAACTGAGCCCGGCTTATGATGTTGCGGCGTGTTAAAGCAGACCGGGCCCGAAGTTTCGGTTAGGCCGTAGCCTTCCATCAAGTGCTTCTGGTACCGGGACGAAAAGGCCTCGCGAATCGTAGGCGGGAGCGGTTCGCCACCGCTGATGGGAAGGTAGAGGCTCGCCAAGTCGGCTGCCGACGCGTCTTTCAGGCGCAGAAGCGCGCCATACATGCTTGGCACCGCGCCCATCACACCGATCTTCAGATCGCGAATGGCTTTGAGCGTGGCCACCGGGCTGAACCGGGCGATATAGACCATCTCGGAGCCGAGATGCACCGGCGCAAGCATCGTCGCGAGCAGGCCGGTGGAATGAAATAGCGGAATGATTCCGAGAAACTTATGTTCGTCAGTAAAAACCGCCTTCTCAATACAGGCTTCAACGTCGTCGTGCAGATTTCCATGAGTCAGCACCACTCCCTTCGGCAATCCGCTTGTGCCCGACGTGTAAAGAAATGTCGCGATCTTCTGCGCCGGGGCCACGTTGCTCGCGGCAGCCGCGACGGCTGATTGAATCGCGCCCATGTCGGGCGCGGGCAGTTGCGTCAGGTCGATCACATTCAGCCCCGATTCCGCCAGCCGCGCGGCGAGCGGCGGGGCGGTGAGCACTGTGTCGATCCCGCTATCTTTGGCGATATGGGCGATTTCGCGATCGCCCATCAGGAAGTTGATCGGCACCGCCACCTTGCCAGCCATCAGTGTTCCGTAGAAACTGCTTACAAACCCTGCCGATGCTGGCAGCAGGATGCCGACCGCCTCTGCCTTGGTTTGTTGCGACACAACCGCAGCAATCCCAGCGGCGGAGCCGAGCAGTTGTTTCCAGGTGATTGATCCGCGATCATCTCTGATTGCAATTGTCGATTCTGGTTTGGACGCAGCATGTTGGAGCAAGGGTCGGATGAGCATGATTCACCTTTGTCGATACGGCGGCAGTGAGACGGTTGAAGATTAAGTTAGTGGAAGTTTACTCCAAGCGAGGCACGGATGCCATCATTGAAGCAAGATTGTGGATTGTTATCAGCGGGTTGTCGAGTTCGAGCGATGTTGCTGCCGTTGCCGTTGCTCCTCGCCGGATGCGCGACCGACCCTGCGACGCGCATGTTGCCGACAGGTTGGCAGCAGCTTCAGGCGGGGCAGGCCGAGCAGGCACTGATCACAGCGCAGAATATACTAACCGAGGCCCCGACATCGCCGCGCGCCGCAGAAGCGCTTTACCTAAAAGGGCGTGCGTTTGAAGCGAAGGTCGCCGCCACGCCGGCAGAGCAGCGGATGAACCTCTCCAACGCGTACGCTGCATATCTCGATGCGCTAAAGGCCAACCCCGCCGATCCGCTTGCGGCGCGGATTTATGCCGGCATTGCCAACACCTTTTATTGGCAGGACGACTTCACCAACGCCTGGCGCAACTGGGTTAAAGCTTACGACTTGTCGCCGGAGGGAGCGGATCGGGCCTATATGCTCTACCGCATCGGCCTTTGCCAGCAGCGGTTGGGCCAGTTTGACGATGCCGATCGCACACTCGCCGCTGTTCAGCAGCAGTATCCGAACACCGACGCGTCGAGGCGCGCCGCGCAGAAACGTGGGGCTCGCGCCTTTGCGGTGCAGGTGGCGACATTTGCTTCGCCTCAAACCGCCGAAAGTGCCATGAATGCCTTACGTCGGGAAGGATTTGTTCCCACCAAGCTCGCCAATTCACAGGGCCAGACGGTGGTGACGGTCACACCTTTCACCAACTACCAGCAAGCCCAAGCCGCCAAGCTGCGCCTGGCCGGGCTATATCCCGACGCCGTCGTGGTGCCGTGAGGTGCAGGCTGGTTCGCTCGCGATCTGCCAAGCGCATCTGCAGTCAGCTCTGCCGCGGTCACTTCAGCAGCGAGAGAAACGCAGCGATCCTGTCGATGCCCTTATCAATCTGCTCCATGCTCGTCGCGAACGAGAGCCTGACATGCGTGTCGGCGCCGCTATCGGTGCCGGGGACGACGGCAACATGGCTGTTTTCCAGCAACGCGGCCGCGAAGCTGATTGCGCCATCGATCGGCTTGCCGTTGAGTTGCTTTCCGAAATGCCTGCTGACGTTGGGGAAGCAGTAAAAGGCGCCATCCGGTCGGACGCAGGTTACGCCGGGAAGTTCGGTGAGTCGTCGCCACATATGTTCGCCGCGTTTTCCGAATGAGAGCCGCATTGCCTCGATCGACTCTGCGCCGCGGGGGTCGGTGAGTGCGAGGGCTGCGGGTGACTGGCAAAAGCTGGTGATGTGGCTGGTCTGCTGGCTGACGAGTTTGTTGATGGCAGCGATGATGTCCGTCGGCCCGCCAACGTAGCCGACGCGCCATCCGGTCATCGCGAAGCTCTTGCTGTGGCAATTGAACGTGAGGGTTCGGTCGAACAGCTTGGGGTGAAGCGTCGCAAAACTGACAAACTGCAGGCCGCCGTAGATCAGTTTCTCATAGATTTCGTCTGCGTAAACGATGATCTGCTCATGCTTTACGATTTCGTCGGCCAGCGCCGTCAGTTCGGCGGGCGAATAGGCGTGGCCGGTCGGGTTGCTCGGCGAGTTAATGATGAAGCCCTTCGTCCGTGGGGTGATGGCTGCGGCGAGTTGCTTAGGGGTGATCTTGAACCCGTTTGATTCTGCCCCCTCGACCATCACCGGCCGCGCGCCCGCCAGCTTGATCTGTTCGGGATAGCTGACCCAGTATGGCGCGGGAAGAATGACCTCGTCGCCGGGGTTAAGCGTCGCCTGAAACGCCGCATAAAGACAATGTTTCCCGCCGGCGCCCACACTGATGTTTTCCGGCTTGTATTGTAAGCCGTTGTCATTATTGAATTTGGAGGCGATCGCCTGCCGCAGTTCCGGCGTGGCGGGGCTGGCAGTGTACTTGGTCTGCCCGGCATCGA
Organism: Phycisphaerales bacterium UBA2421; assembly: GCA_002343075.1. Lineage (GTDB taxonomy): Bacteria > Planctomycetota > Phycisphaerae > Tepidisphaerales > Tepidisphaeraceae > UBA2421. The sequence goes on along the minus strand of DDRH01000007.1, from coordinate 154,667 downwards.
TCGCGGCCTTGGCGGCGGACTTGATGAACTCGGGGGTGTCAAAATCTGGCTCGCCGGCACCAAACCCGACGACATCCACGCCCGCCTTCTTCAGCGCCGCTGCCTGCGAAGTCACTTTCAGGGTAATACTCTCAGCCAGCTGCGAGGCCCGATCGGAGATTCTGCTCATTTCCCCTTATTAGCGTAGGGAAATGCGAGATTCAAATGATAAGTCTTCCCACCGGTGGTTCGATCTCATCGCCTGCCACCGGCGGGTGGCTTACGGCGGCACGAACCTTGGGAATCTGCCGGCGAGTTGCGCTTAAGCAAAACCCCGTGATCGTCCGATAACTATAAAGAGATGATCGATCAGTTGATCAATGCGCTAGTCGAGTCGCGAAATGAAGCCGCGGACGACACGTTGCTGGAAGCACTCCGTGTCGGCAACGAGGTGGAACAATCGATGGCAATGGGCGCGCTGCTGCGGCGGAAGACGGTTCATGGCCTGTCGGGGATTATCACGGCGTATGAGTCGCTGTCGCAGCAACTTCAGCTCCAAGTCCTCGCTTCGGCGGGGCACCTTCATCATGCGCTGCGCGAGTGCGGGCGAAGCGAGTTGTCCGAGCGGCGGGTGGCGGCGCTTCGACTCATCGCGGTGAGCAGGCAGGGTAGGCTATCGCATGTTGTTGCGGAGAATCTGCACGAGTCTGATGAGCAGGTGAGCAAAACGGCCTGCGAGGCGCTAACTGCGCTGGCACGCTGGATTGCAACCGAAACCAAGCGATTGCAGAAAGGGGAGGCTGCCGAGAGCGCCGAGATCGGTTCGTACCTCGACGCACTGCCCGGCATGGCTTCGGAGAATGAAGCGCGACCCTTGACGATCTATCAGCAGATTGTGGGAAATCGCCCGGACATCGAAAACGCAGTCGCGCGTGCGATCGATGTTCACCGCGGGAAGCATGGCCACGACCTGCTTCGGGCGGCGCTGCTCCTGGCCGATTGGCCCGACAGCAAGACGCTCGCAGTGCTGCAGGCTGGCCGGCACGGCGGGCAGTCGCCCATGATTCGCCGCCTCCAGCAACCACCCGCTGCCGAGCATGTGGAAGGATTTCTTCTCGCAGCGTCGCATGCTCAGGTGCGATCGCATTTCGGCCAGGTCTTTGCGCACATCGTTGAGGCGCCGGTGCTCGATGCGCTGTTGCGCAAGACCCACTGGCTGAAGGACCATCAACTGCAGATTTGCATGCACCTGGTCAGTCGGGGTGTGTGGTGGGACGAAAAGGAACTGCTGCGAGATCTCGACCGCCGTCAGCCCAACGAGGCTGCCAAGGTGGGCGAGTGGATTGCAGTGTCGCAGGTGCATGATGTGCTGCAGGACGACCGGCTGGAGAAACTGCGCCAACACTGCACCGGCGACGTGGGGGCGCGGCTGCGGTTGCTGCGAATCGCATTGCGCCGCCGCCGTGGCGCGAGTGTGCAGTTCATCAAGTCTTTCCTGACCGACCCCGACGAACGCCTCGCGAGGCTGGCGGCGCGGGAAATCGTCCGGCGCAAGCCGCTCGACTATGAGAACATCCTCCTGCCGCTCATGACAACCGCCGCCATGAGCGTGCGGAAGGTAATCAGCCGGGCCATCGGCCACGCCGGATTCGAACAGTTCTGGCAGCGGTTTGATCGCATGGACAAAGCCACACGCCGCCAGGCTGGCAAGGCGATGCTTAAACTCCTGCCCGACGGGTTGCAGCGCATGTCGCGGCGGCTCGAACAGGGTCCTGCCGACGGGCGCGTGAAGGCGATGGTGATGGTGCAGGAACTGCAGTTGATCGACCGACTCAAAGGCTCGATCTTCCCGCTGGTACAGCATGCCAACGCGCGCGTGCGCAGCAAGGCGATTTCACTGGTGGGCGAACTGCCGAGCGTCAAGCCAGAAGTCATCCTTGAAAAGGCCTTGAACGATCAGGATCCGCGCGTGCGTGCCAATGCGATCGAGGTGCTGGAAGAGACGCGCAATCCTGAGTTCGTCCCGCTGCTGACGGAGCGCGCCCGCTCCAGCCATAACCGCGAGCGCGCCAATGCGATCAAGGCGCTGCACAAGATGAAAGTCGGAACTGCGAAAGGCGCGCTGATCTCGATGCTGAAGGATCAGCGCGGCGAGCACCGCATCTCGGCGCTTTGGGCGATGCGACAGATTGGGTTCTGGGAACTGGTGCAGGAAGTGGGGCGGATGGCGCGCGAGGACCAGAACATGCGCGTCCGGCGGTACGCCGTCGGGGTGATACGCACGCTTGCCGAAATCGTCCAACAGCACAAAGATGCGCAGCTAAAGTTGCGAAAGGCGAGTTGACAATGAATTCGGGCCGCAAAACGCACCACAGATTCGCACGGTGGCCAGCCTGGCTCACCCGCCTCGCAGCAGCGGGCCTTGTGCATGGCTCGGCGGCGTTCGTACAGGCTCAAGTGACTGAGGAAGAGTTCAAACGGGCGCTACAGCAGAACTTTGATGAGCCGATCGACCCCAACAAGCTCGTCGCGTTTGGGCTGGTGATTCTGGCGATCACTCTTCTCACAGTCGTTGTCAATCGGTGGCGCGCCAGTGCTGGCAGACCAGGAAGCCCCGCAGCGATCAACTCACCCGGCAAGCTCATCCGCGAAATGTGCAAGACCGCCAATCTCCGCCCCGCGGAAGTGAAGCAGCTTCGCATTTTGTCTGAACAGCAGCAGGTGAGCAGCCCACTCACCCTGTTGCTTTGCCCGAGCGTGCTTGGGAAAGCCATCCGGGAAAATCAACGGAAGATCGATCGCGGAATATTAGGGGGGCTTGCCAAGCGGATTGCGCGCCGATAGCTCGCCCGTCCGCCTACGGCTTGCTCTCGATCCGGTTTCGACCCGCGCGTCGCGTGCAGCCTACCGCTTTGACAATTCATAGAACCCAACGAAGTACAAGAACCGGTTCTGATTCAGAATCGGAACGTTGTATTCCTGCGCCAGCCGCCGCACTTCGTCGTAGGCCTCGGCGTCGGCTCGCGAGCGGTCGTAGATCGCCTGATTGAGCGGATCGGACAGCTCTTCCCGGGTGAAAACCGGAATCTGCGGTTCGCTGCCAAGGACGACGAAATCGGTGTCAACATTCACTTTGTCTGTGAGCGTCGCACCCCATTGGGTGACCAGCCGCTTGATGACCTCGGCATCGCCCGCGGTGGGGACGTTGTTGCGGTCGAGGTCGAAGTTGCCGAACACCAGGAAGTTGTAGCGCGTGTTTCGATCGTAGACGAGATTGACGAGCAGATCGCCCTCGGTCAGCGTCTGCCCCGGCTGCAGCCGGATGATTCGCGCCTGGCTGCTCGTCGGACCGACACGCACTACCTCGATCGATGCCTTGCCGCGGGGCAGGTTGGTTTCATCGGCCGAGTCGCCCGCCGCTGGTACGCCTTCCACCTTGTCAAACACTTGAAACGTCATCCCCGCGGAAATCTGATCGCCCTGGCCGAGGTTGATATACACCGTGTCGGCACTGGCCAGCCGGATGATGGTGCCATCGGCCTGGCGGACGATCGGGTCAGACACATTGGTGCGAAGATCGACCAATCGTCCGGTGAGTTGCTGGATCTGCGTCTTTAGCTGCTCGTTATCCCGCTGCAGGTCGGCGATCTGCACCTGGGCCGATTGCGTCGCCTGCTGGGCGCTTTCGAGTTGAGCCTGAAAATCAGTCTGAATCTGGCTGACCTGCTCATTCTTGGAAGACCGGTCGGTGCTGGCAGCATCCATCGCCTCTGCGGCGCTGGCGCGCACTTCGGCGAGTTGCTTATCCATCGCTTCACGCGCGATAGTCATCTGGTTGGCCGCTTCCTTCGCCGCGCCTTGAGCGGAGGCAAGCTCGGTGCGCAAGTTGGCGATTTCACTCGACTTGCTCACCAGCGCATCGGCCAGTGCGCCGACGGCGGCGTTGGCGTTGCCAGACGGAAGGTTGACCAATTCGGCGGCGGTGGCCTTGGCGGCGGCGTCTTTCAGCACGCGGTCGCTGGACTGAATCGCCTTGCCGAAGTCGATCGAACCGCTCAGCCGGGTGGCGAGGTCGTCGCGCTGCTTGAGCGCGACATCAAGCAGGCTCATTGACGAGTTAAAACCCGCCGCCTGCATGGTCTCGTCGTTTCTGGTTTGCTCCAGCGCTGCGACTTCGTTGCTGGTGAGGGCCGCTTCGGAGACGACTTTCTTAAACTTCTCCGCAGTCGTGCGGGCCTCGCGGGCGGTGTTGTCAGCCGCGACGTAAAAGTAGATGGCAAAGATAGTTGCGGTAACGAACAGGATGGTCGTTACCACCGTCCACGTGACCAGTGCGCCGCGTGAACCTTGGTTGGCCGGTACCATTACAAACCTCCGGGTGCCGAATCGTTAGGTGTCAATGGCAGCGTGCAATACAGGTGCAACACCGCCGGAATGTCGAATCTACCGGGGCGCATGAGTGGCGGTCAAGAAAACGCGAAGTTGCGCCCATCCCACAACAGCCCACCCCCGGCCGCTAAATGTCGCTCCGGCCAAGGTTTACAAGACCAGCATCGCCACGCCCGCCACCGCAACCAGCGCGCCCGCCACCGCGCGCCATCGCACCTGTTCTTTCAAAACAAAGACCGAGATCGGAATGATCAGCACCGGCACCAGCGAAGTAATCGTCTGCGCCACCCCCGATGGAATCAGCTCGACGGCCTTGTTCAGCAAAGAAACCCCCAGAAACGGCCCGGCGATCGCGCCGATCGTCAGCAGCAACACCGCCGTCCGATCGCGAAGGGCCGCGCCGCAGTCGCCCACCCGGCCAGTGAACACCACCAGCCCGATGAATGTCGCCACACCGGCGATGATCCGAATCTGCGTCGCTGTGAACGCATCGAGCGCCGGCGGGGTGCTCATCGCCACCTTTGTACACACCAGCCCCACGCCCTGTCCCGCTGCCGCCACCACACCCAGGAAGATCGCCCACGGCGTGATGTGCCGCACGGCCTGTCCGGCGCGATATTCCAGCACGGTTGTGCCCGGCCCGCCGAGCCGCGCTTCCGATTCATACTCCGGCGCAGGCCCGGGAGCGGCGTCCTCAGGGGCCGGCTTCTCAAAAACCACCCACGACACCCCGGCCAGCGTCACCAGCATGCCCATGCCCTGCAAGAGCGTGATCGGGTTGCCTAGCCAAAGCCATTCGGTGACGGCAGCGATCGGCGGGGCGAGGCACATCAGCAGCGTCGTCAGCCGCGCCCCCAGCACCACGAACGCGCGAAACAGCGCCAGATCGCCCACAAAAAAACCCAGCAACCCCGACAGCAGCAGCAGTTTCCATTGTTCCGCCGACGCCCCGGCCGGCAGCACGTTGCCAAACCGCCACCACCCCAACGCCGAAAGCAGCGCAAACGCCACCAGCAGCCGAATCAGGTTGACCGGAACGCTGCCCACCCGCCGCGAGGCGTTTTCGAACGCAATCGCGCTGATCATCCAGCAAACCGCGGTGCCGAGAGCAAAGTAGGGGCCGTACATGAAGCGTCGGGAGCGTAGGGCGGCGGCAGGGTTCCGTCAATTTGTGCAAAAGACACTTGTTGCCTGTCGGTGTCGTCGGCAGTGTGTTGTGATTGGTGGCACCGGTTGAAAGGTCCGGCTAAGCCGCCACGCGTGTGGTCAGTGACCGGGAGACCATCACCCCGGTGCCCGGCAGGCGGGCGGAGCGCGGGGAGGACCACGGGCCCGGCTGCAGGCGGGCGTTCAGCCAGCAGGCGGTGAACCAGACTAGCTGCCCGGGGACGGTCGTCGCGGAGAAATCCACCTGCACGCTGCAGGCGGTGGTCGAGCTATGGAAGTTCCACCCGTCGATGCCCGTCGGCGGATGGTCACCGACGAATGTGAACAACATCGCGCCATGCACGCGCGCCGGTTTGCCCAGCCCCGCCGACTGGCTGTCCTGAAGCCGCAGCATCGCCGACGTGTCGCGCACCCGTTCCACGGCGATCACCGGCGCCGCCGTCGGCACCTGTTGCCGCGCGGCGACTCTGAGCCCCGGGTTAATACCCAGACGCAGACGCTGCTCTGCCGTCACATGCGCCGTGCCCTTAACGAGCATGGCAAGTTGTCGTGCGGCGGTCTTGAGCCGGCCCATCTCGGCGTTCTTTTCCGCAACGGTCACCATCGATCGGATCTGCGGTTCGGTTTTCGCCAGCGCGGCTGCGAATGCTTCGTGCAACTGCGCATACGCATCAGCCTGCTCGGGCGTCAATCCAAACTCCGCCGGGGCGGCGCTGACCTGCCGGCTGAAATTGCCGGACCACGCCAGCAGCAGATCCTCACGTCGTGGCAAAAAATCGGCCATGGTGATCCGATCGGCACTTTAGGGTCTTAGCTGAAGCGCCGGCTTCAAGAATCAAACCCCCCAACCGTTGCAACGCGTTATCGGATCGAAACAACGGGCCTCAAGGCCATGAAAACGCACCCCGCAACCAACGCATCGCCCAGCGCAGCCCACCGATCGCCGGCCTCAGCCGATGCGCCCCACCAACCAACCCGTCAACCGGGCAACCTGTTCGCCCAGACAAGCGGCACAATCGCAGGCTCCGCCCCCGCGAGCAAAGGACCCCACCGCCCGTCCCTGGGAACGAGCCGGCAAAAATGGCCCACACCCGGCAAAACCAGCGAAAAAAAGGCCATTGTTTCATTCCCGCGTGTTCCCCGCCGCGTCGTGGCTGGTCCAGCGTAACACGGCCCGCCCGCTGCCAGCGATGTCGATCGCTCCGCTGACGCTGAGAATCCGGCGGGTGTTCAGCACACGCACCGCCGGCATGTGTAGGGCTCGCCGTATCGCTACAGGCCGCGGGTGGGCACCGCCCGCATGATAATGTGCGCCCGTTCGACGGCGGTAATCCCAATAGCCCGGCTCGGGCCGCGTTTCTGGGTGTCTAATCGATGCCTGAACCCCGCCGGAGCGGCGTTGGCCTGTCCTGCTCCCCGGCCTATCGTGCCTCCGCCGCCCCAAGGTTCCCGTTTATCATCCCGGCCCACGCCGCCACTCCGTCAACCCAAGTGCCATTGACGGCCTGACTTACGTGTGAGAAGCTCACCGCGCCCGACGAACGCTAATTTGCTTCGCGGGTCAGTTTATTCACTAGTTCGATGATTGAGCGACAAACAGACGTTCGTTCAATGTTTGCGTAACCGAGCGCGACTTGTTATTCGCGCTCAATCATAGAACCTTCGCCTGCAGCTGATCGGTCTCGCAGGGAGTGCAAGAATTGCAGTGACTGTGTTCAATGGCTCAGCTGCGGGCGAAGCGGCTTGCCGCTCGACCGACAGCTGAAGCTAAACGTTATGCCGACGGCGGCCACTTAGGAGGAAAAGCACGATGGGGCTTCTCGATTCGCTCTTAGGCCGTAAGCGGGAGCCGGCGCGGCCCGTCGATCCAGACGCGATCAAGGATAGCGTTGACAACCTTACCGCGTTTTGCGGAGACGTTCGGCGGCACATCGGCGAGGACGTATTTGCACAGGACGGGATGGAGAAGCAGGTCCTATCGGCATACGCGTTTGGCGGGGTTAACGTGCTGAGTCAGCAGCGCGGCTTCAGCGCACCCCAAGCTCACGCTATGGCGTTGGCCATCCTCTACAAACACTTCGGCTACACCGCGGAAGAGAGCGCCATCAAGGCGCAAGCCCTGATCGACGCGACCGGTGACAAGAAGTCATCGCTGAACGCCATCATCCATCGCGGCATCGATGGTTACCTTGCCTGGCAACAGAACCGCGAAGCTTTCGACGCTGCCGACTTCCGCGAGGTGCTCACTACGTTGCGGCGGTTCAAGCCGTCGGCATAACCCGCCGATGCAGTGGACCGAGCCGGCGGGTAAGCTTCTTGTGGTTCGGGAGTCGGCGCGGTGCCGGCTCGGCCACTGATCGGCATTACGTTATCTCGCCATGGCAAACGAAGACGACGAAAATATTGCGGTAAACCTGACACGAGCGGATTTGTTGCTGATCAACAACGCACTGAACGAGGTCTGCAATGGCGTTCACATCGAGGACTTTGAGTTCCAGACGCGTCTCGGAGTATCACGCGAGGAAGCGAGTGCGCTACTTCGCCGGATTTCCGAGCGACTGCGGGAGGCGGCGGGATAACCACGCACTGCTGCAACGGACTGGCCCGGCGGAACGATCCTCTTGATTTGAACGTTGTCCGGCGCCCGCCCGGCCAGTGAATGTCAGTCCGTTATCTCGCCCGGCTGGCTGCACTTCTCGGAAGCCCGGCGTCGTACCTGTCGAGCGAAGGACGACACCAGCAACGTATGCAGGCACTTCGTTTGTTGTGACAACCCGCGCGGCGCATCGTGCGATTGGGGATACAATCCCGCGCTGCGATGGCAAACAAAAGCTTCTACATCATTGACGGGCATGCCCACATTTTTCGCAGCTACTTCGCGCCGTTTCGCGATCTCACCTCGCCCACCGGTGAGCCGACGAAGGCGACATTTGTCTTCACGCAGATGATGCTCAACCTGGCCGAGCAGCGGCGGCCGGATTATCTGGCGGTGGTGATCGATCACGGCGATGAAACCGTCTTTCGCAAGGCGATTTACCCGGCTTACAAAAGCAACCGCGAGCCGCCGCCGGATGATTTTTTTCCGCAGGAGAAGCGAATCATGGAAGTGGTGCGCGCCGCCGGCGTGCCGATTTTTGAAAAGCCGGGGTTTGAGGCCGACGACCTGATCGCCACCATGGCGTCGACCCTCTGCACGCAGGGGTTTGATGTTTACTTAGTCAGCAAAGACAAGGACCTGCGGCAGTTGCTCAACGATTGCATTCGCATGTACGACGTGCAGTCGAACGAGCTGATGGATGTTGCGCGGATGCGCGAGAAGCTCGGCTACGGGCCTGAACAGGCCGTCGATGTGCAGACGCTCATGGGCGACAAGATCGACAACGTGCCGGGCATCCCCGGCGTGGGCGAGATGACGGCAGTCAAGCTGCTGAACAAGTACGGCAGCGTTGAGGCGATTCTGCAGCACATCGACGAGATGACGCCGAAGATGCGCGAGAACTTCACCGCGCACGCCGATAAGCTGCCGATTTCGCGGCAACTGGTGACGCTGAAGCGCGATGTGCCGTTCGAGTGGAGCATCGAGCAGTGCAAGTTCACGGGATACGACGCGCCGCGGCTGCGGCCGTTGCTGCGCGAGCTGGGGTTCTGGTCGCTGGAGAAGAAACTGATCGGGCAGAACGGCGGGGAGGGGGGGCCGGACGACGCGGCAAAAGCGCCGCCTGCCGGCACACCGGCGACCGCCGGCGGGTTTGGCGGGTTGTTTGATGCGGTCGAAGGCGGCACGCCAACGCCAGCCAACGCGTTGCAAACCAGCCACGATTGCGATTACCGGCTCATCACCGAGAAGGATGATTTCTTTTGCTTCGTGGCGCAACTGAAAAAGCAGCCGTGCTTTGCGTTCGATACGGAGACGAATGACCTGGGCGCGATGCGATCGGACGTGATCGGGCTGAGCTTCAGTTGGAAGCCCGGCAGCGGCTATTACATCCCCATTCGCGGCCCTGCGGGCGCGACATTTCTCCCGCCGGAGGTGGTGCTGCCGGCGCTGAAGCCGATTCTGGAAGACGAATCGATCGGAAAAGTCGGCCACAACATCAAGTACGATCTGCTGGCGATGCGCTGCGCGGGCGTGAACCTGCGCGGCATCCGGCTCGACACGATGATGGCCGCGTTCCTGCTTGATGCCGGCCGGAGCAGTTACGGCATCGATAACCTGGCGCGCGACCTGCTGCAGTTTCAGAAGATTCCCACCAGCGACATCATCGGCAAGGGCGCTAAATCGATCTCGATGGAGAAAGTCGATCTGCAGCAGGTGGCGCGGTACGCGTCGGAAGATGCCGACATTGCCTGGCGGCTGTACGAGTTGCTCAGCCCGCGCCTGGATGCGGTTCCCACGCTTCGCAAGTTGGCCGACGAACTGGAAACGCCGCTGATCGAGGTGCTGGCGGAGATGGAGTTCAACGGCGTGGCGATCGACCCGGCCATGCTGCAGGAACAGTCGAAAAAGCTGGGAGCCCGCATTGCAGAGCTTGAGGGCCAGATTCACCGCGCCGCGGGGACTGATTTTAACATTGATTCGCCTAAGCAACTGGCGGTGGTGCTTTTCGAGAAGCTCGACCTTCCACGCGGCAAGAAGACCAAGACGGGCTTCAGCACCGATGTGCAGGTGCTGGAAAATCTCGCCGGCATTCATGTGGTGCCGAAGTTGATTCTTGAGTATCGACAGTTGGTTAAGCTGCGCAATACCTACCTCGATGAGTTGCCTGAAAATATCAACCGCCGGACGGGTCGAGTTCACGGCAGTTTTCATATGACTGGCGCAGCCACGGGCAGGCTGAGCATGAGCGATCCGAACTTGCAGAACATTCCGATTCGAACGGAGGAGGGTCGGGCGATCCGGCTGGCATTTGTGGCAGGGGAGCCGGGGCATGAATTGATCGTCGCCGATTATTCGCAGATTGAGCTGCGTGTGCTGGCCCACTTCACGCTCGAACCGGCGCTGGTGAATGCATTCGAGAACGATGAAGACGTCCACGCCGCCGTGGCGGCGGAGGTGTTTGGGGTGGATAAGTCGGCGGTGACCAAGGAGCAGCGGTCGCAGGCGAAGGTGGTGAATTTCGGCATTATTTACGGCATCACCGCCGCCGGGCTGGCGCGGCGGATTGACGGGCTGACGGTTCCCGCCGCCGCGGAGCTGATTCGGGCTTACAACCAGCGATTTCCGGGAATCGAAAAGTTCATGCGCGAATGCGTGGAAAAGGCTCGCGGCGACGGCTACGTCGAAACCATCCTCGGCCGCCGGCGCCCGCTGGCCGATATTCACTCCGGCGTGATCGCCCTGCGCAACGCCGCCGAGCGGGCAGCCATCAACAGCGTCGTTCAAGGCTCGGCAGCCGACCTGATCAAGGTGGCGATGCGCAACATCCATCGCAAACTGAAGAGCGAAAATCGCCCGAGCAAAATGCTCCTGCAGGTTCATGACGAACTGGTGTTCGAAACGCCGATTGAGTCAGTCGAATCCGATTCGGAACTGATCAAATCAGAGATGATCAACGCCATCCCGCTGCGCGTGCCAGTTCGGGTGGATATTGGGCATGGAATGAACTGGCAGGAGGGGAAATAATGGTTACGTCATTCAGTTTGCATGAAAGAGGATCTTGTATGAGCGAATTGATAAGCGTTCGACTATCGAAGGACCTCGACGAAGCGATTCCAAAGAGGAATCGAACCGAGTGGGTGATCGAAGCCATTCGCGCCAAGTTACGTCAAGAAGCACTTAGAAGCGTAACCGATGGCGCAGCAAGCGATCATTCACGGGACTTGCAAGCATTGGAAGAATGGGAATCCGCCGCGACGCCGGCGCCCCGGCGGCCAGCTTAAGCCGCCGGTTGGGGCCCGGCGCCGACGAGTTTTTTTCGTGTCGAATCAACTAGCAAGTTCAGTCCTTCCAGAGTTCTGGCCCCGAGCAGGGCGAGGTCGCCTTTGCGCGCAAACACCACCTCGTCGACCGTGAAAAACTGATCGACGCGAATCACCGCAAATCCCATTGACCGGGTAACTTGTTGGCCGTTTGCCATGATAAACGGAACATCCTTCTTCTCTTCTGCAACGCCGATGCGCTGCAGCGTCTCTTCAGCAATCCATGTGCGCTCGCTACCGGTGTCGACCAGAACGCCTGCGATTCTTGCGCCGCGTGTGCGATCACCAACATTCTCGATTCGACAGCCTACTCTGAAAGTTCCCATGTTTTTTCACCAAGGTTCAAGTTGACAGTAATATACTGTTGTGAACATGGAACTTGAACCCTCCAACCCCGATTTTGATCCCAAGCCCGATCGTCGGCCCAAGATGCCTGAGCCTTTGCCCGTGCGGGTAATCGCCATCAACGATTCGGTGTCGCATGCGGTGGCCGGGCGCGAGAAGGAGATGGATGAGTTTTACGTCACGGTGTTGGGTTTCGCTCGCGCTAACGATGTTTCGGTGGAGACGAATTTCTCCGTGTTGATCTACCACGCAGAGAATGTCGACCTGAGTTTTACGATTCGCGAGCCGATTTTTCATCGCGATGATCTGCGGCCGGTGCAGATCGAGGTGCAATCGCTGCGGGTTACAGAACAGGCGATGATCGATCGCGAGATGCCGTATACCCGCCAGCGGGGGCTTGCGCCGGGGCAGGAGAGCCTTGTATTGCAAGACCCTAGCGGGAACTGGGTGGAAATCACCGAGCGACGGCAGGTCGGCTGACGGATGCGGCGGTCGGCCGCGCGCTTCTTACAATGAATGCGTCGTGCACCCTGATCGGATCACCCCAGTATTGATAAAACCAGTGGTGATAGTTCTGCAAAACCGGATCATTGCGGCGTCTGCTGAGGATGATGCGCGTGGGCGACATCGCTTCAAATCGGGCCGACTGCCATGCGGCGTGGAATGGGTCGAACGGCACCCAGCCGAGGCCAGCCAGATAGGCCTCTGCCCATGCGTGCTTCGGCGTGTCGCCGGGCTTCACGGGCGTGATGATAAACCCTTCATTCACAAACGCCGGAATGCCGCGAGCCCGGCAGAGTGCCACAAAAAGATCGCTGAACTCAGAACAATCGCCCCGACCCGCCGCCAGCGCGCCCGCGGCACCGCGGTCGTCTGTCATGTATTCTGATTTTTGCAGGTGCGCGAGCGTGGTCTCAAAAATGGCCTTTACCGTCGCGATCGCCGGGCCTTCAGGCACGGCCGCTGCGATCTGCCGGACTGCCGGCGCATCCGATTCGATCATCCGCTCGGCTGAGAGGTAATCGCTGAGCGCGCCGCTATCGCCCCAATCCGTCTCGGCGGGGCGGGCGGAAAGGGTTTCCATGTCGCAACGAGCAAGCTCAAGCTCGGCAGCGATGTTGATTTTCGATCGCCGCGGTGGACATGACAGGTCGTAGCGGGCGTATTCGTTGCCACCTTCGCTGAATCGCATCGTCGGCTGGGGGTTGAATGTGAGTCGCCGCACACGCTGTCGATTGGTGATGGTTTGCGGGAGGGTGCAGATGAATGTAACTCGTTCGGTGCCAGGCGACGATTCGATTTCAAAGCGCCACTCCACCGCCACAGTCATCGCAGCCGGGCGAATCGCGAGACTACCCGGCCCGGCGGTCGTCTTCGTACAGCCCCCGGTGAACTGAACGACTAGAAGTACGGGCAAGACGAGGATGATCAGTCGGCGGAGAATCACTTCGGCGGGTTAGTCTATCGTCGGCGGAGGCTCAGACGCGAGCGGTTCATTCGTCGGCGCGGCTGTTTTGATGCGCCTGCGGTCGATCAATGCCTGGCGCAGAAGAAACTCGATCTGCCCATTCATGCTGCGCAGATCGTCATCGGCCCACTTCTGGATCGCGTCCAGAATGGCCGGGTCGATGCGAAGAAGAAATGCTTTGCGCTCAGGCATCTTCTAAGTGGGCAGTGGGCAGTGGGCAGTCGGCAGGGGGCAGTCGGCGGTCGGCAGGGGGCGGAGACTACATCACTGCCTTCTGCCCTCTGCCTGCTGCGCACTGCCCCCTGCCTCCTATTGATAAATCGTGCCTGTGTTCACCACGGGCTGCACATCATGTTCGCCGCAAAGGACGACGAGTAAGTTGCTGACCATCGCGGCCTTGCGATCGCCGTCGAACTCCACGACTTTCTTCTGCGCGAGCTGTTCCAGCGCCATTTCCACCATGCCGACCGCGCCTTCAACGATCTGCTGGCGCGCCGCAACGATGGCACTGGCCTGTTGCCGCCGGAGCATGGCCGCCGCGATTTCCTGGGCGTAGGCGAGGTGGCTGATGCGCGCCTCCAGAACTTCCACGCCGGCCTTGCTCAATCGATCCTGGATCTCGCGCTTGAGCTGCTCGGCGATCTCGAGCGTGTTGCCGCGCAGGCTTCGTTCGCCGGAGTCGTGGTCGTCATAGGGGTATTGCGTCGCGAGGTTGCGCAACGCCGACTCAGACTGCACTGTGACATAATTCTGATAGTCGTCCACTTCAAAAGCGGCTTCGGCGGTATCGACGACGCGCCAGACGACGACCGAGGCTATCTCGATCGGGCTGCCGTGGCTGTCGTTCACCTTGAGCTTGCTGCTTTCGAAATTGCGAATGCGCTGGCTGATCTTCTGCTTGGTCAGAAACGGGTTGGCCCAGCGCAGGCCCGGCTGCTTGGCGGTGCCGGCATACTTCCCGAAAAGCTGTAACACCTTTGCTTCATTGGGGTTAACGATGAACAATCCGCCAAACGCAACAAAGTCGAGCACCGCCAGCACAACCGCCGTCCCGATGACCCACGGGTTGTTGGTCCGCGCGCCGATGTAAAACAACCAGACAATCAACCCGATCACCAGCACAAACAGCAAGAGTGCAGCAATGCCCTGAACTGTTTTCCGCTCACTTTCCCGAATCATGGTGGCTCCTTTGCCTTCAAGAGTTATCAAAGTGATATCATTTTGATTACGGATGTCAATATGAAATATTTCTAGAATCCGTAAGTATGTGTAAATAAGGTGCTTAGCGAGTGAGTATCGCCGGTGGCAAGAGTTTTGCGCGGGCTTGGCAATCGGGTTATTGCTGCTGTTGTTGCTGTTGCTGCAGCCCGCCGTCGCTGTCCCAGGGGGTTCGACCGCCGGCGTCGCTGAAGGTGGCGACGGACAGGGTCTGATACCGCTCGCCGGCCAGCCCGCCGGGCATTTGTTTCAATTCTTTGCTCAGCACCTTCACATCGATGTCTTCCTGCGCGTTGCCTCGATACACGCCTTTGTTCGGCGGCACGTCGCGATAGTCCCTGCCGATGGCGACTTTCACAAAGTTCGGCCCGACGATGCAGTTATTCGTCGGATCAAACCCCACCCATCCTGCCGACGGAAAGAGCAACTCGACCCACGCATGAGTTTGCGTATATCCCCGGAATCGGTCGGCGTCGGGGTGCACGAGCCCGCTGACATATCGCGCCGGAATGCCGACTGAGCGCGCCATGCCAATCATCAGGTGAGCAAAATCCTGACATACTCCGCTCCCGTGGCGAAGAATCTCGTTGATCGAGCTTGCCGACGTCGTCACTCCCTTCACATACGCAAACTTCTCGGCAATCGAATGGAGCATCCGAAGTGCCAGCTCTCCCTGGCTCATGCCCGGCTCGGCACCGAGTTCTTTCACCACATCCGTCAACGCCTGCGACTTGACGATGGGGCCGGCGAACTGCAGGAAGTCATATAGCTGTTGATTAGCGACAAAGTTGCCCGGCCATTGGTCCTTAAACCGCTCGACTTCCACCTTGAGGCGATCAGTCTCAACGACGCTGCTGGCAACGATGCGAATCTGCTTATGAAATGCACTGATTGAAAGCGCGTGAACGGTATTGCCCAGCCAGTCAAAGTAGCTGTTGACCGCCGTCGCCGGGCCGATGGCCAGGCTGAACGAAAGCCGATGCTGATCGCTCTCCTGCCGGGGGGCCATACGCAGTTCGACAACCGACTCGCTGATGAGGTCGGTGTAGGTCAATTCGGTGGTGTGGGTTAGCTGTAAGAGCATGTCAATAAAGGAAATACGCCTTCTGCACCGCGGTCGCTGCTTCGCTGATCTGGTGCTGGATGTTCTGCAGGTAACGGCTGATGCCCACATTGAGCACCTCGGCTAGCTCGGCGTAATCGAGCTGCGCAAGGAGCCGGCCGACGATGCGCTCGGCGGGGTCGATTGCCCGGGATGTCATGGTGCGCAGGCTTGTCAGTGATTCGCTGGCTTGCTCCACGCAGAATCGAATGCTGCGCGGAAAATCGTTCCGCAGAATCAGAAACTGCGCGATGCGCAGCGGGTCCATCTCGCCGGGGTATTCCCTGCGAAAGGTCTCGATCGAGCAGCAGCTTCGCAGCACACCCATCCAGTGGATGTTTCGAAGTTGCGGCTCGATCGTCAGTTCACCGCTGGCCAGCAGGCTCCATCGGGTGTCGAGAATGCGCGATGTAACATCGATGCGCTCAAAATACTTCGCAACCTGTGCAAACTGCCACCGCTGGGTGTGCGGCAGGGTTTGATTGGTGAGGCCTTGAAAAAGCATCGAACTCGCCAGCACCGAGCGATAGAAGTCCTCCCGGCTCTCATCGAACCGGGCGACGGCATCATCGGCGCGAACGGATAGATAGGAGCTGTTGAGCGCCTCCCACATCTCCGCGGAGATATTTTCGCGGATGGATCGCGCGTTCTCCCGCGCGCGGGTGAGGCATGAGACGATTGAATTGGGATTGGCGATTTCAAAGGTCATATACCTGCTGATCGCCTCGGCCAGCGGCAGATCGCTCGGCGGGGGGTGCTCGATGCGAAAGACGCGCAGGATCGATAGCCAAAGCTTGTTGAGCGCATCGGTTTCAAGGTCGCCGACGTCGATCAAGGTGCTGGCATTGATCATCAAGAGTCGCGCCACATGCTCGGCGCGCTCGACATAGCGGCACATCCAATACATGGCATCAGCGTCACGCGAGAGCATGGGCCGCGCGCGCCCCCGCTGATCGAACTTGCTGCGCGATTCTACGGGAAGCGTGGTGATGTTTTCGCGGGGTTCAGCCATTCTGTGTTACACGCGGATATGGAATGCACCAATGATCAAGAATCAAATGACAATGAACGAAAACTAGCTCGGGAAACGCGACAATCGCTCACTCCTCCAACACCCATGTGTCCTTGCTCCCGCCGCCTTGGGAACTGTTGACGACGAGCGAGCCTTTCGTGAGTGCAACACGGGTAAGTCCGCCGGGCATGACCAGAGGCTTATCGCCGTAGAGAATGTATGGCCTGAGGTCGACGCGGCGGCCCTCGAAGTGATCGCCGACGAGGCTCGGGTGCTGGCTCAGTTCTACCACCGGCTGCGCGATGAAATTCCGCGGATCTTTCCGAATCTGCTCCGCGAACGCCTCACGTTGCTCGCGCGTGGCCTGGTGGCCCATGAGCATGCCGTATCCACCCGATTCGTTGGTCGCTTTGACAACCAGCTTATCGAGGTTCTCGAGGGTGTATCGGCAATCGTCCGGGCGGGCACAGATGTGCGTGGGAACATTCGGAAGAATCGGTTCCTGCTTCAGATAAAACCGAATCATCTCTGGCACATAGGCATAAATAGCCTTGTCATCGCAAATGCCCGTCCCCACAGCGTTGGCCATCGCCACGTTGCCGCAGCGGAACGCATTCATCAGTCCGGCCACGCCCAGCATGCTCTCGGGGTGAAACGTCAGGGGATCAATAAAATCGTCATCGACACGTCGGTAGAGCACATCGACCCGCCGCAAGCCGGCGATCGTGCGCATGTAGACGAAGTTGTTTTCGACCACCAGATCTTGCCCTTCGACTAAGTCGACCCCCATCTGTCGTGCAAGAAAACTGTGCTCGAAGAATGCGCTGTTAAACACCCCGGGTGTGAGAATTGCCACAACCGGATCGCTGCCGGCATGCGGCGGGGCAACGTGCTTGAGCGTGTTCAGGAGGTTATGCGGGTAATCTTCAACGCTTCGCACGCGATACTCGGCAAAAAGCGTCGGAAACACCCGCTTCATCACCGCCCGGCTCTCCAGCACATAGCTAACACCGCTGGGTGTTCGGGCGTTGTCTTCCAAGACATAGTATGCCCCGTCTTTTCCCCGGACCAGATCGGTGCCGCAGATGTGGATGTAGATGTCGCGCGGCACATGCACATGCATCATTTCGCGCCGGAAAAACTTCGCGCCGTAGATCATCTCCGGGGGGATGATGTTCTCGGATAAAATTCTCTGGTCGTGGTAGATATCCTTACAGAAGAGATTGAGCGCGGTGATGCGCTGTGAGAGTCCCGCTTCGATCACATCCCACTCGTGTGCGGGAATGATGCGTGGCACCAGGTCGAATGGGAAAATCTTCTCTACACCGCGTTTGTCGCCGTAAACTGTGAAGGTGATGCCCTGATTACGAAACGCCACGTCGGCCATGCGCCGACGGCGGTCGAAATCGGTGGGTTGAAACTCGCAGAGCCCGCGAAAGGCTGATTCGTAGTGGGGGCGCGTCACGTTTGCCGAAGCAAACATTTCATCAAAAAGCCCGTCAATCTGATATGCCTCGAACATCGTTTTTTGCGCAGCGATGCTCGATTCCTCTTCCGCTAGCGATCGATTGTATGGCACGGGCGTCATGACTCAAAGAAAAAGATGCGCCGGTTAATTGTCCTTCTCGGGATTTTTTGCTGGCTTCCTGGGAACCAGGTCTTTCAGCCCCTTCTCCAAATCTTTGCCGACATCTTCGATTCGGCTGGGATCTTTCAGCAGGTCCTCGGCCGCCTGATGCAACTGCCCGCCGATGGCTTTTAGTTTGTCATCGATCATGGCTTGCACATCACCCCTAAGAATGTCGCGCAGTTCCGGTGGAATCTGGTCCGACTCGGCTGCCGACCGGGCCAGTTGGGTGATGACAGTGATAACCACATCCTTAATCGCCGCGCCGTTGGTTGCGCCGTCGGCGGTGCCGATGTTTTTTACGTCAATCGAAGGCACGTTTACCTGAATCTCCTCCGCCAGCCCCGGAATGCCAGGCCGGACAAGCACCTTCGCTCCGCTGATGCGCAGCTCGTCGATAATCATCCGCACGGTTTCCGAGTCGTCGCTGAATGGCGGCAGTTGGTCGATGAAGGCCTTGACATTGAATCGCATCGCCTGCTGTTCGAGCACCAGGGTCGGCTTATTGATGTCAATCGACGTGATGCGCATCGGGGTTTGGCGAAGCTCGGAATACGATACCTTGGCATCGACCGAACCGAGTTGAAACATCTGCTGGCTGGCAAAACCTGTGGGAGAGCCGAGGTCAAAATTGGAGAGGCTGACATATCCGCTGAGTATGCCGACCCGCGCCGCACCGAGCTTCGCCGGGACAGAAAGCTGCTTGGCGGCCTGCGATTCGACTGTGGATCGCACGATCGAATCGATCCGCAGGAACAGAATCATCACCGCCGTGATGATGATGACGGGGATGGCGATGAAGGCGATTTTCAGCCACTTCATGCGGGTCACTGTAGCCAATCGGGCGCACGATGAAAGCCGGATCGGTCGCGAATTTCGTGGAACGCAGTTGGTTTGACCCGAAAGCCGGCTTGCCGATGGTTTGACAACCTGACGGAAGCATGACAGGATCGGGCTTCGCGCATTTGCGAAGGAGAATTTTTCATGTTCATGACCAAGCACGACGGCCAGACTTTTACTAACCAGACCATCTACATTTCTGGCCAGGCATTTATCAACTGCACATTCTCCGGCTGCACCCTCGTGCTCCGCGAAGCGCTCTATCATATGGAAGGCTGTACCTTCGAGCGATGCAACTGGCACATCGATCGCGTGCTGATGTGGGGTAACATGGATGGCATTCGCGAACTGAAGTCGCTTTCCACGATGGTGGAGCAGGCGCTGGAAACGCACCTCAAGAACCAGCCCCCGCAGGAAGAAAAGCCGGCTTAACCGTCGTTGCTTCGCCGCAAAGTAAACCGAACTGCCCACGAACTTTCGCAACTTTCTTCGCCTTGGGGCGTAGAATCGGTGGTGACATTGCTCCATCGCATCGGTTTTGCCCTCTTTCTCTCCGTTCTGCTGGCGGCACCGGCTTCGGCTGAGTTGCTGCCGAAGAACCTGCTGCTGGTGGTCAATCGCAATGACCCCGACGGCGTTGCGCTTGCGACGTATTACGCGCGAGCTCGCGCGGTTCCTCCGGCACAGATTATCCAGCTTGACTTGCCCACCGGCAATGAAATCTCGATCGACGAGTATGAGAGAGACATCGCCGACCCAATTCGGGTTGCGCTGCAGTCGGCGGCGTACGCGGGCGATGTGAAGTGCATTGTGACCTTCCTCGGCGTGCCGTTTCGCATTCCGCCGCGGCCAAAAGAAGCGAATCCGGCAATCGATGCCGAACTAAAGTTGATCGCGACGCATCTCGCCGACGCCCAGCTGCGGTTGAACGCCTCGGCAGACAAGGCAGAACGGCTGACGCGCGACCTCGACCCGGGCTTTACCCCCCCAGCGGGACTCGATCCGGTTCGCCGCGTTCACCTTGCCGCGGAGCGGGCCAAGCCGATCGTCGAGGCGATGGCTGACTCACCCGGCAAGCGTTCGATTGAGGGCGCATGGAAGTCGCTGCTGGCTGACATTCGCCAGCCGATCGACCTTGCCGAGCCGCCTACGACGTCTCCGGCGGTCGAATCGCGTGCAGCCATCGCCGAGGCGCTGCGCGCCGGCGCGGTCAGGATGCATGATGCGCACGCACGGCAGATGCTGCGGGAAGACAGTCGCCGTGCCGGCGCGATCATTTACATGCAGATTCTTGAGTTGCAGCAGGATTACCTGAGTAACGATCAGACCGATGCCGCTGTCGACAGCGAACTGGCGTGTGTGCGCTGGAAGATGTACCGCCGAACGCGCTGGCAGGGGAACCCGCTCCGGTTCAACGCCGAAGACTCCGCAGCCGCACCGGCTACACTCATGGTCATGCGGCTTGACGGCCCCGGCGGCGCAGCGCTCATCAGGAAGCGCATCGATGAGGGAATCGCTACCGAAAAGCTCGGCTTGCGCGGCAACATCGTTCTCGACTCGCGGAACATTCCGCTGCGCAAGGCCGACGGCCAGATCGATGGCTACGGCATCTACGACGAATCGCTGCGAAATCTGCGAGAGATTCTTCGCGCTGCCGATTGTACCTTGCCGGTGATTTTTGATGAGAGCGACAAGCTTATCGCCGATGACTCCTTGAAAGATATTGCTGTGTATTGTGGTTGGTATGACCCGGACAAAGTGCATCTTCCGGGCATGTTTGTCACCGGATCGGTTGGGTTTCATGTGGCCAGTTACACCGCCGTCGCGATTCGGGGCATCGGCGGGGGGCTTTGGACACCCAGTATGTTTCACGCCGGCGTGGTCAACACGCTCGGCGCGGTGAGCGAGCCATACCTTTCAGCCTTTCCGCTGGCGGATGAATATGTGCCGCTGTTGCTGACGGGAAAGCTCACCATGGCCGAGGTGTACTGGCGCACCGCTCCCATGACGAGTTGGAAGATCGTGGTATTAGGAGACCCGCTCTACAACCCATTCAAGAACGCGCCCGCGGTTGAGTTACAGGCGTTACCGCCGGCATTTTCGGCTGCGATTGACAAGAAATGACCCGTCTGCAGGTCGAATCGCGGCTCGCAATCATTCAAGCGGGGCAACTCGCTCGCCGATAACACCTGTGGAGACGTTATCGCCATGCCATGTCAGCTTATCTGCCCCAACCTCCGCTGCCGCAAGATTCTGGCTGTTCCTGACGAAATTCGCGGGAAGCTGGTGAAATGCCAACACTGCCAAACGCTGTTCCGCGTGCCGGAAAGCAAGCAGCAGCCGGTGGGTGTCGGCGCGGGTGCCGGTGATACCAAGGCGGGCGTTGCCCTGAAGAAGTAAGCCGCACCAGAAACACGGAGCGCCGAGCTTAGGCTCCGGCCGGCGTCTCGCCCGCATTCTCCGCGCCTCGGCGGTGAACAATCGTCTTAAATCAAGTCAGCCCCATTCCTTTCAGATTTCGCAAGCTGATCGCGATACTCTCAAAAGGGTCTCGTCCGTTGCAGTTGTCTTGCTCGATGATGTACCACTTGACCCCTGCCTCCCGGCACGCTGCGAGGATTCCCGGCCAGTTGAGATTGCCTTCGCCGACTTCGGCCATGAGTTGCTGCCGGTCGTTGGTGACTGCCATGTCTTTGAAATGCACGCACGGAATGCGTCCCGCACAGCGGCGAATCCAGTCGCAAGGGTCTCCGCCGCCGGCCTGGATCCAGTAAGTATCGATCTCCATCCATACGTCGTTGGAGCAATCGTCAAGCATGATTTGCAGCGCGGTCTTCCCATCAAACTTCACGAGTTCGTGGTTGTGATTATGGTAGCCCAGGCGCAGCGGCGACGATGCATACTTCCCCGCGATGGCGCTGAAGTCGGCGGCGAACTTCTTCCATTCGGCGGCGCTGGCGGCTTTGAAATGGCCGAGTGCCGTATACTGGCAATTCCAGAGCGCATGTTCGTCGATCACCTGCTGCGGTTGGTCGCGCAGCCGCTCCAGGCCGACATGCGTCGCGCAACAGGTCAGACCCTCACCGTTTAGAATGCCGGCCAGCTCTTTTGGATCAATCGGGCCTAGAGCAGAGAGCTGCACCGCCCCGAAGCCGGCCCGCTTCACCCGCGCGAGTGTCGCGGCGATGTCGGCGGGGGTCTTGAGGAACTCTCGAAGCGTGTATAGCTGACAGGCGATTGAAGTACTCATGTGAGCAGAAGCTTACCCGCAGGTTATTGTTGCTCCAACCTCTCCTGATAGCGTTGATCGAGCGAATCGACCGTCGCTTGCGATGCGCCAAACAGATCATTCTCGAGCATGGCCGAAGTGAGAGAAATGGTGCTGGTGGAGTGTTCCGACTGCGGCCCGAGTGACGCATTATCCACCGCGAGCGATGCCTGCGCTTCGATGCGCGCCAGGTCGGCATCAATCTCTGCCAGCGACTGCCCGCGGTGCTGGAGCAGTTCGAGCCTGCGGTTGAGGATGCGCATGGTTTCACGTTTGCTCTCGCGAATACTCTCGGCAACCGTGGGGGAGGCGAGGTCGTTCTCGAGCTGCGTCAACTGCCTGCGGAGCTGCGAACCGGTGGTGTCTGCGTCGCGCGTATCGAGCATTTGTCGCGCCAACAACAGCTTGAGGTAAAGCCAGGAAAGCCGGTCGAGGCCGTCGCGCTGGCTCTGAAGGACGTATTCCTCAATTCCGCTCCGCCGGGCGATATCCAGGGCGCTGGCGCAGTTGGCACTGAGCTGATCCATCCGCTTGCGCGCAGGCGGGAGGAGCTGGCTCGTGAGATGCTGCCGCTGGGCCAGCGGGTCGGTTTGAAGCCTGGCGAGCGCCTCGGCATCGACCGCCTTCTGAAATCGCGTGTTGTTGGCCAGAATCCAGAGAAAGGCCATCTCAATCCAGGCGCCGAACAACCAGATTGGCCGCCACTCCCGATTAAACCCCGCCGCAAACACGAGCGTCACAAAAATGAGATTCACCGGCACACGGCCCAGAATCGGCAGAGGGATGGTCGCGAAGAAAGCGCGCTTGATGTATCGCAACATGGGTGAGCATTCTCGCCTTCAGAGCGAAGTTGTGAAAGCCTGCCGACAGTTCGTACGACCGATAACCCGTTTTTCGACGACAAACTGTCGCTTACCGCAAACAGCGATTGAATCATACCGATGTATTGCCGGGACGAGTGCTGCGCGTGCAGCCAGTGACCCGGCAAACCATGTGGCCTGCGAATCTTGAATTTCGGACAAAAGGCTCGGCACATCGCTACGAGCTGCTGAAGAAGCTCATCGAGTCGCTCGACGTGCTGCCTTCGACGCAGCGCGTGCCAATCCGCGTCCTCGAATTGCACCGCGGCGGCGGCACGCTTGGCGATCTGACCGAAGCGGTACTGATCGACCCCTCACTCTCAGTGCGGTTGTTGCAACTTGCCAACCGCGCGTATCCGAGCCAGTGTGTCGATCGGGTGTCGCGTGCGGCGCAGCTGATCGGGATGAACAGACTCTTGCCTGTCCTCTTTGGCGCGTCGCTCGCCGGGATTCACAGCCGGGCCGATCTGCCCCCGAGCCAGCGCGACGGACTTTGGAAAAGCTCGCTGCTGAAGGCGATTGTGGCGCGGCACTTTACGGCACAGCGCGATCCGCAGCTTAACGAAATCGCGTTTACCTGCGGCCTGCTGCAGGATATCGCCATTCCGGTCATGCTTGCGTGTGATCCATCGGCGACGACGGAACTGATGCTTGCCGTCGACCAGGATTCTGCGACGGCGGCGGGGCGGGAGCGCGATCTGTTTGGGCTGTCGCATGCAGCGATTGCGGCTTTGATCGCGCAACGGCTGGGGCTTCCTGACGTGTATCAGTCAATCTTCAAGGACCATCACGAGAAAAGCGGCCCGGCGTTGCCGCCGGAACTGGAGAAAATCGCAGTGGGCCTGCGACTTGCGGCAACGCTGCCGCACATCACCACCGGTGAAACACCCGGTTTTGGGGAGCGATTTGCCCGGCAACTGGCGCTGGAACACCCTGAGATGGTGGCCGAAATCAAGCCGCTGAAAGAGTCGCTGACGAAAGAGTTCACGCAGATAATCGCCGCGGTCGGTGGCAAGAGCAGTGCGAGCGACAGCGGGAACTTTCGCACGTTCATGCACGATGTGTGCGATTCGGTCGCGCGGACCCTTAGCAAGGTGATCGACGAATCGGTGCGCACCGAGAGCTGGATGGAAACGCGCATCAGCCAGCTCGAATCCAAGGCCGTTGGCGGGGTCGACCCGCTTACCGGGTTGCTCGATCGCGTGGCCTTCCTTGATCGCGCCGCGGACCTTCTTAAGCTTGCGGGTGCACTCGGTGCGAGCGCCGCGCTGGGCATGGCCGACATTGACGACTTCAAATCGATCAACGCACAGCACGGCCAGCCGGCCGGCGATGCAACGCTTCGTGCGGTTGGCAAGTCGCTGTCGGAAGTGGTGGGTAAACGTGGGCTTGCGGCGCGTCTGGCCAAGGATCAGTTTGCGTTTGTCATGGTGGTAGAAGCCGATCAACCCCGCTCCGCAGCGGTCGAGGCGCTACAGCATGTGTTCCGCCAGCAATCCTGCAAAGTGGGCAGCAAGGCGTTCAACCTGACGTTTAGCTGTGGCATGCAGTGGGTAAGCCCGCCCGCGCCCGTCGCCGATTGCGCCGCGGAACTGCAAAAGGCGTCCATGCTCATGGAAGCTGTCAAAAAGTCGGGCAAGAACCGTTGCGCCGTCCAACAGCCCCCACAGCGGGTGGCGGCGTAGGTCACTCGATCAACTCTCGCGACTGCGCCGATACAGAGCGGGCGTCGCGCCGGTGTGCTTCTTAAACTGACGACCAAAAAAGAACACGTCGCTGTAGCCGAGCTGTTCAGCGATCACCTTGATTGGCAAATTGGTTTCGCCGAGCAGGCGTCTGGCCCGGTCGATGCGGCGGTGGATGATCGCGTCGCGCGCAGTCGTGCCCGTGGCGGCGCGAAAGTGCCTGCGAAACGATCTTGCCGATAGCCCGGCGCGGGCACTCAATGCATCGATGTCGATCGCCCCCTCCGTTCGGTCGATCTCTGCGAGCGAAGCGGAGATCTTCCCGCCCTTCGGGCCGTTTGCACGCGCTTCGGCCAACTCGGTGAGCATGAGTTCGAGCATCAACACCGCGCGCCGGCGAGAATAGGGATCGGTGCGGTGTGCCAGCACCAGCAACAGATCAAACCTCGCCGCAGAATCCTGCCCCGGCGGGGCCGGCTGAGGAGCGATGGGAAAAAGTCCATCTCGCTTCCACCGATCGAGTAGCCCGCCGCGAAATGCCAGGTAGCGGTGCGGCCAACTCTCCTGCGGAGCCGCAACATGAAACGCAAACCGCGGGCCGGAAAAGCACGACCAGAATTGTCGGCCCACGAGACGATGCCCCCTGTCGCCAACGTGCAAATGCACCGAACCCCCGTCCATGTATTGAAGCGTGCTGTAATCAACAAAGTGCTTATCAATACGATGACGGCAGCGGGGCACGAACTGGCCGAACAGAAATTGCAAGTCGTCGCGCGCCATGATGGTTGGCCGAAAAGTACAAAGCTGCGCCGCCGCGTGCAAGCCCGGGCTGCTAGAGTGCAAACTCGGCTTGAATGGCTGCTGTGTGCTGTCCGATCGTTGGCGCGGAACGATCGCTGGTGGGAGTGCCGCCGTCGATACGGATGGGCGACCGACACGCAGTCATGGCGTGACCGGAAGTATGCGCGAGCGGATAGGTCCAGTTTAGTGCCTTAAAAGCCGCACTTTCGAGCAATTTGGGCCAGTCGAGCACTTCAGCACACCAGATGTCGGCCGGGTCGAGAATCGCCAGCCACGCCGCCGTGGTCTTGGTTCTGAGTTGCGTTCCCAGCTCGGCCTTAATCGCGTCGCGGCGGTCGAAGCTCTCTTGTTTCGAGATTGCCGCCAATTGCGGCATGTCGAGCAGCGGGGCGAGTTTGGCGAGCGGGTTCATCGCCAGGGCAAGCCACCCGTCGGCGGTGGGATAGACGCCGTAAGGTGCCGCAAGATAAGCATGACCATTTCCGATTGCGCTGCGTACCGGCCGTCGGTTGCCGTCGTTAAGATAGGTTGTCAGCACCTCAAATTGAAAATCGAGCAGAGATTCGAGCAGCGAGGTTTCGACCAACCCTCCGGCACCGGTCATTCCCCTGCGGACGAGGCAAGCCAGGATTCCCTCGGCAAGAAAATGCCCCGCAAACATATCCGCAGCCGCGAGGCCCATCGGCACAGGCGCATTGTCCCCCGTTTCATCGCCGCTGAGCCACATCAGCCCGCTCAGTGCCTGCGCGAGCAAGTCTTGTCCGGGCTTGTCGGCCCAAGGCCCTGTGTCGCCATACCCGCTGATGTTGCCATAAACCAGCCGCGGGTTAATTTTGTTGATCGCGGGGAAGTCCAGCCCCAGCCGCGCCATTACGCCGGGCCGAAAGTTGGTGATCATTACATCGGCCCGGGATATGAGCTTGCGAATCTGTTCGAGCGTCGTCGGGTCTTTCAGATTTGCAGCGAATGATTCCTTGTTTCGATTGATCGCGTGAAAGAGCGTGCTGTCGCCGGCGATATCGGTGGGGGAAATGTAGAGTGACCGGCACAAGTCCCCGCCGTCGGGGCGTTCGATCTTGATCACCCTTGCGCCCAGGTCGGCCAGTCGCAGCGCGCAAAGCGGCCCGGCAAGAAAGAGCGAAAAATCGAGCACCAGCAAGCCTTCGAGCGGTTTCATGGAAGCGTCGCAATCTGATGTAAACGCAGGGACGCGAGAAACGACAGAACAACAATCAGCCCAGCCGGTACACCCGTCGGGCATTTCCGCCGAAGAGTAGTTGGCGGTCGGATTCGCTCAAGTCGCAGGTCAGTGTCTTCAATGTTTCCACCCATTTCGCCAAAGGCGCCGCGAGCAGGCACACCGGCCAATCGCTGCCAAACATCACGCGCGCCGGGCCAAACTGCTGCACGACATGGTCTACATACGGCTGCAACTGCTGCACGAAATCGCCCGCGGCCTCCGCGTATGCAACCAACCCACTGACCTTGCACGCCGCAATGTTCGGGCATTGGGCCAGGTCGGCGATGTCGGTCCGCCACGGGTCAAGCTGTTGACCCTTGATGTCTGGAATGCCGCAGTGGTCGAGCACAAACGTCACATCAGGGCACGCCCGCACCAGCGCCTTCACCGCCGGCAGTTGGCGGGGGAGCGCGCATAAATCAAACGACAGACCCCTGCGGGAGAGCGTGGCGATGTTTCGCTGCACGCGCTTATCAAGGGCGAAATCGTCGGGTTGCGTGTGAAACACCCGCCGGACGCCTTTGATTGCCGTTTCGCCCGCAAACTGGTCGAGATACGCCTCAAACTCGTCCCGCTCGGGCAATGCCTTCACCACCAACCCGCGCATCGGGTTGGATTCGTCTCGAACCATTGACAGGAGCCACCGCGTTTCCGAGGTCATGTCTGCCTCATCGACATCGGCCTCGACGTGCACCGTCGCCGTCACACCCAATCCCGCGGCGGCGACGAGATAGTCGGGCATGGTGTAACTGCGATGGAGCAGCGGAATGCCCGCACACCACCCATAGCCGTGCCGCGAAAGGTCCCACAAGTGCTGATGCGTATCGACTATCTCAAGCATGGCTTACTCCGGTAAAGGCGTACCCCCCGCGGCATCCGATTGGTAGCACGCCTCCACCAGCGCCATTGTGCGATAGGCATCGTCCACCGCCGTCAGCAGCTTTTCATCTTCGCCGCCCACATACCGCTGCAGGTTGCTCATGATTCCTGCAAAGGCGTCGGGGAACCACCGACCGTTCACTGGCACCTGCGTCCAGTCGGCGCAGGCGCGCGTGCGATACTCCAGCGTCTCAGGCTTGCCCTGCGGATAGTTCAGCAAAAGGCCCAGTGAGATGCGCGCCGCGCCGTCGGTACCCTGCACGCGCACGTCGGCACACTCATCATGCGGGCCGAACTCATAGTTGTGATTGATCGATAACGCCGCGCGCAAGGTTTGGCCGTAATCGAGAATGATGCTGCTCTTGGTGCTCGCCAAGTCGGGAAAAGCGGGGTGACTGCAGGTGCGCGCATACACCCCCTTTGGCTCACCGGCCAAGTGGCGGCAAAAATCGAGGTGGTGCACCGTGTGCATCAATATCTCGCACCGTTTCAGTTTCTTCAAAAACGGAAAAAGCTCCCACGGCGTTCGCAGGTTAAAGTGAAAGCTGATATCGACCAATTGGCCCAGTAAACCCTTGTCAATAATCGACTTCAGCGCAATCATCATCGGCGTAAAGCGCAGTTGAAAATTCACGGCGGCGATCAGCTTGCGGCGGCGGCAGGTTTCGCGGATGCGCTTTGCATCGGTCAGGTCAACCCCCATCGGCTTCTGCAGCAGCGCCGCCGACCCATCAGGTAGCGCGCTCACCACCTCAAAAAGCCCCCCCGGCGGCACGGCGATATCGAAAATCACATCTTTCTGCGCCGTCGCTTCTTCTAGTGACGCAAACACCCGGTCGATCTTCCATTTCGCCGCAACCTCCTTCGCGCGGGTTGCGTCAATGTCATAAACACCCGCCACGGGCAGTTGATTCTTTCGATAGGCCGGCAAATGGGCGTCATTGACGATCCCGCCGCCGCCGATCAACACAATCGGCCTTGCAATAGCAGGGGCGGCCCAACTCTGCGGCCATGCTTCACTCGACATTGTTCCTCGCGATCCGTTCTCGCTTGGGCGGTTGCTCCAGTCATCGCCCCCTTGCGTCAATCCTTGTTTGCATGACAACACCGCGATATCACCTTGTCAATTCAACCAGAGAGCCAGGCTAATGAACCAGACGATCTATTTTGAAGACTACGAACTGAACAGCGTCCGCGAGACGCACGGCCGCACGATCACCGAAGCCGATTTTGTCATCCACGCCGGCCACTCCGGCGACTTTTTCCCCCATCATCTCGACGCCGAGTTTGCCAGGTCAACGCCGTTCGGCCAGCGCATCGCCCACGGCACCATGACCTTCACCATCGGCATCGGCCTCACCGCCGGCGCCATCAACCCGGTCGCCTTCACCTACGGCTACGACCGCCTGCGCTTCCCCAAACCCGTCTTCATCGGCGATACGATCCACACCCGAATCACCATCAGTAACAAAGAACCCGACCCCAAACGCGCAAACATGGGCCGAGTGACCGAAAAAGTGGAAGTGCTCAACCAAAAGGGCGAGTGCGTGCTGGCCTGCGACCACGTGCTACTGGTACAGCGGCGGGCGGGGTGATGGTGCGGAAAAAACGCCAGCGGCCCTTGCGGCACGATCTTGCTGCCGTAGGGATCGTAAGCATGGGGACGTGAATCGTGGTTCGAGCAACGCCATGTCGATTCCATTCGGACGATCTTTGGACCATCGAGCTGCGTCACTGTTCCATTCCTTGATTCTTAGACCAGTTCAGTCAGTATCCGAACCCGGAACTGTGTATGGGGTAGACGTAGACGAGTCTTCGATGAGGCGTTGTCTGCCCTGATGGCAGCCGAACGCGATATAGAACTGTAGCCACCCTTTCGGCAATGGGTATTCGAAACTCACACCACTTTGATTGGTCGTCGGAGCTTCGACTCAAGAACCGGACTTCCATCGGGTCGTGTTCGAAGCTGCCGCGGAGTTGGTACAGTACCGTGCTTGAAGGCAGTTCATGTGTAAGCTGATCAAGGTCGTAGACCATTGAGGCAGACTCCCTCGGCCGGATGACCGTACCGGCATCCGTCACCATTTCCTCGATCAGAATTGCTGACGGCGCAGACACATAGACCACTGATGGCTTGCGTACGTTCAGAATAAAATCAAGTTTGTCGACGCCGTTTGCGTTAGGGAATCTGACGACGTCGGCATCGGAGGTGTGGGCGGAAATCTGTCTTGTGCAGCCAACGCCCAAGCAATGGCCCAACATCATCGCGATTACTAGAAACCTGCACGCCATGTGGCGGCAGGCATCTAATCGACATGCCTGACAGTCACTTTCGCTCGTGATGTCCCGGTCCACGAGCGGGCCGAGGCTTGAGGCCCACGCACGCGCGGTACTGGTTCTCAGCGGCGATTGCTGGGCCTTCCGCCTTATCTTTGTCGCGGTCGAGTGCTCCATCAGCGTAGTCCTTTGCGTGTGCAAGCTCGTGGGCGATGATCGTTTCCAGCGTGACTTCCCAGTCGCCCATGTTTAATGAAGTAAAATCAATATCGATGCGCACTGTCACATCGACACCTTGCCCGTTATGCCGATCCCCAACAGGGTCGTCACCCGTCGGCCCAGTTTCGCCCAGCGGCGAATCCAGACCCCCGCCACTGGGAACAGCAATGATCGTTACGACGCGGTCGTGAGCTTCCAGATAGTCATAGAGTTGCTTAAACTCCTTACATCGCTTCATCCGAGCGAGAACCCCAGTGAGCTTCTGCTTAGATTCGTCATCTTCGGCAACGTCTACAATTTCTCCTTTCTCGTCTCGGACCGGCTTGGTTCCGCCCTTGATGAGGACGGTCAGCCCCTGCGGGTCTAACGACCCAATTGGCCGAGCTTCGTACGCGAGATAGTAACTCCCCCCATCCACATACCCCAGCGGATCCACCTGCCCCCACCGCCCGAGGTTTGTCAGCAGGAAGCGGTTGCGGAAATCCAGTTCCGTCTCCGCCCACATCGCCCGGCCGCCCTGGTGGCCGTGGACGAAGCCGCGGTCGCTGACGTTATTCGCGTCGGCGGACCATTCCAGCGTGACGCCGGTCACATCGGCATCGAACCCGGCGGCACCGTTGAGCACGGTCTTCGTGCCGTAGGGATCGTAAACATACCGCTCAGCGACGCCCCAATCGCCCGCGGAACTGCGCGTGACGACCGCGGTGACGTTGAAGTTGGCATCCTGCAGCGCGAACTGCCGCCCGCCGGGCGCCGCAGCGTCGGCGGGGTCGATGTCGCCGTCGGAATCGATGTCCACGTGGCGGAGGACCATGGCGTCAATATACACCGGCGACCAGATGTTTTGCGCAAGAATATCGCCGCTCGCCCGGTCGCGACGTCACTCCGTTTCCCTGCCGCGACGGTCATCGCATCGGCCCACGCAGCGAGGCTCTTCGGCTGGGCGAATCATGCCTCGCGTGCGTCATTCGCGTGCGTCATTCGGCCAGCGACACGGAAAGGAAATCGCGCGCTGCCGACATTTGAGAACGCGTGTAGCGGGTATGTCAAGAAACGTGTTCTGAAATGTATTGATCCGGCGCGAGCACCCTCGGCCGGACTCGGCGGCGCTTAACCTGGCACGGACCTGAAGCTGGCAAGAGCATCACTTTTAACTGTGAGGCAGGGCACATTTTGGCCGCATTTTGTTAGGGTGTGGTTATTGCTTATTTTGGTTGCAAGTGTTGTGCAGATAATAGTTTATGATGCATGTTGCAAATTGTTCCGCGCGGAACAATTTCACTGAGGCGGCCTGAAGGGGAACAAAACCCGCCCGACCCGTCCACCGCAGCACGGGGTGAAAACGTGCTCGTTCGACCGGCCGCGCCGTGAAGAAAAGAAGCGATGGTAGAAAAAAAGGACTCGCGTTGCCGCAAGTCCTTGAACGAGAAAAAATAGCGGGGGGGGGAGAGCCCCCGACGTAATCCACTCCAAATTCGCCTTGTTCGCCACACTGTGGCACAGAATGTGGCACACTTCCCACCAACCGCGCATCGCCATTGTCATTGCATTTAGGCGACTTGGCTGAATTGGAGTCTGCGTGGCCGACTTTGCCCGCCGCCGTTCGACTGGGCATTTTGGCGATGGTGCGGGCGACAAATGATTGCCACCGGGGGCCCAAGACCAGCCAATGATGGGCGCGTTAGCTGACTTCAAAACCGGCCATTTTGAGAACAGTTGGGTTGGTCGTTCAGTATCGCTCCCGGCAAATGCCGGGAGCGACAACGAATGGCCACTCAACTCAAGATGGCACTGGTTCAGTCCATTCTCACACTGCACGGTCACGGGTGGTCCCGTCGGCGGATCGCCCGTGAACTTGGCATCCATTTTGAGACGGTCGGCCGCCATGTCGACCGGCCGGGCGATGCCGGAGTTTCCCGCGATGAGCCGATCATCGTTGACGACCGTTCCGATGGCCGTGAGGATGGTCTGCATGCCCCTGCGCGGGCCAGTAGATTCCCGGAATTCGCGCTGTGGAGGCTTACTACCACGCGGAGTTGGGCAGCCTTCGGAATCGTCCCAATCATGCGAAGAATCGCGCAACCACCGATCGCCGGGGGCAGCAGCAGGATTCCGCGTTTCGCCGTCGGCAGTTCGACGACCCTCGAGCCGGATGCCTAGCTCTATCGCCGTCGTCGGCCTCTCGCCAGTGTAGCCCTGATCAAAGTGATCAATTCCACCGACTTGCCGGTCACCCTCTGCACGTGTTTTGCGATCTTCTTCACGTGGGCCCGTTCCTGTTCATCCGATAGAGTCACACGCAGGCTGAGCAGATGATCAAAGGTGTCGATGGCAATGTGAATCTTCGATCCCTTGTTTCGCTTGGCTCCGTCGTAGCCGGCGCGATGCCCGCTTTCCGGCGTGCTCTGCAGCGTTTGGCTGTCGATGATCGCCGCCGTCGGATCAGGATTCGACCGTGTGCCATGCGCAATCACTCACGCAGGTCGTGCACCATGGCGCCAAGAACTCCCGCTGCGGAGCATCTTCACGCATCAGCGTCGGGTACCGAGCGATAAAATCCCATTCTTCGTCTGAAACGTCCGTCGGATAAGGCTTCCTTGCCATCTACCTTACATCGGCAGACTATCACAAAAGTGCATAGCACGCCCTAGACGACCCGACACTTCCGGTCCGTCTAACCAACCGCATCGGTCCGACAAAATCTCACCCTACGCGGCCAGTACGCCAAAACAGCAATGCCGACCGGCGCATCGCTCAACCAAGATGACCGTGGATCACGGCTTCACCCCTATGCGATGCAACTGAACCCGTGTGAATTCATTCAACAGCGGGTCGGAAATCGATTCGAGCCATGCGGTAAGCTGTCGCCGAAGCCTTGAAAGTTCATTTCCATAATCGGGATGCGAAGCGAGGTTAGTCAATTCACCTGGATCAGCTTCAAGATCGTAAAGCTCATCCACGTCTGTGAGATTCCAGACGTATTTCCAGCGCGAATCGCGGAGCATCCGCTGTGAATAAAGGCCAAACTGCGCTCCCTGAAACTGCGCAAACACATCGCGGCGGCCAGTTCCCTGTTCACCTTTAGCGACGGGTACGAGATCGACGCCTTGGAAGCTGTCCGGACAGGTGTTGGTCGCGACCGTCACGACAGTTCGCGCCAAGTCGATTTCATGCGACACAAAATCATCACGCCGCACCCCGGCGGGAATCATGCCCGGCCAGCGCATGATTAGTGGCACGCGCACAACGTCGTCATACATGTTGAAATGCTTGTCCATTTGGCCATGCCCGCCGCAGTAATCCCCGTGGTCGGTGGTGTAGATGACTAACGTGCTGTCGCGCAAACCAAGCCGATCCAAAGTCGCAAGCACTTTCCCGATCTGCTCATCCATCAGCGTGATTTCTGCCAGATATCGGCTGACAACCAACGACCATTCCTTCCATGTCCAATCAGCCACCCCCCATGTGCGGCGCTGCTGCGATTGAATGAACGGCTTATCTCGCAACGTATCGGCAAAGCTCGGCCACGGCGGGATCGTTTCAGGCGGATACATGTCGGCAATGGCGGCCGGAATGACGTTAGGGAGATGTGGCTCGCTCGGGTCCCAGCGGATCATCCAAGGCGCCTTGGACGCCGCAAATGACTCCATGCACGCCGATACCTCTCGCGCTTCCCACGCAAGCCGGTGCTGTTCGGTGAGTATGTGCGGATCGACTTCGCCGAACCACCCATTGCTGTTCGGCTGCGGTGCCAAGCCTTGACCGGCGCGCCACGCGGTGTAATCCGACTCCGGCAGATACCGCACCCCGTAACTGCTTGGATCTCGCGGCGTTTCATTGTGCCATTTTCCGAACAGCGCCTGCTGATACCCGGCATCGGAGAGTTCCTGCCAGAACAGTCGCTCGTCCTCACGAACACAACGGTAAATCTCGGTCTTTGGAATGCTAACGACGCCATGCTGCGTTGGCCATCGCCCTGTCAGAAGTGACGCTCGAGCGGGTGTGCAAATCGGGCTTGGCGTAAACGCGTGTGTAAAATCCGCTCCGTCGCGCGCCAATTGATCGAGAACAGGTGTTTTGATCACGGGGTGACCATGAACTCCGACACAATCGAAGCGATGCTGGTCGGAATGAATCAGCAGGATGTTGGCTGCCATCGGTCAATTCTCCATCGGTTCGTGCGAGCCTCACTATCTTAATGGCGAGGCAACGGTTCGCCGCGCCCCGCGCCGTTGCAGGTCACAAACAGCCAGCGGATGTCACGCGGCGCAAATTGACGGGCCTCTCATTCACATCAACATTGCTTCGTTGTGGACGATCGCTTCCAAACTGCCGCGATCCAAAATACCCGCCCGCGGATCGATGTCGACGGCAATGTGATCGATTGCCACGACGGCTGTCTGCGCCGATTCGGCGGGCGCTTTTACTGGTTCGGTACACGCTACGGCCACACCGACGGCTTCACACCAGCGAATGTGTATACCTGCTACAGCTCCTCAGATTTGATGTCCTGGCATCAACACGGCAGCCTGTTGATAAATCCGCCGCCGGGCGTGTTTTATCGACCGTATGTTGCGTTCAATCCAAACACTGCGAAGTACGTGCTCTGGTTCAACTGGTATCCAAAGCTGTGGGAAGGCCACTTGGGTGTTGCACTGGCGGATCAACCGGAGGGGCCCTACGACATCGTCAATCCGAACGTGAGACTCGCGGGTGCGACGCCCGGTGATCACAATCTGTTTGTCGACGACGACGGTACCGGTTACGTCATCTACACCAACATCGCCGGCGACGGCATCGATCGCCACGCCATGACCGTTGAAAAACTTTCGCCTGATTTCACAGCATCCACTCTGGAGCGATCGGAAACGCTCGATCGAAAGGTCGAAGCACCGGCAATGTTCAAGCGGGGAGGTCTGTGTTATGTGCTGTTCGGCAACACATGCTGCTTTTGCCCGCACGGAGCAGACGTCCGTGTCTTCGCCGCCGAGAAGCCTCTCGGTCCATATCGCCAACTCGGTGAGATCAACCGCGACGACGCCGGGACGATTATAGTGCCAGCACAGCAGACCGACGTCTTTCAGTTACAGACCCCCGACGGTCCTGTGCATCTGTGGCTGGCCGACCTCTGGGGCTCGCGAATCGATGGCATCAAAGGTCATGATCTGCAGTACTGGTCATCCCCTCTGAGATTTGAAAGCGACGGCTCGATAAGGCGGTTGGTCTTCGACAAGGAGCACAGCCTTCGGCTGTTCTGAACTGTGGAGCGAGGTCAGCAGACCTGGGCGAACCCCATTCCCAGCAGACTCGCGAGCTTCTGGATCTTCTCGCCGATGTGACCAACTCCCACGGCGCAGTGGTGCGCTGGCCCGTGGCGGTTCCACTCATTGACAAATCTTCTTGCGCCAATCGAGAACCTGTAACGGCTGTTGGTGTTGCCGATTTCGAGGATCGGCCCGGCGACACTCTCGGCGTGGGCGCATAACAACGTCAGCGAGCCGTCGACGCGCTCGACAACGCTGAGTAGCGTGACGGGACCGTGCTTCACACTCATCTCGACGCTCAGCCCGCTGCCGACCTTGCCGTGATAGACGCTCAGCGGGCGCACTTTTGTCTTTCCTTGTGCGATACCAATATGACCCGGGCCGTCGTGGCCCATGAGGACAATGTCGTCGTTGAAATCCATCGCGTAGTACTCCGTGAAGCTCCCGCCGACACCGAAGCTGTCCATGATCTTCATGGCCTGCGCGTTCTTCACTTCGTACTCGCCGGCGACGGGAATGCCACGGGCGGTAAGAAGAGAGTTTCCGAGGATGATCGAGCTGATGGTGGCTTCGTTCTCGGTGTTGCCGGTACCCATGTAGTAGTACGCCATCGAACCGAGATCGTGAATCTCGACGAGCTTGTCGAGCGCGACGCTGGTACGGGCGGCGCGGGCAAGTTCCTTATCGCTACAGTCGGGTTGAACGTCAAAGCGATCTTTGAAAAGGTCTACTCGGTCGGCGATCTGGGCGGCGGTGACTGTGGCGCGCAGGCCGGCCAGTTCATCGACTTCGAGGATTTCGATATGCCCTCCAAAGTAAGCGCACTGGCGAGTGGTGTCGGTGTAGATGTCCAGCATCCCGCCGTAGTAATGGCCCATCAGGCCGAGGCGATTGTGGCTCATCACGCCGGCGACGCGGATGGCTTCGATCCAGGCATCGACTTCGTTCCAGCATTGCGGATCATTGTCGATCGTGCCCGTGATCTGGTGAAAATCGATACGGGCGCGGTTAAAGACGTTGGCAATCTCAGGTACGGGGCAGGCGGCACAGTGGGCGAGCCAGTCCCCGGTCATCTTCGTACGATCGCCCAAGCTGTTGAAGGTGGCATAGTCAATCGCCGCTTCGGGCTGCAGATTGAGAATGATTACCGGGACCCTTGCTCGCTGCACCACGGGGAGCACCGTGCTGGAAAGCGCGTAAGTAGTGACGTGCAGAAAGATTACATCGACATCGGCCTTGCGAAAATCATGCCCGGCGGTCATCGCCTTCTGCGGCGTATCGATCAGCCCGAGGTTGACGACCTCGATGCCCGGGCGTTCGAGCTTCTTCTGCACACGTGACAGATAGCCTTCGAGGCGGTCCTTCAACCCCGCAAACTGAGGCCAATAGGCGTCGAGGCCGATGCCGAAAAGTCCTACGCGCGTCGTCTGCATCCTGATCTCCCGTCCACTCAATTCAATCCGCGCTTCGCCAATTCCGCATGTACCGCGGCCAGCCGACTGCGACTGATGGGGACGCATAGCACCAGCACAATCGCCGCCGCAATCGAGACGATGAGCGTGAGCGTGAACCATAGCCGCATTGAAAAAATTGTCTCCGCTGATTGCTTGATGCTGTTCTGGTCAAAAGCGGCAATCGAGAGCGTGAAGCCCGTCATCAGAAGCGCCACCGACAACGCCAGTTTCTGCACGAAATTGAAGACCGCCCAGTACATGCCTTCGCGGCGCCGGCCGGAGCGGAGTTGATCGATGTCGCAGACGTCGGCGATCATCGAGTAGCTCATCATCAGCGTCGCCGCCAGACCCGGGAACAGCAAACAGAACGGGATGATCATCGGATGGAGGTAAAGCGAGATGCCGAAGAAATTCGGTTCCCAGGCTTTAAGCTCCGGTGAATACATGAACCAGGTGAGAATCGCGCCGGTCAGCGAGATGCTCAGGCACGCGCTCCACGCGATCTTCTTCTCAACGCGATGGGCCAGTCGATTGAGCGCAAAAACAGTGAGCAGCCCGGCGGCGGGCTTGAAGGTGTTCGCCCAGGCTTGGGCGAGAAGACCGAGCTTCTTGTCACCGTCGTGCGTGTAGAAGATGTTGATGTATTGTCCAAGGTGAATCACGAGGATGATGCCAAAGAACGCCGTCGTGTAGGCCAGCACAATCAAAATGAATGTCGGCATGGAAATCGTCTGCCGAAGGGTTTCCAGCATCGGCATTTTCTTAGTCTTTTGCGGCCGGGGCTTGGAAACCGGGTTCGCTATCGCCACTTCTTTGAGGAAGAAAGTGGGAATCAAGCTTGCCAGGAGGAGCACCAATGCCGCAAACCCGCCGACAACCCAGGTGCCATAAAGTTCACCCTGCTTAATCGGATCGGCAGCGCCGTTGCGCTCGGCGATGTCGGTCCACACCTGCCACTTGGTGGCGTACAGCATCCACCCGAGCATGATCCCCGAAACATAGGTGAACGCCGTGCGGAAGGACATAAGCCGGGTGCGCTCGCCGTAATCGCTGGTGAGTTCAAGAGTTAGCGCGCCATAGGGCACTGAAAAAACAGTCAACGCGGTGTAGAAGAGGATCGAGATTAGAACGAAGTAAAATGCCGCAGCCCACTCGGCAGCGGAGAAGTGGTAGCCGAGAATGCCGACTTTGTTCGCCGTGCTGAACCAACTAAACAAGAACGACGGCGGGATGCAGATCGCCGCCATCAGTAGGGCAGACAGAATGCCACCTAAGAGCATGTACGGCTTTCGTCGGCCCCACCGGCTTTTGGTGTTGTCGGAGATCGACCCCATCAGCGGATCACTGATCGCATCCCACAAGCGCGGAATCGCCAGAACGAATCCTAACAGAACCGCATTCACTCCCAACGTCAGGTTGTAAATGACGAAGCCGAACTCCTTCGGCATGTTCACGCCAAGGTTGATCACCGACTCGCCCGCGCCAGCCGACAGTTTGGTGCCGATCGAAAGCGGCTTGCCAGCCGACGGTGCCGCTGCGCGATCTGTTGATGATGATTTGGCGAGTTGTTCCATGGCGATCGATCGTCAATCTTGTTCAATCTGTGCGGCTCAACAGTCGCAACGCCGCCCCACCCCGAAGGCGCGAACCTGACTGAATCTGTAGCGGGTCCATTCGCAGCGACTTTCTCATATGAAGTTCTGACCCGCCGTTGTAATGATCCAGCACATACAGCGAGAAGCCTGCTGACAGCTCGTTCGGATCCCGCGGAAATGCGAAAAGGTGCTGTTTGCCACTGGAAACCACCTCAACACCTTCTTCCGAGTCGTCAAACAACCCGGCCCGACGGAAGTGCATTCGCGTCGAGCAAAAGTCGCGCGTAGCCCCGCGGACGATCTCCTGTGACCAAGGCAGGGCTGGCTGCGTTGTACCATTACCATAGTCCCGGAGCCGATCGCCCCGTGCGGAGGCAGTGCCTTTTGGCCGCCCGGGATGTTCGTCGGGATAGTCGGTCCACAGGGCGTCACGCTCCCACTTCAACATGTCGAGCCTTGAAGGCAGATCGAAGCCAATCCCGGTCATAAACATGTCCAGTGACTCCTCGCCAAGGGTCGCGGTGAAATCGTATGCGATGTGTACGCCATGCTTATCAAATCGAACCCCAAACTGTCCGCTAAACCCATCATACTCGCCTGCAATGTTAAACGTCGCCGGCGCATTGAGCAGGCGGTCGACGGACTGCGGTCGCCAGTTGGCCGCCAGGTTAGCAATGCCACGTTCCAGTTTCTTCCGAGCTTGCGTCTGGCATGGCCGGGCAACCAAGAAAGGCCCGCCTTCCATTAGGCAGACACCCGATTCGTCTTGTGCGCTGATCTGCCCCAGTTTGCGGTCGAGTATGAAGGTAACGTTTCCCAGTTTGATCTGATAGCTGTCTGCGGTCTCGCTGACCTCCGGCGCTGGAAACGGAAGCGAATCACTGCGCGGCGAAGCAACTTTGAACTCGAACGTGTTCAGGAGAAATCCGCGCGGGCTGTATGCCCTTACCCTCAGCGGGGCTTCAGTATTGGGGGTGACGGGGATCGTGACGCTTGCGCGCTGGCCGGGCAACCCACTCACGTTGACGGTGCCCGTTTCACCGCCGCGCGACCATATCCAGGATGTTTCTTCGAGTGAGGTGAACATAAGGTGGCTTTCCAACTCGAAGCGTGTTTGCCCACCCTGAACATCGATTGAAGTTGAGCCGGGGCCGAGTCGCAGGGGCGAACATGATTTAAACGTGTGCCAGGTGTAGGCGTTTGCGCGTCGATCATCTTCGAACAGCCCGCGCCAGGGATGCGTGTTTCCCACCCCACGAAACGGCGCGGCCTTGAAGATGAAACCAGCCAGAACCTGCGGTGTCGCATCCGCCCAGCGTCGATGCGCTTCGGCCATGTATCCCCAGTGATCATCAATGCCGGCGTCGAATTCCAGTTCAGCAGTGTTGTTTACATTTACATGGCACCACTCGCTGAAGATGATTGGTCGATCTCCGGGAATCTCCCAACCCGGGCCTTTAATCGCGCCGAGATCCGCATAGCTCGTGCGGCCGTCGCGGGGATAGTGGTCGTCATTGACCTGCACGCCGGGAATCCCGATGCCGATTCGGTTGTCGCTCCCAAAGAACACCGGCCGAGAGGCATCTGACTCTCGAATACCCTCGGCGGCGCGCTGAAAGTAAGGGTAATACGGGGATTCATTGGCAACCCCCCACAACAGGACCGATGGGTGCGAGCGAAACGCCTCCAGCATCCGTGCCGCTAGCAGCGCCACGCCCGGCTCCAGCGATGGATCGTTGCCATGATCTTTCCGCGGCCCGGCGGCGTAGATCATCAGATTCATCGGCACTTCGACCGTGGTAAACATACCCAGTTCGTCACAGGCTTCCAGATAATCCTCATAGGGCGTTGGCCACGAGCGCAAGATCGTCAGATTCATGTCGCGCATCAGCTCGATGTCTCTTCGAATCAACTCTTTAGGCGGGAAATGGCCATACCCTTGATGGGTCAGGTGATAGTTCGCGCCCTGCAGCTTCAACGTCTGCCCGTTGAATTTCAGGCGCGGGCCGTCGATTTCGATCGATCGAAATCCGAATCTGCGATGTGCCGTCATGAAGCTCTTGCGATCTCGAACAAGGTCTACCTGTAGAATGTAAAGTGCGGGTTTCTCATGCGACCAGGGTAGAGCGTGCATCACCGGAAGTTCAATGACATGTTCGTTCCGGCCCGGGGCCAGCATCAGTTCTCGCGTTTCCTCAGTCACCAGCGCGGCTGCATTGCCGTCCATTACACGGAGACGGAGTGAAAATGGTTGAGCGACATCGGCCCGGTGATCAACCGTGACCAACGCCTTCGCCAGCCCGTGTCCGCCGGGCTGCCAGGTGCTATCGACGTGCAATCGGGAGATGTGTGTCCTCGGCAACGCCATGAGGGTGATCGACCGCCCAATGCCCCCCATTTCGCGCTCGAACCAGTGCGTGAGCGGCGACCATTCGACTGTGACCGCGATGCCGTTTTTCTCGCCCGGCCTGATTTGATCGGTGATATCGAATTCGACCGGCATGAAGGCGCTATCGCTCGATCCCACCGGAACCCCGTTCACCCACAGCCGACTCAGGCCATCGAGCGAACCGAAGCGCAGGACGATTACATGGTCCCTCCACTTAGCCGGGATATCGACGAGCTTGCCGTAGGCCACAGATTCCCCGGCTTTTTTCAGGCGTTCGGGATAGCCCTGCAGCGCGTAGTGGCCCGGCAAGGTGACGCGTTTCCAGTTGGCCGGGTCGCCGACGTTACCGCGATAGGGCACGGGCGTCTCGGGTAGAAACAGCCACTCGCCGTCGAGGTTGATGGTATGAGGAGTCAGCCCAGCCACATCCGCGACCGGAGGCGTAAGCCGGACTGACGGCCACGGGCCTCCCGCTGCCGCTGCGGTCTGCATCGACACAATTGCCGCCAGCAGCAGCACGCGTATCACGGCAATCGCGTAGTATCGCTCTCTTGAGCCGAATCGGCAGTCCATGCGAGTTCCTCTTGGCTGGCTCCGGTATCGAAGACAATGTGGTGAATGCCAGCCCCGAGCTTGATGGTTTCTCCGCCGGGCGCCGTCAGATCAGCCTGGCATTCCGGAGGCACTTCGAGCGTTAACTGGCGTTCATCGGCATCGATGATGAGCCGAATCAAGCCAAAGCGCGTCGGCACAACGCTGGCGACCCGGCTCAGGTGCGCCAGTTGCGGCCGGACCGCAAAGCGCCGGAAGGCTGGCTCGACCGGCGTGATACCGGCGACGTATTGCTGCAACAGCGCAATCGACCCCGCCGACCAGGCATGGTTGTATGTGCCGCCGCCCCAGGTGGCGTCTCGAACGCTCCAGCCCTCCCAAAGCGTTGTGGTCGGGGCAGCGATCTGCTCGGCGTAGCGTGACATCAACCGCTGCAACGCCAGTGCCGGTTGGCGGAGCTGAAACAGTGCCTCGACGATGTACTTTTCCATGTACGGTCCGGCGTGGCGTTCCCGTGCCAGCAGGGCCAGAATCGAGTCGCGCTTCGCCTGATCGACAAACCCCGCCAGCACCGCCATCGCTGCGGCGCGATCGTCGGGGGTGGGCAGCGGCGTGCCCATGTAATGTTCGCCGTTCCAGAATGCAGCGTTAAACCCGACGTGCATTCGTTCCAACCGAACCGCGAAAAGAGATGCGTCGTGGCTGCGCTCCAGCAGACGCGCCATGTTGATCACGCCGCGTAAAGCCAGTGCATACCAGGCGTTAACGCACACAAGGCTGTCTACGTTCGACCCCCAGTCGACCCAATTCCACCCGCCGTGTCGCTCTTCGACCAGGCCGGTCTTTTCGTCGAAGTGCCACTGAGCGAGGTAGCTCAACACCCC
Source organism: Phycisphaerales bacterium UBA2421 (assembly GCA_002343075.1). Classification (GTDB taxonomy): domain Bacteria; phylum Planctomycetota; class Phycisphaerae; order Tepidisphaerales; family Tepidisphaeraceae; genus UBA2421. Next base: position 112,234 of record DDRH01000007.1, on the reverse strand, counting down.
GGGAAACACCTCGGCGATGATCTCGCGGTCGCCGGTTTGCTCGTAATAGGCCCACAATCCATACAAACCGATGCTGGCCAGCATCTGTGACGGGATTTCCTTGTCCCAGCAGCCGGCCGACTCGTCCTGCAGCGCGTCGGGAATGCCCGCGGGGATCGGCGAATAGAGTGCGCCGTCGGCCTTCTGCCAGCCGAACAATTCGATAATGCCCTTGCGTGTGAGCAACGGCGCAGTCTGTGCGTCGCACGCGTAGGCGGCCGACGTCGATTGGATCACCACATCGCCCCACCACTGGGCGCGCTCGCGATCGGGACAATCCATGAAAGAATCGCGCATACAGACGTCGAGCGTACGAATCGATTTCTTCCAGAGCGAAACCAACGGTGGATGGTCGCAGTCGAACGCGCCGAGCCACTGGGTGTTGTAGCTTGTGCGGCGATACCGCAAGCCATGCACCGTGACGCCCGCGGGAATGCGGTAGTGAACCTCGTGGCCGTTCATCCAGCCGAGCGATTCGTAGCTCTGTCGACCGGCGCGCGAGACATATTCGGCCCGAACGTTGTTGGCCCCGCCGCCGGTGTAGTTGTCTGTGCGAATGTCGATGTGCGTGCCGGCCGACGCGTTGATATCCAATTCAGGGGTGACATGAATGTTGCCTGGCAGCTTGCAGATGATCGGTTGGCCGTCGCTGACGAACGGAACGACCGGCGCGTCGTCATAAGCGACAAGGCCCTCATCGCGCCACATCGGTATCGGCCGGCGGACCAGCCGGTTCCACGGTGCCGCCGGCGGACGACCGAATTCCTGTGCAAGCGGCCAGTTAAAGTCATCAAACCGCAGATCGCGCCAGCCGAGCGGTTCTTTGCGGGCGTCGAAGCAGATGTTGGACTCAGCCAGTCGAAAATTCGGCACAGGCTCATCGCCGCAGCCGTAGGCAGGGTGCAGCATCGCGCGCCATGACCGGTCGGACCGAATGAGTGGCCGATCGCGATCGAACAACTCAAACACCAGCCCACATTTCCCGCTGGATTGATGCGCGAAGCCGTGCCGGCCGAAATACCAGACCAACAGGCTAATCACATTCTCGCCGTGTCCGATCGACGTAGGCAAATCAAGCTCGTCAAAATAAGTGTCGCTTGGGTTTGGGCCCCGCTTGAGTTGGCCCTCGAAGGCGAAGTTCTTGCCATTGATCCAGAGCCAGTATTTGCTGTCGCAGGCGATGCGAACGCGCGGCGAAACAATTGCGGCGGTGACTTTGAACCTTTTGCGGAAACACACCCACTGTCCGGGCAACACCGGGGCCTTGGGTGCGATCCATTCGGCGGACCAGTCCACCTGCTGCGATGCTTCTTCTGCGGGCGCGCTCAATGGGTGACCTTTACGTTCGGCGTCGAGAGACGCTGCAGAATTACCACCGATCGCGCACTTCCGCCGGAACGCGGGCTTTGTCCCAGATCGCGTGATGGCGCATCCGCCACAGGTGCCGAAGGTTGTCGATGCGCTCACCGTGGCCGTCGACGAACACCATGTTCATCCCCTTACTATGGCGAGAAAGATAGTACCGGTTAATCTGGCCGTCAGAATCGTCGGAGCTGGCGCCAAGTCCGACGGCTTTTACAAACGGATCATTCGAGGTTGGCGCAGGTATCGTTTTTTCTAGTGCAAATGCTTCGCTCCACACCCCGTCGCCGATCAGCGGAACTTCGGAGCTTGGCCTGGCCTTTCCAATCGTGTTGAAAAAGAAACCCTTCCTCGGTGCGGTGTTTGAATGGTTCTCAATCTGATCGCCTGATGTGGCCTGGCCTTGCTTGTAAATCACCCAGCCGTTGTAAGTGTAGCTACCCCGGCTGACGAGCTTCGGATCGAAGTTTCTAAACCATGACGTACCGACCGAGCCAATCAGCGCCTGCGAGGCATTGCCGCTCGTTCCGTACGCCGAAGGCGGCTTCGCGCTCTCTTCCCGCGCGTCGGGGCAGAATTGAATCTCGGGATTGGTCTGCAGGTTCAAGAACTTCCGTTCGCTGAGCACGAACATCACATACCCGCCGCCGTTGACGTTGACGATTTCGATCGGTTTTCCGCGCGACTCCGTGAGATACAGATTGTAAGCCGTCGCGATCTGCCTCAGATTGCTCAGGCATTTGGTCGTGTTGGCAGTAGCGCGCACTTTTCCCAAAGTTGGGAGCAGAATTGAGATCAATAGCGCGATGATTCCGATGACAACCAGCAGTTCCACCAAGGTGAACGCGCGTTTTGTCTTGTTCGAATCCTCGTTCGATGAGCGACAATCAGTCATGAGATGCTCCAGTCGAGATTGATAGTGATCCGCCACCATGAATTTACAACGCTTCGGATGAGCGCCTAGCCGCGCTTTGTGGCATTGCTTGTCCCTGTGTGACTACTTGTGGAACTCCCGTGCCGATTGTTCAGGCCAAGGTTCTCATCCGCATTTTCCCTGTTCTCTGCAGCAAAAGCAGGCCTCAAACAACATCGAGACATCGCTCATGATTGACCGCAAGCGATTTTGTGATTGATTGCCCGCTTCGACGGTGCCGATGCTTGCTTACGGCGTTTCGATCGACAGACGCACCTTGTCCTGAAAGCGCGCGCCGGCTTTCACCTGCAGGGTTTCGAAAGTCAGCGATTTGGTCAGATGCGGCTCGGTCCCGCCGTTGTGAAATCGCAGGGTGTGCAGGTGAAAACCGGGCTTGCGCGGGCCGTGCAGGTCGGCGGTGAAGATTTCGCCGCCCAAATCGCCGTTCAGGGGGACCGCCTGCAGGTGCTGGGTTGCATCGGACAGAACGCGTATCTCCCGCCCGCCAGCGTCGCGAAGGCCTCCATGATGAACAAAAAACCGCGTGCTGCGGAAGTCGCGCGTCACCCCGTCCACCTGTTCCTGTGCCCAGGGGTTGGGCGAATCGCTCACCGGACGAGCCGCTGCCTCGCCTTGCGCCCTTCCAATATGCCCCGCCGGGTAATGGCTCCATTGCGATCGGCGATCCCAGAAAAGCGTGTCAAATCTCTCATTGACCGGAACCGCCAAGCCCCAACTGAAGCAGTTAAATGTCGGCGAGGGCGCATCGTTCCACGTCAAGTCATACTCCACCTCCACTTCGCCGGTTCGATGCACGGTAGTGACGAACGACCCGCGTGCATGGGTATAGCCCCCTGCAGCCACGACTCGGACGCGCGTGCTGTCATGTTCGACCTTGACGCTCTCCGCCTGCCAGCCGACGGCTTGATTAACCAGTGTCAGCTTCTGCTGGCCTTTGAACTTCGACAGCTGCGCCGGCAGCACCAGCAAGCCGGGCGAACCGGCGAGCAACTCGGCCTCGCCGATGCGGGCCGACGACAACAGCCCCGATTTGGCATCGATGGCCAATGTGCGATCGCCGACATGGATCGTGATCTGAGTTTCGCCTTGCTTAACCTCCCACTTCTCCTGCTGCGCTTTTCGCGCAGCAGCGGCAGGTGGGGCGGCTTTTATCGACAGCGCCCATTTGTCGATCATCCGCCCGGCACTATCGGTCGCTTCTAGCACGGTCGGCTCGCCGGCAGGGTCGAACGGCACATCGATAAATCCTCTTTGCTGCGCCGGCAGATCGATGCTCACTTCGCCACGGTCGCCGCCGCGCGACCAGATCCACTTCAGGCTTCGCAGGTTGGTAAAGTCATAGCGATTTTCGACCGCGAACCGCGCCGTCTTGCCGTCGGCGTTCATCTCGCCGGTTCGGTCGGCCACGCGCGCGGGCGAGTGCGCCTTTTGCACATGCCAGAAAATTTCTGACGGCTGACGGTCATCGGTAAACACCGCCCGCCAGATTTGATCGACACCGATCGCCCGATACGGCGCGCCCAGAAACAGAAACCCGCCGACGTATTCGGGCGTCCGCTGCATGTACTCGATGTGCGCCTCGGCGACGAAGCCCCAGAAATCGTCGATGCCCGGGTCGTACGCGACTTCTTTTTGGTTATTGACGTGCGTGTGCATCCACTCGGTGAAGATGTTCGGCCGGTCTTTCGGATATTCCCATCCCTTGCCGATCACATTGCCTGGGTCGGCGGTGGTGGTGACGCCATCGCGCTGGTAGTGGTCGTCGTTGATATCCATGAAGGGAATGCTCACTCCCAGGCGGGCATCCGATCCGAAGAACAGCGGGCGGGTTGGATCGGCCACACGCATCCCCAGCGCCGCTGTCTGAAAGTATTCGTAGTACGGACACTCGTTGCCCAGCCCCCAGGTGAGAATCGACGGATGCGAGTAGAGGCTTTCGATCATCGTGGCAACATGGTGCCGCAGGCCTTCGGCGATCGCCGGGTCGGCACCGTGGTCTTTCTTCGGACCGGCGTCGTACATCATCAGCGAGATCATTGCCTCGACGGTGGTATAAATGCCCATCTCGTCGCAAAGCTCGGCATAGTCGGCGGGGGGAGTCGGCCGCGATCGAAGCGCGTTAAAATTCGCCTGCTGAAACAACTCAATGTCGCGAGCAATCTTCTCCCGCGGGACTGATTCGCCCAATCCGGGATAGGTAATGTGGTAGTTCACACCCCGGAGCCGGATAGGAACACCATTGAGTC
>DDRH01000007.1:101683-107567 GCA_002343075.1 Phycisphaerales bacterium UBA2421 | reverse complement strand
GCCGGATAGGAACACCATTGAGTAGCAGTTTGTGCCCATCGACCGCCACTTCCCGAAACCCGAACCGCTGCCGTGCGGTCATCACGGGCTGGCCGTCGATGATCAGGTCGGCCTCGATGTGATAAAGCACAGGCGTCTCGGCGGTCCAGAGCGCCGGCGATTCGACCCGTCCCGGAATAGTGCATTCCAATGTCTGCCCCGGCGCGACTGGCGGGAGAAGGGCGGGTTTCTCCAAGAGCTTCTCTGCGCTGCCATCCGGGCCGACAAGTCGAAGGGCAATCGTCGGAACCACCGCACCCGCCGACTGATTGGCCACACGCAAATGCACATTCGCCGTGGCGAGCGTGTTTCCGACTGAAAGGTCGGTGTCCACATGCAATCGCCCGAGATTCACCTGCGGGAGTGCCTGCAGGTAAACCGTCCGGGTCATGCTGCCCAGCTCCCGGCGCGACCAGCGGGTTACCAGCGACTTTTCAACGGTTAACAGAATGCGATTGGTTTTTCCGGGGGTGATATAGTCGGTGATGTCGTATTCCGATGGCAGGCAGGCAATATCGTTCTGCCCGGCAGGCTGGTCATTCACCCAGAGTTTTGTGAGGCCATCGACCCCTTCAAACCGCAGGACGACGCGCTTGCCAGCCCAGTCCGCAGGGACATCGACCTGCCGCGACCAGGCCACCGGCACACCTTCGTCTTTATACATCCGCTTATCGCCGTGCAGCGCGAAGTGCCCGGGGATGGCAACGGAGACCCAACCGCCAATTGCGTCGTAACGGCCAGTAAAGCCGTCGGGCACCTTGAAGGAGAACTGCCAGTCGCCGTCGAGCGAAAGTCGTCCATTCTTGATACCGGGTACCGTCACATCACGCGGGGTGAGTCGGACCTTGGGAAGAACATCAGTGATCGTTGCCGTGGATTGGGCTGTGATCGTGGACGATGGAGCTGTCGTTGGGACGGCTGCAAGGGGATTGAAGTTGGCGGGATCGCCTTCGATGGGTGCCTGCGCGAAACAGACATTGGCAATCCACAACGACAAAAGCGCCAGCAGTCGATGCATCGTCCATCCTTTGGTTAGCTTAAGCTTCGTACTCAAATCTAAAGTCACCCCGCAGGCAACCGTCTGCCTGCGGGGCGAATCGTGTCACCCGGTTCCCCGCCGCTACAGGTTTACCGCCGGATCCGGCGGCGAATCAGCAACCCTGCTGATGAGATTGCCATCAGGCCCATCACCGTCGGTTCGGGGATGGCTGAAATCACGAGGTTATCTACCGCCGCCTGCGCCACCGCCGCGCCCGCGTTGGAGTGGAATCCGAAGTAGCCCAGGCCGGAGCCGTCAGATGTAAACGTGGTCGTGTATTGTGGTACGACGGCACCGTTTACAGTGAGCGCGAAATTGATCGTCGCCCCCGCGCCCCATTGGCCAGCGACCACCGGGGTGAACTCAGCGACGGCGGTGTTTACCAGTGTCGTCGGGCTTCCTGCGATGCTAGTCCCGTTGAAAATGCCGGTTGGGCCGGTGGCGACGCTGCCGCTCTTCCACACCTCGGTGGCGACGCTAGGCCGGAAGAGGAAACCGAAATCGGTTTCAGGAATGTTGGCAGCAAACGGAACACCGATGCGCGCGTTGTTCTGCGGGTGGGCCTCAATCTGCGCCGGGGTGATGCCGACTGCCAGTGCGATGTAGCCCCCACCGCCTCTCTGGAAGTCGAACGATGCCGTGAACCCGTTCTGGAGCACGGCGGGATTGGAAAGCAGATCGAAATCAACGACGCCGTGGCCAAGGCGGAGTCGGCCAAGGTTGCCGTCAACAAACTGCTGCTCGGTACTTGTTCCGGCGGCGGTGTTGCGGACTTTGTAGGTCATGGTTTCAGTGCCACCCAGCGCGTTATTGTTCGCGCCCCAGTCCGACAATCCACCCGCGTTGCCAGCGGCATTGACGCCGGCGGAGCGGTTGAAATTGTCTGACAAAATCACTGAAGCCGAAGCTGCAGATGACAATGCCACAACGGCCGTGGCCGCCGCGGCGATAATGGATCGAAGACGCATGTGCAAATCCTCCTGTGCCGACGCGATTGCCGGCGAATGGTGAAATGAGAAAAATGTGAAAAACAACAAAGTCAGTTCTTAGCCATTCCGGCGGCGGCGCACCGACATGACGAGCATCGCCAGCGGGACCGCGAGCATCGTCGGCTCGGGCACCGCACGTCTGGCGACATCCGCGGGCAGCGATGCACCGAAATTGGCCGCCAGTGCCGTGAAGTCGTCGAGATTGACGTTTCCATCGTAGTTGAAGTCGCCCGCCGACCACCGACCCGCGCTGCCGAAACCGGCAGCCAGGCTGGTAAAGTCATCGAGGCTGACGCCGCCACTCAGATTGGCGTCGCCAGGGAGTGTGTAGCGAATAATCAGCGTGGTGCTGTCCACCGTCTGCCCGGCAAAAGTCCCGGCGGCGAGGAACGGCGTCTCGCCCGCCTCCGCGATGCCGAGGCGCCTCGAAGAACTTCCTGCCGAGGTGTTGATGCCGTCACCATTGTTGGCCCCGGCGGCAAAGCCGCTGGCTACCAGTGCTTCAAGCGCCGCGCGCGGTGACACGCCGGTGTAATCGACCACCAGGCTGCGGTCGCCAAGGTCCAGTTGGGTCGCGGCATCGACACCCAGCGATGCTACTTTAAGCGTTCCCGGCCCGCCCAGCACGGTGTTACTCTTGATTTGCAGCGGCGCTGTGATGCTGTGATTGCCGAGCGCGAGTCCGATCGAACCTGGGCCGGATGAAGTCTGAATGGAAAGTGTGTGGCTGCCTGCGATCGTATATGCGTTGGCATTGTCGAACGTGAGGTGGCCGAGTGTGACCGGCTCATCCAGCGTCGCTGTGCGCGGTGAGCTAATGACCCCGCCGAGCAGGGCTGTTGCGGAGACCGCGTTAGGTGAGGCGCCGGCGGTCCAGTTGGTGCCAAGACTCCAGTCGCCGCTGGCATCAACCGCCCACGCGTTGGTGGTGACAACCGGGCCGAGGGCAGAGATGGTGAAGTTATCGATACCAGCCTGCGCGACGCCCGAGCCGGAGTTGGAGTGAAAGCCGAAGTATCCAAGACCGGAACCGTCGGAGGTAAATGTTGTCGTGTACTGCGGGGTGGCGGCTCCGTTGATGGTCAACTCGAGATTGATCGTAGCGCCCGTGTCCCATTGACCGGCCGTTGCGGGGACAAACCTGGCTACCGCGCTATTAAGAAGCGTCGTGGGCGACCCAGTGATTCCGGTTGGGTTAAACAGCCCCAGAGGGCCGGTGATCTGTGTTCCGCCCTTCCAGATTTCAGATTGCCCCTGGCCACCGGTAGGCGGGCGGAAGAGGAAGCCAAAATCTGTTTCGGGAATGTTGGTTGCAAACGGTACGCCGATGCGCGCATTGTTCTGCGGATGGGCTTCGATTTCAGCCGGGGTCATGCCGACAGCGAAGGCGATATAGCCGCTGCCGCCGCGCTGGAAATCGAACGATGCGGAGAAGCCGTTTTGAAGAACCTGGGGGATTGTGAGCAAATCAAAATCGACCACACCATGCCCCAGTCGGAGCCTGCCGAGGTTGCCATCGACAAACTGCTGTTCGGTGCTGGTACCGATGGCGGTATTGCGGTTCTTGTAGCTGATGATTTCGGTTCCCCCGAGAGCATTATTGTTCATGCCCCAGGTGGAAATCCCGCCGGCGTTGCCGGCGGCATTCACCCCGGCAGAGCGGTTGAAGTCGTCGGAGAGAATGACCGTGTCCGCCGACGCGAATCCAGCCCACACGCCAACCGTCAGCGCGCCACTTGAGAAGATCAGAGCGCGCCCTGAACGGTTCACGCACCGACTCATGCGATTACTGCACATCATCATTTGTCCTCCGCAGCCCGTTCCACTGACAACCTGATGTGATATGCTCTCTCGTTGTCGATTGCGGGCTTGTTGATATGATTACTTGAAGTTTTTAATCGACAAGACGGAGTTTGTGACATTGCTATGCGCAGTGTGATCATTTAGCAAGGTGTGCGAATGAGCGAAGACGCTCTCATCCCTGACCGTCGGCACGAACTGGCGGACCACTCCTATCGGATGCTGCAATACACTTGGTTCCGGGTGATCGGAAAACTCCCCGAGTTGGCCTTTCCGCACTATGTTGGCCGGGGGTTGGGGCTGAGTCCCAAGTACAACATCCGCGATGTCTGGCAAGCGCCCATGCACGAACATGTGGTTGTCAAATTTTCGCTTTCTCCCGGGGGCGCGATTATACCGCGCACCAACCAGCAGGGGCGACTGGTCAAACCCGGCGAAGCGATTCTGCGCTTTGTCGAAGACGATTCTGACTTCTGGGAGGGTTATCACGCTGCCTTCCGCGGCAAGTGGGAGTTCATCGGGCTGATCATCTCGGGAAGAATCGCGGTCCAGACTGCTCGCGTGCTAATCGAAGAGTTCGGACGAATCTACCCCGTCGGGCTTGACCACCCGATCATCCGACAGGCCAGCCAATACGCCGCCGAACCGAATCATATTACGGAGATGACCGGCGCGAACGCCTCGCGCTTCTGCAACGACGTTTTTGGCGCACTGCTCGACGCGGCCGAGTCTTCGGCGGCGGATCGTGCTGGGCGGTTTGTCAACCGGGCCGATGCAATCGAGGCCACCATGCGCCAAGATCTCAAACGCGACTGGTCGGTGGAAGAACTGGCCGACCGACACGGCATATCGCGCGAGCACCTCACCCGCCTGTTCACACGCCGCTTTGGCATTCCACCGCGGCGATACTTGGTGGAACTACGCATGCAGGAAGCGTGCAGATTGCTGCGCACCACGCAGGACTCGATCAAGTCCGTCGTCACTCGGCTGGGATTTCAGAATCATGCCAATTTTGTGCGCGCCTTCCGGCGCCTCAACGGCGTTGCACCGACGGAGTATCGCTCGCGCCGATTCGAATCGCCGGGTACCGCGCCGTCGAAGAAGTAGAACTGCTGGTCCAGCGCAGGCCGGCGTAGATCAGCACGGCGACCATGGATTGCAGCTGCGGCTGGTCCTGGAGAGCGGCCAGCTGCTCGTCGATCTGGCGCAGGGTGAGGAATCGAATCTCCGGGGCGGTTTCTTTGTACCGAAGCACTTTTGAAACGGGGTTCTTGTCCCCTGGCATCTTCACCCCGCCTTCATTCATCGCCCATGAGAACAGCCGGTGAAGGACTTCGCGGTAGCGGTTGGCGGTCTTGGGGGCGAGCCCGCGGCTTTGGACATTCCCGGTTATGAATGCCGACACTTGGGCGGTGACGACGTGCTCGAAGCAAGCCGCCTCGATCACCAAGGCCCGTCTCCGGCGATCTTGCCCGGGCTTTAGCGGACGCTTGCGGGCAAGTGGTGACAATCGTCGGCTGGTGACGGTCAACGCCTCACAAATCGGCCCGAACGCCTCGCGCAGGTAGTAGATATCTGTCTGCGCACTCTTCGCCGTCTTGCGGGTGCGGATGTGCGCTACGTATCGGGCCACGACCTGGGCGATAGGCGTGCGGGTGGGAAGCGGGCTATCGACGCCGCGTATCTCTGCCGACTGGTACTTCCGGAGCCTTTCCTTCGCCAATTGCAGGGAATCCGTCCGGAGGCTCCTGCGGATGATTCTCCCGGAAAGTCGATCGGTGATGTAGTAGGTATCGCTACGTTGGATCAAGCTCGCCATGATACAGACTCCAATCTGGAGTGATGTTTGTTGGCGAGTCGTTTTCGGTGGCAGGCTTGATGTACAAAGCGATGTACAAACGCGCGATTTCAGCCAAACGAAAAGGGACTCGCATCGCTGCAAGTCCCTTTCCAATAACGAGTAGCGGGGGGAGGATTCGAACCTCCGACCTCCGGGTTATGAGCCCGACGAGCTACC
>DDRH01000007.1:68772-101565 GCA_002343075.1 Phycisphaerales bacterium UBA2421 | reverse complement strand
GCCCGACGAGCTACCAGGCTGCTCTACCCCGCGATCTAGGGTGAGAGACTCTAGCCGGGTTTGGGGGAATGTCAAGTTGGCGGGTTTGCGATCGGGACCGCAGTGCGATGGTGGGGAGGGGTGCGCGGGTGCGTTGCTTAGGTTTACTTGACGGTGGTTACATTCTTGCGGCCGTAGATGTTGAACTTGAAGTTGCCTACGTTGTCGTTCCACTGCCAGGCGTCCATCATGCCGATGAAGACACGCGTTGCGCCGTCCGGGACGACGATGCGCTGCACCTCGCCGTTGTCGCGTTTGCCGTCGCCGACGAAGAATACCTGCTTGACCTGTGGGCTGAGGGTGCTGTAGTTGCGCTGGTTGGCGGTGTTGAAGTCGAGGGCTGCGGGGGCGGGGCCGGTGCTTGCCGGGTCATCAGTAAGGAAGACGGCCATGATCGCGCCGATGGGCGCGCGAACGTTAGACATGCCGTTGTAGTTATTGGTGGGAACCGAACCGGGGTAGGTCTGTCCGAGCGCGACGATGAAGTTGGAGACCCCGTCGGCGGAGTTTTGCCCGCCGTTGGAGACGTAGATTGCGGTGCCGCTCAGGCCCTCGAAGCTCAGCGCGTCTCCGGGGTTGAGGTTGAGATCATCAAGTTGGATTTCGAGCGGACTTTGGCGCGCATTGCCCGCTGAGCCGGCATAGTCCCAGACGTGGGGCGCGTTATCCCGAAAGTTCTTGTTGACCGTTCCTGGTGCTGCGGTGGAGAGCCATAGATTGCCGCTGGCGGGAGGGTTAAACTCCTGACTGCCGACGCTGGCAGTGGCGATGGAGGATGAACGCATCGTGTTATCACTTTGCGCACCGACGACGCTGGCGAAGAGCTTCGGCCGGCCGGCTTCGGCGAGCTTGAAAGCGAGGTCGACTTTGACGGCGTTGGGTGCGTTAGTGGTGGCCGTGAATACGCGCGTGATTTCGTTCCATTTGCCGACGGTGACGGAGTAGTTGGCAGCGCTGAGCGTTCCGCCGTCGACTTTGGTTGTGCTCAGCACGGCGGCGGCGTGCTGTTGGGCGGTGGTTTGCGGGGTAGAACTGCTAACCAGACCGATGGCGGCGTAGCGCGCCGCGGCGTCGGCGGCATCCTGGAGTTGCGCGCGGGCGAGTATCAACCGTCCGGCATCCACGGCAAGAACCGCGAACGCAATGAGCACGAACATCGCAATCGTCGAGTAGACCAGCGCCGCGCCGCGACGATGAAGATGAACCGTATCTGGAACGACCGTAAACTCGGCGGCGGATCTCATCATGGTCCTATCGACCTAACACACGCTTCAGTTAATCTCAGTGAGCATGTACCGCGGCAAAACCCTTCTCCGGGAGTGATAGACCGCGATTTTATAGGACGAAATCAGCGAAAGCGTCGAAGCAAGAATTGGTGATTAGTGATGCAGGTTTGGGCAATTGGATGCATACAATGCTGATGCATGAGGGTCACGGTGCGTTAAGGCCTAGGTGGCTACAGGTCAGGTTTTCATGATAGGCACTCGGAGCGGGCGGTTGATGGTTCGCATTGTGCTCGGCATCGCTGGCGTAGCATTGGTGGTAATGCTGGCTGGTTGGGGACTGGTACGTCTGCTCCGTCCGACACTGAATGTGACCGACGCGGTGCAAGGGCCGGTGGTGCAGGCGTTTTATTCGACGGGGACAATATCGCCGGTGCGCGAGTTTCCGATCCGGGCGAATGTGGCTGGCGTATTGCAGAAAGTGACGGTTGATAAGGGCGACAGGGTAAGAGCAGGAGATGAACTGGCGGCAGTGTATGAACCTTCGCTGCAGTTTGCACTTGAGAAGGCGCAGGCGGAGCTTGCTGAGAAGCTCGCGCGGGCAGACGAGGCCCAGTCGCCGGTGCTGATGGAGTTTGACCGTCGGCTTGAGGCGATGACCGGCATGGTAGAAATCGCCCGGCGAGAGGAATCGCGCCAGACGCAGGCGCTCGATGCACTTGCGGGTTCACAAGCAGACCTCGATCGTGCGATGGATCGGGTGCGTTTGCTCACGATGGATGTCGAGGCGACGCGGGCGCAGCGCGCGGCGAAACAATTGGAGCTTGCCCGCGAAGTCGATGTGGCACGCGCCGCAGTCAATACCGCCCGGTGGAACACTGAGCAGCAGACCCTGCGTGCGCCAATTGACGGCGTGGTGCTCGACCGGCCCACAAGCCAGGGCACGCGCGTTGCGGTGAACGACACGGTGATGCGCGTCGCCAACATCTATCCTTCTGATCTGGTTATGCGGGCGGCGGTTGATGAAGAGGATGTCGCGCGTGTCAATGTCGGCCAACTCGTGCGGCTGACGCTCTACTCGTTTCCCGACCAGGTCTTCACCGGCAGTGTAGTCAGGATCTACGATCAAGCGGATTCTGATCGACGTACGTTTGAGATCGATGTGAAGCTCGACGCGCCCGGCGACCGACTTCAGCCGGGAATGACTGGCGAACTGGCGTTTATCATCGCCGAGCGCGAAACGGCGACGGTTGTACCCAGCCAGTCGGTGCAGAACGGCGGGGTTTGGGTCGTTACAAGTGGCGGCGAGTTGGCGCGGCGCGATGTCGTGCTTGGGCTGGTGAGCATCGAGCGCACGGAAATCGTCAGCGGGGTTGTGCCGGGGGAACGTGTGGTCATCGGTCCCGTGGGCAACATTCCCGCCGGGCGACGGGTGAGTGTGAACTACATCGATCCGAAGCAGGCCACCGGTGTCGCGAAACAGGCTCCACCGCCGGAGGGGCAGGCCTTTAAGGGAATTCGTTAGAAGTGCCCGTTGATGTCTGAAGGTGACCCCAGCCGCCGGCGATCATGAACACGTTCATCTCCATTCGATATCTGTTCAGCCATCTGAGGCAGTCGCTGGTTTGCATTGCCGGCGTGACCATCAGCGTGACGATGTTCCTCAGCATGAGCTCGATGATGCAGGGATTTCAGGACAAGTTTATCATCGAAACAGTCGAATCATCGGGTCATATCATCGTGCACGACGAGCCGCGCGAAACCGAAACGCAGATCCTGCAGCGTTTCTACCCCGATCCAAATGCGATTCTGCTGGTGGAAGGAGTGAAGCCGCGCGAGCAGGTGAAGAAGATCAAGAACCACACCGGATTGATCGGCAAGATTCGGCGCATGCCGGGAGTCACTGCAGCGGCGCCGATTGTCAGCGGCGACGCCATCGCGACCTACGGCACCAAGACCTATGCGCTGGCTGTGCAGGGCGTGGACCCCGATCAACTCATCCGCGCCACAACGATCGGAGAGAAGGTAACGCAGGGCGATTTTCAGAAGCTAAAAAGCACGGCCGACGGCGTGCTGCTTGGGTGGGGTGTCGCTGCCAACTTAGGGGCGCAACTCGGCGACAACATCACCCTGAGCACCCCCACCGGCGGGCGGTCGATAGCCAAGGTCGTGGGCATCTTCGAGACCGGCGTCACGCCGGTGGACTACGGGAGGGCGTACATGTTGATGAGCGACGCACAAACCCTGCTCGACAAGAAGAACATCGTCAACGAAATCATCCTTCGCACCGACGACTACAATCAGGCCCGAGGCATCGCCGCGCAGGTGGAGGCGATCAGCGGATACAAGACCGAGGCGTGGCAGGAAGCCAATGCCAACTTCCTTAAAATATTCAAAATTCAGGGAATTATCACCTATTTCATCACGGGCGCGCTGCTCGTGGTCGCAGCATTTGGGGTGCTCAATATCCTCATCATGGCAGTGCTCGAACGCGTGAATGACATCGCGATTCTCAAGAGCTTCGGCCTGAGCCGCAACGATATCACACACATTTACATCGTTCAGGGATTGGTCATCGGGCTGATTGGTTCCGGTTTGGGCCTGGTGCTCGGAAAAGCCGGCATCGAATTGCTGCGCCGACTGCCGATTCAGATGGAGGGCCTCGTGAAATCGGACGGGCTGCTGATGAGCGAGTCGAGTGGAATGTATCTGCAGGCATTTATCGGCTCGATGGTCGTGGTGCTGCTGGCGGCGGTCTATCCCGCGCGGCGGGCGGCGAAGTATGATCCGGTTGAGGTGATCCGTGGGGCACATTAGTCCCTACCCGAGCGTCACGCCTGAGGCGGCGACGCCGCTTGGGCCGCTGCTCCGTGCGCAGAATGTGCATCGAATTCTTGGCGCCGCCGACGCGCTGACGACAGTTCTCAAGGGGGTCGATATCAGCATCGACCGAGGCGAATATGTTTCGATTGTGGGTGCTTCCGGCTCTGGGAAAAGCACGCTGCTATACCTGCTCGGCGGGCTTGATCGGCCGAGTCGCCTTGACGAAACAGGCGTTCCGTTTGACCCGTCAAGCAGCATTTTTCTCGACGGCGATGACACCGCGGCGCTGGGCGATTCGCAGCTTGCTCAGTTGCGGAATGAAAAGGTCGGGTTCGTTTTCCAGTTTCATTATCTGCTCAAGGAGTTCACGGCGCAGGAGAATGTGTGCCTGCCCATGTTCAAACTTGGCCGCCTGGGTCGAGCCGAGGCGATGGATCGGGCTGCGCAGGTCCTGTCGCGCCTTGGGTTGGGCGGCAAGCTTACGAGGCGCGCGAATCGACTCTCCGGCGGTGAGCAGCAGCGCGTTGCGATCGCCCGCGCGCTGGCCAACGAGCCGGCGGTCTTGCTCGCCGATGAGCCAACGGGCAACCTTGACAAGAAAAACAGCGAGCTTGTAGCCGAGATTTTCGATGAACTCGCCGCCGGCGGTCAGACGATTGTGATTGTCACCCACGAGATGGCGCTTGCCCACCGCGCCCGAAGGTTGGTGCGCATGGAAGATGGCAATGTGGTGGAAGACCAGCGATTGGTGAAGTAGAGAGTGTGCGGCGCGATGGTCGCAACCAGCCGGTCATTGCGGGGTTAGTCGGCTTCAACGCGTATCGACCACTCCCGCTCGTTCACCTTTTCGAGTGAAAAAGCTTCGCTAGCCAGCGGCGTGTTCAATTGCACATCCTGCAAGACGGTGGTGGTCAAAACAGATTGCTGCGCGTTGAGCGTGCTGATTCGCCGGGGGAGAAAATCGGTTCGGTCCACCCAGACTTCGATCCACGCAAAACGGCGAGTGAGTTCGGTTCCCGGCTTCGGAACCAGTTTGAGCCGCGAGGTGTTTCTCGGTGCGTCGTCTCCGGCAGGAAGCTCACTCACGTCAAACTGCTCATACACCGCGGCCCTGGGTTGGCCGATGGGTAGTGGAAACGGGCCTTGGCCGAGCTTGAACAGGTCGAGTTTCTGTCCGGGCTTCTGCACAATCCGCTGAACCTCCACCCGGCTGCGATAGTTGCGGTCGGTGAGTGTTCCGTCGATCAGCATGTATTCGATCCGGTCTTCTCGTTCCTTCTCGCCAATCCTCAGCTTATCGAGGCTGACGCGAATGCGGACATCGGCCTCCGCCTGGCGGTCGTACCAGAGCCGGCCGGTGCGCGTTTCGGTGTCTTCGCCGAGCGATGCATCGGCCTCGCTCTTTGAGATGGTTGCGTGAAGCGTGCGCAGGTCATTTCCACGGGCTTCCAGGCCGTCAAGCAGGGTATCGACGGCCGGGCTGGCGGCTGGCGCCTCGGATAAGGCGAAACATGCCCCCGGAACTGGCATAATTCCAAGGACTGGCACGAGGCCAAGGGCGATAATCAGCATAGTTTTCAGCATTTGGCGCAACACTAACTAAGACACCCCGGAGTTCAAAAGGTTATGCGGCGATGTTGGACACCGAACCGCCGGCGCATACGATGAAGAACTCAACAAAACCAAACTATTATGCCAAAACTCAATCCCTTCGGTTCGATCGCAACGCTCACCACCCAACTCGGCGACTTGACCTATTACAGCCTCGCCGAACTGCAGAAGCAGGGGGTGGGCGATTTATCCAGGCTTCCGTTCAGCATGAAGGTGTTGCTGGAGAGTTGCCTGCGCAATCTCGATAGCTTCATTGTAAACGAAGCCGACGTTGCCGGGCTTGCGAAGTGGAATGCGAGCAATCCGGGCAACAAAGAGGTGCCGTTTAAAGTCGCGCGGGTGATTCTACAGGATTTCACCGGCGTGCCGTGTGTGGTCGATCTCGCTGCGATGCGCGCCGCGATGAAGGCGGCGGGGGGCGACCCGCAGCGAATCAACCCGCTCGTGCCGGTCGATCTGGTGATCGACCACTCGGTGCAGGTGGACGATTACGGCACCAAGTTTGCGCTCTTTAACAACAGCAAGCTGGAATTTGCCCGCAACCGGGAGCGATACGAGTTTTTGAAGTGGGGCCAGCGGGCGTTTCGCAACTTCGGCGTCGTTCCGCCGGCGACGGGAATTGTCCATCAGGTCAACCTCGAACATCTTGCAAAGGTCGTCTGGACCGACTCCGGCGTGGCCTACCCCGACACGCTGGTCGGCACCGACAGCCACACGACCATGATCAACGGCCTCGGTGTCGTCGGCTGGGGCGTCGGTGGAATCGAAGCCGAGGCGTGCATGCTCGGCCAGCCGATTTACATCGTCACCCCGCAAGTAGTGGGCTTCCGACTGAAGGGCGCGCTGCCCGAAGGTTCGACTGCGACCGATCTTGTCCTGACCATCACGCAAATCCTCCGGAAACATGGCGTGGTCGAAAAATTTGTCGAGTTCTTCGGCGAAGGGCTTGCTTCAATGAGCCTCGCCGACCGCGCCACCATCGCCAATATGGCACCGGAATATGGCGCGACGATGGGCTTCTTCCCGGTCGATGAACAAACGCTCAGTTATCTCAAGCTGACTGGCCGCAGCGCCGGGCAGGTGGATCTTGTCGAACGCTATTGCAAGGAGCAGGGACTGTGGCGGCAGGACAAGGTTGAGCCTGTGTTTACCGAGGTGCTGGAGCTTGACCTTTCAACCGTCGTGCCGAGCCTCGCCGGGCCGAAGCGCCCGCAGGATCGGGTGGAACTGCCGAAGGTGCGCGATTCATTCCTGTCGAGTTTCCCTGATAGCAAGCCGGGCAGCGTGGTGTCTTACACGACCCGGCCGGTGCACTCGAAGGAAGACGGCTCGCTGGCGGTGGCGTCGAAAGAGTCGATCCAACTGACCCACGGCGCCGTGGTGATCGCTGCCATCACCAGTTGCACCAACACCAGCAACCCGAGCGTGATGGTGGCTGCGGGGCTGGTGGCCAAGAAGGCGGTCGAGCGCGGCCTGCAATCGGCGCCGCATTGCAAGACCAGCCTCGCGCCAGGCAGCAAGGTTGTGACCGAATATTTTGAGAAAGCCGACTTGCAGCAATATCTCGACTCGCTTGGTTTCAACACCGTCGGCTATGGCTGCACAACCTGCATCGGCAACTCCGGCCCGCTGCCGGAGTCGATCGCGTCGGCGGTGGAGAAAGACAACCTCGCTGTGGTTTCCGTGCTCTCGGGCAATCGCAATTTTGAAGGGCGCGTAAATCAACATGTAAAGGCCAACTATCTCGCCAGCCCGCCTTTGGTCGTGGCATATGCCTTGGCGGGGACGATCGATATTGATTTCACCACCCAGCCCATCGGCCGGGGAAGCAACGGCCAGGACGTTTACCTCAAGGACATCTGGCCGACGCAGCAGGAAGTGGCCGACACCATCGCGATGTGCATCGAACCGCAAATGTTTACCCGGCAGTACGACGGCGTGGGCGAAAAGAGCAGGGAATGGAATGACGTGGCCGTCCGCGGGGGGGAGTTGTTTGATTGGGACCCGAGCAGCACCTATATCCAGCACCCACCGTACTTTACAAATCTGCAGCCGACGCCGGTGCCGATCCAATCGATCCACGGCGCACGCGTGCTGGCGATGGTGGGGGATAGCGTGACCACCGATCACATCAGCCCTGCGGGAAACATCAAGAAAGATTCGCCCGCTGGGAAATACTTAATGGCCAATGGCGTGCAGCCGGCCGACTTTAACCAGTACGGCACGCGCCGCGGCGGGCATGAAGTCATGGTCCGCGGCACTTTTGCCAATATCCGCCTGAAAAACCTGCTCGCGCCAGGCACAGAAGGCGGCGTGACCAAGTTGCTGGTGGGCGGCGGGCAGTGGGCAGCGGGCAGCATTATCTCAATCTACGATGCCTCCATGGAATATCAAAAGCAGGGTCTGCCGCTCGTGGTGCTGGCGGGAAAAGATTATGGCATGGGTTCCAGCCGAGACTGGGCAGCCAAGGGCACGATGCTGCTGGGGGTGAGAGCCGTCATCGCCGAGAGCTTCGAGCGCATTCACCGCAGCAACCTCGTGGGCATGGGCATACTCCCGCTGGTCTACAAGCCCGGCGAGTCGCGCACCACGCTAGGCCTGACCGGCGAAGAAGTGTTCGAAATCGCCATCGACGACCAATTGAAGCCGGGCCAGGAAGTGGCCGTAAGAGCCGGCGGCAAGACTTTCCAGACCATCTGCCGAATCGATACCCCGGTGGAACTGGACTATTACCGAAATGGCGGAATCTTGCAGACGGTGCTGAGGAAGATGATTTAACGGCAGTAAGGGAATCTGCGTGATGAAAAATTGTCACCCCGAACGGTGATCCGGAAGGGCCTGTGCGGTGGTTTGCATCACTCCGCCGCACGATCCGGCGAGAGTATCGCACTCCGCAGTAACGCGCTCCGCCGGGGAGGTCGCTTGCGCGTACGCTTCGGGATGGCAACGATGATGCAGGTTAAAACGTATCTCGGCTTACGGATTCGTCCGATCATACGGCGACCAGAGCGCCTTGAAGCGGCTCTTGCGGGTGATCGGGTCGGCGCAATCTTCCGGCGACAGGAGTTCGGCGTGGCCGTCGGCGAAGCCAAACACGGCGCGACCCTTTGCTTCCAAACCCTTGCCCTGATTACGTTTACGGTGGCGAGTCCAGTCGATCTCGGTGGTCACGGCACCGCCGCGGTAGGTGGGCAGCGCTGGCACCGGGCCGACAAAGCGTACGCCAGCACCGGCGGTGGCGTCGGATCGGTTGCCGATGGCCGATCGGGTGAGCAAGCCGTTTGTGGAGACCTCAGTGGCCCAGCGTTCGCCAATCAGGATCAGCTCACTTCCTCCTTTGCTCTTCGTATCCCAGAAAGTTCCCATCCACGGAGGATTTCCGCCGAAGCCGGCACCTGCATAAGTGAGCCGCTGCGGGCTTTTGTTCAGGTCGCCTTGATCGGTCATGGAGGATGCAAAGAGATTCATGGAGTAGGTGCGGTTCTCGTCGCTCGGGGCGGCGGGGCATTGCATGATCGGCCCGCCGACGCTGGTTGTACCGGGCTCAACGGTTGCTTTTGGAAGATACTTGCCGAGGCGATCAAGGTCGTACCAGAAATTGGCGGATACCTGTCCGGGTGGCGGAGAGTAGGCGACAGGCCCGAAAGGTCCTTGCGTCTGCAGCGTGAGGATGTTTGGGGGAAACTTGCCCCGGTTCTCCACAGTGTAATTGACCAGCGCAATGGCGAGTTGTCGTACGTTGCTTGTGCACTTCACAACCCGCGCCTGAGCGTTGGCTGCACCCAGCGCTGGAAGCAAGATCGAGATCAGCAGCGCGATAATTCCGATCACCACGAGCAACTCCACGAGTGTGAAGCCGGGGCGCGGGTTGAGTCTTGATTGATCGACAATCCTCATGGTGCATTCCTTTCGCATCACGCCCCTCTCTTGGCGGTGGCAAGACCGATTCTTGCTCCAGTGCGAACGAACAAGGCAGCCGGCCCAGCTTTTCACCGGGCCGGCTGATAAAAGAAAAACTCTTAAGCCCGGCGGCGGCGGAAAAGGGCTGCCGCTCCGAGTGCTACGACGGCAAGCCCGGTCGGTTCGGGCACCGACGAGCGCGACAGGTCGGCGGGGAGGCCCAAACCAAATCCGCCGGCCAGAATTGTGAAATCATCAAGGTTGACGAGGCCGTCAAAGTTGAAGTCACCCTGTGCCCATCCGCCGGCGTTGCCAAACCCGCCTGCAAGCCGGGTGAAGTCGTCGAGGCTGACCACGCCGCTCAAGTCGGCGTCGCCCTGACGCGTGTAACGCACCAGCGTGTCGGTGGGGTTGACCGACTGGCCAAGGAAACTGGTGAGGCCCAGATCGCCCGCGGTGGCGATTCCAAGCGCGGCAACCAGTGAATTGGCCGCTGCGGTGGAACTGGTCAGGCCGTTGCCGGTGTAACTGCCCCCGGCGCGGCCGGCAAGCAGCATATCGCGAACGGTTGCAAACGGAGTCGCGCCGACGATCAGCCCGTTGTTGGTCAGGTCGAGCTTGGCAGTGAAGTTGCCGCCGCCGTCGTTGGCGATGGCCAGATCGCCCGCGCGGCTCACGCCGAGCGTGCCCGCATCGGGGCTGATGGTCAGTTGACCTGTCGCGACATTGAGGGCGCTTAGCCGCACATGTTTGGCGACGACCGTTCCGCCGTCGCGAACGGTTGCACCCGAGCCGGTCAGCCCGCCGGAGAGCGTCAGTGTGTTGGCTGCGGGTACGCGCAAGTCGGTTCCCTTGAGCGCCACCACCGGAACGGCGATGGTGTGGTTGCCGGCGGTCACCGAAATGTGGGCACCTTTGCCTGTAGGGGCGTCGAGTGTGAGCGTGCCCGACCCAGTGATGGTGTAGGGGTTGCTGCTTTCGAGTTTGAGGAGCTTGGTCGTTTTGTTGGTGTTGAGCGTGATTGCCGTTGCGCCCGTGGCTTGGTTAAACCGCGCGTTCTGCGTCGCACCGTTGCTGATGAGGTTAAACGCCCAGTTCCCGTTGGCATCCCAATCGCCGCTGCCCGCGGTCCAGGTCGGTTCGACTTGATACACATCGAGCCGGCGCTCGGCAAACGAGAGCACCATCAACACCGGCAGGCCGTTGGCATCGGTGCCGCTGGCAAACTCCTTGATGTCGGCGGTGTAGGCACCGGTGAAAAAGTCCTCGTTACCGACAAGGCTTTCCTGCACGAGGCCGGTGCGAGTGCCATCGACGTTACGAAGCAAAACATGTCGCGCATCGAGGTTCTGCTGCAAGACGGCGGCACTGCTTTCGAGCAGGCCGAACGGGGTGTCGGCGGTGAGAGGTACGCCGGCAACCAGCGCGCCGCTGATTCGGGATGAGACCGCGAGGAGTTGCGACGTGGCCGTTCCGGCGAAAAACTCGACCGAGTTTCCAATGTCATTCTGCACCAGCCGGGTAAACGGCGAGGCATTCTCGCGCTTTTGGAGAATGCGCGTTGATCCTGCGTTGCCGGCAAGCGTATTGACGAAGCTCTGGTCGGCGGCGCGCAAGGCATAATCAAACCCATCGCCGGTTGCGCGGGCGAAGTTGCCATCAGGGTCGAAATCGATGTCACGATTGCCGAAGTCGGACGGGCCGGGGCCGGCGGTGTTGAACACACCCGCTCCACCGCCGAGGCTGCCTGGGGTCGCGCCGTTGGCATAGAGAAGCGATCCGGTGTCAAGATCGAGCACATGCCGAGCGCCGCCCCCCGAGCCGGATTGAGTCATAAAGCCCAGGCCAAAGGTGCCGCTGCCGACGAGGCCCGCGCCGCGCGGGTCGACTTCCATCGCGGTTGCGCCACCAGAACCAAAGCCCGGCTGCGGAACGAAGCCGCCCGCATCATCTACATTCCATACGGTCGCGCCGGTACTACCGTTGATACGTCGCACGAAATGTGGTGCTGTCTCTGGGCTGACGTTCGAGACGAATACGTCGCCGTTATAAGTGGCCAGCGAGTTGATGCCGCGCTGCGGCGTAGCGGTGAAGATCGAAGCCGCCAGGGGCGAGTTCGTGGGCGACGCCGAGATTGCGCCGTCGATCCGCACCACGCCAACATTGCCCGCCGAAGCCTGGCTGTTGTAGCCACCGACCCACGCCGTGCCCGACGCGCCGTCGAAGGCAAGCCCGAACGGATTGGTGCCGAAATCGCTTCCAGGATTGATCCCATCTGTGCCGAAGAAGTCGGCGCTCAAGCTGATCGAGTTGCTTCGCTGAAGCTGATACTGCTGAGCCGATGCCGACCCAGCCAAAACAGCACAGGTGGCGGCGGCGAGAATGGACGATCGGTCCACGAATAGCACTTTCAAAGACATCTCAAAACCCTCCGAAGACCACCGGCGACAATCGGCACACCCGCCCGTGCCGGTGGCGGGGCGGATATCTTATATAATATCACCACAAATTCGGGCATCCGTCAAGGAAAATACCTCCAACTTGCAAAAATTCTCAGCTAAACGTGGATTAATGAGTTATGTAACGTGCCGAGAGAGTGGCGCGCGGCACGGGCGGCCCGCCTCCGGGCGCGGGGCGGGGTGAATACCTCGGCGGACGCCATGCAGGCAATCAACGCCGTAACTTTGCCGTGACGAACAGTTCGGCCGAATCCTGCCGGTGCTACGCAGAATCGAGTTAGGTCTGCCCAGTCCACTTGCCCTCGGTGTTGCCCGCGCGAAATGCGCTCCGCAGCGTTTCCACCGCCCCCGAAGGCAACGGGCCGCGCGCGACATAGCCTAGGTTGGCCTGCGCGTTGGCGGGATTGGTCGTGCCGATGATTGCTGTAGATACTTCTGGAAAGGACAGCGTGAACCGAATGGCAATCTCCGGCCAATGCTCCTGCACATCGTCGCCGGCGAACCCGAGTTGCTCTGGCGAGAGATTCATCTTGTCGAATCGTTCGATGTATGGCTTGGCATAGTTGCCATAAAAGCCGCGGAACGCTTCCTTCGGCCGCCAGCAGGCGTTGGCGATGGGTCGCTTGACGATCACGCCAATGTCATTCTTTCCGGCTGCGGGCAACACGGTGTCGATATTCACCTGATCTACAATATTTATGCTGGTTTCGATCACCGCGACGTCAGGAAGCCCCGCGGCGAACGCGGCGGCTTCGTTGTCGCCGGAATAGCCGACATGGCGAATCTTCCCCGCGTCGCGGGCCTTTACCAACTCTGCCAGCGCGTCGCCTTTTTGCAGCGTGGCGAGATCGCACGAATGCAGCAGCATGACGTCTATCACATCGGTCTTCAGCAGTTTCAGCGCTCGCTCGACGCTGTCAGCGACCAATTGAGGTGTCCACGGCGCGGCAGTACTTTCGGAGACCTTGGTGCCACACTTACTGACCAGGATATAGTCATCGCGCCGGTGCGCCAGGTGTTCCCCGATAAACGCCTCGCTGCCCGGATACATCGCCGCGGTATCGAGGAGATTGACGCCCGCGTCGAGCATCAGGTTGACCAGCGCCGCCGCCGCGGTGGGTTCGGTGTTGAGAAATGCTGCCGGGGCGGCGCCGAATCCCAGAACAGAGACATCAAAGTTGGTTTTTCCGAATCTTCGTGTTTGCATGCCGTATGGTAGGCGGGCAAAATCGCATTTTGCGGCGATCGTACCGAAACAAGCGGAGGGCAACGCGCATGGGAAGAATGATCAAACAACTGCTCAGGATCGGCCGCAGGGAAGGCTGGCGATCGCTGCGGCCGAGTCGTCGCGATCTGCTCAAAACAGCCCTCATTGGCACCGCTGCGGGCGTGGCCGGCGGAAAGGCCTCTCTCATTTTCGCGCAGCCGGCACGTTTCCGGCGCGTGGCGGTGATCGGGGGCGGGTTCGCCGGGCTGGCATGTGCCGTGACACTGCAGGAGGCGGGCGTCGATGTTACCCTTCTGGAAGCCGAGAGTCGCTCCGGGGGGCGTGTGTTGACTGACCGAAAGCTCATCCCCGGCGAAGCAGTCGAGCTTGGGGGCGAGTTTGTCGGAGCAAATCACCCCACATGGATCGCGTTTGCCGAACGTTATGGGCTGACGCTCACCGAAGTTCCTGAAGACGAAGGCGCGGAGGCATATATCCTCCGCGGCAAGCTGATTCGGGGGCACCAGCTCAAGAATCTGCACGACGAGATCGAATCAGTCCTCGAGAAATTGATCGAGATGGCGAAAGAGATTGACCCGATTCGCCCATTTGCTGCCGCCAACGCCGCGGCACTGGACGGGCAGAGTTTTCTCGAGTTCGTGAGCCAGGCTGCGATCTCCGACGATGCAAAGACGATCCTCATCGCCGACGAAGAAAGCGATAATGGCGTGCCTGCAGGGCGAATGAGCTTGCTGGCCTATGTCTCGATGATCGCCGGCGGGGGTTTTGAGGACTATTTTGAAAGCAGTGAAACTCACGGCTGCGCCGGCGGCAATGACGCGCTGGCCAGTGCGATGGCGGCGGCGCTGGGCGACCGCCTGCAATCGCGCTCGGCGGTAAAGTCGATCGAGCGGACCAAGGAATCAGCCAGGATTTCAACCGAAGCCGGGCAGGTCATAGAAGCCGATGCGGTTGTGCTGGCGATTCCCCCGACGGCTTGGGAGCAGATCGCTTTCGACCCGCCGCTGCCGCGCCGTCTCAAGCCGCAGTTTGGGCAGAATGTGAAGCTGATCGTAAAGTGTGACTCGCCGTTCTGGAAAGCGACCGACATCGCGCCGGAGATTTACTCCGACGGCTTGATACAGGTCGCATGGAAGAGTGCCGAGGGTGACGAAGGTGTCGCGTACACAATGTTCAACGGAGCAGACAAGACGGCGGCGCTTCGCGCGCTCCCGGCTGATGCCCGGGCGCGTGCAGCATGTGACGCACTTGCGCCGGCGTTCCCGAAGCTGATCGATCGTGTCACGCGAGATATTTTCATGGATTGGCCGGCCCAGCCGCGCGTCAAGGGAAGCTACAGTTTTCCCGCCCCCGGGCAGGTGACGCGCTTCGGCCCGACGTTGGTCGACGGCGTGGACGATGGGCTGGCACGGCTCATGTTTGCCGGTGAGCACACTAGCTTCGCGTTCATCGGCTATATGGAAGGCGCATTGTCGAGCGGGGTGCGCGTGGCCAAGGCACTGATCGGCTGAGGTTGCGGCCGCGGCGTCCTTGCGATCGACCAGTTGTTCCACTATCCCATTGCATGGACTCGATGCTTCCCGATTGAGGATTTACAAAGATGCAGCGGTTGCTGCTTGCCGGAATGAGCCACAAGACAGCACCTCTCGCGCTGCGCGAGCGGTTCACGCTGTCGCGCGCCCAGCGCGCCGCGGCGATACAACGATTTCGCGCGCTTTACCCGGAGTGTGAAATTGTTGTCCTTTCCACATGCAACCGCGTGGAAATCTACATCGCGCGGGAAGTGCATGGCCATCCGCGCATGGCGGAACTGGTGGGGTTCCTGCAGACCTGCGGCATCGAACCGAATAAACCAGCCGATCTGGCTTCCGTCGTTCACACCGAGACGCAGTTTGGGGTTGCCGAACATCTCTTCGCGGTTGCGGCGGGGGTTGAGTCGATGGTAGTGGGGGAAACACAGATCATCGGGCAGGTGCGTGAGGCATATGAAGAGGCCTGCAACCTCGGATCGGCAGGCCCGATGCTCAACCCTCTGTTTCAGCGGGCGATTGCGGCAGGAAAGGCCGCGACGACCGCGATCGCACATCGGGGCGATGCACCGAGCATCGCTTCAGCAGCCATGCACCTTGTTCGCCAGACTGCCGGGCCGCTGGGAGCGAAATCGGTGCTGTCGATCGGGGCGGGTGATGTCTCACGGCAGGTGCTGAACTACCTTCGAGCTATAGGCCCGGCGCGATTGCTCATCAGTAATCGCACAGACGAGACGGCACGCGCGCTCGCGCGCGAATACAGCGGCGAGACGGTCGATTTCAGCCGCCTCGCGGAGGGAATTGCTCTGGCTGATGTCGTAGTGACGTCAACTTCCTCGCGGCGGCCCATCGTCGGCCTTCGACACTTCGAGCGTTCGACGGTAACCGTGCAACCGCCGAAGTTGCTGATGGATCTTGGCGTGCCGCGCGACATCGAGCCGGTGGTGCGTAGTCTGCCGGGCATTCTGCTGCATGATTTGGATGACCTCGGCAATACTGTCAGCGGTTCAACTCGCCAAAGCACCGGATCAAGCTCGGCTGCAGAGGCGATCCTCCGGGAACACCTGCACGACTACGCCGCTTGGCAGCGTGCGCGCGATTTCGGGCCGACGATTGCATCGCTCTACGACCGGTATCACGTTCTGGCCGAGGAGGAGTTGCAACGCGCGATCGCCGGCATGTCGATGCAGTCGCCAGCCGATGTGGCGCGGCTGCGCGGCTTTGCAGAGCGGATGGTGAACAAGCTCCTGCACGACCCTGTGCAGTCGTTACGAGAGGCCGATTCGCTGCAATCGCCGGCGCACAATTATGCTGAGGTGTTGCGCAAGCTCTTCAAGCTGCCCACCCCGCCGGAAGAAGAGATTTGATGATTGCTTCACTGCAGAAACCGAGCGTGCATCGGCATTGGGTGGGGGTGTTTGCACTGCTGATGGTGTTGAGTGTGATGCGCATCGCCGGGGAAGCTGCCCCGGCGCTGCTACAGGTCTTGCTGACCGACGGATTGCTGGCGATTGCTTGGGCGGGGGCTTGTGTGGGTGTTGGCGGGTGCATTCTGCGCGATGGCGCGATAAAGCCGGCGGCTACAGGTTCGCGCGCGTGGCCACTGGCAAGCCGGTTTGCACTGGGCGCGGGGGTGATGAGCATCGGCGTTTTGCTGGCTGGCTTGCTCGGGGTGATGTCGCCGCTGCTGGGGTGGAGTTTTATCGCATTCGGACTCGCCGCGGTGGCCTGGAAGCACCTCGGGCCGCGCGGGGGGCGATTCGCTGAATGGCGCACGCTGGCCGTCTCCGCGTGGATGTGGGCGTGGGTAGTCGCCACTCCGGCAGCGGTGATGCTAGTTGTGGCGCCGGCGGTGTTGCCGGGTGTTTTGTGGGGCGACGAACCAAACGGCTATGACGTAGTCAGCTATCACCTGCAAATCCCGCGCGAGTGGTATGACGTCGGGCAGATCAAGAGGCTCGATTACAATGTCTTCTCAAACTTCCCGTTCCTGACCGAGATGCATTTTCTGCTGGCGATGCACCTGCGCGGCGGGGCGTATGCCGGGATGTATCTTGCGCAATTCATGCATGCGATGTTCGCCGTATTTACGTCGATCGCAGTATATGGGGTGCTCGGCGGACGCGCGAAGCGGCAGGCGGTCATCGGGGCAGTCGTTGTCCTCGCTGTGCCGTGGACCTACATGGTCGGTACCGTGGCCTACAACGAAGCGGCGCTGATGCTCTACGCGGCGCTGACCGTCGGCTGGATCTGGGGGGCGATCAATCCGGTGGGCGCGCCGACAACGCTCATGGCTCGTTACGCACCCGCCCTGGTCGGCGGGGCGATGGGGGGTTTTGCGTGTGGTGTGAAACTCACGGCGGTGCCGATGGTGATGGGGTTGACGGCACTCGCGGCCCTGATGCTTCGCCCGCGACAATGGCGCGCCGGCGTCGTCATGTTCGTCTTTGCCGGGGTCGTGGCCTCGCCGTGGTGGATTCGCAACCTCGTCGCAACGGGCAATCCCGTCTTCCCCCAATCCACGGCACTGCTCGGCGGCAGTGGTTGGTCGGCGGCGCAGCAGGAGCGCTGGACTGCAGCCCACGGCCCGCGCGATGATCAGCGGTCGGTTCCCAGCCGGCTCGCCTCGCTTCGACAGCAGGTGCTGACTGACTGGAAGTATGGCATTGCCCTCATTCCCGCAGCGGGGGTGGCGATGCTCTGGGTCGGCATCCGCCTGCGCGGGGCCGATCGTGGGTTTGCCGGTCTTCTTGTGATGGTCTGCTTCGGGCAGGTGTTGATCTGGCTGTTTGCCACCCATCTCCAGGGGCGTTTTCTCGTGCTCATCATACCGCTGCTGGCGATGCTTGTCGGAGTGGCATGCTCAAATCGCGCCGCGGCAGCACTCGGACTCTTCACCGCCGCGGTTTGCTCGGTTAGTGGGGTGATCAGTTTTACTGAACCGCCGCTGGAGCGCGATGATCCGAATCAACTTCTGCCGCAGCCGGTTGCGCGAATGCTCGACCCCCGGCTGCGTGCGTGCATCGGCGTGACCGACCCGCAGGCGTTTTGGGCGTTTGTTCCAGAGCAGGTTGCCGCCGCCGTCAGAGCGTCCGACCGGCCAGTCGGCCTGGTTGGTGATGCCCGCGCGTTCTGGTGGCCCATTGAGTCGAAGCGGCTGCACTATCGCACCGTGTTTGATGTCGAACGGCGCGAAGGCGAGTCGTTGATCGACGCCTGGGCGCGCGGCTGGCCTGCCGGTGCGATCATCGTGGTTGACCCAAATGAGCTTCGCAGATTTGCGCGAACGTATTGGGGGTTGGGGGAGGTGCCCGAAGAGGCTGTAGGCGAGCCGCAGCCGTTTATCGCACGGTGACGTCGGTCGATGGAGAAGCAGTTTGCGGGGGGACGGGCGACGTAGCGAAAGAGCGTCAACCCCCGGGCGAGCGTGCCGCTCGACCGACCGTCGGTCGAGCGGCACTGCCCGTGGGAACCAACCGCGCTCCTGTACAGGCCCTCAGCATCAACCGCGGGCCGTCATCACCATGATGACTGAAGAATCGGATAACAAACTCCGTGCCATTGCGTTTTTTGGGCGAAACTGCCGGCGGTATCGGCGAGAGTTGAGCAATTCATCGGCAAACTTGCCCGTGGTGCCCGCGAACTGGGCACATGGGTTGCCGCAGATATCACTTCACAAGAGCGCAGGTCAAGGCCGGTCGGGTGCGAAGTGCCGCCGCCCGTTAAACTGCGGGGCTGTTTTCTTCCAGCGCAACGCCGAAGGATTCCTGCTGCCTCCGTACCATTTCAAAGTAAAAGCCCTCGTTGGACATTAACTCCGCGTGTGTGCCGGCCTCGATGATCTCGCCATGATTCATCGCCACGATGAGGTCGGCGTGTGTGATGGTGCTCAGTCGGTGGGCGATGACAAAAGTCGTGCGATTGCGAAACAGTTCCCGCAGCGAAGATTGAATGAGTTGCTCGCTCTCGGTATCGAGATTGCTGGTCGCTTCGTCCAGAATGAGTAGCGACGGATTGGCCAGAATTGCGCGGGCAATCGAAAGGCGCTGCCGTTGCCCGCCGGAGAGCTTAAAGCCTCGTTCGCCAATGAGCGTGTGATAGCCTTCGGGCATTTTCTCAATGAATTCATGCGCGTTTGCCCGGCGGCAGGCATCTTCGATATCGGCGACGGTCGCGCCTCGGCGGCCATACGAGACGTTTTGCGCCACCGTCCCGTCAAAGAGAAACACCTCCTGTGGCACCACCGCCAACAGCCGTCGATAAGTCGCCAGCTTCAGCCGCCTTAGATCCGTGCCGTTGAGCGTGATTACTCCCGCGGTGGGGTCCTGAAATCGGGCGACGAGATCGGTCACCGTCGTCTTACCCGCGCCACTCGGGCCGACAAGCGCGACCGTCTGCCCGCCTTTCACCGTAAGCGAAAACTGGCGAATGACCGGCACATCTGCCCGGTACTCAAAACGCACGTCACGAAACTCGATCGCCCGTACCTCTTGCGGGGCGTCGCTGGCATCGGCGGCATCAGGCTTGTCTGGCTTCATCGCCAGCACTTCAAACACCCGATCCATCGCGGCGAGGCTCCGCTGGGTCTGGCTGACGCTCGAGATGATCTGCCAGACTGGCGTGATCAGTAGCACGGCATAGATCTGGAACATAAAAATATCCCCGACCGTTGCGCGCCCTTTGACTACGAGAAACGCACCGAATCCGACCACAATCAGGCTCATGCCCGGAATGAGCAGTCCCCAGACCGTTCGAAGGGTGATTTCGAGCCACTCGGCACGAAGCAGCTTGCGGATGACCGTGTGATGATCGACCGCATAGCCGAGTTCCTCGCGGCTCTCACGGCGAAATGCGCGAATCACACGCACCCCGCCGAAGGTCTCGGTGATGTGTCCGTCGATCTGCGCCCTGTCATCGCGGACGCTGCGGTAGATTGGCCGGACCTTCCGCAGCCAAACCCAACTCACCAGCGCCAGCGGGGGCAGCACGATGAGCAGCGCCAGCGCAAGTTGCCAACTGGCATAGAGCGCCACGCACAGCGCCAAAACGACCTGAATCGCCGCGACAGCCGGGTTGATCAGCGCAAGGTTGACCAGCCCGCTTACACTGTCGACGTCCCCCGAAAGCCGGCTGACGATTCCCCCGGTCTTCATTTCGCCAAGATCGCCCAGTGAGAGCCGTAAGAGCCTGTTGAATAAGCGTTTACGCAATCGGAAGATGAGCCGTGCGTTGAGCTTGGCGCCGAGGTAAGCGTGCCATGTGTCGGCGGTGGTCTTTAACACGAGGATTGCGAGGATGCCCGCCCCCAGCGCCACAAATCCGCTGCTGCTCCACGAGGTCGTTTCGGGGATGAGGTCGATAACCTGCTTGATCCCCCAAGGCCAGGCCATATTCAGCCCCGCCGACACCACCGCAAGCAGAAACAGGCCGACCAGTGAGACCCGGAACGGCCGCAGCCAGTGCAGGTAGTTGCGTAAGTGATTGCTCTTGTTGGATTTACGACCATTATCGGCGTCGGTAAGTTGTTTCGAGGTCTCGTTTCCGGGGTGTTTTCTGAATGCCTGGAGTCGCGCTTTGCTGGATGTGGGCAGTTTCATCGTCGCTGCCGAGTATACGCGCCTGCCCGAGGCGTGACGACATGCTTGCCAACTGGCAGCGCGCGAGATTGAGACTATCTAAGAAATTTTGTCCGTCCATCCGTCGAGTGTCGGTATCCTTCTGACGTGCAGTTCACCGATACGCAGCTCTTGGCCGACTATGTTCGGGCGCAAGACCAGCATGCTTTTGCAACGCTGGTGCAGAGACACATCAACCTGGTTTACTCCGCCGCGCTGCGACGGACACGCGACAGCCATCTTGCCGACGATATCACGCAGGCGGTGTTTGTCATCCTTGCCCGAAAGGCCGCCACCTTCACGCCCGATGTCGTGCTCTCGGCGTGGCTGCATCGAACAACGCGCTACGCTGCCATGGATGCGCTCAAGCTCCGTGGCCGGCGCGCCAGGCATGAGCTAAAGGCCGCGGAGATGAGACCGTCGCACTATAACCCGGAAGTTGAAATGCACTGGCCGCGCGTCCGCGAGTTGCTTGATCAGGCACTGGATGTTCTCAACGATTCCGATCGGCGGGCCGTCATGCTCAGGTATTATGAAAACAAGAGCTTCGCCGAAGTTGGCGCGACACTCGGGCTGGCGGAAGACGCCGCACGGAAGCGCGTCAGCCGCGCTGCGGAAAAGTTGCGAGGGTGGCTGTCGCGCCGCGGCGGGGGGGCGGTTGCCGTGGCCGCGCTCGGGGTGATGCTCCAGACAAAGATCGCCGAGGCCAGCCCGCCGGCGGGGTTAATGCAATCAATCCTAAGCTCCGCCGGTTCGCCGCAGACTGAAAGCATCACGGTCGATGCAACCATGAAAACAATCTGGTGGGAGCAGGCCCGCAACGTGGCGGCCTGTGTCACAGTCGCTGTTGTGCTGGCGCTGGGAGCCGGAGTGGGGGCCTACCTCTGGATCAACCACCAACCCACACCGCCTGCGAACATTCATCAGTGAGTGTGGGGCCGCCAATGTGGAGCGACCCCCTTGAAGCCAACGAAGTTCCGCAGGAATTTGATCAACTGCTAAAAAATGACAACGTCCAACGCCACGGTTTCCCGCAGACGTCGGACGTTGCTGTGCAGCCAGAGATTATCGATCCAGGAATGATCGAGCTTGCCACGAGACCGTAACGTCGGCCTAAGCGCGACGACGGCGAAGCATGGAAACGGCACCCATCGCCAGAAGGCCGAGGCTTGCCGGTTCTGGAATCACTTGTTCCAGGAGAATGTTATCAAAGCCCGCGCCGCCGCCAGCGCTGGCCAGGCCGGACGGGCCGCCGAACCGTAGCTCGGTGAATCCTGCCGCGGTCGGAGTGGTGGTGACGGTGTGGGTCGCTTCAATGCTTCCGTCGGCCCCTCGGTCGAGTGTGAACGTGCTGGTGGTATCACCGATCATTGCGGTGATGCGATGCCAGCCGAGATTGGGGACGTTGTTGATGCCACTTTGACCGAGCGTATCGAACGCAACCCAGTTGGGGTTGGTTGACGGCGCAACCGAGCTGAAGTTAATCACGCGGAACGCAAAGTGGGACGGCGCATTGAAGAAACCGAGTTCCACGATGTTGGATGCACCCGCACGAATGCCCGCAGTCATGCGCTTGTTGGCACTCGTTCCATCGTCAAAAATGTCGATGGAAAACTTCAGCGGCTGGGCATCGGTGGGGTTGACGGCAGCAAACGTCTTGGCGTTCACCGCGCCACCGGGGTGTTGCGCGAACTGGCCGGGGTTGCCACCGGTCGTCTGCAACGATGACACCGTCGCGGCCGGCCAGGCGGCCTGCATGGCGGCAGTGCTGGCGTACGACTCGAAGGACTCATCAATGATCGGGGCGGCAAAAGCAACGCTCGATAAGAGCGCAGCACCAGCCGCAGATAGAACAACAGAAGTGCGCATCGCATTCTCCCTTCAAATGGTTCCCCCGATACAAGAAGTGGACGGCCCATCGCCGCCTCGACTACCTAATCTTATACACAAGATTCTGTAACTAAGTCTATAGATTTTCGAAGAACTTCTTCAAGAGTTAATCTGGGTAAGGCCGGTTTAGCTTTTTAACCCGGTCGAAGCGACGCTTTCAACGAAATACCGCTGCGCCGCGAAGAAGAGAATGACACAAGGCATCATGCAGACGACGCTGGCTGCCATCAGCAGGTGGGCATCGGTAATGCCGTACTGGCCCTTGAAACCATTCAGCCAGAGCGAGAGTGTGCGGTTTTCGGGGCTATTGAGATAAATCAGCGGTCCCATGAAGTCATTCCACGCGCCCAGGAATGTGTAGATCGCCACGATCGCGATCACCGGGCCGGAAAGCGGCAGCATCAACTGCCAATAGATGCGCCAGTTGCTGCAGCCGTCGATTCGGGCGGCTTCCAGCAGTTCCTCCGGAATCTGCGAGAAAAACTGCCTGAACATGAACACGAAGAACGGCGACGCCAGCCACGCCGGAATCACCAGTGGCCAGAAGCTATCGACCATGCCCAGCGTCTTGAAGAGCACGAAAACCGGTATCATCGTCACCTGCGCGGGCAGCATCATGGTGCTGAGCATGATCATGAACAGAATCCCGCGCCCGCGGAACCGAAACCGTGCGAAGCCAAAGCCCACCAGCGAACAGGAGACAATCTGGCCAAGCACCGTGAGCGTCGTGACCACCACCGTATTCGCCAGCGCCGGCTGAAAGCTCCACCGGTCCTTGCTCAACGCCTTGGGATAGTTGCCGAACATGGGTGCATTGGTGGGGCTGATGAATTCGCCGGCTTGCACTTCAGCATCTGTTTTAAGCGATCCGTTCAGGACAAAGTAAAACGGCACGAGAAACATCAGAGCGCCTGCACAGAGAAGGGCGTAGACGAGCAGGTCCGATTTCCGATTTCCGATTCCGGATCTCGGATTGACATTCTCAGCCCGGGCAAATGCGCGCGGCGGCGCCGCAACCACCGCGGTGGAGGCGGGCTTGGCTTCTAGGGGAGCTTGGTCGGCGCTGGTGTTCATGCGATTTGCTCAATCTGCAATCACTTCAGTCCTTCGTAATACACCAGGTTCTTACTTCCTTTGAAAACCGCAATGGTCAGCAGCAGCACGATGACGAATAGCACCCACGCCATCGCGCTGGCATAGCCCATGTTGTGAAACTCGAACGCGGTGCGATAGAGATTCAGCACATAAAACAACGTCGCATTGTCCGGGCCGGCGCCGGTCATCGTGTAAGCCTGCGTGAACACCTGAAAGCTGCCGATGATGCCCATAACGAAATTGTAAAAAATCAGTGGCGATAGTTGCGGCAACGTGACGTTCCAGAATCGGCGCGCCGCACCGGCACCGTCGATTCGGGCGGCTTCGTAAAGCGAGGCGGGAATGCCCTTTAGCCCCGCAAGGTAGATGATCATTCCGCCGCCAACGCCCCAGAGGCCCATCAGCACGAAAGCAGGGATTGCCCACACCATAGCGTCATTGGTCGGCGGGTCGGTGGTCGTGTCCACCCCAAACCAGTTCGGCGGTGATGTGCCCAGGGCGCTGGCAAATGGCCGCAAGATGGCGTTGATCAGCCCGTAGTCGTTGTTGTAAAGCTGCAGCCACAGCACCGCCATCGCGACGCCGCTCACCACGCTGGGGACGAAAAAAATCGTCCTGAAAACGGTGATGCCGCGGACGTTATTGTTCATCAACAGCGCCACTGCCAGCGCCGCCAGTTGCGAAACAGGTACGCCGAGGATGACGAAATACGCCGTAACCTTCAGCGACTGAAAAAACTCCTTGTCGCGCGTGAAAAGCTGGACGTAATTGGCCCCGCCGACGCTTGCCGACTCGCTGAGAGGGTTCAGGCCCGTCCAACGTGAAAAGCTAAGGAGAAGCGACACGATCATCGGTCCGAGCGTCAGCGCCAGGAACCCAAGCAACCAGGGCGCGACAAAGACCCAGCCGGCGCGCTCGGTCGCACGGTCGAGCGGCCCGAGCTTTTCACGGCGGGCTTTGAGCCAGAGGAGTGTGATCAAGGTTGCGCCGATGGCAGCGGTGATGGTGAGGATGGGAGTCCAGGGCATGCGACCAAACCGCTCGCGCCGCAAAGGCGAGTCAAGCTCGGCCAGCCAGTCGCGCTCGATATTCGCCGCAGCGACGGCGGGGGTGTCCTGCCCTGTGACGATGGCCCGGTTAATCCCCTGTGTCAAAACGCGGTCCCACTCGGCTTCGCGAGGCAATTGCTGCAAACGGGCGTAGTTGATGGCGTCCAGGAAAATCTCCGAACGAAAATCGGGGATCGCCGGCTCATTCGGATCGCTCGGCGGCGGGGGGTTGAGGTAGTCATCGCTGTAGGCAACGCTCTTCAACGCCGGAATGGCCAATTGTGCCCGCGCCTGCTGAATCTGCCCTTCTTTCCCGCACAGAAATCGGATCAACTCGAACGCCGTGTCGGGGTGCCGGGTCTGGCTGCTCATGGCCCAGCCGACGTAATACATCTGGCTCGCCGGTGCCTGGTGATAGGGCGCTGGCAGCAAGTCCCACCGAAACTTGGTTATGCCCTTAAACTTCGGCACCTTCCACATTCCCACCGGCCCATTGCAGCCGATGTTGCCGAGGAAGAATTCCTGCCCCCCGTCCTTGGCAATGCCCGATGCATTGAACGCCGTGCGGTCTTTGAGGCGCATGCGCGCGACCATTTCAAGTGCCGCCTGCGCTTCGGGGCTGTCAAGGGTGACATTTCTGAAATCGACGTTGCCATTGGCGTCATTCCCGAAATATTCACCGCCGTAGGTCCAGAGGACATGCCGTAGCGTGTCGCCCCACAGGTCAAACAACACGCCGTAGATTTCGCGGCCCTTGTATTCCGGGCGATCATTTAGCGCCTTGATCTTGACCATCTCGGCTTCAAACCGCTGCCAGGTCCAGCCGTTCTTCTGGATGTCTTTCCAATCGACGCCGGCGGCCTCAAACAGGTCCTTGTTGAAATAAAAGCCCGCGGTGGTGAAATCCTTCGGCAGCGCGTAGAGCGGCCCGCTGCCGATGAGATTGGTTTCTTTGTTAAACCGGAGCGCGTCAACCAGAATCGGCCAGAAATCGTCACGCCATTCCTGTGGCGCCTTGGACAAGTATGCATCCAACTCGGCAACCAACCCCAGCGAAGACAATTCGGGCAATTGGTCCGGCGGCAGGTAAAACACGTCCGGCGGATCCCCGGCGGCCATCATGGTCTTGAGCTTGTTGCGGGTCGCTCCCGGATCACCCGGGTTGATGCGAATGATTCGGACCGTTGGGTTCTCGCGCTCGAATCGTTCGACCAGATCCCGAACAATTTTGTCCTCGCCGGGGTCGCCCCAGTGGAGGACGGTGAGTTGGACCGACTTTTCGAGCCTGTCAGTACACCGCGCGAGCGCGCGCCGTCCCACATCCAAAAACGCCCACGCGACGATCGCGATACACGCGCCGGCTAGAAGAGTGCGGATGGCTTTGGACAATGACATGTATGGTTCCCTCTCCCAGTACTGTGGGCGAGGGAGTGAGAGCTATTCCGCCAAAATCGCGGTTCCATAGGTCGGAAGTTCAACTCGAACGTTTCCTTCGGTCACCACAAACGGTTTGGCATCCGAGGCTACTGAAATTGTCGGACGGCTTGCAGCGCCGTCATCTTCGAAGCTCACCTTCGCCGACTCCGACAGATAATCAAACAACCGACGTCCGTTCGCAACAGGTAGTTGTACGGTCGTTGGCTGGTTACTCCGATTGATGACCACATACACAGCCTCATCGCCCTTCTCGCGGGCGTAGGCGATAACGCCGGCGTCATCATCGACCACCAGCGGGCGGTAGAAGCCTTCCTGCAGGGCTGTAAACTTATTGCGGATGGCGATGGTGCGCTGGTGAAACGCCAGGATCTCCTCGTCAAACTTGAAATCGGGGTTGTCGAACGGCTGTAGGTCTCTCCACCACGCTGGCATGCGATTGCTGGGATCGTCTGGCGAATACATGCCAAACTCGTTGCCGTAATAAATCATCGGCGCGCCCACGAAAGTCATCTGGCAGGCCACCATCTGCAGCCATCGTGCCCACTCCGTTTCGGTGGGCCGGCGCGCGTCATATCCGACTGCGGCGGCGTTGTCCTGTTCGCGGTTCTGGCCGTCGTAGGGGCGGTCGGGATTGACGAACCAACTCGCGCTCCGGTCGGTGTCGTGCGAATCGAACAGATTCTGCATCACCAGCGCCGCCCGGAAGGGATAGTTGTATGTGAGCCGAACCAGCCGGTCGTTGAACTGGCTCGGCTTGAGCGCGCTTTTCTGATTGGCGAAGAACTCCTGTGCCGGCATGGCGAACTGGTAGTTCATCACGGCGTCGAACTGATCGCCGTTGTTGATCCACGGATTGGCCCAACTCCATATCTCGCCGGAGATGTAACCCTCTGGGTTGGCTGACTTTACAGTCTTGCGCCACTCGATCCAGAAGGGGTGTGGGATGTCGCCGGGCACGTCGAGCCGCCAGCCGTCGATGCCGTCTCTGGTGGACGGGTCGCCGTCGGGGTCGAGCCACCGGCGGGTGATGGCCATGATGTGCTCATACGGCCCGGAAGCCAGCCCGCGGGCAGGGTCTTTCTTAAACACTGGCAGATGGCCATTCATGCTGTCCCACGCTTTGAACTGTATCCCGCCGGGCTTGCCGTGGACTTTCCACGGATCGTCCATCGCCCGCCAGTTTGCGGGGTCGCCGAAATCGGTGATTTCAAACCAGCTTGCGTAGGGGCTGTTCCTGCCGTTGACCAGCACATCCTGAAAGAACGGATGAGCACGGCCGACGTGGTTAAACACACCGTCCACAATCACATGAAAACCCTGCCGGCGGGCCTCTTTCAGGAAATCGAGGAACAGCAGGTCGCTCTTGGTCCATCGCCATGTCGAAGGATCGTCGGTCTGCACGTGGCTGTCGGGAACAGGCGAACCATCAAGGTTGAAAAGCTTGCGATTGCCAATCGGTTGGTACGCGGTGGGGGTTTTGTCCGACCCAGAACCGATCGGCGGCTGCATCGGTTCGTCGCGCACGCCGAAATTGTCGTCAATATGACGGAAGTCGGCGGTGTCATACTTATGCATCGACTCGGCTTCAAACACCGGGTTGAAGTAAATCGCATTGACGCCGAGGCTGCGCAGGTAAGGCAGTTTTTCGCGCACGCCGGCGATGTCCCCGCCGTAGCGGCGGTCCCACACGTTGCCGGTGCCTTTGTAAAAGTTTTCCTTGCCGGGCGTTTCGCCGGGTTGGGTGGCCCACCAGTCGCCGTTCCAAGGGACGAGGTTTTCATACCACTTGTCGCCGGGATCGTTATCTGGATCGCCGTTGCGGAAGCGTTCGGGAAAGATCTGATACCAGACGGCGTGGCGGGCCCACCGGGGCGTCTCAAGGGCAAGTTTTGGGTCAACCGCGACTGCGATTTCATCGCTCGTATCGTCGGGCGTTGATCGCGCGCGAATCTTGCCTCCGACGTCAACGACCGCCGTGCCGTCGCGCAGCGTTATGTGAAGCGACGCTTCTTTGCCTCCCACCGCCACTGCTGTTCCAAATGAATCCAACCCACGGCCGGAGCCTAGTCGATACATGGGAAACGATTCAGTTGACCAACCGGTTTCACTAACGCGCTGCTTCAAGACCAGCGTCGCATCAGCCACATCGCCCGCTTGTGCGCGAACTCGAACGCGCAACAAATCGCCAGCGAAGTTGACATCGGCCTGATCTGCACTGCGGAACACGATTGCGTCGAGATTGATGTGATCTGGCTTGGGCGCATCAAGCTTTTTCGCCCCCGGGCCGATGACGACGACGCTGTTGTACCCGTCGTTCCCGTCAGGTTCCTTCAACTCCGGGTCGGCGGCGGGGTCTTCCATCCACTTGCGCTTGTCGGTCGCGGCGTCGAGGACAAACTTGTATTGATAGCTGCCTTCTTCGAGCGCGAGCTTCGCGGTCCACATTCCAGTGCCATCATCGGTCATGGCAAGGCCTTCGGGGTTCCAGCCATTGAATTCGCCGGCGACATGCACCGTTGTCGGCTTTTCGGTTGCCTGCTTCATGTCGAGCCGAAACTCATGCTCCGGGCTGGCCGCCGTCGCCTGCTGTGCAAGCGCAACGGGGTTGACCTTCGCGACCTGCAGCAGCATCAGTGGCGCACACAACACCAGCACCAGCCATGCAGCCAGGTGGGTGAAACGGTTTACCTCACCAGCACAACGGTTGGATGCATTGTTTTTAACATCGATCACGTCAGGACTCCTCCGAGTCGATTGCAAAAATCGAGCGGCGAAACCAGAGATCCGAGTCAAGCCCAAAACTCACCATTACGAAATCAAATTTCCGCTTTCGGACTGGATTCGGACTTCCGGTTTCGTCATTCGGGCTTTTTAAGGCAGTTGCGCCGCCACGCCAACCCAGGCTGAAACAACCAGCCACTTCTACGACTGCCGCGCCATCGCCGTGCTGTTTCGCACGACAAGATGCGTCGGCAGCACTTCGGCCACGCGCTCGGCGCGCCCGCGGACACGGTCGATCAAGCGCTCGCACGCAAGTGCACCGACCTGATACAGCGGAAGGTGTACCGTGGTGAGGCTGGGCGTGACAAATGCAGCGTTCTGCATGTTATCGAACCCGACCACCGAGACTTCTTCAGGCACGCGAATACCCGCGTTGGCCAGGTAATGTTGCGCACCGATGGCCATCTTATCATTGCCGCAGAAGAGCGCCGTAATCTCCGGGTGGCGTTTCAACAGCGCCGCCGCCGCTGCGGCACCACCTTCGTCGGTGAAACGACCGTCTTGGGCCCAAGAGTCATCAACTTCGTGTCCTGAGTCGCCGAGGCGTTTTCGGTAGACATGCAGCACATCCGCTGCCGTCTGAATCTCGGGCGCTGCGTAGATGCAGCCGATGTGCCGGTGGCCCAACTGCAGCAGATAGTTCATGACCTGTTCAGCCCCGCCGGCGTAGTCGCAGACGGCATGGTCAAGCTTCCACTGGTTGAACTTGTTATCGACGACGCAAAGTGGATAGCGGCCGTCGGCAAAATCTTCCAGAAAATGGTGCCGGTCGTTCATGCCGAGCACGAGCAGGCCGTCCACATATCGACGTTCAAAGATATGGATATGCTTGCGTTCCTTAACAAACTCCGGCTTGGCTTGTTCGAGCATGATCTTAAAGCCCATCTTGCCGGCGCGGTCGCAGATACCGCTGATCAGTTCACCAAAATAGGCGTCGGCAAATGCGTGGCGAAGAGCGGGAAGCATGACCCCGAGCACACGCGTGTATCGGCTTGAAAGACTCTGGGCGAGCCGGTTGGGCTGGTATCCCATGCGTTCAATAATTCGGCTGATGCGAAGGTGCGTTGCCCTGCTGATGCGCGGGTTGTCGTTTAACACCATCGATACGGTGGCAACCGACACCTTGGCCTCTGCGGCCACATCTCGTAGCGAAATGGGCTTTCGGGCGTCGTCGAATGTCCTGCGCGACGTCGAGCGGGGCTCGCCGGGTTCGGTTGCCTTGGCAGCGATAACTCTGGACGTGCTGCGGGGTAGTGTGGTGTCGCTCATGGTGATACCGCCGGGGAGCAGTCGTGGTGCAGCTTCACGGATCAGGCCGATCCACCCGTGACTGCATCGATCTAGTTAAACAGTTTAACAACGTGCTGAACGAATTCAATCATAAACTGAGTTTGATGCATTCTCTGGCAGTTTGCGGCGGCGGTAGCGATTGTATCGAGCCGCGATTCACAACCCGACCGAATCGCACTTTCGCACCGATTTTCGTTGACATCCGGCGGGATACTTCTATCATTTTAACAGAAGTCGGCTCCGGAGGGCCGGCAAATCACATCTCGTTGCTGCGTATCGAATTTCTGATTGGGCTTGAGCGCATGCCCATTGTTTTTTCCGGTGTTTGTCAAACCGGTTAACGCGGTTGGCTGAATCGGACTTCACGAGAGGCGCTGCAGCGATTCGTGATCACTTCTGCAAACTTGTGGCAGCGCGTCGAGGCGTTCTCGGCGATGCTGCTTTATAGGTTGTCACATCATACATGGTTGCCAAACCATGTCCGTCTCACATCTTTTGCCTCTGGAGGGCACTCTTATGCTTCGTCAAATGACTCGTTTCGGAATGATTGCAGTGCTCGGCGCTGCGTCGGCAGCACACGCTGCCAACTATGCTGGAAATGGCGCAACTGGCTTCGGCGGGCCTGTCGGCAATGGTTCGCTCGATGTTACCGACACCGCCAGCAGCCTGACGGTCACCGCCAATCGTGGCGGCGGCGGGTGGAATGACGCGCTGGTCGTCTACCTCGACACCCAGGCCGGTGGCTTCGGCGACACCTCGACCCTCGTTGACAACAACGACGGCGGCCGAACCGCCATCAGCGGCGTGACCGGCAACGGACGTACGACGGCCTTCTTCCCCGCAGGCTTCGGCGCCGATTACGCAATGGTCATCGAGAATGGCTATTTCGGCGTGTTTCAGATTTCCGATCAGGCCTTCCCGCCGGGCCACACGTTCCTTTTCGGTGCCCCGCAGTCGGGCAACAACCTCGCCCCGTCTTACAGCATCACCCTCGATGCCTCGCAAATGGCCCAGATCGGCCTGACCGCGGGAAGCGGGCAGACTTTTGGCCTCGTCGGCACCTACATCAGTCCGTCGGGCTACCGTTCCAATGAAACCATTGGCGCAAGCGTCACCGTCCCGGGCAACCCCGGCGGCGACCCGAACAACGCCGGCTTCACCGGAACCGTCACCTTCAGCGCCGCCAACTCATACTCGCTGGTCGTTCCCGAACCGGCCAGCTTCGCCCTGGTCGGACTCGGTGCGCTGGGCGTGCTGGCGCGTCGCAGGAAGTAACTTTTCGGTCGGATACGCTCGAAACGTGTTGATTATCACTCACGTTTCGGGTAGCAATTCCGTCATAAAAGACTCTGCCCGCCGCAGTCGAAAGGCTGCGGCGGGTAATTGGCTGCGTGAAGTTTGGGATGAAGGACGCAGCTTTTTGTGAAGAAGGGGTTTGAGATGAATCTGATGAACTTCTCTCGGCGGGCGATTGGTTTCATTGCCGCAGCAGCCGCGCTTTGCGCGGTGCAAGCCGGCGCGTCGGCTGCTAATTTCGCGTCAGACACCGCCGCTAATGCGCCGTATTCCAGTGGGTGGCCCAATGGGTCCAACGGCGGCTTCGGCTTCGGAGCATGGGCACACTCCACCACCTCCGGCGACGGCGGGCAGAACGGCCATTTCGCCGACACGGGCCACAGCGTTTTTGGCCGCTCGTGGGGGCTTTATGCCAACAGCGGACAGACGGCCAGTACCGTCCGCCACTTCACGGGCAGCGCCCTGTCCATCGGGCAGACCTTTTCGATCTCGATGGATAACGGGAACATCCAAACGGGCGGCACCGTCGGCCTGGGGTTGCAGACTTCGACTGGAACCAACAGACTTGAGTTCTTTTTCGTCGGTGGGGGAAGCGACTACCGATACTTGCGCACCGGCATCGATGGTTCATCGCAACCGACGTCCATCAACTTTACCGCGAACGGGCTGCGAATCTTTGTCACACCGCAAACCAGCACCACCGCGCGCCTGCGTGTGACCAACGCCGACGAGACTTCGCAGTTGTTTAATCAGATCCTGACGCTGGCCAACGCTTCGGATATTGCCCGGGTGCGCCTCTTCAACGCCAATGCCGGCTCGGGCGGCGCAAACAACCTGTTCTTCGATGACGTCGCCACCCCCGAACCTGGTTCGCTGGCAGCGGTGATCTTTGCGTCGTGCGTGCTGCTCCGCCGTCAATCGCGCTGATGCTGCCCTGCATTGGGCGGGTTGCAGTCGCGTGCGATTTGAAAACTTCTCGATTTTTTGATTGCATCGCCCGGAACCCGTGTTAAGCTTTGCAGGTTAGGTTAATCGGTTAACCTCCCACCCCGCACGCGGAGATTTGGACATGATGGTTCACACCACGCATCGACCGGCCACGCTGCGCCAACGGTGTCAATCGACGGCGGCGCTCGCCCTCGCTGCGGCTTGTACCGCTGCGCTGCCGGCGGTCTCA
This sequence comes from Phycisphaerales bacterium UBA2421, assembly GCA_002343075.1. Taxonomy (GTDB): domain Bacteria; phylum Planctomycetota; class Phycisphaerae; order Tepidisphaerales; family Tepidisphaeraceae; genus UBA2421. Next base: position 69,123 of record DDRH01000007.1, on the reverse strand, counting down.
CTGGCTCAAAATGTCTCCGCCCGGCCGTTTCTCCAGGTGTTTGAGGCGAGCTACAAGACGCTCGAGAAGCGTGCCCCCGACATCTTTGCCGCCGGTTACGGCGATTTGTGGATCCCGCCGATGGGTCGGGCTGATCTTGGCAATTTTTCGGTGGGCTACGATCAATACGACCGTTTCGACCTTGGCCGGCCAGGCAATCCCACGCTGTATGGCACCGAAACTGGAGCAAGGCAGGCGATCAACGTTCTTCGACGCGCCAATCATGGCGTGACAATGGATCTGATCTGGAACCACAACGGCTACTCCGGAACCAGCACCAACGCCGCAGAACGAGCCGCGTTCGCGGCGGCG
>DDRH01000007.1:67765-68642 GCA_002343075.1 Phycisphaerales bacterium UBA2421 | reverse complement strand
CGGGGGCGGGGGGGTATCCGGGCTTTGTCTACACCCTGCCCAGCGATGTCGATGGCGATTTTCATGGCGCTTTTGAAGGCGGTGACCTCAATGGCCGGCTCGCCGGGCTGATTGATATCGCGCAGAACAAAAACTATCAGTACATTCGCAGCCCGGTTGAACTGAATAATCCAAGCAACATTCCCGCGGGCACGGTTCCGGCATTTGGGCGGTTGGCGAACGTGCCGACCGAATCAAATCGCAAGTATTACCAAAACAGAAATCGCGCGCCCGATCGCATCGTGTTTGACCCCAGCACAGGACAGGCAAACATCCCCGTCTGGGACTACACCGCCGACGTTGCCACGACCGGAACGCCCGTCACCGAGAACGGCCTGGGCTACCTCATGCGCAACACGCAATGGCTGGTGCAGGAGATCGGCGTTGACGGGTTCCGAGTCGATGCTGCCAAGCACATGCCGACCTGGGTCATGGGCTTTCTCGACCGCGCGGTCTATCGTTCCAACCCGCGTCTGCGGCTCGATGGCAGCCCCAATCATGTCTTTTCATTCAGCGAAGTGTTTGACGGCAGCCGCTCGTTCCAGCAGCAGTTTATCCGCAAGGATATCAATAATGTCGACCCGGGCCGCATCGGCGGCAATCGCGATGTGCTCGATTTCCCGCTCTACTTTGCAATGCGTGACAATCTGACGAGCAACGGCCTGCAGAATGATTGGCGCAACATCAAAAATGCCAGCCAGGATGTGCAGGACGACGGGCTGGCCAACAACGGCAGTCAGGGCGTGGCGTTTGTGCAAAGCCACGATTCCGGTGGCGCGCCGCCTGCGCTGAGCAGTGTCGCATATGCCTACACGCTCATGCGGCCGGGCAATGCGCT
>DDRH01000007.1:47900-67649 GCA_002343075.1 Phycisphaerales bacterium UBA2421 | reverse complement strand
GCTCATGCGGCCGGGCAATGCGCTGGTGTATTTTAATGCCAAAGAGTTTGGGAACGGTCGCGATTTCCCCGCCGACGGCCGTGGCGATGCGCTCGGCGGGCTTTACGGCAGCGCTATCACCAAGCTTGTCAACATCCGCAACACCCATGGCCGGGGCAACTACCAGGACCGCACGCCTACGAATGATCAGAAAGAAATGCTCATCTACGAGCGAGAAAAGTCGGCGCTGGTGGTGTTAAGCAATCGTGGTGATGGCGGATTTGACAGCCGCACCATCCAGACAGCCTTCGCCGCAGGCACGCCGTTGATCGAACTGACCGGCAACGCCTCTGATGCGGTCGTCGATCCCTTCAATGACTTTCCCGAACTGCTGATTGTCAATGGCGACAGCACGGTGAACCTCCGGGTTCCGCGTAACAAAGCGCCGGGCGCGAGCGGCGCAACGCACAATCGCGGATTCTTCATTTACGGCCTCGCCACGCCGCAAGGGTCGCTCTCGCTTTCCAACGTTTCGCAGACCATCGCGGGCGAAACCCCCACCGCAGCGACGAATGGCACCGCCCGGCTCAGCAGCCTCGATGTCATCACCGCAGACGATTTTAACGTCACGCTCAACACCAATGCTGTTACGCTGCTGGGAATTCATCGCGACCGGCCCGCAGACGGCGATCGCGCGCTCATTCGCATCAACGGCGGGCTTGATCTCAACGGCAATGGTGTGGTTGATAACGTCAATCCCAGTTCGACCGGTTACGGCTTTGAGGCGTTTACAACGCTCAACAGCCCCGGCTATGACAACGCCAGCGGCAACGGGCAATACATTCAGGCCATCGATGCGACGACTCTGCCCGAGGGGCAGAACTTCATCACCGTCCGCGCCTACCGCCAGCGCAGCGACGGCGGGACTTCGGTTTACACCGATTTCCGCAAGACAGTCTACATCGATCGATTGAAGCCCGAGAGCAGTGTCGCGAGTTTTGAGCCGTTCAACCCCGCCAACACCGAAAACCGCGACCTCATCATCCGTAGCGACGACAAGACCGCGGATCGCGTCCATGTGTTTCTCAATCTGCCCGAGACGGTAACCGAATCATCGATTTTGTCGTTCGTCGGCCAGGACAACCGCGCCGGCGACTACGATCGCGACCTTTTCAAGTATGGCTTCTTTGGTGTGCAGAGCGGGAACAACATCGCCACGATCGTAACCTATGAGATTTCCGGGAATCTCAACATTCAGCGCGTGCCCGGCGTGTTCATCGCCAACGGCCGCGGGCTTGGGCTGGGTGATATCGACGGCAACGGCACTTTCACCACCGCCGACGTGGCGAATGTGGCCAACGCGTTTGAGCAGGTCTTGTACAGCCGCAACGCGCAGTTTAACCCCGCCGGCGATTTGAATGCCGATGGTCGGGTCGACAATCTCGACCTGTTTGCGCTGCCGGGCCTGTATCAAAGCCAGAACGCCCCCGCGGCGGTGCAGGTGGAAACGCGCGCGATGGTTCTTCGGCGGGGAGACATGAACTTTATCGACGGCACCAATGCCGCCGACATCGATCGGCTTTACTCGCAGCGCGGTGCCACCGGCGACATCTGGCAGTTTGATCTGAATGTCGATCAAGCCGTGACCAACAGCGATATGGATGTGCTCGTGCGCACGATATTGCTGACCGAGTACGGCGATGCCACGCTCGATCGCGCCATCAACCTCGATGATTTTACCGCCCTCGCCGCCAGCTTCGGCGGTGCGGGTGGGTGGGCAAACGGCGATTTCAACGGCGATGCACTCGTCAACCTCGACGATTTTACGGTGCTGGCGGCCAATTTTGGATTCACCGGCGCGGGAGACATGCCATTGCCCCCGGGCGCATTTGTGGCGCGCGGGGCGCCCGTTCCCGAGCCGGCGTCGCTATCGGCCATGGCTGCGGTGGCAGGTCTGCTGTCAGTCCGGCGGAGGGGCCGTCGCCTGCACTAAGCGGGCTGGCGCATTCGTTTGGCGACTTTGTTCATGCGTTGGAGCTTGTTAGCCGGAGTGATTCTGGGGATGGCGAGTGAGGAGCGAGTTTGATGCGATTTGTTAAGAGACTCGACGTGCTGCGTTTGGCCGCGGTTGCTGTTTTGGCGACAGCGGGGGCGGTGCATGCGCAGCAGGTCTCTCCGCCGGTCACGCTGCAGTGGTTTGAGTCGAGCTGGCAGAACATCGAGCGCCGCACCGCCGACTTCCACGCTGCGGGCTATGGTGCCGTCTGGACCCCGCCTCCAGGGCGCGCGGTGTACATTCCGCAAGGCGGCGGAATTGGTTACGACCCATACGACCGATTCGACCTCGGCCGCCCGCGCGACCCGACATTGTATGGCACGGAAGGCTCCTACAAATCATTCGTCAAGTCGGTGCAAAAGTCCGGCGGCAATGTTTACGTCGACTATGTGCATCATCACGTCGGCTCGCTCGATCTGAATCTCAACGGATATCAATATCCGCAGTCATTGCTGAGCCAGGGCGTGCCCTACCTGCAAGATCGCAGCGATTATCCCGGATTTGAGTTAAGCGATCCCAACAACAGCGTCTCATCACCCTTCCACCGCGACACTTACGCCGACCTATACGGCGGCAATGCGGGCCAGAGGCCATTTGGCGACGTGTTTGAGTATTGGTTTCGGCTCGGCGAGAACCTTGTCACCATCGATCTCACCAGCAATCGCACAGCGGTGCGAAGTCCGGTGCCCGGCAACGGGCAGAATGTTCGGCAATCGCCCGCCAACTGGTCGGTGCCAACGACCACAATCCTGTCCAACGGCATCGTCGGGGTCGATAACAAGCTGCGGCAGGCCAATGTGCCCACCGAGGACAACCGTCGGCTTTACCCAGACTTAAACGGGCCGTCGCGCACCGTCGTCGACCGCGGAGTGAGTTACACGGTTTATGACTTCAACACCGCCAATCCCAGCGCCGGCGATCCGGTGGCCGAAACCACGCTCGGCTATATGCAGCGGTACGCACAATGGATGACGCAGGTCGTCGGTGTCGATGGCCTGCGCATCGATGCCGCCCGGCATGTCCCGCTTGGCGTTTTCAATAGCGGTTACAACCCCAATTCGCTCAATGTCCCGCTGGAGATTGATCGTGCCACCGCATTTGGCACGCTGAATCGCAAAAATCTCGACGGCACCACGCGAAATGCCTTCAACTTTCAGGAAGTCTTCAGCTACGACTCCAACCTGCTCAAGAGCTTTATCCGCAAAAGCCAGCAGCCGGGCGACACCGTAAACCCGAATCGCGAAGTGCTCGACTTCAGCATGTGGGCGGCGATGGGCCGCAACATGACGGGCAACGGCCTGCAAAATGACTGGTATCAGATTCGCTCGGCGGGGATCAACGCAGCAGTCTATAACACGCTCAATCCCAACATTGCCAACAATGGCGATAATGGGATCGGTTTTGTCTACAACCACGACGAAGGTGTGACCCCGCCGGGGCAGGGTGCGGGGAACACGATCGCGTTGGACAACGTCGCCCACGCCTGGATTCTCATGCGACCCGGCAACGCGTATGTCTATTACCGCAGCGATGAATTCAACCGCAGCGGCAACAACAACTTCTTCCTCAAGCAAGGCCGGGGCGATGCGCTCGGCGGACAATATGGCAGCATCATCACCACGCTGGTCGATGTGCGCAACAGCTATGGCCGGGGGGATTTTATCGAGCGATTCATCGATAACACCGCCAACCCCTCGCTAAAGTCGGCGGTGTATGCGTTCGAGCGGCAGGGCAGCGCGGTGGTCGGGCTCAACATCGGCTACAACCCCGGTGTCGCAACGCGCACGATGCAGACATCGTTCGCGCCGGGCACTCGCCTGGAAGAAGTCACCGGAAACTGGCAGGACCCAAGCGGGCTGGTTGATCGTGTCGTTGCCGTCAATGGTTCGGGACAGGTGACGATCGATATCCCCTGGAACAACCTTGCCAATGGAAACAAAGGGTACGTTGTCTACGGTTTGCCACGGCCACGCGGCGCGCTCGCCGTCACCACCACCGCCGGGGCCGCGGTGGGGACGTTCGGAGCCGAAGCGCTGAACCCGAGCAACAACGGCACGGCGCTGATCAACGCGATCGATGTCATCACCAGCGACACTTTCAAAGTGCGGCTAAACACCAATGCGGTCACCCTCGCAGACGGCTTTCGCGACACATTTGCCGATGGCGATCGTGCGCTCATCAGGCTGAATGAAGGGCTGGATGTCAACGGTAACGGCGTGCTGGACAACCCATCGAGCGCCGCGAGCAATGCAACGACGTATGGCTTTGAGTCATTCCTTACCACCAACACACCTGGCTTCGGCAACGGCGGCGCGGGGACGTATGAGCAGGTCATCAATGCTGCTGGCCTGAGCGAGGGCTATCACTTTGTCACCGTGCGCGCGTGGCGCAAGCAAGGCGCGAGCGAGAGCGAAGTGTTCCAAGACTTCCGAAAGACCATCTATGTCGATCGCCTCGATCCGGTGAGCGCGGTGGACTCGACTGCGCAGTTTCCCTACCAGACCAGCACGCAGTCGCGCGATATCCGAATCAAGAGCACCGACGGCACCGCCGACAGTGTGCATGTGTTTCTTGATCTGGGCGCGGCGCTCAGCGACGCGCAGATCCTCGCGCTTGTCAACAACGGCAACAAGACTGATCGGATCGATGCCGATTTGTTTGGCCGTCGGTTTGATGGCGTGGGCAGCGGCAACCACGTCGTCACCAGCGTGACTTTTGAGCCGACGGGCAATTTCTCAGTGCAGCGGTTCGTTGGTCAGTTCATCGGCACCACGCGCGGCCTGGGTCTTGGTGACACCAACTTCGACGGCGGATACGCGCCCGGCGATGTAACCACTTTTGAGAACGTGCTTTACACGCAGGATCAGCAGTTTAACGCCGCCGGCGATATGAATGGCGACGGGCGCGTGAACAACGTCGATCTCTTCGCACTGCCCGGGCGATATGCCTCCGTCATGGCGAGCCAGGCGTTTACCGAAGCGCTCGCCGCGGTGCGCCGGCGGGGCGATTTTACCGGCAACTACGTCTCACCCGCCAACGCGGGCGATATTGACGACCTCTACGCCAATTTCGGCCCCTACCAGTGGAAATACGACCTCAACAGCGACGGCGGGCCAATCGATTCCAGCGACCTGAATGTGATGCTCAGTGTCATCCTCGGAACCCGTTTTGGCGATGCCAATCTGGATTCCACGGTCAACCTTGACGATTTTACCGCCCTTGCCGCCAATTTCGGCCTGCCCGGCGGCTGGGCACAGGGTAACTTTGACGGACAAGGCTTCGTCGCACTCGATGACTTCACCCTGCTCGCGGCCAACTTCGGCCTCAGTGGGCCGTCGGCACCGGCGCTGCGTGGCGCGTTTGTGCCGGAACCCGCAAGCATCGGCGGCGTATTGATGATCGGTGGGCTGGTGCTTCGCCGTCGCAGAAACTGAATGCTCTTCCCGTCCCGACGTAGCCGGCGGGGGTAAATGAATGTCTCAACTTGTTTTGCCGTACAACTTATGACCCGCAAAATTCACAACATCCTCCTTGCTGCTGTTTCGACGGCTTCATTTGCTCACGCGCAAAATGCCTCACAACCTGCGATGTTGCAGTGGTTTGAAGGCACCTGGCAGACCATCGAGCGCCGCAGCCCGGATGTGTTTATGTCTGGTTATGGCTCGTTGTGGACACCCCCCCCGAGCCGCGCCGAAAGCGGAAACACGAGTGTTGGCTACGATGTCTACGACCGGTTCGATCTCGGGGCCACCGGTAACAGCACGCTCTACGGCACCGAGCGGTCGATCAAGGCAATGGTCGCCGAGACCCATCGGTGGGGCGGGCGCATTTACAGCGATCTCATCCTCAACCACAACGGCTTCGCCACAAGATTCAATCCCGGCTTTACCGCTTCAGGTGGATATCCCGGCTTCGCCATCACCCGCGGCGACGACATCGACGGCGATTTTCATCAGCAGAATTACACCGGCTCCGATCCTTTTCTGGAGCGAATCTCCGGCTTGATCGATATTGCGCAGGAGAAGAATTACCAGTACATCCGCAACCCCGTCCCGGGTTTTGCCGGCAACCTGCCCGCGGGGACGAGTACGTTCAATGGCCGCACGGCCAATATCGCCAATGAATCCAATCGCCGCTTTTACCCCGATCAGGCGCTGGGCGGCACGACCTACTTTGACCCGACCACCGGCAGCAATGTCACGGTCTACGATTTCAACACCGCCAACCCCGCCGCCGGCGATCCGGTGATGGAAAATGGACAAAATTATCTCATGCGCCACGCGCGCTGGATGGTGCAGGAAGTAGGCTTTGACGGCTTTCGCCTCGATGCAGTGAAGCATTTCCCTCCCGCCGTGCTTAATGAGCTGGATCGGCAGGTCTGGAAGTCGATCAAGACGCCGCTGCTCAACGGTCAGCAACAGCACGTGTTCAGCTTCAGCGAAATGTTCGACGGCAACCGCGGCGCGGTTCAGCAGTACATCAAGAAAAATGCCAATACCGTGAGCGGCACCACCATCGGCGGCAACCGTGACGCGCTCGATTTTCCATTGTTTTTCGCCATGCGCGACAATCTCACCGCCAACGGTCTGCAGAATGATTGGCGCAACGTCGTCGGTCGATCGCAAGATGTGCAGGACGACGGCCTTGAAAATGGCACACAGGGCGTGGCATTTGCCGAAAGCCACGACGAAGACGGTGTGACGGCGCTCAAGCGGGTTGCTCATGCATACATGCTCATGCGGCCGGGCAATGCGCTGGTCTACTTTAATGCCAAAGAGTTCGGCAACGGGCGCACTTTTCCCAAGGACGGCGAACTGAGCGCGCTCGGCGGCTTCCACGGCAGCCGCATTACCGACCTGGTTGAGATCCGCAACACCCACGGCCGGGGCAACTACACCACCCGGCTCCTGGAAAAGGAAGTGATGGCCTACGAGCGCGACCGCAGCGCGCTGGTCGTGCTCAACAACCGGGGCGATTCACCCGTGCAGACGCGCGTCATTCAAACCGGATTTGCGCCGGGCACCAAGCTCATTGATCTCACCGGCAACGCGACCAACCCCGCGATCGATACCACCGGCGCGCTGCCCGACGTTGTCACGATCGACGCGCTGGGCAGGGGCACTTTCTCTGTCGCCGGAAATGCCACGGCACAGGGCACGCTCACCGACAACGGCTATGCCATTTACGGCCTGGCCAAGCCGACCGGCACGCTCTCGATCAGCAACATCGCGGCGACGCTCAACCCGGCTACCCCCACTGCGGGCAATAACGCCACCAATCGACTGACTGCGCTCCCAGTCATCACCGCAAACGCATTCTCGATTACGCTCAACACTTTGCCTGTCACGCTGCCCGATGGTTCGCGCGATACTCCCGCCGACGGGGATAACGCGCTGTTTAAGTTTAACGCCGGGCTGAACCTGAATGGCAACGGCGGGGTCGATCTGGCCGACGACCCGCTCACCGGCGTGGTCTACGGTTTCGAGCAGTTCGTCACCCAGCGGCAGCCGGGCTATAACTCCAATCCTGCGCTGAGTGGGGCGGGCACCTATAGCCAGTCGATCGATACCACGCTGCTGCCCGAGGGCTACAACTACATCACGGTGCGCGCCTTCCGCCAGCGCAGCGACGGCGGGCCGGCCGTGTTTGAAGATTTCCGGCAGGCAATCTATGTCGATCGCCTTGCGCCAATTGCCGATCACAATTCAATCGTGCAGACATCGGCTTCGCAGTACCAGTTTCGCCAGCAATCCACCGACGGCACCGCCAACCGCGTTCACATATTGCTCAATTTCCCCGGCAACCAGACCGAGGCGGCTGCAATCGCGCAGGCAAACGTCAATGTCGGGCTGACCGCCAGGATTGATCGCGATTTGTTCGCGCTCACATTCGGCTCAACGCAACTGCGCAGCGGCAATCAGGTCGTGACCTCGGTGGCGTTTGAAGAGACTGGCAATGTCGGTGTGAAGCGAACCCCGGGGATTTTTCTGCTCATTCCGGGTCGTGGCCTGGGCCTGGGTGATCTGGACGGAAGCAACTCATACACCACCGCGGACATCAATGGGCCGCAGGGCATCGAGTTTCTTACTTATCCCAACTCCGGCGGCGTGACCAACCACACCTTCGGCCTGCCGGGCGCGCCAGCCGATATCGACGGCAACGGCCTGCTCGATACGCGTGACTTGCTTGCAATCCGTGCCGTACTCGTCGCCGCAGGGGCACCCGCTGCGGTCTTGAACGAGGCCCGCGCCGCGGAGTTGCGTCGCGGGAATATCAACAATTCACCGCTCAGCAGCCCCGGCGATGCCGCCGACATCGATTCGCTCTTCAGCCAACTCGGCTCGACCAGCAATATCTGGCGCGCCGATTTGAACGTCGATAACATGGTCACGGTTGCCGATGTCGATTTACTTCTCCGAAACATCTTCCTGACCGAGTACGGCGACGCCAATCTCGATCGCAGCATCAATCTAGACGACTTTACCGCTCTCGCCGCCGGGTTTGGCAGCGCCGGCGGTTGGGCCAGTGGTGATTTTACGGGCGATGGCGTGGTGAATCTCAATGATTTCACCGTGCTGGCAAGCAACTTCGGCTTCGTATCGACCGGCGATCTTCCGCGGAGCGCTGTGCCCGAGCCTTCCTTCGGCGCGGCACTCGGCGCGGCGGCGGTTGGATTGCTTCGGCGCGGGCGCCGGTGTCGAAACCGGCCCGCAACCCCAGAATGAAAGCCCGGTTGAACGGTTCAACGGGCGTTGACATTATGCAAAGTTCACTCCGGCGATTTAAGTTGATTTAGCCGGGCTGAGCGATAGAATTCAAAAGGCGGATAGTTAACCGGTTAAGCAATCTTCGTCGGGCCTGTTCCTCGAAGCGCCAGCGGACGCTTCTCCCGATGAAATGTCACTGGTTCAAACCATTTTAGGTGCACCCATGACCCACCGTCGGGCGGCATTCACACTCGTCGAACTCCTTGTCGTCATTGGCATTATCGCGCTGTTGATCAGCATCCTGCTGCCCGCACTCGGGCGCGCAAAGGGTGCTGCCAACACCGTAAAGTGCCTCTCCAACCTGCGCCAGCTCGCCACCGCGGCAAGGGTGCAGGCGACCGAACGCAACGGCTTTATTCAGTTGGTGGGCGAGAAAGAGCGCGCGACCATCCTCGATCCATCAAAGTCCAAGTTCATCTGGTACCGCGACGGTGGGAACAATCTGGTGCCGCTCGACTGGGCTTCGGCGTTACTCCCCTATCTTGGCGACAAGACCAGCATTGATAAGATTTTTAAGGATTCCCCCGGAAAGCGTGACGTTTACAAGTGCCCGAGTGATTCCTTCCAGGAGGACACCAAGCCGGGTTATCGAATCACGGTAAACATCGGCCTTTCAAACACCGCCGACTATGTTCCGGCGAGCTATGGCATCAACGCCGACATTGCGTGCGGCATCGATCCCGGCAACGGGCAGGGCTACTACAACTACAATACCGTTCTCGGCGTGTACCAAGGCCCCGGCCGGCCCGCGACGATTCCGCTGGGCGCGCGGCTGAACAAGGTCAATCGGGCTGCCGAAACCGCGCTGTTTGCTGATATGGGTGTTAGACCGATGCAGGATGTTGCGCAGGTTGTTGGTAATCCAACATCCAACAAGCTCATGCGCATGTCTGATGAGTTGGCATTTTCAACCGACGATTTCGATCTGAGCCCACCGCGAATTCCGGGCGCGGCGGCAATCACCGATGACGTGCAGGGGACCATGGAGTATGTCAACCGCACCAAGCGTCTCCCCTTCGACCGCCACGGCGGCAAGCGGGTGGGAAACAGTTGGCGCAACGGCAAGCTGAATGTGGCCTTCGCCGATGGTCATGCCGAAACGATGCTGCAGGATGACCTGAAGAAAGTTCGAGTCAGCCCGTACAAGTGGTAAGTGCATTTTGCAAGACTTCGAGAGGTCATCCCTGATGCACTTGTGAGCGGTTTGTGCGCCGAATGCCACAACATGGCTTCAATCCAGCCCGTGCCTTGGAGAAATCGCAACACCGCGCACCACAAAGACGACTTGAACCGGAAGTGCAAGTCAGTGACTCCCAACATCGGTGTTTGTCTCCGATTGACGTCACAAGCCAGAACCGCATACTGCACCGCCGATCGTGGCCGAGTGCCGCGGGATGATTCATGAAAGCCGTCAAGCAGCCATTTACCTTCAACCGCCGGTCGTGCGGCGTGCTGATGCACATTACCTCGCTCCCCGGCCGCCACGGCAGCGGCGATTTGGGGCGGGCGGCTTACGATTTCGTCGATTTCCTCAGCGCCGCGGGTCAGCGGTGGTGGCAGATGCTGCCGGTCAACCCCCCGGGCGATGGCTTTTCTCCTTACTCCTGCAACAGCACTTTCGCGGGCAGTCCGTGGTTAATCAGTCTCGATCAGTTGGTCAAAGAGGGGCTTCTCCGAAAAAGCGAGTTGCTCCCTTCGACTGCTTTCCGCGATGCAAAACTGATCTTCCAGGCGGTTGTGCCCTATCGTGCCGAACGGCTGCGGGTTGCTTACGAGCGGTTTAAGTACAAATCGGGTGCAAACGCAGCACTGAACCGGTTCATCCGCAAGCATTCTGGTTGGCTGGATGATTTTGCCCTTTTCAGTGCCCTGCAGGAAGCGCACGGCGGGAAGCCGTGGAACCTCTGGGCCCGCGATCTTCGGCTTCACGAACCTTCGGCGCTGGCCGATGCCCGGCGGGTGTTGGCAGACGAGGTGCGATTTCATCAGTTTCAGCAGTACATTTTTGATAAGCAGTGGTCGGCGTTAAAGGCGTACGCCAATAAAAAAGGCGTCGGGCTGATCGGAGACATTCCGATTTTCATTGCTTACGACTCAGCCGATGTCTGGGCGCGGCGCGACTTGTTCGTACTCGATCGCGAGGGCGCACCCAGAGTGGTCAGTGGCTGCCCGCCCGATTTTTTTAACGCAGACGGGCAGCGGTGGGGGCATCCTCACTATGACTGGCGCCGGCATCAGCAGGAAGGCTTTGCCTGGTGGGTAAAGCGGTTCGCCGAAACGCTGCGCCTCTTTGATGGCGTGCGAATCGATCACTTTCTGGGCTTTTACCGCACCTGGCAGATTCCAGCCGACCAGCTAACCGCTCGCGTGGGCAAATGGGTGAAGACCCCAGGCCGTGAGTTGTTCACCGCCGTCCGCAAGCGACTGGGCCAGCCCCCGATTATTGCCGAAGATCTCGGTGCCGTGACGGTGGGCGCGAGCAGGCTTCGCGACGAGTTTGGCTTCCCGAGCATGAAAGTGTTGCAGTTCGGCTTTGGCGGGGGTTGCGATCATATGCCCCACAATCAGTCGGCGGCGAGTGTTTTTTATACCGGCACGCACGACAACGACACGATTCGAGGCTATTTCGATAAGGTCGAGACGGCGGGGCGGCGCAGCCGCAAGGCGCGGGCCGAGTTTGCCCTCATGCAGCGATATGCCAATACCAATGGCGACGGCACGAACATGCACTGGGACCTGATTCGCACCGTCATGGCCAGCCGCGCGCACACCGCGATCTTTCCCGTGCAGGACATTCTTGGGTTGGGCGGAGAGGCGAGAATGAACGTCCCCGGGACGGTAGTCGATAACTGGGAATGGCGCATGAAGCCCGGCGCGCTGAAGAAAGAACACGCCGCAATGTTGCGGACGATGTGTGAGGACTTTGAACGGGTCCAGTGATGAATCACGAAGGGCATTAAGAACACAAAGCAGTGAAAGACTGTACGAGCTTTCTCGCTCTTCATAGCTTTGGGTTCAGAATCAGGGTTGGTAATGGCGAAAAACAAAGCAAGCGTTTTTGATCGCGTAGCATCTCTCGCGCGGAATCTGTGGTGGAGCTGGAACCCCGACGCGCAGGCGTTGTTTGAGTCGATGGACCCGCCGTTGTGGGTGGCGACGCGCCGCGGCCCGCTGCGCACGCTGCGGCTGCTCTCGCCCGAGCGGCGCGGCTGGATCGGCCGCGATCCGGCGTTCGCGGCACATCTCGATCGCGTCGAGAAATCACTGGCGGCTTACCTCAGCAGCAAGACCTGGTTTGATCGTACATATGGCAAGAAGACCAGGGGGATGCTCGTCGCGTATTTTTGTGCCGAATATGCGATTCATGAATCGTTGCAACAATATTCCGGCGGTCTTGGTGTGCTTGCCGGCGACCACATCAAGAGCGCGAGCGATCTCGGCTTGCCGCTCGTGGGCATCGGATTGCTGTATCGCGCGGGTTACTACACGCAGGAATTCGCCACGGATGGTTCGACGCGCGTCATCTACCCCGAGCTGGATTTTGCCGACCTGCCGATCACCGATACGGGGAAATCGATCAAGCTGCGGATTGGCTCGCGCGATGTGAAGGCCAGGATCTGGAAGCAGACGATTGGGCGTGCCGCGATCTACTCGATGGACACGGATGTCGAAGGCAACCACGCCGAAGACCGCAAGCTCACCCGCCACCTCTACGGCGGGGACCGTGAGTATCGCATTCGACAGGAAATGCTGCTGGGTGTCGGCGGGACGATGGCGCTCGATGCACTTGGGCTCAAGGCCACCGTTTTTCATATGAATGAAGGCCACGCGGCGTTTGCGGCACTCGAGCGCGTCCGGCGGTTTGTCGCACGGGGCAGCGACATGAAATCCGCCATCCGCCAGGTGCGCGCCAGCAGCGTATTCACCACCCACACACCCGTGCCAGCGGGGAACGATCGGTTTGATGCGACGTTGACACTGAAATACATCGGCAGTTACGCCAAGGCGCTCGGCATCAACAACCAGGAATTGCTCGCCAGCGGGCGCGAAGATGAATCGGACAAGAACGAACCCTATTGCATGACCGTGCTGGCGCTCAAGCTCAGCCGCCACTGCAACGGCGTGGCGGCGCTGCACGGCGACACAAGCCGGCGCATGTGGACCAAAATGTACGGCCTTACCGCCGACGCACACGCAAAAGTTCCCATTGGCTCGATTACCAACGGCATTCACTCAGAAACCTGGCTGGCACCGGAGATGCGCGCCGTCTACGACAAGTATCTCAAGCCAAAATGGAACGGCGCAGGCCCGAAGGACGACTGGTGGAAGAACGCAGGCAAGATTCCCGACGCCGAGCTTTGGGCCGCCCGCCGGATGCTGCGATCGCGGCTGATTCAGTTCATCCGCACGCGGCTGGCCGACCAGATCGCCCGCGCGCACGGCGATGTTTCCATGCTCGCTGCAGCCCATGAGACCTTTAACCCCGACACCCTCACCATCGGCTTCGCCAGGCGGTTTGCCACATACAAGCGCGCTCCTCTTATCTTTAGCAATGCCAAGCGTTTAGCGAGAATCCTGGGCGATGAGAAACGACCGATGCAAATCGTCTTTGCCGGCAAAGCTCATCCTGCGGACATGGGTGGGCAGCAGTTTGCGCAGGAGATTTACCGACACGCGTACGCGCAACAGTTCATCGGCAAGGTTGTCATTCTAGAAGACTACGACATGCACGTCGGCCGTATGCTCACCAGCGGTGTCGATGTCTGGCTCAACAACCCCCTTCGCCCGCAGGAAGCCAGCGGCACCAGTGGCATGAAGCCGCCTCTCCACGGCGGGGTCAACTTAAGCATCCTCGACGGCTGGTGGCCAGAAGCCTACAACGGCAAGAACGGCTGGGCCATCGGCGGCAAAGAGTTTGCCGATCAGAAGAAGCAGGATGCATACGATGCCGGCAGCCTGTACGACCTGCTGGAACGCGAAGTCATCCCGCGGTTTTATGCGCGCGATAAAGCCGGTCTGCCCAAGGCGTGGCTCGCGATGATGAAGGAATCCATGCGAACTGTGTGTAACCAGTTCAGCACGGCGCGCATGGTTGCCGACTACGCAGATGAGTTCTATGTGCCTGCGAATGGGTAGGCATTTTGCAGGGTGGCGTAAGCGCGCATTTGAAGCTGAAACTTACGTCAGGTTCGATTTGCCCAATAGTTGGGTCGGCGATGTTGGTGGGCGACTGCAATGATATCCACAACCGAGTCAGCTTTGACTACTCCGGTACACGATCGAGTACTTAAATCGACCCACCCGATATCGATGAATGCCCGGTCGAATCTGCGGCCAACGCCGCGGAGCCTCCAATATCACCTTCACCGCCGAGTCTATTTCCGCGCGAAAAGCCCGCCCCAACCCTGCCCTGGCATCCTCCAAAAAGAAGCTCGCCTCAAACAATTCCTGGAGTGCATCTGGCCGTATCGAGGCTCTCATGACTTTGACCGTTTTGCCAGTTCAGCGTCGAGCTTGCGCATGACGGCATCAAATGGATAGCTTTTTGACTTCCCCGAGTCGATATCCGCAAGTCGGCGGTCAATCTCCGTCATCCACTCGGGCGATAGCGGTGTTTCGCCGTTGAGCAAATCATCTGCCAGTTTACGCCGAAGCCTTTTCGGAAGCTGCTTCGCCGCTTCAATCACCGCTTCTTCAAGTTTTGTCATCGTCCGACCGCCGCAAACAACTGTGCATTTTAGGACATTCTACGCCAGCGTCCCCTCATCCAGCCCGCCGCTGAATTGTCGCAGGTGTTCTTCGATTTGCCCGCCGTCCTTTCCTACCGTGCCGAGCACCTGTTCGTGCAGGCCCTTGCCCGCCGGCACCATCGGGTAGACGTGTTCGTTTGGTTCGACAAAGAAATCGACCACGACCGGCCCCTTATGTTCCAGCATCTCTTTCACCGCCTTGGGCACATCGCACTTATGTTCACACCGGATGCCGCGCACGCCGAAGGCTTCGGCCATTTTTGCGAAGTCGGGGTTCTTCATCACGCTCGCCACGTAGCGTTTTTCGTAGAACAGATCCTGCCACTGCTTGATCATGCCCTGGAACTGATTGTTGAGAATCGCAACCTTCACCGGAATGTCATACTCGGCGAGCGTGGCCAGTTCGTAGAGGGTCATTTGATAGCTGCCGTCGCCGTCGATATCGATGACGGTCTGATCGGGCCGCCCGAGTTGCGCGCCCAGCGCCGCGGGCAGGCCGTAGCCCATCGACCCCGAGGTCGTGCCCAGCTGCGTGCCGAAGCGGCGGATCGGGAAGTAGCGGTGCAGCCAGACCGAGTAGTTGCCGGCGCCGTTGCAGACGATGTCGTCGTCGTCGAGGCGCCCGCGCAGCCAGCGCAGCACCTCGGCGTACTGGAAGTCGCCCGGCAGCGGCGGGGCCTCCGCCCCCCCGCCCGCCCGCGCCCCGCGCGCCGGG
Organism: Phycisphaerales bacterium UBA2421; assembly: GCA_002343075.1. Classification (GTDB taxonomy): domain Bacteria; phylum Planctomycetota; class Phycisphaerae; order Tepidisphaerales; family Tepidisphaeraceae; genus UBA2421. Next base: position 52,382 of record DDRH01000007.1, on the reverse strand, counting down.
CCCCGCCCCGCGCCCGCTCTCTCTCCCCCCCGCGCGCCCCGGCGCCGCCCCCCGCGCGCGCCGCGGCGCGCCCCCCCCCCCGCCGCTGGGCGTGCCGCTGCCCGCGCATCTGAAGACGCGCGANNCGCCCACATCTGGTGCTGGCCCACCCCGGTGGCAAAAATCGCATCGGCCTTCGTCTGCCGGTTGATCTCTTCCAGCACATACTGCGGCTTGGCCTTCTCGCTGTCGTCGAAGTATTTGAATGGATACTTCTTCTTCCAATCATTGATCTGCTCAAACCACTGCTTGCGCGGGCGTGGTTCGATGTGCTGCAGCATGGCCTGCAGGCTGTGCCGCGCGTCGCCCACCACCGGTACATCGACATCCACCGTCTTGCTGATGCTGGTCGGGTCGATATCGATATGGATGATGCGGGCTTTTGGCGCAAAACTGGCGAGGTTCCCCGTCACGCGGTCGTCAAACCGCGCGCCCACTGCAATCAGGCAGTCGCATTCCTGGACCGCAAAATTGGCGAACGCGCTGCCGTGCATGCCGAGCATGTAGAGCGATTTGGGGTCGTGTTCATCAAAGGCGCCCATGCCCAAGAGCGTGGTAGTACAGGGGATGTTTCCCTTGTCGGCCACCTGCCGCACTTCCCGCCATGCCCCGCTGGTGATGGCACCCCCGCCGACGTAGAGAACGGGCCGTTCGCTGCGGTTGATTAGTTCTGCCGCCTCCATCACCTGCTTGGCGCTCCCGCCGGTGAGGTTGGTCTTGCGGCGCTTGAGCACATGCTCGCGCGGCGAGGAGTCGAGGTCTTCCATGCAGACCATACTGGTGACGTCCTTCGGCAGGTCGATCAGCACTGGCCCCGGGCGCCCGCTGGTGGCGATGATAAACGCCTCATTGATGATGCGAGGCAGTTCGCGAATGTCTTTGACGAGATAGTTCCACTTCGTACATGGCCGGGTGATGCCGGTCACGTCGGCTTCCTGAAACGCGTCGTTGCCGATCATCTTCGTGGCAACCTGCCCGCTGAACACGATCATGGGGATCGAATCGAGCTGCGCCGTTGCGAGCGGGGTGACGGTGTTGGTAGCGCCCGGCCCGCTGGTCACCACACACACACCGACTTTCCCGGTGGCCCGTGCATAGCCGTCGGCGGCGTGGCCGCAGGCCTGTTCGTGGCGGTTGAGAATGAACTTAGCCGGCGACTTATAGAGCGCGTCAAACACCGGCAAAATCGCCCCGCCGGGATAGCCGAACATCACTTCCACCTGGTGTTCGTTCAGCAGCATATCGTGCAGAATCTGTGCTCCGGTTCTTCCCTTAAACTGCGTTCCCTCCGATGTGCGGGGGGTCGGCTTGGCTTGAGGCACTGGTTTTTGCATAAGTGTCATATTCGTCAATCTTCCTGGTTCCTTGCCCGCGGGCTGTGAAAACACATTCAGCACCGGCAAAAAAACCTAAATCCGTTCAGATGTAATTGTAAGGAGTAAACTAAAAACCGCGCGTACCGACTCTGGTGTGGGCCGGTCGCAGGGCCTGTAGCAGGGTTGATCTGCCCAAGCGGTTGCGGTTCCGGCCTATCGTACGACGACCGTAAGTCGAATGGACTTTCGTGTGCACATGGCCTTCTGGAGATTAGCGTCCCGCGTGTCTTCCAACAAGCCAAATGTCGGAGGTATCTGTCGATTTGTCCCCCCGATCGAGAGCTTTGCGCGATCCCAAGTTGAGCAATGACAGGATATTACGATTATTCCTGGGCAAATCTGTCTCGTGCCTGCCAAACACGGGGATTGATATCAAACCATGCCCGCCCACAATCGGCCCCGCCGAATGCCGCGTCAGCAACCATTACGTCGCATCTCCGCCGCCGAGGCCCGGCGGTGGGTCATGGCGTTGCAGGGGTTGGCCGATGCCCCCGACCGTCCCGGCAACCATAGCCCCGGCGCCCTCGCAAAACTCATCCGGCGGATGGGGTTTGTGCAGATTGACACCATCAGCACCGTCGGGCGGGCGCATCATCTCACTCTATCGTCCCGCATCACCCGGTTTGATCCAAAATCGCTCGAGGCGCTAGCCGGCCCGAAGCAACAACTTTTCGAGCACTGGACGCACGATGCGAGTTACATCCCCACCGAGTTTTTCGCGCATTGGCGCCATCGCTTCGCGCGGGCGGTGGGGCGGTCGTGGCACCGCTCGCAGTTGGGTGCCGACGGCGAACGGGTGATAGCAATGGTGCGCGATCGCATCGCCAACGAAGGCCCGCTGCGAAGCAAGGACTTTGAGCACACGCGAAATGGTGCCGCTGGCAACTGGTGGAACTGGATGCCGGCCAAGCTCGCGCTGGATTACCTGTGGCGCGCCGGCGAGCTTTACATCGTCAGCCGCGAAGGATTTCAAAAGATATACGACCTCACCGAGCGCGCTGCCCCGCACCTTCTCGCCCAACCCTCGCCGACGCTGAGTGCGCACGTCGATTGGGCGTGCACCAGTGCGCTGGAAAGGCTCGGGTTCGCGAGCGTCAACGAGCTATGGAAATTCTGGAATCACATCAGCGCGTCGGCAGCCCGAAAATGGGTCGTTGAAGCGATTCAATCTGGCCGGGTTGTCGAAGTTGAGATCGAATCGCTCAACGGCGAACCCCCGCGGCGCGCGGTGGCGCTGCCAGAAGTTCTGCAGCGGGCGAAGAGCCTTCCCGAAGCCCCGCCGATCGCGCGGCTGCTGTGCCCGTTCGACCCGGTCATCCGCGACCGCGCCCGACTGCACCGGCTATTCAACTTCGATTACCGGTTTGAAGCGTTCGTCCCCGCGCCCAAGCGCGTGTATGGCTACTACGTCATGCCACTACTGGCCGGCGATCGCCTCGTCGGCCGGGTCGATCCGAAGTTCCACCGCGACACCGGCGTGCTGGAAATCAAGAAGGTCTGGTGGGAACCAAACTCAGGCAACGCTCGCACCCGCCGCCGACTTTTGGATGAATCCACCGCCCGGCTGGCCGCAGCGGTGGGGGCGACGCGGGTGCGCATGGAGGCGTAATCAGCCAGCAAGCACGCCGCCGTAGCGCCCGCGATCAATTGCGGCCCCCCAAGTCGATTACGCCAAGTCGGGGCACTCGGCTTTGCGGTTTCCGGGTGCCGCTACTTGGCTCTCAGGCCAAGTAGTGTCGGGTGCCGAGAGTGCCTCGTGAAACCGGCGAGCACGACATGGCCTGAGAGCCATATCGTGGCACCCGAAAAAAAATGCTCGGCGCTGCGCTTTCCGCTCACCGCTGGCGCAGCGCGGGGGGGGGAGTAAGGAAAGGATGAATGATGAATTATGAATGATGAATGGAGGAGGACGGTGTGCGCTTGGCCTGCGTGCCCTGAAATGCCCGGGAATGCCCGATTTTTGAAAATACCAGATTGTACTTATTTTGGTGCAGGCGACGCGAGGCAAAGAAGGCATGGGTGGTGGGTGGCTTGACTTTAGGCGCGGGTCATCCAACAATATATCCGGATAAACGGATGGATTGCGGCTGGTCCCGTGGCGGGATCGTAGCGGGTCCGGTGAGTCGCAATGATGGAGCTTATTATGTCGTCCGCAGTCGCTGAAATGCCGAAGTCGTCGAAGGCCAAGAGCGGGTTGGAGTTTAAGGTGGCCGATCTCTCGCTCGCCGAGTGGGGCCGCAAGGAAATCATGCTCGCCGAACAGGAAATGCCCGGGCTGATGGCCTGCCGCGAGGAGTTTGGCGCGACCAAGCCTCTGAAGGGCCTCGATATCGTCGGCAGTTTGCACATGACCATTCAGACCGCGGTGTTGATCGAGACACTGACGGTGTTGGGCGCGAACGTGCGGTGGTGCTCATGCAACATCTTCAGCACGCAGGATCACGCCGCCGCTGCGGTGGTTGTTGGGCCGAAGGGCACCGTTGATGCGCCGGCGGGCGTGCCGGTGTTTGCGTGGAAGGGCGAATCGCTGGAAGAGTATTGGTGGTGCACCGAGCGCGCGCTCGACTTCGGCAACGGCAAAGGCCCGGATCAGATCGTCGACGACGGTGGGGACGTCACGCTGCTGATTCACAAGGGCACCGAGTTTGAAGCCGCGGGCAAAGTGCCGGGCACCGATACGACCGACAACAAGGAATACAAGGTCATCCTGCAGTTGCTCGCCAAGACGCTCAAAGATCAGCCCGACCGCTGGACCAACGCCGGCAAGCTCTGCAAGGGCGTGAGCGAGGAAACCACAACCGGCGTGCATCGGTTGTATGAGATGCAGAAGGAAGGCAAACTGCTCTTCCCGGCGATCAATGTGAATGACAGTTGCACGAAGAGCAAGTTTGATAATCTCTACGGTTGTAGACATTCGCTCATCGACGGCCTCTTCCGCGCGACCGATGTCATGCTCAGCGGCAAGGTTGCGGTGGTGTGCGGCTACGGCGATGTGGGCAAGGGGTGCTGCCAATCACTCAAGGGTCAGGGCGCCCGGGTGATTGTGACCGAGATCGACCCGATCTGC
>DDRH01000007.1:31581-47761 GCA_002343075.1 Phycisphaerales bacterium UBA2421 | reverse complement strand
CGCGCTGCAGGCGGCGATGGAAGGGTATCAGATTCTTACGCTCGAAGACACTCTGGATTACGCCGACATTTTTGTAACCACCACCGGCAACTTCAAGATCGTCACCGCCGAGCATATGGCGAAGATGAAAGACAAAGCAGTCGTAGCCAACATCGGCCACTTTGACAATGAAGTGGACATGGCCGGCTTGGAAGCCCTCGAAGAAGCCGGCAAGGTGAAGCGCACCAACATCAAGCCGCAGTACGACATGTACACCTTCAAGGACACAGGCAAGAGCGTGCTGATCCTGGCTGAAGGCCGGCTGATGAACCTCGGCTGCGCCACCGGCCACCCGAGCTTTGTGATGAGCGCGTCGTTTACCAATCAGACGATCGCCCAGATCGAGCTTGCAACGAATTCCAAGAAGTATGACAAGGCGGTTTATGTGCTGCCGAAACACCTGGATGAAAAGGTGGCGCGGCTGCACCTCGATAAGCTTGGTGTGAAGCTGACGAAGCTCACGCAAGAGCAGGCAAAGTACATCGGCGTGCCGATTGAAGGGCCGTACAAGCCGAATCATTATCGGTATTGATTACTGGCGGTATTGACTAGTTATCGCTTGCGACGCAAGGTTTTCTTTCCTATGCGTCGCAAGCATTGTCATCCCGAAGCGTACTCGCGAGGGATCTGTGCGTCGAGGCAGATCATTTCGCCGGACCATCTGGCGAACGAAACGTCCGCGACGATTAGATCCCTCGTGAGTACACTCGGGATGACTTTTTTTCCTCAATCATTCAGCGTCTTCCGCGGCAGGCGTTCGTCCATGTTGGCCGTCCGCCAGAGGAAGATCGCCATGACCGTGGCAGCCTGCTTCACGTCGGCGGGCTGGAGGCGATCGTAGACATCCATGTTGCTGTGATGCGTGCGGCTGCTGTACTCGATCTGATCTTGTATGAACTGAAACCCGGGCAGGCCAACCGCGTCGAAGCTCATGTGGTCGGTGGAGCCGGTGTTGCTGAGCGTTACGGTGTCGGCTCCGAGATCATCGACATAGGCCAGCCATTCCCGAAACAACGGTACGGCGGCAGCGTTGGCCTGGGCATGAATGCCGCGGATTTTCCCGGTGCCGTTGTCGAGATTGTAGTACGCGCTTAGCTTTTCGTAATCGGGCAGCTTGTCGAGCCGTCGGGTTGTTGGAACGGTTGTGGGCGCGCCGATTTGCGCCGCATCGACGATTTCGCCTCGCTCAATCATGCGCTGGGCGCGCTGATAATCGCGTCGCGTCTCGGCATCGGGGTCGGAGGCAAAATGCTTCTTCACATACGCCGCCGAGCCGTAGAGGCCTTGCTCTTCACCGGTCCAGAGGGCCACGCGAATGGTGCGCCGCGGCTTGAGGTCGAGGGCCTTGATGATGCGCACGGCCTCCATTGCGGCCACGGCACCGATCGCGTTGTCGGTCGCGCCCGTCCCGCCGTGCCAGGAATCGAGGTGCCCGCCGACCATCACGATTTCGTCTTTCAAATCGGTTCCGGGAATCTCGGCGATGGTGTTAAACGCCATCTCGGTCTCTTCGTGAAACTGCACGCGCAAATCGACCTCGGCCCTTGGCGTGATGCCGAGCTTGATCATGCGGGCCAGCCGGTTGTAGTCTTCGATTGCCATTCCCACCTGCGGCGGAATGGGTGGGGCGCTCTTCTCCCACACGCGCGGCCGCGCGGGCAGGGTTGTGGGCGGGGCCGATGCGGTCGCTGGTGCCGAAGTTGTCGATGCCTGTGTCGCCGTAAGCTGTGTCGTCGATTGCTGTGTCGTCGAACGCTGTGGCGTTGTCTCGCCGGGGATGGAAGCCCCTTGCACAAAAAATGTCCCACCATCGCCCCGACTGCTGGGCGTGGCGACCAGAATTGCACCTTCGTCATGAGCGAATTGGAGTGCGCGCGAAGAAAATGGATCGCCGCGGCCACGACCCGGGCGCGTTGCGGGCGAAGTGGCGGGGTCGGCGGGGGGGCGCGCGCCGGCCGATCGCTCTCGCCGGCGCATGAGCCGTTCTCCCAGCGCGCCCGACTCGGCCAGCTGCGCCTGCCGCTCCGACCGGGTCATCGTCCGTGGTTGAGGCTGGCCGAGTGTGAGCGACATGCCATTACTTCCCGGTTCGGCGGTGGCCAGCTCGTTCAGCTCGGCCTCGCTCAGCCGGGTGGCAAGTGGCTCGAAGCGCGCCTCGACGTCGCGAGTGCTGCCGAGGAGTACGATTTTTCCCTTGAGCGTTCCCTTGAACGGCTCGAGTTCAGCTTCAGTCTTGGCGTCCACATGCACAATCTCGGCTGCGATTGGCGCATCCAGCCCCGGCGACCATGCCTTGGGCAGCGCGTTGATGATGATGGTGTTCGGCTCAACCACCTGCATCGAGAACCGCTGGAGTGTCCACCCCCGGCCGAAGGGTCCCCACTCTTCGAGCGTTGCATTGCTCAGCCCCCACTCGGTGAGCTTGTCGCGCGTCCATTGGTTGGCTTGCAGCGCGCCCGGCGAGCCGGTGAGTCGAGGGCCGATGACGTTGCAAAGGTAATCGAGCGTGGTCATCGCCTGCGAACGGTTCAGCCCTTCGTCGCGGATGGCGTCGAGGGTGGCGTCGGGTTGGGTTGCCGGTGCGGTCCGCAACACCGGCCGCGCGGCAGCCTCGGGTGCAGCGGGCCGCGACCTGCACCCCGCGAGCAAGCCCACCATCCCCGCGGCGACAACGATCAGGCGAATTCGCGGATGATTCATTGAAACACTCATTAAAATTTACCGAACATCAGTGCCGAGGCGAACGTACTATACTCATAGCTGCGCCGGCAAACGAATTTTCAACCCGATTTCCCTTGCCCGAAAGGCGATTAGCCGTATAATTCTATAACGAATATAATAACAATTCGGCGATCTCAGCCGAGTGCTCTGGAGGCCTGATGTCGGAGAGTCGAATCAATAAGAACAGCCGCGGTTTCACGCTTGTGGAGCTGTTGGTGGTGATTGGGATTATTGGCTTGCTGATCTCGATTTTGCTGCCAGCGCTGAGCAGTGCTAAAGCGCAGGCGGACAAGACCAAGTGCTTGTCCAATCTCAAGTCGATAGGTCAAGCGTATTTTCTCTACGCCAGCGATAACAAAGGTTACTGGCCGATGGCAACGCACCAGTACAACGTCATCGGCGGTACACCCGTGGCGCGCGACAAACGGTGGGTGCATTTTATCTCACGATATGTAGTGAAGACCCCGGATGGTCTTGGACTAAACAACGAGGGTGTGAACGCGGCAGAACACGGGACGATCAAAGACGGCAACAACGTGTTGTGGGGATGCCCGTCTTGGGCGCGCGTGGGGTGGGTCGCCGGAAATCCGACGTTCAACAGTGATTTTCATAACGGCTTCTCCATGAACATCTACACCTTCACACCAGACCCGGTTTTGGCGCCGTCATCACCCGCGTCGAAGACAAAGCCTTACACCAACTGGGCGGTCCGCTTTTTGTCCGGAACCGAGACTCAGTTAAATGGATGGTATTTTAAGCAGACACAATGGTCGCGCCCGACAGAGCGAGCGTTGGTCTACGACAGCATTCACGTTAACACGTCGGTTTCGGCAAACTGGCCGTGGTGGACACCCGCGACTGCGCCCATGCCTGCGGTGCCAGATGCAAACGTCTTCACGCCAGACTACAACCGCCACGGAAAACTGAAGCGGGCAAATTCGCCGAACATTGTCGCCATCAACATGCTGTTTTGCGACGGCAGCGCGAAAGTGGTCAGCGCGCGAGAGGCGTCGCGCGCGATACGATTTAACTGAGGTGACTGGTGAGTGCCACGACAAGGCGGCGATGACGTGTCGTGCAACCATAAGTCTGCTTGTGTAGTTTATTGTGTGTTTCCCGGATGCCGCAACCTGGCTCTCCGGCCAGGTAGTGTGGGGTGACGAAATCGCTTCGGGAAACCGAAGAGCACGACATGGCCTTAGAGCCATTTAGAGCCATATCGTCGCACCCTGAATCGTTCTTTCCCCGGGTCAGCATTGCCCCCCTGAGGACTTTCTCACCAGAATCACTCCCCATCCGTCCGAAACGGCACCGCCGGCAGGCCTTCGTTGTTGTAGAGGCTTGCGGGCGGGTTGTTGGCCCAGGCGTATCGGATCGCGTGCGGCTTGGCGACGTGTTCGCTGCGGACGATAACTGTCTCGCCGTCGATGGTGGCCTCGCCGGGGTGCCACACCCCGTCCTCTCCGCGGATGGCGAAGCCTTCGAGTCGCTCGGTTTTGCTCATGAGACCGCTGCCAATGTGTTGGAAAGTCAGCACCGCGGCGTCGCCATCAACCTTCATTGAATCGAGCGCCGGCCCGCTGAAAATCACATCACGGCCGTAGGCGATTTTCTCTGCGGCCAGGCCAAGGCGCAGGCCTACATCCTGCTTGTTCTTCGGGTGAATGTCATTGGCTTCGCCGATGTCGATCGTCACCGCCTGGCCGACTCGCTTCATCTCGGCGGCGGTGAGCGTCTGCGCTTCGCGGAGCAGCGCCCAGGCGCTTTCCGGCTCGGCGGGTTGGCTCGCCGGCGCGCGATAGTTGGCCAGTTGCACAATCAAAAACGGGAAATCGCCTTGTCCCCACGCGCGTCGCCAGCCGGTGATCATCGCGGGGAGCAGCTTGCGATACTGTGCGGCTCGAAGCGGGTCTCCCGCATTCGACTCACCCTGGTACCAAATCGCCCCGCGGATGGCGAACGGCGTGATCGGGTGAACCATCCCGTTCCACAGCGCCGCAGGGCCGTTGGGTGAATCGGGGCCGTAGGGCGCTCCCGGGCGATTGGGAACCTTTTCGCCTTTCGCTTCGGCTTCCTTCTTTGCGCGCTCCCACTCGGCCAGTTTCTCCTCATAGGCAGCAAGAGCCTGCGGGTAGATCGTAACGGCGTTGTTGAACCGGGTGAGAATGTCGTTGAACGCGGGATCGCTGCGCAGCGTTTCCATGTCTGTGAACGCCTCTGCCGGCATGCCGCCCCAACTGACATTGATCAGACCGATGGGCACACCATCAAGCTTCTGATGCAGATGCCGGCCAAAGAAGTAGCCTACCGCACTAAAGCCATTGGCGCTCTCCGGCGTGCAGATCGTCCACTGTGCATCAACGTCGCGCGCCGGCTCGCGCGCGGGCTTCTTCTTCGGGCTGACATTAAAAAACCGGATATCAGGCCAATTGGCGCCGGCAGCCTCTGCTTCGGCGTTGAGCGAGCGGGAGATGGGCCATTCCATGTTGGACTGTCCCGAGCAGACCCACACTTCACCCATGCGAATATCGTTCACGGTGAGCGTGGTCTTTCCTTTCACGGTCAACACCAGCGGTCGCTCGGAGTGGATCGGATCGAAGTCGACCCGCCATCGTCCCTTTGCGTCGGCGACCGTTAGCCGTGACTGATTCGCGATGGTCACCGCGACCTGTTCACCCGCGTCGGCGGTGCCCCAGACTGGGATCGTCGCCTCACGCTGAAGCACCATATGATCGGAAAAAAGATTGGGCAGCGCGACATCAGCGCGCGCCCCGGAAACAACGATGGTAACAGCGGTGATGACAAGCAGCAGTATCGCGTTTGGCTTTGCGGTCATGCTAAAATCTTCGCTTGTCATCTTCCTGAACACAAGCGCGCTGAGGGCGCTTCAGAAAAACTTCGATTTCTGAAGAGCATGTTGGCAGCGCCAACGTTCGGGTACAACAACGTTCATGTCTCACGAGTCGCCTCCGATCGTTCTTGTAACCGAAGGCTCGGACGCCGCGCCGCTGGCGTGGCTTAAGGCGAGGGCTCGCGTCATCGAAGCGGGGGTGGGTGATGCCGCGTTTGCCGAAGCGATCGCGGTCGCGCGGGGGATGGTCGTCCGGACTTACACAAAAGTGGACGACGCGCTATTGCAGCGGGCACCACACTTGGGGGTGGTTGGTCGTGGCGGCGTGGGGCTGGAGAACATCGACGTGGCCGCATGTCGTCGGCGGGGGGTTGCGGTGGTGTACACGCCTGATGCCAATACCCACGCCGTCGGTGATTTTGTCTTTGGATACATCGCACAACTACTCAGACCGTGGTGCTTGATGCGCAATGCGGTCCATCCGCCGGCAGAGTTCAAGCGCATCCGCGATACAGTCCGAGGGCGACAGTTTGATGAGCTGACCATTGGTATACTGGGCATGGGAAGAGTTGGGCGGCGCGTCGGTAAGATCGCTGCGAATGGGTATGACATGCGCGTGATCTATCACGACCTGCTCGACGTGTCGCCGGAGGTAAGCTTTCCTGCGACAGCGGTGACTTTTGAGCAACTGTTTGCTCAGGCCGACATCGTGAGTATTCACGTGGACGGGCGCAAGGAAAACCGTGGGCTGGTGGGCGCTGCGGAAATAGCGCAGATGAGGTCTGGTGCGATCCTAATCAACACCGCGCGCGGTGAAGTGCTCGATGCCGCCGCGGTGTCCTCGGCGATTCGCGATGGCAGGCTAGGCGGCGCGGCTCTGGATGTGTTTTCACCTGAGCCACCGGTAGGCGATTTCCCGCTGCTGGGGTTCGAAAACGTTTTGCTAACACCGCACCTGGCAGCGCGCACGTTTACAGCGATTGAGAACATGAGCTGGGTCGTGCGCGATGTGATGGCAGTGCTGGAAGGGCGCGCACCGAGGTGTCCTGCGCCATGAACGCACCGGCAAACGAGCCGCGCAAGAGGCTTGGCATGGAAGCCTTGGCGGTGGTGATGCTTCTGGCTGCGCATCTTGGCCTGCTGATTCATTGTGCGACCGCCAAGAGCATCTGCTACGACGAAGGCGCGCATGTCGCCGCGGGGATGGCATACCTGCGATATGGGGAGTTCAGTATCTATAACTTAAGTCCGCCGCTGATGCGCATGGCGGGCGTACTTCCTGCGTACATGCTTTGTGAAGTGGAGGTGCCGGTCGCCCGTCCAATGCTTAGCCTGGCGGCGGGAACGCGCGCCTGGGCATACTATGATCTCTTTCAGGCAGCCAATCTTGATCGACTGCATGGCATTGTGATTGCGGCGCGAATGACAGTGTTGCCGATCTCGCTCCTTGGGGCGATTCTCGTGTGGCAAGTCGCGAGGCGGTTGTATGGCGCAGCGGGTGGGTTAACTGCGATGGCTGTCTGGGCGTTCTCGCCGACAATTCTCGCTTCGGGAAGCACCTTCGGTACCGATATGCCGCTTGCTGTGGGAATGATGCTGGCTGTCGCGGCGTGGATCGCGTTTCTCCGCGGCCCAACCCCCGGGCGCTGCCTCCTCGCAGCGATGGCAGTCGCGGCGGTGCACTTGGTGAAGTTCAATGCGGTGCTCATCTTTCCAGCATTGGTTGCGCTCTCCACGATCCTTCCGCGGGGTGCAAAGTCATGGCGCAGCCGATTGATGGAGTCGGTCACCGGGTTGCTTCTGGCTTCGATCTTGAGTTACATCGCGCTTTGCGGGGCTTTCGGGTTTCGTCTGATGTTCGAGCCGAACAGGTCATTCGAGCCGGTTTCATCGACGATGCAGCGCGTTCAGCAGATTCTGCCTGCTGAGTTTCCGATGCCGTTTCCGCGATATCTGGTCGAGGGATTTGATGTTCAGAAGTGGGAGGCAGAATCGACCTACTACAACTCACTCTTTGGCGAAGGGTATTTCGGAAGCGACTGGCGCTATTTTCCGCTGCATGTCTTCTGCAAGGCAACGATCGGAGAGTTGGCACTGGCGAGCGTTGGCGTGCTGTCGCTGTTATGGCGCGGTCCGAGCCGGCTTGAGTGGTGCTGGGCCAGCGCCGGGGCGATTCTGGTCGGCGGGATGTTGCTGCTGACCGACATCAACATCGGCGGGCCGCGGTATTTGCTGTACGCATACCCAATCGCGTTTGTCTTGCTTGGGCGGACGTCGGGCGGCTGCGCGAGCGTCGCAGGCATGCGGGTGGCACGATCGTTTTTCGCCTTGGCGGCCATCACTTCCGCAGTAGAGTCCGTTGTGTCCGCCCCGCGGTATCACAGCTTCTACAACATCGCAGCAAGGGGTTTGCAGTTTGATGTTCCCGAGTCGGATTGGGGGCAAGACTTGGTCGCTCTGCGGGAGTGGCTTGCGGAGCAGCCAATTGGAGTTCGCGATAGGATCGCCGTTATGACCTCGGCACCGACGTGGGCCGAAGCTTATGACTTGCGCGCTCTTGAGTTGCGCAACGTCGCGCGGACCCGGTATGTGGCGGTCGGCCGACAGTTTCTAACAGGGCTGCCGAGACGACACCGCGGCGAGTATTGCATGCTGAGGAACTGGCGCGCGTTGCAGTTGCAGCCAGCGATTGCAGACCTTGGCGGCATGCTCATCTTTGAATCGCACCAATTGCAACCGCTGCAAGGCCCTGCTGTGCTCATTGTCGAATCGTGGGAGCAGGCGCTGGCCGACCCACTGCTACCGACGATGCGCAATCTCGATCAGCGGAAGCAGCAAGGCCGCTGACTGATCACGCCGCGACCGCCGCGGGCTTCGGCATGAACACCTTTACGTTGTTGCGTCCGGAGTTCTTTGCGTGATACAGCGCGAGATCGGCGGCCTTGATGAGGTGCGCGGGAAGCTTGATCGGCACGCCTGGCTCGACACAAGCCACGCCGAAGCTGGCCGTGATGGGAAGCTGCGCAGACGGCGTCTTGATCGGCTTCGCCGCAAGCGCCCGCCGGACGGTCTCAGCGACGTTGGCGGCGTGCTGGCGCGTCGTGTCGGGGAGAATGATCGCCATTTCCTCACCGCCGTAGCGTGCCGCAAGGTCGGTCGCGCGAGACGCCACCTTCACCAGCCGCGCGACAGCCTGAATCACCGCGTCGCCCGCGGGATGACCATGCTTATCGTTGACTGATTTGAACTTGTCGATGTCGATCATGATCAGCGCCAGAGGCTTGCCCGAGGCGGTCGCCGCGGCAAACTTTTCGGCCAGGAATTCATCAAACCGGGCGCGATTAGCCAGCCGGGTGAGTGCATCGGTGACGACGCGTTCCTGCAACTGCTCATTCTGCTGCTGCAACTGGCTGGCTTGCATGTGGCCTTGCAGCGAGATTTGCACCAGCGCCTCGTTGGCCTTCTTAAGAATCGTGTCGTAAGCCACTGCGGTGCCGATGTTGATCTCAAACAGTCCGGCCATTTCCTTTGTGCGCTTGCCGACGTCAGCCAGTATGGCATCGCAGTCGGCTTCGGTGAGACCGAACGTCCTCTCGGCAATCTGCCGCACGTTGACGATCGCGGGCGCGGGATCGGTATCGACGAACACGTCGGCACATCGCCCGGCAAGGCCGACAAGCTCCGCAAGTTTTTTCAGTGCTGGGTCGCTCACTTGGTCAACCGAATGATGATACTTGATCGGTGCGGCGAGCATCGCGGGGAGTTTCCACTCTTCGGCGAGGTAACCGCCGACTTCCGCATGGGACATTCCCAGTTCAGCCGCTTCTAGCTCGGAGAGGTTCAGGTGAGAGGTCGCCTTGTCGAACAGGCCGCCATACTTATCGCCGGCGACTTGATCGAGTACGAGCATTCCGATGTCCTTCAGCAGACCACAGAGGAATGCTTCTTCCTGCTGAACCATGGCAAGCTTGCTCGCGATTACCCGTGCTGCGGTGGCCGAGTAGATGGCGCGTCGCCAGTAGTTAATGTGATTGAACCCATTCGACTTTGACTTCGACAGGTTCGAGACCAGCGAAAACCCGAGCACCAGCGTCTTGACCGATTGCAGACCAAGAATGACCAACGCCTGGCTGATCGTGCTCACCGCTTTACTTCGAGCATAGAAGCTCGAGTTAACGGTGCGAAGCATCTTTGTGCTAAGAGCGGGGTCTTTGCTGATCAGGCGGGCGATCTCGGGAATATCAACATCGGCCTTCTGCGCAAGATCCAGTACCTGTACAGCGATGCTGGGTAGCGACGGCAGCGACGGACAATTCTTGATTTGCTCAATCAGTGCTTGATTCATTTTCTCTGATCCCGACCAACAGTGTGCGCTTCTCAATCCATGAACGGAATGCGTACCGTCCCGACAACATTTCTATCGGAGCCAGAGTGGGGTCACTTTCAGTGAAATCGCCGCGAAAGCAGTGAGTGGGCGTAAATATTTACTTTGGAAATGGTTCTGTGGAGCACTTCGTTTTGAAGTGGATCCACTTGAACTATTCCGCACTCAGGCGCGTGTATGTGTTGCATTTGCCATCGCAGCGAGCACCAATTGATTATTGGGACGTTGCAGAGCGCTGGCGGGTGGGAATATCGTCAAATTCATCGCCCCGAAATGTATTGCCGAGATAGGCATCGCGTACGACCGGGTCGTTAATAATCTGCCGCCGGCTGCCTTCGCGGAGCACTTTTCCATCATTAATAATAATGGCGCGATCGACCACTTTGAGCGTCTGCGCAACATTGTGATCGGTGATCAATACGCTCTTGCCAAACTCATCGCGCAGCCGCTTCACCTCGCGCTGCAGATCTTCCACGGCTATGGGATCGACGGCACTGAACGGCTCATCGAGCAAGATCAGTTTGGGCTTGGTAACCAGCGCGCGGGCGATCTCAAGCTTACGTTTCTCGCCGCCGCTGCAGAAGATCGCCTTCTGCTTGCGGACCTTTGTCAGACCGAACTGATCCAGAAGTTGCTGCGCCTGCTTCAGTCGCTCACGGCGGTTGAAGTTTTGTGTTTCGAGAATCGCCAGCAGATTCTCCTCCACGCTCAATTGCCGGAAGATACTTTGCTCCTGCGGGAGGTAGCCAATCCCGCGGAGGGCGCGCTTGTACATGGGCAGGTCTGTAATGTCCTGGGCATCAAACGCAACCGACCCGGAGTCGGGCATGATCATGCCGAGGATCATGCGAAAAGTCGTAGTCTTACCCGCGCCGTTGCGCCCGAGCAGCCCGACGATCTCCCGCTGCGCGATGACGAAGCTCACATGATCCACCACCACGCGGCCGGTGTATGACTTGACGAGTTTGGTGGTTTCGAGCAGGTTCATCGATTCGCAAGTGCCTCATACATAATGGGTTGCGGAAGTGTCGGCTAGGCGGTGAGAAAATCAAGTCGGTCGAGAGGCATTCGGTGTGGATAACGCGTGCAAAGCCGTCATCTGAGATGGTGGGCCGGTTCGAGGCATGTCATCAGCCAGTTCGCAGTTATGCGTAGTGTGCTTGCACGCGGCGCGCGTCCTGCGGAAAAGTCAGGATGGAAGTTCGCCACAAGTTGATTGTCCCGCGAGACTTACGATATCTCGCCCGATGTGCTGCGCCGGTGGCTTGGGAGATGTTGCCGGAATGTCGCATGAGACCTCGACGAGTGCCAGGACCGGCCAGTTCCTCGTTCATCGGAAATCCTCAGATGTGGATAACTGGCTCGCCCGGGGGCGTCGCGCTTGAGAAATCACCGAATTTTTGCGTGAAGCGAGGACAACTGGTTAATTTACCTCCGGTTAAGTCATTCTTCTCGGCACGAGGGAATGAAAACCGTTCGGGGAAGGACTCGACGGAGCCGCGTTTGTGCCGTTCTCTCGGAGGCGCTGCTGCGCTTTCGCACGTCTGAAAGGAGTGGCTGCTATGGCCACTGGAAAAGTGAAGTGGTTTAACGACCAGAAGGGATTCGGGTTCATCACCGCCGATGATGCGGGGAAGGATGTTTTTGTGCATCACTCCGTCATCGAAGGCAGCGGTTTCAAGACGCTGCAGGATGGTGAAACCGTGGAGTACGAGTTTGAAGACGGTCCAAAGGGCATGAAGGCAACCAAGGTCCGCCGAATGGCCACCGCTGCGAGCGCGTGAAGTCGCGCTGCCGTCAAGAGTGGTCAGGGCCGGTCGTTCAGGGACGGAGATTTGACTCAAGCGCGTTGCGACACCCTTGCTGCCGGGCAACGGGTGTCGCCGCGTTTTTTGGCATCAAGGCGTTTTTGGCGCGCTTGCGTAGACGGGTCGTCCTCCCCCTTGCCTTCAACCCGCCGCCACCGCCAGGCGCTGACGGGAGTGGTCAATCGCCGCACGCACCAATCCCATGAAGAATGGGCTTGGGTTGAGCGGGCGACTGGTCAATTCGGGGTGTGCCTGGGTACCTATGAAAAACGGGTGAACATCGGTCGGCAGCTCAACAATTTGCATAATCGGTTGCGTGGGGTGCTTCCCGCTGAACACCAGTCCGCGCGCCTCCAGTCGATCGATGTATTGGGGGTCAACCTCGTAGCGGTGCCGAAACCGAAGACGAATCTTGGCGGCGTTTCCATACAGCGCCGCAGCGAGCGTGCCGGGCCGGACATCAACTTCCTTGCCGCCGAGGCGCATATTGCCGCCGAGTCCTTCTATCTTCTTCTGTTCCGGCAGGATGTCGATGACCGCATGCTGGCACCCCGGCTCAAACTCGCTGGAACTTGCCCCCTTCAGGCCGCACACGTTTCGAGCGAACTCGATTACCGCCATCTGAAACCCCAGACACAGGCCCAGATAGGGCACCCTGTTCTCGCGCGCGAAGCGAATGCACTCGATTTTGCCCTCCGTCCCACGCGCCCCAAATCCACCGGGGACGATGATTCCGTCGCAACCCGAGAGCCGCTTGTCGACGTTTGATGCATCAATCGCCGCCGTATCGAGCCAGCGAAAATTCACATTCACCCCGAGATGGACAGAGCAGTGTTCGCCTGCCTTGATGATGCTCGCATATGCATCGCGCAAGCTGGTGTATTTTCCCGTGACGGCGAGCGTGACATCGTGTGTCGCCTTGTTGATTCGTTCGACAAACCCGCGCCAGTCATCGCGTGCTTTGTCCTCTTTGCGCTGATCGGTGCGGTCGTGAATGTTAAGCAATGTGAGCACTTCGCGATCCATGCCGGCATCGCGCAACATTTCCGGAACGACGTAAATGCTGTCAACATCATGCATGCTGAAAACGCGCTTCATCGGCACGTTGGTGTACATTGACAGTTTTTCTTTTACCTTTTCCTTTACAGGGTGAGTTGCGCGGCAGGCAACAATATGCGGTTGAATACCAACTTCCATCAATCGCTTGATGCCAAGCTGGGCCGCCTTCGATTTTTGTTCGCCGAGTGTGCCGGGTTCGAGGATGTAAGTGAGCGAGACGAAGACAACCGAGTTTTCGCCTTCCTCGTACGCGAGTTGTCGACAGGCTTCGAGGTAGAACGAGTTTTCGTAGTCGCCCACCGTCCCACCGACTTCGACAAAGATGACATCGGCATTGCTCTTGACGCCCAACTCTCGAAGCTTGAGCTTGACCTCGCCCACGACATGTGGAATCACCTGCACGTCGCGGCCGAGATACCCGCCTTCACGTTCTTTCTTCAGAACGCTCGACAATATCTGCCCGTTGGTGGTGAAATTGGCGGCACCGAGGTCTTGATCGAGCAGGCGCTCGTAAGTACCCAGATCCATGTCGGTTTCCATGCCATCGTCGAGCACAAACACCTCGCCGTGGCGGTAGGGGTTTAGCGTGCCGGAGTCGATATTGAGGTAACCTTCCATCTTAATCGGCGCAACCGTTAACCCCTTGTCTTTAAGGAGCTTGGCAAGCGATGATGAGAAGATGCCCTTACCCAGCCCGCTCATGACCGTGCCGACGACCACCACATATTTGTGGTGACCCTTCCGGTAACCGGTCGGCATGGGGGTATAGAACTCGGTTTCGTCCTGCTGCCGGCCAATCATGGCCAGAAGGTCATTGGTTGCCATAACTCATTCAGTGGCAGATAGTGAGCGGGGAGGGGCAAGTGAAGATCGTTCTCACACTTGCCGCTCCCCGCCAACTAACTGTCCCTGCCTCTTCAAAAAAGCCTGGTATTGCTGCGGGGTATCAATTCCGTGGGTGGCGCGCTTCACCTTCAATACGTAGAGACTCTCGCCGTGTTCGAGCGCACGCAATTGCTCGAGTTTTTCGGTTAGCTCCGCGGGTGATTGCGGCCACTGGGTGTATCGAATCAAGAACTCCCGACGGTAGCCATAGATGCCCAGATGTAACAAGTATCCTGTATTGACAGGCGATTGCGGCTCTCGTCGATATGGAATTGCCGCACGCGAGAAGTAGATCGCGCGGCCATCGGCGGCGACAACGGCCTTCACCAGATTCGGGTCGTTTGGATCCGCAGCCGCCGGATAATCAGTGGCCGCGGTCACCATGTTCTCCCGGGCCTGCTGCAATCGTAAGATCAGCGCGTCGACCACTTCTGGTTCAATCTCCGGCTCATCACCCTGCACATTGATTATGATCTCGTCGTTAAGCGACTGTGCCACTTCTGCAATGCGATCGGTGCCGCTCTGGTGCTCCGGCGAAGTGAGCACGCACTTGGTATCGAAAGGGCGCAGCGCATCGACGATTCGCTGATCGTCGGTCGCAACAATAGTCTCGCGCACCAGACTGCATCGACGGACGCGATCAACTACATGCTGCACCAATGGCCGGCCGGTTTCTGCGGCCAACATTTTGGCCGGGAAACGGCTAGACCCATAGCGTGCCGGGATGACCACGACTGCCGACAAAATCACGCTCCCAAAACGGAAAAACGGCGGAAAACGACGACTCAGATATGGAAAATTGTTTTATCCCTACGCGCGCGATGTGTCAAACGTCGATGAGGAACGCGTCAAATTTCCTCGAAATTCGAGTGTCGCGGGTCGGCGGTTGCGACTACGATCGCGCTAAGCCGTGCGGGCTTGCCGCTGCGGATGCACCTTCCAAGACTCTGCAGGGTCGCTGCAGTGGTTCGTACATCATCCAGCAGGATCACGTTGCGTCCCGCCACTTGCTTCGGATAGAGCAGCCCGAATGCATGGCGTAAGTTCTCGATTCGCAAGGACTTAGATTGTGTGAGTGACTGGGCGTGCGTGTCGGCAAGCCGCGCTGCGACCTGTCTCACGGGCACCCGGCCGAACTTCCCCAGCCGCCGAGCGATTACTTCGGCTTGGTTATACCCCCGTGCCACTTGCCGCCGGGGGTGCAGCGGAACCGGGACGATCAGGTCCGCGGTCGAAAGCAGATCGCGAATCGCCTGTTGTGCAAACAATCGTCCTGCGAAAAACTCTCCGATCGGCCATGCATGATGAAACTTCATTGCCACAACGAGAGGCTTGATCGGTTCCTGATAGTTGGCCAGCCGCAGGACACGATCAAATGGAAACAGTCCCTCTCCGAGGCAATATGGGCAGGGGGCACCCCGTTCGGCGACGGGCAGCGCACAGAGAGTACAGTAGTCGCCTCGCTCAAGCTCAAGCATCGCGGTATGGCAATCTTCGCACAATGGCCAACGCTGCGCGCGCGCATCGCAGACCCTGCAGGTTGGCGGGAAGCAGAAGTCGATCGCGTCCGCGCTGGCGCCGCGAATCTGCTTGAGGATGCTCGACGCGCTCGCCACGAGTATCGTTCCCTATCGCGTGAAGCCCGGGCCGTAAATGGGTAGACCGGGCAGCACGCCAGTGTTTTCACCTTCGTCAATCACCAGCTTTCCGTTGACGATGACAAAATCAAATCCCTCAGAATAGGCGTGCGGCTGCTCGAATGTGCTCTTGTCGATCACCTTTTCAGGGTCGAACACCACCAGGTCGGCGGCGAATCCGGTGCGGATGATTCCTCGATCATTAAGCCGAAATGCCTGGGCCGGCATGCTCGTCATTTTTCGTACTGCTTCTTCGGTCGAGAAGAGTTTCAATTCGCGCGCGTATCGCCCCAGCACGCGCGCGTTGGTTCCGTAGCCCCGCGGGTGGGGCTGGCCGGCATTAAACTCACGCACGCCGGAGTCGCTGGCGATCGATACCAGAGGATGCTTCATGATGTTGATGACGTTGTCCTCGTCCATCGAGTGAAAGACGCAACTGGCACCGCCTGCCAGGTAGATGGCAATGGCGGCTCGATACTGATCTTCCATGGTGACGGAATCTGTGTTCGCCGCATCTCGCAGCAGCTCAGATTGACTGCCGTGCTTCCTCATGGCCGCAATCTGCTGGAGATTCTTCCCTTCGTACTCGGGATGTTTCGACTGTGACGCAATAACGGCATATGCCATGCTCGTCTTACCGCGGGTCACCTCATACTGCTGTTTCATGTCGGCGAGGACCTTTGGCAACTGGGTTTCGTCGGTCAGAATCTTCTTGGCTTCGTCTCCGCCTTTCTCAAGCACCCAGTCGGGCAGGAGTGTGCTGATGGTTGTGCTGCTGGCGGTATAGGGATACTGG
>DDRH01000007.1:0-31479 GCA_002343075.1 Phycisphaerales bacterium UBA2421 | reverse complement strand
AGTATAGGGATACTGGTCGAGCCAGACTTCCTGCCCGGCGTTTCGTGCTTCGACCACCCGCGCAAGCGTTGCGTCGCTTCCGCCGACACGCGCCGAATAGTCACTGGCGATCTTGAAATGGCTGATTTGTACCCGGCAGCCCGCTTCGCGTCCGATACGCAGTGCCTCATTGATCGCGGTCATAATCGAGCCGCCCTCCGATCGCATGTGCGATGCGTAGATGCCGCCATGGTTGGCGGCCACCTTGGCGAGTTCGATGATCTCTTCGGTGCTGCTCCACTGGCCGGGCGTGTAAATCAGACCCGTGGAAAACCCGACTGCGCCGTCGAGCATCGCCTGATCCACCATCGCCCTGGCCCTGGTCATTTGCTCGGCAGTGAGTTCGCCGCGCACACCGCCTTTGACGGCGCGCAACACTGTGTTGTGGCCGTAAAGCGTCGCGGCATTCACAGCCACACCGCGGGCCATCAGATTGTCGAAGTACGCCTTGACATCGCGCACGCTCGAACCGCAGTTGCCGGAGACGATAGTGGTCACGCCATCGCGAATGAAGTTTTCGGCCCGGGGCAACTTGTAGAGATCGTCGTCGGCGTGGGTGTGGACGTCGATAAAGCCTGGTGCGATTGCCCGCTGTTGTGCATCGATCTGCCGTCGAGTGCGTGCGTTACGGAAGTCGCCGATTCCGGCGATCTTTCCATCTCGAATTGCAACATCGCCATCAACCGCCTGCGAGCCGGTTCCATCAATAACGCGCGCGTTAACGATCACCAGATCAAACATCGCGTCGGCGGAAGATGCGCCGCGGTGCGGGCTGACATCGGTCCTGGTTGCGCACCCCACAACCCACACGGCAAACAACAGGCATCCAAAGCGGTATCTCATGCGTGCTAGGATACCGTCGCGCTAGACCGTTATCATCTCGGCGGCGAGGTTGACGGCTTCTCGCTCGATCAGACAGGGCCAGTACGCAAACGCCTCACGCACGGTCGGTCGGCCTTCTGCATAGCCTGTCGTCCCCTGCGGGCCTGCCGTAACCAGGGGTATCATTTGCTTGGTGAAGTGCTCGACGACCTGCTTGCGCTCATCGGCGACCGTGATTCGCAGGACCGTTTCAAACAAGTCATCGCGGACGGCGACTGTCCCACAAGTGCCGTCGCCGCTGCCGAGACACTCGACGAGGTACCGCGCGGGTAACATCTTCTCCCGCTTGAGTTTAGCGAGCACCACGTCGGCCGCGGCGCGGGCTTTCTTCACGGCATCGCGCCCGATGATCGTCATCATCCCGCTGGCGCGGTAGCCCGCTGAGTAGGTGGCGCTCACCTTAAAGAAACGCGTCATGGGCGACCCGATTGCCCCGCTGACACGCACCCGATCTTTGCCGGCTTGCTCGACTCTCAGCCCGAGAAAAGAGACGGTCGCATCGGGCGAAAGATAGTTCCCGGGGTCGCCGATTTCATAGAGCAATTGTTCTTTCACCGTGCGCTCTGTTACCTCACCGCCTGTGCCTGCGGGCTTGGTAACGACACAGCTACCGTCGGCGGTCACTTCGACAATGGGAAACCCGATGTTGTGATGGTCAATGCTCATCCAGTGAGAGCTTATCCCGCCGACCGACTGCGTTCCGCACTCGATCAAATGCCCTGCGATGGTGGCACCCGCAATCTTATCCCAGTCGGTGCTGCTCCAGCCGAAGTGCGCCATGGCGGGTGCCACGACAAGGCTGGGATCAGCGACGCGCCCGCCGATGACAATTTGTGCGCCTTGTCGAAGGCAATCGACGATAGGCGCTGCCCCGATGTATGCGTTGGCGGTGACGAGCTTGTCGAAAACGGTTCCGACGCTCTGGTTTGACTCGAGATGCGCGAAGCGATGTGTCGTTTGGTCGGCTTCAAAAGATGCTCGAAGGGTCGGCAAGACGTCGTCGCCCTCGACCATGCCGAGTTTCAGCCCTGCCAAGCCTTCGCTATTCAGCAGTTTCGTCGCGGCCTGGCAGCAGGCGCGCGGATTGAGGCCTCCCGCATTGGTGATGAGCTTGCCGCCCGACTTGAGGTAGGGAATGAGCGACTTGAGCACGTCGAGAAAATCGCGCGCGTAGCCCAGGCTGGGGTCTTTTGCGCGTTGCTTGGCGAGAATGGACATACTCACTTCGGCCAGGTAGTCGAGCGTGAGCACGTCAATACTCGCCTGCGACACCAACCGGGCCGGCGCGTCATTATCGTCGCCCCAGAAGCCTTGAGCATTTGCAATCCGGATTGATTCCATATGAACCACAAAGCACACTATGAACCCCGAGGCAGAATGGACCCCAAGGGAGCCGCGAAATGAATGCTTTGCCTGTGCAAAATCTTAGTGTTCTTCGTGCCCTTCGTGTTTAACTAAACTTGGAAGACCCCAGACCGAAATCCACTCGTCGGAGCAGGCCGGCAGGCGACTTCCAGCGCGGTGATGAGCACGTTGCGAGTCTGATGCGGCGCAATGATCGCATCGACCCACCCGCGGGCGGCACCGTAGCGAATATCGGTTTTTGTGCCATAATCGCTGGTGATTCGCTCTCGCAACGCCGCAATCTCTGTATCAGCCAGTTTCTTTCCCAGCCGTTCGGCCTGCCGCTGTTCCAGACTAAGCAAGGTGTTGGCAGCCTGCGCGCCGCCCATGACGGCATATTTACCGCTCGGCCATGCAAAGATGAATGTAGGATCGAACGCCTTGCCGCATAGCGCATAATTTCCTGCCCCAAAGCTCCCGCCGACGATGATTGTGATTTTTGGAACCGTCACGTTGCTTACGGCATTCACGAGCTTGGCGCCGGCGCGGATGATACCGGCCTGTTCGCTATCACGGCCCACCATGAAGCCCGTGACATCCTGAAAGAAGATGATCGGCAGTCGCGATTGCTCGCAATCCATGATGAACCGGGCGGCTTTGTCTGCGCTGTCATGGTAAATCACCCCGCCGATCTGCAATTCCCCTGCGGGGGACTTGGTTCGCTGATGCTGGCTGGCCACAATGCCAACTTTTCTGCCTGCAATTGCAGCATAGGCGCAGATGAGTGTCTGGCCGTAATCGTGCTTGTATTCATGCATCGAGCCGCGATCAACGATGCAGCCCAGCACCTCGCGGACGTCGTATTCCTTTCTTCCGTCGAGACTGACAAGTTCATACAGGTCGGTGCCGGGCCGCGATGAGTCTGAGCCGGCGGCTGCAGGCAAAGTGCTGTGGGGAAGAAGATCAACCAGTGATCGAAGCCGGTTCAGGCAGGCGGGATCGTCTGGTTCATAGAAATCGACGGTGCCGGAGATTTGAGAGTGCATCCTTGCCCCGCCGAGGTCTTCGGCGCTCACCTGCTGGCCGATCGCAGCTTTCACCAGCGCAGGCCCGGCAAGATATAGCTCGCTGCCCGCGGTCATGAGGATCTTGTCGCTGAGCACGGGCAGATAGGCACCGCCGGCAACACAATTCCCCATCACTGCGGCGAATTGCGGGATGCCCTGGGCGCTGATGACGGCGTTGTTACGGAAAATTCGTCCGAAATCGTCCTCATCCGGAAAAATCTCGTCCTGCATCGGTAGGTAAACACCCGCAGAATCGACCAGATACACCAGCGGCAGGTTGCAGCGCATGGCGATTCGTTGCGCCCTCAGCACTTTTTTGCTCGTGGCGGGGAAAAACGCGCCGGCTTTGACGCTGGCATCATTGGCAATGCACATGACCGGTCGCCGATGTACATATCCAATCACAGTCACCACGCCCGCAGCGGGCACTTCACCGACGTCGGGGTACATCTGGAATGCTGCCCACAGATTCAGCTCAATCTGCTGTGTTGCTTCGTCGAAGAGTAACTGCAGCCGCTCTCGCACGGGCAGCCGGCCGAGCTTGCGCTGCCGCGCCTGCCCCGATTCGCCACCGCCTTCGCGCAGCCTAGCTTGTTGCAGCTCGATGAGGTCAGTCATTTCATGCAGGGTCTTGGGGGATGAAGTTGGCTTGGAAGTTGGCATGGGCGCAGTCTGAACTCTCTGGGACTAAACTCTCCGGGACTACACTCTCGGGGCCTGATCGCTCGGGTTCACGGTTGACTCTTTGCCGGCGCTTC
Organism: Phycisphaerales bacterium UBA2421; assembly: GCA_002343075.1. Classification (GTDB taxonomy): domain Bacteria; phylum Planctomycetota; class Phycisphaerae; order Tepidisphaerales; family Tepidisphaeraceae; genus UBA2421. The sequence continues at coordinate 27,389 of DDRH01000007.1, read as the reverse complement.
TGCAACCAGCTTAAACCATCCTTTGCCGTCTTCGCGCACACGCACGAGCGGGGTATTGGGTTCGTGATCGATTACCAGCAGCCAGTTGCGTGTCATCGCTTCGTAGAGGAACCACCGGCGCGAGATGAGGCTCGTGTATGGCTCGACATCATACGCCATGCTATACGCCGATCCCACATGCCACGCGGTGGGCATGACATCGGGAGTGAAGACCACCGTGTTCCCGGCGGGGTCGTTAAACATGATGGCCTGCTGTCCCCATGTGTGGCCCGGCACCAGGAATGCATAGACACCCGGGAGAACTTCCGTCAGCCGGTCCTCCAGCATCGATTCAGGCATTGCGCCACGGGCGGGGGTCGAACCGATTGAAAATGGCTGCACCGACTCGTGCAAAAGCAGTCGCTCGCGGATGGGGTTGAGGTTTTCGGCGAGATAAGTCCGCGTCATCACGCTGCGGTTGACCAGCGCATCGGCCCACTCGCGCTGCTGCACATGAATGTGGGCGTTCGGAAATGTCAGTTCAGGTGAGGCGGCGACTTCTATGCTGCGTGGCGCGGTGCGAGTCAGCCCGCCGGCGTGATCAAAGTGCAGGTGCGTGACGATGACATTTTTCACGTCTGCAAGCTTCGTTCCTGTTTCTTCGACGGCTTGAGTGACGGTGCGATCGGTCAGGCCGAAGATATCGCGGTTCTTCTGATCAAACTTGTCGCCGGAGCCAACTTCAATCACCACCGGCCCGTTGGGATGATGCAGCAGGATGCAGTTGTGCGCGAGCCGAATGCGGTGCTTTTCATCGGGCTTTACCAGCTTTTCCCATATGACACGCGGTACAAGCCCAAACATCCCTCCGCCGTCGAGGAGCAGGGGGCCGGCGTCGAGAAGTTGCCAGGGGATGGCGGAATTCATTCTGACGATTGGCTAAACACCGGGCAAACAGCATCCATACCGTACAACACTTCATCGTTGGGCATTAACATGATGAATGCGTACATCTCGGTTTTGGCCGAGATTCGCCAGTACCAAGTGTCACAGTCCGAGTGCGGTGATTTCCCAAAACCTAGGAAAGACAGATCGTCCAGATTGATGGTTGCGTCGCTCCATTCCGCGCGGAGGTAATCGAGCAAGCTTTCCATCGAACCCGGCGGCTCCTTCGCTGAGTCGCGTGCTTTTTGCATTCAGGTCTTCTCCCAAACCCTTGACAGAATCACTCCGCGGGGATGAGTTGATCGGGCGATTGCAACAGTTCGATAATCCTCGCCAGCAGTAGCGCTGCCATCCCGCCGTCGATCACGCGGTGGTCGCAGCTCAGGCTTAGCGGCAGCAGCTTGCCGACGCCGAGCATCTTGTGGCGCACAACGACACCATCGCGCGCCCTGCCAACGGCTAGAATTCCGACTTCCGGATAGTTAATGATCGGCGTTGCGAATCTCCCTGCGAGCGAGCCGACATTGCTGATGGTAAATGTACTGCCGGTCAGATCTTCACGAGCGATTGAACGGCTGCGTGCGGCATTGGCCAGCGAACCGATTTGCCTTGAGAGCTGCACGACGCCCATCGCGCCCGCATCGCGAATCACGGGCACCATCAGCCCGCTGTCGGTGTCGGTGGCGATGCCGAGATGGACACTTCGATGTGTGATGATCTCCTGGTTTGGATCATCCACTGTCGAATTCATGCGCTGATACTCCGGCTCACGCAGCGCCATGCAGACGGCCGCGGCGACGAATGGGAGATAGGTCAGCTTTTCGCCAGTGGCACCGATCAACCGGCGGCGAAACGAATCGAGATCGCTGATATCGGCTTCGTCCATCACCGTAAAATGAACAGCGGTGTGGACCGACTGGCTTAGCCGTTCTGCAATCACTCGTCGGACGCCCTTAAACGGAGTTCGAAGCACATCCTGCCCGGCGGGGATGCAGGTTGCCTGTCGCGAAGACGCAGACTGTGTGCGGGCGGGTGTGGAGGCGGGGAAATCCCTGAGTTCGAGCTTGGCGGGTCGACGGGAGGGGGGTGGTTTTGCGTGGCTACCGGCATTTTCGACGTCGCGGAGTGTGATGCGTCCGCCGATGCCGGTGCCGTGGATCGTTTCGATGTCGATCCCTCGATCGCGGGCCACTCGGCGTACCGCGGGGGCGGCACGGACCTTGCCCTCGACGGCGCTATAGTCGGCGCCCGAAAGCGAACCCACAACCGTTCCAGCGTCGGCAGGCTCTTGTTCGGCGCTCGGCTGCGGCTTGGCGGCTTCCTTCTTCAGCGCCGCGGGCAATTGAGCTTTGGCGTCGCCGTTCTCCGGTGAGTTACGAGAAGGCACTGCTGCGCCCTCGAAGGTAACGAACACGGCGTGAATCTTGACCGTATCACCCGGCGCGCCGTGCAGCTTGGCAATCACGCCGTCGCGGGGGCTGCAGATTTCAGTCAACGCCTTGGCGGTCTCGACCATTGCAAGAACCTGTTGCGATTCAACCCGGTCACCGACCTTCACTTTCCATTCGACTAAGTCGGCCGACTCCAATCCCTCGCCGACGTCGGGCAGGAGGAACTCGTTCGGATTTGAAGAAGCCTTACCAGCCATGTTTGCTCCAGAGGGCAGAAGGCAGCGGGCAGTGGGCAGGAAGAAAGCAAACCAATGCCATCTGCCCATTGCCATCTGCCGACTGCTAATACGCCAGACAGTCCTTGATCGCCTTTCCAATCTTGGTTGCGTCCGGCAGGTAATCGAGTTCCAGTTTGTAGTAGGGCATACAGGTGTCATACCCCGCCACGCGTTGCACGGGGGCCTGCAGGTGCAGGAAGCAATGCTCCATGATCAATGCGCTGATCTCGGCACCGAGGCCGCAGGTTTTGGGGGCTTCCTGAACGACGACCGCCCGCCCCGTCCGCCGGACACTCTCGGCGATCGTGTCGATGTCGATGGGGTATATCGTCCGCAAGTCGATGAGTTCGACGCTGACTTCCTCCGGTAGTTGATCAATGGCTTCGAGGCACTGAAAGAGCATGGCACCCCAGGTGATTACGGTCAGATCAGTGCCTTCCTGCACCACCTTCGCCTTGCCGATGGGAATGGTGTATTCCTCCTCGGGCACCTCTTCTTTGTAAGTGCGATAGACGCGCTTCGGCTCGAAGAAAATGACTGGGTCGTTATCGCGGATGGCGCTGGTCAGCAGGCCCTTGGCGTCGTAGGGCGTCGCGGGCATGACCACCTTTAAGCCGGGGGTGTGCGCATAAATGCTTTCAGGCGAGTCGCTGTGATGCTCCGGTGCGTGAATGCCCCCGCCGACCGGAACGCGGATGGTCATGGGGCAGGTGAGGGCGCTGCGGGAACGCGACCGCACGCGCGCCGCCTGCGTGGTGATTTGGTCGTAGGCCGGACCGAGAAAGCCTTCAAACTGGATTTCAGGAATGGGTCGCAGGCCGGCTTGGGCCAGGCCGATGCTGGTTCCGATGATCCCTGATTCGCTCAAGGGAGAGTCGACCACGCGGTGCTCGCCGAAGCGCTTTTGCAGACCGTCAGTGACGCGAAACACGCCGCCGTTCTTGCCGACGTCTTCGCCGAGAATGATGATTCGTTCGTCGCGCTCCATCTCCTGCCGCAGGGCGAGATTGATGGCATCGACCAGGTTTAGTTTTGGCATGGGTTTCAGTGCGGAACGCGTCTTTCGAGTTTCGGATTCGGCGTTCGGGCCAATCCGCAATCCGTGATTTGCAATCCGCAATCTCCGTGTCTAATGGGCCGCTTCTTCCGGCTGCGGTTTAAGTCCGATTTCTTCGGGGTTCAGACCGATCGAGTGTGTGTGTCGAAGGTCACGTTGCCGGATTAGATCGGGGGGCAATTCTTCAAAAGTGTGGTTGAAAATATCATCGCTGTCGGGGGGCGAGACTTTGTCGGCTTGCGCGATGACATCGGCGACAGTTGCCTTGGCCTTTTCCCAAGTCTTTTTCTCCAGCTCGTCGTTCCATAACTTGCGTGTTTCAAGGTACTTGCGCGTTCGGATCATCGGGTCGAGCTTTTGGGCGGCTTCGAGTTCGCCGGCCGGACGGTAGCGTCGGGCGTCGTCGGCAGTGGTGTGGTCGGCGATGCGATAAGTCACGGACTCGACGAGGGTCGGGCCATTACCTTTGCGTGCGTTCTCGATCGCATCGCGGTGGGCTTTGTAGACGGCAAAAATGTCATTGCCATCGACCCGGATGCCCGGCATGCCGTATGCAATTGCTTTCTGCGCAAATGTCTCGGCTCCAGTCTGTTTGTCCTGCGGCACGCTGATGGCCCATGCATTGTTAATGCACGAGAAGACGATTGGAGCCTTCAACACGCTTCCCCAGTTCATTGCTTCATGGATGTCGCCTGTGCTGGTTGCGCCGTCGCCAAAGAAAGCGACCACGACGCGGTCTTCCTTGCGATACTTGAATGCCCATGCGTGTCCCACGCCGTGCAGGCCTTGCGTGCCGATGGCGATGGTCAGCGGGCTCATGCTGATATTGCGCGGGATGGCATTGCCGCGCTCGTCGCCGCCCCAGAACATCAGGATGTAGTGCATCGGCAGGCCGTGGTAAAAGCTGGCCGGGTTCTCGCGGTAGTAGGGCACAAGATAGTCGTGCCCCTTGCGCATCGCCCGCGCCGCCCCCAGCGCCGCGGCTTCATGGCCCTTGCACTGTGGAAAGGTGCCCAGGCGGCCCGATCGCTGCAGGCGAAATGCCGAATCGTCATACTCGCGATTGAGGATCATGTGCTCATAAAGGTGCTTGACGTCAGCATCGCTGAGCGTGCCCTTGGCGAGCGACTCGTCCAGATTTCCGTCGGGGTCGAGAATTTGCAGATAAGGAATCTCGCCTTGATAAGCGGTCGTCAGCGGCATGGGGCCTCCTTGTGAAATGGCGGCACTGTTTTCGGGTGGCTGAAGGCTGAGTCACAGCGCAACCGGCCACCGCACCACCATTGCAATTCTGCGTCAACGCTTCGCCTCCGGGTGTCGCCCGGGGTCAACGTCATCGCCCGTCGGCGACACCGGCCGGCTCTTCCGCGGTTGCGGGGAGCTGGCCGTTTCCATCACCGGCGGCGCGTCCGTCGCCGGGAAACTGCTTGATTCCGTCCTGCCGATTGTGCCGGCCGGTGCCCCTGGCCACCGGCGAGCGCTCGGGCACGACAAACTCTCGATTCGGCAGCGTGGCAGAGTACTTCAGCGCCGCATCAGCGGCCGAGAGCATCGTGGCATCGCTGTTCTCGTGCAGTGTGTGCATGGCTGCGTGAATCTCCACTTCTGCCATATCGAGATAGTGCAGCGCTGCGGATCGGTCTCGGGCGCCTTGCTCGCCGACGAGTTCGCCTTTGCGTATCTGGCGATCGAGCTTGCTCAATACCGCTGCGTAACCGTGCATCCACACCGCCGCGTCGGCGATGCGTGCCTGAACACACTGCCGATCGATGATCTTCTCTTCAAATCGTTTTGACGCAAGCTTGAACGCGTGGCTTAAGTCGCGGGCAAACTTTGCCAGCTTCTGAGCATAGCCGGTGAGGCTTGCATCCACCTTCGGCACCGCCGGGACGCGCGGCTTCAGCCCGACGAAGATTTCCAACCCCAGCGGCACCGCCGCCTTGACTACTTCGCCCCTGAAGCCGTTTTTGGCAATCCTTCCGAGGTTGGCAAAGAAACCCGCGTCGGCGTCCCACCCGACCAGATCCTTGATTCCGATCATCTTCTCGGCCAGTTGCTTCCCGCCGTATGCGAAGATGAAACTCTGCATGACCTCATTGGCACCTTCCACGATCAGGTTGATCCTGCTGTCGCGGAAGATGCGTTCGATCTCGTTTTCGGTCATATAGCCTTCGCCGCCCATGATCTGCATGGCGTCGTTGACGGCTCTCCAGCCCATCTCGCTGCAAAACACCTTGCATATGGCGGTTTCGAGCATGATGTCGTCGTCGTGACGATCGAGCATGCCGGTCGTGAGGTAAAGCATGGCGTCCATGGCGTATACCAGCGCGCTCATGTTGGCAATGCGCTTCCTGACGAGCTCGAAATCGGCCAGTGCCCGGTTGAACTGGAAGCGAGTCTGCGACCATTTGATCGATTGATTCATCGCCTGGCGTGCCCCGCCGAGCATGCCCGCCGACAGGGTGCAGCGGCCGTAATTGAGGCAACTGAGCGCGACATTCAGCCCCTTGCCCTCGGCATGAAGCAGGTGGGCCTTTGGAACGCGCACGTTGTGAAATCGGATGCGCGCCTGCCAAGTACCCCGAATGCCGCACTTGCTGCGGTTCTTCTGGAAGATCTCGATGCCTTCCATGTCGGGCATGCAGACCAGCGCGCTGATTTTGCCCTTACCGTCGGGCCGCTTTTCGCGTGCCATCACGGTAAACAATCCGCTGATGGCGCCGGAGGTTGCCCATTTTTTCTCGCCGTTGATGATGTAAGTCTCGCCGTCGTCGGTCTTTGTGAACGTAGTCTCCTGCCCGCCGGCGTCGCAGCCGACGTTGGGCTCGCTCAGGCAAAATGCGCTGAGCCACTCGCGCGCCAAATGTGGCAGCCAGCGGGCCTTTTGTTCGTCGTTGCCGAAGAGCATGACGGCCTTGCATCCGATGGATTGGTGGGCACTGACCAACACTGCAGTGGAACCGCACGACTGGCCGATGCGATCGAGCACGCGATTGTATGAGGTAATGCCCAGCCCCAGCCCGCCGTACTCTTTGGGGATGGTCATGCCGAGCACGCCGAGGCTGAAAAGTTTGTCAATAACGGACCGGGGAATCTCCTGATCCTGGTCAATCGCGACCGAGGGGTGCTCGTTCTTGAGGTAGTGATCTAGACGGGCGAGTAGTTGGTCGCAGCGGTCGCGCTCGTCGGCCGGGTAGTCGGGGTAGGGAAAGACAAGTTCGTCGCGCAGGCGGCCCCAGAACAGGTTCTTGACGAACCCCATTGTGCTGGGTTCGGGCCCCAGAAGGGCCTCTGCATCGGCAATCATCGTGCGATCGCGCTCGCTGACGCCCTTAAGGTTCTTAAGGTCGGCCATGGTCGCAACCTTTCGCGTGTGAGCGTAGTTAGAGTAACCGGGCTTGTGGCCCACCGTTCTATTCTACAACCGGCCCCGCAGGGGTCTCCCGCGTGGCCAGCGTGTACAGTCATCCAAGCAATCGACGCATCGAAGGGTGTTCGATGCGTCGGAAGCTCGTGCAGTATATCGGAATTTGGCGCAGGGGCAAAGCCGATTCTGGCCGCTGAATTGCGATTCAGTTTGGGAACCGCATGCGCAGGCCGCGCCAGGCGTCCTTTTTGTCGTATTTGGTTTCGACGTGGCCGTCGCTATAGAGCGCGTTGAAGGCGATTCGGCCGCCGGTGGTTGAAACCAGTGTTCCTCCCGGAAGTAGCGGAGCAAGCTTGCCATGACGGTATAGGTCGACAGTCGTCACAGGTCCCTTCAGATACCCGTCGTCTGCATAGGAAACGTAGCTCACTCCAACCGATTGGGAAGCGGTGACTCCGGTAACCGGCACATTGCCAGCTTCGAGAAAGTAGCCCAGACCGTCGGCGAGAAGAATTCTTTCCCCGCCCATTTTGCCGTAGGTCTTTTGTTGGTGAAATGAGCCTGTCGAAATCGTGCCGCCAAAATCGACGATGAGATTTCGATCGCGGGTTCTGGCCGGATAGTTGCCCTCACTCGGATGCGGAAACCGATTGGGTGCCCGGGGGTAATCAGGCATGAACGTCGGCCAAGCATTCATTCCGTAACCAACCGACACGCGATTGATTCCGTCACCAAAAGTCGTCGTGGTGCGAATTCCTTCCCACTCAGGACATCCCCACACGATCGTGCGGTTCTTTGTCTCGCCGATACTGAGGCCGTCCAGTGCTTCGCCGCCGACTTTGCCCTTTGTGATGTACTTCTGAAGAAAGTTGAACCAATAAGGATATACAAGCTCATTCGTTCCTGTCACCGGCCAGACTGAATCGTTCAATGAATAGGTCCTCCCGGCTGCGGTGCGAAGGGTTACCGGCGGGAGATACCCCTTGTATTCCACGGCGTACATATTCATCGCCGTGCCGAGTTCGCGCAGGGCGACGGCGCATTTTGTGATGTTGGCCTGCTTCTTGGCCTTCGATAACGCCGGCAGCAGAATCGCCACCAACAACCCGATGATGCCAATGACCACCAGCAACTCGACGAGCGTGAAGGCACGTCGCGCTCGTAAAGGCTGTTGCGTCCGAGCCGCAGATTTAGGTCGAATCATTCGGATAACTCCATTTACGGTGTACCAAGGCATCAACGTGCGAATCAAATGGCTCGACCATCGCGAACTGCCAAACATTTAGCTGATCGCTATCGCGGAAATTTCATACGAAGCGAAAGATAAGCTTCTCGGGCATCGTTGGTTTGCACAACATGTCCGTCAGCATACAGGATGTTGAAGGAAATCTTACCTTTGTTTGGATCGTAGGTAGTTCTCGCCGGCTGCAAGGGCGGATACTTGCCGTGGCGGTAGAGATCGATCATCGTCTGACCGACTGATCCCGGCGTGTATGTGTTGACATTGTTGTTACCCTCCTGGGCCACAACCGCAGGGGGATAGCTGGTAAGAACCGGAGCGGGATTCGACTCCGACATCCAGAATTTGCTATCGGCGATCAACATCTTTCGGCTCGGATCGGAATAGGCGTTCGCCTTCTGAAAATTGCCTCCAAACGTGCCGCCGAGCGCGCGTTCTTTCAGAGGCGGGAATGTATTGGTGTACTTGTCGGGTTTGAAGGTCGGGTAAGGGTTCATTCCCAAGCCGTTCTGCACGCGATTGATGCCGCCGACCGTCGTACTCTGGTACCCGTCCCAGGCGGGACAACCCCACAGCACGGATTGCCTAGCGTAGCCGGCATCCTGCGCATTCGTCGACGAGGTTCCATACTTTGACTTCGTCACATACTTTGCAATGAAGTTTGGGTAGTACGCGTTCGACCCACCGATTGGGTAGAGGTCGCCGTAGAGGTTGTACACGCCGCCATATTGCGCGACAGGGTAGTATCCCTTGAACTCCTGTGAGTAATACTGCATCGCGTTAAACATCTCGCGCAAGTGAGCAGCACACTTGGTAGCCCGCGCCTGTCGCTGAGCACTACCCAAGGTCGGAATGAGGATGGAGATAAGAAGGGCGATAATCCCAATCACAACCAAGAGTTCAACAAGCGTGAAAGCGGGACGCTTCGGCATGATCACCTCAATCGAGGACGCGGCGACGAATTGTATAATTTGTATAAGATACCAACTTGGCCGCTGCACTCCAACTAAATTTCCATTCAGTTTTGCGCGTTTTGTTACACGCGAGCAGAAATCAGAAGTTAAACGTCAAAACTGACTCCCTGCGCCAGCGGGAGTTCGCGGCTGTAGTTGATGGTGTTGGTGGCACGGCGCATGTACGCTTTCCAACTGTCGCTGCCACTTTCTCGCCCGCCGCCGGTTTCTTTTTCGCCGCCGAACGCGCCGCCGATTTCAGCCCCGCTGGTGCCGATATTCACGTTGGCGATGCCGCAATCGCTTCCTGCGGGGCTGAGGAACAGCTCGGCCTCGCGGACGTCGCCGGTGAAAATGGCGCTGCTCAACCCCTGCGGCACGTTGTTCTGAATCGCGATCGCCTCGTCGAGCGTCTCATACGAAAACGCATACAAAATGGGGGCGAACGTTTCATGCCGCACGATGGCCGCATCGGGCGTGATCTCCACCAGCGCGGGGTGAACGTAGAAACCCTTCTCCACACCCGCGGCTTTGCCTCCGCCGTGAATCGTTGCGCCGGCTTTTTTCGCTTCGGCGAGCGCGTGCTCATAGGCGTTGAAAGAGGCTTCATCGATGAGCGGGCCGACCAGCACGCCGGGCGTGCGCGGGTCGCCGATCTTCAGCCGGGCAAAAATGCCGCTGATTCGCTGCACCATCTCGGCATACACCGATTTGTGCGCAATCAGCCGGCGGAGCGTGGTGCACCGTTGCCCGGCGGTGCCGGCGGCGGCGAAGACGATCGCGCGCGTCGCTAGTTCCAGGTCGGCGGTGGGGGTGAGAATCATCGCGTTGTTGCCGCCAAGTTCCAAGAGCGTCCTTCCAAGCCGCGCGCCAACCGTCTTGCCGACTTCCTTGCCCATGCGCACCGACCCCGTGGCACTGACCAGAGGCACCTTCGGCGACTCCGCCAGGCTTGTGCCGACATCGCGCCCGCCGACGACGACGCATGAGATGGTCTCCGGAATTGCCGGATCATTCATCTCTCGAATGGTCTCGATGAGCAGATTATGGCAGGCGATCGCGGTAAGGGGCGTCTTTTCGCTGGGTTTGAAGATCACGCTGTCGCCGCAGACGAAGGCGAGCATGGCGTTCCATGCCCAGACAGCCACGGGAAAGTTGAAAGCGGTGATCACGCCGACGACGCCGAGCGGGTGCCACTGCTCCATCATTCGGTGGCCGGGACGCTCGCTGGCGATGGTAAGGCCGTACAACTGCCGGGAAAGGCCGACGGCATAATCGGCGATGTCAATCATCTCCTGCACTTCGCCGGCGGCTTCGCTGGTGATTTTCCCGGCTTCGAGTGTGACGAGTTGGGCGAGATCGTTCTTTCGGGATCGCAGTTTCTCGCCATATCGCCGGACAAGTTCCCCGCGGAGCGGGGCGGGTAGAAGGCGAAACTTGAGGAACGCTTCGTGGGCCGCGTCAACGGCGCGACTGACATCAGCAGGGGTTGCCGACGCAATGACACCGAGTTGGGTACCGTCGATCGGCGATCGCGCGACAATTGGCGTTCCGGCCGTTTTGACCCAATCTGCGCCGATGGCGCAGCCGGATTGGCTTTCGTTGATGCCGAGGGATTGAAGTAAGTCGCGGGTCATTTCTTTGCTCCGGATCGTTTGTAGCCACAGAGAAACACCGATGAATGCGGCCGAGTAGCGCAATGACGAATGACGAAATCGGACACTCGAATCACATCCGAACATCGAATCGAAGATTCGGTTTTAACTTTCTGCCGCGGCAGCGCCTGACGACGATTTCCTCTTCAACTTTCTGGTTTCGAGCTTGATTCGGATTTCGGGTTACGTCATTCGGATTTCCATTTGAAGCAGCATCGACTCACGGCCAACATCGTTCACACATACGCCTTGCCGAACCGGTTCGCCAGAAAATCGTCCAGAATCACATCTTCCTGCTTCACAAAGCCCTGTTTCGGCAGCTTGCCTTCAAAATGCAGATCGAGACACGCCATGATGCCCGCAGCAGTGGTGATTTGGATGGCAGTGCTCGGCGCGCCGAAAAACTCACCTGCGTATACCTTGCGCAAGTCTGAAACCTGTGTGTACTTACCGTTTTTCCACCCACGGACGAGGTTGAAAACGTAGACGATATCCTGCTCGGTCGCGGGAATCGCCCGCTCGAAGATGCGCTTGAGGGTTTCCCGATCTTCGTTCAGCCGAAGGTCATTCATCAGGAACGCGATCAGGTCACGATGGCCGGGATAGCGCAGCGTTTTGTAATCGAGATTGCGAACCTTTCCTGAGTAGGTCTCGCAGAGATCGCCGACGCCTCCGGATGTGTTGAACGCCTCATACTCAACGCCCTCAACGCCGAATCGCTCGTAGCCTTCCAGCGGCACGAGCGTGGTGAGCGGCTTGCCCTCGACGATGGCCTTGCACGGCTGGCCATATTCGTTGATTAGCCCGTCGGTGCTCCATGTGAGTGCATATTTGAGTGCGTTGGCCGGGTGCTGTGGCAGCGCGCCAACACGGAGCTTGATTTCGTCGAGCTTGTCGAAGCCTTTCGCCAGGTGATGGGCGCAGATCCCGACGAATCCCGGAGCAAGCCCGCATTGAGGCATGTAGATCTGCCCCTGGCGGGCCTTTGCCGCAGCGGCGCGGACGGCCTCGGTGTGCAAGACGTCTTCGGTCAGATCAAAGTAGCTGACACCCGTCGAGAGCGTTGCGGGAAGGACATGCTTGTTGAACTGATATGGAAGCGCGCTGAGCACGGCATGTTTCCCGTGCATCGCTGAGGCCAGTGCCGACTCGCTGCCGACATCGAGCTTGGTCGGAGTTACGCGGGCCATGCCGTGCAGCGACGACAGGTTGGTTTCATTTACATCACAGGCCGTGATCTCATAATCACCAGCCGCCGAGAGATAGGTGGCAATCGCTTTGCCGATCTTTCCGGCACCGAGAAGCAAAACTTGACGCATGTTGGCAGGTTCCTTCACGCAAAAACGCCGCGTGAGGTCTTCGCGCGGGGACGGGGATTATACAGTCTTATGCAACCGCGGGAAGGAGGTTGGGAAGGGGCAGAAAATTTGGGAGTCTGGGTCGATTGGACGGCGCGGGCAAGTCGCTACCGGCCACTGACTGCCCGCCGGGGCAAGCTCATGCCGACGCCAGGCGGAGTTTTGCCCGGGAGGCTTCCTCAAACTGGCCCATCGCGCGGAACTTTTCGTACCGGCGTTCGAGTAGATCGTCGATCTTGAGCTTCCCGAGTTCCCGAAGCGTCTTGGAGATAAACTGCTCAAGTGTATGCGCCGCCGAGTGGGGGTCGCGGTGTGCGGCGCCGAGCGGTTCCTGCACGACATGGTCAATGACTCCCAGCCGTTTAAGGTGCGTGCTGGTGAGCTTCAGACTGTCTGCAAGCTGTGCCGCGGCTTCGTTGCCCTTGAACAGGATCGCAGAGCATGCTTCAGGGCTGATGACGGAGTACCACGCGTACTGCATCATGGCCACGCGATCGGCGACCGCGATGCCGAGCGCACCGCCGCTGCCGCCTTCGCCGGTGACGACTGAGACAATGGGCGTGCGAAGGCGGCTCATTTCCATGAGATTTCGCGCAATCGACTCCGCCTGACCGCGTTCTTCGGCGCCAATTCCGGGGTAGGCTCCTGGCGTATCCACGAGGCAGACCACCGGCAGGCCAAATTTTTCGGCTAACTTCATTGCCCTCAGGGCTTTGCGATAGCCTTCAGGGTGTGCCAGGCCGAAGTAGCACGCGACTTTTTCGCGCGTGTCCTTTCCTTTGTGGTGCCCGATGAGCATCACCTTTTGCCCGCCGATGCGCGCGAGTCCGGTGAGGATCGCTTTGTCGTCGCCGTAAAGCCGATCGCCGTGAATCTCCCTGAACTCGCGGCAGATCATCTCGAGATAGTCTTTGAATAGCGGGCGGGCTGGGTGTCGGGCGACCTGTACTGTTTCCCACGCGCTCAGGTTGTTATAGGTCTTGCGGAGAAGCTCGGTGTATGCATTGCGGAGGGCTCGAAGTTCCTGCGTGTAGTCGGCGCTGCGTTGCGCCTGCAGTGCTTCCAATTCCTGGATCTGAATTTCCAGCTTCCGTACGGGTTCTTCAAAAGGAAGAACGTGCCTCAGGTTCGTGGGATTTCGGGCGACGTCGGCAGGTCTAGCCACCTGCGATTCACCAACAGCCGCCTCGACGGGGGCTACTTCGGGCATGAGTGTCATTCGACCGCTTACGCTCGCGGCCGCCTTGTTGTTCGCAACATGCTTGGGAGCGACCGCCTTCAAAGTGGCCTTCCCTTGTCGATTCCTTACCAAGTCCACATAAATAAATGATTGGGCCCTGCCGTTCAAGGAGCGGGGGGCGACGGCGACAGGTGATCCACGGCGAACGGTCTTCGTTGTGTGCTTCTTCACGCACCAGTATTATCGGACTGTGCAGACCACCCGCTTGAGCATCATCGGACTTGGATTAATCGGCGGATCGATCGCGCTCGCAGTACGAAGAAGCGTAAAGCATTGTAAGATATATGGTTATGACAAGTCGTTGCTGGCCCGGAGTCGGGCGCGGCGTGAAAAAATCGTAGACCATGTGGCGAGTTCCGCCGGGCATTGTGCGTCGCAAGCCGACCTGATTGTGATCGCGACCCCACTCGGGGCGGCCCGGAGCATTTTCGAGGCGATTGCACCAGATTTGCCGGATGAGACGGTTGTGACGGACGTCTGTAGTACCAAGCGTTCGATCGTCGATATGGCGTCCGCTTTGCTGCCCAACCGCGGGCGTCGGTTCGTCGGGAGCCATCCGATGTTCGGAAGCGAGCGATCCGGGATTGCCGCCGCCGATTCCGCGCTGGTTGCTGGCTGCAGGTGCATTCTTACCCCAACCCGCCAGACTGATGCATCGGCGGTGCGGATGGTGAAGGCATTCTGGCGATCTATCGGGCTTAATCCGGTGCTCATGTCGCCCGGCGAGCACGACCGCGTGCTGGCGAAGGCAAGTCATCTCCCGCAGGCACTTGCCACGCTACTGATGTCTCAACAAACCAGTGCATCGATGAAGGTGAGTGGCAAGGGCCTGTTCGACACAACCCGGCTGGCGGGAAGCAATCCGCACCTCTGGGCCGAGATATTGCTCGACAACGCCGAGCACATCGCCGCCGAGTTGAGGAGGTCGGCAAAGCAGACTGCGCGGCTAGCCGACATGATCCGGGCGGGCGATGAAGCCGGGGTCAGACGCTCGCTACAGGCCGGCAGGAAGAACCGCGCACGGCTTGAGTCGCGCGTTTAGAACGCGCCGCTCGAGTCCCTATGCTGCCGGAACTTCGTCGGGCACTACTGGGGTCGGGCTGGGGTCGGGCACTACTGGGCCGAGGGTTGCGTGGCTGGTGGCGGAGCGGGCGCGAAGCCTTCGGGTGCAAAGCCGCCGCCTACGCGCAGTCCGCCGGAAAGAGGGGTGTACAGTTCGATTGAAATCTGGGGCAGGCCTTGCTGTCCGGCAGCGGGGGGCGTGATGGTCGCCGCAGCCAGCACGGGCACTCCGGCCGGGACGTCGCTCATCGGCTCGTGACCATCGGGCGGCACCGCATCGGGCATCATTCGCTGCATAGCCTGCTTGTGCGCCGGATCGTAGTACCAGGCCTTGGCGGCCTCTTTATCTTTGAAAAAGGCAAAAATGGCGAACTTGCCGCTCTGTAGCCGCGCCGCCTCAACGCCCAGACAGCCGGGCGTGTTGCGAATAGCTTCGATCATCGGTGCGAACTGCGCCGCGGGGTTGGTCTGAGCCTGTGGCCGGTTGGGTCTCTGTTCCTGGGCGATGGCTACCGCACCCGCCAACAGAAAGCCGCTTAGTGCCGCTAGAAAAGCGATTGGACGATTCATGAGGTTCCCTTCGATCTTTGTTTCACGCCCGAGTCAATGCTGGCTAGAGCTACGCTCCGGAGTACAGGATGCATGTCGGTCTCGGCCGAGTCGGCGACAGCACTGCCGCTTCGGACACTCAACCAGGTCCCGACGTTAGGTGCGAAAGTTAACCCGGCGCGTGGATCGGGCACATTAGTGTCGGGCACGCGAACTCACGGGCGCGCAACTTGCTTGGCATCGACAATCTGCGGTATTGCATCAAAGCCGCGCAGTTTTGGCGCGGGGGCGTGGTCGTCGTGAAGATCGTCATAGTCGAGGTCAATCCGCAGGGGTTGGTAGCCGGGCTGCTTGCTGCGTTCCACTTCTTCACGATAGGCGGCCAGGGCGCGCTGCTCAATGTCGCGGCGGCACTCGGCATTGATGGGATGCGCAATATCTGCGTGCAACTTCACCCTTGCACCGTTCCCGCTGGCGCGAATTGCGCGATTTTCGTCGAGATGTTGGCCGCAGTTGTTGCAGAACTTTGCACGAAGGTGGTTTTTCTCGCCGCACCTTCGGCAGCGGTCGCAAAGCTTTCGCGCGGGCATGGCGAGGAAAAGCCCGTCATTTCCATCGATCAGCTTGACGTCGCGGATGACGAAAGTGTTGTCAAACGTGAGCGAACAAAAAGCCTTCAGCCGACCGCCGTGGGGCGGGCAGAGACTGATGCGTATTTCTGAGAGCTGCATGGCGCGCTCCTGCTGTAGACCCAAAGATGTGAACTTCAACACACCGGCGAACACGAGCAAGACGTGCGTGCAGCGCAGGTCTCCGCCGATGCGAAAACAACTCCACTATTCTAGGCAATGTCTCCATTCAGCTGGAGTCATTCCGTTGCACTGCACGATGCGCCACGACGTCTCAGGGATGCGTTCAACCGCTCCATCTCGATCGCGGTGCATCTTGCAGTCACAATACCAACAGCGTCAGAACGGTGCCGGCGCGAGTTGTGCGGGCAATACTCTGACACCAAAATGTTCGTTCACAGCGGCGCTGGTCGCGACCGCTTCTGCCTCGGTGTCAAACAGCGAGAACAGCGTGGAACCGCTGCCGCTCATTCGCACCGGGCGATCAATCTTGCGTTCGATCGACTGCCGAAGATCACCCAATTCCGGCCGCAAATCGAACGCAGGCGTCTCAAGATCGTTCTGCAGCCGGCCAAGCAATGACCTTGCGGGCAGGTCGGGATACTCACTTAGATCGACCGGGGGCTGCAAATATTCCAGCGAATTCAATGCTGATGAGCCATTTGTCCTCAATTCGTCCAGCCGTCGATAGACCGCTGCCGTCGACAGGCCGAAGCTTGGAAAAGCGAGCATCACCCATTGCGCAACCCTCGGCGGGGCAAGAGGTAATGTCTTCTCGCCGCGCCCCGTGCACCAGGCACTGGGCGCAGCGAAGAAGAACGGCACATCACTGCCGAGCGCCGCCGCCTCCTCCACGAGTCGGGCGCGCGACAATTGATGTTCAAGCAACTGGTTGATCGCAACCAGGGTGGCCGCAGCATCGGAACTCCCACCGCCCAACCCGGCCGCAGGGGGGATCCGCTTTTCCAGCGAAATCGACACGCCTGAAATGGATGAAGCACCGCCGGCTTCTGCCGCACATGCTTGGTGCAGGCTCGCTTCATTCATCAGGCGATTCGCCGCTCGTACCACCAGATTGGCGGTGCCGGTGGGCATTGCCGGATCATCACACCGAAACGAAACACCCGGCTGGCTGGAACGAGCAACTGTTAACTTATCAAAGAGCGCGACCGTACACATCCAACTCGCCAGCGGGTGAAACCCGTTCGGCTCGACAGGGCCTACGCGCAAGACGAGGTTGACTTTGGCCGGTGCCAGTAGCTCCAGAGGGCGCATGCCATACATGATACGCGGCACGACACGCGCGGGGAAAACCGCCATCGCCGGCACTCGCGCCTTGGCCCTGGCACTTCAACCTTCACGGCCTATTCAGTTTTACAAAAATCTGCGTGCAGCAGATGTGACTGACAATTCTTCTTCTGATGAACAGACGTGACAAAACAGCGGTTAGGTTACGTTATCGGGCCACGCCGGTCAACGAAAAACCACCAGCGATCTCTGGAAAATGTCATGCTCATATTGTTGAGCAGGCGGCGGAGCGCCTTCGGCGGTGAGGCGATTGGCTTGGAGGCTCTGAAGTGAAAAACACCCGCCGTGGAGTGAACCACGGCGGGTGTCGCCAGAAAGTGGGAAGGGGAGCGTCGTGAGTGCAGAGGCGGGAACGCCCCGCGTACACCCATCAGGCCTCAGCCAGCCTTGCAGCGGGCTGAGTGCGTTGTGCCTGACGACATTGATGTACGATTCGATTGTCGGGCAGGCAAATGGCCCCACCGAACTGCCGCAAGCTGCGGATTTCGCAAGGTTTATCGACCCTGCGGGGATTTGGGATTGGGGATTGCGGATTTCGGATTGGTAATGATGCCCAATTCGAATCCGCAATCCGAAATCTGAAATCCGCAATTCCCCCGCGGGTCACATCTTCTGCCGGCCTGAAATCGCATCCGCCAGCACGCTTTTGTTGGCATATTCAATGTTGCTCCCCGCGGCCAGCCCGCGGGCGAGCCGGGTTAGCTGGACATCGGGAAATCGTCGGCCAACTTCGTTCTGAATATGCAGTGCCGTGCCGTCGCCCTCCAGGTTTGGGTTGGTTCCCATGATGATTTCCCTGATTTGCCCCTGTTCAAGACGAGCCAGCAGCGCGTCGATGGTGACATCACCAGGCTCCATCCCCTCCAGCGGGGCAATACGGCCTAGAAGCACGTGATAAACCCCCCGGAAACTCCCCGCGGTCTCCAGCGCGAGAAGATCTTTCGGCTGTTCGATGACGCATACCACCGTCTGATCGCGAGAAGGGTCGGAGCATATATTGCATAGCTCGCCTTCACTGAGGTTATAGCAAACCGAGCAATGACGAATGCGCGTCTTCACGTCGCGAATCGCCTCTGCCAGCATGAGTGCGTCCTCTGGCTTTTGTTTGAGCAAATGAAACGCAATCCGCTCTGCCGACCGAAGCCCGATGCCCGGCAGCGAGGCGAACTGGTTGATGAGATTCTGGATCGATTGCGTATAGGAAGCCATGGGCCGATTGTAGTGTGAAGAGCGGGCTGAAGGCAGTCGGCCGGGGGCAGAAAGGGGAGACAAATGCTTCGTGTGATGGCATCATGCTCTTATGAATAGCCTATCCAGCCGCCTGTGTCTGGGCCTCTTTGTTTCTGTGGCCGCTTCATTCCTCGTCTCACCCGTCGCCGGGCAGTTTCGGTTCGTGCACACGAGCGACACCCATGTGAACCCGCAGAAAGGGGACGACGTGAATGCTGCGCGCAACGAGAGGCTCTTCAAGGAGATCAGCGCGCTCGACCCAAGACCCATGCTGGCGATCAACACCGGCGATGTTGTAGAGGTGGGAAGCCAACTCGAATACGACCTGTTGCAGGAACGGCTCAAATCGATGACGGTGCCGTATTACCACACGCCGGGGAACCACGACGTCCGCTGGAACCCGCTGGGCAAAGAAGGTTTCGTGAAAGGCACCGGCCAGCCGCTGTATCAGCACATAGAGCACGGCGGCGTGCATTTTTTTCTGCTCGATTCAACGGTGCTGCTCGAACACTGGGGCCACATCAGCCAGCAGCAGTTGGATTGGTTGAAGATTGAACTTGAGAAAGTCGGCACGGAAGCACCGGTCGTCATCGCATTTCACCATTGGGTCGGCCGCGAAAAGGTGCAGGTGGATAACGAGCAGGATCTGATCGAACTGGTTGATCCGTACAACGTCGTGCTTTGGCTGCAGGGCCACGGCCACAGCGATATCCAGTGGGACATCAACGGCGTGCCGGCCATCATGCAGAAGGGGCTGTACCAGGGCAGCTACTCCGTTATCGACATTGAAAAAGACAAGCTGATCATCACGCGCAGGAGTCTGGGAAAGCCAAAACAGACCCCTGTTCCGCCGAGCACTTCGGCGGCCGTCGCGTCGGGGCAACAAGGCGAGTTGATCCGCGACAAGTCAGTCCCTGTGGTGGATGAGGTGGTGTGGACGAAGGTGGGGGAGTTTCCGATGAAGCGCAAGGAGACGCGCGTGCTTTACAGGCAAGGCGATCTTGGTGCGACTTCTTTCTCAGGCGCGTGGAAATCTCCGCTCAGCGCTGCGGTTCAGTCGCGTCTTGTTCGCACCGCCGACGCGCTCTACGTCACCACGATGGCTGGCGAATTGGTGAAACTCGAGCCCAGTAGCGGTGCGATTCAATGGCGCTTCAAAACCGGCGACTCGATCTTCTCCGCGCCGCACATACAGGGTGACGTTGCGTACATCGGTAGCGCCGATCACCATGTCTACGCGGTCAAGCTGAACGACGGCACAATGATGTGGAAGTTCAAAACCGATGGCGCGGTCCTCGCCGGCGCAAGTGTAGCAAAGAACACGGTTTGCATCGGCAGCGCCGACACCACCATCTACGGCCTGAACGCGCAGACCGGCGAACTCAAATGGCGAGTACAGGGTGGCAATCTCTTTCAATCCAAGGCTGCCACCGATGGCGAACGTTTCTTCATCGGTGGATGGGACAACTACTTCCGCTGCATCGATGCAGAAACCGGGACTGAAGTATGGAAGAAGTACCTGGGTCGCGAACAGAGAATGCTCCCGAACTTCAGCGCCTTCGCACCCGCCATCACATCACCAGCGTTGGCGGTGGAGGAGAAGCTGGTTTTTGTGTGCACAAACGACGGCATACTTCACGCGCTCGACACGCAATCGGGCGAGGAGAAATGGCAGATCGATCGCAAGAAAATGGGCTACTCATCGCCGCTCTACCACGATGGTGTAGTGTACGGATGCCTGAGCGACGAAAGCAAAGTCTTCGCTGCCGACGCTGCGACCGGTGCGATCAAGTGGGAACATGAAACCGGCCATGTTGTGTATGACAGCAGTTTCTGCTGGGCGAATGGGCAGGTGGTCATCGGCTGCGTGGATGGAACCGTGCAATCGTATGACGCCGCGACGGGCGAGCGGAAATGGGAGTACAAACTCGACCACGGCCACCTGCTCGCAACCGGTGCTGCGGATGAAACGCACTTTTACATCGCGAGCCTGCTCGGCCGGGTGACGGCGATCCCGCTAAAGTAGCGCGGGCTTCCAACCGATTCTTACTCTTTCAATAAACGGGTTAGAAACCCGTGCTACGAAGTCGGAATTTCTTCGGTAGGCCCGCCTTCGAGCGGTGGGCCGGGGGTGATCTCCACGTTCTCGCCTTTCATCAATGCTGTTACCCAGCCGACAAACTGGCCGTCGACGAGATATCGGTAGAAATCTTTGCCGGGGCAGGTGGTTTGGTTGGGTGCTGCATCATTGTGCCCTCGAATATCTTTCAGCTCCAGCTTGAGATCCTGGCACAACCACGCGACAAGTTTGGCACACGATTCAAGCTGCGCCTTGCTCGGCCGCTGGGCTTCGAAGTTGCCCATCATCTCTACGCCGATGTTGCCGGCGAGCGTGTATCTCGTGTTCGTATCCGGCTCATATTCGAGGGAGCGACCTTCAAAAATCGAACCGTCGGGCGCGATGAGAAAATGGTAAGGCAGGTCGGGCCAGGCCTTTTCCTTCTGCCCCCAAGTCTGCATGTTACGGACAAACTCCACGGGTGTTTTTTCTCCCGTCCAGAGTACGCCGGCGTGATGAATGGTGATGTACTTCGGCGTGTGCTTTCGACTGTCGGCAATTTGCTGCGGGTTCGAGCCCCAGTCTGCCGCGGCAACGATGGCGGGGCGGGTGGTTTGCGCAAAAGATTCTGAGTTAACCACGAAGACGCAAAGGGCAAAAAGGAGCGATGCTGCGACCCTTCTCTGAAGCGAGAACCTCGCCGCACCGGGTTTGCTGAATCGCTGTAGGGTTGAATCTGGTGTCAAAATGCTATTCATCTTCGTTCCTTTGTGTTTTGGGGGTTAATCCAACATCCGTTTGGCGAAGCAGAACGAGTCCTCCCGGCGGTTGCGGGTGTTGTCACTATTGAACTCCGAGATTCGGACGCCGCCGTCGGCACTCTCGATGAACCTTCCTTCGCCCAGGTAAATGCCCGTGTGTGCGACAAAGCCGCGGCGCCCGAGGAAGAACAACACGTCGCCGCGGCGCAGTGCCTCGCGGTGATGTCGCATGGCGACGAGCTTACCGCAGATCGCCTGTTGCTCGGCATCGCGCGGGAGCATCACGCCCGCCGCGGCAAACGCTCGCTGGACTAGCCCGCTGCAATCGACGCCGTCGTCGCTCCGGCCAGCCCACACATAGGGTTTGCCCATGCGCGACATCGCATCATCAATGACCCGCTCGATCAACGCGGCGTCGCGGGCTGGCGATTTGTTTAGTGTTGCTGTCATGCGGGTGGAATCGACCGGCTGGACCACAGAAGTGTCGATCCAGCCGACATACCCGTCGGCGGAGTGTGCCAGGTAGCGCCTCTCGCCCTCTGCCGCGCCGATGATCCAAAGCGGCTCGCCATGCATCGCCTGGTTCACCTTCTCACTCATTTTCTCCGGCGACGCGAATAAAAACGCATCCTGCTTCGCAATCGCAAAACGCAAGCCCTCGGTTTGATCAGTGGGAGCAACTTCTATGGCATACTCAATCGAGCCGAGGTTCAGCGTCGACAGGAGCCGTTGCAGCGTGGCGACTTGCTCAGGATACTCCATCATGCCGACGATGCGTGTCGTTCCTTCCACCTTCACGGCGGACACTTCAAACGCAAACAACCGCGGCTCTCGGATGATCTCATGTTCAAAAAACTTCAGATACAGTCCCAGTCGTTCCGGGTTGCCCTGCAGTTCAGGCTCAACCTGACGTGCGAGCTTGTCGAACCACTTGGCGTATCGCGCATCGGGCGCATCCGACATCGACATGCCGCGCCGAATCTCGCCCGCCGCCGGTTGGGTCGATTGCGCTGCAGATGAGTGCGGATGAATGCAGATAAAGAGCAGAACTGGGAGCAGTCGCGTAATCAGCTTCATGTTCATTCCGTCAGATTTTGTTATTGGAGCACTAACCAGGGATTGCGACTGCTGTTTATTTCGACCACATGCAAAAGCATCCTGATTTAACTGTCATCACCAAAATGCTCACATTGAGCGGTTAAGAATGATCGGCAGTTGCTCTCTTCCTCTTCATATCTGCGCCAATCCGCCCTCATCTGCGGCCCTCAACGATCCCCGCATTCATCGAGCGACTTCCAGACTTCCGCCATGTGGCGCACATGCGTCATGTGTGCCTGGGCATCTTCGCCGTGATAGCCCCAGACATGAAACCGGCCAATGTCTGCACGATATGCGATTGGATACTCCGGGTCACTTGCTGCCGCGGTTTCATTGAGCTTTATCTCGACGATCGGCGCATTGACAATATCGATCAGCGCCTTGGCGCACGCGTGCGTGTTGGCGTAGGACGTTGGCACCATGCTGTGCGTGAGCACGAACGTCTTCTCCCCCGCAGCCGCGAGAGCAATGAACTTCCGCCAGGGGCCGATGTTCTCCTCTGCCGGGCGGCTTGTCGCACCCGGCTGGGTCGTAGCCGGATCCCAACTCGCGTAGAGCGAATCGCAGAGAATGACTCGTCGAATCAATTCAACGTACCGATCTTGCTTGACGATCTCTCGCACGGCACCGTAGCCAGCACTGAAACTGGTGATGTCTACCTGCCGAATCGTCACGTCTCGGGTTGACATCCGTTGGGCCAGCGTCGATTCGATCAGCCTGAGAACGCGCCAGAAGCGATCAACGTCCTCAAACGGCTTGCGGTAAACGCTCGAGCCTTCGCCGAGCGCAAACATTACCAGCGGCTCGTTTAGCCCGCGGCGGAGGTGCTCGTCTAATATAAACCAGTAGACCGTGTGAAAGTGAACCGTAACATTGATCTTGCCGTCAGCCGGGATGTGATAGTCCGGCGGGATGAACAGCTTGAATTTCATCTCGCCGTCGGTGAGATCAATCATCTCACCGGCAGGCTGTGTTGCAGGCGGGGCGATGGCGCGCTTCGGCATCGCGGGCGGCACTGGTTTGCTGCCCATGGCTATCGCGTCACCGCGCGATGGTGATTCGGAAGCAACAATCAGGCACAGCAGTAGTTGCAATAGCATTTCTACATCATAATCGCTTCTGCTCGGCAGCGCGCATATAATGCTCGTCCTATGTCACCCAAGCCCGTTCGCAGCAAACTGGAGTTCGACATCATTGAGCCGATTGGGAAGCGCGTCGTCGTGCGAAAGGACGACAATAAGCGTTCAACCAAGAGCGGGATCGCGCTGCCCGAAAGCATCGAGATTCCGGTTATCACCGGCAGGGTGATCGCCATCAGCAAGGCGATTGAAAACGACGGTGATCAGACGATCCGCAACTACGATAAGGTGCTTTTTGACCCCCGCGAAGCGATTCCGGTCGAGTTGGAGCATGACAATCGCCTGTTCGTGGTTCACATCGATCGGGTGCTGGCGATCTTTCGCAAGTCGGATGTCGTACAAAACAAATCGAACGCAGCCGAATAGGATCAGGATGCCCCATCAAGCAGCAATCAAGCGCGTCGCACTGGTAGGCCACTGCGGCCCGGATATGTCTTATCTTATTCTTGCGGTGAAGAAGGCGCTTGGCGATGTTCAGATCGATCGAGTGAACTCTGACGCTGCGCTGCAGCAATTCCTGCAGGGCGAAACCGGGCTGATGCTGGTGAATCGCGCGTTGGACGGCGATTTTGCAGCCGAGGGTGGCGTTGACTTGATTGCAACTGCGAGCCGGGCAAATCCGTTGGTAAAGTCAATATTAATAAGCAATTATGAAGATGCGCAGGCCGCCGCAGTGCAGGTCGGGGCGTTACCCGGATTCGGAAAGCGTGACATCGGTTCGCCTGCGGTGCAGCAAATCCTCCAGTCGGCAGCGGCGGAGTTGGCGGGCTAGACGCGCGCCTGTTAGTTGCCCTATTCCACCCTCCAGACGGTCGTGCGGGGCGCAGCTCACCGTGCGGATGTTCCCCCGTGACGGATTCGCGCTAAACTCATTAAGCTCAATCACTTACGAAGATTTGGCATTGCTCGGATCGGCGGCCGGGCTGCTGTGACAATCGCCCGCTACGAGTTGCCATGGGCCTGAAAATCCGTAATCTTCCCGCTCCCGCAGAAAAAAGGATAGAAAAACGATGGCCAAGGCTCGAGCGATTGTGAAGCGCCGCAAAGCGGTGCGGAACATCAAGAAAATCACGAAAACCATGCAGATGATCGCCACGGCGAAGTTTCAGAAGTCGCTGAAGCGGGCTGTTGGTTCCAAGCCGTACACGCTCAAGCTGCGCGAAGTGGCTTCGGAAGTGGTGAAAGGCGCTGGAGAGATCACGCACCCTCTCCTCCGGCAGCCGGGTGAACTGAAGGCCGGCAGTCGGGTGGCAATCATTGTGATTACCAGCAATCGCGGGTTGTGCGGGGCCTACAACGGCCATGTGCTGCGCGCGGGTTATGCCTTTGTGAAACAACATATTGGCAAGGGCTGCCAGATCGATCTTTACTCTGCGGGCAAGAAAGGCGGCAGCTTCTTTAAGTTTCAGAAGGTGCCAATCGCGCGAGCCGTCGTGGTCTCTGACCCGCCGAAGTACGCGGAAATCAACGACCTTGCCGAAGAATTGATGAAGCAGTTTTCTGACGGCGTGCTCGATGCGGTGTTTGTCGCGTTTATGAACTTTATCAGTACGGGCCTGCAAAAGCCGGCGGTGAATGCGCTGCTGCCGATTACGGGCATTAAAGACGTTGCCGAGAGCCTGGCCCGCGAGACCGCCGAGAAAGCCGCCCAAGCGGCCGCCGGTGTGATGGATACCACGCGCCGGGGTGAGAATGTCCAGGTGGAAGAGATCGAGCATGCCAAGAGCATTTACGAGTTTTCACCCTCAGCCGCCGATCTGGTCGGCGAACTACTCCCGCTGGCAGTGAAGACGGCACTTTTCCAGGCGTTTCTGGATGCAGCAACGAGCGAGCACGTCGCCCGAATGGTTGCGATGAAGAGTGCGACTGATAACGCCGACAAGATGCAGAAGGCGCTCTCGCTGCAATACAACCGTGCACGCCAAAGCCAGATCACGACAGAGCTCTCTGAAATCATGGGTGGCGTAGAGGCGATGAAGTAACGGTTGTTCAGCCTGTGAGAATTATCAACCGCGTGAGGTGTGTGATGCACCTTGCGCGGTTTTCATTTGTGCGGGGGCATCACAGCCTTCCCGCTCATCACATCCGTTGTGGATGATGGCTCGCCCGATAATACGTCGCGTTGCTGCACAGACATCGGAGATCTTCTTGCACGCCCTCCTGAAGCCCCGCCCCCATCCGTCGATAGCTGGAGTGATGAAGCATCTCCAATCAATCGCACTTGCCATTGCTCTGCTTGCCACAGGGGCCGTTACCCCTGCTGAACAAACTACCGCGCCGCCGGGCTGGTCTGGCAACGTGCACCAACTTGCCGTGAAGTTGACCGAGCGCTCAGCGCCCGAGTTGCTGCGCCCGCTGTTTGCAGACCGGTTCTCGGGCCAGTTTCTGAGTGGTCAACCCGCGACGCTTGATCAGCTTGCGCCGATTCTCAGCAATGTTGATTGGATCGAGCAGTTTTCATATCGAGCCAATCCTGATTCGCTGGCGAGCGACGTCATCGCTGCGGTGAACAAATCAAATCTGCCGCAGGAAGTGCGCAAGTATTTCATCCCCGCGGGCAACCAGCCCGAGCGCGCCGCCAACCTGAATGCCATGAAGTGGATCGGGCAGCAACTCAAGGCGCGATCCGACCAACCCATCGGGGTGATTCTGGCCCATTCGCCGTCGATTGACGCAGAAACCCAGCCACACGGGACAGTCGTCGTGATCCTGCTGGCCGGCGAACTTGTCGGATTTGAGCAATATCAGATCAGGCAGATTGCCTTTGGCACCTTTACACCACGAAACTAGCGACAACTGGCTTCATCCCTGCGAAACCACTCGCTATCCTCTGGGGATGGTTCGAATTGTAATCGCGATCGTGCTCTTGATGTGCTCGCAACTTCTTGCCTGGGGAGGCAAGGAGCATGTTCAGCTAACCCGCATCGCCGCACAGGGGCTGATGGACGACCCCGCTACGCCTGAAGATATGAAGGCGTGGCTGAGGCAGATCATCCCTGAGCAGCGCGATTTGGCCGGCGAGCGAGACTTTCTTCTCAACGCTTCGGTGGCGACCGACCTGAACCGCTCCGGCGGGGGCGTCCTGTACTGGGTGATGGTTCCAGACGATCTTGCGCAGAATGCGCCGCGCGATTCCAAGGTTGAACCTTTCGGCATGCACGAGCGCCTGATGCACTTCATCGAGCTTGAACTGTTTGTCGCCGGTAACAAACAACGAAAGTTCGCCGCCAACCTCTCGGCCAAGCCGCTCTTGGAGGACATTCGACGGGATTGGCGGGACGAGCGATACATTCAAGCCGGCTATCTGCCCTTTGCAGTCGAGACTTCGTATCAGCGACTGGTTTTGGCGATTCGCGAGAATCGACTGGAGCCAGCCGATGGGGTGGGCGGCCGCGACGATGACTCTGCGATGCGGTGGGCGGGCTACCTGGCGCATTACCTTCAGGACAACACCCAGCCGCACCACTCGACCGTCGACTTTAAGAGCCGATCATATTTCAACGACCGCCGTGATGCGCCGGACATTCATAAGGAACTGGAATGGCGCATGGTGGATGACGAGCGGGAGAGTTTCCCGGAATTGCGGTCTGCCTACTGGGATGTGCTCGCGAGCGCGTTGCGTGAGTTTGAAGATCCTATCAGCCAGACCGACCCGTGGCTGGCGAGCGTTGAAGTCAGCTTTATCAGCTACGATTGCCTGCCCCTGATAGGCGAGGCGGCGGTTGCGGCGGCGACTCGAAACCCGGACCGAACGTGGCACTTCGACACCGCCCGCTTTTTTCATCATACCGGCGAGGTCGGCGGGGTGAAGATGTCGGTGCTGCAGATGAAAGCGAGGCAGCAGGCGTGGGCGGTTAAACGCACCCAAGCCATGTGGCTGGCAGCTTGGCGCGAAGGGCGCTAGCAAAAGAACAAGAGGCGCTGGAGCGCCTCTTGTCTCACTTCTATACCAAGTTCTTCAGGTGCAAATCACTTCGGGAGCTTGCCCGCCAGGTCGGCGAGTGCGGCATCGAAGTCTGCAGCGGGGGTGGGGGCGCTGGGGTCGGGGAACAACGCTCCGACCAGTTCATCCACCACGCCTTGATCTTTAT
>DDRH01000034.1:17152-103391 GCA_002343075.1 Phycisphaerales bacterium UBA2421 | reverse complement strand
TCCGCATAAAGTCCTCTTCGTTATCCCGCGGAAGGGAACTCCAACGCTGATGGGCTACTCGCTTTCATGGATCGCTGTTCGCGGTAAGTCGCCGGAGTCGGTGCTGGCGGAGTTGAAGCTGGCGCGGACCGGGAAGCTCGAAGAAACTCCCGAAGCACCCTTCTCTGCGGCCGCGCTGCCCGGCGGCTGGTTCCTCGTAATCGCTAACGACTGCAACTACGCCGATCGCGCACCACTCAAGAAGCTCTCGCAAGGTGCGGAAGTCGCCGCCTGCGCGCTCGAAGAACATGTGATGGCCAGTGGCGCGAGCGGATACAGGGACGGCGAAGAGCGGTGGTCCATAATGCACGATTCGGAGCGGGGGCTGAGTCATCTCAACATCTCCGGTGATCCACCCAAGGCCGCTGGGGCGATTCACAAGCGTGCCGAAGCGAAGCAAGCAGCCGAGGGCGGGGACGACGCTGAGGTTGATTACCTCTTCGAAGTTCCTGTCGAAGTCGCAGCGAAGATGACCGGCTTCAGGCACGACCGATCGATGCCGGCAATTCGATTTGAAACGTTGAAGAAGCGCGCCGCACGGCCGCGGGATAACCCGCCAATGCAGCGGACCGGGCCGGCGGGTAAATTGTCTGCAGGTCGGAAGCCGCGCGTGCGCCGGCCCGGCCGCTGATCGGCCGCACGTTATGCGGCCCTCCCAACTTATCTACAACTGGCTCTGGCCCGTCCTGGCTCTGCTCGCGTGGGCGCTGCCACTCGGATGCGATTCGCCACGTGACCAGCGCAACCGTGCAGTGAAGCACGCGTGCGAGCGACACTTCGCGCATATCCATGCGGCGCTGGTTGCGTACGCAAATCAGAACAACGGTGTGCTACCCGACTCGCTTGAGACCTTGGCAATGCAGGGACATCTCTCGCTGTTACCCTCCGTGGGCGACCCTGATCCGTTGATCTGTGCTGCCGCGCCGACTCCGCAGGGTTATGTCGAGCCGCGAACCGTCGACCAGTGGCATGCGGGTCTTCAGAAAGGCTTTATCAGCTATCGTCTCTGCACGCCTCGAGCAGCATTGGATACTGCGGTGCATACGCCACTTGTCATCGCGATCGAGGCGTACCACCTCGAAGGCGGTTGCGTACTGTATGCGGACGGCAAGGTCGAGTTGCTCTCAGAGGATGCGTTCGGCCGAGTGAGCAAATGAGAATTCGCCGCCACAGGCCGCATAATGAACGTTGGTCCGTTATTCGGCCTGGAGTTGGTAGGGTCCGCAGTACTCTGCGGACCATTGGCGGTTGACGGCGTGGCTGCGCGGAGCGGAATGGCCCGCTGAGCAGAGCCGACCCTACGCAAGCCTCACGGGCTGGAATCCCGCACCGCTGGGACGCGTTGTAGCGGGGCGATTGCATCCCCCACGCCGTTTCAGTGGTCTCCCGCGCCGTCTCCTTCATCTCCCACGCCGTCTCAGTGGTCTCCGACGGCGTTTACTTCATCTCCGACGGCGTTTCAGTGGTCTCCGACGGCGTTTCCTTCATCTCCCGCGCCGTTTCAGTGGTCTCCGACGGCGTCGGCTGCCTCTCCCACGCCGTCGGCTGCCTCTCCGATGGCGTCTCCTTCACCTCCGACGGCGTTTACTTCATCTACAATTGCTCCGGTTATGGCCTCGAATGTGTTGACTGTCTTCAATCGCGTCTTTTCGCGGACGTGTGAAAATGTGCGGGAAATGACCCGCGGATTGTTAAGCGGATGACACGCTTGATCGATCTGATTGGCGTGCCTTGAAGTGCTTCGCCGGTGGTTTTCGAAAGACGATTCGTCTTCGGCCGCCTGGCTGGCTTTGGGGCAGACCTTGCGGGGCTTCGGCCGCGCTTACGCGTCGGATGGGCGTCGACGCAAAGGATGTGTCTCATGCCAGGCAGCTTCTTTACGCTTCGTAACGACAACGCCCTGGTGGCGGCGTCGGCTACATTTTCGGAGGCGATTACTGCTTCGCCTACCACGTATGGGTTGGTTGCGGCGCAGGCGACGAATTATGCCGCCAAGCATGCCACGTTTGCCGCGGCGGTGGCTGCTATTGCGATTAAAGCGAATAAGAACACCACGCTGGTGATCGCGAAGAATGAAGCGCGGCGGGTGCTGGTGTTGCTGGCATCGGATTATGCAAAACTGATCGACGGCACCCCGACCGTGACGGATGAGCAACGCGCCGCGATCGGGCTGAACGTGCGCGCGATTCCCACGCCGGCGACGCCGCCGGGCAAGCCCAGTGCGTTCAAGGTGACGCTCGGGACGGCGGGCAATCTGAACCTGTCATGGAAGAACAGCAACGCGACGGGTTGCGTGTATCAGATCTGGCGGAAGATCGGCGCGGCGGATTTCGAATACATTTGCGGAGTCGGCGCGAAGAAATACACCGACAGCACGGTGGCCGCCGGCACGCCGCAGGTGCAATATCAGATCCAGGCGGTGCGCTCGACCGGCGCGAGCGACTGGGCGATGTTCATCGTGAACCTCGGCACCAGCCCGGCCAGCACCAGCGTGACCGTGGGCGAACCGGCGAAACTGGCGGCGTGAGGAAGAAATGATGAACGATGAATGATGAATGATGAGTGATGAGTGATGAGTGATGAGTGAAGATGTTGCGTTGTGACTTCATCGTTCTGACTTCATCGTTCTGCCGTTCATCGTTCATCCTTTAACGTTCGCACTGCTAACGTTCGCACTGCGCGCCGTTGCAGAGGTTGGAGCGCGCGGCGGACAGGAACGCCGTCGTGGGCGTTCAATCGTCTGGATCGGTTCGCCGGTGACCATCGCTACGGGTTTTTGATCCGATTTCGTCGAGGTCGCGAATGCGCGATCGCCACAGCGGAGGCGGCGAGGAGGGTCGCGGCGGTCGGTTCCGGGACGGTGATGACGAACCCGCTCCAGACGCCTCCGCCCGGTCCATAAAACCCGACTACCCGGTTGCCGCTCACGCCTGTGACGACGATTTGAGTGCCCGCGGGCGAATCGAGGACCGTGTGCTGCGTTCCGTCCCAGAAGAAGCCGTGTTGGCCGGCGGCGTCGGCGAACTGGCCCACGACGTGATTGCCGCTCACCCCCACGGCAACGGTGTAGGTGGATCCGGGCGGGTCGATTGATGTGTAGCTCGAACCGTTCCAGAGAAAACCGTGCGACTTTTGCAGTGGATCAATCCATTGCCCGACGACATTCATGCCGCTGATGGCGTTCGGGTGCGTTTCGGCGGCCAGTGGATAGTCGAGCAGGGTGGTGGTCTGGCCGTTCCAGAGGAAGCCGCGCGAGATCTGGCCGCTGGGACCGGTCGCGTAATACCCGACGGCGTTGGTGCCATCATTGCCCATGATGCTCGGCCCGCCGATGCCGGGTGAGTTGATGGTGCGGTAGTTCACACCATCCCAGAGAAACCCGGACGATACCCCAAACCGGCCCGAGACATAGCCGCCGCCCGCATCGACCGCGACCGAGTACCCGCCGGGTGTACCGGGGAAGAGAGTGGTGTACGCCGAGCCATTCCACACAAAGGCGCGGCTCTGCCCGGCGGAGTCGTCGTACCAGCCGACAACGCGATTGCCGTCAACCCCGGTAGCCTCGGAGCGGGTTGCACCGGGCGGCGTGAGCGTGGTGTAAGTCGAACCGTCCCAGGTGAACGCGCGCGACACGCCGTTGCCGTCGCGGTAGCTGCCCGCCACGCGATTGCCGTCGATCGTGGTGACGAAAGTGCTGCTGGCCCCGGGGAAATCAACCGATGTAAAGCTCGCCACGGCAGCCTGAAGCTGCGGCGCGAGACACCCGAGCATTACACAGGCTTGGAAAGCGCGCACGCGAAGGCCGGTTGGGTCGTGCATCTTTTTTCCTGGACTGAGCGACGTGACAGCAGACGATTTTAACGAGAGCCGACTCGAATACAACCGAATTCTTTGCGTGATGATTGCCAGGGGCTCGCCCGCAGCGGGCGCGGTGTTCACTGCGGCGGCGCTCAATCGCTCAGAGCTGCGAGATTCCGGAGTGCGCGGTTCACTCCTGCACCGCCGCGGCCCAGCTTTGTCTTGCGATGGCGGCTTGTTCTTTGAATCGCTTGCCCATTCGTTCGATCAACAGCAGAGACATGATTCCGAAAATCAGCACGAGCAGGCCGGCGATGCCCGTGGCGAGGCCGATCGGGATCATGATCGCTTGGTTGCCGCTGCCAGCCAGCAGAAGTGCAAGTCCCCCCATCAGGACCAATATGATGTATGGAATGCCCAGCGCCCAGAACAGGAAGTTGGCCCTGCTGGCGAGTTTGGCATCAGGTATGCGCAAGTTGAGCTTGGCGAAGTATTTCAACTGTGCCATGGTGCCGACGACGGCAATGATGGAGGCCACTACGTTCATCAACTGTAGCATAGTGATGACGGTTTCGGGCATCTCCAGGGCTTCGGGTGCCAGTTGCAGCAGCGTGTTAGCCAGGCCGATGAGCAGCGTTATGCGAATGAGTCGACGGGCGGCACCGTATTGATCTTCACCCAGGCCGCTGGGGTCGGGCTGGGTGATCAGCCATGCGCCGACGAAGAACAGTGAATAGATGATTACTGCGTTGGCGACCATGAGCAACTGCGCGGGACCGGTCCCCAGGCTGTTAGACAGCAGCACGAGCGCCAGCGTGCCGAAGATAGCAACGACTACGCCGGCAATGGTGAGATTCACGCCGTAGCGGAGCTTATCAACCCAGTTGGGATCGCTAAACCGCAGGAGGTCGCCCTGTGCGCTATAGCCGACTGCAGTGCCGCATTCGGGGCAGCGGCTGGCAAGCGTTAGGCCGCGCAGGTTGTAGCTGCACTTGCGGCAGGGCAGGTCTTGCGACACAGCGCCGTCGGGCGCGATCGCCGCGTGCATGGGCATTTGCGGATCGATTGGCTCGGTCATCAACAACCCCTTCTGAGTTGGAGTGCCGCGAACAATACCCGGACGGCGCTTGCGCAATCAAAGATTTGCGTCTGTTGCGACGCCGCACCGGTCGCCTGGCCCCCCTCTGTTTCGTATAACCTGCGATCGTGGCCATGCCAGCGGCGGACAACCGACCCACTCAACGCAACGCGCACCTCGCAGCGGTGGTTGGGTGCGTCCTGATTGGGATGGCGCTGCGATGGTGGAACCTCGGCGGGGAAAGCTTGTGGTTTGACGAAGCCTACACGGCATGGGCGGCGGGGCTGTCGGTGGGCGATCTTATCGAAGTCGTGCGCGTCGATAACTCGCCGCCGCTGTACTACCTGCTGATGCACGCGTGGGTGCGCGTGTTTGGCGATGGCGAATTGGCGCTGCGTGCGCCTTCGGCGCTGGCCAGCTCGATCGCGCTGCTGCTTACGCCAGTGATTGCGCGACGATTATGGAACGACCGCGGCGCGACATGCATCGCCACGCTCCTCGCCGCCGCTTCGTTTCTGCTTGTCCGATACTCGCATGAGGCCCGATGCTACGAACTAATGGGACTCATGGCGCTGCTCGCCCTGGCGGCGATGCCGGGATGGGTGCAGACGCGCCGGCCGGGCTTCGGGGTTGCGCTGGTTATGTGTCTCAGTGCCATGACGTGGATGCACAACATGGCATGGCTGTATGTGGCAGGCTTTACAGCGGCGATGGCGGCTTGGCCTTCGGAACAGCGCTGGGGAAGCAGGGTGGTCAGTGTGGCGGTGCCTGGCGCTCTGGTGGCGCTGATCTACTTGCCTTGGGTTGCGGCACTTACGCAGCAGGTAAGAAAGATGGGCGGCGGGTTTTGGATAGCGACGCCCGACCTGCCGGCGCTGTATCACACGGTCGTGCTTACCGCCGGCGTAAAGCTTCTGCCGATCGGATATCTCATGAAGGATTGGTTTGGCAAGGTGCAACCGGCGGTGTATGGGGTGATGGCGGTCATTGCAGTCGCTTTCATTGTGATCGTCACGGGGCTGGTCTGGGGCGGATTCTGGCGCAAGCGGCGGCGTGTGCTCGCGGTGAGTTGTGCGGCGCTGTTGCCTGTTGTCGCCGCGTTTGTCGTCAGCCTGATTTTCACGAGTGTATTCACGCCCAAGGCGTTCGTGCCGACCGCTATGACGATGCCGCTGCTGATTGCGGGTGTCGTGGCGAACTGCGGGCAGCGCCTGCGCGTAGCAACGATCGTTGCCGCAGGCTCGATCAGCGTGATTTCGCTTGCGAGTGTGATCGGGCATATCAGGTTCGAGCGCAAGGAAGACTGGATCGCGGCGCATCGGTATCTAAGCGAAACCGCCACGCCCCAGACGCTGCTCGTGCTGGTCGGAAACGACGGCGAACTCCCGCTGATGTATTACGAAAAGCGGCTGGGTGCCATCACCGGCGAGCGGGTGGGCTTGCCCGGCAACTTCTTCGAATCGCAGCCACCCCGCGCCATGCAGCGAATAACCACGGAACATGATCTGGCTCATCTTGGTGAGACAATCGCCACGACGACCCCCGACCAGATCATTTTCATCGGCTGCCACCATGCCTGGGCAGACCCCGGCGGACTAACGATTCGGTATCTGGACGCGGTCGGCGAGCGTGTGTCGTCGCAGAACTTCTCTGGTATCTCGGTGATGGCGTACCTCGTGGAGAGGTAGCCGCATTTGGGCGCAACCTTCGACGCGGGCGAAGGGCAGCGGTCGGCAGGCGACCGCGCTGTAAGCGACCTGTATCGCTGTGGCGCAATCATCTGCGATGACCGACCGCGGGAGGGGGCTTACTCGTCACTGCGGAATCAGCCCGCGCAACATTCCGCTTTCTCGACACGGTAATGGGCAGAACGGAAACGCACTCGGCAGGACTCGAACCTGCAACCCTCGGTTCCGAAGGGCATCAGGCCGGGTATAAGTGACGTACTGACAAGCAGTTACCCGCGTTATTTTGGTCAAAAACGAGGGTGACACTGCGACAAAGAGTCACTGGACACTCCAAAACTAACCATCACCTACTGACGACTGACCAAAAACTGACCAACGGAAGCGCGTGCTTCGGTTGGTCAGTTCGTTTGATAAACCGACCAAAAACGCCGGCCCGGCTAGGCTCGTGAATCGGCGCGACTGACCATCGCATGAACCCTTGGCAAGGTCAACCGATAAAGACGACTTCACGATGATGCTCCAGTGCTTCCGGGTCGACAGACGTGCGGCGATGATCAGAATCACCCTGCAAACACGAGCGATTCTGCAATTGCCAGAGGCGCTGGTACCGAAAATGGTACCCCCGCATCGGTTGAACAGGAGACGACATCGGATGACAGGCTGCTTGCGCTGATCGAAGCATGGCCAACGCTGCCCCCGGCGCGGCGGAGGATGATCATCGCAATAGTCAGCGGAGCTTCATCCCAACTCTGATTGCTGGAGTGTGCGTATCTGAGACGGCAGCGGGTCCCGTGCGAGGTGAATCACCCGGAGCCGCAAGCAACTCTTCCTGCCCTCAATGTGTTCAGTTCCGCAGCAGTCGGTCGCGGTGCCAAGCCAGCGCCAGGCGTTTCGGATGGAAACGGGATTCCCGCGGCTACAGCACGCTTCGTCCTTTCAGGTCGCGCATCTCCCGCTGACCTTCAATTCGATCGTGGAGATACCTGCTCACCATTCATGCGGGCTGGACATCCGGCGACGGTGATATGAGGTATTGGTCCATCGCCCAGTGATGGTTCTTGCAGAGCGAGATTCCGTGGCGTGAGTCATCATCCCGGCTCTCGGCCCAGGGGATCAAGTGCGTCGCTTCCACCAGTGCCAAGTCGTCGACAACGACGCGCAAGCCGCAGGCAGCATAGCGGCAGACGCGAGGAACTCTACATGGATGGTTTATCGTTCCCCGGGACGGAAATCCTGAATTCTCAATGCATGATCAATCGCCGTAGACGCCGCGATGCCCGCGGCTTCCGCCAGGGCCATGAACACTGGTTCCATGCGTAGCGACCCGAAGGCAATGTGCGACGCGCTGGCACAAACAGGAATGATCAAGTTTGTACATTCGGATCTTCGCGGCACGATGCATCGATATGAAACTGGATATGGTCCGGCGGGTTGCAACTGAACATCGCCTTCGTTGATCACGCCGCCGTTAATGATGACTCGCTGGCAATTGTGGGAATCCATCGCGTAAGAACCCATCGCGATAGGATCGGGTGCGGCGACGCGATGTTGGGTGTCGTTCTCGGTCAAGACGTAATCGCCAACCAACCGCCTCGCTTCGCGCACGTACAGTTGGTGCGGCCATCCACCGGTTTCTTTGAACTCGTCTCGGGCCAGCCCCCACTTTGAATACGCTTCTCGATATCGCGAAGGAATCGAAGAATCATTGGCTAGAAAGTAGTAGAGCCCCTGCTGATAACGGATGTGTTGCTGGAAGAGTTCTTCGCGCTGCGCGTAGCTCGCCTCCGGCCAAAGATAACTCGAGCCGATGAAATCGCTGGATACGGCGCCGTGATTGTTTGTGTCGGTTTTGCTCTGTACCGAGAGGCGGTCGAACTTGCGGATGTCGCCGTTGGGCAAAATCATCTCGTTGTATTCGTCTTTTGTGCTGTTGTACCAACGGCGCGCAAGTTCGTAGTCGGCGGGATCGTAACCTTCTGGCGCAGAAAATTTGATCTGGTTGGCGGGCTCTTCGCACATGCAGATGCGAAAGTTGTATGCCTGAATGCGATGATCGCCGCTGCCCTGTGGCGCCGCAGTTGTCGGGTTGACGCCTCTTAATGTTCCAGACGAAGGCCGGCCGGGAATGATGTAGGGATCGACCTTTGAGCTGAACTGATGCTTGTCGCGGATTTGCACGCCGTTGATGGTTTCGCCGTAAACGCGATTCGATTCGCGGCCGACGGTGTAGCTCACACCGGCCTGTGCCATCAGGTCGCCTTCGTAGGTTGCGTCAACGAAAACGCGCGCGCGAATGCGCAGACCGGAGAGCATTTCGATTTCTTGAATTTGCGCGTGGTCAACGACAGCGTGATGCAGGAATTCCCGCCGGACAACTTCGACGTTTGTCGCGCTCAAAAACCCGTGAAGCACTTTGGCGGCGACGTGCGGTTCGAAAAGCCACTCTTCTTCGCGGCCGTAGTGCTTTCCGAGGTCGCGGTGAAACTGCCGAGCACGGCCTTGAATCACGGATTTATCGCCGAAATCGGTCAATCCAAGGCCGCCGGTGGTCATTCCGCCGAGGTGCGTTCCCGGGTGAATCAGCACAGCCGATTTTCCTTCCGCGGCAACCGTGACGGCGGCGATCACGCCCGCGGCGGTTCCGCCGTAGATGCACACATCGCAATCAATGCGCCGATCGGTTGGTTCAATCCAATTAGGTTGGAAATAGTGCGGACGGTTGTCACTCATGATTGGTCAGGCCGTTGCAATCTCATCTTCTTCAACAATCGGTTCTTCGGTTACGAGCGACTCGCCGGCAATCTCCGGCCAGATCGCCTTGAGCGCGGCGAAAAGCGTGAGCGATTCAGATTCATCAAGTGTTCGTGCCG
The DNA here is from genome assembly GCA_002343075.1 of Phycisphaerales bacterium UBA2421. Taxonomy (GTDB): domain Bacteria; phylum Planctomycetota; class Phycisphaerae; order Tepidisphaerales; family Tepidisphaeraceae; genus UBA2421. The sequence goes on along the minus strand of DDRH01000034.1, from coordinate 93,918 downwards.
GACGCAGCATCGGCCCGCAATCTACGCCCAGCAGACGCATCGTCGCCTTCACGGCGCACAGTCCGCCGAATTTCCGAAGGATTGCGATGACGTCGACGATCGTGTGATATGAATCGCGTGCATCATCCAACCGACCGGCGGCGAAACTTCTCAGGCACTTGGTGACCAGCGGCGAAATGACGTTAAACGCTCCGCCGATGAACTGCGTAGCGCCGATGATTCGGGCCGGCAGAAGAGCTTCGTCTTTTCCGTAAAAAATCCGAAATCGCCCGCCATCGAAGCGCATGCAAATCGACAGGTCCATCAGGTTCTCGTCGGTGAACTTCACGCCCTGCAACGATGGAACGCTGTCTTGTGCGGCTTCGAGAATCGATGAGGCAGTAAATGAGACGCGAGTTGCCGCAGGATTGTGATAGTAGAAGAAGGGCTTGTCCGGGGCGGCGGAGGCGACATCAGCCAGATAGTTGACGAGGTCCATTGGCGTTCGAACGGCACCGACGATAGGGGCCATCGCCGAGATTCCGATCACACCCTCCGACACCGCGTGCCGGGCCAGGCGGTGCGCATCCTTCATACTGGCGCTGGTGACATGCGAAATCAGCGGTACACGCGGTCCTGCCGCATTGCGCCACGCTTGAAGAAGGCGGATTCGCGAATCGCAATCCAAAAGCAGGCCTTCACCAGTGCCGCCGCCGACATAGAAGCCTTCAGCCCCGCGATCCTGCAACAACCGGCATAGGCGCGGAATGGTCGCAATATCGAGCATGCCGTCGTGACGGATTGGTGTTACCGGGGCAATGTAGAGGCAAGGCCGCAATCTCAAGTTGTTCATTTTAGGGCCCCAAACTCCGTTGAGTGCTCGGCTTCCTTCGGCCGAACCTCGCGATTTCACACAACATAGCGTTGCCATAGAAATAATGCAAAAATATTTCTGGAGTATTAAAATATATGCGGTAAATTGTCTGGCGCTTCTTGTGCGGCCACCGAATATGCCAGAATACAGGGCAATATGAGCAACGCTGCAATTATCGCGCCTCGGCCGCCCATCGACAATCGACTCGAACGTCTGGTCAAACTGGTCGAACAGGATGTGCGCTTGCGCGGGTTGCGCTCGGGAGAACGGTATCTCAATACGCAGGAAGTGGCTTCGCAACTGGGGGTGAGCACACGATTGGCTAACGACGCGATGCGCGTGCTGGCCGAGCGCGGAATCTTGGCGCGCAAGCCCAAGGCAGGCACGGTAGTCGGTCCGGCTGTGGAACCGCCGGAAAGCGAAATGATTCGGCATTTCGAAGTGATTCATCTGCTCATTCGGAACGATTATCTCTTGGCTGAGCGCGACCGCATTGATTCGATCGTGACAGGATTGCTTGAGACGCTTCCCGGCTGCGATATTCAGTTTAGCTTCGTACCAGCGTACAACGAGTTGGCGCATACCGAGCGCCTTGTGAAGTCGGCCGGCGCGAGCAAGCGAGCGTATATCATTGCAGTAAAATCACCGCAATTACAGCGTTTCTTTGCCGAGGCTTCGCTGCCGGCGGTGCTTCTTGGGACACCGTTTCAAGGCATCGAAAACCTGTCATGGATCGACAAGGACCAGGAAGCGATCGGGCGGATTCTCATCCGACGGCTGATTGCGTCGGGACACAAGAGCATTGGCGTGGTGCTTCGCGACCGCCGAGGCTTCGGCGATGATTTAATGATGAACGCGATCACGCACGAAGTGCTTTCTGCGCAGCTCAAAAGCGATGCGCTGCACGTACGCAGCGTGCCGATGGATCGGACACTTACGCATCTTGCAATCCATCAGATCCTATCAGGAGTGAACCGACCTTCGGCGATTATCTGTCGATCAAGGCTGATCCTCGCTGCCGCCGAAGAGGCTTGCCATGAGTTGAGATTACAGATCGGTCGCGATGTCACGCTGGCACTGTGCGATCCACAGTCAACGCGGAACGATAAGGTCTCAACACCGTGTTTGCGGCCGATCGCCGAACTTGACGCGGTCGGTGAGGGCCGGCTGATAGGTCAGTTCCTGCTGGAAAATGGCCCAATTCCTCGGCACCACGTCATCCAGGTATCGTTCGCCGACAGCAAAGTTTCGAAGATGCAGAAAGATATCGGAAATTATTCTTGACATTTGTTTCCATTGCGCCCAGAATCATCCCCTCAGGTTGTGGAGGCTTGGGAGTACGGCGAGGTAAGAGTAGACCGGAGGGCCGCACATGTTGGCGCTGCAATCGAGTCGATCGCAACGAGCATTCACGCTTGTGGAACTGCTGGTGGTGATCGGCATCATTGGAATCTTGATTGCGATTCTCTTGCCAGCAGTGGCGAAGGTGCGCGTCCAGGGCATTCGTACACAATGCCTGTCGAACCTGCGGCAGGTTCTCACTGCGACCTTCGGCTACGCTGCGGATAACAAAGGCTGGCTGCCCTATCGAGGATCGGAAGTGAATCACCTGCCGCAGCAGATGTATACGACTAGTCCGCTGGTGAACACGCCGAATCCGAAGTGGGATCTGAATCAGTCGTTCATTTACAAGTATTTGAGTTCATCGAAGAGCGAATCCAAAAAACTTCGCGGCGAGATTATGTTTTGCGTGGGGCAGTTGGCGGCGCGCAATGCCGACACGCCCGGGTACGATCGCGAGCACGTCACGTATCAATATTACAACTATAAGCCGCGCGACGCTGCGACGATCTGGCAGGTTCCCCGGCCGTCGATTGAGCGTCTGGGTAAGAAGAACGCTGCCAATTTCCCGGTTTGGGGTTGTCTGACACTGGAGAACCCGATTGCATCACTTCCAACGCAATGGTCGCACACCGGCTTTTCGGCGAAGACAAAGCGCTACTGGAAAGAATTGAACGTAGTTTATCTGAACGGTTCAGGCATGTGGGTACGGGATCGCGAAGTCCAATCGTACATGAAGACCGCTTCGGGCGTGGTCTACTACTGGGCGAAGCCGACCGGGTACTGATCTTGCCGCGCGCTTCGCAAAACACAAATCAACTGGAGAAATCGAATGGGAATCCTGAAGTACTCTCGCGCTGCGTGCGCGGCGCTCGTGCTGCTTGGTTTTCACCAGCAATCGTCTGCTGAATCCGCCACCACGTTCCGGCCGGGGACGGAACTATTTGTGGACGATCAGAACATCGTCGAATCGGCGAACGTCACGCGGAAGCTGCGCCAAGCCTCAAAGCTCGACAAGCCTGTGCTCTCCCCGGATAAGCCCTGGGAAAACGGCCGGATCTACATCTATGGAACCGTCGTACGCGAGGACTCAGGCAAATTCCGCATGTGGTACAGCGGCGGGGGACTTGCGTACGCCGAATCCACCGATGGTGTGAATTGGATCAAGCCAGAACTGAGATATGTCGAGCGAGACGGCAAGCCGACGAATTTGCTGATCAAAGGCCGAAATCTCTGTTTTGTTATCGACGACAAGGCCGAGAAAGATCCTGCCAAACGATACAAGGCGCTGGACAACACCGAACACCACAACTTCATCGGCATGTATTCGGCCGACGGATTTGTGTGGCATATGTACGACAAATCGCCGCTGATTCCATATGGATCGGAAATCAGCAACGGCGTGCGCGACCCGCGCACCAACGAGTTCTACGTCTACATCCGCCCGCACCTTCCCCGGCCGTTTCCGAAGGACATGAATGAGAAGCGCCTTGTGTCGGTCATCACCTCGAAGGATTTCGAGAACTGGTCCGAGCCGAAACTGATTATTGCTCCAGATTCAAAAGACGATGCATGGCTGAAAGATCCTGTGCAGCGCACCGAGTTCTACGGGATGTCGGGCTTTCCGTATGGCAATCAGTATCTCGGATTGCTTCCCGTTTTCCGTGTGACCGGAATCTACACAAAGGAAGAACTCACCAAATTGCAAAGTCGATACGAAGGACCGATCGACGGCCAACTCGTCACCAGCCGCGACGGTCTCACTTGGCAGCGCACGGATGAGCGCGTGCCCGTAATCGCCACCGGTCCGCACGCGTACGATAAGGGCTGCATCATGAATGTATCGAGCACGCCGGTGATCGTCGGCGATGAGGTTTGGTACTACTACACCGGCCTCTCGACAACGCACGGCGGAAAGGTGCCGGAAAAGTATGCGAGCATCGCGCTGGCGAAATGGCGGCTCGACGGCTTCGCATCGCTGGACGCCGGCGATGTTGAAGGCGTTATCGAAACCAAACCATTCAAACCGCGCGGCGGAAAACTTGAGATCAACGCCAACGCTGCGAATGGGCAAGTTGCCGTCGAAGTGTTGGACGAAACCGGCAAGGCGATCGCAGGTTTAGGCGCGACTGACTTTAAGGCGATCACCACGGACAGCGTGCGCCACGCCGCCGCTTGGTCGTCGAACGCGGCTTTGCCGACTGATCGACCGATTCGCCTGCGGTTTAAGTTGAAGAACGCTTCGCTCTACAGCTACACCGTTTCGCAGTAAGTTACTTAAAGGTGAAACGCTGAAGTTCGTTTGGTTCATCATCGCCTGCTTCGTTTGTTCAAACGCCGCAGCGGCAGAACTGCGCGTGTCGCCTTTGTTCTGCGATCACGCCGTGTTGCAGCGCGAGATGCCCGTGCCGGTCTGGGGCACCTCGGATCCGGCGGCAACAGTGGTCGTCTCCTTCGCCGGCCACCGCGCTGAAGCGACTGCGGACGCGAACGGTCGTTGGAAGGCCACGCTCCCCGTGCTCAACGCATCGGCGCATCCGAGCGAGATGACCGTTCAATCCGGCGAATCAACCCTTGTCATCCGCGATATTCTCGTCGGCGACCTGTGGCTCTGCAGCGGTCAATCGAACATGAGCTTTGCGCTCAATCGAGCCAATGACGCTGAACGCGAGATTTCCTCGGCTGCTCATCCGTTGATTCGATTGTTCGATGTCCCGCGCGTTCCGGCGGAATCGCCACGAAGAACCGTAAATGCCAAGTGGACTGCATGCACGCCTGAAACAGTGAAGATGTTTTCCGCCGTGGCTTACTTCTTCGGGCGCGATCTTTCCGAGGTTCTCAAAGTTCCGATTGGTCTGATCCACAGCGGCTACGGCGGAACGGTTGCGCAAAATTGGGTTCCGCGATCGGTTCTGGAAGATCCGCGATTCAACAAAGTTCTCGAGCTAGACCGGGAGCGCGTCGCCAAGTTGCCCGAAGCGATGGCGGCGTATCGCAAAGCGCTGAACGATTGGGAAACAAGTTCGCCGGAACGCCGCGCGGCAACATCGCGACCCAACGAACCGGCCGGAATCGCGCACAAAGGCGGGCCGGCTCATCTCTACAATGGCATGATCGCGCCGCTGGTGCCGTACGCTGTACGTGGCGTGCTGTGGTACCAAGGCGAATCGAACCGCCGCGATTCAGCGCATTATCGCCAACTGCTTCCTGAGTTAATCAATGGCTGGCGACGCGAATGGAAACAGCCGCGTTTACCATTCATTATCGTACAAATCGCCAACTACATGCCACCCGAAGGCGAACCGAAACAGCGCAGCATCTGGGCGGAGATTCGCGAGGTGCAGCGGCAGGTTTCGTTGACCGTCGACGATGCGCCGCTTGTGGTCACGATCGATCTCGGCGATTCGAAAGATCTTCATCCAAAAAATAAACAGGATGTTGGCAAGCGCGCAGCGCTTCAGGCGATGAGCAAAGTGTATGGACAATCCATCACCGCCGACGGACCGATTCTTGATTCGTTTGAGATCAACGGCGACACCGTCGAATTGAGTTTCAAGAGTGCTGGTAAGTTGGAGTTGCGTGGTGAAGGGCAATTCACCGTCGCCGGAAGCGATCGCGTTTTTCATCCGGCGGTCGCGAAGATCGAAAACAGGCGGATCATTGTGAAATCCGACCGCGTGACACAACCGCTCGCCGTGCGCTACGCCTGGTCGGCCGATCCGCGCGCGACGCTCTACAATTCTGATGGATTGCCCGCCAGTCCATTCCGCACCGATGACTGGCCGTTCACCGGCCCCATTCTGATCGGCGCGCCGCGGCAATGAAGTTTCGCTGGCTCCTGCTTCTGCTCGTCACTGCGGAACACCTGTTCTGCGCCGTTGCTCTGGCGGATCTGCGATGGTCCGAACAACCTGTCGCGACAATTCCGAACGAGAACGGAGTTCTCACGACGCTTGGCAAGCAACTGGTGTTTATCGGCGAAGCACGGGCGCCAGAGACTTCAGTGGTCGGCATCTTCAGTTTCAATGAAAAGACCAAGGAGTGGCAGAAGCTTTCGGAATTTCCTGACGGAACGACGTCGGTACTCGCCGCGGCCGACGATGCTTCGGGGGTGTTTGTTGTCACGTCGACCAATCTCGGAGGACGCTGCTGTTTTCTTATCTCCGGCGGCGTTGTGAACGGCCCGCCAACGATTCGGCTGTTGTCGAATCTTCCCATTGCGTTAGTTAGTGCGCGCGCCGTAATCATTGCGAAGAATGCACATGTACTCGGATTCGATGCTGCCGGGTCCGTACATCACTTCAGCGTCAATCTGGACAGCAACACTTGGCGAGAACTTTCCACGCCGCCGGTTGCACTCCAGCAGATCGACGCCGTCGCTGCCCAATCCGATGGTTCGGCGCGACGACTGTTTCTTCTCGCGAGAAACGACACATCTGGACTGTTTTCGTTCGATCTGAAGAACGCAATATGGCGAACGCTCGCCGCGCCACCGACGAACGACCTGTGCACCTTGCTGCCGTCCGGACAAGCGCATCTCGTCGCCGCAGGCGATGGAGTCCAGTTCTATCACGCGATCACCAACACATGGACGCCGTCGCCGCCGACGACAAACAACATCACCCAACTGGTGCGTTCCGGCGACTCAATCTTCGCCGTCAACGATCAACGACAGATCATCCGGGGCGAATTCGACAAACCGCGCTCGCGATTCTCTTGGCCAGACTATCTCGCGCTGGCGGCGTATCCACTGTGCCTCTTGGTGATGGGATATCTGATGCGGGTCCGCGACAAGGGCGATCAAGACGCCTATTTCCGCGGCGGAAAGCGAATCCCCTGGTGGGCGGCGGGGCTGAGTCTGGTTGCGACGCAAGTCAGCGCGATCGGGTTCGTTGCCATTCCCGCCAAGACCTTCGCCACTGATTGGACGTATTTCGCTGGCATCGCAAGCTGGTTCATCGTCGCGCCGATCGTCACTTGGAAGTTCATCCCGATGTATCAGCGATTGAACGTGACGACGGCGTACGAGTATCTCGAGATCCGCTTCGACTTTGTGATGCGCGCCCTCATTAGCGTTCTGTTCATGATCAATCAGGTTACCCGCGCCGCGGTCGTCCTGTACCTGCCGGCGATCGCGCTCTCGGCCGTCACGGGAATCGACAAGATCTGGTGCATTGTCGCAATGGGCGGTGTGACGACCGTATACACCGTGCTCGGCGGAATGCAGACGGTGATCTGGACCGATGTGCTGCAGGCGGTCGCGTTGCTCGGCGGCGCGTTGTTGTGCGTTGGATTGATCGTGTTCAACGTCGGCGGCGTCGGTCCGTTCTTCACCGCCGCGGCGGCCGATGGAAAGTTGAATCTCGTCAACTCCGATTGGAGCTCGGCTGAGGCATCGCTGTGGATCGTCTTCTTCGGCGGAGTGTTCGCGAGATTGTCCGGGCTCATTTCCGATCAGAACGTCGTTCAACGCTATCAATCGACGGCGAACTCGAAGCAAGCGTCAAAAGCGCTTTGGGCCGACGTTGCGGTGTCGATTCCGTGGGCGTTTACGATCTTCATGCTCGGCACGGCGCTGTACGTATACTTCAAGATCCACCCGAATCTGCTGGATCCGACGATGGATACCGATCAGATCGTTCCACAATTCATCGCGCAAGGCGTTCCGGTTGGATTGGCGGGATTGATTGTCGCCGCGATCTTCGCCGCCAGCCTCGACGGCAGCATGCTCGCGGTTGCGACGACATTTGTGAATGACCTGTATTCGCGCGCACGTCCGAGCAGCACGCCAAAGAACCGCATCGTCATCGCGCAGTTGCTCACAGTCGCTCTTGGCGCATTCGCTACATCGATCGCGCTGCTTCTGGCCGTCTCAAACATTCGTTCGCTTTGGGATCTGGCGATTCAGATGAGCGGCCTGTTCACGGGCGCGATCGCCGGCGTTTTCGTGGCGGGATTGTTTCTTCCGCGTGTCGGCGCTCGCGCTGCGCTGGTGGGTGTTCTGTCGAGCGGTGTGATGATGTACTTTGTCGAACGCGGCGGATGGGTGCATGTGCTTTTTTATGCAGGAATGGGAATCATCACGAGCGTGGTCGTCGCATGGCTCGCAAGTTTCATCTGGCCGCGGCGTGCGCTGCCGCTAGATGTTCGCGATCAAACAGCAGTTCCAGAAGTCGTCCTATGAATAACTCGAAAGCAATTGAGTTCGCAGATCAGTTTCACCGCCGCCGCTGTACTGGCTGGAACACATGGGATACGCGCAGCGTGCTGCGGCATGTACTACTTCCCGATGGCCTGGGAATCTCGCTTGGCTTCGCATTGCTCGACAAGCTGGTGTGGCTGAACGACGCCCACTTCGGCGTAACCGACGCCGGCCGCACTGCCGGGACGAAGTTGACGAGTCAGGACAAGCAACTCCCTGTCGGTCACACGATCGAAGTTCGCCCTGGCCCGCACGCGTACGATGGCAGCTATACGCGCGTCGATCTCACGCTGCGTGCTTCGCGCTTCACAGTCGAGACTTGTGCGAGCGGGCGAGAGTGGATCGCGCTGATCACGCCGCACGAACCGTCGCAATGGATGCAGATTCTTACCATACGCGCCGCAGTGTGCTGGGGCCGCGAGGGTGTAACTTCGCGGCGCACCGAAAACCAAATTGTCGGGCAAGTTCCGAGTGGCGAAGTGTCTATCTTCACGACAGGAACCCCGGTTATCGAGCCGAATCTTCCAGCAGACGGCGCGTACATAGCGGTGCGATTGGATCGACAAGTCGTCGTATCAACAGGTATTCAGGTCTCGGTCGAAGACGCCCAACGCGCCATCAAGTCCGCCCGAGAAAGCGACGCAGCGCAGCACGCAGAATATGGCGAGTTAGCCGAAGCTCACGAAGCGATGCAAGCCTGCCTCGGCTGGAATCTGATCTACGAACCGAAGTACAACCGCGCACTCACATGTGTAGCCCGCGACTGGAATTGCTGGCGCGGCGGATACGCGGTGTTCTGCTGGGATGGCTTTTTCATGGCGTGGATGATTGCGCTGGATGATCCCGATCTGGGTTACTCGATGCTAGCCGAGATGTTTCGCGAAGCGGTTGACGATCAGTTCGTGCCCAATGTGGCGCAAGGTTCCGGCCGGCGTTCGTGGGATCGCTCGCAACCTCCGGTGGGATCGGTGGCGGCACTGGCGATGCATCTGAGATCGCCAAATCTCGATGCAGTCGCCGCGGTGTATCCGGCGCTGATGGCGTGGAACCGCTGGTGGCATGCGCATCGACGAAACGCGGTCGGTTCACTTTCACTGGGCTCGCATCCGGCACGACCGCGCGTGGGCGATCCGGCTGAAGCAATCCAACCCAACACCGCCGCCGGGGCCGCGCTGGAATCGGGGCTCGACAACGCATCGATTTACGACAATGCGCCGTTCGATCCGAAGAGTCATTTGATGATGACCGAAGACACGGGACTTAATGCGTTGTACATCAGCGATTGTCGCTGCTTGGCGAAACTTGCGACGGATCTCGGGCAAGATGCGGATGCCCGCGAGTTGCGAGAGCGTGCGGAACAGTACGCCGAAAGACTGAAGCACACCTGGTCGGCCGACGACGGGATTTACTCAAATCGCCGTGTGGACACGCGCGAGTTTCCCAAGAGCAGTGCGCTCACCAGTTTCTATCCTTTGATGTGCGGCATCGCTTCTGAATCGCAGGTAGAAGAAATCATCAGCAAACATCTGCTGAATCCCGAGAAATTCTTCGGCGAATGGATGCCGCCGGTCTGCCCGCGCGATGACGCGAACTTCTCACAACAGCTCTACATGCGCGGCCGAATCTGGCCGCCGACGAGTTTTCTCACGTGGTTGGGGTTGAAGCGCATCGGCCACCCCGCTCGAACCACACTGGCCGACAAGTCGCTGCAAGTGCTGCTGAACAACTGGCAGTCTGAACGCGTGGTCGCGGAAAACTACTCTGGTGTCGATGGCGGTGGGGGGCGCACGAGTCATTCCCATCCGCTGTACGGTTGGGGCGGGCTCTTGGCGCTCATGTCGCTGATCGAGCACGGTTATGCATCCTTTCCGCTTCGGGATTAACCATACGCAACGCGTCGTAAAGCAGCACCGCCGGAAGCCCTAAAAGGTTTCCGGCGGCAATTCGTCAACGATGAAACTACTCACGCCGTCGCTGAGTTACCGTCGGCGGCGCAGGAAGCCCGCGGCGGTCATCGAAAACAGGAGGCCCGCACTTGGCTCCGGCACGGGGCTGTTGGATCGGGCAGGTGCGGCGCTAACACTCTGGCCGAAGTTTGCAGCCAGCGCGGTGAAGTCGTCCAGGTTGACCGCACCATCAAAGTTGAAATCGCCTTCGGTCCATGTGGACCCGTTGCCAAATCCGGCGGCTAGGCGGGTGAAATCGTCGAGGTTTACCCCTCCGCTTAAATCTGCGTCGCCCGGAATTGTCAGCCGGAACAACACAGCATTTCCTTCAATCGCCTCGTCTCCGAAAGTGGTGATTCCCAATCCGCTTGCCTCTCCAAATCCGATCGCAAACCCGGCGGGAGTCACCGCGGCAACCGAACTTGAAATGCCCAGCCCGTTCCACGCGCCACCGGCATAGCCTTGCAGTATCTGGTTCGCAATCGTCGCCAATGGCGAGGCTGATGAGTACTCGACGGCCACCAGGTTGTCGTTGATGTCGAGCTTCCCAGTCCATGCGTTAGATGCACCGGAAATGTTCAGAGAAGTTGCGCGTGTGGTAAAATCGGCACCGGCAAGAAGCACCATCGTGCCGGTGCCGACGGTCAACGAGTTCACTTTCGCGCTTTTCAGCGACAACGAGCCGCCGCCGGCGCGCGTGAGGTTGGTGTTGGCATCAAACGTCAGATCGCCCGACAACGTCAGCGAATCGGTGGCGCTTTCAACCGCGATAAACAGATCATCACTACTGTGAATTGGGGCGGAGATCGTGTGATTACCACTTTGCACTCTAAGAGTAGCCTGCCCTGATGCGCTATTGAGGGTCAGCGTCTGCGTACCGCCGACGGTGTATGCATTGAGGTTGTTGAAGCGAACGGTACCGGCAGTGTGGGGAGCATCAAGTGTGATCCACTGGGCACCCGTGATGGCGTCGCTGAAGTTGGCCAGCGCGTCGACGGAGTTAGGAACGCCGCCGGACCAATTGCCAGAATCGGACCAGTTTCCGCCCGCGGCGGCGGTCCACTTTTGTGGGGTTGCGCTGCCTCCCACGTCCGCCCAGCTTGCGCCGATGCGAATTTCATCCACCCGGCCCACCGCATCCAACCCTTCGACAAAGTTGAACTGATTCCAACTTGCGGTGCTGCTAAATTTGGGCACGACTAAAGTCCAGTCGGCAACAGACAGTGGCTCGGAAGTCAGTGTTTCACCATCTTTGAACACCTGCAGGAAGACTTGATCTTCGAGCACCGTGGTCGAACTGACGAACTTCACCACATACAGATAGTTCACCCCGCCGACGTGCATTCCAGCCGGCGTTCCGACGGCGCTGCCAGCGGTCAGCCGAAGCGATTCATCGGAGTTAACACCGGCGATAAAGCGATTCGTGGCGCCCTGATTCAGCCGAACCTGTGCAATCTGGCTCAAACCAGTGTCGGGTACTTTAACATCCTTCTGGAGGAGAAAACTCATGTACCGGACCGAGTCGGTGTTCATGTTGATCGGCGCTGCGAGCGTGCGGAATGAGAACGCTGTGGTACCGCCGTTATCAAACAGATGCCCCCCGGTGGTCGCAAAGGGGTATCCCGCCACGCTCAAACTGGTCCCATCCACCTGATGAACTGACGAACCTGAAACCGCACCCGATACGACAGCCGACCCCCAATTCGACGAAAACCCGGTGCCACCGGCTTGCGTGCCGAGTGCACCAACGGGGTAGTCAAAACCCTCGTACGCCTCAAGTTGTGCAAGTGCCTGAACATTAAGTCCAGCCACAACACCGAACGTTGCGCCGCGAATGAGTTTTCTTTTCAACATTTTCCTCTCTCCTTATCTTGCCGCCTGACGGCCAAGTGAATACCGCCAAGGTCAATAGTGCCAGCGCAAGAAATTTTTGTCAAGGTAATATTTTTAAATCTTTCCAGTTTGTGCATGGCCCGCTCAGCGATGCTGAGTTCATCGCAAACAATGATGTTTTGGCCCCTTGATCGAGCGCAATTCACTATGAAATACACCGTGCCGAACCGGCATGGGATCTCAGGGTCGACCCCTTTCAATGGATCGGTTAGCCATCGGCGTGTGGTGCGGGTTGATCAGCAATTAGTGCGAGGTAACGCTGCGAGTCAAATGTTGTGTCGGCCCGAGGTATCGGTCCGACTTGCGAGTATGGCGGCGATCTGGATACGGTGTTCGTTGAAGACGAAGAGGAGCGTTCAGTCGTCGCAATTCCGCACTTCGGAAATAAAGAGAATTTAATATTGACATTCATTTCTAGAGAAGGATGATTGCTTGGGGTCTCACTGTCGTTTGCGGGTTTAACGGGAAGCATCTCCAGTTAGGGTTTTCAAAGGCAGTATCCATGAAGAGATTGCATCGCTTCATCCTGACGGCGGTTGCGAGCCTGACGGCAGTCTCGCTGCGACCTCAAATGGTGATCGCCGATCAGCGGCCGAACATCGTCGTGGTCCTGGCGGATGACCTGGGCTATGCGGATTTGGGCGCACAAGGCTCAGGGGATATCCCGACGCCGCACATTGATTCCATCGCACGAGCCGGTGCCCGCTTCACCCAGGCCTACGTCACTTGTCCGATTTGCGCGCCCTCGCGCGCCGGACTCTTGACCGGTCGGTACCAGCAACGGTTCGGTTTTGATGACAACGGCGGACCCGATCCTGAGGCGAACTTTGGCATACCGATGTCTGAGAAGACGATTGCCGAAAGTCTCAAAGCCGCAGGATATCGAACAGGTATCGTCGGCAAATGGGATGTGGGCATCCGCGAAGGCCGCCGACCCAACGATCGCGGCTTTGATGAATTCTTCGGGTTTCTTCCCGGTGTCAACGACTATATCCGACGCGATAAAGGAGAAACCGCTGGTCTTCTGGGAAGACCTCTGACTAACGGGCGTTCAGCGCCAATCTATCGCAATCACGAGATCGTGGACGAACCGGATTATCTCACCGATGCCTTCGCTCGAGAAGCCGTGCGGTTCATTCAGCAAAGTGACGACCGGCCTTTCTTTCTGTTTTTGCCGTTCAATGCTGTTCACAATCCTATGAGCGCGCCGAAAGCCTACTTGGAACGCTTCCCCAATCTGCAAAAGGACCGACGGATTTATGCCGCGATGATCAGTGCAGTGGATGACGCGGTCGGCCAGATCATGCAGTCGCTAAGTGATAGGGCGTTGGATCGAAACACTCTGGTCATCTTCCTTTCCGACAACGGCGGCGCTTCCGGCCAGGGATATGCGGCTTCAAGTCCTGCGCGCAACGATCCTTTGGGAGGTCGTAAAGGAACGTTCTGGGAAGGCGGGATTCGCGTGCCGATGCTGATAAGCTGGCCTGCTAAAATCGCGGCCGGTCAGACGCTTTCGCAACCCGTCTCCTCTCTGGACGTCCTTCCCACATCTCTGGCAGCGGCGCAAGCACGCCACCTGAGCCAGCACGCGCTGGATGGCAAGGATCTTCTCCCGCTTCTGCTCGGCGAGAATGCTGCGGCACCGCACGAAACGTTGTACTGGCGGTATCACAGGCACTTTGCCATCCGCGAATCTAACTGGAAGCTCATCGCCCTTGAGAATCGCGCAGTTCAATTGTTCGACCTCGATTCCGACATCGGTGAGACCAAGAACCTCGCGCAGGCCCATCCTGAGATTGTCAGGCACCTCCGTGCCCGGCTCGACCAATGGGCTGCCGACTTGCCCAAGCCAGCATGGGTTCGGCGAACTGTTGATGCCGAAGGGCGGGCGCAATACGTCCCATTGCCCATCTATGAACCTGAATCCGCTCCGACGCCGTAAGGGAACCAGAAAACGCCAAAGAACAAGAAACGGGATCCCAGCAGAGCGCTCGATCAAACCCGGCGAATGACCGCCTTGATCGTTTGAGCACACTTCTTCGTGCATCCGGCTTCGGCAGCGAACTTCGCCCACTGGTCGGCGGCGGCTTTCACTTCGCCGATGATCGCGCCGGCCTGCTTCAGCTTGATATCGAACTGCTCGGCAAGCTTGAGCACGTATTCGCGCGTGGGTTCGCGCCCTTCGCCGGCAACGGTCATCGTGTGTTCTCCGCCGGGGCCTGCGGCGTAGGTCAGGTCGTACGCGGGTGAAAGCGACCACTCGCCGGCTGGGTTCATGACGAAGGCGAAGTTTTTGGCGTGATCGTCACGGTTGTGCGCGACGATGTTGAAGACCATTCGCCGGAACACCTTCAGTACATCCTGATGGTTCCTCGTCAGGGTGCGGGTGACCTTGAGCAGGTCGGCGTAATCCGTCGAGGGAATGCGGAAGTTGGCGTGAATCAGGTTGCCAAAGGTATGCACGTGCAATCGCCGTCGCTGATCGTCCCGGTCGAACCGGCGCACACCGAAGTAGGCTTCGTTCTTGCCGACCTGGAACAGCTTCGTCTCGGGCATATCGATGCCGGCGGCGCGGGCCATGAGGGAGTAGGCGTACTCAACCGGACCTGCGTCGCGCATATCGGCCGTGGCGGAGAACTTAACGATCCACGGCTCAAAGTCTGGGGGAAGTTCATCTTCGCCGGAGATGATGTTCTTGCCTTTGACGCCGACCAGCACCTTGGGACGGGCTCCACCGGCCGATCCACCGGCGCGCATCAGCTCCGGCAGCACGTCCGCCGCTTCACCGCTATGGATCTCACGCGCGTTCTTCCCGATGGCGTGCAGGTCGATAATGCGATGATCGATCGCTTCCTCCGTGGTCGGCGGGTGATACGTGAGCGAGCCCATCGCGTGGGTGCCAACGTACGCAAGGCGATCCAGCGGCGAGAGCGAGGCCAAGTCCAGCCCACGCTTGCGGAACAGCCGATCCATCAGCAGCAGGCCCCAGCCATCCGGCAACGAATCGTCAAACAGGCCCGGCAGCGGCCCGAAGTTTCGGTCAACGTGCTCGATGAGCCCGGGGCGCGGCGGCCATTTGAATGGCGAGAGCTGCAACCCGCGGCGAAGGAAGTCTGCGTCGTACTCGAAGTAGATCCTGCGATCGGCCTCAGCGATCTGCCCGACCGTGAGCGTTTCCTGCGGCGACCAGCGAAGTTGAACGGCGAGCTTTTTCATCGCGACCCGCGCTTCCGCCTCGGCCGCGCGAGCCGCGATTCGAGTTCTGCCATCGTCGCTGCCGTTGCCGGGCGGAGCAGCGCGTCAAAGTCGTTCAGGCGCGACAGGACGTAGCAGATAAGCATCAGATGCTTGAGCGAGATTTCGCCGGTCTGCTCAAACCGGCGAAGCGTGGGCAGCGACACACCCGCCCGCGCCGCCAGCGTGGACTGCTTGAACCCCATCGCCAGCCGCGCATCTCGCACCCGATCTGCGAGCAGACGCTGCGCCGCCGAGGGGGTTAGAAGCTGAAAATCGGGCTGGTTGTACTCCATAAGTGAAGTATCGACATTTTAGCAGTAAGGCTCATGTAAAGCAATAAGTAACAATAAGTGAGTAGTTGTGTTTAAATCGCCCCCGGGCGACCTTTAACGAAAACAGCATTTGAACGAGCTGCCCGGGGCAGCCTGATCAGTGCCGCAGCAACCGGTCGCGCCGCCAGGCCAGCGCCGGGCGTTTCGGATAGAACCGGGATTCCCGCGGCAACAGCACGCTTCGACCCTTCAGGTCCAGCATCTCCCGCTGACCTTCGATTCGATCGTCGAGGTACCTGCTCACCATCCATGCGGGCTGGGCATCCGGCGTCGGTGCGATCAGGTATTGATCCATCGCCCAGTGATGGTTCTTGCAGAGTGCGATTCCGTTACGGGGGTCATCATCCCGGCATTCGGCCCAGGGGATCAGGTGCGCCGCTTCCACCAGTGCCAAGTCGTCAACAATGACGCGCAGGCCGCAGGCAGCACACCGGTAGTCGTAAGCGCGCAGCACCACCCTTCGGAAAGCCTGCTCCCGCACGGGCTCAGGCGCGCCGTCAGCAACTGTCGAATCGCCGGTTTGTTCAAGCTGCCGTTCGCACTCCCCGATTGAACGCTCTTCCTGGGTAATCTGATCGATCGCTGACCGATGACTGGCGAAGTACCTTGACACGATTGCGTCTCGAAGCCGATCACGGTGGATGGGATCGTTCATCTGCTGAAACAGGGAATCAGGCAGGCGTGAGCCTTCTGTGATTTCCCGAAGTTCGGTGACTGACGGCGGCGTCGAGCGGGCCGCGATCGCCTGCTCAAATCCGGCGCGAGGCACCGGTTCGAGGATTCCATCGGTACGAAGTCGCCAGAACGGGTCCAGCATGTTCACCGTGTCGGAATCGGTGCGAACGGCGAGCAGATAGCGGCGGAACAAAGCGAATAGTTCCGGCCCATACGAGACGCGGTTTTCCAGAAGCCGGCCCTGTTCTGCCAATCCCAGAATCGCAAGCAAGAGCGCCGGCTTATGCGGGCGATCGTGGTCACCAACGCGGCCCGTCCGCAAACTGGTTATGGCGGTAATCAGGTCATCGGTGGCCATGACGCTGTGATCATACAGTGCTGCGGGAATGATTCCGCAGGCGGGTGCCCCCGTGCAATCGGCTGCCACAGTCAGAGAGCGTCAACTGAGCCAAGGTGCGGTCGGAATGCGCAAATTGGTGCCGCGAGCAGGCATTTCCAAGTCTACTTTTATCAGGTAAGAACTGGACCAGACGGTTGAACGTAAATTACTCCTGAATATTGACTTATGAGCGATTTTTCCTCTTGACTCTTCGCCCCAGAAGAGCGAGGAGGTGGCCCCTCAAAATCCGGCGGGTTGGTTGCTGCTGACTGCAATCGACCCCGCCGGGCGCGAAGGACGCCACTATGGAACAACAGACCGTTATACAACCGAAGCACGCCTCCACCGGAACCGGCGACGGCCCCGCTAACTCGCTGCTGCGGTTCGGCAGCGGGAAGGTCACGCCGCTCTCACTGTCACCGGCGATGACTTGGTTCGGTGAAGTCGTCGGCACGTTCGCGCGGGGCGGTTGCTATCTGCTGGCGGGCGCACCTGGCAGTCGCAAATCTGGCTTGGCGATGCAACTCGCGCTCGACCTGGCGCGCTGGGGCAGTCGGGTGTTGATCGTCGCCACGGAAGAACCGGCGGCTCGGCTGCGGGAACGGGCCGGGCGGATGACTTCGCACTGGAGCCCTGACGAAGCGCGCTTGGCGTTATCCAATCTTCAGGTCGAGACCAACATCGTCGGCGTTGAATCCCTGCCGGCGCTGGTGGGCCGGAACATCCTCACCCCGGGCGGCGCGTATCACGGCATCGACCTGCTGATCCTCGATTCGATTCAGGGGCACGGTCTGCCGTCATCCGCTTCGGGACGATATGAGAAACTGTACGAAGCCACGCGCCTGTGCGGTTCCGCCGGGCTCACCACGCTGCTCATCTCGCACGTCACCAAGCGGAATGAAATCGCCGGGCCGCGCGCGCTGGAACACAACTTCGATTGCGTGCTGGTGCTCAAGCGGACGATGAGCCACCGGATGCTGTTCGTCCCCAAGAACCGGCACGGGCCGACGGTGCTGCGTGACCCGCTGCCGCTGGTGCTCGATCCGGTGTCACTGGTGCTGAACCCCGCCCCGCACGGGCGCGCGATGACGGCGGTAGCTCGCACATGGCTTGGTACGGGCACCGGCGGCGTGAGCGAACTTCAATGCAGCGTCGGGCTGGCCAGCTTCGGCAGCCGGGGGAAGGTCCTCGCGCCGGGAATGCCCCGCAAGGAAATCGAGCAACTGATCGCCTGCATCGGCCAGATGCCCGGCGTCGAGATCGGCGACCTGGATTTCGCCATTCATGCCCGTCTTCCCGGCGGCGGGCGCTATCACCACGCTGCCGGGCTGGCGTTGGCGATGAGCCTGCTGTCGAGCTACCTGCAGCGACCCGTCCCCAAAGAGAACCTTTACCTGTGTGAGATCGACCTGTGCACCAACGTGAGGAACGTGCCGGTGGACATTGTCGTCGAGCTGGGACCGGAACTTTACACCGGCGCGATCGATCTCCCCGTGCGGCTGATCGTCCCGCCGGATGCAGCGGCACTGCTGCCCTCAGATAAGGATATCGAACTGCTCCCCTGCAAAAGCCTTCAGCAGGCCATGCATCTGACATGGCCGGAACTGAGATGAACCCCTGTTACCTGAAAGGAAGACCATGAAGAAGAAATGAGCACGTGATGAATACCTCACCTACGAAGACTGGGAAACGGCCAAGCGACGGTTCGAGAGCGGGACAGCGAAACTGTTTGCCGATCTGGTGGAGTTTGAGCCGGTTCTGGCCGAGGCCGTGGCGCAGCGGTCGTGTGAATTGAGCAAAACGATCGACGCACAAGACCTGACCCCGGAAACCAAAGTGCATCTCAAAGCACAAAGCGCGCGGAAGCTGCTCGAAGCGATGACGCTCATGCATCTGTGGCATGAGAAAGTCATGGCGGACCTGCTTCCCGGGCCGGATCTTCGAGTCAAAACCGGCGATGAGGAAACCGGGCCATGCAAGGAGCAGCCATGAACCGCCGCTTTGCCAAAGGCGACATCGTGCAGGTGGTGTCGGTTCCGCCGAATTCACCTTTTCCGCAAGCCGTCGGTATGAGCGGCTTTATTCAGGAACTCAATGACTACCGCACCCGCGCGTGTTTCATGGGATTGGATCCGCACGGGGTTGTAACACTTCGCTCGCTCTGGCTGCCATGTTCGTGCCTGGAGATCGACAACTCCATCGAGTCACGTGCGGCGGTGGTGAAGTACTTCGTCAAACTCACCGGTCGCTCGGCGATGGCCGAGATCAGCAAGGCCGGCCCGGAGTTCCTGCTCGCTGTCGAAGACCTGGAGAAACGCCTGAATGTGTGCATGTCCGGCTTGAACACGAATCCCCAACTCGCGGTGTCGATCAACACGTACATCTGGCCACGTATGGTTCACCTTCTCGCGCTGGCGTTACAGGTACGAACCAATCTGCCAGAAGAAGTGTTCGACAGTCTCATACCGGTGAGGATGCAAAAATGAGCGATGACAAACCCATGAAACCCGCCACGATCAATCCGTTCCTGGCGGCGAAGAAAGCCGTCGGCATCCATGTCACCGTCCTTCCCCGGGATGTGCAGATGTTCGCCCCGGCCTGGAGCGACAAGCGAGCTTCCGACTTTTTGGATCGCAACAGCGAACTGATCGCCACGGCGATGCTTGCCGTTGCCAGCACGGCGATCCTCGGTCTTCTCCAAGAAAAGGAGAATCCGAATGAACTCCACTGAAAAAGACAGACACGGTAATGCGGCAGACGTCGAGTCTGTTTCCGATGAGCCGTTCGCGCCGGCGGTTCCACCAACCTTCGCCGTCACCGATGCCGCATCGGCCAACTGGGTCGTCCGCAAAATCGTTGAAGCACGGGCCTACGCTGAACGGGTTCGACGATGGGCGGAACTGGAAGTCCGGCGCGCCGAACGGGAAGAGCAGTTCTTCTTTCGCCGTTTTGGGGTCGAGCTCGAAGCATGGGCGCGCGGGGAGATCGCCAAGCTGACCGACGGCAGAAAAAGCATCCGTCTTCCCTCGGGCATGCTGGGCTTCCGCACCGTGCCGCCGTCGCTGGTTATCACCGACGAAACCAAGCTGATGAACTGGGTGGAAGATCATGTGCGGGATGCAGTTGAAATCCGCCGCATGCTGCTCAAATCGGTCGTCATGAACCACATCAAAACCACGGGGGAATGCCCCATCGGGGCGGAAGTCGGCGGCGGCGATGAGCGGTTCTTCATCCGCTGAAATGGGCCGATTTACTGCGGTTTTCAGGGGATTTTGGGGAAACGGAGATTTTTGACACTTTTTTGAAGGAGTTCAAAGCCATGCCTTTGAAAGAAGAAAGCGGAAAGACGGTTCGGCGTCGGTCGCCCATCCATCTGACCACGGTCGCAAGACCACAAACGGATGAGGAGATCCGAAAAACCCAAACGGCTTTACAACTCCTTCTGACAGAAATAGTTCGTCAGCAATTCACGCCGCAGGGGAGGAAAAATGATTCAGGAACAGAACAAATTGCAGGGTAAACGCTTCATCAACTGGGTCCGCTGCTCGACGGATCATCAGGCGGGCACGAGCATTCCGGACCAAATCGCACTGCTCAACGACTTCGCCGCCAAGGCGGGGATGATACATATAGATAATGTCATTCTGGACGGCGTATCAGGTTCAATTCCCGGCGCCAGAGATGACATCGAATTGCTCATCCGTCGCAAGCGGGTGCGGGATGATTTTGATGTCGTTCTGCTGCAGGACATGACTCGGCTGACTCGCAGCGGGTCTGAACACGCAGCCAAGATTGAATACGACCTGCGCGCCCACGGTATCGAGATTGTTTACGCCGCGGAGAATCTTCCGCAGGGCGACCATGCGTCGATCATCAAGTCCGTCGGGTTCTACGCCGCCAAGCAGCACGCCAAGAGCATCAGCCACGGGATCGCGCGCGGGCAGATGTCGGCATTGCTCAAGGGCACCATGCCGTATTGCTCAACACCGCCTTACGGTATCGACCGCTTGATCGTCAACCGCAAAGATGAACCGCTGTTCATCTTAAGAAACCTCCACGACGGCACGCAGGTCAAACTCACCACGGACGGGAAGACGGAGTTGCAGGTCTTTCCACCGTCAACCGAGAAGGGAAAGAGCAGCCACTATCGCCGTCAGGTCGACGAAAGGATTCTGTTCGTCGCGGGCTCTGATGAGTCCGTGCAAACGGTTCGCAGCATCTTCGACTGGCACCACCGTCAGGGTTGGGGCCGTCACCGCATCACGTCAGAACTCAATCGCCTCGGCATCCGCGCCCCACGTGGCGGAAGCTGGACCACGCCGATGGTGGCGAAGATTCTGCGAAACAGCATCTATCTGGGCAGGTCGGTAGTGAACCGTACTTCGCAGTCCATCTATCATATGCGATCGCCCAACGCGCCGGTTCAGTCGGCGGTTGATCCGCAGGAACTGGTGTCACGGAAGACGCCCAAGAAGCGTGTTCGCGCCGAAGCCGACTGGATCACCCTCGAGCATGAACAGTTGAAAGATTTTCTTGATGCTGACGTTCGCAAACTCGCCGCTGCCGCTCAGGCGAAATACTGGTCGAGCAAGGGCAGGCAGATGACGCCGCCGTTCAGCACCAACAAGCATGTCGAATCACCGTTTATTCTGTCGCAAATTCTGAGAGAGAAGGGAACAGGGCATAAGCTTTCGGGACGAACGACGGGGCCGAAGGGAAAGAAGCTGCGTTATTACGCGGTCACTCGCTCGGTGGTCTCGCCCTCGGCGGGAATCACTTCAAAACTCGTCCCCGCAACTCCGCTGGAGCAGGCCGTGCTGGCTCAGGTGAAGTCGGTGTTGCTGGATATGCCCTCGCTCAGGGATGAGATACTTCAGCAGCTTCGGGCGCGAGCCATCGGGAAGACCACCGAGCAGGATCAACTTCCGAAACTGGAACAGGAACGACAGGCGTTGAAGGCCAAGCTTGAGTGGCTGATCGACCACCTCGGCACAGTGGGTAAATCCACCGCCGCCGAGAAGATGGCGGACATCGAACAAAAGCTGATGGTGCTCACGGCGCGAATTGAAGCCGCCCGCGCCGCCACCAAAAAGACCGCGCCGGTCAACCTTGATGAACAGGCTGATGCCATCGCCAACTGGCTCCACGGGCTGGGTGAGAACATTGGCTCACTGCCGACCAAGACGCTTCGAATGGTGCTGGAATCGGTGATCGAGCGACTGGAAATCGACCTTCACACACGTGCTGTCGAACTGGATCTTCGATTGCCGCCGTGGGCTGAGAATCGCACCACCGGCGCGGGGAAGGAGTTGTGCCTCGAGGCAACCCAGTTATGGCGGGGTATCAACGAGGCACAATGGGTTTTCACGCTGAAAATCGCAGAAATTGACTGCCGTGGGCTTCGAAACCCCAACCGTTTCGACTGCTGCCGCCGCAGGAAGGCAGCGTAGAACATTTTTTCGCCGCCGCACGCTCGGCGTGCGGCGGGACTCTTCGTCCGCAATTCGTGAATCACGGAGTTGCCGTTAGAGTCCTCGAACTTGCTGGAGAATCGAGATGAACGAAACGCAGGCCGAAGCTGTTGCCGCAGCCTATCGTGGTGATGTCTGGAACAGCGGCGGCGGCATGTATCTGGTGATTTTTCGTCGAACGGATGGACGAGTCGTCGCCATCAATGGCAAGTCGGTCTGCGTCTACGCCGACGACGAAGCGTTGCAGACAGAGCCACCACTGGAATCCGTTCTGCTGCGTTGAGCGAGTAATGAGGTTGCGAGATGGGACTGACACATTCATGGCTTCGACCGACTGAACTGCCGGTGGACCAGTTCGCCGCCGCCGTGAGAGATGTTCGGCTCGTTCTGAAGCATGTTGACGTGCCCCTTGCCGGATTTGAAGGCCGTGGCGAACCAATCTTCAGCGACGATGCGGTCGTCTTCAACGGCGTCGCCGGCGCGGGCTGCGAACCGTTCGAGATTCATCAGGTCGAGTTTCATCCTTTCAGAGCGCTTGGCGCGGCATAACTCGTCGATCACACTTCGAGCATGCAGAAGGGCGTGTACGAACTACTCGTTTCACGAAGGCTTGAGCAACTCATCGATCGCCTACCCACGCTCGGGCTCGCCGCATCAGTTGCCGAGATTGACATAGCCGAACGTGCCGGCGTCCTATCTGATTCATTCGCTCGGACACTAAAATGCGCTCTTCACGAAGCGCACTCCGCAGCTGACCCCAATCGCCAGCTCCGTGTTTACAATTCCCTGGTTGAGTATCTGCAAACGCTGACTCAAACAAGTGATGGGGACGTCGATACTGCCGACGCGCCGGCCCGGCAACTCCGCCTGGTTTGGCCCGACGGTCAGCCCAACCCCGGTCGCCCGGATTCGCCCCTGGCGACCGGCACTCTGCTGACAGGAACGCGCCTCGACCCCAGCCTCGTGTCGCAACTAAGAAAGGAACTTGAGACCGCCGACCAGGTTGACATCCTCTGCTCATTCATCAAGTGGGGCGGAATCCGCGTTCTTGAAGACGACTTACGGCAGTTCACGGCTCGTCCCGGGTCGATGCTTCGGGTGATCACAACAAGTTTTTTGGGTGCCACCGATCTGAAGGCCGTTGAGTTTCTTCGCGCTCTGCCGAACACCACGGTGCGCGTTTCCTACGACACACATCGCACCCGGCTCCACGCCAAGGCGTACATCATGCGCCGGAACTCAGGGTTCGGATCGGCGTACATTGGCTCAGCGAACCTCTCGCAAGCAGCGTTGACCGACGGCCTCGAATGGACGGTCAAAGTCAGCCAGTACGAACAGTCGTACCTTTGGAAAAAGGCGACGGCGACGTTCGAGACATATTGGAACGACGCCGAATTCGAGCACTACGAGGCCGGCGACCGTGAGCGTCTCGATGCCGCGCTGCAAAGGGAGCGCGGCGGCTCCGGCGATGAACCAATCACATACTTTGACCTCCGACCCTACGCGTTCCAGCAGGAGATCCTCGACAAGATTGAAGCGGAACGCGACCTGCAAGCCCGAGATCGACATTTGATCGTTGCGGCTACGGGCACAGAAAAAACATGGTCGCGGCATTCGACTACAAACGATGGGCCGCGGCACATCTTGCGGACAACCACCGCCCCAGCCTGTTGTTCGTTACACACCGCGAAGAGATTCTGCGACAAAGCGTTGCAAGATTCCGCGCAGTCTTGCGCGACCAGAATTTTGGCGATCTCCTGGTCGGCGGCATCGAGCCGGCTCAACAGACGCACCTATTCGTCTCGATTCAGAGCTACAACAGCCGCGAGCTTTGGAACCGCCCAGCCGAGCAGTACGAATATATTGTTGTGGATGAGTTTCATCACGCCGCGGCGGAAAGCTATCGCCGCCTTCTCGATCATGTCAGACCGAAGGTGCTTCTCGGGCTAACGGCCACGCCCGAACGCGCAGATGGACTCGACGTAAGGTCCTTCTTCGGCGGACACATCACCGCTGAAATCCGGCTTGCCGACGCGATCGGCCGAAAGCTACTTGCGCCCTTTCAGTACTTCGGGATCAGTGACTCTGAAGACTTGAGCGGATTGAAATGGTCGCGCGGCGGCTACCGAATTGACGAACTTGATCAGCTCTTCACCGGCAATGACGTGCGCGCCCAGCTCGTGATTGAAAAGACAAGCGAGAAGGTCCTCAGCATTCGCAAGTCTCGTGGCTTGGGCTTTTGCGTTAGCGTCGCACACGCAGAATTCATGGCGCAGCGATTTCGCGACGCTGGCGTCCCGGCCGAAGCATTGTCGTCGCAGTCATCCGATCAGGATCGTCGCTCGGTCCAGAATCGGCTCGTTCAGCGAGAGATCAACTTCATCTTCGTGGTCGATCTTTACAACGAAGGCGTGGACATACCCGAGGTTGACACGATTCTGCTGCTTCGCCCGACCGAGAGCCTGACAGTTTACCTTCAGCAACTCGGCCGCGGCTTGCGTCTCTGCGACGGTAAGGACTGCCTGACAGTTCTCGACTTCATCGGGCAGGCTCACAAGAGCTACCGTTTCGACGTGCGATTTCGCGCTCTGCTCGACGATCCGACGCGGAATGTCGCCGACGAACTCGAAGGCGGGTTCGCCCACCTTCCGTCTGGTTGCTCCGTGCAGCTCGAACGGTTAGCGAAGCAATATGTGCTCGACAATATTGGTCGCGCAATACGTCAAAGCCGCAATGTATTGGTGGAGGAGGTGAAGGAGTTGGCGGCGATGCTTGGCAGGCCGCCAATCCTGGCGGAGTTTCTCGAACACCATCGGTTGGAACTTAATGACATTTATCGCAGGGACATGTGTTGGGCGCGCCTGTGCACGGAAGCCGGAGTTCGACCGGGTTGGCAGAATCCAGACGAAAATGAGCTGACCAAAGGTCTGCGCCGCATTCAGCACATCAACAGCGCCGCGCAGATCCGGCAACTCGCACTGGCGCTAGGCGGCACTGGTCCGACCGCGCAGGCAGCCACCGAAAACGAACGGCGTCTTCTCCTGATGTCCCACTTCTCCCTTTGGGGTAAGGGCAAGGCGATGGATTCTTTGGACGCCTCTATCGAGCGGATTCGGGCGAACCCCGTTCTTGCGGCAGAGTTGCAGGAGGTCTTGGCGCTACGCCTCCAGGACATAGAGTTTGAGCCCCGGTCGCTTGACTTGCCGTTCGATTGTCCCCTTGAACTGCACGGTGCATACACGCGCATTGAGATCCTCGCCGGCCTTGGCCATTGGACATTTGATCGACAGCCTGAGATGCGAGAAGGTGTCATCTATCTGCCCGCGCTCAAGACCGACGCATTCTTGTTCACGTTGCATAAGACCGAACGAGATTATTCGCCGACCACAATGTACGAGGACTATGCGATCAGCGACTCGCTCATGCACTGGCAATCTCAAAGCACAACTTCGGTGGAGTCGCGTACCGGTCAACGATACATCACGCATCGGCAGGACGGTCATACGATCCTGCTGTTTTGCCGCGAGTACCGAAAGTCGAACGCGGGGCTTTCCAGCCCTTTCTTCTTCCTTGGGCCAGCGGACTATGTTAGCCACGAAGGCAGCCGCCCAATCAGCATTATGTGGCGCCTTCGCCGTCCGTTGCCAGCGAAGCTGTATCGCCGGATGGCTCGGTTGGCGGTTGGCTAAACATCGATCCGCCGTGCCGCCTCTGTAATCAGCCTGATTTCCTTCATCATGCCCAGAACCGCATTGTCGGCGTGAGAACATGAAAGCAGTCAAGCTGACGTCCTGGATTGGACCTCACCAGCAATTGATGGCTGGTGCGGACAAGTGCGGGAAGATATCCTTCTCAGGATGACCCGATCCCGAAAGCCGCGAGGCTGGGCGACGACTCCGGAATCCATGAGCCTGCTCGGCCGCGGAGCAATGGTCCTGGCGCGACGATCAGAACGGCGGCTTGCTGCCGCCGGGGTTAAGAAGAGCATTGAACGGCTTCGAAACCTGCTTGAGGAAGAACGCGCCTGCAAACTCCGCCAGGGAGATGTGCTGATCGAGTTGATCGATCGGCATCAACTTCGGGCCATTGATATTGCGCGGCAGACAAGGCAGCGGCCGAACGATCTTTCGCAGATGTATCGCACCTGCCGGATGTTCCCGCCCCGAGTTCGGCGGAAGGATGTTCCCTACAACTGCTACTTCCTGGCGATGCGGATGGTGCGGAAGTTCAAGGGGCTGCAGCTCAAGCCGCTGGAAGTGCTCGCTGAAATCCGCCGGCTGGGATTTTCGCAGCATCGAGATGTGACTGCGCACTTTTCCGCCTTGTCCCGGCAGCAGGAGAACGAGCGAGCGGCAAGGCTCGCTGATATCGTCGCGCCGGCTGGGCCGTTCAACCATGCGTATCACGCCAGATTTCAGACGCTGCTGAATATCTTCCCGGAAAAGTCGATCAAGGTTCTGCACATTGATCCACCTTATGTCTATCCGAAGCGGCATGAAGGGCGATACACCGGGGCGAGCGCGCGCCGGAAGACGTGCGACAACTCCGCCGCCGTTGATGCGATCGCGCTCGTCACTGATCTGCTGCGGGATTGGCAGCCCAAGCTGCAGCCCGGCGGCGCGGTGCTGCTCTGGCAGCCATCGGGGCCGCTGCCCGGACAGATCGCTGCGGCGATCGATCGATACCGATGGGCGCTTGAGCGGGTGGTGATCTGGGACAAGGGGCGCGCCCAGGCCGGTGATTTCGGGAGCGCGTATTCGACGCAAACTGAATGGATCTGGGTGCTCAAGCGTCCCGGGGACCGGCTGCTCAATCACGATGCCAGCCCACGCGGCGACATCCTTCGGTTCGCGCCGGTTAGCACACCAACGCTGGCCGGGGAGCAGGAACACGCTTTCGAAAAACCAGTTGAGCTCTGCAAGTTCCTGGTCGGCAAGCACAGCCACGAGCGGGAACTGGTCTTTGACGCCTGTGCCTGCACCGGCTCGATGAGCGTTGCCGCGATCGAGATGAACCGGCAGTGGGTGTACGCCGAGTCCAACCGCATCAACTATGAGCATGGTGCGGCGCGCATCGCCCGTCATCTATATGTAGATAAGGGCCGCGCCGCCGGCTGATACGGCTGGCGCATTTCTCTTTTCAGGCACG
Source organism: Phycisphaerales bacterium UBA2421 (assembly GCA_002343075.1). GTDB lineage: Bacteria > Planctomycetota > Phycisphaerae > Tepidisphaerales > Tepidisphaeraceae > UBA2421. The sequence continues at coordinate 66,441 of DDRH01000034.1, read as the reverse complement.
GTCAGATACCGGCGCATCCGCCCGCCACGGCTCCCTCGCCAGAACGCAGCGAACACTTTTCAGGCACGGTCAACCGCACCATCGGCGCGGCTGAGGCGTAAATCCCGCTGAAAATCTGGGTTCGATTCCTTCCAACGCCCAGAAAATACAAATGAATCTGGTGCGCCAAAGTGTGCTAGCAAACTTTCTTTCGTTCTTCGAATTTTCTTGATTGCGCAAAATGAAGGTGCTGAGCAAAACGCTATGTTGGCTCGTCATAGAGGTGATTTGATGAACGGCGAGCAAGCGGTGCTATCAAGTGACAATAGTAAATGCAATCAACTACCAGATACGTGGCCCGCACGACCCGGTCAGTTCCCCGAGCTGATGCGTCCGATCGAAGCTGCCCAGTATCTCCGGCTGGATGAGCTGGAAAACCACAGCCCTCGTTCGGCAATGCGAACGCTGCGGTACTGGCGCGACCGGGGTGACCTGAAGGCGACGAAGTACGCAAAGCACGTCTGGTACCGCAAGTCGGAACTGGACCGGTTTCTGGCCGTTAAGACCGAAACCTGATCGCTTCTTTAACAGCAGAGTATCAGTCCCGTCGGGGTGTTCCCTGCGGGCGATGGTTCCGTATTGACTTCATCGAAAGGAGAAAGTCATGAAAATCAGAATTGAGCGCGGTGTTCCGTCTGAACTCACCAAGTACGAGTCGTTCGCGATGATGGAGGACGGAGAGGACGACGAGCGTCGCTGCCAGGCTTGTGACAGGTACAACCCACTGGTCGCACAACTCCGCATTGAGTGGCCGACGCACCCGGAAGACACGCACACCCAGATTTTCCGGGTATGCGTGGATTGCATCGTGCGGCTGGCAGTCGAAGCACGCCGCTGCGTGCCCGAATGATTGATCCGGCATAGCTCCTCCTTCCGGCTCGCCGACGACGTACAATCCGATCGAATCGGTCAGTCGTCACAGGGTGAGCTTCGGCCCCGGCACGGGGCAGGAAAGAAGAAGATCACCATGGCGACGACGAAAGTAGGCATTTATCGCAGCTACCGCGGACCGGTTACGCTCGACGACACCGGCCAGCCGCTGCCTGAATCGGAATGGCCGCGCAAGCGGCTCTCCAGTTGGGTGGTGCGCTGGTTCGGTGAAGACGGGAACCGGTATTCCAAGAGCTTCGAAAACAGAAAGGAGGCCGAGAAGTTCGCAGAGACCAAGCAGAGTGAGGTTCGGCAGGGCAACGGCGATCCGCCGCGCCGCTGTTCGCTGCGGGAGTTTTTCACCGAGCACCGTCAGCTCTCGAAGGGTTCCGTGTCACGAGGCACACTGCTCATGCACGCCGGGGTGATGAAGCAGCTCGCCGCCCAGATCGGCTGTGAGCGAGACCTGCGGTCAATCGCCCCGCGCACCATCGAAAGCTTCCGGGCGCGGCGAACGGAAGCCGGGCTGTCGGCGTGGACCGTCAACAAGGAAGTGAAGCAGCTCAAGACGCTGTTCAACCTGGCGATCCGACGGGGCCACCTCCGCGCCGGGAAGAACCCGTGTGTAGGTGTGACCCTGTTGCGGACCGCAGAGAAGCGCCCGGCGTACATGTCGCCGGAGCAGTTCGAGCAGGTCTACGCCAACGCCGGCAGCCTGCTGGCGCGGGCGGAACTGGTGCTGATTTACACCACGGGGCTTCGCCGGCAGGAAGCCCCGAACCTCACCTGGGACGACATCGATTTTGATCGAGCGGTCGTTCACGTGGCCCGGCACGATCGCGCCGGCTACGTACAGGCATGGACGCCAAAGGACCACGAACGCCGCGAGCTTCCGTTACCGAAGCAAGCGACGGAACTGATCCGGCAGGTGAAGGCGGTGGCGCCGCCCGGTTGTCCCTACGTGTTCATGGACGCCGGTCGGTGGGCTTACTACCGGGATCAGGTGGATCGAAATCTGTGGAAGGATCATCGTCACGTGATCAACAATTCGCTGCGCAAGTTCAAGACGGTCTGCAAGCGCGCCGGGGTCGGGAAGTTCACGCTCCACGACCTGCGTCGCTCGTGCATCACCAACTGGGCGCGCCAGGGATTGCCGATCCACGTGACGCAGAAACTCGCCGGCCACGCCGACATCAATACCACGCAGACGTTTTGTCTGTCGGTGCAGGATGACGACCTGAACGTGGCGCGGCGCGCTCAACAGAGGATCGTCAAAGGGTTGAGTGACGTGGTTACGACTGACCAAAAACTGACCAACTCGACCCCAAACCGGTGTTTTCCGAGGAGGAAGGAGTTTGAGGACGGAACGCAACTCCCGTCAGAGAAAGCAGTTGCTTGAACGCACTCGGCAGGACTCGAACCTGCAACCCTCGGTTCCGAAGACCGATGCTCTATCCAATTGAGCTACGAGTGCCTCGAAAATACGGTTTTAGCGATCGAAGCCGGGAAAGTCTATCTTGGGGAGCGTTCTCTTAGATGGGGGGTTTGACAGAACTGCGGTGTCGGCAGTAAATTACCCGATTCGCGCAGGTGAGCGGCGGGTTGTCGTTGGCCTGTTTGCTTCCGTGGTTCTACCGCAAACATTTATGAATCAAGAACTTGCAGGCACATCGATTAATGAAAAGGCCGCCGAGGAGTTTTATCGTCGGGGGATTGACGCCGAGAAAGAGAGCAACAACGAGAAGGCGCTTGATTTCTTTGAGCGCGCGTTGAATGAGAACCCTGACCACGAGAAGGCGGCGTTTCGGCTGGCGGTGTTGTACGACCGCCGGGCGGAAGATGCGAAGGCGATTGAGCTTTATGAGCGAATCTGCACCAGCGCGCCGGTTCACATCAATGCCCTGATGAACCTCGCGGTGCTTTACGAGGACAACAGTCACTACGACGAGGCAAAGCGCTGCCTGGATGCGGTCTTGCTTACCGATCCAAACCATGAGCGAGCGCGGCTTTACCTCAAAGATGTCGAATCGGCTCGTTCGATGTACTACGACGAGGACGGCGATTTCCACGGCGACCGTCGTGATGCGATGCTCAACGTGCCCATCAGCGATTTTGAGCTATCAGTCCGCAGCCGCAATTGCTTGAAGAAGATGAACATTCGCTCGCTTGGCGATCTGCTCCGGACGAGCGAGCCGGAATTGCTGAGCTATAAGAATTTTGGCGAAACGAGCCTCAACGAAATCAAGAGTCTGCTGGCCGCCAAGGGCCTTCGACTGGGCCAGGCTGCTGAAGAGGCCAAGGCTCCGGTGCGGCGTGCGCCGGTGATTTCCGGCGACATCGCTCCGGAGATTGTGAACAAGTCGATCGCCGATATGGAGCTGAGTGTGCGAGCCCGCAAGGCATTGCAGCGGTTGAACATTGTTACCGTTGGCGAGCTTGCTGCCCGCACGGAAGATGAATTGCTCGGTTGTAAGAATTTCGGGCAGACTAGCTTGCACGAGATCAAGCAGATTCTCGCGACATACAACCTCACGCTGCGCAAGCTCGACTAAGCTGGCAATGAAGTCTAAATCGTGGAGCGGCCGGAGCAGAGAACTGCTCCGGCCTTTCTCTTGGTTGCACTCAAAAACGCGGGCGGGCGACTGCGAGGAGGGCGAACTTAGACTCGTTCAGTCGCTGGCGAATGGTCTTCGCCATTTCAACCGCCGATGGGCTGTCGCCATGCAGGCAGATCGTCTCCGCGGGAAGGTGTAGCTGTGTACCGTCGATGGCTTCGATGGTGCCGGTTTCGATGAGTTGGATGATCCTTTGCGCAGCGTGCGATGGATCTGTAATCACTGCGTTGGGTGCCGTCCGCGGCATCAGCGTGCCATCGTGCAGATAGTTCCGATCGGCGAACACTTCCGCTGCGGTGTGAAGCCCCAATTCGGCGGCGACCCGGATCGCTTCGCTGCCTGCGAGGCCAAAAACGACCAGAGATGGATCGACCGCGCACACCGCCTCTGCAATTGCGCAGGCGGTAGGGCGGTGAGCCGCGGCGCGGTTGTAAAGCGCGCCGTGCGGCTTGACGTGCGAAACGAATGTTCCGAGTAAGTTGCAGATGCGTTTAAGTCGTTCAATTTGTTCGATCACGATTTGCCGCACCTCGGCGGGAGCCAGATCGATCTCAACTCGGCCGAAGTTCTGGCGATCGCAATAGCTCGGGTGTGCGCCGATGGATACGCCATACCTGATCGCGAGGCTCACCGCGTTGTGCATCGTCGCGTCGTCACCCGCATGACCACCGCACGCGATGTTGGCGCTGCTGATCAGGGGCATGATCTGCTCATCCACCCCCTCGATTTCGCCCATGTCGCAGTTGAGGTCGATCTCTTTCATCGTCGTCTCTCAGATGCGTCGTCTTTGCGCGGCAGACATGCCCAGAGCAATCGTGCGAAGCAGTGAACGCTGGTTCTTCGCTGCCACCGCTGCCTCGTCGAGGGTTATGAGGCTGAATCGGATGGTGTCGCGGGGCCGGAGTTGTGCCAGATGGTGCAGGTCGGCGGCGATGACATGGCCGATGACCGCGTAGCCACCCACGGTTTGAGCGTCGGCGAGAAGGACAATCGGCTCGCCCCCGGGCGGGCGTTGGATCGTCCCGGGCGCAACCGCCCGTGATAGTTGTATTGCTTCGGGCTGTGGGAGATCGCGCCCACCGGTAAGGCGCAGGCCCATACGATCGGATTGGTGTGAGATTGTGTAGGTCGCCTCACAGAACTGAGTTGCCAGTTCGACGTGTTCATGAGCACTGGTGATTCGAATGGATGGCAGGCCCGCGCCGAAGCATCGTGCGTCAATTCTGCAATTGCGTGGCGGGTTGGGCGGCGGGGTACCAATCGGCAGCACATCCCCGCGGCGGAGGGGTCGGCCTTGGAACCCGCCGAAGCCGCTGCGCAGCGCGGTCGAGCGAGAGCCAAGCACGGTTGGAACATCAATGCCGCCTGCCACCGCGAGGTAGCTTCTGCATCCGCGAGAGAGTTTTTCCAGCGAGACTGGTTTCCCCGCTCGAACGAGTATTGGTCGCAGCGGTTCAATTCCCTGGACAGTCGCTCCGGCAACCGCAATGAGCGCATCCTGACTAAATCTCACTCGGGGGCCTACAAGGGTGCACTCCAGGCCCGCAACCGCAGCCGGATTGCCAACTGCGAGGTTGGCCAGTTGCATCGAAACCGCATCAACAGCTCCTCCGGTCGGCACACCGTCGCAGCGATGACCATAGCGCCCCGTGTCCTGCACGGAGGTGAGCATTCCGGGTTGGATAATCGTCATTTCCACCGGTCAAATTCCGAGGAAGTGATCGGCTTGAATCGAACACGATCGCCGCATCGAAGCCTCGCCGAAGGTGTTCTGGTGGCGTCAAACATTGGCATAGGCGTGCGACCGATGATGTTCCATCCGCCGGGCGACTCGCTCGGATAGATGCCGGTTTGCGAACCTCCGATCCCTACCGACCCCGCCCGCACACGTGGCCGTGGTTCGGCAAGCCGCGGCGAATGGAGTGACGCATCCAAACCGAGCAGGTATGCGAAGCCGGGGAGAAACCCGATGGCACCCACTGTATACACCCGAGAGGCGAATAGCTCGATCAGGTCGCCGGAGGAACGACCGACGCGATTGGCTATTGCCTGCAGGTCGGGCGCGAAACTCTCTCGGTGGCAAACGGGAATGCTATGAGTGGATGGCTCGATCGATGTCGAATCCGTTGGAAACGCCGCGGAGGCCAGGGCATTTTCCAGCCAGGCAACAGCGGCTTCGCGTTCGCTTGCATCAAAATAGACTGTGATATCTACATACACCGCGACGACATCGCGGACGAAAGGCGGGCACGATCGGGAAATCTGGTCGGCCAACGCGCGCGCCGCGAGCACGGCTTCGTCCGTCACGATATCGGCAGTGTGAAGTTGGATGGCACTGTCGCCGATCGGGGTTTTCCGCATGACTGGGAAGTGTAACTCGGCGATGGCTTGGAAGGGACCCCGTCAGGTCGGAGTCGGGGGAATTGTCGGCAGCCGTTGGTCGAGCGATTCGACGGAGGGCTGGTTTTTTGGCGTACTTCGCCGGCGTGAGGTTGCTTCAGCGTCGTTTTCGCGGCAGAATTCGTTGGGTCAATTTTGCAGGCAAGGATGCCTATGAACATATGTTGGAAGCAAGTGGGGTCGGTCGGGTGCGGAATCTGGCTTTTTCTGTTGATCACTCTGCCTGCAGGCTGTGCGGGGCGCGATCGGCTTGGAAGTGATGGGTTGCCGGTGATTCGCGTGAGGCTCGCCGCAGATGCAAATCAGGTGGCTATTGGAACGAGCCGGCCGACGCTGACGGTCGCCAGTACCGCTGCCGGTGCCCGAAAACTCGCGCTGGTGGAAGGTCAGCCCGCAGCGATCACGTTCACAGGCAATGGCTGGCAGATTGGCAGTGTGAACGTCCCGGGCGACGACCTGACTGTGACGCCGGATGTTGACGGCACAATCAATATCAATGGCGAGTTTTACCGGGGAAAGTTCAGGCTCGTGCCGACGAGCCCTACAAGTTTTGATGTAGTTAATCATGTCGATGCAGAGTCATATCTGCTGGGCGTCTTGGCACGCGAACTGCTCCGCGACTGGAATGAGGAGGCGTATAAGGCCCAGGCGATCGTTGCGCGAACGTATGCACTTTACGAAGCCCGGACGCAAGGCCCAGGTAAGCACTGGGATGTGCACCCCGACACGCGCAGCCAGGTGTACGGCGGGGTGAAGGCCGAGACAGGCAAAGCGACTGAAGCGGTGGACGCAACCCGGGGTATCGTAGCGGCGGCGGGTGCGAGCGGAAGCGAGAAGATATTCAAGGCGTATTTCAGCGCGTGTTGCGGCGGCGTGGGACAAAGTGCGTATGACGCGTTCGGCGACGCTTACTCACCCGTCCTGAGCGAGCGAAATGTGGGTGGGCTTTGCAATATCTCGCCCAAGCACAATTGGGCGCCAGTGACGATCGACAAGCCTGAATTGACGCGTCGAATTCGAAGCTGGGGCGAGGCCCGAAACCACCCGATTGCCGGCATTCAGGCGGTCGACCGGATCGATGTAGAATCGGTGAATCGGTTTGGGCGTCCGGTCAGGTTTATCGTTTCCGACGTCAGTGGGCAGCGATACAGCCTCGGCAGCGAAGAGACGCGCTGGGCCTGCAATGCCGACCGAAAGGGGGGCCCGCAACTGCTCAGCAGCTATTTCAAACCCGTGAACCAACCGGCCGAGATCGTGTTTACCGAGGGCCACGGCCACGGCCACGGTGTGGGGATGTGTCAATGGTGTGCCGAAGCGATGGCCCGGCGGGGAATACCGGCTGAGGAGATTGTGCGGATCTCGTATCCCAAGTCGGTGTTGGTGAAAGCGTATTAAGCCGTCCAATCGCGGCGCGTTGCGGTATCCTCCCGATCTTTGTGGGCGATGTTGAGCACGAGCTTCGACTGCTTTGGGCGATCGTGCTGAACGGTCTGCTTCTGATAGCGGCATTTCAAACCGCTCGCGCATTCGGCGGTGGAGAACTCATACAAACTTGGCTTGACGCGCTGCTGCTTTGGTGGTCGGGGCAATACCTCGTCGTCGGCAGTCTCGGACTCATCGGCTGGCTTAGCCCCGCGACAGCGACGGCGGGGGGCGTGGTATTGTCTGTCATCGCATTCTTGGTGACGCGCGCCAGCTCGCGCTCCAACGATCTGCCAGTTGTTGCGGGGTCGGGTGCATCGGGGCGCTTTGCGATTCAACTCGGATTGGCGATTGTGAGTTGCGAAGTAGCTGCAGTGGTCTGGCAATACCGCGTGCTTCCGCCAATGTCGGACGACGCGCTCACCTACCACCTTCCCGCCGCGGCTACCTGGCTGCGCGAGGGGAGGATCGGCATTTATGAAACGTGGTTTTTCAACCCCGCCAACACGTTTTCTCCCCTCGGGGGGTCGCTCTTTGCGGCTTGGTTCATGATCCCATTTCAGAGCGACGTCGCGGCTCGATTTATGCAGACGCCTGCCGTGATTGCGATCTTTCTGGCCGGCGTGCAACTCGTCCTGCGGCTGGGCGGTAGTACGCGTGTGGCCGTCTTGCTCGCGACCGCAGGGGCGTTGTCTGCGCCTGTGGTGCGACAGATGGTGCTCGCCAAAGATGATCTGTTCCTGACGGCATTCGTGCTGATATTTATCAACGGTTTGTTGCGAGTCGATCGGCTGGGCGCGATTCGCCTCGGGCTTGCGCTCGGGCTGGCAGCGGCGACGAAGGTTACCTGTGTCTATGCGCTTGCGCCGGCAATGTTGTTGCTGCTACCGCTGCCGCTACAGAAATCCACTCGACCGCGGTTGAAACGTGTGTTGGCCATAGCGGGCATTACAATGCTGGTCGCGGGGCCTTGGTATCTGCGCAATCTCCTTCATTTCGCCAACCCGATCTTCCCGACCGAGGTACGCGCCTTCGGCATGACAATTTTGCCAGGTTTGTTCGTCACCACACACTCCCCCCGGCTGCGCGAATGGGCGGGGTTGAACGAGACTTTCATCACCGGCTATTTCAGCTTTGGATGGGTGATGGGGGTGTTGGCGGTGAGTGCGTGCGCCGGCGCGATTTTGTTCGGAAGGCGGGCTGTGTGGCACGACCCGATTGCGAGAATCTGCGTCATGGGGCCGCTGATTGGCACCGTTGCGTTTGTATTCACGTCGCCGTACGCCGAAGTGCGCTTTCTTTATCCCTGGTTCCTGACGGCGATATTCGCGATCGCACTCTGGCCCGCTTGCGTCAGGCTGGCGATGGCAGCGGTCGCGGTCTCGGCCTCACTTGCGACATCTTTCGCAAGCGATCTGTTGTTCGACCTCTTGCCCAAAGCGCTTGCTGGCGTGATTGTGTGGCAGATATTGCGCTTTGTGATGGGGTTGTCTCGGCGCGTTCGTGCCGGTGTGATTGGCACCTTGATATGCACGGCGGCGGGGGCTGTTTGGGTAAACTGGCGAAGCTACGTGCTGGGCTTGCCGGCGCTGGCAGATTATGCGTGGGAGGAGAAGTATCAGGACTTGGGCCGCGCGTGGGTTTTCCTTCGCAACGAAACGCCTGCCGACGCACCAGTGGCGTACACGGGCACCTATCTCACCCACCCACTTCTCGGCGCGCAGCTTACCCGCTGCGTGGCACATGTTCCGGTGAGCGCGACCGTGACATCACTCGCCAAATTGCCAGGGTTCACGATGCCGATGTCGGCACGCAACATGCTTCGCGAAGCAATCCCTGCTGCAGCGACCGATGCGGACGAGTCGTTGTGGAAGAGCCGGCTGAGTGGCTTCGGAGCAGAATACTTCCTCATCAAGCTCCACCCACCCGGTAATGCGACTGTGCCCATCGAGTGGCACTGGGTGCGGCGCGATCCTCGCTTTACCGAAGTGTTTCGCAGCGGCGATGTCTTTGTATTTGCCATCGCGCCAGCATCACCGGGTTAGTTTAGCCTGCATTGCAATCCCCTCGCCTTGCCCGCATAGTCGGCGGCTGTGAAACACGCAGTCAGGTATGAACTGATGTCCACCGACGGCAGCGCGCGGCGAGGAAAGGTGCATACGCCGCACGGGTCATTTGACACGCCGGCGTTCATGCCAGTTGGTACCCAAGGGACCGTGAAGGGCTTGCTGCCCGACACTATTGCCTCCACTGGCTCTCAGTGCATCCTTGGCAATACTTATCACCTCATGCTCCGCCCGGGCGAGAAGGCGGTGGCGGCGCTGGGAGATTTGCATCAGTTCATGGCATGGCCGGGGCCGATTCTGACCGACTCTGGCGGGTTTCAGGTGTTTTCGCTCGCCGACATCAACCGAATCACCGACGATGGCGTGACGTTCAAGAGTCACATTGACGGCTCGACGATCTACCTCACACCCGCCCGGAGCATCCAAGTTCAGAATGATCTGGGTGCCGATATCATCATGGCGTTTGATGAATGCCCGGATCCCACGAAGCCCCGGGAGTATCAGTTGCAGGCAGTGGAACGGACGCTTCGGTGGGCCGAGCGGTGCATTTCCGCGCACGCAAGAATGGCTGATCAGGGGCTTTTCGGGATCGTGCAGGGTGGCACCGATCTGGAGTTGCGGGCGCACTGCGCTAGATCGCTGATAGCGATGGATTTCCCCGGCTACGCCGTCGGCGGGTTGGCGGTGGGGGAGGGGTTTGCAGCGATGAAGTTAGTGCTCACAGCGGTGGTGCCGACGCTGCCGGATACCAAGCCGCGATATCTCATGGGAGTGGGATTCCCGAGGGATATCGCTGAGGCAGTTCGACATGGCGTGGACATGTTTGACTGCGTCATGCCCACCCGAAACGGCCGCAACGCCTACGCTTTCACCGCCGGGGGGGCGATTCGACTCCGAAACAGCCAATTTGCCCGCGACCGCGGCCCGATCGAGGCTGGCTGCGACTGCATTGCTTGTAAGTCCTTTACCAGAGGTGCGATACGTCACTTCTTTTTCGCAGGCGAGATGCTTGGCCCCATCCTCGTTTCAGTGCATAATGTGCGGTTCTACCAGCGGTTGATGGCGGATATCCGCACGGCGATCGCAGAGGCGCGGTTTGACCGCTTTTACGAGGCCGACCCCCGTTGCCGACTGTGTGGAAGTGATTCAGCGGCTGAGGTGATGATGTAGTGGGGTGCTGCGTGGTTTTGATACGTCACTAACTTCATTGCTGGATTTGAGTTAAGAAACACCACGAATCGACTCACTATAGAAGAAAGACGGAGACCCATTTGAACGCTTTGATGATCATCGTGGCCCAATCAACCCCCCCGGCGGGAGGGAACGCGCCGCCGCCTGCGTTTCAGTTTCTGCAGAGCTTTGGGCCGTTCATTCTTCTGCTGGTGGTGCTGTGGTTTTTTGTGATCCGCAGCAAGCAGAAAGAGGCCAAAGTTAAGAGAGACATGCTCGACAGCCTGAAGAAGAATGATCGAATTGAGACGATCGGCGGGGTTTTGGGCACGGTCGTTGAGGTGCGCGATGGTGAAGTGGTCGTCAAGGTAGACGAGACCAGCAACACAAAGATGCGATTTCGCAGAAGCGCGATCCATCGCGTTTTAAGCGACGACGAGAAGAAGTGATTGTAGAAAACGGACCTTTATCCCCTCACCCACGAACACGGGCGAGGGAGGAAACTCATGCCAACAAACTTCACGGGCCGAATAACGCTGATTTTTGCCATTACCCTGGCCATGCTCTGGGCAATTTTTCCGGGCATGTTTAAGGGCGATTTCGGGCACGGGTTAAAGCCCGGCATCGACATGGTCGGCGGGACGAGTTTACTTTACGAGATTAAGGCACCGGCAGGGACGGCCGATCCGAAACTGGCCGAACAGGTGATGGAGGCGCTCAAAAAGCGCGTCGATCCCGACGGCGTGCGCAATCTGATCTGGCGTCCCCAGGGTGGAACCCGCCTTGAGATTCAGATGCCGCTATCCAATCAATCGGGCCAGGCCAAGGCCCGCCGCGACGCCTACGCGACCGCCCAGCGATCGATTGAAGAATATGGTGTGCGCGTGACCAGCGTGGTGGACGCGATCCAAAACGCCACTGGCGACGCCCGCCGCGATCGCCTTGCAAAACTCTCACAAAGCAATACTCGGCGAGACGAGCTTTTCGGCGCCATGGCGAGTGTCTGGGACCAGATCCAGGCCTCCCGGGCCGCGCGCGACGCGGCGCGGCAGGCCGAGTTGGAGAGCCAGTTCGACTCCCTTCGCTCTCAGATCGACGAGACCAACCTGAGCGTCGCCGAACTGGAGAATGTGCTGCAGTTCAACCCCACACAGCGGGACGCGCGGCTGAAGGAACTGAAGCAGCGGTTTGATTCGCAGGGATTTGCCACACTATCGACAAAAATCGACGAGTTTGCCAAGGCCTATGACGACTATACGAAAGTCCGCGGTGCACTCGATGACTCTGGCGACCTGAAGCGACTGTTGCGAGGAAGTGGCGTTCTGGAGTTTCACATCCTGCCCAGCCCCGAAGAAATGCGCAGCATGCCGGAGGTGGCGGCGATGATTCAACGGCTGCGCGAACGAGGCCCCCGGGTGGAGGCGGGTGACACGCTGCGATGGTTCGAGGTGGCCCGCCCAGATGAAATGGCGCGGTCTCACCAACTTTTCTCGCCTGCAGGGAGCGACAAGAAGTATGTGCTGGGATGGGCGATTCCTGGCAAGCAGATGATCAACGCCGAAAACCTCCCGCGGTGGTCACTGGAGGCGGCCTACCGCACGCCGACGGAAATGGGCATTCCGGTGGTTGGGTTTCGGTTTGACCCGGTCGGCGCACGGCTGTTCAGTGAGTTGACCGGTGCAAATGTAGGGCAGTCGCTGGCGATTTCGCTCGATGACAAGATTATCACCGCGCCCAACATCCGCCAGCAGATCAGCCGGCAGGGCACGATCGACGGGGGCAGCGACGGTTTCACCGCGTCGGAGCTGAATTACCTCATCAGCACGCTTGCCGCAGGCTCGCTGCCGGCACAACTGGCGGAAGACCCGATCAGCGAGCGCACGGTCGGCCCGCAGTTGGGCAAGGACAACCTGCGGGCTGGGCTGACAGCGTGCGCATTTGGATTGATCGTCGTGGCGGTCTTCCTGATTGGCTACTATTACATCAGCGGCGTTGTCGCGATGATCGCCGTGCTGTTGAACGTCGTCTTCATTCTCGGTGCAATGGCGGCGCTGAACGCCACCTTTACGCTCCCCGGCGTTGCTGGCATTGTTCTGACGATAGGCATGGCGGTCGATGCCAACGTACTGATTTTCGAGCGTCTGCGTGAAGAGCAGGCGCGCGGTATGGGCATTCGGCTTTCGCTGCGAAATGCTTACGACCGCGCGTTTAGCGCAATTCTCGATGGTAATGTCACTACCGCCATCACCAGTTTTTTCCTGATGTGGATGGGTAGCGAAGAGGTGAAGGGGTTTGGCATCACGCTGCTGCTGGGCATCGTCAGTTCGCTGTTTACGGCGTTGTTTGTCACCAAGACGATCTTTGCATTGATGATCGATAAGCTGGGGGTCGAGAAGCTCGGCAGCGTGCCAATGAGCCTGCCGTGGTGGAACCGCTTCCTGCGGCCCAACATCGATTGGATGAAGCTTGCTCCGGCATTCTACAGCTTCAGCATCGTGTTTATGGTTATCGGGTTGGTCCTCTTCAGCATTCGCTGGAGCCAAAGCCGTGTGCTGGATGTGGAGTTTGCCAATGGGACGGCGGCGCAGTTTGAATTGCGCGAACCGATCAAGATCGATGAGCTTCGATCGATTATCCAGAGGGCGAGCGATGCTCACCCGGACAAGCTGCCTGCACCGGCAGTCGTCTCGGTCGGTGCTGATGAGAAAACTTATGAAGTCATCACGCCGAACGATAATGCAGCCGCGGTGAAAGAGGTCCTTAAGGAAGCGCTGCAGGGTAAGCTGAATCTGCAGGAGCCGAGCCAGTTTGCAATGGTGGGTGCCAGCCTCGGCGAGGCGATCAACCGGGCTGTGTTCCCGATCGAGCCGAATTCGATTTCATTTGACGGCATCACGCCCACCGAGGTGCGGGAACATATTGGCGGCGTGGCGTTCATTCTGAGGGATCTGCGGCCGATGATCGCAGGTCCCGATATCGAGCGTCGGCTTGACCAGCAGCGATTGCAGGTGGGTTCTGAGCAGGCTGGATACCGAAAGGTGAGCGTCGAAACGTTCCCGGATCAGAATGCCGCGGTCGTTTTGATGAGCGATGACGCGATTCCGTACGACAAAGATCCGGAAAAGTGGCAGGCCGAGCTTGCGGTGCCTGGTTGGAGACTGGTGAACGACGCGATCAACAACCCGGTTGAACTTCAAAAGGTCACTAATTTCAGCCCGCAGGTGGCTGGCGAAACTCAGTTTCAGGCCATTATCGCCCTGGTGGCATCGTGCATTGTAATCATGGCCTATATCTGGATTCGCTTCGGCAATCTACGATATGGAACAGCCACCATCGTTGCCCTGCTTCACGACACGCTATTTGTCGTGGCGGCGATTGGCGTGGCGCATTATGCATCTGAAATTGCATTTTTCCGCGACTATCTCCTGCTGGAGCCGTTCCGAGTCAATCTGACGGTGGTGGCGGCGATTCTGACTGTCATGGGTTGGAGCATGAACGATACGGTCGTAGTGTTCGACCGAATTCGAGAGAATCGTGGCAAGCATGGGGTTGTTGATCGCCAGTTGATCAATGACTCGATCAACCAGACCCTGAGCAGGACGCTTCTCACCGGCGGAACTACGCTTGTAACGCTCGTCGTCATGTACATTAACGGCGGGCCGGGAATTCACGGCTTTACATTTTCCATGGTGGTTGGCATTATTGTAGGGACTTATTCGTCGGTGGCGATCGCGTCGCCGCTGCTTCTCATCGGCCAGAAGCAGGTCAAAGATGCGCGAAAGCCTTCGCCAACAGCGCAGTTGCAGCGGGCGTAGGGTACAGCGTGGCATTAGGGTAAAAGAGTATGGACCGGCCCGTGGGTGATTCGGGTCGGGAGTGTACACATCATATTTTCGCACGAGGGAAAGGATTTCCCGTATGGTTCGCAAGGACGTGAAAATCGGCGCAGTGGTGCTTGCCATCCTGCTGGCAGTAATCGTGGTCTATGTTTTGGTCGTGCCCGGAGGTGCGCCAATTGATGGCCAGCCTGTCGTCAATGCAGACGATGCCTTCAAGGAACAGATGAAACGAGCCGAATCCGGCTCTGCCTACCCCCCCAGCGGGACTACGGGCGACGGTCAGGCTCCCGTCACCACTATCACACCCGCCAATCAGATCGCCGGCGGGCAGCCTGCGGCAAACGACCCGTTCGCCGACTCAGGTGAAAAGTGGATGCTGGCCCTCAACACTGGTTCGATGCCCCAGGGCCGGCTCAAAAGCAACCCGGGCACCAACCGAGGACCATCGCAACAGGGCATTATTCCCTCGGGCGATGGCTTCCGCTCCCCGCCAGCGGACAACGGCACCGCTGCCGGAAATGCACCGATCAGCATTCAGCCTGATGATTCCATCCGACCAACAGTGAAGACCCACACAGTGCAGCCGGGCGACTCCATTGCCCGAATCGCTGAGACTGTTTACGGCAGTCAGGTTTATTACAAGGCGATTCTCACAGCCAATCCCGGCGTCGATCCGAAGAGGCTCAAGCCGGGCACGGTCCTGCAGATTCCTGATGTGAAAGAGGTGAAGGCCAACGGGGGGGCGGACGATCCATCGCCGGCGCCAGCGCTGGCCAAAACCGAGTATCGCATAGTAAGCGGCGACAGTATGCACGGCATCGCCAAGAAGCTCTACGGAAAATCGGATATGTGGGAACAGATTTACGACCTGAACAAGGCCAGAATCGGCAGCGATCCCGCCAAGCTGAAAGTTGGGATGATTCTCAAGCTGCCTACCGCGCCGACGCATAACTAGGCCCGAGATTGGACAGCAGCCAAACCCTTATGGTTGCCATCCGCGCTGAAGGGCTTCTCGTCTTCGTTCCGCACGGACATGCAACCCTCACAGGAACTTCTCAGGCTATAATCTCCCTGAATGCTACTTGCCTTGATTGCGCTCGGTTTACTCGCGTTGGCACTCGTGGTCATGCGAATGCTCCGGCGGGGCGGTCAGCGCCGAAGTCTGACGTTCAGCGATCCGATGTCTGATCTATCGATGCTTCAGGATGCGCTTGAAAGCGAAAAAATCACGCCGGAAGAGTTTGAAGTGCTATGGATGAAGTTTCAACACCGGCGGCGCGAAGAAGGAATCTCCGCGCCGCCGGCAGCTCTTGAAGTTGTCTTTTCAGAAATGACTGATGGGCGATCGGAAGTCGCTCCCGACTCGCCTCGCTAAACGGCTACATCCGCCCCGCAGCACTTCTTATACTTTTTCCCACTACCACATGGACACGGATCATTTCGCCCTACTTTGGGCGATTCTCGCACGATCGTCTGAGGCTTGGCGCCTTCTCCCTGAGGCTGACTGGCGGCGTCGGAGCCCTCGCTGGCGAGCGTCTCTGCGACGCCGTAACTATCGCTGGTTTCATGGGTTGCAGCGGTCACCTTGTATTTGCTCTGCGCCTGGGGGGTCTGGCCCTGGACTCGGGCGCGGAAGATTAAGTCTGTCACCTTGTCGCGCACGCCGGCCATCATTTCTTCAAAGAAGCGGAAGCCTTCCTTCTTGTATAGAATGCGCGGGTCCTTCTCGGCAAAAGCGTGAAGGCCGATGCCTTGCTTGAGCATGTCCATCGCGTAGAGGTGGTCTTTCCAGCTTTGATCAAAGATCTGGATGAGCACGAACTGCTCCAAATCGGTCAACTCGCGCCGGAGAAAGTTTCGCGCGCGGTTGAGAAGCACATCGCGCTGGGTCAGTGTGCCGCTCCCATCGGCATCGCGGTCGCCCCCGCCGCGGGCGCCGGGGAGCTTGGGCTTGAGGTCCTCGATCGTCAGATTCTGGTAAAACCGCTTGTTGAACGCCTTAACCAGCGCCGCCTCATCCGGGTTTTCGCTGGTGAGTCGATCGATTTCCTGTTCCAGCCGCCCGTCTTCGATCCATTCTTCCTGTAGCGCGCACAGTTCTTCTCGCAGCTTTCGCACTGACTGCGATCGAATGTGTTCGAGGGTCATCTCAATGCCATACTTGCCCATGACCCATTGGCGGACGTACTCTCCCGCGTAGGCGTTGTCGGTTGTTCCCGAATCGCCGAAGCAGAACAGCAGGAGATGATCCACGGGATATTGAATCTCCCGAAGTGCATACGCATCGCGGGCCCGCTTTTCGATCAATTGCCCAATCTCAGCCGCGGGCTTGTTGATTTGCCGGCCCGCATCGAGCACAAACTCCTCGGCCTTGACATGCACGCCGAACTTATCCTCGGCCCAGTTGCAAAGCTGGTGAAGCGCATAGTTCTTCTCAAGATATTTCGCGATTTCTCCACAGTTTCGAGCCTCGATCTGGTCGATTGCCTTGTCGCGCAAGATCTCCTCCACCTCGCGGGAATCCATCGATTTGATCTGCGTCTGACTCAGGCTCACCTGAAACCGGCTCATCGCCCAACTTGAAAGCCCTTTGATGTCCCAGCCGGTCTTATCTTCACGATCTTCCCCCATGAATTCATTGAGTTCCGTCGAAATGCTGCTATCCACGGCGTTGCGGGCCTCACCTTTGATAAGGTCTTCGAGTTCTTCAAGCTTACGAATGCCGCGCATGTCTTCCGGGTCGATCTGCACGCCCTCGAAATTGGCCCGCGCCCATTCAGCCAGAACGACCGCGACGTAATCGCTGGTCACATATTTTTCCACCGCGTCTTCAATGGCTTCGCCGATCATGCCCCAGATAACCTGATCGACGTTTCGGCCTTCCAGCACCTTCTGGCGCATGCCGTAGAAAATGTTACGTTGCCGGTCGTTCACTTCGTCGTATTCCAGTAACTGCTTGCGGCCAAGGAAGTTACGCTCCTCGACTTTCTTCTGTGCCCGTAAGATTCCCTTGCTGATGCGTTTATCTTCGATCGCTTCGCCTTCCTTCATTCCCAGAAAGCCCAGCACCTTGATTGTCCACTCGCCGGCAAAAAGCTTCATGAGTTCGTCTTGTAGCGAAACGTAGAAGCGAGAAGACCCCGGATCGCCCTGGCGGCCCCCGCGGCCGCGCAATTGGTTGTCGATGCGCCGTGCGGTGTGTCGCTCGGTGCCGATCACATGCAATCCCCCGGCCACCTTCCGACTGGGCGCGAGTTGAAATGCCGACGCGCCCGCATCATCAGGCTTAAGCTCGATCACCTTGTTCGTCGTGCGCTGAGTCAGCGTGTACTTCCCCGCATCGTGCTTCACGTCGTACCAGGTCTCAGGTGCCAGCTTGATATCTGTTCCGCGTCCTGCCATGTTGGTGGCGATGGTGACATTGCCGACGCGCTCACCGTGCGGGTTGATGTGCGTCTGTCCGGCTTTGAGGACGATTTGTGCTTCGCGCTCGTGATATCGCGCGTTGAGCACCTCATGCTCAATTCCATATTTCTGCTTCAACATCTTGCTGAGCATCTCGCTCTTTTCGACGCTGGTGGTACCGACAAGAACCGGCCGGCACGCGTCGGAGTAGAGCTTGATTTCTTCAATAATCGAATCCCACTTTTCGCGCTCGCTTCGGTAAACCCGGTCGTCGGAGTCGAGCCGGACCACCGGGCGATTAGTTGGAATCGAAACGACCTCCAGCCGATAAATCTTGGTGAATTCTTCGCTTTCGGTCATGGCCGTGCCGGTCATGCCGCTGATTTGCTTGTACAACTTGAAGAAATTCTGAAGCGTGATCGTTGCGAGAGTCTGCGTTTCCTGCTTGATGTTGACGCGCTCCTTCGCCTCGATCGCCTGATGCAGCCCGTCCGACCACTGCCTGCCAACCATTTTGCGGCCGGTGTATTCGTCAACGATGACGATTTCCATCTCGTTCGTTCGCCCGCGGTCGACGACATAGTCTTTATCGCGCTCGAAGACGACATGCGCTCGCAGTGCCTGCTCCATGAGGTGCGGCCACTCCATGTTCGAGCCGACATAGAAGCTTCCGACTCCCGCCTCCTCCTGCGCCGCTGCGATGCCTTCGTGGGTCATGTGAACGCTCTTTCGATCCCATTCCACCTCGAAGTAGGCAGTGATGGCGTTCTTCTTTTCCTCGGCTGCGGCGAGGCGCTTCTCGGCCTCTGACTCGCGAGTCTTGGCTGCGGTTTTTTCCTGTTTGTCATCGGTTTTGTCGAAATCGCCCTTGGCGGCCTTAATCGCGCGCTTGGCGGCTTCCACTTCCTTCTCGGCTTCGGCGAATGGTTTGTGCAGTTCGAGGAGTTTTCGAGCGACGGTGTCGGCTGCCTTATATTTCGGCGCGTCGTCGTGTGCCGCTCCGCTGATAATCAACGGCGTGCGGGCTTCGTCGATCAGGATACTGTCAACCTCATCGACGATCGCAAAGTCAAGCGGGCCTTGCACTTGCAGCTCGAATCGCTCCTTCATGTTGTCGCGCAGAAAGTCGAAGCCAAACTCGCTATTGGTGCCGTAAGTCACATCACACTTGTAGGCCCGCTTCCGCGCTTCGCCGCCGGGGTCCATTTCGGATTGGATGTAACCGACCTCAAGCCCAAGCGCCTCAAATGCGGGGCGAATCCAGTTGGCATCGCGGCGAACGAGGTAATCGTTCACGGTAACCACGTGACAATGCATTCCTTCGATCGCGCGGAGAAAGCAGGCCAGCGGGGCAACAAACGTCTTGCCTTCGCCGGTCGCCATTTCGGCAATCTTGCCCTCGTACAGCACAAGTCCGCCGATCAACTGCACATCAAAGCAGCGGGCGCGAAACGGCGGCCGGGAATCGGGGTAAATTCTCCTCACCGCGGCGTAAATCTCCGGCGGGATGGCGATTCGCTGCCAGGTCTCGCCGGTGGCGATCATGGTCTTTTGCACCTGGTCGTAGGCTTCGAGCATCGCATCGTCGAGCTGATCAGGGTCGAAGTTCTCCTCTGGATTAAAAATCTGCCGGATGCCGATATTGCGATCCATTGACTCGCGAATGATGGCCAGTGCCTCCGGAAGCACGTCTGCCATCTTCAAATGGCCTCCTGACACTTTCTGGCGAATTTCCTGGGTTCGATCTCGCAGCTGCGCATCGGTCATCGGGGCGACTTTTGATTCTGCTTCGTTGATTCGAGCGACGATGCTGCGATAGCGTTTGAGTAAACGATCATTGCGACTGCCGAAGATCTTAGTTAGCACTTTGCCGAAATTCATGGGGAGTCCTTGTACTGGCTGCCGGATGCTGATTGCGAAAACCGTGAATAAACAAGTTGATATCGCGCCGCTACTGGAAAACGGGCGATTGAAGAGAGACGTTAATATGCAGTTAGCAGCAGGGCGGGGGCAGGCGGGAGTGAAGCGCGCTCACGGGCACGCACGGTTGCACCGATTCAACCACAACAAATCGCACAGAAGCAAGGGGGGCGGCGTGAACCTGTCTTAGCCGAACGGGATCGATGGTTGCGGCAACCCTGCGAAACTGAATCTGCAGTTGGCGGACAATCTGCCCGGTGATGCCCTGCGTCGGATGTCGGTTTCCTGCTGAGCCGGCTGCCACGCCGCGATCGGCGCAGATCGCCACCGCCACAAGGGCAATGGCAAGGGTATGGTAGCGGGCTGGTCGCATAGAAAACGAAGACCTCAATTATCCGCCTGTTTTGGGCAGGAATCAAGCATCGGCCGCCATTTGCGGGACTCCGGGTCCGATTCTCTGTGTCAGTTCGACCCCGCCGGAACCGTTCGCCCCGACCGGTTCGGCAGGTCAGGCGGGGCTGGCAAGGTAGGCGGATTGGCGTCAATTTCCTTTAATAGCTCGGCAATCGCACGATCCATCTGCGAATCGCGTCCTGCGAGTTCATCCTCGGGCGAGTTTTCCACCTCAATGTCCGGATCGACCCCGTGCCCTTCAATGTTCCATCCCTCCGCGGCGTGAAAAAACGCAAACTCCGGCTGGCTCGACATCCCGGCATCGATAAAGGCCTTATCGGAGCGTATTCCGACCACGCCGCCCCATGACCGCTTGCCAATCAGCTTTCCTAAACCATATTGCCTGAAATTGAACGGGAAAATATCCCCATCAGATCCGGAGTTTTGGTCGATCAGGCAAACCTTAGGCCCAGTGTGAACGCGGTCGGGATAAGTGCCAACCAGTCCCCGGCGCGGCTTATCGTACGCAATTGCCTTGCGATTCAACCGTTCGAGCAACATCTGGCTGACAAACCCGCCGTGGTTGTTTCGCACGTCCACAATCAACGCCTCCTTGCGAATCTGCGGGTAGAACCCTTTGACAAACTGCACCAACCCATCGCCGGACATGTCGGGAATGTGAAAATAGCCAATCCGCCCGCTCGACTTTTCGGCAACGTACTCCCGGTTGCGTCGGCACAGGTCGGCATAGCGCAGCTCAAAGTCGCTGACGAGGGTGCTGATCTGAACATCGCGCGCATCGGACTTGTCGACGTTGCTGGCGACCGTTAGCTGCACTTCGACGCCCGCAAGACCGGACAAGCGCTCATCCACGCTGTCGGTCGGCGCAAGTTTGCGGCCGTTGATTGCCAGGAGGTAGTCGCCGTCCCTCACGTTGACGTGTGCCTGAGCCAGCGGCGAAGTAACAAAAGTCTCCCACTTTTCCGGGCGAATCACCCGCTGAAATCGGTGCAGTCCGGTGGATTCATCAACATCAATATCCGCGCCGAGCAGGCCAATGAGGACCGGCTTCGGCGGTTGGAAGTTAGAGTCGCCGCCGAAGACATAAGTGTGGCTTGTGCCCAGTTCGCCGATGAGTTGGCCGATCAGGTCATTCATTTCCCCACGTGACCCGACTCGGGCAACCAGCGGCTTGTACTTTTCCTGCATCGCGGTCCACGGTACACCCACCATGTTTTCGGCCCAGAAGAAGTCGCGCTGTAGACGCCATGCCTCACTATAAATCTGCGCCCACTCGGCGGATGTATCGACCATGAGGCGAAGTGAGGTTAGATCAAGCTTTTCCTTGATGTCGTCCCCGGGCTTGCCGGCGGTGTCCGCGACGTTGATTGCGCTGCCCTCGCGCCAGGCAATCTTCTTGCCGTCGTTGCTGATTGAGAATCCGGTAGCGCTCGGAAGAAAAGTCTCGGCTTTCTTTTCCTTCATGTCGTAACAGAGCAGCTTGCCCGCGCGTTCGCGTCCGCCGGGGGTGGCGTGATCGTCTTCGTTCATGCCCCGGGCGGGAAGATCGATGAAGAACACCTTTCCTTCCACCGCCGCGACCGCGGTGATGTTGCCCGCGGCGACGTTGGGTAACTCGATCACACGGTCGGACAGGCCGCCAAGATCGATCTTGACCGCTGGAAGCTCTTTCTTGTCCTTCTTCTCGCCTTCTTTAGTGTCACCTGAGCCAGCACTCTCTTTTCCCTCGGCGGTGTCTGGACTCTTATCGCCAGACTGCTCGGACGTACCCGCCTTGGAGGGGTCCCCTGCGTCATCTTCCTGCAGTTCCTCCGGAAGAAACGGCGACTTACCATCGGCGGCAAGGATTGCAACGCAAAGTTTGGCCGACCGGGTGGTGGTAAACTCACGATCGATGTCATCTAAAACTGGATTCCAGTGGCGGTTGGATGCAAAAAAGAGGTACTTGCCTGTCGGATCCCATGCGGGCGAATAGTCGGCGGTGAAGCCATTGCTGACCGTGCCCCGTTCGGCGGTCTCGACGTTGTATACATTCAGCGACTGCGTGCGATTGGCCTCGTCTTTGACATATGCAATCCACTTTCCGTCTGGCGACCACGCATATTCGCGGATCTCCCAAACCTCATTCTGATCAACTTCCTTTCGCTCGCCCGTTTCGGCATCGACGATGTGAAGCGTGCACGTCAGGTCGGCGTACGCGAGACGCTTTCCATCGGGCGACCACGTCGGTGCAAAGAGCCAGCCTTTACCGGCGCTGGTAAGCAGTTTTGCAGGAGATTTGTTAGACGCATCGAGAATCTTGATTTCCTGTTCGCCCGTTTCGTCGGTGATGCAGGCCACTTTCGTTCCGTCTGGCGAGAATGACACGGCACGTTCACGAACGCCGGAGGATTCTGTCAACTGCACCACGCGCCCCCCGGGCTTGCTCGGGGCGATCCAGATCTCGCCGCGTGAGCTGACGAGAATTTTCTTTCCGTCCGGGCTTAGCTCGAACCGATCGACTGTCTTGCTCGCGTCCTCGGCGCGCGGGCGCGAGCGGATTCGATCGGATGAAATGGAAATATCCAGCTTTGCTGAATCTCCCGTCGCAATATCCAGTTTCCAGAGATCCGCGCCGACTGTGTAGACGATTGATTTCCCGTCGGTATCTGCGAACCGCACATCGTAGTCGGCGTGCTGCGTGGCCTGCCTTTCATCAGTTCCATCCGGCCGGGCGCTGAAAATGTTTAGATTGCCATCACGCTCGGTGACATAATAGATGCGGTCATCAACCCACATCGGATGGTTATGCACCGCAGCGGAGTTGGTCATCTGGCGAAACGTGCCGGTGGTGAGATCGCCCGTCCAGATCTGTGGCGCGGTGCCCCCCTTATAGCGTCGCCAGTTTGCGAACCATGTGTTGCGGAGGAAGGCGATGCTGTTCCCGTCGTTGCTGAACGAACCCAGGCCTGCGCGGCCGACGGGAACGAGCTTTGGCTCGCCACCTTCGGCAGCGATGGTGAATAGCTGTTCGAGGGAGTCGTTGCCGGTGCGGCGGGCGCGAAAGATCACGCTTTTGCCGTCGGGCGTCCAGCCGACGACATCTTCCCGCGACGGGTGGTAAGTCAGCCGGCGCGGCTCTCCGCCGTTGTGAGGCATGATGTAGACATCGCTGTTCCCCTGATAGTCGGCGGTGAAGGCGATCCACTTGCCGTCCGGGCTGAAATTGGGCCACATCTCATTGGCGGGGTGTGAGGTAAGCCGGTGAGCAATCCCCCCCGCAGCGGGGACGGTCCACAAATCGCCCTCAGAGTTGAATACCACCTGCTCGCCGTGGATGGTAGGGTGGCGATAGTAGCCGGTGACGCCGGCAATGGCGGAAGTCGTGGCCCAGGCAGCAGTTGCGGCCGCAAGAATGACGCGGCTAGCTAACGATAAAGATGGCATGCAAACCCTCGACTGAGAAGGAAGAGTGTAGTCCCGATACAATGAGCCCACCGCGAGCGTACACGGCAGCGTAACTAGTGAAACACATTTGCCTGCAGAAAGTTACGGCGGAATCTGACAGGCAATGCCGCCGTATTGCAACACACAAGCAGGCGAACCACCAAGGCGAGAAGCGCACCAAGCAAGCGAACTCCTTCTCGCGGGCGCTAGTGCCCGTGATGTGGTTCGCCCAAGACGCCCTGAAGCTCATTCAGTTTTTCGCTCAGTTGCGTTGGGGATGACGCCTCGAGGTTCAGCCGCAGCAGTGGTTCGGTGTTGCTTTTGCGTACGTTAAACCACCAATCGCCCATGTCGCAGGTAATGCCGTCGAGGTAGTCGACGTCGCCGGTCTTATATTTGTCCGCCAACTCGCGAATCTTGCCGTCTTTGTCTTCGACCTGAAAATTGATCTCGCCCGATTGACTGTATTTGTAGTAGGGCGTCATCAGCTCGCTCAGAGGCTTCTCTTGTCCGCTTAGCACAGTCAGCAGGCAGGCGAACGCGATCGCGCCGGAGTCGGCGTTGAAGTTGTCGCGGAAGTAAAAGTGACCGCTAAGCTCCCCGCCGAAGACGGCCCTGGTTTCGGCGAGGGTTTTTTTGATGAACGCATGCCCCACCCGGTCCCGCCGAGGGATGCCACCGAACGCCTTAACGGTGTCGGCGACGACATGGCTCGAACGCAGGTCGTACACCACCGTGCTGCCTTTGTTTTCCGGACGCGCGAGGAAGTCTTTCGCCAGCAGGGCCGTCAGCAGATCGCAGCCTAGCGATTTACCGGTTTCGTCCAGGAAAATGCATCGGTCGGCATCGCCATCAAAGCACGCGCCCAGATCGGGCTTGATCTCTGCCATTTTTGCTTTCAGCGCCGCGAGGTTGGCTTCGACCAGGGGATTGGGGTCGTGCGTGAAACTCCCGGTAATCTCGAACAGAATGGGGATGATCTCCAGGTTTTCCACGCCTCCGAACACTGCCGGCACCATTTTGCCCGCCATACCATTTGAGCCGTCGACGACGATTCTGATCTTGCGCTTCAGGTTCAAGAACTGCAGTACATGCTCACGGTAGGGTTTCCACAGGTCCTGCTCGGTGAGTTTGCCCTGCTGGCCGGTTGCGCCGATCTTTCCCAGTTGCATCGCGATGCGCTTGATGTCGTCCAGCCCGCTCGCCGCGCCGATGGGCTTGGCCTTGGGCCCGCTGATCTTGAAGCCGTTGTACTCAATCGGGTTGTGGCTGGCGGTAGTCATGACGCCGCCGACGCAATCGAGATGGTTGATGGCGAAGTAGATAAACGACGTATCCACCATGCCCACATCCACCACGTTCATGCCTGTGGACCGAATGCCGTCGCAGAGTGCCGTTGCCAGCGAGGGTGAGTGCGGCCGCATGTCTCGCCCGACGACGATTGTGTTCTCATCCTTCACCGCAACCGATGCGCCTTGCTGCCGGGAGCGGATGAGGAATTGCGCGGTTGCGTGGCCCACCTTCCACGCGGCCTCTTCGTTCAAAGGGGTGGGATAGGTGGCGCGGACGTCGTAGGCTTTGAAGATTTTTTCGATCATTTGGCACAACACGGGCTTTCAACCCGTTCCTTTCGAGGCATAGTTTTATTGGATCGATGGCGCGTTGAAAACCCGCGCTACTTCTCGATGCGAGGAAACAGGGGCGAACCTTCACGTACTTTGTGGCCCAGCGGCAGTTGCTCCCACAGTTTTGCAGGGTCTTTCCCGAAGGAGGCCGGATCTACGCCCAACTGGCGGATTCCCTCAAGCGCCTTTGCTGGCAGCACTGGAATGAGCGATACGAGCGCGCGATAGATCGCCTGCACGCTCAGATGCAGCACTGTATCAAGCTGGGCTGCTTTTGCGGGGTCTTTTGCCAGCGAAAACGGGGCTGTCGCATCGATATAGCCGTTGGTCTGCCGGGCAAGCTCGATTGGGAGCATCACCGCTTGCTGCAATTCCAGCTTTTCATAGGCCTCTGCGAGTGCCGAAGGTAATCGATCGATCGCGGCCATGAGAGACTGGTCAAGCTCACTCGGCGCATGTGAAACCGGCCCGAGGACCCCGCCGCGGTACTTGCCAATCATTTTAAGCGTCCGATTTAGACAATTGCCCAGCACATTGGCCAATTCGTTGAAGGACTTCTCAAACTCCTCAACGCTCCATTCAAGGTCGGCTCCAAAAGGTGCCGCACGGAGCAGGTGGTACCGGAGGCTGTCCAAGTCATACTTCGCCACCAATTCACGAATCTCGGCGAGCGTCGTAATCCCGCCGGTCGATTTGCCAGCCTTCATCCCGCCGCGAACCCACCAGCCGTGTGCGGCGACGGTCTTGGGCAACTCGATCCCCAGGCTGAGCAGCATCGCCGGCCAATAGACAGTGTGAAACCACAGAATGTCCTTGCCGATGACATGCACATCGGCAGGCCAAAACGCTTCAAATCGACTTGCATCGTCCGATTGATAACCCAACGCCGTAATGTAGTTGGTGAGGGCGTCAATCCAGACATATACAACATGTTTCGGGTCGTTCGGCAGTGGAATGCCCCAGCTAAGGGCGGTCCGGCTGACCGAAAGATCGTCCACTCCAGCCCGGAGCTTGCTCAACACTTCGTTCCGTCGGCCCGTGGGGATGACAAAAGTCGGGTTTTTCTCAATGTGTTCGATAATCGGAGCGACAAATCTGCTTAAGCGAAAGAAATACGAAGGCTCGGAGTATCGCGACAGGGGCTTGCCACTGATCTTTGACTTGAACTCGTTGAGCTTGGCTTCGGTTTCGGTGACGAATTCCTCTTGCCCTTCGTCGTACCAGCCTTCGTACGAGCCGAGATAGATATCACCTTGGTCGACCAGCCGCTGAAAGATGCGTGTCACGGCCTGCTTGTGGCGTGGCTCGGTGGTGCGGATGAAATCGTCGTTAGAGATGCCCAATTCGGCCCAGACGGCGCGAAAAAGGTCTGCATACCTCGTTGCCAGTTCCAGCGGGGGCACCCCCGCCTCGGCAGCGGCCTTTTCCATCTTGGTGCCGTGCTCGTCGGTGCCGGTGAGGAAAAACGTCTCTCTGCCCTGCAAACGATGAAATCGGGCCACAACATCGCAGATGACGGTGGTATACACGCTGCCCAAGTGAGGCTCGCCGTTGGGGTAGTAAATTGGCGTCGTAATGTAAAAGCGGCTGTTCATGCCCCGGTAGGTTTAACATGGGGGAAGGTAGAAACGAAGCGACGGCGCGGGTGGGTTGCGCGGGGAACCTGTATTGCGAGATTGGGTGGCGTCCGGGAGGACCCCTCGCAGGGCCGTAAGGCCCGCTTGAATGGGTGCATCCGATCGATCCGCGGGCCGAATTTTCTTGTGTTAAGAGGTTGGTTTGAAATAGACTTATGTTCCCGCGTCGCCGCCGGAGTGAAAGCATTTGAGTCAGGTCCTTTTTTGATCGTTGCGTGATGGATTCGACAAGTTCAGAACCTCAGATGGAAAATCACCCGGGCGACGAGCTAACCGCCGCGCTCTATCAACAGTTGATGGCGATGGCCCGCAATCGCATGGCCGATGAGCGGTCAAACCACACGCTGCAGCCAACCGCCCTCGTAAATGAGGTTTATCTCCGGCTGCAGAAGGAGGGTCGGTTTGATTTGAGCAATAAGGCCCGGTTCTTCTACGCCGCCGCCGAGGCGATGAGACGGATTTTGATCGAGCACGCCCGTGCCCGAGGACGGCAGAAGCGAGGAGGGGCGACGCGGACTGTGCCGATTAACCTGCTTGATCTCGCGAGCGACGAACATTCTGACACAATCCTGATCCTCGACGATGCCATTTGTCGCCTGCACGAGCAGGCCCCGCAGCAAGCGGAGGTTGTTAGGCTTCGATTTTACGCCGGGCTGAGTGTGGACGAGACAGCCAAGGCAATGGACATCTCGGAAGTGACCGTCAAACGCGCGTGGCGTTATGCCCGGGCCTGGCTTTGGCGGCAGATGAATGAGACCGACGAATTGCCCCCGGATGTCAATGTGCAATCGGCGTAGTTAGTTTTTTCAGCGTAACGAGACTTCGCCGATGCCGCCGACTCGACCCGTCCACGCCGCCGACCTGTTCGATCACGCGGTCGAACTCCCCCCCGCAGAGCGCGAGGCTTATCTGACTAAGGCATGCGGTGCGGATGAGGCGTTGAGGCGAGAGGTCGAAGCGCTGCTGACTGCCGAGGGCGAAGCGGGGGAGTTTCTGTCCGATCCCGAGTTTGATCCTGTCCGCGCGGTGACCCAGATAGCCCGGGAGGACTCCGCCGGAAGCCGCATTGGCCGGTACAAGCTGATCGAACTCATCGGCGAGGGGGGCTTTGGGCGGGTGTTTCTAGCTGAGCAGGATCGGCCTGTTCGTCGGCGGGTGGCGCTGAAGGTGATCAAACTCGGAATGGACACGCGCGAGGTCATCGGGCGCTTCAGTGCCGAGCGGCAAGCACTTGCGATGATGGATCACCCGAACATCGCGCGCGTCCTTGATGCCGGGGCAACCGACGCCGGGCATCCTTTCTTTGTGATGGAGTTGGTCCGTGGGACGCCGATCACGCAATACTGCCAGCAGAATCGGCTTTCGATTCGAGACCGATTGCAGATTTTTCTCCCGCTTTGCCGCGCGGTGCAGCACGCGCATCAGAAGGGTGTGATCCATCGCGACCTCAAGCCGTCGAACTTGCTGGTGACCCTGTTGGACGGGAACCCTGTATCCAAGATCATCGATTTCGGCATCGCCAAGGCCACCCATCACCGGCTGACAGAAGAGACCATCCACACCGGCTTTCACACGATGCTGGGCACGCCGACTTACATGAGTCCCGAGCAGGCCACGCTAAGCGGCGAAGATGTTGATACGCGAACGGACGTTTATTCGCTGGGCGTGGTCCTCTATGAACTTCTCACCGGAACCACCCCCTTCGATGCGGCATCAATTCAGAACGCAACCTATGCAGAGGTGCAGCGGATGATTCGCGATATCGATCCGCCCAAGCCGAGTACGCGCGTGTGGAGCATGCGCGACACCCTTGGCATCAATGCTGCCGCGGTGCCGCCGGATCAGTTGCGCAGTCTTTTGCGGGGGGAACTCGACTGGATCGTAATGAAATGCCTGGAAAAGCAGCGCAGTCATCGATACGACTCGTCGGGGGCGTTGGCGGCTGACATTGAAGCGTTTCTTGCGGGAAAACCTGTGCAGGCGGCCCCCCCTTCACGCGTGTACCGCACGCGCAAGTTTGTACAACAGCACGCGATTGTGATGGGGGCAGGGGCTGCGACCATCACCGCAATGGCGGCAGGACTAGTGATTGCCGTGCTGGCCCTGCAGCGCCTGCGCGTCGAACAGCAGCACACCCTTGCGGAAAAGCACCTGGCCGAGCGGATGAGGCAGGAGGCAACCCGGGCCAACGATACGGCGCAGGCTGTGAATGATTTCATGAACGATATGCTCTCGTCGGCCGATCCGGCGCAGCGCGGAAAGTCGATCACCGTCGAACAGCTCCTCGAGGAGGCCGGTGAAACCATCGGCCCGCGGTTCTCCGATCGACCGCTGGTGGAAGCAGGTGTGCACGAGACGATCGGCAGGGCGTTTGTGGGGCTTGGTAGAAGCACTGAGGCCGTAGTACACCTGCAGGCAGCCATCGACCTTCGGCGGACTCAGGGCGTGGAGGACGAGCCTGCCTTCCTGGTAAATCGGGCCGAGCTGGCGATTGCGCTGCATAACACGGGGCGATTCGATGAGTCACGGGCGCTGTTTGAAGAAGTCATCGATGCTGCGCGAAAGCAATTGGAGTCCTCCGATCATGATGTGGTGCGCGCGGTTGACGTTCTGGTGCGCAGTGCGAGCTACGCCGGCGCGTCCCCCCGCCAGCTTGAACAGTTGTTTGCAAAGGCCGCCGCCCGGCGAATGGACCTGCTGGGCAAGGACCATCCCGACACGCTCGCCTGCCGGGCGACTTGGGGCTGGTACATCGCACTCTCCGCCGACGTGCGACCCGTGTCGATGTATTCCAGTGAGCCAAGCGGAATGCCCGCTGGAAATCCGGCGTATCAACAGGCAGAACAGATCATGCGAGAGGCATACCAGGAAATGCTTCGTGTGATGGGGCCGGGCAACAAAGACACGTTGCGATGCAGCAGCCGGCTTGGAGTTTTGCTGGCGATTCAGAGCCGCTTCAGCGAAGCGATTGCCATCGCGCGCGACGCAGCGCTGGCCAGCGAACGTGCGCTTGGCATCGCTCATCCGCTCACGCTCAACGCCTATCACGACTACGCTGAACTTCTGCGCCGGGATAAGCAATATGAACCCGCGCTGCAACTTCAGATTCGTCGAGATGCGGTAACCGTTGAAATGTATGGCGCCGACAGCAATGCGGTCGCTGGCACATCCCACTCACTCGCACAGCTCTATGAACTGCTGGGGCAAACGGATGATGCGATCGATCAATACACGCGGATGCTGGAATCGTCGCGCCGTCAGCACGGCGTCGACTCCATCAATGCCGTTTTCGCCGAGGGGGCGCTGGCCGAGCGGCTATTGAAGCGCGGGGATCATGATTACGCGCTCTCTTTGGTTGCGCACGCGCTTCCCGCATTGCGGAAGCAAGTCAGGCCGGGGTCGCACCGCATCGCCGAGATGGCGGGCCTCTACGCGCGTATTCTCCTGGCGCTCGAACGTCCGGATGAGGCTGTTCTGTTCGCTCAGGAATCGCTCGATATTGCCACCGCTGCGTTTGCCAATGCTGACCATAACTTGCGCAACCGACTCAGCCAGCTTTCGGTGCGAGCAGCGAGTATTCTCGCCCGTGTTCGCGGGCCGGTTGCCGCGGAGGCGGCGCTGCGGACGGCGCTCGAGCAGGCCGATGCGCAGCTCAAGCCCGGCCCGGTTACGGTGGCATTACTCAGGCAACTGCATGAAGCTTGCGTGCTCACCGGTCGTACCAAAGAGGCTGACGCGTTTGCCGCGAGACTGGCTGGCCTCGAATCGATGTCGGCGGCATCGCAACCCGCGGAAACTTTGCGCGCAGCCGACGCGGCGGCGGAATGACCTGCTTACAGTCCGTGCTCATCACGCCGATCGTTTCCCGGAGGGTGACTCGGCGGCGCATTTCGCCATAATCCGTCGGACGAACTCTACGGAAAGGGAAGTATGGCTGTTGTCTCGGTGAGCGATGCGTTGTCCGGCAAGCCCGGCGCTGGCGAACAGGTTACGTTGCAGGGCTGGGTTCGCACCCGCCGCGATAGCAAGGGCGGCTTCAGCTTCGTGGCAATCAATGATGGAAGCTGCTTCGATAACATTCAGGCGGTTGTTGACGGCAAGATTGCGAACTATCAATCTGAAGTCATCAAGCTGACCGCAGGCTGTTCGGTGGGCATTACCGGCACGCTGGTTGCTTCGCAGGGAAAGGGGCAGTCGTTTGAAATTCAGGCGACGGAAGTCAAGGTGCATGGTTTTGTCGATGACCCGGAGACCTACCCCATCCAGCCGAAGCCGCACACGATGGAATACCTCCGCGAAGTGGCACATTTGCGCCCGCGGACCAACACCTTTGGGGCGGTCACGCGCGTGAGGCATTGCCTGGCGCAGGCGATTCACCGATTTTTTCACGACAACGGCTTTCTGTGGATTCACACACCCATCATCACAGCCAGCGACTGCGAAGGTGCCGGCGCGATGTTCAAGGTCAGCACGCTCGACCTGGCCAACATGCCGCGCACCGCGGATGGCAAGGTGGATTTCTCGCACGATTTCTTCGGCAAACAGTCGTATCTCACCGTCAGTGGGCAACTGAACGTTGAGACCTACGCAATGGCTTTGAGCAAGGTCTATACCTTCGGCCCCACATTTCGCGCCGAGAACAGCAATACCAGCCGACACCTGGCCGAATTCTGGATGATCGAGCCTGAGATTGCATTCGCCGACCTGCGTGCCGATGCCGATCTTGCCGAGGCGTTCCTCAAGTATATTTTTCAGGCAGTTCTCAACGAGCGTCAGGATGACATGAAGTTTTTTGCCGAACGGATTGATAAGGACTGCATCAATCGCGTCGAGAAGTTTGTCAACGCCAGTTTTGAGCGGATGGACTATTCAGAAGCGATCAAGATTCTCGAAGCCGCCATCGCCAAGGGTGAAAAGTTTGAGTATCCGGTGAAGTGGGGCATCGACATGCAAAGCGAGCACGAGCGGTATCTGACTGAAAAGCACGTTGGCCGGCCCGTTGTGGTCATGAACTATCCCAAGGATATCAAGGCGTTCTACATGCGCCTGAATGACGACGGCAAGACCGTTGCCGCGATGGACGTCCTCGCGCCTGGCATCGGCGAAATCATCGGAGGAAGCCAGCGGGAAGAGCGGCTGGATGTGCTCGATGCCCGGATGATCGAGATGCATCTCAACCCCAAGGACTACTGGTGGTACCGCGACCTCCGCCGCTACGGCACAGTGCCCCATGCGGGATTTGGGCTGGGCTTTGAGCGAACGATCATCTATGCCACGGGAATGGCAAACATTCGCGACGTCATCCCCTACCCCCGCGCGCCGAAGCAGGCCGATTTTTGACAACACTGCGGGACGAAGAGCATCACATTTCACGGATTGCTGGTCGCACGCCGGTTCTAACCCCCATCGATTCCCCGCCATATCGCGTCGATTGTTTCGTTGAACGCCGCCGTTGGCGGGAAGGTCGGTTCGGGCCATGCGGGTTCGGGGTGATCGATCGCCTTCAACCCCACCCAGCGGGCAGAACCGTCGGCGTATAGGGCATTGAGACCGGTTTGATGACGTGACAGAACGCGATTCCTCGCAGCGGTTAAATCTGCGAAGATGGCCCGGCTCTTGAACCGCTCGAGCTTTGGGAGGTTGGTGAAAGTACCCGGTGCCGACAGATCATCGGGAATCGCAACGTCGGGTCGCGCCGCGTATCCGGCTTGGATGTTTTTCGTCGGTGCATTCGCACGCTCGGGCCATGGGTTATCCGGTGTAGCAAACTGAAACTTGGGATTGCCCTCCGCAGGGCAGAAAAGCACGCGCTGCGTAGGGAACAGTCCGGCATCGAAGAGCAGCCCGAACAACACCCACCGCCCGCCAGCGGTGGTGCTGTAGATCATACTGTTAAACTGTTTTGACGCGGTGCGATAACCGATCGGCACCTGCCCGTCATGGTTCATCGCGTACAGCAAAAATGCCTTGTGAACCTGCCGGAGGTTGTTCAGGCAGGCCGTGCGGTCGGCCGCCTGCCGGGCCTTACCGAGCGCCGGTAGAAGTGCTGCAATCAGAATCGCAACAATGCCGATCACCACGAGCAGTTCGACCAGCGTGAACGCCCTCGTTCGGCGATGATTTGCCGCAATGTCGTGGCTCATTTCGCAGGCACGAGTCGAATCACCGCATCCGGACCATTGAGGACGATGTAGAGCGTTCCATCGGGCGCGCAGACAACATCGCGCACTCGGCCCATACCGTGGACAATCTCTTCTTGTTCAACCACTTGGTGCGCTTTGATCCGCAACCGCTGCACCGTCTCGCCCGCCAAGCCGCCTGCAAAGAGATCGCCGGCCCAGTTGCTGAATGCCTCTCCGCGGGCTACGTCCAGCCCGCAGGCGGCGATGGACGGCGACCAGCGTAGCACCGGCATGACCAGTGCGCCGTCCACGACCGGATCGGTGGCCGCTGCGGGCTTCTCCGGCCATGGCGAAACGAGAGGCCGGCCGTTGTAGTTGAAGCCGAAGCTGACGAGCGGCCAGCCGTAGTTGCGGGCCGGCAGGATCAGGTTCAGTTCGTCGCCGCCGCGCGGGCCGTGCTCGGTGTCCCAGAAGTTGCCATCGAGGTCGAACACCAGGCCCTGGGGATTGCGATGTCCGTACGACCAGACGGCTGCACATGCGTCATTTCGATCAGCAAACGGGTTGCCCGGCGGAATGCTCCCATCATCCTTGATGCGAAACACCTTGCCGTTGGGCCGGCTGAGATCCTGCGCAAGCTCGCCCCGACCCCGTTCGCCAATGCAGAAGAACAAGATGCTTGGATCATTCGGATCAAACACAATGCGGCAGCCGAAATGAAGGTCGCCGCGGGAGTAATGCTCGGGTCTTGCCTGGAAGATGACTTGCTCATCAGTCCACTTCAGCCCGCCCGCCGCCTCGCTGAGTTTTCCACGGACGATTCTCGTCATTCCGTTGCCATCGATCGCGTGCGAGTACGCGAGATAGATCCAGCCGTTGCGGGAATAGTCCGGATGAACGGTCACCTCCATCAGCCCACCTTGCCCCTGATTGCGAACCTTCGGCGTGCCGACGATAGGCTTGGACAGCGCGCCGCCTGGCTTTCCGGTCGAGTGAATGCGCAACTCGCCGGGCCGATCGGCCACCAGCATCCTTCCATCGGGTAGAAAATCGACAGACCAGGGTGTGTCGAGTCCGCGTTCGATCACCTTTTCCACTCGATACGCGTGGTGTTGCGTTTGAAAAACGCCGGTGCCGTCGGGGCGAAGGCTGCCGACACGCGCGCGATACGCGCGATATTGTAACTCGCGAATGTAGCCGACCAGTCCCCAGACTTGCGCATCGTCGAGCGTTTCGCCGAAGGCCTCCATCCCGCTGTCGGGCAGGCCCTGCTTGATGGCGTCGAAGAAGCGGCGGTCGTGCTCCTGTTTGAAAAGTTCATCGGTGAGCAGCGTCCGCGTGCCCGCGCCGCCGCCCTGACCGCGGTTGCCATGACAGCTCATGCAGTTGTTGCTGTACAACTGCTCGACGCCGGCATTCTGCGCCCGGGCCACGGGCGTGAGCACTGCGACGGCAAGCATGATGAAGGTCAGTCTTTGCATTTATCAGTCTCCGGATGCGTAAACTCGAATCGCTTCAATGATAGGCGGGGATGCGGGGGTATAGAAAATCGGTGGACACCCGGCCTAACGCTATTTTGGCTCTTCGCTTGGCCGGGTGGCAGCACGAGGAGCAAGATCAAGCTCGATAACCGCGGGAAAACTTCGCCACCCGCGCCCCATGAAAAGTTGATCATTCAACAACGTTGCCACATTCGGCCGGGCGAACCCCTCGAAGCACACGCGGCCATTCACTCTCACACTCATGGCGCGATCAAAATCGAGCATCTGTTCGTTCAAGAAAAGCCGCAGCAGCTCGACGTTGTCGGTCCTTACTTCAATCTGGTTTCGAGGCTTGATGACCGCCGTTGCCGACCAGACACCGGTCTGCAGCACGATTTTTTCCGTTCCTCTGGTGAAGAAGACGGGTTGATCGTCGCCGGCGCGCGTGGGTTGGTCTATCTGCAGCCAATCGGCTCGGTTGTAGATCGGATCGAGCCGGTTGGATTGAATGGTCACCTCGGCCGGGTAGAGCGATCGCACGCGCTTGCGGAGCTTGGCATACATCTTGTCAACCAACTGCATCGGCGGGCGGTGGCCGAGGCCTTTTGTTTCCTCGTAATCCACATCGACCTTTTGCGCACGAAGCGCGCGCACGATCTGACGGGACATATCGACCTTGATCAGCTCATCATCCGCATCGTGCCAGACGATTGGCCACGTGTTTCGAAGAATCTTCAGCCGGACGCGCTGGAACTCATTTTTTGCTGAACCTGCCAGGGCATTGAAGGAGGCGAAATAGGTCGGGTAATGCAAGGCAAGGTTCCACGCCGCATGCCCGCCGGCGCTGTGGCCGATGAGATGAACGCGCGCGGGATCGATGTTGGCACGCTCGGCAGCGTGGAAAACTGGCTGCATGACCGCATTCACGCCGGCGTAGCTGGGGCCAAACAGGTGGTCAAAATTCATCAGCGGCATCAAGACGACCGCATCGGTGTGCTGCTTGATTTCTTCGTTCAGCCAGCCGGTATAAATGCGCGCCACCTCCTGTTGGTCGGGAGCGGGCTGGCGCGCAAATGCATCGGTCGGTGGGAGCCGAACCACGAGCGGCCACGCCTTCGCACGTGTGTACCCCTCCGGCAGGCCGAGGAAGTAGGCGACTGTGTGCGGGCCGACCCGCTCCGAAACATAGTAGACCCCACCGGGCAAATCGGGCCAGTGAAGACGGATACGACACATGCGGCCAAGCGTGATCGGATCGACTGGCCCCTGCTCCAGTTGCTGGAGAATCTCCATTCGCTTGCCCGAACTGCGCTCTGCAAAAAACTGTTCCAGCAGTCGGTGGGTGACGAGCAGTTGGTCGAGTTTCGACTCGTCATACCGATCCTTCAGCTCGGTTTGGTACAGGACTGCGAGTTCCGCGCGCGGAATCTCGGTTGATGGCGACTGGGCGGCCAGGGAGTTCGCCAGCCAGAGATGAACACAGATGAGCACGCCCGCGACGACGCTGCGAGTCTGAAACGTGCCTGAGAGTCGCTTCCACGACGGGGCATGCAAGATTGCGTTCGACGCGTCAATGGTGTCATGCAGCGGCATGATTGCTCTCTCCGAATCCGCGTGCGGGGTAACAGCGAAGAATAGCCGATGCGGCGCAATCGCCTCGCGTTCAAATGTGTTGATCTCCGGCGAAAGGGCAGTTAGGCCTCTGCGACGGTCACGGAGTTGAGCACGTCGCCTTGCTTTACTGCGTCCACCACTTCCTGGCCCTTTGTCACCTGCCCGAAAACCGCGTGCTTGCCGTCAAGCCAGTCGGTGACAATGTGCGTGATAAAAAACTGGCTGCCGTTGGTGTTTGGCCCGGCGTTGGCCATGCTCAGGCTGCCTTTCTGGTGCTTGATGCCCAGGGCGGCTTTCTCGTCGGGCCACTTGTATCCAGGCCCGCCGGTGCCGGTGCCTTGGGGGTCGCCGCCTTGCACCATGAAGTCGGCAATCACGCGATGAAACTTGGTGCCGTTGTAGAAGCCATCCTTCGCGAGAAACACAAAGTTGTTGACCGTCACGGGCGCGCGGTCGGCGAACAATTGCACGACAACGTTCCCGCGGGTGGTCTCGAACGTCGCGGTGTAGGACTTCTTCGGGTCGATCGACATCGCGGGTGCGGCTGCATAACTCTTGGACATGGGTTTCCTTTCAAAAAAAGTCGAAAGACGCATCATCGATAGCTCGCCGGGGTTTTCAACTCTTGCGCGGAACGCCCGACCGATGACCTCACAGCCTCGCTATTTTTCCTACCTGGCGGCGACACTTTGCTTTCGACGAGGCTACAGCGGTGTGGTTCGGCCCACACAAGGTTGCGGCAACCGTCGTTCTGCAACTCCGCTGCGCCCGTAGAGGCTGCCAAAAGTCTCGCCCTAACCACCCCCCGTGTTGCGCCAGACGAATGCGCAAAGCGCAGCGCGCTCACATTTTTCTCGGCTGGGCCTGCATCAAAATTCCGTGTTTTGGTCGTAACGTGATCATTGCGTAAGGCTCGACGTGCTGCTCGGTGACGCGTTCAAAGCAGACTCGCCGGATCATGGTCGCCAGCATGAGGGTGGCTTGGATCATTGCAAAACTAGCGCCGATACAGAACCGCATCCCGCCGCCGAAGGGCATGTAGGCAAACTTCGGCAGTCGTTCGCTCCGGCCGTCGAGGAAGCGACCCGGGTCAAACTTCGCCGGATCGTCCCACAGTCCCGGGTGACGATGCGTGAGATAGGGACTGATCAGCGCAAACTCGTCGGCGCGAATGGTGTACGGCCCGATCGTGTCGTCGCAGATCGCCCGCCGCCCGATCATCCACGCGGGTGGATAGAGTCGCATCGCTTCCTCGGCTACTGCGCGTGTGAACTTCAGCGCCGGCAGATGTTCAATCCCCGCCGAGCGTTTGCCAATGACGGCCGAAACCTCTTCAAACGCACGTTGCTGCATGTCCGGATGCTCCCCAAGCAGCCAGATTGCCCACGAAAGCGCATTGGCGGTGGTCTCGTGTCCAGCGATGAGGATGGTGACGGCTTCGTCGCGCAATTGTCGATCGCTCATTCCCTCGCCGGTCTGCTCATCGCGGGCCGCTAATAGCATCGAGAGCAAGTCGGCCGATTCAGTTGCCGCAGGTTTACGGCGCTTGGACTCTATTGCGGAGTAGACAAACTCATCCAGCACGCGCAGCGAAGACTTGAAACGCGCATACTTTGGCAGTGGAAACCAGAGCGGCAGTGACAGCGGATTGGTGATGATGTCGTTGGTGCGTTCCAGCACTTCGGTGACGGCGGCGCTGACGTCATCCAGTTCTTTCCCGGCGGGGATGCCGATGAGGGTCTGCACCGCAATATGCAGCGTGACATTCATCAGTTCGCGGAAGATGTCGATGGTGGTGCCATTGGCCGGTTCGCATTGCGACGCCCAGGTTCCGGTCATCTTTTCAGTGGCGCTGACCATAATCTCCGCAAATGCTGCGATGCGCTGTCTATGAAACGCCGGTGTGGCGATCCGCCGTTGCCGCTGCCAGAGTTCGCCCTCGCTGGTCACCAGGCCATCGCCCAGCACCAGCCTCGCCTTGAGATAGCCTCGGGTCTGCTTGGTGTAGTTGGCGGCGTTATCGACAAAGATGCGTTTGATCAGATCGGGGTGGCGGAAGATGGTCGCTTTGTACGGCCCGAGTCGGATGAAGACCGCTTCGCCGTCTCCGGTATCACGAAATGCCTGTTCAAGTGTTTGCAGCGGGCGGGCTCGCATGCGCGCGGCCAGGCCGATGAACGGCGCGCCCGGTGCGAGTGGGGCGCGGGCGGGTGGATTGGCTGCGCGATCGGTCATTGCCGCGATTGTAGGATCGGTGAGCTAATGACTGTGCGTTGCGGCGTGCAAATCATCTTTCACTTTTGGTGAAAGCGCCGGGTGGAGGGGCGATCGCGCGATGACAACAAGCAGCAGACTCCACGCCGCCGTTGCACACAGGCTGAAGGGCATTTGCAGCAGGCCCGGCAATGAGTAGGTCAGCGCGACCGCCGGGAGCCAGAAGACCCATGCCGGCAGCAGCACAGGCAGGACGGTGCGGACATACCACCGCGGGCCGATTCCACGAAACACGCTGCGAAAGTTCCATCCGCACTTGCGAAGCGGAAAATAGACTGCCGCGATGCCCGTGCCCAGTGTCGGCGTGAAGATAAACTGGTCAATCATCGTCTTCATCAGGACGGTCTGAACGTCGGCATGCGATCCGAATACTGCGCTGAGGATGCGATAGAATCCGTCGACTAGCACCGCCATGAAAATGAAGTAAATCGAGTCCATCGCAAGCTCGCCAAGCCGGTGCGACAGGCGATGCTCGCGGAGGGTGAGGCGTTTGAACATTTCCGGAACGACCACGCCTGCAACCAGCCCGCCGACGGCGCTAAACGCGTAGCCGAACTGCTGCTTGACCGCTGCGATCGATTCACAGGCGCGCGTGACCGCCGGCACATGGTAATAGCTCACGACAAAGCCCAGTCCGCAGACAAGCACCATCACAAAGGGCACGCGCACCCGTGCCAGTGCAAGCAGTGATGGCGCAACGAGTTGACGAAATGTCGGCGACGGGGCTTGGGCGGTCTCGGAAGTCAACGTCAGTATCTTATGCGAATTTAGTGAATTGTGATCGATTCTGAGGCGCGTTCGGATAGAGTAGTCTCTCCTGTTCCATGTGCGCGTTACATGAGCGAGGGCGTGTGGCCGTATCCGACTTTATCCTGTTCTTTGCGTGGCTGCTAAGCATCGGCGGGGCGATATCGGCTGCGCTGGGCGTGTTTGTGCCTCGGCTGGGGTTTGACGGCCACTGTCGCAGGTGTGAATACAACATTTCGCGCCGCCCTCGGGGAGTCCTACAATGTCCGGAGTGCGGGGCGGATCTATCGGCCCCCCGGGCGATTGTGCTGGGTCGTCGGCGAATCCATCCTTCATATCTTAAGTACGGCTTGCTCGCGCTGGCGCTAGGCGGGCCGGTTTTGATGACTTTTGGCCTCTTCCATTTCACCGGCAAAACCATCGACAACTACAAACCGCATTGGATGCTTATGGCAGAGAGCCATAGCGGGTATCTCGAGACAGAGTTGACCGCGCTCGCCGAGTTTCAGCGGCGAGTGACTGCAAAGAAGCTGACGAAGGAGCAGTTATCCGATATTGCAGCCGCGGCCCTGAAACGAGGGGGCAGTCGGCCGCAACGCATCGGGACGGCATGGCGAAACCTCTACCTTTCCACCGCGGCCGCCGGCGCTGTGAAGCCTGATGCGCTCCGCAGCTATCTGCAAGAGTCTTTGAAGCCCGTCGTTGAGTTTCGCGCACCCTCCCGCGCCGGCGACCCGGTGCCATTTCGGATCCACTACCTGCTGGACTCGCTCCCGCTGGACCCCTCGGTCCGATTTCGAGAAGTGAGCATCAGCATTCAGGTGAATGAAAACCGGGCGACGCGCGATCTGACGCTGAACATCCTTGGACAGCCGACAGCCGACCTGATGCTCGAAGCCCTGCGCGACATGAATTTTATGCGGTCGATCGATCGTGCGCAGTGCTTTGCCGATCCGGCGTTGCTGCGCGACTTCGACTCTGGCCATTATCCGGCGTCAGGTACCCTGAAGCTTGAGATGTTTTTTGGGGCCAATGACATCATTCCCGTTGCGCTGCCATGGCAGACCGATCTGGAAGTGTCCCATCCTTCCGCGGAGCCGTTGGAACCGGTTGCAGCGGCCGAGTTGTGGAACGGCGAGTTGCCCGCCATTCAACTCTGGAAGCAAGACCCGAACTTCAGCAGATGGAATGGTGCTTCTGTCGGGGCACCTTCCGACCTCTACATGATACTCCCCAAGCCGACGACTCCGCAGCGCGTGCCGGTGTCGATCAGGCTACGAGGAACAGCGGGTGACTTCGATTGTGGCGTGGTCGTGCTAGATGGCACATCCAGCGGAGCAGACGGGGTGCGCGTCTTTGTTCCAGAAGAAGCGGCGCAACATTTTGGCGACCGGACCGAAGCGCGCGTGTTGATCGCGCCGGCGGACTCGGTTGCACAGCAGTTCATGGACGCAACCGCAAGAGTCGCGACGGAAATGCAGGTCCGCGTTGAGGTACTCGATGTATTCGCCCGTGTCGCCGCCCAAAGGGTGCGGACCAATCGGCAAGGCGCGACGCAACCAGCGAGCGCCGGAGCTACCGGTCGTCCAGTAGATAAGCCTTGATAAACTCGTTGCTGAGGCTCATCTGCGACTCGTCAAAGGGCGTATCGGGCAGGTCGGCTGGGTTGTCGTTGATGTAAAACCGCTCGCTGGCAAAACCCCCGGGCCAGCCCCAGATCCACAGATTGGCGGTGACAATCTGCTCATTTCGGTCGGCAATTGCCCGGAAAATGCCTTCGAGCACGTTTCGAGCCTCGGCGGGATCGTACTTTGCGCGGTCGCCGAGGGTCCAATCCCACGGCTGCGCCGCGGCACCATCGAATGGAGTAATGCCAATCTCGTTCAATATTACCGGCTTTTTCAATGCCGCAGCGGCAGGGAGAATGCGGTCTTTCAGTGCACGGGTGAAGTTCTCCTGAACTATTCGCACAAACTCCACATCACCCGGCCCGCCACTCGCGGCGGCCTGCGCTTCGGTGGCGAGCGCGAAGTAGGAACTGAGACTGATATAGTCGATTTTCGGGTCGGCATAGATCATGGCGCGCGTGGCAGGGCTGTCAAAAGTCCAGTGGACGGTCGTGTAGCCCAGTTGCCCGGTGAAGTGTTCGTCGGCTGTTTCGATCAGGATTTTCCACAGCCGGGCGTTGCGCGGATCGGTGTCGAGCGTGCCCAGTTCTGCCCCAATATTGAGCCGATCCGCCCCGGCGGCCTGTGCAAGGGCGGCAAAGTGCGCAATCTGCGCCGTGTAAGAACTCCAGAACCGCGCTTCAGCGTCGGGCGTGTCGACGCCATTGTGTTCCTTCGGTGGAGAATCGTTAAATGCAATCTCGCCACGGAAGAGCGTGCGGTTGGCAGGCTCAAGGGTCGGTGAAACGGTGACAATCAAGCCGAGCGATTTAGCCTTTGCAATCGCAGCGGTCAGTTCCGTGTCACTCATCCCGCCGTAGGTCGGCCGCGGCGTGGGATCCTGCCGGCTGACTTCGCCGGTGGCGAGATTGACGAAAAACTGGGGCAAGATCGTGACCGCACCGAATCCCATTCGATGAATCCGCTCAATCTGCTCCTCCCACGCCGCCACCCCCGCCCCCCCGGCGTAAACGCTCCAGATGTTCACACCAATGACCGGATCGCGGCTCGGGTCGTGCCGCAACGGTTGGGCGGCCGCGAGCGTCGTTAACACCAAAACCAGCAACACGCACTTCATAAGCTCCCTTCGTCGCGTTTACCTGCCAACAACTCTCCGCGGTGCCGGGGAGATTGCAACCTTTAGGCAGTCGCAGTATTCCAGCAAAGGTGAAGGAGATATCGTCAATGAGCATGAAGTCTGAATCATATGAGTTTCTAAGGCAAATCGAGGAAACCCCGAGTGTAAGCGGATTCGAGCAACCGGTGGCGCGCATCGTCCGCAAGCGAATGGCGAAGTGGGCACAGAAGATCGAGACCGACGTGCACGGCAACGTAATTGTCATGGCCGGCGAGAAAAAAGGCCCGCGCGTGATGCTTGCCGGTCACATGGATCAGATTGGGCTGATGGTGAACTATGTCAATGACGACGGCTACATTTACTTCGATGCGGTCGGCGGAATTGATAACACTGTGCTACCAGGGTCGAATCTGACCATTCATACCAATAATGGCCCGATTCCCGGCATCATCGGCCGTAAGCCCATCCATTTGATGAAGCCCGAAGAGCGCAATCAGGGCAAGGTCGAGCGCACCGACTTGTGGATCGATATCGGTACGAAAAACAAGAAGGAAACGCTTGAGCTTGTTCAGATCGGCGACCCGGTGACATACAAGCTTGGAGTGACGAAAATCGGCAAAGATTTCATCGCCTCGCCGGGGCTGGACAACAAGGTTGGCACCTGGGTCGTCATGGAGGCGCTTCGGATAGCGGTGGAGAGCAAGAAGCTCAAGTGTGCCGTGTATAGCGTGGCGACGGTGCAGGAAGAGATTGGGCTGCGTGGCGCGCAGACCAGTTGTTATGGAATCGATCCACTGGTGGGGATTGCTGTCGACGTGACCCATGCCACCGACAACCCCGGGGCCGACAAAAAGGTAGCCGGCGATGTAAAACTAGGCGGCGGGGCAGTGGTGGAGCGGGGGGCGAACATCAATCCCGTGCTGTTTGAGCTCATAACCGACGTCGCAGCGAAGAAGAAACTGCCCATCCAGATCGCCGCCGCCCCCCGCGGGACGGGCACCGACGCCAACGCCATGCAAATCACCCGTGCCGGCGTAGCGACGGGGCTGATCAGCATTCCAAACCGTTACATGCACACACAGGTGGAGTTGTGCTCGCTGAGCGACCTGCAAGCTTGCGCCGAGTTGCTGGCCGAAACTTTGCTGCGGATTGATGGGAAAGCGTCGTTTATCCCGGAATAGCGGTTCATATGCAATTCGTTGGCATATGTATCCGAATTGCATTACTGTCGGACATATGTCGAGTTTGTTGGCAGGAGAGCTTCAAGCCCGGGGGGGCACGCGGTTGCGTTTGAAGATCTCAAGACAACGCGTCGGTGCCTTGCTGGGCGCTGCCGTCGTGGCGGCTGTGGTTGGCACGGCG
Organism: Phycisphaerales bacterium UBA2421; assembly: GCA_002343075.1. Classification (GTDB taxonomy): domain Bacteria; phylum Planctomycetota; class Phycisphaerae; order Tepidisphaerales; family Tepidisphaeraceae; genus UBA2421. The sequence goes on along the minus strand of DDRH01000034.1, from coordinate 23,248 downwards.
GCGGCACATGCGCATATCGCCGCGGTGGGGTTACTCAGCGTCTTGGTTGTGGGGCTGACCGTCCCGGCCGCGGTCGCACGATGGCTGTTCGTACGCATGGAAGCCGTCCAGACGCGCGTCACGGCGGGCGAGTCGGTCGATTTTCATGTGAATCAGCCAGTTCTGTCACTGCCGGGGCTTTGTCTTAAAAGCCCCTTCTCGCAGGACCGCCAACCCCTGCTCCGAATGAGCCGCGATCGCCCGACCAGGATCAGGTTTCGCGCACCACGGCGGGGGGTGTATTACATCGGGCAAGCCGCTCTCTTGAGCAGCTTTCCGTTTGGGCTTCTCCATGCCAGCAAGATGGTTGCCAGCAGCAGCACGGTCGTCGTTTGGCCCCGACCGATACCGGTCAATCTTTCAGCCGTCGGCCGGCGACCGTCTCATGATGCGGCCGCAGTCTGGCGGAGTGGCGACGACGGCGATGCAGCCGGGGTGCGGCCCTACCGGCGGGGCGATTCGATGCGAATGATTCACTGGCACCAGTCTGCACGGCACGATCGCTTAATCGTCCGTGATCGCGCGGCCGCCGCGCGCCCGACGATCTCGTGCCGGCTTGACTGCCGTACTTCGAGCTATAGCGATACGGACGAGTTCGATCTAGCTGTCGGCGTCGCCGCCGGCATGGTTGCGGCTGCACGAGCGATAGGCGCTTCAATGACCCTCTCAATCAGAAGCACCTTCTTCAACGTGGTTTCCGAGAGCGATGCACGCCGAGTGATGGATGCGCTCTCAGCAGTTCAACTGGAAGCGGGTGATTCGGTGACTACCGGTGCGGTGGAAGTTCTCATCACCTCGCGTCGTGGCTGGGCCACGATCAACAGCCCCGGTGGTAGCCCGATGCTGGTTGAAGATTTTTGGAGCCAAGTTCCATCATGAACCCCATGACTGCCGTCATCTTGATGGTCGGAGTTGGGGCACTGCAACTTTCTCGCGCGGCACGGGCGGCATCGGTCTCCGGTTACATGATGGTCGGGACCGTAATCGTTGTCGCGCTTTGCATCGCGCGGCTGCTCTTGGGTCGAACGAGCCTGTTGGACCGATGGACGGACAGCAAGTGGCCACAGGTTTTTGCGGTCATCAGCGCCGCTGCCATGCTCGCCAGCCAGTCGCTGTCGCTCGGTGCTCCACTGGAAGGGTCTGTTTCCACAAGTCTCTTGGTGCTGGCCGGTGGGCTATACGTCTTCGATGGCCGGGTGGGCCGGCACGATGGCGTGGTCGCCGCCATTTGCATCGCGGTCGCCCTTCTGCTGCTTCCGACTTTCGATTTCGCAGTCAGGGGTGGGGTCGTCGCAGTCTTGGTGATTGTGAGTGCTGGCTGGCTGGCCGCTGGTCAGATCGAACCATCCGGCAGCCGGCGTTGGTCTACCTTCTTTGTTGTGTGTGCAATCTGTCTTGCACTGCTGGTGCCATTAGTCGCGGCCCACCGCTTCATTCGTCCCGTTGACCTGAATCCGTCCTATGCCGGGTGGGTGCCTGCATCGGGTGGGCCTGCCTCCGAAAGTGAGCGGGCCGCCCGGGGAGTTGGTGACGGTCAGGATGAAATCTCTTCCGATCACGCCGCATCGACAGGGCTGGATCAAAACGAGCGGATCGCAGAATCGAGTTTGGACAGCCTCTACGATCTCTGGACTGAAGCGTACGGCGAACCCGTGACGCCTGCTGAGCAACAGAAGACCATCGCGCTCAAGCAGGATGGTTTGAACCAGGCACAAGGCACCGACCGTGGCGATTCGCGGACGGGCCGGTCGTTTGACATCAAACGGCGCGCTCCTGCAGAGCGTGCTGCGTCAGGTGAAAAGCAAGGCACAGCCCTGCTGGAACTGCGCGGACCGCTGCCGGCTTGGATTGCCTTGGAAGCGCTCGAACGGTTCGATGGCGATGCGTGGCAGCCGCGGTACGCAGGTCGGTCGTTTGTGCCGGTGCGACACTTGGGCGAACGGTGGATGGAACTGCTGCTTCGCCCCATTTCTCCTGCTTTTGGGCGGGATGGCGAGTATTCTGTTCGGGTGGGAGAGCTAAATGGCCGCACCTTACCACTGCCGCCGCACACAACTCAGTTTCGAATGGGCCTGATCGATCAGCCGACGTTCTTTTCATCGGACGAAGCCGGCGTGGTTCGACTCGCCCGCCGAACTCTTCCGACTGGGGCTTCGATTGACGTGACGGCCAAGTTGGTTGACGCGTCACGGCTGCTGAATGTCGAGCCCGCCTTGCCCGCGCACAGCAAGCCATTGCTGCTTGAGGTGGCGCACATTGAGCCAGAACTGGCCGCTTGGGCAAACCGGATGACGTTCGGCACGCCCCGGGGGTGGCCGCAGGTGCTGGCGCTGATGCGATCACTTCAGGAATCGGCTCACTACGATCCCTCCTGGTGCAGCCCGCGGCCAGCATTTGAGACGCTCCAGCGGGATGGTCGAGGCAATGACTATCACTTCGCAACCGCCGGCGTGCTGGGTCTTCGAAGCCTCGGCTACCCGGCCCGACTGGCGAGCGGCGTGTTTGCTTCGGCCGACCGGGTGAACGAGCAAAGTGGGTGGGCGCAACTCAACCGAGACGACCTCCACTGCTGGGTCCAGATTCGCATGTCCGATGGGACTTGGATTGATCTGGACCCCACGCCCGGATTCCCGCTTCTGGCGGTCCCTATGAACTGGCGCCAACAGTTTCACAACTGGGCTCAGCAGGCCGCTACTCGGGCCAAGCGGCAGTGGGTAGCAATCATCAGCGCATTTTGCTTCCTGGGAGTGGTCTGGTTCGGCAGGCGGCAGTGGCTGGACGGCGTTGCGACGCGAATCTTGCACATCCGCGGGCCCACGCCGGCGCGTGTTGCCCGATTGATTGAGCGAAGGGCAAGCCTGGTCGGTCGAAAGCGGGCTGCCGCAACGCCAGTTGGGAAATGGCTGCATACTCTCGGTTCGTCAAGGAGTATTCTCGAATTGATCGACGCTATGAATCAGCAGTTGTACTGTCCGCAAGCGCCGGTGATTCGTTTTGATGCGACATCGGTGCTCAAAGAACTTTCGCTCAGAAACCTCCGCAAACAGTTGGATGTCAGATGATTCCTCTTAACACCGTTCAAAACACCGTCCACGCCTGTCACCGCGGTCTCGAACACGCGCAGGCGGTCGCGCACATTCGGCAGGCGATGAACGACGCGTTGCGCGGCAAACCCGAGGTGGTCGAGATCGCGCTGGTTTGCCTGCTGGCGCGCGGGCATCTGCTGATCGAAGATTTGCCGGGCTTGGGCAAGACCACACTCGCCAAGGCACTCGCGACTGCGGTCGGGGGAAGGTTCTGCCGTGTGCAGTGTACGCCCGACCTATTGCCCGGCGACGTGACGGGTTTCAGCATTTTTAATCAGAAGACCCGTGAGTTTGAGTTTCTTCCCGGCCCGGTTTTCGCCGATGTGCTGCTGGTCGATGAAATCAACCGTGCCACACCGCGTACACAAAGCGCACTGCTGGAAGCCATGGCGGAGCACCAGGTAACCGTCGACAATCAGCCGCATCGCTTGAGCAGCACGTTCTTTGTGATCGCGACGCAGAATCCCGCCGAACATCACGGCACATACCCGCTTCCCGAGGCGCAGCTGGATCGATTTGCTATGAAGCTGCGCATTGGCTATCCAAAGCGCCAAGACGAACTGGCAATTCTGGAAGCGGCCGTAGGGCCCTGTTGCGAAGATGATTCACCGCGGCCGCAACCGGTCGTGCAACCTTCGGACTTACACCATCTGCAGCAGCACGTCGCAGCGATTGCGGTCGGACCTGCGGTACGCGAATACCTCGTCGACCTGGCAGCCGTTGTTCGCTCACACCCGAGGGTGCCCCTGGGCCTTAGCCCACGCGGACTGCTGACTCTGCAACGCGCCGCGCAGGCGCAGGCCTTCCTCCATAATCGCACATTCGTCATCCCGGATGACGTGCAGGGCGTCATGGGGCCGGTCTTGTCGGCTAGGCTAAATATGCCAGCGGATGCCTCAGCGGAAGTCCTCGATGAGGTTTTGGCGGCGGTCCGTGTGCCAGCCTGGGAGCAACAGTGACCCCGTGGCTGGAACTGCCTGCGGTGTTTGCACTACGTGCCAGCCAAATGCTGGCACTGGTCGCACCGACTCTCCTCGTGGGCGCCCTCTGCGCCGGCGCGCTCCGCTCGTTCGTCGCACCAACGCAGATACATCGAATGCTCTGTGGTGACGGGGCGCGATCGCGGGCGTGTGCCTGGTTGTTCGGCCTCCTTCTCCCGGTCTGTTCGATCGGCATGTTACCGATCATTGTTGCACTCCGGCGCGCGGGCATTCGGCCGGGCACTCTCTCGGCGATGATGGTCGCCGGTGGAACTATGACACCCTGGACTGCTGGCTATCTGCTTGACCAGACCGGGTTCACCGTAACCGCCGTCGCAGTTTTCACCAGTTTTGCGGCGGCGGTGGTTGGGGCGTGCGCGGTCGATCGGCTGACGGGCAGCCGACATGCTCGGGCGGCAATTCCGACGCCTGAATCGGCCCTGATGCCCAGATCGCCACTACTGGCGAGCCTCTACAATGCCGGCCGTCTGATTGACGCGCCGATGTTGATGGCAATCGGACTCGCTGCCATCGTTTCCGGCGCGACGGCACTGCTGATTCCCCCCAATTTTCTGGGCGAAATCCTGGTCGAGCGCTCGCTCAGTCATGCCCTGTTGGCGAGTGGGGCGTGGCTGGCGACCTACGTGCCCCCTGAGATTCTCTCCATGCGCGCGGGGCAAGTAACCATGGCATCGACCATGCCCGGCCTTGCCGTTGTTCTGCTGGTTGGTGGCGCGAGCGTTAACGCCGCGGTGATGATCGTTGCCGCTGGGAGCTTCTCGCTCCGAGCGACAGGAGCGTGGCTCGCTGTTGTGTTGTTGGTCAGTGCCAGTGGCGCGTTGACCGTTGATCGCCTGGCATATGATCCGGCATACAACCCCGAGGATACGCATGCCTTCGAGGATGTAGGGCGGCCATATCACCTCCTTAATCACCCCGAAGGTGCCTGGACCGGTTTTGTGCATCGGTGGAAACAGCCGATCGGTGCAAGCTCGATTGTGGCGGTCGGAGCCTTATTGGCGTTGACGGTGGTCGCGCGATTGGCCCGTTTTCAACCTGGCGCCGCCAAGCCGGTGGCTGGCAAGTCGCTGGCTGTCATAGCCCTGATTTATCTGGTTGGTAGCGCGGCTGTGGCCGCGCTCAGTTACTACCCGCCGCCGAAGACAATCGCTGATGACCTTCAGGGACTCGCATTGGAGTTGGGACAGGCGGTGTCTCATACGGATCAACCGGCCATGACTCGATTGCAGGCTCGACTGGTGCACCGTCTGGATCAGCTGCCAACGTCTGCCAGGATCCGTCTGAAGTCGATATCCCCAGAGGTGGCCGAATCCGTCGCAGCGGTCCGCAAATCGGTTTCTTGGGCGAGCGAGCCGGGCGCAACGGCCTCCGAACGCTCGTTTGCCATGCAGCGTGCCGTGCTGAGCCTGACCCGGCAGCTCCGACAGAGTGAGCGGTAAGTTGTGTATTGGTATGGAGTTATGCTCATGAAGTTGAGCCGGCGCATGTGCGGAGGTTGACCAGCAGATACGTTCACGGTCGCCGGCGATTGGTTGCGGAATCCACACTCTTCGGGGATACCCCGATTTTGCTCAAAAACGCGAAGTAAATCCTTGCATTCGCGGTGGCCGATAATCATAGTATCGCTTACCCGGCAGGAGGTGAACGTCTGTTCGCTCCACCGCCGCGGGTTGTTGGGCCGGTCGATTAGCGTTCCGTGTGGCGCGCGCATTCGGCGGCTAGCGTTTGTGACGACCCGCATGTGAGGCGGTTTTTTTGGCCGAAGGTTGTTTTCAGGAGTAACTGACCATTTCCACGCATCTTCGCAAGAACGAGCAGATCCGCATCTCGCCCGTCCGACTTATTGATCATCTCGAAAACCAAGTTGGCATAGTTCCGACAGCCGAGGCGATGCGCACTGCGCGTGATGCCGGGCTTGACCTTGTGGAAGTTGCGCCCACGGCGCGCCCGCCGGTCTGCCGGATCATGGA
>DDRH01000034.1:0-17060 GCA_002343075.1 Phycisphaerales bacterium UBA2421 | reverse complement strand
CTGCCGGATCATGGATTACGGCAAGTACCTCTATCAGCAGCAGAAGAAGCAGGACAAGAGCCGGTCGCACTCCAAGGCCGGGCAGCTTAAAGAGTTGAAGATCAAGACCGTGCGAATCGGCGACCACGATCTTGAAATCAAGATCAATCACGCCCGCGAGTTTCTTGAAGAAGGCAACAAGGTCCAGTTTACGCTGCAGTTCAAGGGCCGCGAAATGGCCCACCTCGAGCTGGGCCGAGAAATCTTTATCAAGATCAAGAAAGCACTGGTGGATTGCTGCAAGGTCGAACGCGATGCCAAGATGGAAGGCCGCCGCATGACCCTCGTGCTGCAGCCGGATAGCAAAGGTGGCGGGGGCGCTTCGTCATCGGCAGCACCAGCGAAGCCTGCGGTCAAGCCGGCAACGGGGGCTCTTCGCTCCACGGGTTCGGCACCGGCCGGCAGCAGCCTCGGCATCAAGGCGCCGCAACCCGTTACTGCTGGCTCATAAATGGGGCGTGTCGTCCGCCGGTCGATACAATTGCATGGGATGACTCGCCGCGGCAAGGCGGGCCTTTTGCGATTCAATCCGGCCAAGGATGATCACGCATTTTTTTGGGGGGTGGTTTTTTGAATGTTTAACCTCATTTACCGGAGGCCGCTCATGCGCCGCACGTTGATTGTCTCGATGCTACTGCTCATCTCGGGCTGCTCTTACTACCGCGTGACCGATCCGAGCACGAGCAAGATTTACTACACCAAAGAAGTGAAGTACGACGACGGTGCGACCCTGCTCAAAGATGCCAAGACGGGCAACAAGGTGACGATCCAGAATTCAGAAGTAGAGAAGATTACCGAGGCGCAGTTCAAGGCTGCCGTCGGGGGCGATTGAGCCCGAGGCGAATGCCGCGAAGCAAACGTCGCCAATCGTCGCCAATCGTCTGGCAGTGCGTTGCCGGCCCGCCGGCGTCGAGATCGAGTTGCTGACGGCGACGTTATGCCATCAGCTTCAATGACTGCTCGGTGACCGGATATTGCAGCGGCTTGCCGCCGATGAAACGCTCGATCTCTGCCACCGTAATGTCGCCCTGGCGATGAAAGCACTGCCTTGTCGCCGCGGCGATGTGCGGGAGGATGAACGTGTTGGGCATGGTCCGCCACGCGTCGTCGCGGGGCAGCGGTTCGTTCTCGAAAACATCGGTCGCGTAGCGCAGCCGGCCCTGCTTCAGCTCGGCGGCGAGGGCGTCGTGGTCGACCAGCCACGCCCGCGCGGTGTTGATGAGGATCGTCCCGTCGCGCATGCGGCGAAGCTCCTCGCCACCCATCAGATGCCTCGTTTCCGGCAGCACAGGCGCATGAAGGGTGACGATATCGCAGTGCGGGAGCATGTCTTGCAGCGAGTGATACGCCGTCACATCCATCGCTGCGGCCTGTTCGGGGCTGATGTAGGGGTCAAACAGCCGCACATCAATCTCCCAGGCGCGCAGCATCTTGATTACCCGCTTGCCGATCTGTCCGGCGCCAATGATGCCGACAGTCTTGGTCCCCAGTTCGTCGCCAACGCCCGCCAGCTTCATTTCAAACCACGGCGCTGCGCTGCGCAGGCCCTCATCCAGCTTGTAAACCGGGCGCAGCATCAGCATGCAGAGCAGGACGGTCGTTTCGGCCACCGGCGGGACCATCGCCGCACCGGCGGTGCTTACCTGGATGCCCTGGCAGAAAATGCTGTCGTCGATCATAAACTTCACCGACCCGGCGGAGTGGGCGACGAGCTTCAGTCGGGGGGCGAGGTCGAGCAATTCCGGTGTGAGTTTCGGGTTGCGCCAACTGGTCAGAAGAATATCGGCCTCGGCGATTCGACGGGCGAGGTCGGCCCCGGTCCAGTCGGCCTCGGTTTCGTTGTAGGCGACGTTGGCCAGGCTCAGAAGGTGCGCGTCGGCCGCCTCGGAAAACAGCTTCTTGTAGAGGGGCACGGAAGGGACAACCAGGACGTTCTTTCGCGACATAGATTGGATACTCCACGGTCGGGCTACGCCAGTTATTGCGTTGCTAAACCGGTTCTGCAACGATACTATCCGAGGTTCCGGTCATTTTGCAACGTCAATCTTTTAACCTAAGGCGACGGCATGCGTTATGCAAAAATTGGCGGTGAATCTGGATTGACTGTTTCGGTTGTGGCGATGGGCACCATGTCGGTTGCCGCGGGGGCGATGCATGCGGCCGTCGATGAATCGCTCGCCCTCACCACACTCTGCGCCGCGGTCGATGCGGGCATTAATTTCTTCGACACTGCTCCAGGTTACGGAAAAGGGGAGAGTGAGGCCCGGCTGGGCAAGGCGCTTGCCTCCAATCCGGGCATGCGCGAGAAGATTGTGCTGGCAACTAAAGCCAGCGGGCCATCGCTGGTCCGGGCGGATGTCATTGCCGAGTGTGAAGCCTCGCTGGAACGCCTTCGAACGGACGTGATCGATCTTTTCCAGATTCATTGGCCGTCGCGCGCCACCCCGCTCGATGAAACGCTCGATGCGATGCTCTCACTTCAGAAGTCCGGAAAGGTACGCTATCTCGGCATGTGCAATTTCGGGCCGCTCGATCTCGCCGAAGCACTTGCCCGGGTTGCCGTCTTGACCGATCAGGTGAACTACAGCCTGCTGGCGCGCGGGGCCGAGTTCGCACTTCTGCCATTATGCATCGAGCGCGATGTGGGCCTGCTTTGCTACTCGCCTTTGGCGCAGGGCCTGCTTACCGGGCGATATACAGACTTCGAGCAGTTGCCGGCCGACCGGTGCAGATCGCGGCAGTTTGACGGAAAGCGGCCCGGCTCGCGGCACGGCGAAGCAGGGTGTGAAGCCGAGACCCTGCAAGCTATGAATGCCATTCGGCAGATCGCAGCCGAGCAGAACATCGCCATGGCCGATCTTGCCGTCGCCTGGCTGCTGCGGCAGCGGGGGGTGCGGGCGGTGCTTTGCGGCGCGAGCACGCCCGCACAAGTCCACGCCAACGCCCGCGCCGCCGACGTCGTGCTGAGTGATGCCGTCGTCGAGCAACTCGCGGCAGCGACGGCGCCGGTCAAGCAGAAAATGGGCGACAATCTCGATCCGTGGCAAGGCGCGGGCAATTCGAGGATTCGATGATCACGCTGCGCGAGGTTCGATTTGAAGAAACGACGATTCCCCTCTGCCGTCCGTTCGGATTCGGCGTGGCCACTCTGCACTCGCTGACGCATCTCAAGCTCCTGGCACGGTTTACAGTCCGCGGAGAACCTGCAGGCGGGTTAACGTCTGGTGAGCGAACAGTCACGGGCATCGCCGGCGAGAACCTTGTCCCGCGGTGGTTTGTGAAAGACGCTTCGATCTCGCTGGACGAGGATATCGACCGGCTGCGCCAGGCGATTCACCGCACCGCGGCCCGTGCGGTGGATCGTGCGGCGCCGACGCCGTTTGCATTCTGGTGGTCGCTATATCAGTCGGAGGCCGCCAATAACCCGGCGCAGCCCGGGCTGGTTACACAACTGGCGGTCAGCCTTATCGAGCGCGCCGCGATCGATGCCTGGTGCGGCTGCCACGGCATGACCTTCGCGGCGGCGGTGCGTAACGCTTCGCTGGGCGTCTGTGCCGAACAGGTTCACCCCGCGCTGGCTGGAATGTCGCCCGCCGAAGCAATTCCCGCCGTGCCGCGCGGCACGCTTCCGGTCCGTCACACGGTGGGCCTGGCCGATGACATCGGCCTCATCCCCACGGCGCTGGAGCGAACCGGAATCAGCCGGCTGAAGATCAAGCTGGGAGGCGACCCCGCTGCCGACGTCGCCCGCATCATCGAGATTATGCGCTCCGCCACCGGCCGCATCGAACGCATCACCCTCGATGGCAATGAAAACTACGCAACCATCGCCGCGCTGGAAGATTTTCTTGACCGCCTGGCCGCAACGCCCGAAGCCGCCCCGGCGGCGGCGGCGCTGGCGTGGATCGAGCAGCCGCTGCATCGCAGTGTTTCGCTTTCGCCGGAGTTGCGGTCGATGTTTGATCGGAGGCCGAAGCTGACGATGCTGCTCGACGAATCCGACGCCTCGCCCGCCGATCTGCCCCACGCGCTTGACCTCGGCTACGCAGGCACCACGCATAAAAACTGCAAGGGCGTCTTTAAGACGATCCTGGCCGCGATGCTGCTCAAGCAGCGGTCGCGCGCGGGCCGGCGTCTGCTGCTAAGCGGGGAAGATCTGACGATCGTCGCCCCCTGGGCGCAGGCGCAGGATCTGGCCGTCGCCGCTGCCGTGGGAGTGGTGGATATCGAGCGGAACGGACAGGCATTTGCCGACGGATTGCAGGCGTTTTCTTTAGTCGATCAGGGCGGCGCGCTCGACCGGTACGGAAGTCTGTACCGGGCGACATCGTCGGGGGTGGAACTTGCAATCGAGGCGGGGAGCGTGGACGTCACCGGATCCAACCTTTGCGCCTTTGGTTGTTGGGGATGCTGATCCGGGTAACGGAAACGGTCAAGCGCGAGGTCAGAGCAGCTTTTACATAAGTATTGGACTGCAAAGGGTTTATGTCTCTCCTATGGTAGGAGCGTTGACTGCAAGACCTCGGTTGTCTACGATTTTAACGTCGAATCGACGGACGTCTCCGTCGAGCGGGAGACCCAACTGGCGCACCGGTGCAAATCGGATCGTCACGGGGCGAAGAGACCGGCAAGGTCTCAGGCGACTTTCAACGCCCAGCCCGACAGCTAATCTCGCAGGCATTTGAGAGTGCCTCGTTCTGCCGCCCCTGCCCCAAGCTGTTTTGCCCGGCTTGGCCCACAGGCTGAAGAGGTTATTGCGACTCCAAACACGTTCGCGCAGGTCCCCCGTTAGGGGTGCGAAGCACGTTTGTTGCCGCGCGGTTCATTCCCATGTCCAATTCAGCAGACGGTGACGGCTCAACTCCGGTTGAGAGTAAAGCGGTTGCGCAGCCTATTCTCCCAGACAAACCTGGTTTGCTACGGTCGAGGCGCCGCGGTTTTCTTCGCCGAGCGAGTGTACGGTGGCGACAATTGAGCTCCCCACAGCAACTCATGGTCGGATTTGGGTCGTGGGTGCTTCTGGGACTATTCGCGCTCAGCTTGCCTTGGGCACAGTCCACGCCGGTTGGCTTACTGGATAACCTCTTTGGCGTGGTAAGCGCCATGAGCACGACCGGTCTGGTTACCGTACCGACGGGCGACAGTTACTCCTTTTTTGGTCAGGTGGTGCACCTGGTGCTGTTTCAGCTCGGTGGCATTGGGTACATGACCCTCTCGAGCTTCGTAGTACTGGCTACGGGCCGGGCCCTCCACCGGACTCGGCGCGGAATTCTGCAAGCCGGCTTTACATTACCGCATTACTTTCGAATCGATCGATTCGTTAAGCATGTGATTCTGTTTACACTGGCGATGGAGTTCTTGGGCGCGGCCGTGCTTTACGTTGAGTTTCGCGCCGCGGGTCGGAGCGACGCACTTTGGTCAGCGCTGTTTCATTCAGTCTCGGCATTTTCAACGGCGGGCTTTGGACTTTACTCCAACAGCCTTGAAGACTTTAAGCACAGCCTGCCGGTAAATCTTACAATCAGCGTGCTTTGCTATGGCGGTGCCGTCGGATTCATCGTTGTCCAGGACGTCTGGTACTCCATCCGATATCGCGAGCGCATGTTTACGTTTACATCAAAGGTGATTTTGACGCTCACCGGACTCATTTTGGCGTGCGGGACAGCAATCTTCTTCTTTGTTGAACCGAGTATTCGCGATTACAGCCTGACCGACAGGTTTATGGTGGCGGCATTTCAGGTGATGAGCGCATCCAGCACAGCCGGGTTTAATAGTGTCGCGGTTGGTCCGCTGGCGATGGCTTCATTATGGGTGATTGTCATCGCCATGTTGATCGGCGCTTCGCCGAGCGGAACCGGCGGGGGAATCAAGACGACAACGGTCTCGGCGCTCATCGCAACCGTAATCTCTGGAATCCGGGGTCGCCAAACGCCCAGCCTTTTCGGCAATGAGATTCCGCAACGGCGATTGAACAATGCGGTGGCATCGGCTTCGTTGTATCTGGCGCTGGTTGCGGGAGGTGTGCTACTCTTGGCTCTTACCGAAGACGCCGAGTTTCTGCCGATCGTGTTTGAGGTTTGCAGCGCGATCGGAACGGTGGGCCTCTCGATGGGACTCACGCCCGAACTCTCGACCGCCGGCAAGTGGATCATCATCTCGCTGATGTTTGCGGGTCGGGTTGGCCCGCTCACGATCGGGCTGGCTTTTTTCTTCTCACGCACACAGGAAAGATCGACCCAGGTTGATGATCTGGCAGCGTGATCCGACTGTTGTTGGATCAGCTTACTACTTGCTTCCCTCCGACAAGATGTGTCCCCCCGCGCGGAGTCGGCGTAGCAGGGGGCGGCGGACGGCGAAGTAAGGGCGCGTGATTGCGCGGTGCAGCCGGGTCAGCCAACCGACACGCTGGGCCTCAAAATGCTGCTGCGGCGTGAGCGTCGAAGGGGCCAGGCGACGCTGGTGCTTGAGAATGTGATACCGGTCGGCCGCCTGCAGATGTCGCAACACCCGCCGGGTGATGAAGTTATCGCCGAACTCGTGCAGATCGAAGCTGATCTGGAAATCAATCAGGTGCGGCGAGCCGTCGTCTCCCAGGAGGATGTTTTCGCGCTTGTTTGCGTCGACATAGGCCGTCGATTGACCGTGAATCTGCGTCATCACGTCGTGCAGCTCCGGGAAAAACGTCTCGGGCAGCGGCATGCCCTTCGCGAGCGGCTGCCCGGGCACATAGTGATGCACATAGCCCGTGGCGCCGATGCGTCCGAGCAGCCGGGGAATGTTGGGAATGTGCTGCAGCCGCGCATAAAACCGAACTTCGCGCCGGCAGAGCCACCTGCCCACCCAGGAAAGTGCGATCCCGGCAAATGGCGTGCAGCGGTTGATCTTGGCGACGGCGCGGTCGCCATTCTCGCAGTCATAAAATGCGGTAGCGGCCCAAAAATCGTGTTTTACGACCGTCGCAAGCGTGTACCGCTTGCCCGCGAGCAGGAAACTCGCCGGCGGGTCCGATCGTCCCAGCGCCCTCATGGCGGCGGCAAAGGCGGAAATGGTCGGGGGGCGGGCCAGCACGCTGCCATCATATCCCCAAACCGAGCCTCCGCTGCAAGGATTGAACCGGTTCTTAACGAATTTCCGCCAAACGCCCGCAACCCCGCGGCGGCGGGTTCGGGGCGAGGCTTCTCATCGCTTGATCGGCGTGTGTTCGAAGGCAAACTGGTAATCCCATTCGTCAAAATAGAGATTGTGCCCGTCCAGCTCCACTTCGCCGCGTTGAAAGTCGAGCGGTTCGCTTCGGAACGACTTTTTCAGAGGCGAGAGCGGGTGGCCGTAGTCGAGGTTGACGATCAGCCGGTGGCTGTCGGTGTGCCCGAAGTAAAAATCGCGGATCGCAGGATCATCACTCTTCTGTCGGCCGTAGCTGGCGTCAACCGGAATCCAGCCCCACGGCGCGACGTGGATTTCGGCCCAGTCGTGCATGTTCCAGCCGACGGGGTGCGTTGTCCAACCGCTCTGCCACCGCGCAGGAACACCCGCGATGCGGCACATTGTAATGAAGAGCATGCTCGCCACGCCGCAGTCACCCTTGCCGCGTTGAAGGCCGTGCATGCTCAGGTTGGGAATGACGCAATACTCTTCTTCGGGCGTCCAGGGGAGATGTTCGTCCAGCCAATGGAAAATCTTCCGCGCTTTGGCCAGAGGGTTGGTCTCGCGGCCGACAATCTCGTCCACCCTGGCCTTCAACTCGGGTGTGAAAACGATGTGAGGCGGGCGCTCCGCGAGGTAGTTCGCATGCACGCCCACGCCCGAACCCCGCAACGCCTCCGCGGCGGTGGCATCGTCGAGCGTTGGGTACAGGGCGCTGGTGTCATACTCAAACTCGATCGCAAATCGAATGGGCAACGCAGGGTTGTCGATCGTCTGTTCGAGGTAAACCGTCCGCTGGGCCGGGCCGGCGATGGTCTGGCCGTCGCTGGCGCTCTCGGCGACGCGTGCTTCGCCCGGTTCGCTATTCAACAAGCGGACGTTGGATTGTCGCGCATAGTCCTGGGGAAAGGGCAACCACACTCGCAATCTCGATCCCGTTTTTGCACGGGCATTTGGCTTCACGGTGAGTGAGTAGTTCACCCGCGTCCGCGTCGGAAGCACTTCTTGTGCATCACTCGCATTGGCAGCGGCGATGATCTCGGCGAGATGCGCGAGGCGCGTCCAGCGTTTCGAGCTTGCGTCCGTGTCTGTGTCGGGGGCTGGCTTGGTCGCGGCGGCCTTGCGTTCCATCGCTTCTTTGCAGAATCGCAGAATCTGTCCCGGCTCGCGGCGGAAGAAGAGGACTTCGCCGTCGATCTCCCGACATTGCACCTGCCCCGCGGCGATCCATCGGTCGAGGTCGGCATCGGTGATGTCCGGTATGCTCTTGCGCAGTGCTGAAAGCAGTTGCGGGCGGGTCTGGCTGTATTCCCGTCGATATCGCCGGATGACTTCGATCAGTTCATCGCGCGCGGCGATATCCTGCACCGATTTTCCTTCGAGCAGCTTCAGTGCCGCACTTAAGTGCCCGGCGGTGTAATGTTCGACGGCGGTACGCACGAGGGGGTCGCGCGATACAAACGCCCAACTCGCCCCCGGTGGAAGTTCGGCGGCGACGGCAGAGATGCTTAGGCTCATGACGATCCAACCTGTGACCAAACGTGTGACCATTCGATCTGGCAATATACTGCCAACCTGCCCGCCCGTATGCAGCGTTCGCACCGCGCACGCCGTTCACCGCGACGATCACCTCGGCAGCCAGAATCTCCACCGTGTGGCCGATTTACAAACAACTGGCGACAACTGTGCGTAAGTCTTGATAAGACATGGTGAAACGTAGTATTCTGAGGCACATCGGTTTGCGTATTGTTCGCGCCGGTGCCGGTGGTGGATGTCTTGATGCGTCGCTCTTAAAGGCGCTGCTTCAAGCATCGACGGCACCCGCGGAAGGCGTCTTAGGCCGTGCCCGAATGCCGGTTGGCCGGGGACGCGCGATAGTAAAATCGTGATTTACGGGAGAGCAGCGTGGCTGAGAAACGATTGATTCTGCGTGCGGAACTCACTCCGCGCGCCAAACTGGGCCTTGAAAAGGTCTGTGAGTCGCGCGGAATGACACAGCTTTCGGTCATATCGCGCCTGATTTTGTGGTTTTCAGAGCAAGATGGCCGCACGCAGCACGCGGTCCTCGGTCATACCGACGAAGATCCGGGGGAGTTGCTCTTCCAAAGCCTTATGAAGAAGCTTGCCGAATCGGCAAACAGTGGAAAGTAACCTCCGCAGCGGCATTGGAGCATCGGCCTGTCAGGGCCGGAACACCCTGCTCCACACGTCGCGGGCGCAATCATCGTCGATGACTGGTATGACCGTATCGCACGGTTAGGAAGAATTGGTGAATTCATGAAAAAGCGAGTAATTGTCCGGCTGGAACTTTCGTCGCAGGCAAAGAAGGCATTGCAGCAAACCTGTGATCGCAACGGAATGACGCAGGTTGCCGTCAGCAGCCGGCTGGTGGAGTGGTTTCACTCACAATCAGACATGCTGCAGGCAGCGATTCTGGGGCACTATCCCAAGCAACTCGAGGCAGATATCGCCCGACTTATCATTGAGCGCATGGCAAAGTAGCAACCGTCGGCCGGTTCGGCCTACTCTTCAATGAGATGCTCGGTGGGCACAACCCGGAAGACTTCTTCCATCGTCGTCTCCCCGCGCGCCACCTTCAGCGTGGCGGCGAGACGGAATTCGAGCATTTTTTCCTCGACGGCCTTGGCGCGAATCTCGCGCGCCGGAGCGCCTTCCGACACCAGGTTGCGAATCTTCGGCGTGATTGACATGACTTCAAAGACGCCCGTTCTACCCGTGTAGCCGGTGAATTGGTTCGATGCTGCCGGCCGCGGTGCGTAGAGCTTGGTGCCTTCGCCGGGGGCCAGCCAGGGCTTGACTTCATCAAACGCGCCCGGGCCGTCGGGGAGGTCATAGGCCACACGGGTCGCAGGGTCAATCGTCCGCACCAGCCGCTGACTGACAATCCCGCGTAAACTCGTTGCCAGAAAGTGGTTATGTACGCCCAATGATCGCATCGCCTGGATCGCGGTCGCGGTCGAGGGGGCGTGCAGCGTTGCGAAAACCACCACCCCGCTGTTGGCCGCGTGCACCGCGGTTCGCGCGGTTTCCTGGTCGCGAATCTCGCCAATCATGATCACATCCGGCGACTGCCTCAACACCGCCCGCAGAAGGTCGGCGAATCCCAGATCGATCTGTGGATTCACCTGCGACTGGCGCACGCCTTCGATCGCATACTCTACCGGATCTTCGATGGTGTTAATTTTTCGCGAGCCGTCGTTCAGCCGGGTAAGGGTGCTGTAGAGCGTCGCGGTCTTCCCGCTGCCCGTCGGCCCGGTGATGAGCACCAAACCGCTAGGGCTGGCGAGCATCTGCTGATATTCATGAAGCTGCGGCGTGGTCATGCCCAGCGTATCCAGCGGCACCAGTGAATTGGCACGCACCAGCAGCCGAATGGCAAAGTCCTCGCCATACAAGCTCGGTATGGCGTTTATGCGCAAATCAATGATTTGCCCCTCGGGCTTGCGGTAAATCCAACGACCATCGATCGGCCGACGCTTTTCAGTCAGATCGAGCGCCGCATTGGCCCGGATATAGCCGAGGCACCGCTTGCCCATTTCGAGAGGGATCTGCGAAATCGTCCGCACGATGCCCAGGTGACGCACCTTCACTGTGATCTTGCCTTCGTCGGCGAGAAAAAACAGATCGCTCGCACCCTGGTTGACCGCAGTCTCAATCAGGTAGGCAACGGCGGTCTCGGGCTGCATTTTGTGAACATCAAGCAGCGGGGCCTTCTTTTCGGCTTTGTCTTTTTCCGATTTTTCGGTTCGGTCGCTCACTTGGCGCCTCCTTCCGCCAGCAGCTTTCGTGCACCGGCCTCATCGTCGGCGATGGGCAGAATGCGACCGATTTTCAGCATATCAAGCAATTGCCGCACCGCCGGTTGGACGTTGTAAATCACAAACTTGCCGCCGGCGTCTTTGAACTGCTTCTGCGTACTCATCAGCCATCCGATGGCGCTGGAATCGATGTAGCCCGACAGCTCCATGTTCAACAGCACGCGATTCGTACACCACGTCGCCCCAAGCAGCGTCTGCAGCGGATTCGTGCTCGTCGGATCAACATCGCTCGAAGTGATGTTCCCCTCTGCGGCCACCAGGATGACCCCGCCTTTCTCAATCGATACCATCGAGAGCTTTAACGCGTGCTCCTGAAGAATCGATGCCCCACGCCCCCCCGAAACCCCGGCAGCGGCCGGGACGGCGGGGGGATCCTCTTGCGGCGTAACTTTCGGTGCGGGCGACGTTGAAACCATGTCATGTCCTTCCAGCCAAACATCCCGCCCGGAAAATTCCGGCGCGGCACTCATCCATCCCCCTTTCCATCGGCGGTTCCGGCACAACGCTGAATATCAGTCCAGCTTCCCAGGCACGAAACTCCCACCCTCCCGCCTCAGCACACGCGGAAAATGCGGCTTTTCTTGGACGTGGTAGCAATCAGATGGCTTTTAGATCATGACAGCAATCGCCACCCGGCGGGGGGAGTCAGCGGCAACCCGGAATGCGCCGCAGCGGAGTCGCTGCCCCGTTCGTCATCCCCACCCGCGTACCACGGGTTTCCAACCCGTCGGGCTGTTTACGGGCCGAAGAACCGGGGGGAAATCCCGGCTATGAATGAGCGGCGGACGCAATCCAGCATGTCTCCAGCGTTCACCGCACGGTTTCCACATCGATCAGCAGATCAATCACACTGCCGAGTGTGTCGGCGGTGGCGGTGTCTTTGCCGGGCCCGCCGTCGAGGCGGTCTTTGCTCCCGCCACGCCCAAGCAGCAGGTCATCGCCGCCGTCGCCGTAGAGCTTATCCCGCCCGCCGCCGCCGGAGAGCGTGTCGTTGCCGCCGCCGCCGCGCAGGGTGTCGTCGCCGTCGCCGCCGATCAGGGAGTCGTTGCCGCCACCGCCTTGTGCTATCATTGGGTCGGTACCGAGGTTTGTAATGGTGTCGTCACCTTGCCCGCCGTGAACTGTGATTGCGTGGATGGTGCCGAAAGAACCATCAAAAACATTAATGGTGTTGTTCAATGAGTTCCCAAACACCTCGCGCACCAACTTACTGACAACAATCACATCCACCCCTGCGCCGGCAAGCACGGTTGCAGGCCCGGTCGGATCGTTGGATACCCCAAGTGTGTCGCGCCCCGCGCCAAGGTCGATGCGTTCGTACACGCTGCTGAGACGCACGGCGTCGACGACGGAATCGTTTCCATCGCCGCCGCGAATGTCTGCGGGATAGGAACTTTCGTCGGTTTCGAACCGGTCATCTCCGTCGCCGCCGACGAGCACGAGTCTTGGCGAGAGACCGACGCTTTGAATGCGATCGAACAAGTCGTTGCCACCTCCGGCGTCAATTATTAAGTCGGTAACTGCGCTGCCGCGGATAGTGTCATCGCCGTCGGTGAGCAGGATGGTAAGGTCGTTGCCCGGGTGCACCACATCAGTGTGCGAGATAGTCGTGAATGCTGCAGCCACGAATCTCGGATCTCCCTCTTCGTTAACAGAGACTCTAAATTCTCCGGAAGGATTGCTGCTTTTATCAACAATGTCTCTTCCTCCACCGCCATCAAGCACGTTGACTCCCCGCCCTCCCACCAGTACATCGCTTCGAAATCCTCCAATGAGCGTGTCGTTTCCCGCGCCGCCCATCAATGTGCTGCGAAGATTGGCACGGTTGACGACGCGATCCCGACCCCCGCCGGCATCGACGTTAAGGCGATCAACCGCACTCCGATCAAAACTCGTCGATGCGCCGTTGACGTCAACGTCGACTTCGGTTTGATTCAGACTGATGACGATCACATCCGCCTGCTCGGTTCCAGCCACGCTCAACGTTCCTGTACGGCTGAGCGAAGCACTGAAAAGCACGCGTTGATCTAACAACTGCACGGCGAAGCTTGCGCTCAGAGAGCGAACTCGTTCAGTTAACATCGAAACATCCTGTTGAGGGTGAATGCTTGCTACGCGGGCCGCTGCACGGCACCTACAGTCCACTCGTTCGTTGTCGGCCGTAGATCGCCGTAGAGGTCGCCAACCAGCCCGTACAACGAGGTAAGGTTCGTCGCTTGGTCAATCGTGGCGACGGGCGCTGTTGGCGATGATGGTCTAAAGGCCGAGTTGAGCGATACAGTTACCTGTGAGTCGCCTGCGAAAATGTTCCCCCACCCTAAAGTTGACGTTTCACTAAAAGTTCTGTCGCCATCAGAAAAAGCGAAGCGGTACAAGCGAGACGCCGGAGGAGTTGGAAATACGTTCTTGCTGACTTGGCCTGCTATAAACGGGCTCGTACCATCTTTCACGTTTTGCGCTGTGAAACCATTTATTCTGATCAAAGTCTGATCGCTCCCCGGTATTGGCGAGTGGTTGGAGGTTTCAAAAGTCTGCGAAATGAAGAGATTTCCGCGCATTACCAGCGCGGCCGTGCCGCCTCCCAATGGCTGCGCGATCCTTAACCAAGGCGCATTTCGAGTTACGGGATTTGTCTCTGATGGATTTGCAGGCACAATTTCGGAAAGGCTGTGGCGTACAGTATTGTGAACGAAAGAAATTCGTTGTTGTGGCCCTTCTATGATTGGTGGGCGTTCGGTTCGAGTATTACTGCCACTTCCGACAATCTCACCAGTTCGCCTCGAATTCTCAAAGTAGTTATTGCGCACCATCACATCGCTGACCAGTCGTCCGCCTGAAACGCCTGAATTCTCACTGCTGAAACTAAGGCGGGCCAGGTGACTGTCTCGGTCGATCTCGTTCGGGAGCCGATCTCGGGGATCTTGAACGATTCGATTGCTCTCGATCACAACATATTGCATGGCAACGCTGCGGTCGGTCGGATCGCCGCTCACGCGACCCAGAAGCATCGAACCCCCATACGTTGTGTTCTGCGCCCAATAAATATACTTCCCTTTCTGAGCGCGCATCGTGTAAATGTCTTTGTTTTGTGGAGCGGCGACGTTGCCTTGCACTCGCGCGCGGTTTGTGAACGTGTTCCCGTACAACAGAACGTCCGATGCGTAGCTGCGCGTCACATGGTCTTTCGCCTGGACAGTGTTGTTTGGGAGCGTAACCGACTCGGTTGTTTCGCCTGATTTGTTGCCGAGCAAAACTAAACCGCGCGTCGGGGGATTAGCGAAGACCAGATAGCGACCCGTGACAATACTTGGATCGTTATAAGCGACGTCTACCAATGAACCGCTGGTGACGTTCTGCATCTTCTGACGGTTAATGTTTTGGAGGAGTACGCCTTCAGCTTGCAAGTAGCTGCTGGAAGGTAGATTCTGAGCGAACCCCTTGCCGATCTCGAAGCCGTAATGAATCTTGGTGAGTTTGAGATCCCGGAAGGCGACATTCCGCCCGAGGATGTCTGCGACACGGCCTGTCAACGCTCGATCGGCACCGTCGATGTAAATTTCCAACCCGCTAACGGACACATATTTGGTGGCCGTGTTAAATGTAAAGATTGATTGCGTCGTTCCTATAGAGCGGTGGAGTGCCAGTCGCGCCCGAGGCCGAGCCGGGCTCTCAGTAGAGTTTTGCCGATATTGTAAAAACTGTACGTTGCTAAAGCCGGATAGGTTAAAGGTGCTACCTGGCGTTGGTTGGAAGTGCGCCTTGTCCTGATCACGCCTGAAATACACCTTCACATTTTCCTTGGAAGCTATCCCGTTGAAGATCGACATTCCCGTCTCAATAGGAACGCGGTTCGCTTTTGTCGTGCCGTCCGCTTGCGGATTTCCGTCCCGACTAATGTAAATGGAGCGGTACTGCACATCTGGTATCGCGGGATTGTTAGCTGGGCTCGATGCATTGAGCGTGCCGCCAGTCGGGCCTTGATCTTCGGTAACCTGTACCCACGCCTTTATTGTTCGCGTAGTTGACTCTACGTCCGAAGTGGAAGGATCGTCCGGGTAAGCAACTTTCAGCGAGACCTGATAAAGATCTTCGTCCTCATAAACGTGCCCTGCAGTGAAGCCCGGCAGCGTGTTGTACTCGCCCTCGATATCGTCGAAGTTCCATTCCAGACGACTATTGACTCGCTCATACTCTTTGTTCAGTACCGATGCGTTCGCGTCTTTCCAAAACGCCGAGAAAGTTGAACCGGCAATAGTTTCGGACGCAACAAAGGTCGCTTGCCGTACGCTGAAAAATATGGCTTGACCTGGTCGGACAGCATAGAGCGGAAAGTTTGCAGTGCCGTCATTGTACTGCCCTGTCCAGAGTGTCTCTCCCAAGACGTTGAACGTTGGATTCGCAGGTCGATACGCCAAGCCGTCAGAGACAAGAAAGGCATTTTCGGAATCTGCTTCAATTCCGCCCGACGTGAGTGCAACCACGCGATAGTAATAGACTCCCGGCACCGGGGAATCGGTGTAAGTAATCGTATTGCTCGAGGTGGTGGCAACGACCGTCAACCCCGACGTAAACTCCGCGTTCAAGGCACGATCAATTCTGTATCCAGTTTCCACGGACGAACGGTCTGCCCAATTGAGAACAACATCTCCATTTGACTGTTCAGACAACGTCAAATCCATGGGGGCGGCAACCAAGGTTGTTTGAGCGCCAAATGATGAATATCCGCCTATACCTGACGCCGAGATTGGTGCGATGCGATAGTAAAATAGGCTGTTTTCGGACGGGCCGCTGTCGGTGTACGAGATTTCATTCGCATTCAGTGTCGCTAGCGTGATCAAGTTGTTCTGAAATGCGCTATCCGTAGCTCGTTGTAAATTGTAACCAACCTCAACTGCAGAATTGTCAGTCCAGCTGAGCGCGATGCTCGATGGCGTAATGGACGTCGAGAGATCGGAAGGCGCGGCTAAGCTCACTGCAGTAGCACTCGCGACACCGGACGGACTCGAAACAGCGTCGGGGGTTATAGCCGTCACCCGGTAACCGTAACCTTGGGCCTCGACGGCATCCCAATCGCGCCACATCTCACCCTGTGCCCCTGCTCTGCCAACCTCAACAAATGTCCCTGATGGCAGGATCTGGCGTTCAATAAGAAACTGCGATTCCGTCTCTGATTCATCGACCCATGTGACGTCAATGTAACCTTCAGGCGTTGCGGTCGCAGTCGGGCTGGTCACTGCCGGCAGCACCGTCACCGCGGACGATTTGTTCGTCGTCTCCCCGTTGCCGTTGGCGTTGGTGAATGGCCGCACGCGATACCAGTACTTGGTGCCGTCTTGTAGATGGCCTTCGGGTAAATCTTCCCCTGCGTCGGAATAGTTGAGCGTGTTTGGGCCGACCTCGGCTATCTGCGTGAAATCGATTCCGTCGAGGCTGCGGAAGATGCGGTAGCCGTCCCAGGTGCCGGTGGCGGGGGCGGACCACGTGAGCCAAGTGGCTTCGCTCGACAGCGCCCCTACGGTGAGCATGCCCGGCTCGGTGATAGGCGCGGGGAGTTGACGGCCGAAGTTGGCTTGAAGGATCGTCCAGTCGTCGAGGTTTACCACGGTATCGAGGTTGAAATCGCCCTGATGGAACTTTTTGTTGGTGCCGCCGAAGTTAGCTTCGAGTGCGGTGCTGTCGTTGAGGCTGACGGCGCGGTCGCGGTCGGCGTCGGCGATGAGGAAGAAGAAGCTGAAGCGGTGCTCGCTGAGCAGGCCGGGCACGCCGAGTTCGCTGATGATGGAATCGAAGTTGCCGTCGGGGATCATCCCGCTGACGGTTTGGTTGGAGTGGCCGGGGAAAGACAGTTGGTACAGGTCGTCGCCGCTGTCGTATGCGAGGCTCATCGCCGCGCGGTCGACGGTGGTGTTGGTGGTGAGATGATCGATGACGATATCGTCGGCGGTGAATTCGCCGGTGACCGGCTGATTGAACTGATAGTAAACATGCTGCGGAGCGGTTTTGTAGTGCAGGTCAACATCGTCGATGGTGACGGAGAGG
>DDRH01000018.1 GCA_002343075.1 Phycisphaerales bacterium UBA2421 | reverse complement strand
TCCGACGACGAAGTGAAGATTCTGGCGCTGGACCCGATCGTGGGGATCGGCCAGGACGTGGAGATTGAAGGATTCAACATCGTGCGCGGCGGGGGATCGACGATCGCTGGAACCGTCGATCGCGACATTCTCATCGGAACCACCGGCGCTGAAGAAATGGACGGCTTGGAGGGCGATGACATCCTGATTACCGGGCCGAACATCCATACAGACATTGATACGATTGATGACACCGATGCATTCGCCGGCGATACGCTCATGGGTGGGCGCGGAGCTGATCTGATCTTTGCATGGTCGGGCAATAACACGATCGTGATCGGCAACGGCGATGAAGTTTCACGCATCGAGGGTTCAGCCGTTGTTGGCTCGGGCAGTTCATTCCTGCAGGACGACAAACATCAACCTTTCACCAGCGAAGAGATTGAGGCCGCCTACAAGTGGATGTATGGCGACGACATCTGGCTCCGCGGATTCAATGAACTCGGCGGAACCGTTTCGGCCGTCAAGCAAGATGGGCGCTACTTCTCGAATTGGTCGATTGACTGGCAGCAAGATGGATGGTTTGGCAGCTACCTCGGTTACGACGTCAAGATCGAGCACGACATCGGCGGTGGGTCCGTGGTCAGCGCCGCTGCCGCGCTGCGCGAAGCCATCATGCTGACGACTTGGCGCGACTGGCGCTGGATCGCGTGGATGCAGGGCGAGCAGGCGAACAACCTGAATAATCCATCGGTTTACGGCGAACTGGTCGACACGTGGCAAAATCTGCGCGCGGCCAACTTCGAGCGGGGAAAACAAGTCGCTGCCATCGCAGCTGAACTTCAATTATCGATTATTACGCTCCCGTTGGGCGCCGTTGGTGAAGTAGCGGACGTGATTATCTCAGTGCCCGATGCCGTGCAGGGTGATGTCGGCGCCATGCTCGCCATGCTGCCCCTGGTGCCCGGCGCCATCCGCAACGTGCCGACCCGTGCCCGGGCGCTGGTCGAGTTCGGGTTCGACTCGTTCCGCATGATCGGCCGCAAGGGCGACGTGCTGCTGCGCGAAAACGCCACGCTCGGCTTCGTGCTGCGGTATGATCTGGTGCGTGCCACGGGCGAGTGGGTCGCGCCAAAGATCAAGCACGTAGACATCGGCAACGGGCGGCAGACTTGGATCGTTGGCGATGCGCAGAAGATTTATGATGATTTAGGGAACGAAACACTGCACAGCGCGCCCCACGCCGCCAAGATTACAGACATATCGAATCAACTCGCGGCGACAGGCCGTTTTTCGCACATCACGCTCAACCGTAGCGTGCGTACGGCAACCGGCCGCGGCGCGACTGCTGCAGATCAAACCGGCATTGACACGATCAGCAACATTCAGCCGGACATCGTGGCGGTGCGGTGGGATGGGAAGGTGGAGATGTATGAGGTTTTATCGCCTAGTCAGGATGAAGAAGCCCTGTTTAAAGCGATGCGGGCGGCGATGCGAACATTGCCGACTCAATACCAGACAACTCTAATGAAAGTCGAGCAGGTGTCCCCATGACACATTGCGCGCCAATTGCTTCAAAAACGATCTCATTCAATTTTCTTTCCTTGTGGGGGCAATACTCGGCGTTGCAGCGCAAACAGTTTTACAACTGGCTCGTGCAGCGGATGGGTGAGCTTGACGCTGCGCCGCGCAAGCTTGCGTTCAGAACGCCGACACATCCGGGAAAGTACTACAAGAGCTTTACTCGAACACGAAGTAGTCTTGAATCGCAGAACTTTGAGCATGTAGAACATTTTACGGTGCATCGTGGACCGGCTGAATCCACGCTCGAGCCTGTTGAATTCGATATCACCGGGTCGGTGGGACAGCAGTTGGACTTTGATTGGTCGGCGAGGATGCAGATTACGCCATCGACTCTTAGGATTTCAAAACACGAAGCGTTGCTGCACATGATCGATTTCGCCGCTCTCACCATTCAGCGCTACGGCTTCATATTCTTCATGGCTCGCGAGGACGGACCGACGTTTGTCGCGTTCGGAGTTACATACGGAGATCGGCACGGTCGAACTGAGATGGAAATCGAGAATCTGGGCTACTGGGGCGTGTATGGGAATCTGCACAGGATGTACCCCCTCCTCCGCGACGTTTACCCGCTCAGCTTTCTCTCGCGGCCTTACCTTGACCTGCCGGTGTACGGCACAACCCTCGAACGATGGATTCGCAAGGACGTGTCACGCGGCACGCTTGAGCCGCTCAAGGGCAACGAAGCCATCTCGGTTTGGCGACCTGTGCCGGCAAACATCCCTGCTATTCGCGAGCAACTGTTTCCCACCGGCGCACTGTTTTTCTTCAGGTACTTCCAGGATTGGGAACCCGACAACCCCTGGAAGCGCGACTTTTCCAAGCCGTATCGAATGCCCAAGGAGCCGATCCCGGAAATCTTCCGCGCCGATTTCTACAAAGGCCGCGACCCGGCGGTCACGCGGTGACGGTACCCCCAAACTACATTGCGGCACCCAACGCGGTCTCCTTCACCGTCACCCGCAG
>DDRH01000057.1:340-63349 GCA_002343075.1 Phycisphaerales bacterium UBA2421 | reverse complement strand
GAGTGAGTGGATTTTGTCAAACGCGCCAGCCTTGGTGCCGTCGATGTAGACGATCAACCGGCGCTTGTTCTCCTGGTATCGAAAGTAAATGCGGTCTTTCGCAGCACTTCCGCCGACGAGCAACTGGCGTGTGCCGGCGCTGTTGGTTGCCATCGCAGCTTTTGCGACCGTCACCGTTTGCACCGAGACCGCCGACGCGCCGGCGCTGTCGGTGACGGTGAGCGTCACATCAAACATCCCGGCAGCGGCGAACGTGTGTCGCACTTGCAAAGCTGCGGCGATGCTGTTGAAAGTGGCGGTTGTCCCATCACCGAAGTTCCAGGTGACCGTGTGCGTGTCGGTGGCATCGGCATCGCTGATGGCGGCGGTGAACATTGACTCAAACGACCGCACGTTTGTCGGCGGCGCGGTGAAGCTGGCAACCGGCACGGAATTGGTCGGCGGCGGTGGAGGTGGCGGGGGTTCGGTTTCCAAAGAAAACGAGATGGCCGCGGCGTCGAAAGTGTAGGGGTTGGTCAGATCGTAACTGCTTGTGCCAGCAACGATTATCTGATCGCCAAGGAGTGAGATCGCCGTCGCCTCGTCGAAGTTGCTTTGCAGGTTGATCCGCAGCATGCCGTCGGAGTCAAAAGCGGTATCGAGCATGCCGTCCTGCGTAAAAAGCGCCAGCGCAAAGTCTTGCGATGTGCCGGCATTTCCGGCTCCGCCGACGAGGAAAATGCGGCCATCTGCCAGCGTTGCAACCGCCCTCGCCCGGTCGCTGTTGCCGCCGAAGTTGCTGAGCACCACGCCACCGCTCGCGAATGTGGTATCGATCGCTCCGCTGGACGTGAGGCGCATCAGGGCAAAATCACCCGAGGATGCGCCCGCGATGAGCATTCGCCCGTCGGGCTGAATGGCGACAGCGTTGGCGACATCGCTATTGGCACCGACGCCGTGGGCCAGCATTCCATCGTCGCTGAAACTGTTGTCCGCGGCGCCGCTGTCGAGCAGGCGGGCTACGGCAATATCAAAGTTGCCAGCAGCCAGCGTGTATCCTGCCAGAACGATGCCCCCGTCGGGCGCGACCGCGAGCGCGTTGGCCGCGCTGAATGTACTTGATGCAAACGTAACGGTCGCCAGCCCACCCGAGCCAAAGGACGCATCGGCTGTGCCGTCGAGGTTGAGCCGGAGCGCGGCGAATTGATTGTTGTACGTCCCCGCGAGCACGACCCGGCCGGCACCGTCGAGGCTCAGCGCAAACGCCTGTTCATTGCTGCCAAAGTCGTAAGTTCCCACTCCCGCGGTGGCGAAGGTAGGATCGAGCGCGCCATCATGGCTTAGCCGAAGGACGACGAAATCATTGGTGCCCGAAGCGTCGGAGTGTCCGCCGAGGTAAATTCGGCCTTGCGCGTCGATCGCGATGCCGCGCGCTTCGTCGTTGGTGCCGGGCGTCGAAGGAAAGAGAAAGGACCCCATCGCGCCGAATGATTCATCGAGTGAGCCATTGGGATTGAGCCGGGTAACGCGCATATCAGCCAAGCCGTCCGCATCGGTACTCGTGCCCGCGAGGTAGATTCGCCCGGTGGCATCGATTGCGGTCGCGTAGACGTGGTCATCGCCGGAGATATCGAGCAGTGCCCGCCCTGCGTCACCGAAGGCGAGGTTGAGTTCAGGCGCCGCGAAAAGTTGCCGCAACTCGAGCTTTTCCAGCAAGTTGCGATGGCGAAGCGGGCGGGTCTTCTTGTCAGCAGGCATGAGGCGGTCTCCGTCAAACACAAAACGACGCGCCAAAATGTCCATTCCACAACGCTGGCCGGAGAGGATTTACGATTTGCCGGGCAAGCACGCAAACGGATTGATGGATTGGGCAAGAAAGCCGGCCTGTGACGACGCAATGCAGCCGAATGCCCGGGGGAACGGCGAATGCACAGAATGCCTCAGTGGTCAATTTTTTCAGAGTCACCGGAAGGGTTGGACGGGGAATCTTGCTCCAGCTTCTGCAGCGGGTGAAGAGTTGCCAGCGCGATCAGTGTGCCAAGAAACGGTAGCCAGAGTGCAGTGCATGCCGTCGTCATGCCGATGGCAGCGGTGGCGAAAATGCTGGCTGCTGTGGTGAGGCCTTGCACCTCAGCTCGGTCGGTCAGCTTGATAATCGTTCCTGCGCCGAGGAAGCCAATCCCAGCAATGATGCCTTGGATCACCCGGGAACGCGCGTCCCCCGGGGCGTCAGCGACCCCTGAGCCAATCATGAACAGGGCACTTCCCACGGCAACGAGCATGTGTGTCCGAAGCCCGGCGGCGCGGTTCTTCCGCTCGCGTTCCCAGCCAATCAGCCCGCCAAACAGTGCCGCCGCGACCAAGCGCGTGATTGTCTGGGCAAACTCTGGCCATTCCGGGAGTTGGAAGAGGTTGGACATCGCCACCGTCGAAAACACCCGCATTTCCTCCCGATACTGGTCGCCGTGCGAAAGATTGTTGCGGAAAGGAAGAAATTTTCCTGCAGATTGGTCGAAACTTCAACGCGGCGACGCTTTAATAGTATACGGGCAGGCTTGATACAGGGCGTTTTTATGCACATCGAAGACCTCAAACGCTGGCATTGGGTGGTGATTTCGCTGGTCGTCGGCCTGCTGATGTCGAGTGTCTACGCATCATTTGCCAGCGAAGGGGGTGGAATCGACGGGCGCACCGTTGGCCCGCAGGATTTTTTGCGTCGTCTCGGGCAAACCACCAAGGACGCAAAGGGAAACGACCTGCCCATTTTCCGCAACGTGCGGGTCTATCCGCCGCTGGAAAAAAAGCAGGTCGTCACGATGGAAGAGTTGGTCATTAACATTGACCGGCAAACCCGGGCGCGGACGGGTGAGTATCAGCAGCGGCAGATGGTTGCTGAGATCCCCTTTGTGCTCAATCGCAGGTCTCCGCCGCAAGATCTGAACTACTCCATCGTCGATGAGCTTGCCGCTCGTCAGAAGCGCAACGCAAAGATTGAGTACACCTATGTTGCCTGGGCTGGTAAGGCGTGGGTATACGCCATCTGCACCGGCGGCAGTTTCTTGTTGATAGGCGTGATCTGGCCCACGGTGCTCGCGTTTCTGCAGGGAGCGGGTTTCGGGCCGGCAGCCAAGCCGAGATCGGACGACCGATGGGACCTGTCGAAGTCTCCGTCAAGCAAACCCTCGCCCGTCAAGGCCACGGTGCGCGGGCCGACGCAGCAGGATATCGAGCAATTGGCCGAAGTCACCGGGCAATATGAGCGCAGCGTGGGATCGATGCACATTGCGCCAGCAAGAGCACCGGCGGGAGGGGCTGCGAGCGTTGCCTCGGCATCGCAGCCTGAGCGAAAATGGGAAACAGGACCCGTCGAAACTGTGCAGATAGCTGAAACCCCCAAGGAAGAGCACGAGTACGGGGGCGAGTTTTATCCGGTTGATCGCGGGGCGAAGAAAAAAGAGTGAACGCGAACCGGCCCCGGATCGAAGTCACGCAGTCCTTGAGAATTTCCGGCGTTCCGATATATTGCTTCGCCCCGCTGACGGAGTTCGGTTGCGAATTCGGGCGGAAAATCGCGGGTCGATGCCTCAGAACCATCGCTCCGTGAAACGCGCGTAAGTCGAGTGTTTGCAATATTTTGCGCTCGCGGTGCATGTTTTGAGTCCGGCGACTTTCGCCGGAAGAAAGCGGAGTATCTCATGGGCCGTTATCTCGGACCCAAGGTCAAGTTGTCCCGCCGAGTGGGTGTGCCGATTGCCGACATCCCCAAGCACACTGGTAAAGACCTGGAAATCCCCGGAATGCATGGCTTTCGAGGCCGGCGCGCCACTGAATACGGCGTGCGCATGCTTGAGAAGCAGAAACTGCGATATCACTATTCGGTGATGGAAAAGCAGTTCCGTAAATATCTCGACGAAGCCAAGCGATCGAAGGGCAACACGGGTAACTCCCTGATGCAGTTGCTCGAAACGCGATTAGACAACATTCTCCGCCGCCTCGGCGTCGGGCGAACAATCTGGGCGACCCGGCAGATCGTATCCCACGGGCATGTGTTGCTGAATGGCCGCAAGACCGACATTGCCAGCGTCCATGTAAAGCCCGGCGATACGATTACCTTCAAAGAAGGCATTCACAAGTTGCTGCGCGAGAACATGGAAACAGCCGCCGGCCATAACGTGCCCGGCTGGCTGGAGTGGAACCCCTCCGCCCTCACAGCCAAGGTTCTGGCGTTGCCTTCACCGGAAGATGTTCCGTTTGAGGTCAACCTGAACCTGATCATCGAATTTTATCGGTGATCGTTTTCCAATACTTCGGTTCGAGGTTCTTCGCTGCGAGGGTCTTTTTCGCAAAATTCAACGAACCCCTGCCCCGCGAGCTATCGGCTCGCGGGGTATTTTTCGCGCCCGTTACGAAACGAACGCATCACGCAACAATCGCGTCGACTTCGATCTCAATCTGAGCCGCGTCATCAATGAGTTTGCTCACGCCGAGCAGGGTGGTGGCGGGTCGGATTTCGCCGAAGATCCTGCCGTGGACGCTGGCGATTTCTTCCCACTTGCTGATGTCGGTGCAGTAGATGCGCGTGCGGATGACGTGTTCCGGCTTTCCGCCGAGCCTGGCGAGGGCGGCTAGGATGATATCGAGCGCGCGCTGCGTCTGCCCGGCAAGGGTCGGGGGCCAGGTGCCGTCGGCATTGATACCGACGGTGCCCGTGACCGCGATCACATTGCCGCTGCGCACTGCCCGGCTGTAGCCCATTTTCGGTTCCCACTGACTGCCGCTGCTCGCGCAAACACGGCCGAAGCGTTCTGATGTGGTGATGTTGATATCGCTCATGGCAGAGGTTTTCGCGGTTGAAGAGGCGATTGTCCAGTCGATAATGGCGGCATGCTTATCATGCTGGTGGGATATCGCGGCAGCGGAAAAAGCTCGATCGGCAGACGGCTGGCGTGCGAATTGTCGCAGAATTTCGCCGATACCGATGCGATGATCGTCAGGCAGGCCGGCCGTTCGATCGCTGGCATTTTTATAGATCAAGGCGAAGCGTACTTCCGCGATCTAGAAGCCGCAGCGGTGGCCGAGGCGTGCAAACTGGACGATCACGTTGTGGCGCTGGGCGGCGGGGCGGTGCTGCGCCCGGAAAACCGGGCCGCGATCAAAGCGAGTGGTGCAAGCGTGATCTACCTCAAATGCGACCCTGCGGTGTTGCTGAGGCGCATCGGGGCCGACCCGTCGTCCGCGGAGTCGCGCCCGCCGCTTACCAGCGCCGGCGGGGGCATTGAAGAAATCCAGAGGCTGTTAACCGAGCGAGAGTCGCTCTATCGCGAGGTGGCAGCCAGGGAACTGGAAGTGACGCATCTGGGGGTCGAAGAAGCCGCCCTCTGCATCGCAAGGTTGATTTAGACCGCAAGTTGTGCGCTAGCTGACGCTGGGGTTAAACCGTCTTCCCGCCGATTTTCTCCACGATTTTGGTGGCAATCTCGACCGCTCGCATGCCATCTTCTGCCGGGACGGGCGATGGCTTGTTGTGCATCACGGCATCGACGAATTCATCCAACTCGGCACGAATCGGCTCTGTGTCGTCGATCTTAAGTTCTTCGATGTTGATCAGATCGCCGAAGTTCAGCTGCGATAAATCGTCCACCTCGCCCGAGCGAATTCGCGCCACCGCCTCGCGAATGGCGTCCACATTGCCCCCGCGGTGGGCGACCATGCCATAGCGTTTACCGTAATCGAGAGAGACATATGCGTCCTGCGAAAAGACGCGCAGCTTGCGTTCGGTCTTCATGGCGAGGCGCGACGCGGTGATATTGGCGACGCAACCGTTGGCGAAGGTGAGGCGGGCGTTGCAGATGTCCTCCACGTCGCCGATGACGCTCACGCCCACAGCATCGATCTGCGTCACTTCGCTTCCACCGGCAAGGCTTAGCACGATGTCAATGTCGTGAATCATCATGTCGAGCACCACGCCGACATCAATCGACCGGAATGTGAGCGGGCTGATGCGC
Source organism: Phycisphaerales bacterium UBA2421 (assembly GCA_002343075.1). Lineage (GTDB taxonomy): Bacteria > Planctomycetota > Phycisphaerae > Tepidisphaerales > Tepidisphaeraceae > UBA2421. The sequence goes on along the minus strand of DDRH01000057.1, from coordinate 57,365 downwards.
GTCACTTCCATAAACTGTGGTCGTATGTCGAGCTTGCGCATGGCGCGGACAGCGGGGTTAAAACGCTCGATGTGGCCGACCTGGACGATCGGCTGAAACCGGTGTGAAGCTTCAATGATACGCCGGCAGTCAAAGACGTCCTTGGCAAGCGGCTTTTCGATCAAACAGGCGACCCCTCGGCGCAGAAACGGCTCGGCAAGGTCGGCATGATACTTCGTGGGCACCGCAATCGTGGCGGCGGCGACCATTGGCAGCAGATCTTTCAGGTTATGAAACGCCTGCGTGCCATACTCTTCCGCCGCCGCCTCGGCAGCCCCGCGGTCGGCGTCATACACGCCAACCAGATGCGTATCGGGCATTTGCGAGTAAACGCGCGCGTGCAGCTTACCCATGCGCCCGCAACCGACGACAGCGACGGGAAGCTTGGCATTGGGGCGGGAGGGGATTGGCGGTGGTGATTGCATTCAATCCTCTTCCTCGGGTTGCGCTGGCAAAATCGCGGCCAATGCGTCAACCAACGGTTGAAGTTCTTTGTTGGCGATGTCCCAGACGATCTGGTGTTCAACGTTCAGATAGTCATGCACAACCCGATGCCGGAATGCGACGATCTGACGCCACGGAATGTATGAGTGCTGTTGCCGAAACTCATCCGAAACGCGCCGTGCCGCTGCCCAAATGATCTGCAGCGCATGTACAAGTGCTCTCTCAAAAGCCTTATCGCCTTTCAATTCATCGTAGACCCTGCCCCGGACAAATGATTGCGCCAACCTTGCCATATCGATCATATGACCGAGGTATAGTATGTCACCCTTCATACTGCACCTCGGCCTCGCGCAGCACGCGAGCGCGAATCCAGCGGTTTACTCCGTGCTCGGGTACAAAGTCGACCTTCCTCCCCAAAATCTCCGAAAGTTCCTCTTCACAGGTGGTGATGTCCCAGCCGGGCGTTTTGCCGTCCTCAAAAACATACAATACGTCTACATCGCTCTCCGCAGAAAAGTCGTCGCGCACAACGGAGCCAAAAAATGACAGGCGCTTGATGCGCCACTTACGGCAGAATGCCACGAGTTTTGCGCGATCATATTGCATCTTCACTGGCATGCCCGGCCCTCGGCTCACTTCCGCAACCCTTCAAGATACCGCCCATACTTCCCGCTGTCGCGCCTTCGGAGGAAGTCGATCATCGCCTTGACGTGCGGGTTGATGCCGTTGCTCGTGTCGAACTGTGCCATCGTCACGCTGAGCGGCTGCGTGGATCGTGTGAAGAGCCGGCGGGTGGCTTCGCTGAGCGCGCTGATGTCGGCGTCATCGAAACCCGCTCGGCGCAGGCCGACTTCGTTGAGCGCACGGATGCTGTCTTTATCACTCACTTTGACAAAAGGCGGCACGTCATGGTGAATCCGCGCCGCGCCACCGATGTAGGCATAATCGCCGATCGTCACCCACGCGTTTACTCCCACCAGGCCATTGAGAACGATGTTGTTCCCCATGACCACGTGGCCCGCAAGCATGACATTGTTTGCAATGATATTGCGTGAGCCTAGCTGGCAATCATGGCCGACGTGCGCGTTCACCATCAGCAGGTTGTTGTCTCCCACCCGTGTGATCCCGCCGCCGTTGATGGTGCCGCCGTAGACTGTTCCGGCATGGATGGTCGCATGCTCGCGAATCTGGTTGCCGTCGCCGATTTCAACGCCCGTCGGTTCACCTTTGTATTTCAGGTCTTGTGGGTAATCTCCCACGACCGCAAATGGATGGAAAACATTATTGGCACCCACCCTCGTTCGACCGAGAATGGCCACATGGCTGATGAGTTTTGTGCCGGCGCCGATGGTGACATCCGGCCCGATGGTGCAAAAAGGGCCAATCTCCACGTCGTCAGCAACGCTGGCCTTGGGATCGATGATCGAATTGGGGGCAATTTTGGCCATAAGTCCAAGGATGAAGGATGAGGAATGAAGGATGAAATGACAAACTACTCAATCTCATCCTTCAGAGTTCATCCTTCAGCCTTCAGCCTTTCGTTTAGACTGGCTCGGCATCCACGAGCATGAATTTGATCTCCGCCTCGGCGGCTACCTTCTCCTGTACATACGCTTTACAGCGGACATGGCCGGTGCGGCTCTTCACGCGCACGGCGACCGCTTCCAAGATCAACTGATCGCCCGGCACCACGGGATGACGCATCTTCACCTTATCCATGCTGAGCAGGACGGCAAGCTTTCCCGTGTGCTCGAGTTTCTGGCTGAGCAAAATACCGCCCAATTGTGCCAGGGCTTCCACAATGAGCACCCCGGGGAAAATCGGCTGGCCGGGATAATGGCCTTGCAGAGCCATGTCGTTATAGGTGACATTCTTCACGCCAATCGCCCGGGTATCGCCCTCGATCTTCAGCACGCGGTCAACCAGCAACATCGGATATCGGTGCGGGAGGATGCGCTGGATCTTGCGGATGTCCAAAGCCACGCTGTCGCGGTGAAGCAGGTTTTCCCGTTCGTTGCTCGTGTGCTGTTCAACAAGCTTGCGGGCGAGCATGTGATTCAGTTCGTGGCCCGACTTGTGCGCTACGAGCCGGCCTCGAATCGGCCTGCCGATGAGGTAGAGATCGCCAATCAAGTCGAGCACCTTGTGACGTGCGCATTCATCTGCAAAGCGGTACTGGTTTTGGATAGGCCCTTGCGGGGAAATCACCAGCACATCCTGCGGGGTGAGGTGCGCGCCCACCCCACGGGCGGCCAGCTCTCGCGCTTCATGCTCGAAGACAAATGTGCGGGCAGGCGCGAGATTGCTGGTAAAGTCGTCATTGCCTAGCACGAAAGCGATCGTCTGCCTGCCAACGGGCGCGGGGGCCTCAAAATCGTAAATGATTTCAAGCCGGTCGGTCGGGCCGGGGAGGGCGGCGAGGGTTGCATCGCCGAGTGTGACTTGCACCGGTCTGCGGATGATGAGCGGTTCAACCGCTGCGGTTTGCTCGATCGGGGCGGCTTCGCGAATCGCTTGCACAAATGGCAGGCTCGACCCATCCCCCATGGGCACTTCGCCCACCGCACCACCAGCGATGGTGACGACGGCATTATCAATCTGCAGCCCCGCAAGCGCCGCCATGCAATGTTCGACGGTTTCGACGTGCAGCGTGCCATTTCGCAGGCAGGTGCGGCGCGGCCGCTTGAGCACATTGCTGACATGAGCGGCGATGGTGGCGACTTTTTCGCCCTGTTCGCGGATAAATGTGATTCCCGTCCCGGGCTCCGCCGGCGCGAACGTCATCCGAACCGGCTCGCCGCTGAACAACCCGCGGCCGTCGAGGCTCACTTCCCTTGAAATGGTTTTCTGCAAAACTGCCATTCGTCGCAATCGGGGAGTCTACCGCAATTTTCCATTAGATTGAAGCAAATGAGGCCTGAAACGCTCCCGGGGCGCCGTTGACGAGCAGGGGGGGGAAGTTCGCGTTCCACAGGCGTTTTTTGCCTCGCGGGCGTCACGCGGGTGAGTTGACGTTAATCGAGCCTAAACTTGACACCCCGGCAGGGCACAATACGATAACACTTCGAGCATTGGGCGCGGAGATTTTCGCCGGAAAATCGCGCGAACCTGGATGCGGCGATAGGCCGTAACACCACTGATTTGACACCGTCAATCCAAGGAGCCGCCCTTGAGTCCCCTGACGAAGATCTTCGTCGTATTGTTGGTCGTGCTGTCGATTGTATCTTCGGCAGCGTTCGTCACTTACGTTAACACTGTCGAAGACGCCCGAAAGGCGGCCGAGACTGCCAATCAGGCATTGGCCCTGAAAAACCAGGAGGCAGAGAACTACAAGGCCGCCGCTGAGGACGCCACCCGTGCTGCAACGGAAAACTTCAAAACTGCAACCGCCCAGATTGAGCAAATGAAGCAGGCCCGCGACGCGGCCAATAAGTTCGTCGCCGACCGCGATGCAGAGCTTGCCAAGGCGCAGTCGCAGCTTGCCCTGCAGTCAGCCGACCTCAGCCGGCTTACAGAGGCGCTCAAGAGCAGCGAAGACACCAAGAGCAAACTGCAGGACATGGCAGCCAGCCTTCGCACGACCAACGACACCATGACCAAGCAAAACGCTGAGCAGTCCATGACCATCAGCGATTTGACCAACAAGCTGGAAGTAACCGAGCGAGAACGCCGGTTCCTGGCAGAGCAGTTCGCCGAGGCACAAAACCAGTCCGGCAAGCTCGGAAAGGCTCTGAAGGACATGGGTGGAAATGTCGCCTCGATCCTGGAGACGCCAACCGGCCTGGCCGGTGGGGCACCCCCGATTAACGGCGTTGTCCGGGCAACGCGTACCATCGCAGGCATTCCATATGCAACCATCTCCGTCGGTTCGGCCGATAGCGTTATGCGCGGCATGGAGTTTAAGGTGGTTGATCGCGACTCGGGCAAATTCCTCGGCGTGCTGACGGTCGATTCCGTCGAGCCGAACGAGGCCACAGGTCGGCTCGATGGCCCGGCGATTGCCGACGTTCGCGCTGGCGTTGAAGTCCGGACGCAACTCTGATCCTCTTGGGCTGTCTGTAGTTTTGAGACTAGTTAAGCAGGTGCTGTATGAGTCGAATTGGTGCAGGCAACGACGTGATTCCGGTTCGCGCGGGGAACAATGTTTACACCGTCTTGCTAGGGGTGGCGGTGATTGTTCAGGCGATGGCGCTGCTCGCCATGTTCATGAAATATGGACAGGCGTTCACGGGTTATCCTTTCACCATGCCATAACTGTTGACTTGGCAAAGACTTAAGTAATTTTAGCCGGCGGTCGAAATAATCGACCGCCGGTTTCGTCTTATAGAAGAATAGTATAAGCTGCTTGGCGTCCGGGGCCGAATGCGTACGATTCCTCGCTGTGTTGTTGCAGTGGTTGGTTCCGGGCAGGTTGGTGGATCGGGAACTGGAGCTGATTCGGCCTGACGTCCGGCACATTGCCGACGTGATGGAGGCCTGTCAGCACCCGCTCACGGTTCGGGACGCCCCGCGCGAGGCGGGCACCACTCGGCGTCAGCTCTTTGACTTTTTGCGAGTTGCCCCCGGCGGAAATGACCCCGGCGACGCCTCCCAGCAGCGGGCCAGAGGGTACGCATTCTGGATGCGGCTTCGACCCGAATATTCCCCCGCGGTCAGGATTGCCGGGGGCTGCAGCCTGCGGGTGGCCGATACGCCGGAGGTGCGGACCTACTTCGGCCACGTCGGCTACCACGTTTACCCCCCGGCGCGCGGGGCGCACCTGGCCGAACGCTCGGTGCGACTGCTGTTGCCGCTGGCCCGCGCGCACGGCTTGAAGGAGTTGTTTATCACAGTCAACCCCGATAACTGGCCCAGCCGACGCACCGCCGAGCGGCTTGGCGCAACGCTGATCGACATTGTGGATTTGCCAGAATCGAACGTGCTTTTTAAGCGAGGCGACCGGCAGAAATGTCGATATCTCTTGGAGCTGTAAGAGTGGTTTCGATCGGCTGGCGTGCGGTTCAAACAGGAGTATCACTATGCGAAAGCAAGTTAGAGCATTTACCCTCGTCGAACTGCTGGTGGTGATTGGCATCATCGCCATCTTGATCGGCATCCTGCTGCCGGCGATGAGTCGGGCGCGCGAGCAGAGCAAGACATTAAAGTGCTCCAGCCAGCTCAGGCAGGTGGGCATCGCGCTCAATAACTACGCGAGCAACTACAAGTTTTTCCTGCCCACCTGGTCGGCTTGGCATACCATCGGCGGAGATGGCACCGGCGACGACACGCCCGGCGACGGCTGGACCGAGCAACTCGAAAAATACATGGCTGGCCCCGCCTCCGAAGTGTACAACTGCCCCAACTTCCCGGAAGACCGGCGCATCAACTACTTTCTCACGGCGCGCTACAGCTTCATCACCGGCCGACAGACCATGAAACTGGGCGAGATCAGAAAGAGCAGCCAGTTCGTCCTCAGCGGCGATTGCACCGCGCCGGGGCTTTATCCCAACGGGTTCGGAACCTCGGGCCATATTGAAGACGATTGCGACAAGGATGACGCGACGCAGGTCGGGGTCGTTTTCAAGGGTGAGCCAGGCGGGCTGAATATTCATCGCGGCGGGAACAATGTGCTCTTCGCCGACGGACATGTATCGCTTTTCCTCTCATTTGACCCCACAGCGATGACCTATCACCCACGAAAGATGCAGAACTGGCATGAAGTAACGGCCGATTGAAAGCCGCGCGTCGTCCACTAGCACCGCCGGCCCCCGCGGGTCAGGCGCGCACCGCAGCGATGGCGTTGAACGGGCGGCCTTCGCGCCGGTACTTTCGCTCAAAATTGGTCCCGACAAACTCGCCATCCCCCGCCGAGCCGGGCCGGTTGTAATCAACCACGGCTAGCCCTGCGGTACTTCTGATTACCCTGTCTATCTGCTCAAAGTAGTTCGCATGGTCGGTCACCACCTGAATTCGCCCGGCGGGCCTTAGAATGCGGAGCACCGTGGGCATGAATCTTTCCTGCACCAAGCGGCGCTTGTTGTGGCGTGCTTTGGGCCAGGGGTCGGGGAAGTAGATGTGCAGGACATCGATTGATGCGTCGGGAACGAACTCGTGCAGAAAAAATCCGGCCTCGGCACGCACCGTCCGCGCATTGTCGCAATGATGCCGCCGCAGCCGGTCGCTGCAATACCGCCAGTAGAATCGGGCGTATTCAATTCCGAAAAAATTCACATCTCTTCGCGCGATCGCCTGTTCGGTAATGAATGTTCCCTTCCCCATTCCAATCTCGAGTTCGACGGGGTGGTCATTACCGTACAACTCTGCGAAGTTCAGCGGCCGGGAGAGCTTTTCCACGTCCAGGCCGATCGGTTCTACGATTAGTTCATGATTTGTCTGCATCGTTCCGCACCTTCACAAGCTTGATCCAATATTCAAGTGTGTACGCAAAATCTGCCCGAAGCGGAAGCGAGTGCGATTTACGCTCGGTGGGCCTATACTCCTCGCGTAGTGGAATCAACCAAAGAAATGTCCAGCCAGACCGCGCCGTCGGCCCGTACGATCAAGGACTTTTTGCGCCGACTCGGCCCCGCCGGGCCGCTGGCGGTGATGGCGTCGGTCGTTCCGCCGCTGGGCAGTGTTCTCCTGCTTTACTACATCCAGCCGGTAAGCCAGTGGCTGCGCGGCCACGCTGGCATCGGCCCGATCATTTTCGCGGCGGCGTTTGTCCCCCTCGGGGGGCTGAATCTCCTGCCAACCTATGTCTATTCCCTGCTCGGCGGGTGGGCATTCGGCTTCTGGCCTGGTTTGCTCGCGGCGATGTCAGGGATCGTCCTTGCCGCACTACTTGCTTATGCCGTCGGCCGAAAGGCTGCCGGCGAGCGGGTGGTGACACTGCTCAATGAGAACCCGAAGTGGCGCGCTGTTTACGAAGCGTTGCTCAAGGGCGGTTTCTGGAAAACGCTCTGGATCGTGACACTGCTTCGATTTCCCCCCAATTCGCCTTTTGCGATATCCAACCTTGTGCTGTCAACTGCGAAGACGCGGTTCGTGCCTTATCTGCTTGCCACGCTGCTCGGCATGGCGCCTCGGACTGCGATCGTCGTCTGGGTGGGTGCTCATGTCGGAGCCGATGAATTCAAACTAGCCGATAGCCAGTGGCTATTCTGGCTCGGCATCATCTCGGCGGTGATCGTGATCGCGATTATTGGCAAGATCGCTCAAGATGCCGTCCATCGCTCTCTGGCCAATTCGGCTAACCTCGCCCCCGTCGAACAGTCTTGAGCTTGTACGATGCATCTGTTTCATCGCCTGACAGTCTCTCTCCTGCTTGCGACAGTAGCCGGTGGCTGCACACGCTACGGTTTTGCGATTGTTGACCCGCCCGACGTTGCCGGGACTGTGCAGGGAAAGGAAGAGCTTGCTTTCACCACCGACGCGGCGGAGTATCGCCTGCGCGCTGTCGAAGGCAGGCTGGTGATGTTCATATACAATTCAGGCAGCACCGCTGTCGAGTTGGTGGCGACGAAAAGTACGGTCGTCAGCGAGCAAGGGTCGAGCCACCCGGTGCTTGGACAGACCATCGCGGCTGGGAGTTTTATCAAGCTCATCCTCCCGCCGACGCGCCCGCAGTTGCAGCCTGATCGGGGCGCGGTCTCTTTCGGATTTGGCGTCTCCAGCGGGGGGTATTACCGGGATGACTGGTATACCCGGTCTCGCTATCGCACCGGTTCGGCCCGCGGGCGGTACTCAGGGCCGTACGACGAGCCATACTTTTACGATCCGCCGAGCTACACCGTTTACGACGCTTCCAATCCGGCGTTTTGGGATTGGCGCGGTGAGACCCAGATCACACTCACGCTGGTGTTCAGCCGCGATGGCAAGATCACAGAAGACCGCTTTGTCATTCGCCGCCAAAAGTTAGATTGATCTCGCATCGCTCGTGCAATTGTCATTCGCGCGCCGCTTCGTAAAATTCTATAAGCTTAACTTGTAAAGGATGCGTGTTTGATGGCGGACGAAATTCGTCTGGGCTGTATCGGGATCGATTCCTCTCACCTCTCGGAGTTCACAAAACGTATCAAGGCGCTGAACGAATCCGGCAGCACGACGTGCCGGGTGACGCAATTCTGGACCGACGGTAAGCACGACTGGCCCAATCCGGCCGACATCGAGAAGTGGTCGGCCGACACACTTGCGATGGGCGTCACCCGCGCCAGCGACCTTGATAAAATGCTTTCGAGCGTTGACGGCGTACTCGTGCTGGCGGTCAACGGCAACAAGCACAAAGACCTGGCCCTGCCTGCGCTGGAACGCGGGCTGCCGACCTACATCGATAAGCCCATGACCTGCAGTTTAGAGCAGGCGAAGTCGATCCTCGCCGCCGCCCGTAAGAGCAAGGCGCGGGCTTACTCAGCCAGCTCCCTGCGATTTGTCACTGAGATTCCCAAGCTCGATTTCATCAAGCTCGGCAAAATCGTCGCAATCGATGCCTACGGTGCCGGGGAAACCCTCGACATGATGCCCGACCTCTGGCACTACGGCTGTCACAGCATCGAGATGGTCGATGCCGTCTTCAAGGCCAGCGGGCAGGGGCCGGGGGTGGCGCGTGTGAGCGCGGTGAGATCCCAAGACCGGCATCTGGTCGATTACGAGTATCGCGATGGCCGGTATGTCCGCATGCGTCTCGAACGAAAAGGCACATGGAGCTTCGGCGCAACCGTTCACGGCGAGCAGGCGGTGCAGCAGTTTGTGGTCGATTTTGCCCCCGTTTACACCCGGCTCGTTGAAGGAATGGTCAGGTTTTTTGAAGGCGGGGAAGCCCCGGTATCACTTCGCGACATCGTTGAAAACATCGCGGTGATGGAAAAGGGAAACCAGTCGATCGAAGAGAGCGGGGCGTGGGTGGAAGTGCCGGAGATTGTCTAACTCAGTCTTGGACTGTCCCTTAACGGATTGAACCGCGAAGCACACAAAAGCGCACAGAATTTCGAACGCGAGTAGAAATGAAACAAACCTCACACTATCTCTCTGCGGCCCTTGTTTGCGCCGCGGTTTGTCTCGTCGGCTGCGGGCCGAAGCGCGCGGTCACCACCCGGCCGACAGAAGAGCCAATGTCGCTTGAAGCTGCAATGAAGCTGATCGACACCCGGCCCGATTGGATTGGGAGCTATCCGGCGATCATCATCCCGCGCCATCCGGCGGAGAAGTTTTTGAAGGGTGTTACCATCGTCCTCGACCCCGGTCACGGCATGAGCGACGGCAACAGTGTCGAGAAAGACCCCACCTACAAACGCGGCCCCACCGGCGTTCGCGAAGACGACATCAATCTCCGCGTCGGGCTATTGTTACATCGGTTACTCAAAGACGCCGGTGCGAATGTCATCCTGACTCGCGATCGCGATATGTATCTCGGCCTGAAAGAACGCGCCGACATCGCCAATTCGGCCATCCGCCCCGACGGCGGGGTGGGGGCTGACCTGTTTATCAGCATTCATCACAACGCCGTGAACAACCCCGTCGCCAACTACACCAGCGTCTGGTACCACGGCCAGGTGGATGACGCCGAAACTGGGCTGGACGCCGCAAGGTACATAGCACACCGCCTTGGCGCCGCGATGCGGACCGATGTCGGCAAGACGTCGCCCCTGCTCAGCGACCAACTCATGTATCCCGGCGGCTTTGGTGTGCTTCGCGCGTGCGAGGTGCCCGGAATTCTGCTCGAATGCTCGTTCTACACCCAGCACGAAGAAGAACAACGGCTCCGCGATGCGGGCTATAATCTGCGCGAGGCCTACGCAATCTACGAAGGTCTGTGCGAATGGGCGTACGGCGGGCGACCAACGCAACTCACCCCCTCTGTTGCCTTCAGCCCGGTCGGCGGAAACCAGGTTCGATTGGCCACCACCCTTGATGAGCGCCTGCCCGACTGGTGGGGCAGGGATCGGACGCGCATCCTGCAATCGAGTGTGCGCGTCAATATTAACGGCAAGCCTGTACCGCATGATTTTGACCCGGTAACAAAACAATTGACCGCGACGTTTACACTCCCATCGCGCGGTGAGCCTGGTACGACGATGGCCATTGACCTTGAAATCCATTTTTCCAACATGTTTAAGCACGCCAACCACCCGCAGCGGTATGTTGTTGAGGTTCAGCCGCAGGATTGGTCGCTCACCATCCGTCCGCAGCGCGTGAAGCAAGCCCGCGCCGCTGCCACCCGGCCGGCGTCGGTGCCGGCGACCATGAATGTCAACTAAAGAAGCTTCTGCAGATCATCCAGAAACCGGCGGCCGATCGTTTCGCCGGTGCTGGGGTCGGCCGGGCTACGGACGGTGATGCCCAGGTGAAGGCGATCGCCAAGCGTGGTGGGGGTAAGCACCAGCGGCAAAAATGGCCCGGTCGGGGAGAAGCGCATGTATTCGGTGATGAGCTTCGGATGCGCTTCGGCCGCCCATGACCGTTGAAGGGTGACGTTGCTGATCCCGCCCGCCAGCGGCATCCGCTTCCGGTAGAGTTCCTTCACATTCCGGTCGTCGAGCAGAGCACCCGCGGCCAGTGCGAATGCCATTCTTACCTGACTTGCCTGCGCCTGCCTGCCGCTGCGGGCGAGTTTTGATTGTGCCGCGATCGTCGCCAGCAGGCGTTCGTCGTCGCGGAGGATGCGCGAGCGAACAATCGTATTGGTAAACCCGAGAAACAACCCCCATGCATCGCCCGGCGGGCGCCCTTGCAGCGACCTTAAGTCGACAATCGTGCCCAGGGCCAGATCGCTTCGCCGTGATGCTGGCTCAAGCGGTGACAGCGCCTCGCTGGTGCGTGCCAGCGCGGCCAGAAAAAGATCGTTGACCTTAATCCCCCTGCGGCGCGATGCCTGACGGATGCTCGCGACGATGCCATCGCTGCCTCGCAAGTTGGTCACCTGCACCTGCATCGAAGCCCCGCGGCCGACGTGTACCCTGCGGCAGCGCCGCAGCCGCGCCGCGAGCGTCAGTTGTTGCAGGAAACCAGGAAAAACCGGCCAGCCCGCTGCCGAAGGGCCGAAGTGGTGCCAATATCCGTGCCGGGCCGTCAGAAGCGGCCCCGGCGAAGGCTGCTCAGTAGCTGACAATCGCTTGAGCCATTCGTGCATGAGCGCCCGAATGCAGACACTGTCGCACACCCAATGTCGATACACCAAACCGATGACAGTTCCCGAAGCGGATCGAAAGTAAAACGGCTGGTAAGGCAACGCCGCGTCGGAAAACGGCGTATTGAGATGATTGGTCAGGAATGTATCAAACTGGGTCTCATCACCCACATCAGCCAGATTGGTACTGGAAACCGCCAGGCTCTCATAATCAGACTGCACGCGGTCTTCAACAACCGTTACCCGACCAAGCCCGAGGGCGACGATCGATTGTTGCCACGCTCGGCCGATCGAATCCGGCGGCGCATCGAATGCCAGCCGCATTGCCTGCGCGGCATTGTAGGGGTGCAATCGCTCCCATTGTCGAATCAGCCGCTGAAAGACGTTGAGCTTGGGCGAGAATGATCTCAACGCATTACCTCTATTGCATCAAAGCTGCGCGGGCGACGCCGATTTGGGAATGAAGCGGCCGACAGCGCTGAGGTATCGGCCATAAACCGGGCCGTGGGTGCGCAGAAGATACTGCTCCTCCCGCCGGGCTTCCCAGTAGAGCAGCGCGATGAGCAGCACCGCGATGATCGCCATGAAAATTGAAGGCACCGCAGCGAGGCTTGCCAGCATGATCACCGCTTGAAGCGTGTAAATCGGATGGCGCACGTATGCGTAGGGACCCGTCACAATCAACTGCGTCTTTTCGTTCGGATCGATTCCCATCCGCCAGCTTGTTCCCATCTTTCTCCAGCAGATTAGCGTGAGCCAGTATGCGACCAATGCCACTCCCAGCGCCGAACAACGAATGATCCAGTTTTCATAAAGCGGCTGCGTAAGCGTGCTTTCTTGTACGGTCCATGCTTTGATTAGTGGCCAGACAATCCATGCAATAACCGTGGGGTACCATATCACCCGCAACACTTGCCCAAGCCTCTCTGCGGGCCAGAAATTACCGGCCTTTCCGGTGGTGCGCTTGGTCTTAAACACGAGCTTGATGACGCGGCCCCAATAGGCGCCGGTCAGCAGGCCGATGATCAATGCGGGCCAATCTAAAGGCATCAGCGCGATCTTACGCACTGCTTCGACAAAATCACGCCCGATGCATCGGACTTTGCCGCATCTTTCGGCGACCATTCGGTGTTCGCGTTGCAGTGCTTACATTGCCGCTAGACTTTATCGTCGTGCTTGTGCGCCGCTTCTTTGCTCGCCCCGTCCTTAGTCGAAGCGGGACGCTTTCGATGCCGCATGGCGTTACCAGTCGGCCGGAGATCGTGATCGAGCGGCGGCTCGGTACTCAACGGACCGTCGATGGATCGGCCGCCCGGAGGCACGCCGGGGCCCGCTTCCACTTCGTCAATGGGTGCGACCTCGGGCAAAGTTGCCCCAGCCTGGCCGGGATCGACCGGCGGCGTCGGCGGCTTGCCTCCCGGGCGGTGGCCGTTGGCGTGTTGATGTCCGTCGGGGGAATTGGTCGGGGTTGAGTTGTGACGATCGAGATCGCCCATGCCCGATTCGGCCTTCGGGTCGGCGCGCTCGTAGGCGTGGTGCGGATCAGGTAGATTTTTTCGCTCGGCCTTTGTCATTGCAACTCCTGGTTGATGAACCAGGCACACTCTCGGACAAAGCTGCATCGCGGGGTATCGGGGCGACTACTTGCGAAAGCGTGGGCGAGAATCGTATCTACGATGACGATGGGCTGGCGGCACAAAGCGCGACGGTCAGAACGACACGCCAATGCCGATGGAGGCATAAAAGTCGTCGCGGTCGCCGCGGTTGGATTGTTCCAGGCCCTCATTGAGCATGCGGATGTAGGTGACCGATCCGTTGAGAAACCATTTACCAAGGTTGTCGGGAGCGGGGAGCGAAATCGAGCCTTTCACAGAAGCGCTGAAGTATCCCAGATCTTCGTCGTTGAAGCTGGTGTCGACGTAGTAGCCGTCGGGGCTGCCGCTGACGGCGATCGGTGTTGTGATAGCCGCACGCCGGCCGAAGGCCTCAAATCGCCATGCCGGTTCAAGTGCAAGCTCCATAAACGTCTCTTCCCCGCCGTTGTCGTCGCTCAGTTCGGTGTAGATTGTAAAGGCAGGCCGTAGCGAAAATGTGCGATTAAGCGCCGGGGTGTCGCGATCCCAAAGCCTCGCCAGGTCGTAGCTGATCTTCCCGCCGATTTCCTGCATGGTGTCGTGAACATCGTCGGGGAAGAGGTGAACGTGGTAGTTTACGTCGATGAATAGGTCTTTGAAATAAATTGACGTGCCTACCATGATATCGGATTCATACCAGCCTCTCCCATCGCCGCCGGTGGGGACGAGATCGATGACGAAAGTCGGCTCATTTGAGGGTGGCACGCCGGGCACTTCGGTTACGCGCGAGCGCACCCCCCGCCCGATGCCTCCCGAATGCGCGGCAGACAGGTCGGCGTTGTCATTTCCAAAAAAGGTGTTGGTCCAGCCGACATAAGGCTGGATGGAAAGCCCGTCGCGCGGTTGAAAGTTCATGCTCGCAGTCATGAACGGCTGAAGAATCAGCCCGCGGTCCTGCTGGAGATAACCCCGGTAGTAGTAAGCAGTTGGAACATCGACGCCGATCGCAAACGAAAATCCGCGAAACGCGCCTGTGCGTGCGGTCGCGTCGCCCGGTTGCGTTGCTGCATCGGGGCTGGCGAGGATTGACTGCTCGTCGAGATCGGCGGTCGCCACCCGGCACTTCGGGCACGCAGCAGCAGTTTGTGCCACGGCGGTAAGCGCGATGGTGAAAGCCATCAAATGCGCGATGAATCTGTAGAACATTTCAAACAATTTATACCTCGAACTCTGCAGCGAAGGTCTTGGCTATTATCAGGATGCGGGCAATATCCGCAAAGTGGAATCGGTTCAGGTTGTTTCGGTTTGAAACCGATGGCGCATAAGTACCTCGCTACCCGGGCGCGGAGCTGTGTCCTGCATGAGGCGGCAGTCTGGTGGTTTGGGTAATCTCGGCGGAATCGATCTTATAGGCCTCCACCGGCGTATAATGTGTTGTGTTATCAGGTGAGAAGTGCAGCCGGAGGTGACTGTAACGCAGATAACGCCCGCTACGGGACGCTAAGGTCGGACGCTTTACGAAGCTTCACGGATTTGTCGAAACCGGCGGGCGTGTTTATCCGAATATGTATTGAAGCAACCAAGTGCAAGAGTGTTCTTAGGACGAGACACTCCGTATAGATAGTAAGAGTAAGGAGTCTCCATGAACGCAGCCGCTCAAGTCTGGGTGATTTATGTTGTGGCTTTCGACGAGTCGGCCGACCCGACCGGCGAAGTCATCGAGCCGTTCGTTGGGAAAGAGTCAATCGAAAATGTGGACGAGGCAGAATTGGCCGCGTTCATGCGCGGCGGGAACCTCGCCGCCACCATTCGCGGTACTGAATCGGATGCCGAGCGGGCACGTCTGGCAGTGGAGCAGGAAGTGCTGCGACGGTAACAAGCGAGACATCAAAGTGGTTGCACCGTGAGTCAGTTTAACGGACGACTTTGCGGTGCGATCCTCAAGCCTGACACCCCGCGCTTCGGTGCGGGGTGTTTTTTACCAGAACCGTTGCGAGGCCCACGCGGCTGTGAGTGCGCTGGCGCGGAGTCGGGCGTTGCCATTCTTGCCCGGCTTTGTCAGACTCGCAGTTAGAATGAACCAGCCCAACATCACCTGTCCGAAATGTCAGCACGCGTTCCGATTGGATGAATCGCTGGCGGCGCCAATCGTCGAATCAACTCGCAGGCAATTCGAGGAAAAGCTCGCCCGCCAAACAGTGGAGATGGCGCAGCGCGAGGCGGCCATTAAGCAGCAGCAGGCAACCCTCGAAACGGCGCAGCGGGAACTCGAGGCAAACGTGGCGGCAAAGGTTAAGAGCGAGCGCGAGCGGATTGCCGCGGATGAACTGAAAAAGGCACGCGCGTCGATGGCCGACGAGTTTGAGGCCAAGGCCAGGCAACTCGCAGAACTGAATGAGCAGTTCAGCCAGAACAAGGCCAAGCTCGCAGAAGCCCAGAAAGCGCAGGCAGCGGCAATCGAGAAGGAGCGCGCGCTGGATGATAAGCTGCGCGAGGCAGATTTGATGGTTCAAAAGCGCATTGATGAATCGCTAGCCGCCGAGCGGGCCAAGGCGAAAAAGGAAGCCGAGGATTCACTGCACCTGAAGGTCTTGGAAAAGGAACAGACCATCTCCTCGATGGCCAAGCAGATCGAGGACCTGCGACGCAAAGCCGAGCAGGGTTCGCAGCAGACACAGGGCGAAGCGCTCGAGCTTCAATTAGAATCACTTCTGAAGTCCCGTTTCCCGCATGACACCATCGCACCTGTGCCAAAAGGAGAGTTCGGCGGCGATGTCCTGCAGCAGGTTTTCTCCCCGCTCGGGCAGTCGGCTGGCACGATCCTATGGGAGTCCAAGCGCACCAAGGCCTGGAGCGACGGCTGGCTGGCAAAATTGCGCGGCGATCAGCGCGCCGCAAAGGCCGAATTGTGCGCAATCGTCTCGACCGTGGTGCCGAAGGGTTGCGACGGGTTTGATTTTATCGACGGCGTATGGGTCATCGAGCCTCGCTGCGCCATTCCGGTGGCGGTGGCGTTGAGGCAGGGAATGCTCGATCTGGCCGCCGCCCGTCAGGCCGGCGAAGGGCAGCAGACAAAAATGGAACTGGTGTATCATTACCTGACCGGGCCGCGATTTCGGCAGCGGGTAAATGCGATCGTCGAGAAATTTTCCGAGATGCGGGACGACCTTGATAGAGAACGCAAGTTTATATCGAAGCAGTGGGCCAAGCGCGAAGCGCAGTTACACGCCGTCATCGATTCCACCGCCGGAATGTATGGCGATTTGCAGGGGATCGCTGGCAAATCGTTGGCGGAGATTGAGGGGCTTGAACCGAAGCTGCTGGATGATCAGACGGAGAATCGATAAGCTTTCGCGGTTCGCACCTCTGAACCTATGCTCGCTACTGATCGATCCGGAATGAACGCAAAGCACTCCGAACTACTCGCCGTCGCCCGTCAGCAAGCGCCCGCCGACCTGCTCTTGCGGGGCGGGCGCATCGTTAATGTATTTTCGGGCGAGATTGAGCTGGCTGATATTGCGATTGCTAATGGCCGTATCGCCGGAATCGGGCCGGGGTATCGCGCAAATGAGACGATCGATCTCAATGGCGCATTTGTTGCGCCCGGGCTGATAGATGCCCATGTACACATCGAAAGCTCGCTGTGTACCCCGCCGGAGTTCGCAAAGGCGGTTGTTCCCCGTGGGGTGACGACGGTGGTGACCGATCCACACGAGATAGCCAACGTCGCCGGCGCCGCGGGCATCGAACTGATGATCGAGTTGAGCCGTGGCCTGCCCCTCAATGTCATTGTAAACGCCCCAAGTTGTGTCCCGGCGACGCACATGGCCACCGGCGGCGCGAGTCTGGGCGCTGCCGATCTGGCGCAACTTCGCGCCACGCAAGCTGCGCACGGTCTGGCAGAGGTCATGAATTTCCCGGGAGTCATCAATGGTGATGCCGAGATGCTCGCGCGAATCGCCGCATTCCGGGGACGCCCGATCGATGGCCACGCGCCCGGCGTGCGCGGGGCCGCCCTCAATGCCTATGTGGCAGCGGGGGTCGGCAGCGATCACGAATGCGTCACCGTTGAAGAAGCACGGGAAAAACTCGCCCGGGGCCTGTATGTGCTGATACGCGAGGCGAGCAACGCTCGAAACCTCGCCGCACTGTTACCGCTGATTAACTCTCGCAATAGTCGAAGGATTTGCCTCTGCACCGACGACCGCCAGCCCGCCGATCTGCTCTCTGGTGGAGGTATTGATTACGCGCTTCGCCAGATCATTGCCGCCGGAGTCGATCCGGTTGAGGCTTTTCGAATGGTCACGCTCAACCCGAGCGAGTGGTTCTGCCTGCACGACCGCGGTGCGATTTCGCCGGGTCGTTTCGCTGATCTGATGGTGTTTGATGAGCTGTCCAACCCCGTGGCCAGGATGGTGTTTTCTTCGGGCCGTCTCGTAGCACGCGACTGCCGCCTGCTTCCCGATACCATGAACCTCCCCGCGGGGCGGCGGGCGGCGGCGGCGAGCGCCGATGGTGCGGGCCACATTGCGGCGTGCAGCATTCACTGGGATGCGGTTGACTTGCGCATCGCGGCAAAATCGGAGCGCGTGCGTGTGATCGGCGCGGTTCCAGATCAGCTCGTCACGCTTCCCCTCGTTTGCGTTCTGCCGGTGCGAGATGGCGCGGTCGTCGCCGACTTAACTCAGGATGTGTTGAAGATGGCGGTGATCGAGAGGCACCGTGGCACCGGTAATGTGGGCTTGGGGTTCATCAAGGGCTTTGGACTGCAGCGCGGTGCGATTGCCGGGACGGTGGCGCATGACCATCATAACCTCGTCGTGATCGGGGCCGACGACGAATCCATGATGACCGCGGCGCGCGCCGCGACGGCAACGGGCGGGGGTTTGGCCGTGGCGGTCGGTGGAAATGTGGTGGCTACCCTCGCGCTGCCCGTTGCTGGTCTGATGAGCGAGGCGCCGATCGAGGAGGTGCGCGACCAATATGCCGGCTGCATCGCCGCCGCCCGCGGGCTTGGCTCGACCCTGGCCGACCCGATGATGGCGATGAGCTTTATGGCGCTCGAAGTCATCCCCTCGCTTAAACTCACCGACCGAGGGCTGGTCGATGTTGAGCGTTTTCAGATCATTGACCTGTTTCCGTGAGCTAACTTCGAGTAAATGTAGGCAGACTCGATAAATTTATGCGCCCCCACACAGCATTAGTCCATTCCCGCGCGCGGGTTTCCCAGCGATACGCACTTATGCCGCTGGAGGGATATCCATTTTCAAAGTTGCCAACGTGGCCCGATGCCGAAGTGCGCGTATTGGCATCGCCGGCTTTGGGGGCGAACTTCGCTCAATTCCTCATCGATCTCCCCGCGGGGGGGCGTGGGCAGTTTCCTGCCGACGAACGGATTGAGACCTTTTGCTATGTCGTGAGCGGCAAAGGCGAACATCGCGAAGGGACGCGCGCCAAGCGGCAGATCGTGGCTGGGAGCTTTTCGCTTACTCCGCCGCGGGTTGCCAACGAGTTTTGTGCAAGCGAGCCTATGCGTCTGATGATCTTTCAGAAGCGATATCAGCCCTCACCCGGTATTCCGCTGTTCAGTGCCCTTCACGGCAATGAGCATGAGGTCGTTGCGGAACCCTGGGCGGAGACTGACAAGATCAAGCTGCAAACCCTCGTGCCCGACGATCTTCAGTTCGACATGGCGATGAACATTTTCACGTTCACCCCCGGCTTTGGCCTGCCGATTGTCGAAACGCACGTCATGGAGCACGGCCTGCTGTTTCTGCAGGGCAAGGGTGTCTATCAGTTGGGCGATGAGTGGATGGAAGTGCAGAAAGACGATTTCATCTGGATGGGTCCGTTTTGCCCGCAGAGCTTTTATGCAACCGGCGAGCAGCCCGCGAAGTATATCTACTATAAGGACGTAAACCGGGAGATTGGGCTTTAAGTTGGCAGAGGGCAGTCGGCAGAAGTGCGATTGCGACCTACCCGCCACCGCTTGCCCACTGCGCACTATGAACGAAAAAATCTATCGGGACGCTGATGTTGATGCGTCGATCCTGAATGGGAAAGTCATCGCCGTGATTGGTTACGGCATTCAAGGTAAGGCACAAGCTGCCAACGCGCGCGACAGCGGTTTCAAGATCATCATCGGCACCGGGCGAAGTGCGGAGGATGCGAAAGAGGACGGCTTCGATGCCTACTCAATCGCTGACGCGACGAAACGCGCCGACATTCTGTTGATCGAACTGGCCGACCCTGCCCAGCCACCGATCTGGAAGGCGGACATTGCGCCGCACTTGCGCGCCGGGCAGACGGTGATTTTTTGCCACGGGTTCAATGTGCTCTATGGGCAAATCGCGGTGCCGAAAGATCTGAACAGCGCGCTGTTTGTCCCCAACGCGCCCGGAAAGTTCGTTCGCGAGAAATACTTGAAGGGCGAAGGAATCTACGGCTGCGTGGCGGTGGATCATGACGCAACCGGCGATGCGCTCAAGATCGCGCTGGCGATCAGCAAGGCCGTCGGCAGCACGCGCGCGGGCGTGGTGGAGATGTCGTTTCAGCACGAAACCGAAGGGGACAACTTTGAAGAGCAGATCCTCTACGGCGGGGCGATTGCGCTGATGAAGGCGTGCTTCAATACGATGGTCGAGAACGGCTATCCGCCGAGCTTTGCCTATGCCAAGGCGATTCGCAGCCTGCGGAGCGTGATTGATGTGATGGACGAAATCGGCATCGAAGCGTATGTAAGTGGAGGTTGCAGCCGCACATGCGAGTTTGCCATCCGCACGCGTGGCCCGCGCGTCATCAACGAAGATGCGATCAGACAGATCTTCGCCGAAACCGAACAAGGTGAGTTCGCCCGCGATTGGATGCAGGAGTTTGCACTCGGCATGCCCACGTTGCACCGGATGCGACGCACCGGCGCAAACAGCAGAATGGAACAGACGGGCAGGGAATGGCGAGAGAAGTTTGGGAAGTGAAGTAGCGTGGGCGTATCGCCGACACGGGCGAGACGCCTGTGTCACGTTATGCAAATCAGCTCCGAACGAATTTCGCAAGACATCGAGGTCATCGCTGCGATGACCGAAACGCCCGGTGCCGGCCACAGTCGCCCTACCTTCACTGCGCAGTGGGCCGCGGCGCGCGATTACGTTGTGGAGCAGGCAGCCCGCGCCGGCTGCAAGCACCGCATTGATGCCGCGGGAAATGTTCACATTCGCCAGAAAGCGATTTCCTGGGATAGCAGGGCGTGGCTTTCGGGTTCTCATATCGATTCGGTCCCCAACGGGGGAAAGTTTGACGGCGTTGCCGGCATCGTCGTGCCGCTGGAGTTGCTTCGCGCCGCGAGTGATGCGGGGACCACGCTTCCGCTGGAGCTGATCATCTTTGCGGAAGAAGAGGGGACGACCTTCAACCTCGGCATGCTGGGCAGCAGGGCGTGGTGCGGTACTTTGGTTGAAGAGGCCCTGTGTGCACTTCGCAATCGGCACGGCCAAGACTATCTCGAGGCCGGCGCGCCATATGGTGTGGACGCCAGTCGAATCGAGTCCGATCGCATCAATCCTGATCATTACTGCGGCTTCATCGAAGTTCACGCAGAGCAAGGCCCGGCGATGTGGGAGCAGTCGGTTCCCGTTGCGGTGGTGACGGCTATCAACGGTCGCCGGCAGTACATCGTGACGATCGCCGGGCAGGCGAATCATGCTGGCAGTACGCCGATGAGTTACCGAAAGGATGCCCTCGCCGCCGCCGCGGGGGTGATGGCGAGCATGGAGGCGTGTGCG
Organism: Phycisphaerales bacterium UBA2421; assembly: GCA_002343075.1. Taxonomy (GTDB): domain Bacteria; phylum Planctomycetota; class Phycisphaerae; order Tepidisphaerales; family Tepidisphaeraceae; genus UBA2421. The sequence goes on along the minus strand of DDRH01000057.1, from coordinate 36,426 downwards.
AAGGCGATGGCCGAGGAGCAACCCGGCACCGTGCTGACCGTGGGCCGAATGACCGTCGAACCCAATGCCATTAACGTCATTCCCGGAAAAGTCTCATTTTCCATCGATCTGCGCAGCAGCACCGATGCGATGATCAACCAATGTGACGGCGTCTTGCGTGGGATAATCGCAGGCATTTGCGACGAACGAAGGCTCGCGCACGAGATTACCGAAACAGAATCTCTACCCGCAAGGCCAATGCATCCCGCGGTGATTCAGGCGATCCGGAACGGCGCCCGGCGGGCGGGTGTCGACACAATGGGCCAAACCACGAGCGGGGCATTGCATGACGCTGCGATTCTCTCGTTCTGTGTCCCGGCGGCAATGCTCTTCGTGGCCAGCAAGGATGGAATCAGCCATAACCCCGCCGAGTTCAGCCGAGTGGAGGACATCGCGACGGCGGCGCGAATCGTGTGCGAGGTTGTTCAGCAACCGCTGGCAGTGAAAGCGATCCGACTCACACAGCTAAATCGCGCCGATCTTCAGGAGTTTGTCGGCTTGGTCGGTGGCGCATGGGAGCACTCGCCGTGGATCGCCGAACGCGCTTGGTCACGCCGGCCATTCTCCAGCGTTCAACATCTGCATGAGTGCATGTGCGATGCAGTGATTGTCTCCGATCGGCAAGCGAAGCTCGAACTCATCAACGCACATCCCGATCTTGTCGGAAAGCTCGCACAACAAGGCAAGCTAACCCCCGAAAGCACCCGCGAACAGTCGGCGGCGGGGCTGATGGAACTTGCGCCGGCGGAGGTTGCCGCGTTTGCGCGGTTTAATGCCGAATATCGTGAAAAATTTGGATTCCCGTTTGTGATTTGTGCCCGGGAGAACAAGAAGGCCGCGATTCTCGCTGCATTTCCGGTCCGACTTAGCCATTCAGCAGAGCAGGAAGTCGAGGCGGCACTCCATGAGATTCAGAAGATCGCTTACCTTCGGCTGGTCGATTTGATCGAGGAAGACTAATGAACGTACAGCTTTCTGAAAACGCGTATGGAAAATCGCAGGTGCGCCTCACCAAGGTGACCCGGCTTCCTGATCGTCATGAACTCAAGGAAATTTCGGCCGACATTCTGCTTGCCGGACAGTTCGATGCGTGTTACCTCACCGGCGATAACAGTGGCGTGTTGCCGACAGATACGATTAAGAACACAGTGTATGCACTCGCATCGTCCCATCCGCTCGAGAGTGTGGAGGCCTTTGCGCTGCATCTGTGCGACCACTTCATGAACCACAAGCAGATCCCGCATTGCACTTCGGCGACAGTCACGCTGCGAGAGAGCAGGTGGCAGCGAATTGAATCAAACGGCAAGCCGCACGCATGGGCATTTTCCTCCGGCGGTGATGAGAAGCGTATTTGCATTGTCACGCGAAGTCGCAACGCGATCGAAGTGCGCGGGGGTATTGAGGATCTTGTCGTGCTCAAAACGACTGATTCGGGATTCGTCGATTTCATTCGCGACCCGTTCACGACGCTGGTTGATACCACCGATCGAATCTTTGCTACCACGATTCGGGCGACCTGGAAGTATGCAGGGCATCATCAGGAGTGGTCGCAAGTCTATGATCGGATTCGGACGGCGATACTCGAGACTTTCAGTTCGCACAAGTCGCTGGCGGTTCAGCAGACTCTGTACGCAATGGGCGAGGCGGCGCTGTCCGCGACAGCTTCGATCAGCGAGATCGAACTCCAACTGCCGAATCAGCACCGGATCGCCTTTAACCTTGAACCGTTAGGATTGAAGAATGCAAACGAGGTTTTCGTGCCGACGACCGAGCCTTTTGGGATGATCACCGGCACCGTGCGCCGAAGTTGAAGCGCCGGCGGTCGACGCGGTTTATGCGATGGGATCGGAATCATTATGCCTGCAAAGCTGACGACGCATGTGCTGGACACCGCCGCCGGGAGGCCGGCTGCGGGAATGAAACTGGAACTGTTTCGGGCGGAGGGTGCAAAGTTGACGTTGATCAAATCGGCGCGCACCAATGCAGATGGCCGCCTGCCCGACCCTCTGCTGGAAGGTAAGTCGGTCCGCCGGGGGGATTACGTCCTCTTGTTTTATGTGGGCGACTATTTCGCAAAACGCCGGTCGCCCGACGCCCGAAAGTTTCTCAACCGCGTGCCGATTGTGTTTTCGGTGGCGGATGCGAAGGCGCACTACCACGTGCCGCTGCTGGTGTCTCCCTGGAGTTATTCGACTTACCGGGGGAGTTGAGCCTTGATCTACGACCTGGTGATTCGCAACGGTACAGTCGTGCGGCAAAGCGAAGCCGTGGCCGATGTTGCCATCGATGGAGAGTCGATCGTTGAAATCGCGCCTGGCATTTCTGGCAAGGGCAAGCTGGAAATCGACGCTGCGGGGCTGCATGTGTTCCCGGCGGGGGTCGATCCTCATGTTCACTTCAACGACCCGGGCAGAGCCGATTGGGAAGGCTTTGATACCGGCTCTGCCGCGTTGCTGGCCGGGGGCGGCGGGACATTTTTTGATATGCCTTTGAACAGTTCGCCCCCTACCCTCGACGGGCCGAGCTTTGACGCAAAGAGCAGTGCCGCCCTAGGTAAGTCATATGCTGATTTTGGCATCTGGGGCGGCCTCACCCCAGGAAATCTGGACCGCCTGGAAGAACTCGCAGCCCGAGGTGTGGTTGGCTTTAAGGCGTTCATGTGTGCTAGCGGCATTGACGATTTCGCGCGTGCCGATGACTGGGCGCTCTTTCAGGGCATGTTGCTGGCACGCCAACTCGGGCTGATCGTCGCCGTGCATGCCGAGAATCACGAGATCACCGCAGGCCTGCGAGAGATGGCCCGGCGGCAGAATCTCGCGGGTGTTCGGGAGTATTTGCGATCACGACCGCAGGTTGCAGAAAATGAAGCAATTGGTCGCGCGATTGCGATCGCGCGGGAGACGCAGTGTCCGCTGCACATTGTACATGTGAGCACGAGTCGCGGCGTGGAGTTGGTGGCTCGGGCACGCGAGGAAGGGGTCGATGTCACATGCGAAACGTGTGCGCATTATCTTGTGCTGTCGGCCGATGATGCGGTAAATCTTGGCGCGTTGGCAAAGTGTGCTCCGCCGCTGCGCTCGCCGGAAGATCAGAAGGCGCTCTGGGACCATCTTTCGCAGGGGCGGATCGATATTGTGGCGTCCGACCACTCGCCGGCACCTTTATCGATGAAGAGTTCGAGCAATTTCTTTGATGTCTGGGGTGGTGTGGCTGGCGTTCAATCGACCCGCGCCGCGCTGACGACACAGGCTCATCTCATCCCGCCGCCGCTGATCGCCCGCGTGACTTCGAGTAACCCGGCACGCCGTTTTGGGCTTCTGCGCAAGGGTGTGCTCGAACTTGGATTTGATGCCGATGTTGCATTGGTGAATCTGGGTGAGAGTTTCACCCTGACCCGGGAAATGCTGCTCGATCGTCACAAGCTAAGCCCGTTTGTCGGGCTGCGCTTTCGCGGCAAGGTCCGGCAGATGATTTTGCGTGGAAGAACGGTCTTTCAAGACAACGACATTATCGGCCCACCCGCAGGCCGGCTGGTTCGGCCCGGATGAGGCTAAATTATCGCTAACCTTCGGTCGATAGACAGTTTATCTCGCTGCGGGTAGGCTTTTTGTCATCGCCGAGCGCGTTCCCACCGGCCCAGTTTGGTCGGCGGCGTGTTCGATTTTTTTGCCTTAAGACTCATGCCGATCTGGTTGTTGTCGCAAGCTTCCCCTCCTGTCACCACCCCGGCATTTTCGGTGGACGATGTTCTATCGCCTTATGTGTTTGTTTTTTACGCCGCATTCATCATTAGCTTCATTTTTACGCCCGTCATGAGGCGTGTGGCGACGTATTACGGCATCATCGATAAACCCGACGGCGTGCGAAAGATGCACCGGAAACCAGTCGCCTACCTCGGCGGAGTTGCGGTGTTTCTCGGCTGGATCAGCGGGCTGGCGATGAGCCAGTTTCTGTATATGCATCGCGCCGCACCCGGGCTTGATCTGCATGTGGTGATCCCATGGAGCATTGTGGTCGGCGCAACCGTGATCGTGCTCCTTGGCCTCTTCGACGATACCCGCGGCATTCGCGCATCGACCAAGATCGGCGGGCAGGTGTTGGCGGCAGTACTGTTGCTGATGAACGGCGTCGGAACACAGGCCACGCTGCCATTTCTGAAGCCAATCGCGCTTCGCACGTTTAACTGGTTTGGCTGGCCGGACGCGGGAATTGTGCCGGAGTGGGTCGTGGTATCGACTAGCTGCGCGCTGGTGGTTGCGATCATCGTATTCTGCTGCAACGCGACCAACCTTATGGACGGGCTTGACGGCCTTTGTGGCGGGGTGACGACGATCGTTGCTTTTGGCTATTGCATTCTCGCGGTCAACCTTGCGATGTGGGGCGATGGTGCTGGGGCCAATTGGGATGCGGCTCGCGTCGTGCTGGCACTGGCACTGCTGGCGGCGGTGGTCGCGTTTGTGCCCTATAACTTCAACCCGGCGAGCATCTTCATGGGCGATACCGGGAGCATGTTCCTCGGATTCACCTGCGGGCTGATGATTATCCTGCTGGCAGAAGTGCACAGTCGATGGGCCTTGGCGGCGCTTGTGATGTTCAGCCTGCCGATTTTGGACACAAGTCTAGCATTTGCAAGACGTTATGTTAATGGTCGGCCTCTGTTTTCGGCCGACAAGCAGCATTTGCATCATCAGTTGGTGGCGCGGGGCCTGTCTGTAAAGCAAGCTGTGATATTGAGTTATGCGCTGGCGATCGGTTTTGTGCTGCTCGGCACGGCGATGGTGTTCATTCGCACCCGCTACGCGGTTGCCACGTATCTGGTCATCTTCGGTTCGATCATCGTTGCGGCCTATAAGATGGGGATGGTGCACGAGCGGACGGTCGTCGTTGATCGACCTAAACCCTTTGACGAAGATACTTTAGGCGAAGGTGCAACAGCCAAGCCCCTGACCCCAATCGACGACGGCGGGGTGCTGGAAGTGCGACCCGCCGTCGCCGAAGAGCTGCGCCCCGTCTAACCCGCCTGACTCACCGGAAAAATGGTTTCGGTTCAAAGGTCAGTCCCCCTCCCGTTTGACCGATGTACTCGATACAGACGGGCTGCCCGGGAGCCGGACGATCGGCTATACTCTTCGGCCCGACTCTTTGGATGAAAGTGCAAGATAAGGACTCGTTATGGACGTGACAATCATCGGCTGTGGTTATGTAGGTCTGGTCACCGGCGTTTGCCTGGCGCACACGGGTCACACCGTGCGTGGAGTGGAGAAGGATGCTAAGAAGCTCAAGATGCTCCTCAGCGGGGAGTGCCCGATTTTTGAGCCTGGCCTTCACGATCTGCTCCGCGAGACACAACAGAGCGGGCAGATCACATTCACAGACAATGTAAAATCGGCGGTGAAGGATGCCGAGGTAGTTTACCTTTGCGTTGGCACGCCACCCAAGGCCGATGGCACGGTGGATATGTCATTTCTCGAAGGCGCGGGCAAGGAAGTATGTGACGCGCTGGCCGAACTCAACACCGAGTTTCTCACGACGATCGTGGTTAAATCGACCGTCCCTGCGGGAACCAATCGCAAGCTCCACAACTTTCTCAAGCAGCAGACCAAGGCGAATGTCGCCGTCGTCAGCAACCCCGAATTCTTGAAAGAAGGCACCGCGGTCGCCGACTGCCTGCGGCCCGATCGGATCGTCATCGGCGGCGAAAGCCCTGAGGCGTTTCGAATGATGCGCCGGCTTTACGACACCCTCGTCGAGCAGGAAGAAAACTTCATCACCATGAATTGGGAGAGTGCCGAACTGACTAAATACGCCGCCAACAGCATGCTCGCGGCGCGCATCAGCTTCATGAACGAGATGACGATTCTCTGCGAACATTACGGCGCCGACGTGGAAGACATTCGCAAGGGCATCGGCAGCGACAGCCGAATCGGCCCGGCGTTTCTCCGTGCGGGCTGCGGTTACGGCGGAAGTTGCTTCCCCAAAGACGTTGCAGCGATGGAGCACATCTCGAAGCACGCTGGCTATGACAATCTCTTCGTCAACGCCATTCAAACCGTCAACAAGAATCAGAAGAAGCGGTTTGTGGACAAGATTCAGGAAAAACTTGGCCGTCCGATCAAGGACGCGACCATCGCCGTCTGGGGCCTGGCGTTTAAGGCCGATACCGATGATATCCGCGAAAGTTCGGCGATTGACGTCATCACCTATCTGCTGGAGCGCGGCGCGAGCGTCAAGGCACACGACTACAAGGGCATGGATAACATGAAGCAGTTGTTCGGCGACAAGGTAGAGTGGTGCGCCGATCCCGTCACCGCCGCCGCCGGGGCGGATGCGGTTGCCCTATGCACCGATTGGCCGCAGTACACGACGCTTCCGTTCCGGAAAATCAGCGCCACGATGAACATGCCGATCATTTTCGATGGCCGCAACTGCCTGAACCGCGATGTAATGCGCGAGAACGGCTTCCAGTATTACCCCATCGGCCGCCCGCCGGTGGAACAGCACCTGCGTTTGAAGCAGCGTGTGTGAATGGAAGCAGCAGGTTAGAATCAATTGAAAGCAAGGCCCGCGATTTCAGTCGCGGGCTTTGCGTTTAGGTCATGGGCGAATCCGCAGTTCCATCATCCGCAGCCCCGCTCAACGTCCTGCACGTCTGTGCAGGGAATCTGTTTGGTGGTGTTGAACGGTTTCTCATTACGCTCTGGGAGCAACGCGCCCTCTGCCCGGAAATGCGGCCGCAGTTTGCGGTTTGCTACGAAGGTGAACTGTCGCGCCGGCTGCGTGCGCTGGGGGCGGATGTCGAGAATATCGGCCCAGCACGATTCGCCCGCCCGTGGACACTATGGGCCACCCGGCGGAGGGTGAAACGCGTCATCGCCAAGCGGTCGGTCGACGTGACCGTTTCGCACGGTTGCTGGCCGCATGCGGTACTTCAGGCGGCTACGGGAGTGCGGGCAATCTTCATGCATGACACCGTGCGTGGCATGCATTGGCTGGAACGACGGGCGATGGCGGTTCCCACGCATCTTGCGCTGGCCAACAGCCGGTTTACGGCAGGTCAGCTGCCCGGCGGGGCGTTTTGTGGCGCTGATGTGGCGACCGTCTATCTGCCGTCGCCGCGGGTAACATCGAGCACCGCGCCATCGACTCGCGCAACGCTGCGATCCGCCTTAGACACCTGCGACGGCGCGGTCGTCATCATCATGGCCTGCCGCTGGGAACCGTACAAGGGCCACTTGATCTTGCTTAGAGCGCTTGCGCAGCTCAAAAAGCCAGTACCTTGGAACATGTGGATCGCCGGGGGGCCACAGCGGCCGCAGGAAGTGGCATTCCAACAGTCAGTTCTGGATGAGGCGCGGCGTTGCGGAATTGATTCTCGCCTCCGGCTGCTCGGGCAGCGAAGTGACGTCTCTTCACTGTTGGCCGCAGCGGATATTCATTGCCAGCCAAATCTCGCGCCCGAGCCGTTTGGATTGACATTCGTTGAAGCGCTGGATGCCGGGCTGACGGTCATCACAACCAACCACGGCGGGGGGGCAGAGATTCTCTCACCCGACTTCGGGTTATTAACCCCGCCAGGTGACGCTAATGCCCTCGCCAACGCGCTGACGCGCGCGATCGAGTCAAAGGCGCTGCGCGACGACTTTGCAAGCCGCGGACCCGCGCGTGCCAGAGAGCTATGCGACCCGGCCAGGCAGTTGCCCGCCCTGTACGATCTGCTTCGGCGTGCTCACGATGTCGCTCACCGGTGCTGAACGATGAATCGCTCCACCGACGCCATTCTCGCACAAGATGACGAAGCACTTCTGCGCGAGTGCCGCGTCAGTTTCTTCAAGTCTGGCGGGCCGGGTGGGCAGAAGCGGAACAAGACTTCTTCCGCGGCGACGATCATCCACACGCCCACCGGCATTGAAGCGCAGAGCAGCGATTTCCGCACGCAGGCGGAGAATCGCGTACGCGCGCTGCATCGGCTGCGCTTTAAGATCGCCGCGGCAATGCGGACGACGATTGAGAAACCCTTCTATCAGCCCCCGGAATGGGCGGCCGCATTCAAAGGCGCGGGTCAGGTGCGGGTGAACGTGAAAAACATCGCTTTCGCACGCGTCGCGGCGCACCTGCTTGATCTCCTCGCAGCTGCCGACGGCAAGGTGTCCCCCGCGGCGGCATTATTGGGCGTTTCTTCCTCCAGTTTTGCCCGCCTTTTGAAGCAGGAGCATGGAATATGGGACGCTGCCTGCCGCATTCGCAGACACGCTGGGCCGCCAGCGAGTGCCTCCCGAATCTGATGCACGCGGGCGAGATATATCGTAGATCATCCAGAGACCGGCCCAGGCGTTTAACCGGTGCTTCGGAGGCTGATATGATCTGCACAACGAGTCGTAAGCGATTGTTCTCTGCAGTGGTAGCTGTTGCGGCGGCGCTGGCCCCATCAAACACCGGCCTTGCCGGCGATGATTCAGGCGAAGACGGTAACGCGGCGCCGTTTCTCCGTGTCTGGCAGGTGCAGGTAACACCGGATCAACCCACTGCTCAGGCAGGCAAGTTCGCCTTTAACGACCTGATGGTTTTCGAAGAAGACGGCTTCTTCACCGCCGAGGCATTCGGGCCGATGGGCTATGGCCGGTCGGAGTACACCCTGACGCCGCTCAGCGCCACCGCAACCGGGTTCACAACCACGCTTGCCAACGGCGAGAGTGTGGTCGTCTGGAATGGCGTGCTTCAGAACAGCCGCATTGTCGGCACGCTGGTCTGGAGCAGAGCCGACGGTTCAGTCGGCACTTACGACTTCTCCGCAGCACCTGCGGAGTGATGGCACCGAAAGTAGTTCGGCAAAGCGATAAGTATCGTGCAACTGCCGCGGCGCGGTAAAGTGCCTTCGTGGCACACCGCGACGAATGGAAGAGCTTAAATCAGCAAATCGAAAGCTGCACCCGGTGCCCGCGCTTGCGAATGTACTGCGCGGGCATCGGCCTGACCAAGCGGCGCGCGTACGCGGATGAAACATATTGGACGCGGCCCGTCACTGGCTTCGGCGATACCCGAGCGCGGATCTGGATCATCGGCCTTGCGCCCGGTGCGCATGGTGCCAATCGAACCGGCAGAGTGTTCACCGGCGACCGCAGCGGCGATTTTCTGTTTGCCGCGCTGCACCGAGTTGGCTTGGCGAGCCAGTCTGCGTCGAGTCATCGCAATGACGGTTTGCGGCTTCGCGATGTTTACATTTCGGCGTCGGTTCGATGCGCCCCGCCGGGCAATAAGCCACTTCCGGGCGAGGTGATCGAGTGTTCGCCGTACCTTGATCGAGAATTTGATCTGCTTCGAGGGAAGAAGGTGCTTCTCGCGCTCGGTGGAATCGCCTGGCGCGCTTCGCTGGACCTGCTGGCCCGGCACGACCAAGGAGCTATCGCGGGTAGGTTTGCAGAATCCGAGGCAAAACTACCGCAGCCGAAGTTCGCTCACGGCGCTTGCGCGCAACTTGCCGATGTTACGTTACTGGGTTCGTACCACGTCAGCCAGCAGAACACTTTCACCGGTCGTTTGACGGAAGTGATGTTCGATTCAGTACTTAGGCGCGCAATCGCCATCGCTGACGGCCGGGCAAACATCCGTCCATCCGGATGAATCATGTTGTCAAGTTGACATCGCCGATCTGGTCGATAGTATCTTCATCACAACTGAATACGCCTCCTTATCGAGAGTGGTCGAGGGCTAGGGCCCGATGAAGCCACAGCAACCGGTAAAGTGTGATGACCTCACAGTTTGCGCCCGGTGCTAAATCCCTCCTGCGATGCCCGTCTTGGTGTTGTGGGAAAGATAAGCGGAAGCTCAAGACGCACACGACTTGACGCCTCTTCTTATCGAAGAGGCGTTTTGCGTTAGTGCGTTTCTTGCCTCCACGGCACGCCGGGCTGTTCGCTATGAACAATTGCCCGGATTGCTGTCGCGGCGGGCGAAAGGAGTATTCGCAGATGTCATTTGTCGAAGGTTTACAGTGTCGTGAGTGTGGCCGCAGGTCGGAGGCCCGGGCCGTTCACGTTTGTGAAGATTGCTTTGGGCCTTATGAGGTCGTTTACGATTACGCCGCGCTGCGGAGAACTGTGACGCGCGAGAAAATCGCCACGGGGCCGCGAAATGTCTGGCGGTGGGCTGATTTGCTCCCGGTGGATAAGCCGGTGACGGGTTTTCATTCCGGCAACACGCCTCTTCGCCGCGCCGATCGGCTTGCAGAAGTGCTCGGCTGCTCGGAACTGTATATCAAGGACGACTCGGCCAACTACCCGACTTACTCCTATAAAGAGCGCGTCGTTTCGGTGGCGATCAGCAAAGCCGTCGAGTTCGGATTCGATACCGTCGGCTGCGCGAGCACCGGCAATTTAGCCAACAGCGTCGCGGCCCACGCGGCGGCGGCGGGGCTTCAGTGCTTTGTCTTTATCCCGCATGACCTTGAGCAGGGCAAAGTCGTCGGGTCGCAGGTGTTTGGCCCGAGTGTCGTTCGCATCAAGGGCAATTACGACGATGTGAACAGGCTCTGCTCTGAAATCGCCGACAAATACGGCTGGGCAATTCTAAACGTCAATCTGAGGCCGTACTACACCGAAGGTGCCAAGACCTTTGGTTACGAAATCGCCGAACAGCTCGGGTGGAAACTGCCGAAGCACACGATTCTTCCCGTTGCCGGCGGGACAATCTTGCCAAAGGTTCATAAGGCTTATCAGGAGTTGATCGACCTGGGATTGGTTGAAGACAGCAACGGCGGGAGCAGGTTCTATGCCGCGCAGGCCGCCGGGTGCAATCCGGTGGTCACGGCGATCGAGAAGAATATCGATGTGATTGTGCCTCAGAAACCACGAACCATTGCCAAGAGCATCGCCATCGGCAACCCAGCCGACGGTTTCTATGTCTATAACGCTATCAAGCAGTCCGGCGGGCATGGTGCGAGCGCCACCGACCAGGAGATTGTCGATGCCATCAGACTGCTTGCCACCACAGAGGGCATCTGGACCGAACCCGCCGGCGGAACAACGCTCGCTGCGGCGATTAAGCTCATCAAATCGGGTCGAATTCCGAAAGATGAGTCGATTGTCATCGGGATCACAGGAAATGGCTTGAAGACCATCGAAACGCTCGGCGGTAGCCTGCCCGATAGCGAGCCAATCGGTGCCAGCCTGAACGAATTTGATCGCCGACTGAACGGCAAGGCCTCTATCGAGGAAGCCGTGCTGGCGGGAGCGATATAGGAATGGATGAAGTGTGAACGCTGGAGATTGGCTGCAATGCCTCGATTCATCGTTCAGCACTCATCTGCAAGATCCGTTCACAGAAGCGTGAGGTTAAAAATGTCAGTCAAAGTTCGAATCCCCAGCCCGCTGCGGAGTTTTACCGATGGGGCTGACGTGCTGCAGTTTGAAGGGGGTAGCGTCGGCGATGTGCTTGGTCAACTCACAGCCCGCGCCGGTGGCATCGAAAAGCGCCTGTTTAAGTCGCCTGGCGAGTTGAACCGGTTTGTGAACGTCTATGTCAACGACGAAGACATTCGATTCCTCGACAATCTGGCCACGCATGTGAAGCCGGGCGACGAAATCAGCATCGTTCCAGCGATTGCGGGGGGCTGATGTGTTTCTAACAGCCTCGCTCCGCCCATTCTCAACCGCCGCGACTCCGAGGCTGGCAAGTGCGCGGCCTTGGTAGCGCAACATTCCGGCGAACTTTGACGTTGCATTCGGCATTTTCCCGATACAATCAGCAGGTCGAACACTTCATGCTTCTTAGCAAGGACGCTTTGGAGAATTGCCGTGCGAAATGCGATCAATCAGATCGGGTTGATGCTCATGATCTTGTCGGCTGCGGTTATCGCGGCGCAGTTGTCGGCGGGGGATGCGGCACCCATTGCCGATCGACCGGCGGCGTCGGTGGTGCGGTTTGATGACTTCGCCGTTGGCGACGAGGTAACGGCGGTCTGCGAGCCGGGCGAGTTTGATATGACTCCGCTCAACCTCTGCGGCAGCGTGCTCCTGCTGGATGATGAGATGCTCATTCTCAAGCAGGGTGACGAACTGCATCGGGTGCGCCGCGACGAGGTTGTTGCGCTTTATCACAGGCAAGAATAGCCCCGCCGTATCGCTCGACCGCGGGAGTCGGTACAACTCACCTCACTGTGGCCCACGACCTTCCATCTCGCATCGTTGATCTTATCAAGCACCCCAATTACCGCCCCCAGCGGCCGCGAAAGCTGGCCAAGGCGCTGGATGTAGCCGGTGAATCGCATTACGGCGCGTTTCGGGACGCGCTCCGCGAGTTGATGCATGAAGGCCGAGTGGCCCTCGGTGCCGGCGGGGCGATTGTGCTGCCGGCGGCGAAACAGGCCAGCAATCGCATCATCGGGCACTACCGCCATAACAAGCGCGGCTTCGGCTTTGTCGTCCCGACCGACCCGACTGGCCACGAAGACCTGTTCATTCCCGAAGGCAATCACGGCGGGGCCATCACCGGTGATATTGTCGCAGCAGTCATTACCAGTCGGAGCCAGCGCGACGGTAAACAGATGTTTACCGGCAGGGTGATCGAAGTCATCGAGCGAACCCATCAGACATTTGTGGGTACGCTTCAGAAGGTGCACGGCGAATGGATGATGTTCCCGGACGGCAACACCCTCACCCAGCCGGTGCTCACCCCCGACGCCGCGACCCGCCACATCCGCGCGGGCACCAAGATTGTGGTCGAGCTTACGCAATGGCCCACCGACAGCACGCGCCCGCAGGGTGTCATCACCGAAGTCCTGGGCGCGGCGGGTGAGAAGGATGTGGATCTCAAGAGCGTCATCGTGCAGTTCAATCTGCCGAGCAGTTTTCCGGATAGCTGCAAGCGCGAAGCGACCAACGCCGTAGCCACGTTCGATCCGCAGGAGGAAACGGCCAGCCGGCTCGATCTGACCCGCGAAGTGATCTGCACGATCGACCCGGACGACGCCAAAGACTATGACGACGCCATTTCACTCACGCCGACCGATGACGGTTTGATCGAACTCGGCGTGCACATCGCCGATGTTTCTTACTTCGTTCGCGAAGGGTCGGCGCTCGATGAGGAGGCCTCGAAACGCGGCAACAGCACCTACTTTCCCGGTTTCGTGATACCAATGCTGCCCGAAGTGCTCAGCAACGGTGTGTGCAGCTTGCAGGAGGGCGTGCCGCGGCTTTGCAAGAGCGCGTTTATCACGATCGGGGAGGATGCGAAGCCCGTTCGCACCCGATTTGCCAACACGATCATCAAGTCGGCCCGGCGGCTGCGTTATACCGAGGCGCAAGACATCATCGACGGCAAGAACGACATCCGCCATCCCGATGGATCGCGCCGGCGCAGCGATTACCCGCGCGCGGTGGTCGATCTGTTGATGCAGATGGACGAACTGGCCAGGCGCATCCAGAAGCGCCGTCACGCCGCCGGGCAGTTGGTGCTGAATCTGCCGGAAGTGGAGTTGGTTCTCGATCAGGATGGCAAGGTGATCGATGCGGTGCCCGAAGACACCAGCTTCACGCACACACTGATTGAGATGTTCATGGTCGAAGCCAACGAAGCAGTCGCAAGGCTGTTGGACCGGCTGAATGTCCCCTTCCTCCGTCGTACACATCCCGAGCCTGAGATTCAGGGCAGCGAGCGTTTACGGCAGTTTGTACAAGTGGCGGGCCATCGATTGCCCAAGGTGCTTGACCGGCATGCGATTCAGGCACTGCTGAAGTCGGTCAAGGGAACGCCGGAAGAGTTTGCCATCAATCTCGCGGTGCTCAAGAGCCTCACGCGCGCCGAGTACGCACCCAAGCCGATCGGCCATTATGCACTGGCAAGCGACCACTATTGCCATTTCACCTCGCCCATCCGGCGGTATGCCGACCTGACGATTCATCGATTGCTCGATGCATACTTCGATGCCGGTGGGGCGCGTGAGTTCAGCCCCGCGGGCAAGTCGCGCGGGGCGGGGAAGAGGGTGCGCATCGATCCGGAGGATGTTCCGAGCGTTGAGGATCTGGTTCAGACCGGCAAGCGCATCAGCTTCACAGAACGCCGTAGCGAAGATGCCGAACGCGAACTGCGGCAAGTGAAGATCCTCACGCTCATGCAAGGCCGTATCGGCGATGAGTTTGCGGGCGTGGTCACGGGAATCACCAACTTCGGCATTTTCGTCCAGATTCGCGAGTATCTTGTCGACGGGTTGATTCGCTACGAAGATCTGCTCGACGACTGGTGGGATGTAGACGAGCGAGGCGGGCTGGTCCGCGGGCAGCGGACGGGGACACGCATCAAGATTGGCGACTTTGTGAAAGTCGTGGTCGTGAAGGTAGACTTACCCCGCCGGGAACTCGGGTTGCACATCAGCCAACTAGCCGAGCAATCCCGAGGCGTCCCGTTGCACGGTACGCAGGCAGCCAAGAAGAAGGGCAAACGCGGGACGAATTTCGGAACCGGTAAGAAGCACAAGACCCGCCGGCCGAAGGAGCAGAAGAAGAAAGGCCGACGGCCGAGGCGGTAGGACGGTTCAGTAACGGAGGCGGTAGGATTCGAACCCACGGTACCCTTGCGGGCACTCCGGTTTTCAAGACCGGCGCATTCAACCACTCTGCCACGCCTCCAGTGAACGATCAGGTTATCTGTCGGCCTGGTGTGAGTCAACGTCAAACTGTTCGACCCGAGTTGCCTCTGACCCGAGGAGTTTAGCCATGCCAGCAACGATCAAGGCGGTGCACCCAGTTTTGATGGCGCGCGATGTGAACGAATCGGTGGCGTTTTTTGCGCGCCTCGGGTTCGCCTCGGTGTTTCTTGATAGCCCCGCCGCGCCGAGATACGCCTGCGTTCGGCGCGATGGGGTGGAGCTTCACCTGCAGTGGCACGACGCCGCCGACTTTCCGCCGGGGCTGGATCGACCGACTTATCGGTTTTATGTGGATGATGTAGACTCGTTGTTTGCCGACTTTGCCGCGGCCGGCGGGCTTAGCCCTTCCTCGGCGGTGCGCGATACAGCCTGGGGCACGCGAGAGTTCCATCTTCACGACCCGGCGGCGAACGGGTTGCAGTTTTACCAGGCAACCTGAATCAGTCAGTCCTGTTTGCAAGAGACGTCTTTTGAAGAGCAGTCTTACAAGGCACCTGTGCAATGGATGACATCGCCGGACAGCTTTTACTCGCTTTCGAGGGCCATCAGGTCGAGCAGATTCGTCAAGCCCTCGACGACGGGGCGAGCGCGGCGTTGCCAGTCCGCGGCAAGCGGCCGCTTGATTGGCTGCTCGGTGAGTATACCCGTTCCGATCGACTCGGCGATTGCATCCGTTTGCTCCTTGATCGCGGCGCAACTTTGGACGATCCGGTTCTGATGCCGGTTCTACTTGACGATGGTGCCGCGGTCGCGGCAGCGGTGCGGGTGTCGCCGTCTCTGTTGCAGCATCGAACGTCATTGCGGTCCGCGTTCACGCCCCTGATCGGCGCGACACTTCTCCATGTTGCAGCAGAGTATGGAAATCTGAATGCAGCTCGCGCGCTGATCGAAGCGGGTGCCGATGTAAACGCGACCGCGGCCGTCGACGAGCATGGGCTGAATGGGCAGACGCCGTTGTTCCACACTGTGAACTCGCATGCCAACCGCTCCGCGCCGATCATGCGGCTCTTGCTCGATGCCGGCGCACACGCTGATATCCGGCTCGCGGGCATTACCTGGGGCAAGGGGTATGAGTGGGAAACGGCGATGTTTGATGTAAGCCCGATCTCCTACGCACAGATGGGCCTGCTCCCGCAGGTTCATCGCACCGAATCTGACATCTATGCCAACCTGTCGCTGCTTCTGGCGGCGGCGGGGAGAGTCGTGCCCCCACTCGAGAATCTGCCGAATCGATACCTGCGACGCTAACCATCGGCGCATCGCGAGACTCCGTATCGCGATACCATGGCAAGCATCCGCGTAAGTGTCTGCATACCCTTGATTTGGACGGCCGTGCATGGCTCATCGCCTTTCCAATATATCGGAAATCCGTACACTGGATCGATCTTGAATCGCTCTTTTGTCCGGAGGACCGTTCCATGGATGTCTCACCAATCGATTCGTACAAGCTTCTTTCCCCGCGGCGCAATTCGAGTGCTGCCACGGATTTGGATTCGCTCGTGGCCGAGCAGATGCAGCATTTTGGCATCGACGCGCGCACCGAGTACGGGCTGACGCTTGCGCGAATTGCCCGCCGCATTTACGAAACGCACGCCGACCTGAACGACCTCTGGCGGATGACGCTGCAGACCATTGATTCGCTCGATCGTTCCGACCGTATTGCCTACTTCAATGCCAAGAAGTTCCTCTGCTTCCAGCTCGCCAAGGTGATCGACAACCTTCAGCAGCCGACTCGCCGGACCTATCAGAGCCTGGGCTATTCGCTCAGCTCGCAGACCGCCAAGGGGCCCTACTCGCCGTTTGACAATATCACCGCGATGTTCAGCGCCACGCCGGTGATCACACGCACCGCGACATACATCTATGCCTGTGCCGAGTGGATCGAAGATGCGTTTCAGGGCAAGGAGATGCTGCTCGAAGTGTATGCGCGGTTTCTCAACCCCACGAGCGTGAGCCTGGCCAACTACATCGTCGATCTCGAATGCGGGCCTTACGCCACCGACTACATGGCGTGGAATTTCAGCAGCGGCATGGCAGCGATCGATTGTATCTTGTCGCATGTGCTCGGGCGCGAAGACATCGTTATCCATGCGCGAAACATCTACGGCGGGGCGCATCAGCTCATTCATGACTGGTTTGCCAAGCCGGGCAATCTCAATGTCGGTGTCGAGTTTTTTGATGGCTACGACGCGCCGGCATTCGAGAAAAAGCTGGCAGAAGTGCAGGGCAAGTATGCCGATCGATTGAAAGAGGGGCGGAAGATTTACGTCTATCTCGAATCGCCTTGCAATCCACATGGCTATGTGCTGGATGTTCCTGCGATTTGCAGGTCGGCCCATGCACACGGCTTGCGCGTGATTCTCGATGCCACCGTCGGCACGCCGTTTCTGCATCGGCCCCTGCAGCGCAAAGACCCCGCCGAGCGGCCGGACTTCGTCATGCACAGCTACACGAAAGACATCAGCGGCACGGGAAGCGTTCTCGCCGGCGGGGTGATCGGTCGGAATGAAGACATGTTCATTCCCAAGGGCCAGAGCATGAACGGCGTGAACTGGGATCAGACGATGTTCTGGAACGTGTACTACGTCAAAGGGGGTGTGCTGAATGCCGACGCAGCGTTTGAAGTACTGCAGGGAGCAAAGACACTCGAAGGGCGCATGTTGACGAAGGTGATCAACACGCAGGTGCTCGCTCAGTTTCTTTCGAGTCATCCGCAGATCAGGGTGCGCTGCAACGCGCTGCCGACCGATCCGAACCATAAGCTGATGCGGCAGCAACTGCACCTGGGCATGCCGGCACCGCTTTTCACTGCCGATTTTGGCGAGATTCCGCGCGAGGTTTTTCAACGGTTTTTCGACAGCCTGTCGCCGACGTTTGGCCACATGATCAGCCTCGGCCAGAGCAACACGATCGTTGCATGCCCGGCACTCACCACCCACAGCGAGCTTAACGCGCAGCAACTTGCCGAAGCGGGCATCAGCCCGACGATGGTGCGGATTGCGGTGGGTGATGAGAATCCGATCGATCTCATCCATCATCTCATCGCCGCGGCGGAGTCGGCGATCGACCCTGTGCTGCCCGGTTTCTCCGCGAAGTTTCCGGACGCTGCGAAGGTAAGAGCCATCATTCGCGAGACTTATCTTGCCACGCATCAGAAGTACGTCGAGTCGCGGCTGGCTTAGCGGTGACGACGCGCAGTTTCGGTGGAATGGTCTGGCCTGGTTCATCGGTTTTCCATCGCATCCTTCACCGCGCGCATGCCGACTCGGGCGGTGAAGTCGGTCGAGTCGATTTCGGCTGCCTTTTCGTAGGCGGCCAGCGCTTCCTCAAGCCGGCCCGCTTCGGCAAGGGTAGCGGCGAGGTTGGTCCAGGCGACCCCGGCGCGCGGGTTCAGCGCAAGCGACTCGTGATAGGTGGCAATCGCCGCGGCGGGGTCGCCGTTGGCGGCTTCGGCCTCAGCGCGAGCGAGGAGGACGTCGGCGTGGGTTTTTCGCGTGATTTCCACGTCCTTCAACGCGCGTGCCCTCTCTGCAAGCGAAATCGCGCCAGAGATATCACCTGCTTTCGCCAGTTGAGGTGCGAGGTTGTTCATCGACGACCAGCTTCCAGGGTTCACCGTTAGATTGTGCCGAGCCATGGACTCGACCGACCGCCAGGTGCGCGCCTGCTGGCTCGACAGCACAATCGCGGCGATACAAATCCCAACCAGAATAATGAAGCACTTCCGAGGGAGAGACGCTGCGATGAGTGCCGCGCCGAGCATGCCGAGGTAAACGTAGTGATCGCCGACGGTTGAATAAATCTGGAAATCAAACGGCAGCAACCCCAGCACAGGCAGCATTGCAACGAAGAAGATGCCAAGCCCGATCGACAGCGGTCGATACCGCTTCCACGTCGCCGCACACACGATGCTCACCGCAGTCAGGAACGCGAAGTGAAGCAGCGAGGAAGATCGTTCCACAACGGCGGCGGGGGTGTGGCCATAGTCGAACGCGAGACTCATCGGCCAGACGAGTTTGACGAGGTAGAAGCCGAGGCTGAATAGCACGACCGAACCCCGCGCCGCCGGGCCGTAATCGGTCCCCGGATAGCCTTGCTGAACCAGTTTTGCGACGACCATGACAGGGATCGCAACGATGATCCACGGCAGGCATCGCAACAGCGCCGCGCGAAGCGGCACGCCGCGCAGCCCGGTATCGAGGAGTATCGCAATCGCCGGCAGGGTGACTGCGGAGGGTTTGCTGAGCATCGCCGCCAGCGCCAGGAGTGTGGCGATCCACCACCGTCGGCGACCGGGCATATCCGAGGTGTGGACCACCAGTGCCGCTATGCCGAACACCCCTGCCAGCAGGTCTTTTGTAGCCGATGCCCAGCACACGGTCTCCACCTGCAGCGGGTGCGCCACATAGATCGCTGCGCCGGCGAGCGCCATCAGAGGTTCCTTCACCAGCTTGCGCAGTAACTCGAAGCACCCAAGCCCGGCAAGCGCGTGAAGGAGCACATTGAGGGAATGGAAAACGCCGGGCCGGAGGATGGTTGCCCCGTCTTCGTCAGTCGCGCGGGCGAACAGCGCCGCCATCCACCAGACAGTTTGCGTTACCGGCACATACAGGTCGAACTGCGAATGCGTCCAGTAGAACGCAAGGTTTTCAATGGTCGGATCGAGCAGCCGAGGGTTGCGCGCCAGCACATCGTTGTCGTCCCACCCCGAGAACTCGAACGCGATCGACGGTGCAAAAAGGGCGACAGCGAGAACGCAAATTGTCCCGCGCATGAGCCATGTCGATTGCGGGGCAAGCGGCGAGCTGTTGTTCACCTCAATCAAGTTACGCTCGCAATTGAATTTCGATGACTGCCGAATGCCCGCCGGGGTTACGACTACTGCGATTTTCCCAGCGCCAGCTTCACCCCTGCCGGGACATCGGTGGCGAGGTTGAGCACCGCATCTAGCCGGCAACGGTCGAGCAATACTTCTTCGACCATGCCGGTGACGCCGGTGACTACCAGCATCCCGCCCTTGTGCCTCAGTTGTCGGTCGGCGGCGATCAGGAGCGTGATGCCCGGGGTGGTGATGAGCGTGACGCCCGCCAAATCGACCACGGCGCGCTCGAGCGCGCCGATGGTGAGGATGAACCCGCGCTCGATCGAGGGCGTGCCGACGTGCGTCAGCTCGCCGACGAGCTTTACCACCGTGATTCCCTCGATTTGACTCACATGCATCTCGGTCATGGTCGGCGGTGCCTCGTCTCAACGATTGCGCTTTTATCCGGTCGAAGTATTCCTACTCTTTCACTTCCTCGCCCGGCGGAATCTCCGGCTCGGGCGGGCCTTCCACCAGGTCCAGGGCGACGCGCGTGAGGAAAAAGTGCAATTCGGTCCACGCCACGCTCTCGGGAAGCGGGTCGCGCAGGTCATATTGATGCGTGTGATCTTCCGCAGAGTCATCCCCGCGGCGCTCGCCTTCGGTGATAATGTGGTGCTCGAAGCTCACGCAATCTTCGTGGCTCTGCGTAATCACCAGTTCACCCCACCGCCAGGCGAGGTGAATGCGCAGCGAAAGCTGGTTTCCCCACGAACTCACCCTGTGTACGATGCGATTCTGCGCCAGCGTCTTAACGATCGCATCAATGTAAGGCAGCACCGCTTTTTCGATGAATAACTGGTAGTTGCGATTAAACTCACCCTGTCGGGCGAGCGCTTCCCGTTCGGCAGCGAGCTTTTCCGGGGGAACATCGGAAAAGGGCACCACCCGCCCGAGCCACCATTTTGAAAAGTTACGATCTAACATGCATCACGCATTCTAAGAGTTCCTTACCGAATGTCGATTATCCAAGTCCTGTTGGGTTCAAGTCCTCTTGTCGCAATCGACTCCGCGCTGCCGCAGGTGCGGCTTGTCGATTTCGAGTTGCAGGGTGACCCATC
Organism: Phycisphaerales bacterium UBA2421; assembly: GCA_002343075.1. GTDB lineage: Bacteria > Planctomycetota > Phycisphaerae > Tepidisphaerales > Tepidisphaeraceae > UBA2421. The sequence goes on along the minus strand of DDRH01000057.1, from coordinate 15,827 downwards.
CGCATTTTCAAACAGCTCTCCGAGATTCTCGGGCGCCGGTGCCACGATCATCAGTTCCGGGTTCGGTACCCTCTGCCGACGATCCAATCTTCGATCTGTCGGATCGCGTCGCTGACCGGTTGGTCGGGCTTCAACTCTTTGAGGATTTGCAGCATGTCGTGATACCTCCGCGGATCGAGCTTTGCCGCCTGTTCAACGATTCGTTCGATTGGAATAGCCGGGGGTGCAGCGTCAGGTTGTTCTGCCGCCGCGCTTCGGACGAACCGTTGGCGTAAATGGGCCGATCGGAGGATGCGCAGCAGTCCGGCGACGTCGTGCGTGGGCGTTGGGTCGGACTCAGGCTGATCGTCTCCCGACTGCGTTGTGTTAGGCGCGACGACATCGCGCAGTTTCGCTGCAGCCTCCGCCGCCGCGGCCGACAGTTGTAAGTCGGCCTGCACGGCGAGCGCGTTCTGGATCGATTGAATCGCAGCGCGAAAACCCGGCCGGCGCAACCATCGCCGCATCACCACGGCGCTCGGCCAGTCTGTCGGAAGGTGGTTGCCGGTTTGGTCGCGCAGCGACCGTAAAAAAGATGTTTGCGCGTTGGTTGTTCCGGGGAGTCGCGGCATAAGTCCTCCATTCAAAAGGGTTTACTGTCGAAATCGGAAGTTGGTCGTCTCCCAAAAACCGGGTCCCGGCTGGTTCCAAATGGGTCCCGTTTGGCCCTGTTGCGGTCCCGATTGGTCCGGGTTGAGTCCCGATTGAGCCCATATTGGGCCCCTCAACCTGGCCTCATATCGGGTAACACACACCGGCGAGGAATTGGAGCCGATGTGCTTGATCCCACCCGGCCGGGGCGCAATCGTGAAACGGAACGGCCTGCAATTCCCAAAACATGTTAGGATTATGTTTGGTTAAAGTCAAACAAATTTTCGGCGATTTTTCATCGCCTGTAGCGGTTACGTGAGGGGGGATTCGTCGGCGTTGCTGGCGTTGATCGACATCTGTCGATATATACCCCGCGATGTTCAGAATTCCCGCCGGTCGGCTCCTCGCAACCCTCTTCGCAGTGCTGCCAATCCTGGCCGATAGCGGCTGTGCGCCGGAGAGCACTTCCGCCGCACCACAACCCACACCCGCCGTGCCCTCGGGTGAGCAAGCGGCGGCGGTGAAGTTGACGATTCAGGTGACAGACCTTCGCAGCCGAGACGGGCAGCTTATTTTTGGTGTTTTTAAGACCAAAGCCGGCTTCCCCAGCGACGAGAGCAAGTCAGTCAACTGGCAGGTGACTCAAATCGACACCGACACCATCGTCTTCGTCGCCCAGCTCCCGCCGGGGGAGTATGGCGCGTCGGTTCTGCACGACGAGAACAACAGCAATACGATGGACACCAATCTGCTCGGCATTCCGAAGGAGGGGTACGGCGTGACGAATAATCCCAAGCCTCGGTTCCGATCGGCGACTTTCAAGGAATCGATCTTCACGCTCCCTGCCGAAGGGGCGGAGCTGACGATCAGCATGCAGTACTTCTAGCGCGACCAACTTCGCAGCCTTTCCGCACACAAACAAGAAATCAGCCGCCACGCCGAAGCGTAGCGGCTGATTTTGTTTTCTGGATGCGAGGCTCGACGCTTACTCTTTCACTTCGTACTCTGCATCGATGACGTCGTCGTCCTTCTTCTTGGCGTCGCCCGTTCCGCGATCGGTCTGAGCTTCCGGGGCCGCACCCGCAGCGGCGCCGGGTTGGCCGGGTTGCTGCGCGTACATCGCTTCGCCGAGCTTCATGCTTGCCTGTTGCAGCGCGTCCATGCTCTTCTTGATGCGCTCGGCGTCGTCGGCCTTGACGGCATCCTTGAGATTGTTGATCGACGACTCGATTTCACTTCGCACCTCAGCGGCCACTTTCTCGCCGTGGTCTTTCAGTGCCTTCTCGGTCGTGTAGATCAACTGCTCGGCCTGGTTCTTCACATCGATGGCCTCGCGACGCTTCTTGTCTTCGGCTTCATGGGCCTCGGCGTCGCGCTTCATCTTCTCGACTTCATCCTTGCTCAGCCCGCCGGAGTTCTGGATGGAGACTTTGTTCTCCTTACCGGTGGCCTTGTCCTTGGCACTGACATTGAGAATGCCATTGACATCGATGTTAAACGTCACTTCGATCTGCGGCATGCCGCGCGGGGCGGGCGCGATGCCCTCGAGGTTAAACGTACCGAGCAGGCGGTTGTCCTTGGCAAACTGTCGTTCACCCTGCAGCACGTTAATCGTCACCGCACTCTGGTTATCAGCCGCGGTGGAGAATGTCTCGCTCTTGCTCGTGGGAATCGTGGTGTTGCGCGAGATCAGGGTGGTCATCACCCCGCCGAGGGTTTCCACGCCGAGACTCAGCGGCGTGGCATCGAGGACTAGAATGTCCTTTACATCGCCCTTGGCGATCGCGCCTTGAATCGCGGCACCGATCGCGACGACTTCGTCGGGGTTGACGGTGCGGTTTGGTTCTTTACCGTTAAAAAGCTCCTTCACCAGCCGCTGCACGAGCGGGACGCGCGTGCTCCCGCCGACCAGCACGACTTCATCAATCTTCCCGGCTTCGAGCTTGGCGTCTTTGAGCGCATCCAGCACCGGCTGGCGCGTCTTTTCGACCAGCGCCGTGATGATCTGCTCAAACTTCGCGCGAGTGATCGTGGTCTGCAGGTGCTTTGGCCCGTTCTGGTCTGCGGTGATGAATGGCAGATTGACTGTCGTTTCCATCGCGGTTGAAAGTTCGATTTTTGCCTTCTCCGCCGATTCCTTCAGCCGCTGCAAGGCCATGGCATCCTTGCGAAGATCGATGCCTTCCTGCTTGCGGAACTCCTCGGCGAGGAAGTTGATCAGTTCTTCATCGAAGTCGTCGCCGCCGAGATGGGTGTTGCCGGCGATGCTGAGCACTTCAAACACGCCGTCACCGACATCGAGCACGCTCACGTCAAACGTGCCACCGCCGAGGTCGAACACGAGGATTTTTTCGTTCTTCTTCTTGTCCATCCCATACGCCAGCGCCGCAGCGGTGGGTTCGGGCAGGACGCGCAGCACTTTCAATCCGGCAATTTCGCCGGCGTTCTTGGTGGCCTGCCGCTGGGCGTCGTTGAAATAGGCCGGGACGGTAATCACGGCCTCGACGACCTTTTCGCCGAGATAGTCTTCCGCGGTCTTCTTTAGATCCATGAGGATGAAGGCGCTGACTTCTTCGGGGGTGTATTCCTTGCCCTGCACTTTCACCTTCACGTAGTCTTCACTGCCGCCGAGGATTTCGTAGGGCACCATCTTCTCTTCCTGCGCGACCTCGTTATGCCGTCGGCCGATGAACCGCTTGATGCTGAAGATGGTGTTCTTGGGGTTGGTGACCTGCTGATGCCGCGCGGTGGTTCCGACAAGGCGCTCACCCTTGTTTGTAAACGCGACCACAGATGGGGTCAGTCGGCTTCCCGCGGAGTTAATCAACACCTTGGGCTGATCGCCTTCCATGACTGCAACAACAGAATTGGTGGTGCCGAGATCGATACCGATGATTTTTGCCATGAGATTGCTCCGATTAAATCCACCCACAACTTGCAGGCTGGTGATGGGGAAACAAATGCCGTGCCACTGTCTTCGGCCGATCGTAAGCCGTTTTATAACAGATGTTTACGGGGCAGACGCAGTTTTCGCCGACGCATCATCGGGTGCCAAAACGACAGTCGGAGGGATGTGCGTGTCATGTGTGTCAGAGGCGGCGGGGCGGGGGGTCTTCGCACAGTTCCTTGAGATAGCGGTGGCGATAAGGGGAGAGATGAGCCAAAAAAAATCAGCGGCAGGGGTTCTGGCACCCTGCCGCTGGTTCAAGTCAAACTTAGAGAATCTGCGTGTAATCCGTTTTCAGATGAACAAAAAGGGTCTAGGCGCGCCGACGGCGCAGCAGTCCCATTGCCGCCACACCGGCCAGGCCGAGTGTGGTGGGTTCGGGGACGACCACGGAGATGTCGGAAATGAACACGCCCGCTGGGTAGTCGCCCAGCGGCGTGATTGCACCCGTCGTCAGGTTGCGGGTGATCAGGTTCATGGACGCGCCGTTCACCGGATTATCGCGCGTCGCATACAGCGTGTTGGTTGCGCCGCTGATATCCATGCCGAAACCGGCATTGAACGTAAGAAACCCAGCCGGGACATTCACGTTGGTGACAGCGCCCAGATTTGGGCTTGGCGTGCCATTGATTCCGCCGATGGTCACGAGCGCATCGTTGGTGTAGTCCCACGCGTAAAGCGTGGTTCCACCAGGCGCGCCGGGAACATTGTTGGAGTAGGCTGCGCCGATGACCAGCGTCGCAGGTGCGAGCGTTGAGTCAACTGCGACCAGCGCGCCATCATTCGGGTTGGCGCGGAAATTGTTGCTGCCGGCCGTGTTGGAAGTAACGATGCGGATACGGTCAACCGCAGGGTTGAAGTCCATTTCCGCAACGACGCTGGTGGCGCCGGTAAGCGTCAAGCCAGCACCTACGGGGGTCAAGGCTGCGGTGCCGAGGTCCACGGTGTACAACTGTGCGGCACCAGCTGTTCCGGTACTCAAGGCCCACAGTTCGCCGGTGGCGGGACGGAAATCGATGCTGCGCACGCTCTGGCCAGCGACCACACCGGTGAACGCACCGATTGTATTGATGGTGCCCGGAGTGGCACTATCGAACGACACGAGGCCCAGCCCGGGTGACGTGCTGAGGCTGTTGGCAGCGGTCATGCCGTAGATCAATTCCGCCTGCGCCGCCGAGGCCAGACCGAGAGAAGCGACCGCTGACAGCGCAGCGGCGCGTAACATGGGACGATTCATAACTCTCCCTTCCACATGAGATGTGGAGAAAACACAGGGGCGATGTGCACGACGTGACGGTTGATGTGCTGACGCCTGCAAGCAGACGCCGAATTGGAACGCCCCAATCACCATGTATTACACCCCTCGACTATTCGCCTCGCAAGCAAAAACCATGAATTTTGTGGAAAAAATCACATAAATCGGGTGAGCTGCGGGCGGGTCGAAATTGATTTGTTTTTCTACAAAAATTTCATGACCCGGCCGCCGGCTTCGCTAGAATGCCGCGACTGAAGGCAGATTCTTGCCTTCTTTTGGTTTTGCTGCTCCAAACTCGACTTGTGAGGTCTGTTTTGCCCGCTACTCCCTCCCGCACCGCCGTCGCTATCGAGCAACTCGAACAGCGCAAGATGTTGTCCACCATGCGTTTATACATGATGGGCAACAGCATGACCGATCAGGTCAAGTATGCTGCGTTTGACGAACTAGCCACGAGCAGGGGACACGACCACATCTGGGGCCGGCAGACCATCCTGGGGTCGCCGATCAGTACAATCTGGCAAAATCCGAGTTCCGGCTTTACTCAGGCACCCTACAACCAATATGGCAATGCCCTGCGAAACTACACCTGGGACGCCATCACCCTCAACCCCACCGACCGCGACATGTATCAGGCCGACGGGCAGGGGGATATCGCTAACGCATTGAACCTGATCAACTTAGCGCGCCAGAAAAGCCCCAATGTGCAGCCGTTTATCCTCCAGCGGACCCCCCGGCGGGGCATTAACCCCGATGGATCGTTCGCAGGCATCGATTACCCGACCCGGTACAACCGCGCGTATAACTACGGCGACAATCTTTCGGTCTTCGCACGAGACTACTTTAATGAACTCGTCGGCGAGCTACGCCGAGAGCAGGCGGCAGGGAGTAAGCCGGTCAAGCTCATTCCTGTGGGCGATGTGATGTATGAAGTCGATGCGCGCATCAAGCGCGGCGAGATTCCCGGGCTGAGCAGCATTAACCAGATCTATTCCGATCAATCCCACTTCACCAACTTTGGCACCTACATCACCGGACTGACCTTTTTCGCAACCATCTACGGCGAAAACCCAAATGGCCTGGGTGTGCCCGCAAGCTACGGCGGGAGCAACTCCATCCCCACCGCCATGCGCAACGCATTGCAGGATGCGGTGTGGGATGTCGTGACGCGCACGCCGTATACCGGTGTGACCCGCGCCGGCGACCCCAACCGCGCACCCTTCGCCGCAGCGGATGCAAAGACCATCGGCGCTGCTTCGGCTCGTACGATTCAATTTGATGGGCGAGGCAGCACCGATGTCGATGGCGATGCACTGAGCTACCGGTGGAGCTTCGGCGATGGCACGACGGCAACCGGGTCGGTCGTGACAAAAACATACGCTCAATCGGCCGCATACACCGCTGTGCTCACGGTCACCGACAGCAAGGGCGCGAGCAAAACTGCCTCCTACCCGATCGTGGTAGGCAGTGCGGCCCCGCAGGTGTCAATCAGCGATCCCTTCATCGGCAAGAGCTTCAAGCACGGCGATAACATCACCTTTGCCGGCGGGGCGATGGATGCTGAAGATGGTGCGCTCGGGGGGTCAAGTCTTAAGTGGTCGGTGGTGCACTATTCCAACCAGACGGCTACCACGATCATCAGCAATCTGTCGGGCACGGGCGGTTCGTTCACTGCCAACCACCTCAACAGTAAAGACCCCGATCGGTTCTACCGGATCATTCTCACCGCGACCGATTCGGATGGTGTTCAGCGGTCTATTTTTAATGACGTTCGCGCGCAGGTGGGCAATCTCACTCTCGCCAGCAACATTGCCGGTATCAAGCTCTCGCTGGACACGCAAACCGTCACGGCGGGGAGTGTGCTGCGCGTGACGGGTAACACGCCGTACACGCTGAGCGCGCCGCTCACGCAGGTGGTTGGCGGTAAGACGTACAAGTTCGTCAGTTGGTCGGACGGCGGGGCGGCGAGCCATGCCATTAGCGCCACCGGCACCGAACGAACGATCACCGCGCAATATTCGCTGAACGGAACCACCACGCCGCCGCCGGCAAGTGCGGTTACCACGAAGCTCGTGACCGCCGCCGACGCCACCGTGCGCGATGGGACATACCGTGACAGCAACTACGGCAATACCTCCACGCTGCAAACCAAAGTAAGCGGCGGGGCCAACAGCGGCTTCAATCGTGAGGCACATCTGCGATTCGCGCTGTCGTCGCTCCCGTCGGGAAACATCACCAGCGCCAAGCTGCGAATCTATGGCAAGCTCGATAACACCGGCCAGACAAACATCAACGTCGGCGTCTACGCAGTCAGCAACACCACCTGGGGCGAGAGCAGCATCAAGTTCAGCAACAAGCCCGCAACCGGGTCGAAGCTTGGACAGATCACGGTCGCCAACACCACCAGCAAATGGTACGAAGTGAGCCTCACCGAATATCTCAAGTCGCAGCGGGCGGCGGGCAAGACTGCGGTCGCCATCGCGCTCAAGAGCCTGGCGGCATCCGGCCCGGTGCCGACCTTTGTCAGCGGGGAAGGCGGTGCCAACGCGCCGCAGCTTGTCGTCGTCACAGCGGCGTCGTCTCGGCCGGCGGGAACGTTCGGCGCGTCGCGCATCGATGGGTCGTCAAGCCAGCCGGTGCAACCCGACCCCCAGAACCTGCTCCAGCATTTGCTTCGCGACGTGTTGCTGTAACATGCGGCTTCGGCGCGCCCAACCGTGCTCTTGCGGTTTGGTACTGACGCCGAAGCGAGGCACACCATGAGCATCATCGCGGTCGATCTGGGGGGCACCAATCTCAAAGTGGGCGTCGTCGACGGCGCAACTGTCTCCAGCGTGCAGTCTGTCGAATCGCACAGCCACCGCGGCGCCGCGGCGGCGCTCGAACGGCTCGCCGGCGTCATCGGTGGTTATGATCTGACCGGCGTGACCGGCATTGGGCTGGCGCTGCCCACGCTCATTGACTCCCGCAACGCGCGGGTGATGGTCTCGATGAAGGGGAAGTTTGAAGGATTGCACGAAATCGATTTCCAGCAGTGGTCGCAATCGAAGTTTGGCAGGCCCATCAAGATCGAAAACGACGCACACGCGGCGCTGCTTGGTGAGTGGAAGCACGGTGCGGCCCGCGGCGGGCGAAACGTCGGCATGATTACACTCGGCACGGGCATCGGCACCAGCATCATGATCGAAGGTCGGTTGCTGCGCGGCAGGCATTCGCAGGCCGGCAACCTCGCAGGGCATTTTGTAATCGACCCGGCCGGCTTCCCCTGCGTGTGCGGGGGGCGCGGATGCGCGGAGGCGCAGCAGCACCTGAGCGCCATGTCGCAGATTGCCGCGGCCGACAAGCGATTTGCGGCAAGCCCGCTTTCGCAGACAAAGACGCTCGACTACGCCGCTATCTTCAAGTCAGCTGAGAGCGATCCGTTGGCACACGATCTGCGCGATCGCGCGATCGGGGTTTGGGGTGCGGTCGTGACCTCGATGATCAATCAATTCGATTGCGAGCAGGTGATCGTCGGCGGGGGAATCATGCGCAGTGCCGACGTCATTATGCCCGCGCTGCAAGCTGCCGCCGGGAGAGCGTGCACGCCGTGGGGCACGGCGCAGATACACCCCGCCGCCTTGGGCGATCATGCGGCCCTGCTCGGCATGGCGGTGCTGCTGAATGAACAGTTTGAGTATGTCTGATGCTCAAGCGAAGAGCCGGTGCATGCCCCGAGTTCTGAAAGGCGTAACCCGGGTTGGGGATGCTGCTACGAGAGAATTACCCAGGCCGCGGCGACAATGCCCAACTGAATCATTCCAGCGATCGCTAACGGCAGAAAGCGCTGAAGCGGACGGGGCGCGCCTTGGCTGGGCCGGGGCGAGACTGGGGCCGCGGGGCCGTTGGCGGCGCGATGTTGCACCTGGGCAATAATCAGGCATGCATCAAACCGCGAGAGACGAAGCCGCCGCGCGATACCGAGCAACTCGAGCCGCATCGAATAACGCAGAATCGGTCCATCAAGCCGCTCAAGCACCGCTTCGGCTAACTGGGCGCGCGGGTCGGGCTGCAGGCGGTCGAACACTCGATCGCAGGCCGCGATGGGTGCCAAATGGTGCGCGGCCAGGAGCGACCTGCGGATCAGCCGCGCCCGCTGGCAGTAGGCTCGTGCGATAATGGAAATGTCGGGCGACACGCGATATTGAATCTATACCCCGCGGCGGGGCAAACGCGCCGAGAAAGCTTCGGGCGCGACAGCAACAGGTGCATTCTGTGATGGCGCGTAACGAATTTGCGGGCTAGACCGGGGGAATCCGCCCCGCGGATGAAGGTGACTGTGAAGAAATGGCAGAAGAAAACGCTGCTTGCCACGGGGATCATCGCCGTGGTTGCGCTGGTTCTGGCGGGCGTGGTGGCGGCGATGGCGAAGGCCAAGCCGTCGTTCTATCGGCCTGCGAGCATGGCCAGTGCCGATTTTGAGGAGTCGGCCAAGCGCATGGAAGACAAGCTCATCGAGCTGCGCAACCTCGCCGCCGAGATGCAGGCCTCCACAGTAGCATCGGGCGCAATGACGACCCGCTATGTGCTCACGATTACGCAAGACGAGTTAAACGCGTTCCTGCTGAAATGGGCCGAACTGAACGCGGTGCGCGGCAGTTATGAGCGGTACGCGCGCCATCCGATGATCGGCTTCGAGCCGGGCCGCGTGATCTTTGCCGCCGAGACGACGATGGGGCCGATCGACTGCATTTCGAGCGTGCATGCAGCACTCGAGCAGAAGGGAGACACGCTCAACCTTTCGCTGGAAAAGGTGCAGGCGGGGCGACTCACCGTTCCGCGGGCGGCTTGGCAGGGCCAGGTTGATCGCGCGACCGGGGCAGTGCGGAATCAGCTTCGCGGATGGCGCGACGAGGCGCGGTTTGACCGTTACGGCGCAGCAAATGATGCTCTGGCAAAGGTCATGGCCGCCAGAATGTTGCTCGCCGCGCTCGAAGGGGTTCCCGCGGACGCGCGCGCGATCATCCCTGTGAGTGCGAGCAGAGGCGTGGCCGTCCGACTCGCGGCGGTGACGGTCGGGGAACGAGAGATGACTGTGACCCTCGTCCCACTCGATGCAAACGAACGCACGGCCCTCCTATCAACCCTGAAAGCGCAAGACTAGCAGCAAAAATTGCGCGACGTCGCGCGCTCCGGCGGGTGAATCAGCGATTTTCATCGCAAAAATGTGCAAGTCCACTCTGGCACGCCGCTTGTATAAGCGGGTGAACGGAGCCTCCGACAATGCGCATGAACAAGAACTGGGATGAGCTAAGCCTTGGCGAGCGGATCATTTTGTCGGCGTGGATGGCGACCCGCGAGCACCTCGCCGCCGTTGCTGCCGATGAACAGGCGAATCATCGTCTCCACCCTGACGCAGAAGCGCGTTCTCTCCTCCGCGGGCGGTTTGACGATCTGTGTTACCCGGTTTCAGCCTTCACGCAGGCCGATTACGACGACACGGGCATGGATTCTGATGGCTGGCTCGCCGTGGCTATCGGGCCGGACGCTGAAGAGTCGCCGGACGATAACGATGCCTCTTTCCGCGAGGGAGCCGACTGATGATCTACGGCATGTATCTCTCGGCGGCAGGTGTCATGGCCAATTCGCACCGGCAGGACGTCATCGCCAACAATCTCGCCAACGCCGAAACCACCGGTTTCAAGCGGGCACTGTCCATGGTGCGCCAGCGGGCACCCGAATCGCGCGAGAGTGGCCGATTTGACCTAAGCAACCCAGCCCTCGATGCCATCGGCGGGGGGATTTTTCTCTCCCCGACGCAGGTCGATCACTCTCAGGGCGCGCTCGAAAGCTATGACTCGCCTCTTAGTCTGGCCATCACAGGCAAAGGCTACTTCGCCGTACGAGACGGCGACCGACTGAGGCTGACTCGCAATGGAAACTTCACCCTCGGTGCCCGTGGCGAGTTGGTGATGAGCGATGGCACTGGCCGCAAGGTCCTGGATGTGCGCCAGCGGCCCATCCGGATCGATGTTAACGAACTGAAGCAGATCGCCGTCGGAGATGACGGAACGATTACCAAAAACGGCGAGTTTATCGCGCAGATCGGCGTTTTTGATGTCCCCGACCAGAGGCAACTCGTCCCAGCCGGGGGAACCTTGATGGCGGTCGATGAGGCGGCGATTGCTCGCGTCATAAACCCAAGTGTGCAAAGCGGTTATGTCGAGCTGGCGAATGTCGATCCGGCGATCGAGCTGACTCAGCTAATGGAGGCACAAAGGCAATTGGAAGCCAATGCCAACATGATTCGATACCAGGATCAGACCCTTGGCCGGCTGGTGAATGACGTAGGCAAGATCGGGTAAATGAAAGGATGAAGGATGAACACTGACGGATGAATGAGGCGGCTGAACCGCAGCACCTCGCCACGCATCCCGCACGTTTCGTCCTCGGCTGCATATGGCCATACAAGCACTCAATTCCGCAGCGACCGGGCTTCGCGCCCTGTCAACCAAAATCGACGTCGTGGCAAACAATCTTGCCAACGCCGAAACCAATGCGTTTAAGCGCAGCAGGGTCAACTTCGAAGATCTAATGTATCTCTCGGTGAAACAACCCGGGGCGCAAAATGCAGCCGGTGAAGTCTCACCTGCAGGCACATTCATCGGGCTTGGCGTGCGGGTCAGCAACACGCAGCTTGATACCGAAGGCGGGCCTCTCGAAAGCACGGGGCGCGTGCTGGATCTTGCAATCTCTGGCGGGGGCTTCTTTATGGTGAAGCTTCCCGACACCATTGCCGATGGGTTTGGTTTTACACGCAACGGCAATTTCTTCGTCAACAAAGATGGTGATCTGGTGCTGGGCATCGGCGACGGCTATCGCGTCGAACCGCCTGTCAACATTCCCGCAGGCGTCCCAAGTGATCGAATCAACATCGCTGAAGACGGAACAGTTTCCTATGTTGCCCCCGGAGCAGTGACTCCGACCGTGGCAGGCACCCTGAAGGTACATACATTTGTAAACCCCCAGGGCCTCAACATCCTCGGCGGGAGCATCTACACACGCACCGACAGCTCCGGCGCGCCCATCGAATCGACGCCGGGAGAAGATGGCGCGGGCAAGACCCTCTCCACGTTCCTCGAAGGCAGTAATGTCGATCCGGTGAAGGAACTTGTTTCACTCATCAAAACCCAGCGGGCGTTCGAGCTGAATAGTCAATCAATCGAGTCGGCAGACAAGGCGCTGCAGACCATCGGCAACCTCAGGCGGTTCTAGGACAAGTGCGGGCCGGCGGTGCAGGTCGGCGAGCAGGAACGAGACAGCGGTGGGAGAACGCATACGACCCACCGCCGCGCGACATGGAGGTCGCAGGACGATGTTCAACCCAAACCCAAGACGCCCGCTCACCCGGCGGCAGACCGCGCGGATCGTGGTCGCCACCGCCATTCTTGCGTGGGCAACGCAAACCCTTGTCCAGCAATGGGGTTACGGCGCAGAGATACCGCCCCCAACCCTCAGCGCCGCGATGGTGCAGAACGAAACCGTCGAGCGGTTTGTACCACCGGCAAGCACCCGGCCGGCGCGCATCGACCTTCGATCGGAGGCCACCGTCATCGGTGCCGAGGTGCAGCTCCGGCAGATCGCCCGGTGGTCCGATGCCGATGCCGCAACCTTCGCGCCCGTCGCCGACCTCACCCTGGCCACCATTGGCCCTGCGGCACCGTTTCACAGCATTTCGATGGATGAAGTCAAGGCAACGCTCCGAGATGCCGGCGTGAACCTTGCCAGCATTCATTTCACAGGCAGCACGAAATGCATCGTCAACCGCAGCGACGTTCAGTTCGACGAAAGCCAGGCCCTCGATGAATGGATCAATGCAAGGGCCGCATCAAACCCACAAAGAACGCCCCGCGATACGGAGCCGGGCGTTCCCGAGGAAAACAAAGTCTCCCTTCAGCGCATCGCCACCGATGCCAATATCGCCGTCACCGCCCGCGTCGATGCCCCGCTCGCCGACGACGAAGCCACTGCCAGCCTTCGCAGCATTCTCATCAGCGACTTGTGTGCCCGCCTCAAGCTCACGCGCGACCAGGTGCAGTTGAACTTCAAGGACAGCGACGACAAGCTCCTCTCGCTCGCCCGGCCGCAGTTTACGTTCGACGTAAGCCCGCTGCGCGTCCGCGATCTGGGTGAAGTCGTTTGGAACATCAAGATTATGAGCGGCGATTCGGTGCAGAAGGCATCGATTGTCGCAACCGCACGGGCGTGGCAGACACAACTCATTACCGTCAAGCCGCTGGGTTTTAAGCAGGTTATTCGTGAAGACGATGTGGTCGAACGTCGGACGCTTGCCGATAAGCTCAGCAGCGACCCGATGATGGCCAAGGAACAGGCAGTCGGGCAGCAGGCATCGCGCGATATCAAGGTTGGAACGCTGGTCACAGCGAGGCTGATCGATCCCGTGCCGCTGGTGCGTCCGGGGCAGTTCATCACCATCACGCTGTCGCAGGGGAACATCCAGGTGAAAACCGTCGCCCGCGCCATGGAAGGCGGGTCGTATGGCCAGACCATCCGGGTGAAAAACGAGACGACGAAGGACATCTTTGAGGTCGTCATTACAGGCCCGCAGACCGCAGTCGTCGGCGGGGCGACTGAACTATCGAGCATTCAACCACAGGAATAACCGTGTTGCATCGCAGAATCACAGTCATGGCATTGATCGCAACCGGCGCGCTGGTGCCGTGGGCGCAGGGTCAGTCGGCCGACAAGCGGCAAGTGCCGCCGGCGCGCGCCGACGCACAAACCTCCCCCGCGGAGCAGATGCGTGCCAATGGCGGCTCGCTGTTGCGCGCCCAGGTTGCCACGATGGCCCCAGAGTTACGCGATTCTCTGGAAACGGTGAGTTTCTTCCACGTCGCTCCTCCCGAGCCGCGCACCATCGCCAAACATGACCTGATCACCATCATCATTCGTGAAGAAAGCAATTCCAAGACCGACGCAAAGGCCGACTTCAGCCGCGAGGCCGAGTTCGATGCCCGCATCACCGAGTTCATCAAGCTCAATCTCGGCAATTTCGCCGTCGAAGGCGGCGGGATTGGCCCGGTCCCGCCTTCGATCGCCGCCGCCGGCGAGCGAAGTTTCCAGGGCGATGGCAAACTCGACCGCAGAGACAGCTTTATCGCCCGGATCCAGGCGGAAGTCATCGATGTCAAGCCCAATGGCACCCTCGTCGTGCAGGCCCGCAAACGCATCAAGACCGACGAGGAAGAGCAATATTTCATCCTGAGCGGGATTTGTCGCGCCCAGGATGTCACCGCCGACAACAGCATCCTCAGTACACAACTGTTCGATCTCGACCTGGCTAAGACCGCCCGAGGGCCGGTCAATGATTCCATCAAGCGCAGCGGCGTTCACAAGTTCCTTGACTGGCTAAACCCGTTCTAGCGCTCGCCTGAGTCTGTGAAACAACGTCTGACTGTTTTCGTCGGTAAGAGGTGATGATCATGTGGTGTCGAACAATCATTCTTGCGGCAGTCGTTGTACTGGTGGCGGCCCCGGCCGCGCTGGCTGTAAAGATCGCTGACATCACCCGCATCGGCGGGCAACGGTCAAACATCCTCACCGGGCTGGGGCTGGTTTATGGCTTGCGCGGCACCGGCGATGGGGGCGACTTTCAGCCCGCCATCAAACCGCTTGCCACCATGCTTGGAAAGTTTGCCAACCCCGCAACCGTTCGCGAACTGGAAAATGTAAACAACGTCGCATTGGTGAGCATCACCGCGACCGTGCCGAGCAACGGCGTGCGCGACGGCGATAAGCTCGATATCTTCATCACCAGCATCGGCGCCGCCAACAGCCTGCGCGGGGGACGTCTGTTTGTTACGCCGCTCACCGGCCCGGTGCCGGGCAGCGGCATCTTCGCGCTGGCGGAGGGGGCTGTCGTCATCGAAGACCCTGCCACGCCAACGGTCGGTCGCGTCGTCGGCGGGGCAGTGATGGAAACCGATCTGCCCGCCAAATACATCGATAACGGCCGGATTACCCTGATTGTCGAAGATCCCTCAGCATCCTGGACCACGGCGAGCACCATCGCCAAGATCATCAATGATGCCGAGAGCACCTCCGGCGAAATCATCGCCACCGCGGTTGATCCTAAGAATATCGTCGTTGTCATTCCTTCAATCGAGCTAAGCCGACCCGACAGCTTCATCAGCCGGGTGCAGCGGCTTCCCGTGCCGATTCTGCCAAGTGAGGCGCGCGTCACCATCAATGATCGCACCGGCACCATGATCGTCAGCGGCGATGTGGAAATCAGCCCCGTCGTCATCAGTCACAAGGGCCTTACCATCAGCACCGTCCTGCCGACCCCGGTTCCAACCCCGCAGCGGCCGATGGTGCTCAATAAAGAGATCATCGCGCTCGACCCCACCGGTGCAGGCGGCGCAAAACTCAATGACCTGGTCAACGCCCTCGACCAACTGAAAGTCCCCGCGGAGGATCGGATTTCGATCGTCAAAGAGCTTCACAAAATGGGCAAGCTCCACGCAAAGCTGATTACAGAAGGAACGTAGCGCGGCCGCGCGTACCCAGGTGAGTTGCTCCCAGCGGCAATCGCCGAGCCAGACTCCAGAAACGTTTCTTCATTTTTTCCTTGCCCCCCCCCCCCCGTACCCTGC
>DDRH01000057.1:0-213 GCA_002343075.1 Phycisphaerales bacterium UBA2421 | reverse complement strand
GCCCCCCCCCCCCCCGTACCCTGCAGTTCAAAGAGGATAGAGTTCCCCGCTTACAGTCGTTGATTCCGTTTTTAGAGCGGGGAAGGGGTCTGGAATCTTGTTTATTATACGTTGCCAGAATGCATGTCCCCGGCTTTGCCGGAATGCCACGGAAACGGGGAGACGCTCGGCTAAGTCGAGGCCAGTTGCGCGCGGCTGGCGACGTACGCGGAT
>DDRH01000066.1:3623-10097 GCA_002343075.1 Phycisphaerales bacterium UBA2421 | reverse complement strand
CTAAAAGACGTCCCTCAGCGCCTAAAAGACGTCCCTCAGCGCTTAAAGGACGTCACGCAGCGCCTAAATGACGTCCCACAACAACTAAAAGACGTCCCTCAGCGCCTAAAAGACGTCACGCAGCAGCTAAAAGACGTCCCTCTGCGCCTAAAAGACGTCTTTCTGCGAATGAAATCCGCCCGCTTTCCGCCCCAATCCGCCCGGGGAGCGCGCTTTCTTCGGTTTTATGGGATTGTCCGGATAACCGCCCACCCGAGCCCCTCGCTGGCGCAAAATTCCGGGCACTTGCCCCCCATCGGAGACGCATACTCGCGTTGCAGTCCGGTAAGCTGCAGATTCAGCTACGCAGTCGGATGGGTTTCGTTCAACGCCGGGAGCGCTTTAACGATCTTCATCGTCTCCATGCTCACCCGCACCACGCGGCCAATCAGGTCGGCGATGTAACGCGGCTGCTTGTGCTCTTTACACCAGTCGTTCGGGTCGTTGACGATGCCCGAGTCCTTATCGCGTGTCACTTGATACCGCTCGATGATCCATTCGATCGCAGGCTTGCCGTTGACGACATACTCGTAAGCTTCTAGCGGAATCTGGGTAATCGTCAGGTGGCTGTTGTAGATGATCTTGGTCTTGTCCCACTTGAGCCCCGCGGCCTTCTGCTCGGCCGACGGGCGGGCGAAGGTCATCTTCTGCACCATATAGAAATCCTCCTGCTTCAGGTCGAGCTGGCTTTGCACCTCTTCGACCGGCCAGGTCGGGACGGTCTCGTAATTCAAGTGCCACTTCGCCAGCTCCCGCCCGGCCTCGCTGAACGCCCAGAAGTCCTTCGCCTCCTTCGTCAGCGGGATGCGTGGCAGCATCTTCTTCAGGTCCGCCGCGAAGCGGGTGCGGTACTCGGGCGAGTGCAGCACGCCGTAGACGTAATAGAAGATGTCTTCCTTCGTCACCTTCGCCCCGTACGCGCCGCGGAACGTCTTCAGGATCGCATCCGTGATCGCGTCACGACGGCGATAGCCGTCGATGATGTCGCCGTCGTCCTTGCCGAGGTCGAGCTTGCCGGAATCGTCTATTTCTTCATAGACGTACAGCGGGAAACATAAGCCGGTGTCGTGGAAGTGGTAGTTTGGAAGGCAATCTACGACCAATGCGGAGAACTCTTTTGATGCCCCGCCTCCCGTCAGAAAGATGCCGACGTTCAGAAGTTTCCCCTCGGGGAAAATCGATGGCATCTGGTACACAACCTCATTCAACGCGCGGTCAAAGTAAGTCACACGCTTGTTGAAGGGACGATACGCGCTGACTGCAATAGCGGACTGCCGGAATTTGAGACTCTTGCCCTTTGCGACGTCTGACTTAAGCGCCCTCGACCACGATATTCGCTTGCTGTCAGTGGTGATCGCCTCGTTTAGCTTCTCTTCGCGATCTTCCTTCGCGACTCCCGAAAGTGCTGCGACCACTTTGGGCAAATCTTCGGAGTAGGTCTCGATCATTCGTCGCATGTTCGCGGCGACGGACGTACGGGATGAGCCGTAGCACCACCAATCGCGGCTGGTCAGGACGCCCTGAGAGTAATTCTCGAAGAAACGAAGCTGCTTGGTGTCCTCTTTGTCACCCAACACTGCGAACTTCTCGAACGCCGGATCGCGTTGGTTTATCCAGTCGTTTTCTTCGTTCGGCTTGAGTGTCGTCCACTTCTTCGCAGTGTCGATGCCGGCGATGCTGGCGAAGTCGCGAATGATCTTAAGCTTTTCGTTGCGGTCGAGGTAATCGCCTATGTCGTGGTAACGCAGCGTCGGCGTGCCCTTTTGATCCGGGTTCTTCACGAGGATTGTGATGGCGACGGGCGTGCGACTCCCGCCACCAAAGATGCCCCCGGCTTCCGCCTTCCTTTGCTCGCCCTGCGTGCGCGCGTTGCCTCGGCAATTGAAGATGTAAGCCGTCGTGAACTCGTCGGTAAGGCAAGCACGTAGGCCGTCCATGTTGTTGGCATCGATGAATGAACCGTTGGTGACAAAGCCGATGACGCCACGTTTCTCGATACGGTCGCTGGCCCACCGGATCGCGCGGATGTAACTGTCGTAGAGATTCTTCACCAGCTTTGCGTTCGATTTCTCCGCATAGGTTGTCCGGATGCGCTGGTCGAGAATCGGATACTCAAGATTTTGGTTGTTGTCGTTCTCGCTGTCCTGCTGCGCCGAATATGGCGGGTTCGCGATGACCACCCGGATCGGGCTCGCCTTCTGGCGTTTCACGCGGGCGCTGTTTTCGGGGAAGGTGCCTTCGAAGGCTTGTTGTTTCGATTCGTACAGCTGGAACGTGTCCGTCAGCACGATGCCGTCAAATGGCAGGTAGTCGTCCTTGCCTTTGTCCGCGCGCAGGCCGTGAAAAGTTTCTTCGATGTTGATGGCGGCGATGTAGTAGGCGAGCAGCACGATTTCGTTGGCGTGCAGTTCGTTCTTGTACTTGTGCAGCAGCTTGTCGGGCGGGATGAGGCCGGACTGGAGCAGGCGGACGAGGAAGGTGCCGGTGCCGGTGAAGGGGTCGATGATGTGGACGTCTTTTTCGCCCAGCCCGCTGTTGAACTCGTCGCGTAAGACGTCCTGCACGCTGTGGATGATGAAGTCGACGACTTCGACGGGCGTGTAGACGATGCCCAGCCGCTCGGCCATGCGGGGGAAGGCGGTGCGGAAGAACTCATCGTAGAGCTCGATGACGACCTTCTGGCGGGCTTCGGCGTTGTCCAGACCCTTGGCCCGGTCGCGGACGCTGGCGTAGAACTTTTCGAGCTTGCCGGCTTCCTTGTCGATCGAGTGCTCATCAAGCACGTCGAGCATCTTCTGCATCGACTGGCTGACCGGGTTGTGCTGCGTGAAGGCGTAGTTGGCGAAGAGGGCGTCGAAGACGGGCTTGGTGATCAGGTGCTGCGCGAGCATTTCGATCGCGTCTTCCCGCGACACGGCGGGGTTGAGGTTGTGCTGCAGGCCGGCCAGAAACTCGTTGAAGGCTTTTGTGTTCGGCGACTTCGGATCATCCACCAGCGACTTGATGCGCGTGATGTGCCGCTCGGCGATGGCGGCGATGTCGCGGGCCCATGTTTCCCAGTAGGCGCGTTCGCCGACCTTC
The DNA here is from genome assembly GCA_002343075.1 of Phycisphaerales bacterium UBA2421. Classification (GTDB taxonomy): domain Bacteria; phylum Planctomycetota; class Phycisphaerae; order Tepidisphaerales; family Tepidisphaeraceae; genus UBA2421. The sequence continues at coordinate 6,977 of DDRH01000066.1, read as the reverse complement.
ATGACCATCTTGGCGTAGATGGCGTTTTTCCACTCTTCGAGATGCGGGAACACGAACGACCCTTGGAGTTCACGGACCTTGGGCTTGCTGTCGCCGTCTTTGTAGCCGGCGTGCTCGTCCCCTGCGCCGCCGCCCACGCCGATGACCTGGATGTTGTCGGGGCGGGACTTGTTCAGTTCCAGTTGGTTGATCGTGGCATTGAAGCGGTCGTCGTGGGCGCGGAGGGCTTGGAGCACCTGCCAGACGACCTTGTACTTGTCATTGTCCTTCAGGGCCTCTTCGGGCGTTTTGTCGGCCGGGATGCCGATGGGGAGGATGATGTAGCCGTAGCGCTTCCCCTCGGCCCGGCGCATGACGCGCCCGACACTTTGCACAACGTCGATGACGCTGTTGCGCGGATTGAGGAACAGCACCGCATCCAGCGCCGGCACGTCCACGCCTTCGGACAGACACCGCGCGTTGGAGAGGATGCGGCAGGTGCTCTGGGGGGATTCAGACTTAAGCCAGTCGATGAGCGCCCCGCGGCGCAATGCGTCGTAGGTGCCGTCGACGTGATCGGCTTCGATTTCGAGAACCGGCGCATCGGGATGATCGGACTTATAGGCCGCGACGATCTGCCCGAACTGCTCAACAAATTTTTTGCTGTCCTTGATCGACCGCGAGAAGGCGACGGCGCGGCGCATCGGGTTTACGTCGCCCTGCAGATCGACGTTGGACTTGGCGGCTTCAAAGCGCTTTTCGAGGCCGTTCCAGCAGCCGGTAATCTTGGTGGCGTCCTCCAGATTGAGCTCGTTGCCCTTGTCGGCAATCTGTTTCTGGAAGGTTTTGCTGACGTACTTCTCATCCACCGCCAGTACGAGCACCTTGTAATCGCTTAGGAGCGACTTGCCGACGGCTTCGCCGAAGCCGAGGCGGTGGAGTTCCTGGCCGAACTGCGTGGGATCGTCCATCGACGCGAGTTCGGCGGAGAGTTCCTTGGCCTTGGTCTTGGCTTCGTCGCCGTAGATGCGCGGCGTGGCGGTCATATACAGGCGCTTGGCGCCCTTGAGGTAGTTGGCATCGTGGACTTTCACAAAGGATGACTCATCCTCGCCGGTGAGGGTGACACCGGTGGTGCGGTGCGCTTCGTCGCAGATGATCAGATCAAACGCAGGCAGCCCGGCCTTCTGCGCTTTGCTGACGGCGTCGAGAGAATGGTAGGTGGAAAAGACGACGACGAGGCCGGGATCGCTCTGGGTCTTTTGCGCCGCGAGCGTCAGCATCTTATATTGCTGGACCAATTGCCGGTCGCTGGTGGTCGCGGGAAAGGGGAGATCGTAAATCGTGATTTCGCCGGAATCGTCATCTTTCTTCTCGCGACGCTTGCCGATGCTCACATCTGAACAGACGGCGAGGCTTAGCAGCGGCAAGGCGGCTTGCGCCGCCCACTCCTTGAGTGTCTGCGCGAGCAGAGAAAGCGACGGGACGAGAAACAGCACATGGCCGGGCTTGCCCTTGCCCGCAAGCTTGGGCGCGAGCGTTTCAGCGATCTTCAGCGCGGTAAACGTCTTGCCCGTGCCGCAGGCCATGATGAGCTTGCCGCGATCGGCTTCGGCGAGTCCTTCCATCACATGCTTCAGCGCGAGCTTCTGGTGTTCGCGAATTGTGTTTTTCGGTTTGGCATGGACCTTGCCGGGCTTGCGCGTGTCGAACTTGCTCCAGTCGATGGGGCTTTGTTCGAGGTCGTGAACGCCCAGCCGTGCCACGGGCTTCGTCTGTTTCAGTGCGTCGAGGGCGTTTTTGCCCCAGCTATCGGTGGTGCTGACGATGAGACCCTTGGAAAACGCGGGCTTGCCGAGCGCGGTAAAGAAGCTGTCGATGTCCGGTTTGCTGAGGGTGTGTTCGGGGAGAAAGAACTTGCACTGAATGGCCCAATATTCCTGCGTATTGCGATCCCTGGCGACAAGATCGATGCCGACATCGCCGACCTGCCCCTTGCCCGGCCACTCGTTCCACATCCAGACATCGGAGAAGAGTTGCGCGTAGAGCGGATCGGCGCGGAAGAACTCGACCATGAGGCGCTCGAAGCGGTCGCCGAGGTCGCGGTTGTTTCTTGCGTCGTCGCGAAACTGAGCAAGGATCGTGTCGAGCGAAACTTTGCTGGTATTCATTTATCCCACCCAAGAGATTGAAAGAGTCGCGGTCGTCATGTTCCGCACGCAGCCGAGAAGCGTGCGGCAGCAGCCGTTGCTCAGAGTGTAACCGATTGTATACCAAGCCACTAGAACACCGTAGCGCAGAAGCTGCGCGGGATGGGGCGCGGGGAACGCGGTTTATCGCGCCACCAAAATATTTTCAATCGTTGCTAAAGCGGTCGGGCGGATGGCCGATTCCTTTTACCAGCTTCGGTGATGCGGGTTACATCGGCGAGTGTTCGCCGCCGCGTGGCGCGGGGCGCATGCCCAGGGAAGGGGCGAACAAATGGAGGCATCATGCCTACGGATTTTCTTCCTTCGAGAGACGCCGATCTGCTTGCGTGGTCCGCTAACTACTCGGCGTTAATATCGGCCACGCCCACCGCCTTCGGGTTGGTGGCGGGGCAGGCGACGACGTATGCGGCGCTGCACGCGTCGTTTGCTTCGGCGCTGGCGACGGCGACCGAGCCGACCACCCGCACGCGCGGGACGATTGCGGCCAAGAACGCGGCCCGCACGCCGCTGCGGGCATCGGCCCGCGACTTGGCGCGCATCATTCAGGCGTTTCCCACGCTGACCAATGAGCAGCGCATCAACCTCGGGCTGACGGTGCGCGATGTTGAGCCTTCACCGATCAACCCGCCAACCGAAACGCCGGTGCTGGAAGTGGTGGCGGCGATCGGGCGCACGCTGAAGGTGAAGCTGCGCGCGATCGACAGCGACCGGCGCGGCAAGCCCGAGGGCGTGGCCGGCGCGACGCTGTTCAGCTTTGTGGGCACCGCCCCCCCGGCGGACATTTCACAGTGGAAGTTTGAAGGGTCGATCACGCGGACGACGTTCGACGTGGAGTTTGCCCCCACTGTGCCGGCAGGCAGCCAGGTGTGGCTGACGGCGTTCTGGTTCAGCCCGCGCGCCCAAAGCGGCCCGGCGTGCACCCCGGTGACGGCGTACCTCGCCGGCGGCGTGGGCGTGTCGTTGGCGGCGTGATTCGCATCGGTTAGCGATGAATGGTGAGGAAGGCGCCACTCGTCTTTAGTGCGCGGCGTCCTTCTTCATCATTCATCGTTCAACATTCTCTCCCAACCGGAGCATTCGATGATTAAGGTTCCTCCATTGCCGTTTTTGTCTCGCCGATCGCACCGCCCCCCCGCTGCGGCGGCGCCGGTGGCGATGGCGCTGG
>DDRH01000066.1:3281-3504 GCA_002343075.1 Phycisphaerales bacterium UBA2421 | reverse complement strand
CGGCGCCGGTGGCGATGGCGCTGGTGGCGGTGGCTTACGACGAGGGGGTGTCGGTGCAGTTGCAGTTTAACCAGCCAATCAGCATCGGGGCGTTTGCTACGGATTTGCTCACTGTTTCCGATGAAATGACCGGCTTCCGATACATCGGCGGCGTGGCGACGCTGACGGCGCCGGATACGGTGTCGGTCTCGCTGACGATTCTCGATGACTCGGTGTTGCCGGG
>DDRH01000066.1:0-3083 GCA_002343075.1 Phycisphaerales bacterium UBA2421 | reverse complement strand
GTTGCTTTATGTAGACGACGGCGGCGGCATCGTGGGCACCAACGGCGCGCCCTGGGCGGGCGCTGCGGCGCTGCCGATTCCGTTTGGGTGAGGGGAGAGAGGTGAACCACCAAGGGCACGAAGGGCACGAAGAAGAACTTTTGTAAATGGTTGCTTTGTGGCTTGGGGTTTCTGGTCGTTCACTTTTCTGGGCTGCGTTCGCCGGGCCGCTGTGGCGGAACTGGCGGTGCGGGCGGGGAACATATTACTGCGCGGGCGTTGCTGTTTTCGTCGGCTTGGGCTATCTCTTTCGGGCATAAGAGGAGACCATGGCTCAGAAACTCATCGCACAAAAGCTGGCGCAGATCGGGCAGTCGGGGGTGCTGCGATTTTATGACAAACTGGATATGGAAGAGCGCGAGCGACTGCTCGGCCAGCTTGATGCGCTGGACCTGGGGATGATCGTGAATCTGATCGAGACGCAGGTGAAGGTGAAGGCGCCACTGGCGCTGCCGACGGACATTCAGCCGGTGACGACGTATCCGCGTGCGCCGCGCGGGGATCAGAAGGAGCATTACGCCAAGGCGTTTGCGCGGGGGGAGGAGTTGCTGCGGCAGGGAAAGGTGGCGGCGTTTCTGGTCGCCGGGGGGCAAGGCACGCGGCTTGGCTATGACGGGCCGAAAGGTGAATACCCCGTTTCCCCTGTGATGAACAAGCCGTTGTTTCAGCTATTCGCCGAGCAGTTGCTGGGGAACGCGCGTACTTATGGCAAGACGATTCCGTGGTACATCATGACCAGCGACGCGAACGACTCGGCGACGAGGGCGTTTTTTCAGCGACATAGGCACTTTGGCTATGATGAGAAAGATGTGTTTTTCTTTCAGCAGGGAATGATGCCTGCGTTTTCGCTCACGGGAGAGATGCTTCTGGCGGAGAAGGACTCGCTGGCGCTCTCCCCCGACGGCCACGGCGGGAGCCTGCGGGCATTGATGAAGTCGGGCGCGCTGGCAGACATGAAGCGGCGCGGCGTGGAGCACTTGTCCTACTTTCAGGTGGATAACCCGCTGGTGCACTGCATGGATGCGCGATTCCTCGGGCTGCACGATCTTTCGGGCAGTGAGATGTCGAGCAAGACCGTGGGCAAGGCCCACGCGCTGGAGAAGGTGGGCAACTTCTGCATGGCTGACGGCAAGGTGCAGGTGATTGAGTATTCTGACCTGCCCGAGGCGCTCGCCAAGAGCACCAATGCCGACGGCACCCTGCGCTTCAACGCGGGGAGCATTGCGATTCACGCGCTTCGGGTGAGCTTCATCGAGCGCCTGAACGCCGGCGGCGATCTGAATCTTCCCTGGCATCGCGCGGAGAAGAAGGTTCCGTTCGTGGATGCGAATGGGAAGACGGTAAAGCCCGATGCCCCCAACGCAGTCAAGCTGGAACAATTTGTTTTCGACGCGATCCCGCTGGCGGAGAATGCGATTGTATATGAGACGGATCGCGCCGAGGAGTTTTCGCCGGTGAAGAATGCCGAGGGAGCCGACAGCCCGACGACATGCCGGCGCGATCAGGTGCTTCGGGCGGCGCGGTGGCTGGAGGCGGCTGGGATCGACGTGCCCAAGCTGAATGACGCGCCCGACTGCAACCTGGAGATATCGCCGCTGTATGCGGTCAGCAAGGCGCAGCTGGTCGAGAGGAAGCCGCGCGTCCCGGCGATCAACAGCGGGCAGTCTGTCTACCTTGAAAAATAGCGCGGCGGAACCGCGGGCGTGGGTTGTCGGTTGGAAGCCGTCGTCCAGCCCTGGAGATGCATCGCAAACTGCAAACCCACATGAACAACGAAACTCAAAATCAGCCCCCCGCCGGGAGAGAATTGCCGAAGCATTTTGTTCCGGCCGAGATTGAAAAGCTCGCCGCCGATTGCTGGACGGGCGAGAAGCTGTTTCACGCCAAGCCGACCGACCCGGGCGCGCCATTCGCGGTTGTTATCCCCCCGCCGAATGTGACCGGCGCGCTGCACCTCGGCCATGCCTTGAACAACACGCTGCAGGATATCATCATCCGCTGGCGGCGGATGTGTGGGGATAACGCGGTGTGGGTTCCGGGGACGGACCACGCCGGCATCGCCACCCAGGCGGTCGTCGAGAAGCGGCTCAAGGAGATCGAGAACAAGACCCGCCTCGACGTCGGCCGCGACGCCCTGGTCGCGCGCATCCACGACTGGGCCGGCCAGAGCCAGCAGCGCATCGTCACGCAGCAGCAGGCGATGGGCTGCTCGTGCGACTGGGATCGTGCGCGCTTCACGATGGACGAAGTGTGCGCGCGCGCCGTGCGCCACACGTTCTTCGCGATGTTCCGCGACGGGCTGATCTTCCGCGGCAACCGCCTCGTGAACTGGGACTGCGCCCTGCAGACCGCGGTCGCCGACGACGAGCTCTACAAGGCGACGGTGCAGGGCAAGTTCTGGTACCTGCGCTACCCGGTGCTCGATCGGCAGCCCGGCGAACCGGCCCACGTGCTGGTCGCGACGACGCGGCCCGAGACGATGCTCGGCGACACCGGCATCGCCGTGAATCCCGCCGACGAGCGCTACACGGCTCTCGTCGGCAAACACGCGATCCTGCCGCTGGTCGGCCGCCGCATCCCGATCGTGGCCGACGACTACGCCGATCCCACGGCCGGCTCCGGTGCGGTCAAGATCACGCCGGCGCACGATTTCAACGATTTCGAGGTCGGCAAGCGGCACGGGCTCGAGGCGATCAACATAATGACCGCCGATGCGCACCTCAACGATTCCGTGCCCGAGGCGTTCCGCGGGCTCGGCCGCTTCGAGGCGCGGAAGCGCGTGGTCGCGGCGCTCGAGGCCGAGGGCCTGGTCGAGAAGATCGAGCCGCACACGCACACCGTTCCGCACGGCGATCGCTCGGGCGTGCCGATCGAGCCCTACATGACCGTGCAGTGGTACGCCGACGCCAAGACGCTGGCGGCCGAGCCGATCAAGGCCGTGCGCGACGGGCGCATCAAGCTCGTGCCCGAGAGCCAGGAGAAGACGTTCTTCAACTGGATGGAGAACATCCAGCCCTGGAGCATCTCGCGCCAGCTCTGGTGGG
>DDRH01000010.1:140069-241101 GCA_002343075.1 Phycisphaerales bacterium UBA2421 | reverse complement strand
GACGCCCTGACTTACGCGTGAGAAGCTCACCGCGCTTGGCGAACGCTAATTGGCTTCGCGGGTCAGGTTATTCACTAGTTATGTGCGTGCGGCGAACCCGCCATGGACGAGCACTATCCACCCATCCTCGTTGACGCGACCGCGGACGACATTCTCTCCGTCATGCGCGACATGCACCGGCAACAATGCACACATGACCCCGAGGCCAACCCGGATATCTCGCTCTCACACGACTCGACGATCGCCGAGTGGCGCGATGCGTGCGATCTGCTTCCGTGGGCAAAGGTCGCAGAGGCGATGAACTCCTACTGGTCCGTGAGCATTCCGATGGCGGCGTGGCGCGCTGTTCTGGAACCGCCGAAGGAGCGTCGGCTGGGCGGCGTCTGCGAGCTGCTTGCTCGGCACGCACAGTTGCCCCGCGTCCGGCCCACTATGATCCTCGGCTCCCGTTGCGCCCCAGGCGGCGCGTTTCTCACGATTCGGTCGTACTTGGCTGACGCGGGCGCGGACGTGAGCGCTGTGGCGCCGTCGACACCGTTACACGAGTACACGAGGCGCTACGCGGGCGTGTTCTTGGGACCCGTGTCGCAACTGGCCCCCGGCGCGTTGCCGCTCGTGAAGATTCGCACTCCGGTCTATCACGCGTTCATCTACGGAATGCTGATCGCGTGGGTGGCGCTGGTGGTCGCGCTTTGCGCGGGATCGCACACGATGGCCCTTCTCGCGGGCTTGGCGATCACGGCTTGTTTCGCTGGTGTGTGGACCATCGGGCAGTGGGTTCTGCCCAGGAGCGTCGAGTTCGTAGGCATCCGCACTTTTCGCGATCTGTCGACGGCCATCGCCGCTGGCGCACGCACATAACCCCGCACTGGAACGGACCGGCCGGGCGGAACGGTCCTTGTAATTCGAAAGACGGTCGAGCGCCCGGCCGGCCGTTCAATGCTGATCCGTTGTCCCGCTGGAGTAGCCATTACACGGCACGACCAATTCAAGTTCATCGAAGCCGCGAAACGCGAGTTGATGGCTATGGCGAAAGAGGCTTCCGTGCCTCTTCATCAAGTCGAGTTCATTGTCCCGTTCGTTCCGACTGACTTCGACATGGATGCCTTACTCTTTCTTGAGACGGACGCGCAACTTCGCGGCCCTGACGCGGAATTATGGAAAGCGTGGCTGACGCGAGAGCTCTTGAGGCTTCTTCAAACCCAGGGATACCCGCAGCGATGGCTCGACGAGGTCACCTTCGAGTTCGACTCGCACGAGAATGTGGTGAAGAATTTCAAGGGAAGCTATTTTTACCGCACGCGTTAGAAGAGATCGGCCGTGCGGCAGCGGGATAACCCTCCGCTGCACTGGACCGCGTCCGCGGAGCGGTTACGGTGATTCGAATGGTCGTCGGCGCGGCCGCGGCCAGTGAACGGCAATACGTTCTCATTGTCGCACTCGTCACCGCTGCCGTCGGATGTGGAGATCCCTCGTCTAGCCCACGAAGTCCGGCGGCGACAGCGCCCTCATCAGCCGAAGCCGCGTCTACATTACCCTCGGCGACGCAATCTGCCGCGCCTATCCGCTGGCAGTCGCTCCCGTCGCCGACACCCGAAGAATACGCGCGGATCGTTGCCGCGTGCATGAACTACGCACCCGCTCCTGAGATGATCGTCCTCACTCAAGGCGGGTACGAGGGCGATCGATTGAGGTTGGAGCCGCCGAACCCCAACTACCGCATTCCTGACGGCGGCGGGACGACTGCGTTCGCGCCGCCGGAGTGGGAAGCGCTGAACCCTACGTCGCCGATGAGCGGCATCCATCGTGCCGGTTGGTACGGTTCCCTCATCTTCATGCATGCGCGCAAGACGCCCGACAAGCGCGAGCTGCTTGCGGTGGTAACTTGGCCACACTACAGCGGCTCGTACGGCCTTCGCGTGACGCTCGTCGAGTTGGACCGAAACGACCCTAGGAAGCGGCGCGAGGTTACGACGTTCGCCGTGCCTCGCGGGGCGCTGCTTGCGGCAGACGATCCGCAGCCGGGGCTCGGCGTCGTTCAGCGGTTGCGGTTCTTCGCCGGGCAGCCTGACCCGAAAGACGAATCGGCGTGGACAATTCGGTACACCGTCGCTGCTGACCGAAATGCGAAGGCGCTGCCCGGGTTGATCCAAATGAAGCTGACGGGTGAGCCGGAGTTGGCAAAGCACAATTGGCCCACGCGGCACCCGGGAAAGGTGCCAATGCAAATTTCGGTGCAGCGTCCGGACGGCACAGTTTGGACGAACTGACGGCGGCACGGCCGCTGCATAACCCGGCAATGCAACGGACCGGGCCGGCGATATAGTTACTCGTGATCGGATGCCGCGCGTGCGCGGCCCCGGTCGGTGATCGGGCTTACGTTGCTCCAACTCGCCGCATCCCATTCCGTTTGCCCGAGACGTTCGCCCCGAAGCAGCCACGGCGACGAATATTCGATATACTCCATTCGTTGGTTCGCGGGCGGCGGGCACCGCCGGTGGAACCGGGTCGGCGGGCAACTCGATATGAACTCTATTCTCAGAAACATCCTGGCAATCGTGGCGGGTTTGGTTGTGGGCAGCGTGGTGAACATGGCGCTGGTCATGGCCAGCCCGCGGGTCATTCCGCCGCCTGCGGGGGTGGATGTGTCCAACGTCGAGAGCCTGCGCGCATCGATTCACCTGTTTGAGCCGAAACACTTTGTCTTCCCATTCCTGGCGCACGCGCTCGGGACACTGGCCGGCGCGCTCACGGCGTTCCTGGTCGCTGCCAGCCATCGGACGACGTTTGCCTTCGCGATTGGCGCCGTGTTCCTCGCTGGTGGCATCGCTGCAGCCACGATGATCCCGGCACCGGTGTGGTTTATCGTCCTTGATCTCGTAGCGGCCTACATTCCGATGGCGTGGCTCGGCGGGCAGGTCGGTCGCAGGCTCGTGCGCGGCGCGGGCAGCCGAGCGGTGTGAAGGAGAGCAGCATGAGTCAGCGAAGAAAGCAAACCGCCACTGGCCGCGACACACCTCGCTCGGGCACGCTTCCTGGCGCAAAGAAGCCAGCCGAGACAAAGCTTGCGGCAAAGAAAATCGGCGTCACGAAGCACACGGTGAAGCACGCAGTGAAGCACGCGGCGAAGAAGCGCCCTCCGAAAGCGAAAGCCGGGCAGGTTGTCCTGCTTTCAGGCGGCAACCCGCAAATCGCCAAGGCCGACGGCGACGCGCCGGTGCAGGCCTACATCGCTGCGATGCCCGGGTGGAAACGCGATGTGGGCCGGCGGCTGGATGCACTGATCGTGCGCACCCTGCCCGGCGTGCGCAAGGCGGTGCGGTGGAACACGCCGTTCTATGGCGTCGATCGCCCGGACAGCGACGGCCGCAACGACTGGTTCCTGGGTTTTCATTGCATCGCGAAATACATCAAGGTCGCATTCTTCCGCGGCACCGCCCTTCGCCCGATGCCGCCGGTCGAGTCGAAGCAGAAACATGTGCGCTATCTTCACATCCATGAAGGCGATGCGATCGACGAGCCGCTGGTGTCGAACTGGATCAGGCAGGCATCAAAGCTGCCGGGGGAGGATTGTTTCTAACGGCCTTAGCGCGGGCCGCCGCTTCCTTCATTCTGGGTTCGGTCCCTGCGCACCTCGGGCCGATTGCTTCCCATCTGAATTCATTGCAATGAACGACCGCCAAATGGGCGGATCAACAGAAGATTTTTCTTGACTTGGTAAAACGGCGCGTTAGCGTCCTGTTCAGCAGCGGGTGTCAGGGCTGCGTTTCGGTGTTAGTCATGGGTGCGTTTTCCAAGGGGCCAATCCTTTTTGTTCTGAGGTGAGCCATGTTGGGTTTGAAAACTGTTGTAATCGGGTTGTTTGTGGTCGCGATGAGTGCAGTTGCGTCATCACGGGCAAACGCGGCCTCGCTGATTGCGTTCGAGTTTGGGGGGGGTGTTTACGCGAACCACGGGAACCGTGCATCAGGTGGGCGATACGTTCACGTCCACTGTAGTGTTCGACGCCAATGCTGCGGATACAGATCCGAGTCCGGATGATGGACGTTATCCCTACATTTCGCGGACGGTACCGTATCGCACGTCAACGGCGATCATTCTTGATCCCGTGTCAGGGAAAATTAACGTGTTAGCCGGTGACGACGGTGGGTCACACGGATGGTTGCTCCGTTACACGGGAGCTACAATCCTGTTTGAACTGGCTCTTACTTATCCACCTGGAACATTTCCCACGGACGCCTTGCCGTTAGCGCTCGACTTTTCTCAAGCAACAGGAACGCGATTTGAAGCGTTTGAGCCCGCGTTCGGAATGGACCTGCGAGGTACGATCACTTCGCTTCGTGTCGTGCCTGAACCGGGAACTTCGGTTGGCATAGCGTCAGCGGCGCTGCTCTTGAGATTACGCGGACGCCGGACCCGGTAACCAATTCGACCTCATTAATGAGCCAATGAGAAGGAGCCTAGTATGTGGATCAACGTCAAGGATTATGGTGCGATAGGCGACGGAACGGCGGATGACACGGCAGCGATTCAGGCTGCCATCAACGCGGCCCAAGTGGCCGCAACGCCCGACAAGCGCAATCTCGTCTACCTTCCAAATGGCACCTACCGCATCACCGAAACGCTGGAAGTGTATCACAATCAAGGTTTGCGTTTCGTCGGCGTGGGTAACGTTGCGGGGCTTCCGGCGTACGTCGGTGGCTACGCCAATCCGCCAAGCCGGCAAACTGGTGCGATCCTCTATTGGGACGGCGGACCCGGCGGCATATTGTTGCGACTTGTCGGTTCGTACGACGGAGCGATTGAGAATCTGGCGTTTGTCGGAGCGACTCCGCAGAGGTACATATTCGATGCGTTGATAAGCTCGGGTAATCCGGGAGATCAGAAGATTCGGTTTAACAGCGAAACTTTTGCGAGCGTCACGCAGATTTATGCAAACGTCAAAAACTTCTTCAACGTCGATATCTCGCCGTGGCTCAATATTTTAGACAGCGGAACCGCCGGTCGCCTGACCATATCACCCATAGGAGAGGCACGCGGTTGATTGCACAAGGCTGGATCGTGGGTTTGCCGCGACTCGCACAAACTTGCAACCTCCCCCGGCTCTTGTAAACTAATGTTTTGCCACGGACGAGCAGATCGGCCGTGGCTTTTGTATCGACTGGATTTTGGCCGGAAGATAGCGGGCGGGATGTTGCCTAAGTTGTTGTTGGAAAGGACTTTAGATGATTAAGGTTAAGCTGCGCGGCAATGAAACCGCCGAACAGATGCTTCGTCGGTTTAAGAAGATGTGCGAAAAGGAAGGTCTTACCAAAGACATCAAACGCGTGGCCTATTATGAAAAGCCGAGTGAAAAGCGCCGGCGGAAGATTCGTAAGCCCCGGCCGATGGGTATGGGCACCAAAGCCCGCTCGTCGTCACGGTAGACGTGGCGCGATCGCGGCGCGCCACCCGCGCGCCCCTGGCGGCGGAGCCGCGCGGCTCCCGTTTCGGTTGACTTTTTTGCGCTTTTATCACCATGCAGGAAAAGACCGCAACCGCGATTCATACCGAGGGTCTGACCAAGATTTACCGCGACTTCTGGGGCCGCGATAAGGTCGTTGCGCTCGATGGTCTGGATCTGTCCATCAACCGCGGCGAGGTGTTCGGCCTGCTCGGGCCAAACGGCTCGGGTAAATCGACCGCCATCAAGCTGCTGCTGGGCCTGATCTTCCCCACCCGAGGCAAGGCTTGGGTGCTCGGCGATCCGATCGGCTCAAACGAAGTCAACAAGCGCATCGGGTTTCTCCCCGAAGAGTCTTACCTCTACCGCTTTCTCAATGGCGAAGAAACGCTGAAGTTTTACGGCAGGTTGTTCAAAATCCCCTCGCGCGACCTCAAGCGCCGCGTGCCCGAATTGCTGGATATTGTCGGCCTGGATGCTAAGGCTAGAAAGCGCAAGCTTCGTGAATATTCCAAGGGCATGGCGCGGCGCATCGGCCTGGCGCAAGCCCTGATTAACGACCCGGAACTGATTCTGCTCGATGAGCCAACCACCGGCCTTGACCCCATCGGCACGCGTGAGATGAAAGACCTTATTCTGTCCCTGAAAAATCAGGGCAAGACCGTGCTGCTCTGCAGCCACCTCCTCGCCGATGTGCAGGATGTGTGCGACCGCATCACCATCCTGTTCAAGGGCAAGCGGATGGAACTGGGCGCCGTGAAAGACCTGTTGCAGGTGCGTGATGTCACGCAAATATCGTTCAAGGGAATGAACGAGAGCCAGCTTTCGCAGGTGAAGCAGTTTCTGGGAACGATGGGGGTGAACAACGCCGAGATCACCCACCCGACCACCACGCTGGAAGACCTGTTCATCCGGATTGTGAGAGAGAACACCGCCGTTGGGCAATCGTATACCAGTGGTGACAGGTAGGAGCCAACACCACTGCTCAGTGTCTCGGTTGTCTCCGTCGTCGCCTTGCGAAGCCGTCCGGCGGAGTTGATTGGGCCGGAATCATAGCCTTGGAGTATCTCCCGCGATGACCGTTATGCACACCATCGCCGCACTGCCCCCGATGATCGACCGCTATCTCGAGTGGTGGATCGCGGGGACGATCATCATCGTCGGCCTGCTCGTCTACGGGCTGCGCGATGTCGCTGTCTTCAGCCTTTCGCGCGTCTGGGCCATTTCCAGCGTCTGCTTTGCCGAATCGATCCGCAAGCGGGTGCTTTGGATCACGCCCCTGGCCATCATCGGTATCGTGCTTGTCTCACAGTTTCAGAGGCCGATCGATGAAGCCGACGCCGTGCGGCAGATGTTAAAGGTCTCACTCTTTGCAACAGGCCTGATCGTCACCATCACCGCTGTCATATTGGCTTGCACCAATCTGCCCAAGGAGATTGAAAACCGGGTGATTTTCACGATCGTCACCAAGCCCACCACGCGGCTTGAGATTGTCGCTGGAAAAGTGCTGGGCTTCGCGCGCGTGTCAGCGGCGATACTGATCATCATGGGGCTGTTCACCTTCGGATTTCTCTATTTCAATTCGTTCAGCCTGCAGCGGGGGATTACCGAGCGGCTGCAAACGATGGATGCAAGCTCCGCTTCGCGCCCGACCCTGGAATATTACCGCGATAACGGCCTGCTCACCGCCCGCGGGCTGGCTTCCCCGGTGAGCCTGCAGGTGCTGGCGCGGGAGGCAGTGGACGATAGCGAACGCTGGTTCCTCGGCGGCGAGGGGGATGTGTTGGTTCCGTTCGATATCCCGGCAGAGCTGCTCGTTCCCCCCGGCGACGCATCCGCCCCACCGCTTTCGGCGGGCCTGGCGATTATTGTCAACACCGGCTTTGACGGCAGAGTGGCCCCCCGCCGGGGCTTGCCAGATTCAACTCTGCCCCCGACGATCGCCGCACCGCAGCCGGCGCGCGGCAATACTGTGTCGGAAGCCAAGGTAGACGTCTCCCTCCTCGATTCCATGCAGACCACGATCGTCGCCTCCACCGCCTTGACGGCGGCGCAGTCGTCGCTTACCGACCCGACAGGACAGGAACCCGGCCAGTGGTTTCTCCCCCCGCAGGCTGCGCCCAATATTGAAAACATGCGGCAGTTTTACGTCGCCATCGTCGGTTTGAATGACGGCGTTGAAATGTCGCTGAAATCAGGCTCGGTCAAGCTCCTCGTGCCCCCCGCCACCCCGAACGCCCAGCCGCGCATCATTGAGCCGGCGGCACCCCTCAGCCGTTGGGTGTTTCGCGGACGATATGGCCGAACCGGCTTCCAGGTTCGCGGCGGCGACGCGCAGAAAAGCCCGACGCATGTCGGCACCTTCAGCTTCCGCGACGCCGCACCCCCGTCATCGTCTGGGATGATTCCTTTCGAGTTTCGCGCCGATATTGAGCGATCCGGTTCCGATGATGCCGATGAAGCGCCGACAAAGCTCAGTGTGGTCGTCCGCAACAACCAATCCGGCCGGCAAAGCGAGCCGATTACCACACTCATCGAGAGCAATCGGCCCATCTTCTTCAAGGTGCCCGGCGAGTTTCTGGCCAGCGGTGACTATGACGTGTTCGTCCGCTGTGTCACGCAGGGGCATTACATCAGCGTGTCGCGCGCTTCGTTGTCGGTGGTGAGAAGCAGCGAGAGCTTTGTGTTTAATCTGAGCAAGAGCCTGCTGGTGATGTGGCTGATGGCGATTCTGGTGATCAGCACCGCCATTTTTGCCTCGACATTCCTCTCGTGGCCGATCGCAATCGTGCTCACACTCGTGATGCTGCTGGGCCGCTGGGGTGTTGTGCAGCTTGGCGACGCATTGCAACCGGGCATCGGTAATCAAGTGGCAACCGATCTGGGCTTTCAACGCCCCGAGGTGACAGTGACTGCCAGCAAAGTCGTTGAGGCACTGGCGAAGTTCCTCACCGTC
Source organism: Phycisphaerales bacterium UBA2421 (assembly GCA_002343075.1). Taxonomy (GTDB): domain Bacteria; phylum Planctomycetota; class Phycisphaerae; order Tepidisphaerales; family Tepidisphaeraceae; genus UBA2421. Next base: position 232,702 of record DDRH01000010.1, on the reverse strand, counting down.
TCGGCGAAGGTCCTGCCAGACATCTCGCAGTTCGCCTCGATCGAAGATTTGGAACGTGGCGTCGCGGTGCCCGCCGTCAAGGTCCGCGACTCGCTGCTGGTGCTGCTCACCTTCGCAGTGCCGCTGTCGGTGCTTTCTTATGTCATCCTCCGCAATAAGGAGGTCGCCCCATGAACAGGCTTTCGCGCAATCATTCCATTCGTGCCCGGTCAGGCCGCACGGGCATTGTGGTCGTGCTGGTTCTTGCGATCATCGCATCGGTCTTCACGCGTCACCTCGCGCTGGCCCAGCGGAAGCAAAACGTGGTGCTGGGGACCTCGGGCACATCGCTTTCTAGCATGAATAGCTACGCCATCGCCCTCCTCCTCGGCGGCCTGCGCGGACCGCTGGTGATGTTCCTCTGGCCCAGCAGTGAGATGCAGAAGAGCGAGCGCAATCTCGAAGACTTTGACACCAAGATCGAATGGATTCGCCTGCTGCAGGCTGAGTTTGACAGCGTGCACATTTTCCAGATCTGGAACAAGGCCTACAACATCAGCGTGCAGATGGCGAATATCGGAAACAAATATTCCACCATCCTCGACGCGCTGGATTACGCCCACAAAGTCGACCGCGAGCGCCCCAACAACATCAACATCATCGCTGCGATCGCTGGTATCTATTTCGATAAGCTCGGCAACTCCCAGGAGAAGGATTACTACAAGCGACGTATCCGCGCGGAGTCGCTGCCGCATGAATCGCGGCAGAAAGCCCGCCAGGACGAGGCTGGATGGCGACGCATCGAGCTTGATCCGATTTTAGACGCAAACGGCAACGTGCTGCCGGAATATCTCAAGCCCGGCACAGTCACGCTCACCGACGACGAGCGCAAGCTAACCTACGACGGCAGCGAACTGCAGTATCTCAAGGAGTTTGAGCCATTCCCCGACGGGCTTTCACCTTTCGCGCTGGCTTACAACTACTATGTTCGGTCCAGCGTCTTGCAGGAAGTCGGGTCGCAAACGCATTCCCAGCTGAGCGACCTGGTTATCGACTCCCGCCCGGCGCTGTCGCTCAAAAACTGGGTGGAAGATGAGTTGCAGTTCGGCCGCGTCAATGAAATCACGGCCGCGGGCAAGCCTATCCCGGCGGAGCGCGAATATATGGAGGATGCGACGATCGACCTCACGGCCGATTACTCATTTTCCGATGACAAGCTCGAGTCGGTGCGCAAAGCCATCCGCGCCTACGACCGCGCCGCCAGCGTTGCCATTGCCGCTGACACGGCTTACGAAGTCCACACCAAGCGTTACACCACTAACCTGTTGCTTTACCGCGAACACCGTGAATCGGTGCTGGCCCACGGCTCTCTCGCCGCCGCCGACGCGGAATATCTTCGGGCGTTGATCGAGCCAGATGCTGCAAAGAAGAAGCAAATGCTCGAATCGGCTGCCCTGAAGTATGAGAAGGCACTGGATCTGCAGTCGATCGTTCTGATGCGCTTCAACCTCCCGCCGGACCGAACCGATAACCCCGATCGCCCGGAAGGCCCCCCGCTCTACCCCCCGGGCACCAATCGAGAGAATCTGGAACAACTCACCCGGGCTCAGCGGGCGGTGATTGTGACCAACATGATGCGGGCCCTCGAAGCGGGCCTTTACACCGATACGATCGACGACGCCGGCGTGTGGCTTCGCGCCATTAACCGCATCGTGCCTCGGCTTCGCACGCTGGGTCGGTAGTTTTTTAAGCCCATTAACCCCTGAAAGACCGCACCATCGCCGCCAAACCTGCAAAATCTCGCAAGACGACGGCCTCAAAGCCGGCCCGCGCCCCCAAGGCGAAACCGCCCGGCCAGTCACCGTCCAAGCCTCGCTCGAAGACAGCGTCTCAGCCGACGGAAAGCCCGGCGCGCCGCTTCGCAATGGCCGCCGCCCGGCTCGCCGCCGACACGCGCTGCCATCATGTAACGGTGCTCGATGTCAGTGCTGTTTCTCCCCTGGCCGATTTCTTCGTCATCGCCACCGGCACCAGCGGCCGGCAGATGCGCACCGTCGCCGACGACTTAAAGCAGCTCGGCAAAGAATCCGGCTACACCCACCCCCGAATGGACGGCTACGACTCGGCCAGTTGGGTCCTGGTCGATTTTGTCGACGTCGTCGTCCACCTTTTCACCGAAGACGCCCGGCAATATTACGACTTAGACAACCTCTGGGGCGATGCGCCCCGCACCGATCTATCCTCCAACCCATCCGGCGCCGCCGATCCGGCGTAACCGGCACCGCCATGCCCGCCGACGATCCAGCGCCATCCCCCTCGCAATCTGATAAGGCGTTCGATCGCTCCCAGCGCGTCATGCCTGGTGGAGTCAGCTCGCCGGTGCGTTCGTTTAAGGCTGTCGGCGGCACCCCGCGGTTCATTGCGTCGGCTCGCGGCGCGGTTCTTAACGATATCGACCACAATGCGATAATCGATTATGTCGGCAGCTACGGCCCGATGATTGTCGGACACGCACACCCGGCGGTGGTGGCCGCTGTTGCCGATGCGCTGGCGCGAGGATCGTGCTATGGCGCGCCCACTACGCTCGAAACTGATCTTGCCGAGTTGATTCTCTCGGCCCTGCCGGGCATGGAGATGCTCCGGTTCGTCAATAGCGGCACCGAGGCGGCGATGAGCGCCATCCGGCTCGCCCGCGCGGCCACCGGACGCGATATCGTCATCAAATGCGTCGGCGGATATCACGGGCATGTCGACGGTCTGCTTGTGAACGCCGGGTCGGGGGCGCTGACACTCGGCACGCCGAGCAGCCCGGGCATTCCCCGCGCCGCCACCGCCGCCACGCTGAGCGTTGAATACAACGATCTCGAAGCCGCCCGAACGGCATTCGAGCAGAATGCGGGGAAAATCGCATGTTTCGCGGTCGAACCCGTCGCGGGCAACATGGGCCTCGTACCGCCCGAGCCGGGTTATCTGCAGGGGTTGCGGCAACTCTGTACAAAGCATGGCGCGCTGCTTCTTTTTGATGAGGTGATGACTGGATTTCGTGTGGCGTGGGGCGGCGCGCAGACGCGTTACGGCGTGCAGCCGGACATCACCTGCCTGGGAAAGATCATCGGCGGCGGGATGCCAGTTGGCGCGTATGCGGCGCCCGCACACCTGATGCGCCAAGTCAGCCCCGCTGGGCCGGTCTATCAGGCAGGCACGCTCAGCGGTAATCCCATCAGCATGACTGCGGGGCTGGCGACGCTCCAACTACTCCAGAAGCCAGGTGCGTACGAGCAATTGGAATCCAGCTCGCTCCGGCTGGAAGCAGGATTGCGCGCCGCCGCCGCCGAGTCGGGCACCCCGATCTGCGTCAATCGCGTTGGATCAATGATCTGCCCATTCTTCACCGCCCGCGTCGGTGATAGGGTGAAAAGCTACACGCAGGCCGCTGCGTGCGACACGATGCGCTTCTCGCGTTTCTTCCACGCCCTGCTGGCGGGTGGGGTCAACATCCCGCCGAGCCAGTTTGAGTCGTGGTTTGTGAGTCTTGCGCACGACAACGACACGATCGACCGCACGATCACCGCGGCGCGATTGGCGTTTGCGGCTGCGCGTTAAAATCTTGTCACCGGAGATTCGCCCGCATTCAGGCGTTAATGGCATGATGCTAATGAAAAGCCTTGCAGATCGCGTCAATCGTCTCGCGGTCGGCATCGGTTGCTTTTTCATAACTATCTGGATCGAGGTACATCGCGCGGTTATCGATGTTTGCTTTCACCAATGCTTCAAACCCCGCTGCGTCGGTCACGCCGGCTTTGTTTACAAAATCGGCATTGATTGCGTGGATGGTGACGGCATCGTTGGCATACTCGTATTGAAACGCGAGATAAGGCTGCTCGGACGCTTCGCTGAGCACTTTCATGCAGGCGAATGACTTGCCGGCGACCTCGGTCACCCACATTTTGCAGACGGCAAGCCCGCCCCGCTCCCACCCGCCGTTACCATCGGGGCGCGCTTCATACTGCATGACGAGGTAGGCCCGTTGATCGAACGGCTGGGCGCGCCAGATGGTGACCGCCCCATCATTCGCCCGCTTAAACCAGTCGCCAACGAGCGCAGTGTCGATGGTGGCCTTCTCCGGATCGCCCAGCGGGAACTTCAGACACCCCGCAAGCACCCCGGCAAGGATCACCACAAAACCAACCACGATGCTCCGTCGAAAGATGGAACGCTTCTGAACGGTCGTAATCATTGAGGCCTCCGTTGAGTGAGAAGTATTGTTTGTGCATGCTAACTTTGCATGTGTCGCGTGTCAAGCTCAAAAAAACGTACGCGCGCAATCTTGCAATTCGATCGTGTCATTGTATTTTCTCCAGCAATCAAGACGCATGAAGCGTCGTCCGGCCTGCATTTTACTAAACCAATTGGCCGGAATGCACAGGAGGTGCTCATGTCTAAGCGGTTCATCTCGGCTTCAGTTATTCTTTCGGCAACCCTGGCAGTTGTTCCGTTGTTGCAGGCGGCACCATCGGTCGATTCGATCACCGACGCTGCAGCGGGAACGGAAATCGAAAATTCCAAGTTCCAGTTTGAAGGCGAAGTCAACGGCAATGCGGTCTACGTTCGCTCCGGCCCGAGCGACAGCGACTATGCCACCACCAAACTTGACAAGGGCGCGAAGGTCACGGTCGTCGGCATCAAGTTTGACTGGCTGAAGGTGCTCCCGCCGGAGGGAAGCTTTTGCTACGTCGCCAAGGCATATGTGGAGAAGCGCGGCGATGGCACCGTCGGGCGCGTGACCAACACCCTGAACGTGCGTGTAGGCTCGGCGTTGCTGCCGATGAAGACGAAAGTCGCCACAAAACTTGAACCGAATCAGGACGTGACGATCCTGGGCGAGCAGGATGAGTACTTCAAGATCAAGCCGCCGTCGGGCGTGTTCTTCTATGTGAACAAGCAGTTTGTCGATCCGGTCCGCCGGGTAGATGTGCCGGGTATCTCGACGAGTGAAGGTGAAGTGGCCGGCGCGACTGGCGCCGACGCACCGGCAGCGGGCGGAGCGACCGTTGCCACCGCCGAACCGACCCCAGAGCAAACCATCGCCGCAGCCGACGTTGCGCCGTCGCAACCGCCTGTTGAAGCTCAGCCGGCGCAGACGGGCATTTCGTCGGTAGCCCAGAACACCCCCGAAAGCACCGGGCCGGCGAGCCAACCACCGTCCGACACGCCCGCCAACAGCGGCGCTGCGCTCACCGACGCCGCGCCGGCAACCGATGCGCCCGCCGGCCAGCCCGCCGCGGCCGAGTACGCTGCGGCTCCCACCACGCAACCAAATGAGATCCTCGTGTCGGCGGACATTCGTTTTGACCAGCTCGAAGCAAGACTGAAGGAAGCTGCGAGGTTGCCAATCGAGCAGCAGCCGGTGCCCGAGTTGCTCGCCGGTTATCAGCAACTGGCCTCAGATTCGTCGCTGACCAACTCACTTCGTACCATCGCCGAGAGCCGGGCAGCGACACTGAAGATCCATAACGAAAATTATGAACTCGCGCTGTCGCACCAGCGAGCACTGAAGGATCGCGAAGCAGCAGCTCAGGCGAAGAAGGCTGAGAGTGAAGAGCTAATGGAGCGGCTGAAGACCACCGGCCTGGTGTTCTACTCCGCGCTGGGCACGATTCGGCCGAGCACGCTGCAGGGTGCCGACCAGACGCTTTACCGCCTGACTGACCCGATCAGCGGGCGCACGGTGATCTATCTCAAGAGCAATGACCCGAGCCTGGCGCGGATGAACGGCCTGTTTGTTGGAATCCAGGGAGAGATTCAAGATGACGCGCAGATGAAGCTTCGGTTCATCTCGCCGACTGAAATCACACCGGTTGACCAGCGTGCGGTGCATCGGACCGCAACCGCGCGCATCGTCCCGCCGAGCCTCATGCCCGGCGGCGCGCTCGCGGGGAGCAGCACTGAAGAAGTGGGCCGGTAGTCATCCCGATTTGTTACCCCTCCCTCGACCTGTCCCGCTGTTGCCACGCTACCCCCGCGGCAACAGCGGTTTTTTTTGCGCACAACGGACGCTGATGCGGCGTTTATGGGGCAAATCAGCGGGTTCTCTTAGATTTCGGACGTCGGGGGTTCTCGGATTTTGTCAAAATCGAGTTTGTGGTGCGTCGATACAATTGTTATCGCGATGACACCGTTGACCCCCATCACCACCGCGGCTCTCGGCACCCCTGCCGCCGAACGCGCCGCCGCCGCCGAGAAGGCTTCTCAGCTCAAGCGAATCGAACGTAACCGCAAGGGAGTCCGCACCGCCGACACGTTCGAGCGCGCCGTCGAGTCGCCCGATGAGCTTGAACCCATCGCCGACCAACACCACAAACAACAGCGTCAGCAGTCGCAATCCAGAAAGACATCTGGCAGCGGCTCAGACAGCGACGCTGAACCTCCCCACCTCGACGTGCGCGCGTGACGATCGGCCTGGCGCGGTCCATTCGCGCCGCTCGTTCGCCCTGCCATCTCGATATCTGAGTGAAAGCAGATCGGAGCGACCGACAGCGGCTTCGCCGTCGGTCGCTCCGATCTGGTCGTCTTGCGCATCCTGTAAAGCCTGCGCAGCGACGGCATTCTCTTGGGAATGCCCGTCACCCGCCAAAGCTTGATCCACAAGCCAAGTCGCGCCGAATGAACCGCCGTATAAACCGTCAAATCAACGACGGCCCGGCTGCATCGGAATCTCGCCAAACTGCTGCTCGTATCGCTTGATGAGCTGTGTCATCGAAGCCAGCAATCGCTTGGCATTTGGGTAGCTCATGATCACCCGATCGGTAATCTTAAAAAGCATCTGCCCGGCTGTGTTGGGGGGAAGCTGGCCGGGGTTGGGGTTGGGCATGTTAAAACCCAGATCCATCACCACTTCTTCCGCAGTCTGGTGAAACCGATATGCGTTGGAATACGTCGTGCGGGTTTCTCGCTCATCCAGCAGCACCTGAATGCCCTGCTGAGGTTGACCTTCCGGAGCCGGTTGCGGTACGTCTTCGTCTGCCATGTGATCCTTTCAATAAAAATGGCTTGGTATTGTGCGCGCGGGCGATCCAAATGACAATCTCTCAGGCCCGAAAATGAGAGATCGATCATTCTCTCTGTTTTTGCACCCGCACTGTCTTCCCCGGCAAACTGTACCCGCACCGCCTTTTGCCGTCGCGTCTGCTTTGCCTTTGGAATCGAACACAATGGGCGATCCCGGCCCTGTGCAGTAAACTCCGTTACGCAATGACCTCCTCCCTTACAACTACCCACCCGGCCACCGAAGCGATCGACGCGCTTCGGCGCGCGCTCTCGCCCGACCGCGTGCTCACCGATCCTGCCGAGCTTCTCACGTACGAGTCCGACGGATTCACCATCGCCAAGGCACGCCCTTCGGCCGTCGTCTTCCCACTCGACACCGACGAGGTGGCGCGCGTCGTCGCGATTCTCACACAGAACCGGTTGCCCATCATCCCGCGCGGCAGCGGCACGGGGCTGACCGGTGGGTGCGTCGCTTTCGCAGGCGGGGTCATCGTCTCCACCGCGCGGCTCAGCCGTGTCCTTAAGATCGATCTGCCCAATCGCGTCGTTCACACGCAGGCGGGTGTACGCAACGTCCAGCTCAGCGAAGCCGTTGCCGCGGTGCCCGGCGGATCGCTCTACCACTTCTCCCCCGACCCATCGAGCCAGCGCGCCAGCACCGTCGGCGGAAACGCCGCAACCAACGCCGGCGGGATTCATGTCCTCAAAGACTTCGTCACATCCAACCATGTCCTGGGCATCACCATGGTCCTCGCCGACGGAAGTATCCTCCGTGCGGGCGCGACCGACGGCGCGTATGACTCGCCGTTCGACCTCCCCGGACTCATCTGCGGCAACGAAGGCACCTTCGGAATCATCACCGAGCTCTGGCTCAGACTTGTACCCAAACCCACCAGCTTCCGAACCATCGTCGGACTCTTCTCCACCCAGGCCGATGCCTGCACCGCCGTCAGCCAAACCATCGCCGCGGGGCATCTCCCAAGCGCGCTGGAAATGATGGATGGATCGATGGTCAGGATCATCGAAGACAGCTACAAGTTCGGCTTCCCCCCGCACACGGCGGCACTGTTGCTTTGCGACATCGACGGCATCGAAGAACTGCTCGATGGACAGATGAATGATCTCGTCACCATCTTCACCCGCAACAATGCCTTCGAGGTAAAATGTAGCGCGCTCGCCGAAGATCGTGCAAAGCTGTGGAAAGCACGCAAAAGTGCCTTCGGCGCGATCGGGAAAATAAGCCCGAGCTATTGCACGCAGGATGCCTGCGTCCCCCGCAGCCGACTGCGCGAGGTGCTGCAGCGCATCGACGAGATCGGCCGGCGATATGGGCTGAGCATCAACAATGTCTTCCACGCCGGCGACGGCAACGTGCACCCGATCTTCCTCTACAACGACCGCAACCCCGAGCAAACGCGCAACGTTATGCTCGCAGCAGAGGAAGTCCTCCGATACTGTATCGACATCGGCGGCACCCTCACCGGCGAGCACGGCGTGGGCGTGGAAAAGATCCACCTCATGCCCTACCTGTTCGACGGCGCCACCATGCGACAATTCCAATCCATCAAGCGCGCGTTCGACCCCCACGAGCAACTCAACGCCGGCAAGTTGATGCCCAGTGATAGAATCAAAGTAAACCTGCTAAACCCTGGAAGACACGTCCCCCAGTAACCCCGACCACCCGTGCCAAGAGCGCGATTGTTCCGCGCGGAACAATTCGCAGTGGGCAGTCGGCAGAGGGCAGTCTGCAGGCGGCAGTGGGCAGTGCGCAGAGGAGATGGCAAATTGTTCCGCGCGGAACAATCTTCCATCTCCCCCTCCTGGTACTCCGGGAGGGGGCCAGGGGGAGGGCAAGTCGGCGGCCATGTAACCGCGAGCAACCAGCAACCAGCAAGAAGCAACCAGCCAATTGTTCCGCGCAGAACAGTCACCTGCCCTCTGCCCACTGCCCACTGCAATTGTTCCGCGCGGAACATTTTGCAACATGCTCTCTAAACCATTATCCCGAAACAACTTATAACCCATTTAAGTACTAACCAAACCCTAACATTCCGTTAAGAACTGCGACCCCCCGTCCCGCGGAGCCCGCCGTAGTTCACGCGTCGGCGACCCGCCGGGCCGCATGCCCGTAACACGGGTTTCCAACCCGCCTCTTGCTCTCAGAATGTACATAAACAATCACATACGAGTCTCAACGTAGCCAACTGTGCTCCGGTCCTCGCCAAGCACGCGAACGACCGCATCAAAGTCCGCCCCGCTGCGAAAGCGCGACAGTCTCCCGCCGGTTCCAAACATGCTAGAATCCCCCGCGTGCCGATGTCGCGAGCCGGACGTGCTATAGGTCGGCGAGTAGAACAATCAACTAGCTGCGTCACTGTATCCGTCCCCGCCGGATCCTGCTGCACCCACCGCCCCAGCAGCGTATCAAGATCGCGGTGGCGGAAGTGGACATGCCCCGTCGCGGCGTCCTGCCGCCCGCCCTGATGCCGGTTCGACATGACGTAGGTGTCCGGCCCGGCCGTGTCCCATACCGCCGTCAGCCGCAAAGCAGTCAAGCTTAACCTGAGTTGACGACTGCGATCGCGCTGAAGATTGGAAGAAAGAGTCTGGCAATGGCACGGGACATTGAATTGATGCCTGCCGAGTCCAGGCAAAGCCAGTAGTCTCTGAGCAGCCATTCTGCGTCAGTCCGCGTCGTGCGGCCTTGTCTTTGTCAGGACGTCAAATCCTCGGTGCATTAAGTTTCGACGTCGTCGACTTACTACGACTGCCCAGCAAACATGGGCCACGCCAACCATGATCACGGGCGCGACCCCTAGCAGGTCTATATTAGACCCCAGACCCCAAGCCAGCGCCAGAAACCACGCGACCCACCATCCACTGAAACGACGCATGCACACTCCTTGGTTTTCATAGGATACAGGCCGTGTCGTTCATCCATCTTTTGGTGCGGGCTGTGTTGTAGGGCTGTCCTCCGCAGGTGGCGCGTGTGGGCCTGTGATTGTGTCTGAGTTTCCACACTTCGACGGATTGAAAAGGATATACCCGATCGCTCCGGATATATCGCTTCCGATTGCGGTGATAAGCGAGAGTCCTTTCTGGAACCCGAATTTGCACACTTGCTTTGTCACAAGATCGCCAGTGCCGGGTGGCAAGACATCGTAGTCCACAGGGGGCTGCGGTGATCCCGGCGGATTGTCACGATCATCGGGTCCAATCGTGGGACCCAAGGGAGGAGAGTTGTACGGTCGATAGGGTGGTAACGGCATGCCGGAAGGATTCACCCATGTTGGGAGAGGCTTCGGCGGTTCCGGAACGTACACCCCCAAACCACTTGGATCTAGGGAGGAAGCGGGATTCGAGCGCACAAACTCAAACAAGCTGTTTGAGTCCACATACCCCGCCGGATCCTGCTGCACCCACCGCCCCAGCAGCGTATCAAGATCGCGGTGGCGGAAGTGGAGATGCCCCGTCGCGGCGTCCTGCCGCCCGCCCTGATGGCGGTTCGACATGACGTAGGTGTCCGCCCCGGCAGTGCCCCAGACGGAGGTGAGCCGCGTGCTCGTGCCATACGGATCGTAGACATATCGCTCGAGCACACCACCGCTGGTGTCGGTGATGCTGGTGACGTTCCAGTTGGCGTCCTGCTCGACGTAGATTCTGCCCGCCACCGTCGGCACGTTCATGGGCGCCGGGTCGATCAGCCCGCCGGTGCGTGTCGGCCCGGTGCGCGTCTCGGGTTGCACGCCGGTTGGCAGCGGCACGCCCGCAGCGAACGCAAACCGCGGATCGTTCCGCAGGGCTTCCAGACGTTTTTCGAGTTCTTCGCCCGTTGGCGTCGGCCCTGCCGGTCGCTCGGCCCCGCCGCCGGCTTCGTTGATCTCGGTGTCGCGCAGCACCAGTGCGTCGATGTAAAGTGGACTCCAGACGTTCTGCACCTGCGTGAATTTGTCCAACGCCTGATTCGTGCTGTCTTCTTCGAGCACCTGCCAGCCGGTGGAGTAGTAGAGGTGCGTCCGCTGGTACGGCCCGCCGGCACCGTACTCAATGCCATCGGATTGCGAAAACTCATGGATGCGGCGGCCGAGTGCGTCGTAGAGGAAGTAACGTCCGTTGGCCACGCCGACGGCGTAGAGCCGGTTCCACGCGTCATAGGTGTTGCCGGAACCGGAACCGGTCTTCAGGTTGCCGTTGTTGTCGTACGTCAGTGAGCCGCCGCCGTTGGCGGTCACTTGGTTCTGGGCGTTGTGCGTGCGATTAACTGCGGTCCCGCCGTTGGTCTGCAGGCTCGACCAGTTGCCCAGGGCGTCAAGCGTCCACGCCTGCTGGCGTGTGGTCGTTGACACGGTGTCCGGTACGCCATCGCTGTTGGTGTCGGAAAGGGTTCCGCGGCGGAACTCGGTCAGCCGGTCAAAATCGTCATAGCCATTGCCGGCCCCATTTGAATGGTAAAGCTCGCTGAAGGCGCCGGCGCCGCTGTTGATGTTCTCCTTGAACAGACGGTTACTGCCCTTGTCGTAGCCGTACTTAAAGCTATCGAAGTCGGTGCGGCTCTGTCTCGACCCCGTGAAAGTTCGGCGCTTGTGCGGTAGCGCTCTGTGCATGGTGAATGTAGAAGATACAGGATGATCTCCTGCAAATCGCCGCGGAAGGTGATGCGTCTGGCGTTTCTTCTGGCGCGGCGGGTGTTGCCAGCGTAGTCCTGCAAAGTCAGTCGCCACGACTTCACGCTGCCGCAGTTGTTCGCGTGTCTGGTGCTCCGCGAGCAGATGAAGCTCAGCTATCGGGGTGTCGAGGCACTTCTGGAAGACAGCGCCAGTTGGCGGCGGGAGATCGGCTTGGTTCGCACGCCGGATCACAATACACTCTGCCGCGCCTGGCACCTGATCCTCAACGGTCGCAACGTTGATAGGCTCATGAATCTGTTGACGCGATGGATGGCCATCGACCGGACCTTGGGCAGGGTGCTGGCGGTTGATTCCAGCCTTTACGACACGCATCATCGCTCTCGTCATTACGAACAACGCTGCCGTCATCACAGCAGCAGTCTTGCAAAAACAGCCAATTTACGCAGGTCGCGGTCGGCAAAGCGTACGCCCAAGCTCGGCATCGGCGTCGATACCACCAGCCATTTCATTCTCTGTGCGCGTCCGCGAACCGGCATGGGCTCGGACTGTCGCGACTTCTGGCCGCTGGTCCGAGGCGCACGTAAGCGTGCTCGGATTCGCCTCGTCTTGGCCGATGCAGGTTACGATTCGGAATCCAATCATCGACTGGCGCGAAACAAACTTGGCATTCGGTCTCTGATCAAAACCGGTGCCGGACGACCCACCGACAAGCCACCCACCGGACACTTCCGCAGGATGATGCAGCGGCTCCTCGCCGGGTCGCAGAAAGACAAACCCTACGGCCAGCGTGCCCAGGTGGAAACGGTCAACAGCATGCTCAAACGCAACCTCGGCGACAGCCTCCGCGCCCGCTCCAATATCGCCCGCCGCAAGGAACACCTCTTGCGAGTGCTCGTTCACAACATCATGATTGTTCACGAAATCAAGGGTCGAGACAGAGCCTGACGCAGCTAGTTGATTGTCGCACGTCATGTCTTACTCACCTTCATATCGGCTTTCCTCGGCCGGCCTTCGTCGCGGGTTGTGTGATCGGAGAGGATAGGGGGTCACTACTGACTTCATTCATTACTCGCCTCCTCCTACTCGCCGACCTATGGCACGTCCGGCTCGCGACATCGGCACGCGGGAGATTTTAGCATGTTTGGAACCGACGGGAGACTGACGCACTTTCACAGCGGGGCGGACTTTGACGCGTTCGTTCGCATGCTTGGGGAGGGCTAAAGCACTGCTGGCCGCTTTAAGACTCGTATGTGATTGTTTATGTATATTCTGGGAGCAAGAGACGGGTTGGAAACCCGTGCTACGGGCGTGCGGCTATAATGATGCCATGCCGCTTTGGGAAGACATTAAGAACCTGTGGAAACTGGGCGCGGCGCTGCTCCGGCCGTCGTCCTATGCGCCTGTTGCACCGCCTGTTTCGCAGAGCGATTCTGAGAGTGCAGCCGTCAGGCAGGCGGAGGCAGAGCAGGCAGCGTTTCTCGATCGGTGGAGCATGGCTGCGGTGGAGCATCAGCGGGAGGGGACGCTTGAACGGCTCGAATCCGATCTTTTGGCAGCCTACCCCGGCCAGAATGCCTTTTCGATGCGATGGAAGATGATCTCACTCTTTGAGCGGTTGGCGGAGGAGTTTGACCGCCGGGGCGATCGACCGGCCGCGGGGCATTTTGCCCGAAAGGCACTGGCACTTTATGAAGATGATCGAATTGACGAATCCGCCGGTGCCGGCGGCGCAGCGGCGCTGGCCCGGATGCGCGATGCCGAAGCGCGGCTCAGGCGATTTCTGTTCGCATGATTCCGCGCATTCTGCGAGCAAAGCGCGGAAAGTCAGTCCCCGGCGGCCTTGGTCTTGAGCATAAGCGTGTGCGATTTTGAGACGCGCCGGCCTCATTCTTCGCGCCAGTTTCGGGATGGGCGGAACCTATATCCTGCCCGCGCTCAAGGCTGTGTGGAATGGTCGGCTGTCGGGGAGGGTTTCACTTGACAGTGATGATGCTTCCCCCGGCCCCGGAGGCGCTGCTGGCGGTGGGGTAGAAGGTGATTCCCTCGGGGTTGCCGAACATTTCGCTGATCTGCGAGGTGTTCATCGCGGCGTCGTAGATCCCAACGTGCAGGATTTCGCCGATATAGGGCCGATCGTTGGTATCCTCATTGCCGTAGACGAGCTTGTAAGTGCGATTCCAACCGGCAATGTTCCCCGTGACACCTGTCGAGACCATGGTTCCCACCCCGCTGACGCCAGTACTGTTGAGCCGCGTATAGAGCTTTAATGTGCTTCCGTCGAAGGTAGCACAAAAGTCGTAGTGGACGCTTGTACCGCCGGTCATAAAGGTGGCCGACTGAAGCGATGTTGAGCCGGTCGATGTGGTCATTAAGAATTCCAGCTTGCCCGCCTGCTGGCGTACGGTGAAGTTTCGCGTGGATGCGTTGGCGGCGATGGAGACAATGCTTGCGTTGGTCTGCGTGAAGTTTGTGGGGCGGATGCGGCCAAAGACGGTGAAATTGTTGGTGCTGGCCAGGTTGTCGGTGACGTTGGTCGCGCCGCTGCTGGTAACGGCCTTGGTGGCAGAATTGAATCGAAGCCCCCCGCCGGTCCATGATGTCTTGGAAGAGTCGGCTACAAATGCCGACTGCACAGCCGGGTTGGGCGCATCGTCGGCGCAAGTGCTTCCTGATGATTCGTTAAAGCGGTGAAGCGCGCTAGGCGGCATGCCGGTTGGCCCGCCCGTGGCGATGACAGTTGAGAGGATGTTAGTGCTGTTGGGGCTTAGCACATTGGCGAATAGGGTCTTGATGCCCGTATTGCGAGAACTGTGAAGCCTGCCCGAGATGCGAACGGCGTTGATCTTGGTGCCGTCGGCCATCGTCCACGTCCCACCGGAGAGCACGGCGGGAGCAAAAGCCCGCGTGTTCACATTCCAGCGGCCGAGTTCCACATCGGACGAGAGCAGCGCGAGGGGCGCGCCATTGACGGAATTCTGCGCCGCGGCGCTGATCGCACGGGTGATTGCAGTGCCGTCCAGGGCGCCGCGAGCCGCGTGACGGGCCGCCGAATCGACCGCGGTTTGCAATTGCGTCTTTGCCACCTGGATCACCCCGAGGTCGACCGCGAGCGAGACAAACATCAGCAGCAGCGGCAGGGTAAACGTCATCCAGAGCAACACGGCACCAACGCGCAGGCGTGCACGCCCGAACACCCTTGCAGGGTTCGCTCGGTGCGCATGGAAGTGTGGGTAGGCGGCATTTGGCATGACTCTGTTTCATCGGACGCTGACAAATGAGGCTGAACTTACGTTGCGTCCGGAGAAAGTGGGATGCCCGATGGTTATCGGGCGCTGAAGGGTGTGCCGATCTAACCAATGCCCGCAGACCGCTCGCCGACAGGCTGATCGGCATGCTCAGCGCGCTACTGCTGCTTGGTAGAACTCGCGAACATCTTTGGTTAGCTGCACGCGCACCGCGTCGACGTGGTACATCATGTGCCCGCCGGGGTAATAGGTTTGTGTGATGTTTTTGCGAAGTTCTGGGCTGAGATCGAGTTGGTTGACGGTGTAATCGCTGGCAAAATAGGGCGTGGCGAAATCGAACATGCCCTCGGCGATCAATACTTTCATATGCGGATATCGGATCATGGCGCTGCGCATTTCGTCGGCGACGTTGAGGTAGCCGTTGCCCGCGGGGCCGTAGTCCCATGGCTGCACCCGGCCGGTGAGAATTTCGTAGGGTAGATCGCTTTCAAACTTCAGCTCGCGGCGGAGATAATCGTTGATTGTGCTTGAATATGGGCCGTTGTAGGCCGAATAGCTGGGATCAAACCCCGGGCTGGCCGTGAGCGGCGCGGGGTCGAAGCCGGTCATGCGGCCGTCGAAACGTCCAATCACTTTTCGATCATCCTGCAGAATCTTCTTCTGAAACAACGACGGCGAGATACGCAGGTTGCTCGCTTCGATGAGCGCCGCGGGTAAACCGGTGTAGCGCGCCAGCTTGGCAACCAGCGCGTCGCGGTCTTCCCGGGAAAGCGTTGTGCCTTTTAGAATGGCGGTTTGATATTCCTCGATCGCAAAGGCTTCGACCTCTTTCAGCGTCTTCGGCAGGTCGGCGGTGAGTTCGGGGGCGAGCTTGTTGTGAAAGGCCGCGACGTAGGTGTACGTCGGCAGATAAAGCACATAGGGCAGATCGTTGTTATCGCTGGGCCGGAGCGTGGCGAAATTGAGGACGGTCGAAATGAGGACGATGCCGTTGAGGTTGACGCCATACCGGTCGGCGAGCACTTCGCTCAGCTTGGCGGCGCGGGTGGTGCCGTAGCTTTCGCCAGCGAGAAACTTCGGGCTGGTCCAGCGGTGGTATCGGGTGAGGTAAAGGCGAATAAAGTCGCTCACGCTCGCGGCATCCTGCTCGACGCCCCAGAACTGTTTGCCGTCTTCCCCGGTAGCGGGGCGCGAGTAGCCGGTGCCGACGGGATCGATGAGTACGACATCG
The DNA here is from genome assembly GCA_002343075.1 of Phycisphaerales bacterium UBA2421. GTDB lineage: Bacteria > Planctomycetota > Phycisphaerae > Tepidisphaerales > Tepidisphaeraceae > UBA2421. Next base: position 216,572 of record DDRH01000010.1, on the reverse strand, counting down.
GTGAACGCCAGCCATGTGTCGTGATTATCAACCAGACGATAAGGCGGCGCGCCGGGTATGCCGTCGGCGGGGAAATCGATGCGTTTGGGGCCGACGATGCCCAGATGCAGCCACACACTCGAAGCGCCTGGCCCGCCGTTGAATACGAAGGTAATCGGCCGCTGGCTCGCCTCAGGCTCACCGCCGGGCTGATCCGGCGCGGCGGCGGTGTCAGGGGACATGATGTACGCGGTGAAGAAGAAGTTGGCCTTCTGTTTGCCCGACTCATCTTTCATGGCGATGGTGCCAGTGGTAGCGGTGTACTTCAGCGGTTGGCCGGCAACAGCAAGCGTGATCGTATGTTCGGTGACCGAAAGCTTGTCATCCGTCGGCTGCGATGCGGGCGACTTCTTGGCCGTCGCCTCGACAGCGGGCACACCAGCACCCCCCGCGGGGCCGGAAGCCTCCTGCGCAAGCCCGGCGGACCCGAAAACCAGTGCGGTGAGCGTGAAAACAATTGTTCGAAGCACGATGCTCATGCTGAATTCCTCACAGGTATGCGTGGTTCTCACTTGTAACCGCATCACCGGTGCCGACAATTGTTGCACCCGGCTTGGCAACAGGCTCACCGGTGCTCAACCGCCCCGCTGCTGTTTCTTGCCAATCCTTGACTTTCCGCCCATATCCGGTAGATTCTTGCCCCCTCGCAGCCCGGGTAAGCCGCGCGCCGGGGGTATGCCTTTGGTTACTTAACTGCCTTGTAGGAATGCACTTATGAGTACGTATCTGCCCAAGCCGTTTGAAGTTCAGCGTCAATGGCACGTCGTCGACGCCACCGGAATGGTGCTCGGTCGGCTGGCTGCCAAGGTCGCCATGATTCTGCAGGGCAAGAACAAGCCGACGTACACCCCACACATCGATACTGGCGACTTCGTCATCATTATCAATGCTGAAAAGGTCACCGTCACCGGCAAAAAGGCCGACCAGATCATCTACGATACCTACAGCAAACACCCCGGCGGTCGACGGGTTTATGCTTACAAGGACATGCTTGCGCTGCACCCCGAGCGCGTGGTGCAGCTCGCGGTAAAGCGCATGCTGCCCAAGAACCGAATCGGCAAGGATTTTCTCACCAAACTGAAGATCTACAAAGGTGCCCAGCACGACCACGCGGCCCAGCAGCCGAAGGAATTGAAGCTGGCATAACACCAGTCTCTGTTTAGTCAGGTTAGTTGATCAGATAAATCGTCAGAGGCTCGTGGCCAGCGGGCTGAGTTAATCATCACCCAATGATCCTCTGACGACCAACACCGCCGGCCACGGACGCAAAAGGAATCTCGCCATGAGCGAAGCAGCTACCGCAACGGAACCAAAAGCCAAAGTCGCATACACCTGGGGCGTCGGCAGGCGCAAATCGGCCGTCGCACGGGTGCGCATCGCCGTCGGGTCGGGCAAGATCGAGGTGAACGGCAAATCGATCAACGACTACTTCACCACTGAAACCGACCGCAAGCGGATTTTTGGCCCGCTGGAAGTCACCAACACCGGCGGGAAGATGGATATCTTCGTCGGTGCCAACGGCGGCGGGCTGACCGGTCAGGCCGGCGCGCTGGTGCTGGGCCTGGCCCGTGCGCTGGCCAAGTATGACAACACACTGGAAGCCGCCCTCCGCCATGCAGGCTTCCTCACCCGCGACAGCCGCATGAAGGAACGCAAGAAGTACGGCCAACGCGGCGCACGCCGCAAGTTCCAGTTCAGCAAGCGGTAAGCGTTTTCGCTGTCGACGTGGTGCCCCCTTGTCGATGGCCCGTTCGCGTTGCCGCAACCATATTCTCATCAGAACCGAGCCTGACGGCTCGGTTTTCTTTTGCCGGCCAGGCGAACTTATGCTAATAATAGCATAACGTGGCGCAGCCAGCGATCAGGCCTTTGGTGTGGATCGGTTCGTCTCGCGACGACCTGTGCAGTATGTCGGATGAGATTCGGGATGAAATCGGCTTTGGCCTGTTTTACGCCCAGCAGGGACTTCGCCCGCCTTCATGCAAGGTGTTGCGTGGTTTCGGTGGTTCCAGCGTGATTGAGATCATCGCGGATGATTCCGAGGGGACTTATCGAGCAGTTTACACCGTTCGCTTTGCACATGCGGTCTACGTTTTGCATGTGTTTCAGAAAAAGTCGAAGCGAGGGATCGAAACGCCTAAAAAAGAGATTGATCTAATTACAAGGCGACTCCGAGCAGCCGAACAACATTACCGAGAAAATGAAGATGCGTTCCGAAAAATCCAAACTCCGTAACCCATCCGTGAACAAGCACAATCGAGTTCATGTCGGGAGTGGAAACGTGTTTCAAGATTTAATGCATCCGCACCCAGAAACGGCTCTCATCAAGGCGAAACTAGCCCAGCAGATTCGTGATTTAATCATCGCCACCAACCTGACGCAGGCGGTCGTCGCCCGGCGGCTCGACGTAGATCAGCCAAAGGTCTCCAATCTATTGCGCGGCCGATTGAACGATTTCTCATTAGAGCGTCTTTTTCGTTTCTTGAATTTGCTCGGCCAGAATATCGACATACGCCTCTCTCCCTCGCCAGACGACACTGGGCGCGTCCGCATGTACCGCAAAGCAGGATGACCGGTTCAAATCAAGCGAGCTAGTCAAGATCGAGCGTTTCTTCTACGCTTCCGTTCATGAAAGCACTCCACTTCCTTTCACCCAGGGGTTTTCGCGCCGGCGGGGTTTACTCCGGGATTAAATCGCGGCGGGTTAACGATGTGGGTGTGCTTGCCTGCGACGCGCCCACCCCCGCGGTAGCGGCGTTTACTACCAACAAGGTGTTTGCCGCCCCGATCGCGGTCGGGCGCAAGCACATTGCCGGCGGAAAACTATGTGGGCTGGTGATTAACTCCGGCAACGCCAATGCCTGCACCGGACAGCAGGGTTTGAACGATGCACAGGAAATGTGCCGCATCGCCGGCGCGGCACTGCGGTGTCCGCCGGCACGCGTGCTGCCGGGAAGTACGGGCATCATCGGTCACACGCTCCCGATGGAGAAGCTTCGCCGGGGGATTGTGGAAGCGGCGATGAACCTCGGCACAACCAGCGAGCACTCGACAGCCTTTAACGACGCGATTCTCACCACCGACACACGCAGAAAGTTCGCCGCGGCGCAACTGAAGCTTGGCGGCAAGGTGGTGACGATCACCGGCATCTGTAAAGGCGCCGGGATGATCGGCCCGCGGCTGGCGCTGCCGCAGGCGACGATGCTGGCCTATCTGCTGACCGACGCAAGCATCTCTTCCGCCCAGTTGCGGCGAGTTTTCATGCCAGCGGTGAACAAGAGCTTCAACGCCGTCACCATCGATGATCACATGAGCACCAATGACACGGCGGTGCTGCTGGCATCGGGCGCGTCGGGGGTGAAGGTCGGATCGTCGTCGGAAGTCAGGCGATTTTCAGACGCGCTGACGGAGGTATGCCAAAGCCTCGCCGAGCAGATCGCTGCCGACGGCGAAGGGGCGACCAAGACCGTCCGCATCGATGTCATCCGAGGCAAGACCGATCGCGCTGCCGAGACGATCGCGCGGGCAATTGCCAACAGTCCACTTGTAAAATGCGCGATGCACGGGAACGACCCCAACTGGGGCCGCATCGTCAGCGCCGCGGGCATGTGCGGGGTGCCGTTCGACCCCGACCGCGCCACGCTTTCGCTGCAAGGCGTCGAGGTTTTTCGCAAAGGCCGCCCGGCTGCGTTCGATCCGGAGACGGTCAGCGAGCTGCTGGGCGCGAAGCAAGTCATCGTCAGACTCGATTGCGGCAGCGGCAAGTCATCGCACACGCTCTGGACGTGTGATATGAGCGAGGAGTATGTCTCGATCAACGCGGATTATCACACCTGATTTGTATTCCGCGCGGCCCATGCCTGGCAATCCAGGCAAGCCGGAACATTGGCCGGCCGCCCGGCGATCAATCGGCAGGACTGGGCCGGGTGCGCATGGCTTCAAGAAGGGTCTGCGAGTCGAGAACCTGCATGAAGGGCAGCAGATTTTTCTGTGTCTCAACAACGTACCCCTCGAGTTGCCGCCGGACGATGGTTTGTAACTCTTCGACCTGCCACGGCTTGGCGATGTAGTGGTTAAGACTGGCTTCGTTGATCGCTCGAATCGTCTCCATATGCCCGGCCTGCGCGGTTACAAGCACCTTGCGAGTCGCGGCATAGTGCGGCTGGCGTTGCAGTTCGATAAGGAACTGCACACCGGTGATTCCGGGAAGGATGTGATCGGCCAGAACCAGCGCAACATGATCGTGACGCGACTGTGCCGCAGCGACAACCCGCCGGGCCTCATCGACTGATTCTGTTGCTTCTATGCTGAACGGACCTTCAAAGGGCCGAAGATCGCGCACCAGCGCGTCAAGCACATCGCGTTCATCTTCAACGCAAAGGATGATGAGTTTGCTCATATCACTACACTCCCGCCGGGCGCGCTTCGGTTAAGCCACGGCCTGATTCTTCAATCGCACGTTTTGCGCTCTCAGTGAGGCGCGTGGGCAAAGTGACGGTAAAGGTCGTCTCGCCCGGCCTGGACTGCGCTTCGATCTGCCCCTCATGCCGCAGCACAATCTGGCGGGCGATCATCAGCCCCATCCCCAGCCCGAAACTGCTGACGCTGTGCTTGGTGGTGAAGTTCAGATCAAAAATCCGGCTGAGGTGTTCGGGCTTGATTCCCGATCCCGAATCGGTGATTCGCACGCGCACGCGATCCACCGCGGGCGCATCGGTCTCCACCTGCAGCCGCCCGGTGCCCGCCATGGCTTCCATCGCATTAGAAATGACGTTGGTCCATACCTGGCTGAGCTGGCCTGGCTCGGCCTCAATCATTGGCAACTCCGCATATCGGCGATTGAGTTCCACCGTCCGGGTCGCGCTGCCAAACAGCAGCAGCGTGTCATCGACGGTCTTATTGACGCTCACTTCCACCACGCGACCGTGTTGCGCGTGCGAGTAGCCGCGCAACGTGCCGACGATTCGACTCACGCGGTCCGATGCGGTCTGCAGATTCCGCAAAAACGCACCCAGTTGATAACCCGACTCCAGTTTCTTCAGCAGAGGCTCGCGCTCGCCGGGAGTGATGTTGGTAAACCATCGCTCATATTCGGCCGCGGTCGTCACGCCGATCGCCACCAGCCGGCGGGCCAGCGACTCGTCGCCCAGCGCCGTGGCAAGCTGCGCCTGGTGCTTCCGAAGTTGTTCCGTCGGCAGCGGTTGCGAAGTGATTGCGCTGGTGATCATCGCGAGCAGCGGCGCATGATCTGGCTGTTGCCCGATCAGCCCGGTGACATCTTCCAGCACAAAATCTGCCGTCCTGCGAATGACCGAGATCGGGTTGTTCAGCTCGTGGGCAATCCCCGCCACAAGTTGCCCGATCGTTGCCATGCGCCCCGTTTCCACCAGGCGCAGCTGCGCCGCCGCCAACTGGTTGACGGCTGCGGTCAGGCGGTCTTGTTCGCTCTGGAGTTTGCTGTTAAGCCCTTGAACCGCAGCCTGCAATTCGACGATATGCCTCACCCGCACCCCGAGCGACCGAAGCAACTGCTGCGTGTAAAGTCGAGAAAGCCCCGGATCGGCCGCCAGCAGCGCGTCTAGCGCGGCCCAGGGAAGGTGGATCGCCTCGACATTTGTCACCGCACGGCAGGAGAAATAGGCACTCCCGCGGGCCACCAGCGACAGCAAACCAATGATCCGCCCGGAAGCGTGCTCGTCGAGTATGACTTCCTCATCTCCGGCATGCCGGGTGAGGCAAATCTCACCGTTCAAAATCAACCAGAGTCCGTCGGCGGGTTGATCTTCAGTCAGCAGCGTTGTACCCGCGGGCAAATGTCGCCGCGGGGGATGTCCGGCAGCGCGGTCGAGCGATTCGATGAAGTGGCGCTCCTGCGCCACATCATCGGCGACGGCGGCGGAGGCTAAACGAGGTTCACTCGACGTAAGCGACATTTCAACCGACCTACTTGGGCAGCACACCCACCGCCTGCCAGACCCACGGGCCGAGCCACACAAACAATCCCCAGCTTACCACGCCGAAGATTGCACCGACCACTGCCATATCCTTCACCCGCACCTGCCCGGTTGCAAAGGCAATCGCATTCGGCGGCGTGCTGATGGGCAACGCCATCGCCAATGACGTGCCAATCGCGATGAACACCCCCGCTTCAACCGGGCTCACCTTCACCACACCGCTCATCGCCAGGCTGATGCCGATTGGCGCGATCAGGTTGCAGGTCGCACTGTTGCTTAAGAAAGTGCTCATCAGGAGCGCCGTCATCGTCAGCACTGCCACCAGCACAAAAGGCCCCATTTTTCCCCAGGGAAACAAGCTGATAAACCAGCGGTCCATCCCCGTTGCAGCGATGCCAGTGCCCAGCGCAATCCCCCCCGCCACCAGCCAGAGCACATGCCACTCCAGCTTCTGAATATCATCCACCCCAAAGACGCCCGTACAGGTCAACACCACAACCGGAACGAACCCGACGATGTTGGAGTTGATGCCGTGCAGATTCTCCGTCATCCACAGCAGCACCGTCACGCCGAATGTTACATAGAAAATGATCGCCTTGGGCCGACGGTCAAAGGTTGAAGCCATGTTCAGCTCAATGCGCTCGCTCACCGGCTTGAACAAGCCAATCAGCAGGCAGTATGCCAGTGCCAGAAACACTAGCACAAACGGCATCGCGCCGAGCATCCACTGTCCGAACGTAATTGGCGTTCCGCCTAACGACTTGGAGAGCGCCCCCAGAGCGATGGCGTTGGGCGGCGTGCCGATTGGCGTACCGATTCCGCCAATATTGGCCGCGATGGGAATTGATAGCGCCAGCGCCGTTCGAAAGCGATCTTCCTTCGGAAGTTGGGCGATGACCGGCATGACGACAGCCATAAAGGTGGCCGTGGTCGCCGTGTTGCTCATAAACATGCTGAAGACCGCGGTGATGAGCATCAGCCCGAGCAGGATCATCGCCGGCCGATTGCCAAAGGGCTTGAGGATCACGCGTGCCAGGTTTCGATCGAGCCGAAACTTGGTTGCACCATCGGCGAGGAAGAACCCGCCAAGAAACAGGATGATGACGGGATCGGCCAGTGCCGAGAACAACAAAGGATACTTCACCGCTGTTTCGCCCGCGATCGGGCTGAACAGTCCCCGGTCGCTGATCATCAGAACTTCAAGCAGAATAATCAGCACCGAAGTCGCATGCAGCGGCACAACCTCGGCCACCCAAAGCGCCACCGCGAGCAGAAAAATCGCCAGCATTCGGTTGCCCGATGGAGACAGATCGGCCACCGGAGCTACGAACGGAAACGCAAACCCCACCAACCCGAGCACTAATCCTGCCCACTGCCCCCAACTTAGTCTTCCACTGCCCGTCGCACTGTGAGGCATGACAACCCTTTCGGGAGAACCACAATAAAATACCAAAAAGTCTTTTATTCGGATTCGTCTCAGTCTGCAAGTGTGACAGATCGTCGCCGTGCTGTAAACAGATGTATAATCAGAACTTATAGAGCAATGAGGTGCGGCAAAGTGGGGCAGATTGCTGCCGTTTCATCGCGTTGCCACTGCCAGCAACAAGGCCGGGCCTTTCACGTTGCTCTCCGGGGGCAGACGGGTGATCTCATTCGAGGTAAAGCCGGCGGCGGTGAGCAATTCTCGCATCGTCTCTACCTCAAAGCCGAGGGAAACCTGCCCGAGTTGCCGCCTGAAGTCGTCTCGGTCGTGCGGCAGCAGATCAACAATCACCGCCCGCCCGCCGGGCTTGAGAATGCGGTGCATCTCTTTCAACGCGCCCGCCACGTCCGTCAGGTACGTCAGCACCAGCATGCACATCACGCCGGTGCAGGCTCCATCATCGATCGGAAGAGCCGTCAACTCGCCTCGACGCACATCCACATTGGCAAACGCCTCCAGCCGCTTCTTTGCTGATTTGAGCATGGCTGGCGAGTTATCGATCGCTATGACCTGCCTGACAAACGCCGCCACCACCTCGCTCATCGCCCCGCTGCCGCAGCCGAGGTCAGCTATGACCGAATCGCCTGGTAATAACGCAAGCAGCGCGCGGGTGGTGAAGGTGTTTCCATATAGCTCACCGCGAATCCGATCCCATTCTGCGGCCACGCCTGCGAAAAATGCCTGCCCATCCGACTGCTTCTTCGCCAGAAGCGCATCCAGCCGAATCTGATCCTGCCCCGCCGCTGGCCACGATTCGGTTTGGTCGCGCGTGACCTGCCAGAGCTTTCTCGCCGGGCTGGGCAGTTCCTCAAGAATCATTCGGTATAGATGCGTAGTCCCCTGCCGGCGCGATTTCGCCCAGGATTGTTCGAGAAGCACCTTTAAGTGGCGGCTGACCGTGCTCTGGGGCAATTGGATGACGTCGCAAAGTTCACTGACGCCCAACTCATGCCGTTCGAGCAGGCGTAAGATACGCAGCCGGGCCGGGTCGGCGAGGCACTCCATCCAGGCCAAAAGCTGATCGGGATTGCCGGACCGTGTATGCATTCGTCTATCCGGATCATCGGATGTTCGCCGATGCCGGTCAAGCCGAACCCCTGGAAAGTCGATGCGATCATTGGCCGCAACACCGAACTTTTGGCCCGCTGATTGCATATCAATGCATATGCGGTGCTTTTCTCGGCCTTACCGTCGAGATGGTGCGCAGAAATCAGGCGGTTGAGGCTGCGATTCGGTGATACGAATCGGCTTTTGACGTGTCTGAGTCGAAGTCACAGCGAGATTGTGGACCGTGTGCAGAAACAGGGAGGAACCAGACGCATGACCGTAAATGCTCACCATGTTCGATATCTCATCATCGGCGGCGGCCTCGCCGGGTCGGCCGCGGCGCAATCGATCCGTCTGCGCGATCCGCATGGCTCAATCGTCATCGTCGGGCAGGAAATCAACCGGCCTTACAATCGCCCGCCGGTCTGCCGCGAGTATCTACACCGCAAAACCGGACGCGCCGCGATGATGACCGTACCGCTCGGCTGGTACAGCGATAACCAGGTGCAGCTCATTACCGGCCAGCGCGTCACCCGAATTGACACCACCCGGCACCTCGTTGCGATCGATACGGGTGCAGAAATTCAGTTTGATAAGGCGCTGATTGCGACCGGCGTCTCTCCGCGCCCGCTCCATGTGCCCGGCGGTGATCTTCCCAATGTGTACGACCTCCGCACCATCGAAGACGCCGAGCAGATCTTAAACGGCATCGACAAAGCGAGAACCGAGGGCCGACCTCACAACCCCGAGAACCGCAGCGGCCCTCGCGGACGCGTCGCCGTCGTCGGCGGTGGGTTGCTCGGTGTTGAACTCTGCGAGACCTTCGCCCGGCTGGGGCTGCGCGTTGATCTTTTTGTCGCCCACCCTCACCCGTGGCACCGTTTCGCGGGCCCACACGTCGGCGGAGCCATCACACGGCACCTCGAAGCACACGACATTCGGGTTCATACCCAGGCACGGATCGCACAGATCCAAGGCGACGGCCGCGCGCAACGCATCTTGCTGGACGACCAGCGCTCGTTCGACACCGATTTTGTCGTAACCGCAATCGGTACGGTGCTCAACCGCGATATCCTTCGCGGCACGCCGATCAACGCAGAGAAGCAACTGCTGGTCGATCAGCACTGCAGAACCAATGTGCAGGACATCTTCGCCGCCGGCGATTGCGCCGCGGTCTTCGATCCACTCTTTGCCAAGCACCGGGTTCTCGAACACTGGCACAGCGCGCGCCTGCTCGGCAGCATCGCGGGCGCAAACATGGCCGGCGACCCCACCGCGGTGTATGACATCGTGAACCAATACACCACCGAGGTCTTCGGAATCGCCGCTTCGGTCTGGGGCGAAAGCAAACACGCCACTCACCGCCATACCCGCCTGCTACCCAGCGGCGGCATGCTCGAATTCGGCGTGTCTGACGCCAACAAAGTCAGCCAGACACTGGCTCTTGCCGCGCCAAGAGAATACGAGAGCGTGCTGCACGACCTCGTGCAATCCCGCACCGACGTAACCGGAAAAATCGAACAGCTAATCGACCCCGAAACCCCGCTAAACGACCTGCTAAAATAGCCGCCCGGGTAAAATGGCCACCCAGATAACCGACGATCTTCACCCCAACTGCAAAAAACGGAGAGGGAGAGATTCGAACTCTCGCTACCCTCGCGGGCAGACCGGTTTTCGAAACCGGCGCATTCAACCACTCTGCCACCTCTCCAAGGTGAACGAAAGAAGATATCAGATTCGGAAATCGACGTCAAAAGGCCGGATTTCTCGGGCATTTCCGGCGTGTTTGAGTCGATGAACTGGATCGAAACGCCACCGGCCAACTGTCCGTTGAAGTCCGTCGAAATGTGCTGAAATACGACCTCTTGGGCCAAGCTGTGGGCCAAGCTTTTCGAGTCACTTTCGCGTGCCGAAGGTGGTACGGATGGCGAACCGGCGTTGGTCTTGTCGTCGAAGTCCGGCCCTCGCTCGACGACATCACGATTGGTCATTCTGAACGATCGTGCGTACCGATCAACCAAGCCGACACTACCGACGCCAAGGAGTTCCTGAACTTCGCGAGGGTTCGCGTTGTGATGCTCGAACAATGCAACCGCTCTGGCGTGCCGGAACGCGTGAAAGTCTGCAAACCGGCCCTGCTCATCCCGGTACCTGAGGAAGTTCGAGTTGGAGCGACGCTGCATCTCCTCTGCCGTCGCAGCTTCAGCGATCCACGCTGCCCGTGCGGAATCAAGATCGGCCTTCAACATCTTTGAGTTGTGCGACTTCGGCGGCATGTTAAACACGCGGTCACCCGGCTTCATGTCCTTCACATATGCGAGCAGGACGCTGGCTACCGCTCGCTTAAGAGGAACATATCGCTCATGGCGATACTTTTGCCTGCTGCCCGCCGGGACATAAATGGTCGGATTGTCGCCGGTCAAGCGAAGTGCTTCGACCTTCATTCCCGCTAAGGCACCGCGTCGCAATCCGGTCGCGAATGCAATCTGGTACAACATCGACCGCTCGTGGCCCGGCATCTTGGCTCGCACTGGTGCATTGACGAGATAGCTAATCAGGTAGGCGACTTCGTCCTGGGTGAATGCACGGCGGTCATGCCGTCGGTCGAGTTGAACATTCAGATTCGAAAGATGAGCGAGTGGGCTTTCCGCTGCTCGGCGGGCTGGGCCGGCCATCCACTTACTGAAAGCCTTCGCGGCCTGTAAATACCAGTTGCTCGTCTGGACACTCATGGGTTTTGACGGACGACCACGCCACTCGGCTAGCTTCGCCTGGACTACATCCGCATCGATCTCCGACCAGAAGCCGAAGCCGCACTCGTGGAACAGCCTCTTTGCCCGAGCGACGATCAGGCTAACGTGATCCACCGAGTTGCCTTTAGCTGCCAGGTGTGCCTTCCAGTCGTCCACATGTTCGTCAAGCGACGACACAGACGTCACCCGATCAGCATCGATCAATCCCCATGCGATCAGACGATTCCGAATCGTTGGAAGCGTTCCCTCGATGAACCGTTGAAGGTCTGGCGTGATGGCTCCACTGGATGCACGAACACCAACGAGTCGCTCGATGTGACGAGCGGCCTCGGCAGAGTTCTTGGCATCCGGGAACAACGGGATGCGTCGTCGAATCTGCCGGTGATCGTAGAAAGTCGCGTAGTGCTTGCGGACTTTTCGCTGAACGCCGTTCTTCGTGTAGCTGTGAGTCGAAAGCTTCATCGAACACCTCGATTGCGTTTGGACATTCTACGTCACGTCCATCGCCCCTTTGCTAGTCGCTCCCAAACGGATTGTGCTGGGCAGCCTTGGCGAACCCATTCTCGTATTTCATCCACACGCCAGAGAACGCGTCTTCCCAGGCGGATCGGTCGTGGTGTTCGTCCAGCTGCCCGGAGCTTCAGCCAAGACGATCGTGAAATCGAAAGCAACTTCGCCACATCCGTTGCCTCCATCGTCAACGATTCCGACAAATCCGCGGCATGCTGCTCCATGACGACTCCACGCTTGAGAAACTCCGGCGTCGAGCAGGATAGGGTGTCACGTCAACGTTCTTTCTTGGAACACGATGCTGTTTCATGGCGAGTAAAATCGCCCGGCTTCAGCAGGTCAAAGCTCCATTGCGGAAACAGAGAGTCCCGCCGATCAGCGAGACCGGCGGGACTCGATCAATTAAGCATCAACGCTTCGCAGCGGTGAAGCTATGCGACCTGTGCTGAGAGGCGTTTGACACTCAGTCCGAAGTCGCACGAACTGCAGCACACCTCCCAAGCGAACGACTCGCGGTGAACTCGAAACAGAGAACTCGACTCCGATAACACGCTCGCTGAGGAGATCGGCCCGTCGCTTTCGAGCGGAAGCCGATCGGATGGTAGTTCAATCACCGCCATATCCCAGGTGCTCGCGTTTGACTGGAAGCTCTCTTCGACGTCGCGTCGTGATTCATGATGAATCCCATCGAACAGGCCGCGAGCCACGAATAGATTGATTCGTAGCGAAGGTCGCCTCGCCGTTCGATAGTTGAGCACGCTTCTCAACCGACCACTCGACGTTCGGACACGCATGCGATAGTAGTCGGAAAGTTCACGGACTCGTGGAATGCGGCATTCAAGGTCACGAGTCACCATAAAGGGCTGCACTTCCCGCATTACGATCGAGCACTGGCGTGCATCTGCGAACTCGCGGAGGAGTTGCCGATAGGCTTTGCCCATCTCGTCGTTTGTATTCGGGAAGTACTTCGCATTGACGAGGCGTGCGATAGGCTTGCTGACAATCTTGTTGAACTCGACGTATTGAATGACGTCGTCTGTCGGAAGCTTCAAGGCGTCGGCCACCAGGGAGGCGACAATTCGGACGTGTTCAATGCACATGGACTCATACCCGCGAAGTCCGCGATGCACTGATCCGAGCCCAAGCGTGGATTCGCCGAGGGCCTGTAGCTTCTGCGACAGTTGGTGAGTGAGAGTTCGAAAGGTTAGGCCGGATGTTTGGGAGGCGACTTTTCGTAGCTTCTCCAATCGACCGAAGATGTTGTTGGATGACATGACGAAACTCCTGCATACACGTGTGGTGTGGTCAACTTCAATTCTCCATGCACCGAGCTGCATCGACACGACCCAGCACCTAAGCGACGTCGCTTTGATGTAGGTCGACTAGACCCTGGGACGCGTGACGGCGAGTCGATCAGGGACGTAAAGAACACAGCGACTTTCTGGATTGCGGATGTGATGCGTGGCTGGCCAGCCGTCGCTTCGCCAAAGCATGCGGTTTTACTCCACAATCGGAGATTCGCACGGGATTGAAGCCGCTGTACCAGGTAGAACACAACCGAACCGTACAGTCACTCGTCGGCTGAAATGCTAACAATAAACGCCGGATGCGGGAAGATTCCCCCTGAAACGTGTTCCAGCGAAAATCCGCACGGGTTACGTGCGGATCTGGTTCGGCGGCTAGGCAGGTGTGATTCGCCGAGGTGTGACGAACGAAGGGTCAGATTTGTCGTTCAGTTCGTCGGGCAACAGTGCGTAGGCGTGATATCGATTGTCTGTGCTGCTAAACGAAACCAGCGGCATCATCGCGACGGAAGGCAAGTACGACCCCACTGCAATAATGAGTGCATCTGGCATCGGTGGACTTGTGGCGCCATGTGACGAGTCCCATGCTTCGAACGCCACTAGGAGGGCTAGATCGGCCAGACTCGCACTGTCGTCACGAGTCAGTGATCTCTGGAGTGGGGTCATTTCGGGCATCGACTCAGAAAAGCCGTCGATCCAGCACAAGGCTGGAGCGTTGGCGTCTTTCTCAGCGATTTCTTCGAGATGTTTCAGCACCACAGGATCGACCATAAGCCTCCCGCAGTTCTGGGCCTTCTGAAATATGCCTGCTGCAGTGAGGCCCGCTGGTCGCAGAATCAGCCGGGCATCCGAAGAAAGTTCTGCGGATGGGATGTTCGGGATCGGTGGGTCGAACCAAGCGAGTTCCGGAAAGCATTGTGCGAAGAACTGTTTCCAACGATCGAGGGATTCCGCTCGGATTGGCGATGTCATACGTGCTCCTTGTAGGGCTAGAGTGAACCTGCGGAATCGACCAAAACGGTTAGTCGATTCCCAAGGCTCGCTCGCACGATGACCCGGAGTCTTGATACGGTTTAGCACGGAGCTTCCTATCACGCAACCCATGGCGCAAAAGAGACTTATGAATAGCTGCCATGCCCAACGTGTAGCGAAACGCGGGGGACTGGTCGCGTTCGCATTGCCTGAAGGCTTTCCAGTTGAGCGGTTCCCATGATAGTTCGAGTGGCGTAGGGCATGGTGGGATCTGCGAATCTGTTCCAAGATTCTGGTCGCGAGCCTGGAGCAAGTTCATTGAGCGTCACCCTTCTTGCTCATCGCGTGCATCGTCATCTTCGGCCGGGCACTGATACTGACGAAGTTGCTGCGTCTTCATCTTCTCGATCATGCGAAGTTGCACAGCCTTTTCCTTCTGGCTCCAGTGCGGGTGGGAAAGTACGAGTCTCGACTTCTCGGCACACGATTCGATGATTCCGAGCATCGTGGCGATTCGCTGATCCGTCTCACGTTTGATCTGTTGGTAGTGCTTCATCACCGGGTAGTTCGGCTCAAGCTCGCCGATCTCGTCAGCCAGTTCTTCTCGTTTGGCGGCATTCATTCGGGCCGCTTCCACCAACTTTGTCTGCGTCTCGATCCGCTCGACGGCGAGTTTTGAACTGGGAACCGAAACTGCGAAGCGGACGAATCCCCGAACGACGACAGGCGAGTCTGTCCACTTCATCCTAAACCTGCCGACGGATCGTCCGATGATGCCTGAAGGGTGGGCAGAGATGAGCCGCACGGTGAAGAACGTGCGACCTTCAGGCAGATCGAATGTCTGCTCGTCGTTGCGTTGCGAGGTCGCAATGCATTGGCCGCAATCAATCTGATCAAGAGGCGTGAGGGTCGCCAACGATGCGAATCCTGTTTGTGTGGCAAACACCTCGATCCGATGGTTGCGTGTGAACCAGTTGGGATCGCAGTTCCAGTCGACCTGCACCCTTGGGTTGGCTCCAAGAGAAACGCGGTGCGTCACTCTCAGAAGCCCGCAAGCGTCACATTCGGTTTCTCCCGCTGACCAACTGGGATCGAGAGAGGCCCCGCCAGCGAGCATTGACTTCACGCTCGCAGGCTCAGGAATCGTGTACGTCCCGTGATGCCGGACTACACGGCTAACTCGCACTCGCGTCGGCTCTGAGTTCGACTCCTTCGCTTCCATGTTGTTCTCCGTTGGGCCCGTGGAATACGACAACAGTTCAATCACGTTCTGGCTTGGCTTCTCGACGCAGCGGCTCCGCTTGCTGGATGTCCACGACACTCGCGATTGTTTCAGGCTGATCCCTGGACAACTGAATGACCACTTTGCAGGACGGACAAAGAAGTGCATCAGGGAACTGCGTGCAGTGTCGGCACCGGGCAAAGTAGGACTGGCGATTGTCACCGTCGCCGTTCTCGGCGAAACAATCCGGGCACTGCCAAGTCAAGGTGGAAGGTAGGTGCCGCTTACAATTGGGACAGCGAAAGTGAATCACCCGGAATGTCCACTCGTTCACTCCGATTGAGATCTGCTTTGCAATGACCTCGAAGTGGGTCGCCACGACAAACATCACAGGCAACATCACCACAGTCACCACCAACGCGAAAAACAAAGGCAACTGAAACACGAGCCAAAGGTAGATGATGGGGCTGAAGACCAAGGGCAAACCCACGAGTATCTCTCCAACTAAAGGATTGGATTGACCGTTTATGCACGAACGAAGAGCGAAGTCGCTTCGAGCGGCGAGAAATGTGTCGTCTTTAATGACAACCATTTCGCGATCGTTTGGGGGTGGCGATTGAGTCGCGGGCATGGCAAGTCTTCCTTTCGTGTTGGCAACACCTCAGCAACGCTGCGATGCGTATGCATTTTCAGCCGTCGACATCCTGAAATCTCAATCCCCCAGATTCTGTTCCCCGATGAATTGCTCAAACTCGTCAGGCTCTTCCGCTTCAGCCGACGCGTTTGACGACCGCAATGCGTCGACTCGATTCGAGTACATCGCGTCGGCGTCCGAGCGGCCAAACACGAAGCGGCCTCGCCAGCGGGACATGGCTTGAGAGATGTAGATGTCGCGTGCTGCCGGCGATATGCCGAAGTCATAGAGTTCGTCGATCTTGATCATCTTCGGGGAAGACATCAGCATCGACTTCACAACTGCGTGCTCCTGTTTGAGTTTCGCTAGATCATCTTTGTGCGTCGCCAAGTCGGCAGCGGAGTGGAGAGCACCAGCAGCATCAAGCCGCAGCGAGATCTTGTTGTTGCAGTTGAGATTCACCTCTGTAAACAGGCGACTGCCCGCCGCACCAGCGGCCGTCAGTTGGGTAGCACTCTGTAACGCGAGAATGCACCCCATGCCCCGCTTACGAGCGTTCGGTAGGTATTCCGAGAGGCTTGGTGATGCGACCTGCAGGAACTCGTCGATCATGAGTGTGGCAGGTGGGAAACTCCCAGTGCGGGATTCGACGGCATGCCACAGATCATCGAGCATGATCGAGCTCAGTGCAGACCCAATGCCGCCTGCTCTTCCCGAACGAACGATCACCACCCATCCGCCATTCAGAACGTCCGACCACCTGAATGTCCGACCCAGTCCGCACAAGGTTCGTGACTCTCGCGGAATGCGATTGAATGCTCGGCGTGTGGAACCCATTTCGAACTCGAACGCAGACGGATTCTTTGCGGTCAGTTGACGCCACTTACCAACCAGCACGGGATCTGCGATCCGGTCAACAATGCCCTGACGAAGGGACACGTCCTGATCGGGGTTGAGCAGAGCATGTGCGTCACTCAACGCACATCCGGTGGCGAGTAGTGTTTCAACGATCAGTTTGCAGCCCGCTTCAAGCCTTGGCATGTCGTTGTTGCTGTCGCGTTGCCAGACGTGGGCAAGCCAGGCGGAAAACATGTCCGCAAGAACTTCCTTCTTGACCTCTGGGTGGGCGAGTAGTGGATCAAACGCGACGATGTCCTTTCCCTGCGGATCGACAACTAGCAGTGGGATCGACATGTTGCATGTGGCCATGTAGTCGATCACGCTCGGCCCGAGTGACCAATGCGGATCGAAGAGTATGAGCGAACCGGCGTCGACGCTGAACGCCCGGTGATTGAGTATCTGCCGGACGATGAGGTTCAGCAGGCACGACTTGCCGGTGCCCGTTGTGCCGGTGATGAGCGTGTGATGATTCCGTTCGTACGCGGTCAGCTTGACCGGCATTCCCGAAGTCGTTTCGACTCCGAGTCGAATGTCGCCAGCGACACCGATTCGCCTGAGAGCGTACCTGTTGTCCATCGCTCTCAATCGTCGCGAATGGTCGGATGACGTGTTGTGATCCTTGAACCTGTTCCGGTCTGTCCAGTCCTAGAACACCGAAACACACGGTCGCGGGAGTAGCCCTTTAGCATCCCAGACAACCGAATGATGGATTGCAGGCTGACCACGCCACCCCTCGCAATCCTTGCAGTCTGCGAGGGTGTAGAATGGATGCGGGGTTCTCGTACTCGTTCGTTTCTCGGATCGAGTTGCCCATCACCGACGTGGCCGGTTTTTCGACAAGCCCTGTGCCATGTTCAGAATGCGTCCATCGACGCGATTCAGCCGGGGTGGCAACTCGCTTCGGTATGCGAAACAACTCTTTCTGTTCCAAGGACGTGTGGTTGCCAATCGGCAGCGATGCGAACAGCGGCCGCCAGGTCGGATTTGGGCTGGAAGACCTCGAACGTCATCTTGCGATCTTTGGACAAACCGGCACGGGTAAGTCGACATTGATCGGGCACTTGGCTGTTGCTGCATTTCGTCAGAATGTTGGAATCACATGCCTTGATCCGCACGGCCAGCTTGCCGAGCAACTCTTGCTCCACGTCCCGAGGCACCGCTTTGATGATGTCGTCTATCTCGACGCGAGCGATGAATCGTACTCCGTCGCTATCGATTGGCTCGGTCGATCGCTGTCAGCATCACAACGCGAAGGCGTGGCGTCAGCCATCGTCTCTGCCTTCAAAGGCATTTGGTATGACTCCTGGGGCCCTAGGCTGGAGATGATTCTCTCCGCCAGTGTCATGGCCGTGCTTGAAGTGCCGCAGACGTCACTGCTGGCACTGCCGCGACTCCTTGACGATGAACGATATCGCAGCTGGGTCGTGAAGCAGGTGCAAAACCCGTCCGTACGCTACTTCTTCAATGAACAGATGGGGAAGTGGGATCGTCGCCAGCACGCGGAGTTCATCGGCTCGGTTCAGAACAAGCTCAGCAGGTTGTTCCTGTCCAGCACGATGCGGCACTTGTTCGGACAAGTCGGGTCAAAGGTCTGCTTTCGGCGACTGGTGGACGAGCGAAGAATCCTGATCGCGAATCTGGCACGCGGAAAGATCGGAGAGGATCACTCGGCAATTCTAGGTGCGATACTGGTAGCGATGCTCGAACAGGCAGCAATGTCGCGAGCCGATATCGATGAATCACTTCGCCAGCCTCACATCGCGGTCGTCGATGAGTTTGCGACCTTCACGACACTGCGATTCGCCACGGCTTTGTCGCAGATTCGCAAGTACAAGCTGTCGTTGGTTCTTGCCGCACAGTACATGAAACAATTGTCGCCTGCGGTGGCCGACGCCGTGTTCGGAAACGTAGGGACCGTGATCGCGATGCGAACGAACACGGAAGATGTCGAGTTATTCAAGCGACAGTTCGGTGACGAGGATCGTTCGTCATGGTGGTACAGTGATCTGCCCAACTATGCAGGCATCGTCCGCCGAATGCATCTTGTCGAAAACCCGTGGAAGATGCAGCTTTACCCGCCAGCAACCAGTAATCGACCTGACTCAAGGACACTTCGGCAACTGTCACGCGAACGCTTTGGCGTGAGGCGAGACAGAATCGAGCAGAACATTTCGAAGTGGATGGGTCGTGTCTTCTGAGCCGAATGCCATCTTAGCCTTCAGCACCCCCTGTACGCACTCGGATGTGCGATCGGCACTTGCGCAATCGTCGTACCCGTGATTAGCTGAAGGCGGAAGCTCATTTCATCTGAGCCCGAGTCGGTCACGTGACCGCTCATCACCTATTTCCAATCCATCTCAACCTTGGGAGTGTCCACATGGCTACACATGCCAGACGTGGCCGGTCGGCATCTGCCGTACCACGGCCCGAACCGCCGTCTTTTGGCGATCTACTTGTCGAGGCAATCAACACGCCCGGCGTCATCAGTCAGGCCTACTTTCACTTTCACGCCTATTCCATTTCTAACCAGTTGCTCGCGTTGATCGAGTGTTGGCGTAGGAAACTGGAGCCTGGGCCGATCCACACGTTTAGGGGATGGCAGCGTCTCAATCGATTCGTCCGTAAGGGCGAGAAGGCGATCACGCTCTGTATGCCGGTGACATGGAAGCAGACCGTCAATCCCGCCAAGGACGTCAAACCTGACGAGTCTTCGGCGGATCCTCAGCAGGCCGTCATTCGGCGGCGGTTCGTCCTCCGTCCAAACTGGTTTGTTCTCAGCCAGACGGACGGCGATTCGTTCGCCCCGATATCTGTTCCAGACTGGGATCAATTGCGGGCACTCGAATCGCTGAAGATTGACCTCATTACCTTCGACCTCATGGACGGCAACGTTCAGGGATTTGCGAGGGGACAGCAAGTCGCGGTTTCACCGATCGCACACCTGCCGCACCGAACGCTCATGCACGAAATCGCCCATGTTGTCCTCGGCCACACCGCCGAGACGACAGACGGCATGATTGATCACGGCGAAGTTACGCCGCGTGATGTGCGTGAAGTGGAGGCCGAGGCGGTTGCCTACATTGTGACGCAGTCGCTAGGCATGCCCGGCGAAGAGTTTTCGCGAGGTTATCTACAGCACTGGTTGAACGGCCAAAAGCTCGACGACCGATCCGCTCTCAAGATCTTCCACGTCGCGGAATCCATCCTCAAGGCGGGCCGTCTCAACCCGATCACGTCCGCAGACTCCGCCGAAGACGGCACCTGAGTCACGTTCTTCTTTCTCACTCGTTGCATCTGTTCTGGCTTCGCATTCGTCCGCCGTGTGGCGGGCCGAAGCTAAGAACGTTCACACACTGGAGTAAGCTATGAGCAAATCACACCGATCGGCTGCGGCAGGAGGCAGCCACGCCGATACCGAGTCCACCTCGAACGGCAACAAGCCCGCACACACGATCCGCTACAACCGACTCAAAGGCACGATCTGGCGGAATGCCGGGACAAACGGAGACTTCTACACCGTCACGTTCAGCCGGTCGTACCAAGACAAGGATGAGCAGTGGAGGGATGTAGCCAGCTTCAACACGATCGATTTACCACTCTTGTCGAAGTTGGCAGACGATTGCCACAGCTGGATCACATGGCAAGAACGGCGGGCCACCGAGCAGCAAGGGGGAAAGCGATGAGCATCCCATTCACACTCGGACGAACCGTGATCACTTCCAATGCCCTCGACAAGCTGCATCCAGAGGATGCCGCCTTGTGCTTATCTCGCCACTCGCGGGGTGATTGGGGCGAGTTGTGCGAGCACGACCGCAAGGAGAACGAGCGTGGACTTGCCGTTGGTGGACGCCTATTCAGCGTCTATCGAGATCGCCATGGTGTTCGTTTTTACGTGGTGACGGAAGCGGATCGATCCGTGACGACAACTCTGCTTCCGGAAGATTATTGACCCACTCGTCGTGAGCGGCATCGTGCCGCCGACAAAGACCAATTCAGCCGGTGGCATCGCGATGTTCTCCATCGCAGCCACCGGCTTTTCCTTTTTCCCGGAGTGTTTATGTCAACCACATGGATAGATTTCAAGGAACTGCGAGAGGCCGTTCGCATCATGGACGTCCTCAAGCACTACAACGTTGAGCTGCGAATCAAGGGAGGTCGTGCAACAGGGCTGTGTCCACTGCCGACACATCCGAGTCGTGATAGCGGGAAGCGAACACCATCGTTCTCGGTGAATCTGGAACGCGGCTTGTGGAATTGCTTCGGCTGTAAAGCCGGTGGCAATGTTCTTGACCTAGCGGTACGTCTGGCCGGCAAGAGTCCGGACGATCCTGGTGCTGTACGTCAGGTTGCCGTGGAACTGCATCGACTGTATGCCGATCGTTCGACGGGAAACGTCAGTGACAACAACGAGCCGGGAGTCAAGCCGTCTCGTGCTGTGCAAGCGACGGCATCACCATCGCGAGTGACGGCCAACACCGTGCCGATCGTCGTCAACGCACCGCTGGATTTCGAGTTGAAGCATCTCGACCCGGGACATTCTTATCTGCGTGCACGGGGACTGACTTCCGAAACGATTCGTTCTTTCGGGCTCGGTTATTGCAGCCGGGGCATGCTCAAAGACCGGATCGCCATTCCATTGCATGACAAACGTGGGAATCGAGTCGGATATGCCGGTCGGTTAGTGAGTGATGAGAGCGTCGATGCCGATCATCCGCGATACCTGTTTCCGGGGCCGCGAGAACGCGATGGAAGGCGGTTCGAACTCCACAAGTCGAAGCTACTCTTCAATGCCCACCGGGTTGGACGGCAACTCGCCTCGCTGATTGTCGTCGAGGGATTCTTTGCGACGTTCTGGTTGACACAAAATGGCTATCCGAATGTCGTTGCGTTGCTCGGTAGTGCCTGTTCGGACGAACAGGCGGATCTGATCTGCGATATGACATCGGCAGGCACACGAATCGTCGTGCTGACTGATGGCGACGACGCAGGTCGGCAATGTGCAGGTGATCTGTTCATCAGGCTCGGAAGCGAACGCAGACTCCGATTGGCTCGCCTTGGCGAAGGCGAACAGCCCACGGATTTGGATGCCGACTCATTGAGTGGGATCATCCAGTTCGCGCTTGACTAACCTGAAGCTTTTGAAGGCCGATTCCCACAACAGGGGTCGGCCTTTTTCCTCCGAGTCATGCCGTCTGATGTTGCGGGTTGATCTGCGTCGCGATGAGCGAGTGGCGAACGCTGTCATCGGTATCGCCCGGACGTATCCAGATCGGGCCGAGAGGATCGGAGATGACATCTTCGTGTGTGGCAAGCCACTGTGTTTTAAGAATCGGCGGATTCATGCGGCGGCATGCGTCCGCAAAGTTGCGAAGCCGCGAGCGGCTCGGGAATGTCCAGCACACTCGGAACGGGAACAGTTGTGGCTTCGCGGGATCGCCACCATTTCGCTTAGCGTACGCACCCGACTTGTAGTGCTGGAGATAAGCGACAGCACGTTGGGTGATGCGTCCAATCGTTTCTGTCCCGCGATCCACTTCGAGAAATGCGTCGTACTGAATCGCCTCAGCCGTAACCAAAGAGTCCGAAAGCGACTGGAACACCACTCGGAAAAATCCGTCTGGTGAGACAAAGCGTTGGGCCGATCGGCCGTCTGGATTGGCAAAACGTAACAGGCGAGGCCACGTGACGAACTTCCGGATTCTCATTCCAGTCCTCCCCCGAACATGTCGGTGGATCGCGGCTTTGACAGCACCGACCTCCAATTCATGCCGAATGGTGAGATTCGAGACTGCGAGCCGCAATCGCATCGACGCCCAGGTCAATCGAGGGAAGTCATTGATCGCCCCGTTGGTGCGAAGCCAATCGAATCCGTGTCGCGTGAGCTTGAGCGGTTCAGGTTCTGCTGGAGACGTACGCGATCGACCCACGATCAGCTTTGCCCTCTTTAGCAGATAAAGCCGCTGCTTGGCCGCCGCAAGTTTGCCGTCAAAGTGAATGTCGGACAGTTGGGCAGTGGTCAAGATTCGACTGTCAAAAAGCTCTCGCAGGATCAAGACGTCTCGTTCGGTGACGATCACTGACAGTCGCCGCTCTCGTCGACGATGTCGCTGCGGGTTTGCTGGTCGGGGTTGACTGTTCACACTCATGCCTCATTTTAACACGTTGGCCTTCTTGCGGTTGAGGGTACCGAGTCACGCTGGCGGGACGTCTGGTTGTGTGATTCTGTTCCATCGACAGCGACGATGGGTCACGCTTCTCGCTCCCGCGACCCCGTTCGTGTGCGGGTTGTCGTGGCGGCGATTCCGGTGACGGAATCGATCGGCCCCGACTCCTGCCGGTGGTGACGCCCGCGAGCACGTCGGCTTTGCCAGAGTGTGTGTCGCCATTTGGCGATGCAGGGTAGTGGGTGAAGGCGAGTGATCGCCGACCACGCGACCCCGCGGCCATCCCGAAACTTCGGGATGGCGAGTCCCGATCAGTGGATCGGGACGATGGCCGGAGCCACACCGTGAAGGACGTGCTGTCCTTTATGCACAGTGTGGCGGAGCGGCCTCTAGATAGAGAGGCCGGAACCGGCAGGAGTCGGGGCCGATTAGGCCCGACAACCCGCACACAACCCGTTGTCTTGTATGGGTTTCGTCAGAAGCGTACCCCTCACCTGGTGGTGAGGGGCGTGGTAAGGGGCGTTGCTAGCGATCGCCGACAGCCATGTGGGCCCCGTTTCGGCACAATGCCCTCCGGCCGCCATCGCTTGCAGTGGGTCGTGCTAGTCTAAAGGACAGTAGTCCTTTGTCGCCGATCAGAGCGACACCACTTCCAACTCATAAGGAGAAGCTATGCAGTACCGTCGTATCCACGCACGGCGATTCCAACCGTGCGACTATGTCGTGAGTCAAGCAGTGATTGACGATGAAGTGCCGCGGATTGATTGTGAAGTTCGTCGCCTTGAAAGCGGATCAGGCTGCAGTGCCTCTCAGTGGAATGGCGACTTGATCGCACGCGAGGAACTGGAGTCCAACCGTCTGGAGGCGGTTCTGCAGCAGGCCCCGCCTGGCTGGTCGGACGCGGTTCGCTGGTGCCTTGCCCGCGATCTGCTATTCCTCAAACTCGCGTATCGTCATTTCGCCGAAAATCGGTTTGGTTCAATCCGCACTACGCAGCCGGTGGAACAAGATCAACCGGTCAACACCACGTCCAGCCTGTTCGACTAAAATCAGGCCCAAACAAGACACCGCCAGCACAGCTTGGCGGTGTTTGATTCCCATCTCTCCAACAGGTGGCATCGCACTCGCACCTGCAGGGCGGGTAAGCGACTGCCAAAGAACAACCGCCCCTCACGAGGGGCGGTTGTCATTGGTGCGACGGAACTCTCGTATCGTTTGCGATCACTACTTCCGATCGCGGGCTGCTTTCTGAGCGATGTCATTCAGCTGTTGCTGATGAATACGCTCTGCGGCGTGAGCACCGCCGCGTTCAAGTGCGGCTTGCTTCTCGCCACTTCCGAACAATGCAGCTGTGGTGGAGCATGGCGAATCGCCATTGGCGACTCGTCTTGCTCCTTCGCGTTCCCATGCACGGATTTGTTCTTTGCTTGCCATCGTTGCATACTCCTTTCTGCCGCAAACCACGCGGCAGGTGGATTCTAACGCGGCTTTTCTGACACCTCTGACAACGTGATGATTGACGCCATCGATCAAGCCCGCGCGGGGCCGCGCGGTATGACTTGCCCGGAAGTTTTTTCCTTGACACTCATTTCGTGAAGTGCGTTGTCGGATCGGGCTTCGATTCCGGTGTGACGGGGTACAGATATCGTTCTGTACGTCGCACAATAGTTATTTCCCGACATGGCGGCGATTTCAGGGCCACGTTGAGCCGTTTTGAGCGACGCCAATCGCATCGTCACGGCTACTGGTTGGCTGCATCCAACGCCTGTTCCAAGCCATCGACAATCTGTTCCCGCGTCAAACGTCGAGACAGACTTTGCACGATAATGACCACACCTGCGTCAGTGTCGAACTTGCGTTTCGGTTTTAGGGCGGGTGAGGACTCTCCTTTAGACGCCCGCTCCGCGATCCGCTGGCGAATCGTGGTTTGGTTTGCACCAGACAGCAACAGATCGACCATTTCACGTTGAACAGTGGGTTCAGTGATGCGAGCGATTCGGATCATCGGATCGTACGAAATCGTCTCTTTCGCCGATCGAAGCGTTTGGCGTACGTCGGCTGGAAGACGCAGAAGTTGCAGCATCCCGCTGAGCCAGCGTTTGTCCTTCCCAATCATTTTCGCAAGGTCTGCCTGTGTTTCGAGTTCTGGATGCTCGTCGAGCATCAGCCTTAACGCCTCGGCCATCTCGATCGGATTGACATCCTCACGCTGTACGTTGCTGATGATGGATTGTGTTCGGCGATTCAGCTCATCCATCGGCTCTCGGATCAGGATCTCGACCTGCTTCAGGCCGGCAGCAACTGCCGCACGGTATCGCCGGTGTCCCGTGATGATCTGGAACTTTCCGGGCACCGCAGCGATCGGCGTCACCGTGATCGGTTCGATCAGGCCGACAGACTTGATGGACGCGGTAAGTTCATCCAGCCCGGCATAGGTGCGACGCTCGTTTCGAGGGTCTTCGCGAAGATCAGCCAGAGGGACGATCAGTCTTCCCCGCTTCTTCTGGTCGGCGTCAGAGGATGCCCGACGTGCCAGTTCCATCGGCGTCAGGCGTTCAATTGGTTTGTTCATGATGTGGTGAGTTACTTGATATGAGTGTGTTGTTTCCCTTTGGTGCATTGAGCAGCAGCATTTCGGGCGGGTCGAGTCGGGCGAACACTTCCCTCCCCAGGGCGGCGATGTCTTTGGCTCCATTGGACTGCGGGGCGTACTCAAAAATGTTGGCCCCATTCTCATCTACGGTCGCGAGAAAGGGGCACGTTCGGATCTCCGTGTCAGCGTTGTGCAATCCAAAAAGCTTGAGCATCGCGATGGTTCGCTCGCGAACGATCGGCTGACGGGAGACATCGGACAACACGTGCATCACGAGATTGTCGTGGTCAGGCCTGAGTCGATAGAGAAGCTTAAACAGATGTGCATAGCTGCGAACCGCCTTTGTTCCATCGATCGGAACGACAATGAGGTCGGCGGGTACGATGGCGTTGGCTTGAATCGGACTTAGCTGGTTTGGGCTATCAATGACAATGTAATCGAAGTCCGAGGCCAGCTGAGGCAACATCATCGCGAGTGTCGATTCGTAACCGACCCGGTCTGTCATTTCGCGACCCAGCGATTCGAGCTCCAAGGTGGATGCGATGAATCGAAGATTGGCGTACTGCGTCTGCTGGATGACGGACTCGATGGGGACACTTCCCTGCAACGCGGGGTAAAGGGTCATTTCGACATCGAATCCGTTTCCTGCATCGAGCCATTGAGTCAGTTGACTTTGGCTGTCCATATCGATCAGTAGGGTTCGCTTTCCCTCGCGTGCAAAAAAGGTCGACAGGTTCATCGCGATCGTGCTTTTTCCACAACCACCCTTGGCATTTGAAACGACGATCGTTTTCATGGCGTTGTGGGAGTTACCTGTTGAGCCGCGGAGTCGGGTTTACCCGACTTGCCGAATCGTTCGAAGGCCAGTTCGCGGAAACTGCGTACCGAGGATCGACCATCCAAGCTGCTCTCGCGTAGTTCAACCCTTTTCGTGCGGGTTGATGGTGCTGCCCAGTCCTGCTCAATTGCCTTTCGCAACATGCCGAGTCGGTTTGTCGACGGATGACGCAACGGCAACCAGTTGATTTGTCGCTCCACGCAATCGAACGACCAGCGTGCCGCGATCGCTTCGGCCGCGGTCTGATCGAACCCTTCCTTCTTCAACCTTTCAAAGGTCACAGCAAACTGCTCGTCCTGTTTGTTAGTTTTCTTTGTATTACTACTTTGTATACCGCTACGGTTATCGATCTGGTCTGCCGCTACGGAAATCGAACTGGTGCCGCTACGGATTTCTGACCGGCGATTTCGCGACACTGTGCCCGCTACGGTTTTCGTACTGGTTATCGCTTCTGCCGCCTGACTAAGCCATTTGAGTCGATAGACACTCGGGCGACTCGCACGTCCTGCGTTCGGGTCGAAGATTCCGCTCTCGACACGTTCGATGTAGTTGGATGCCACCGCGAGCCGCAATGAAGCTGACAACGTGTTCGGGTTGCTGATCTTGGCGTAGCGATGAATATCGGAGTAGGAGAGTGCGGTTTCTTGACGACGCAAGCCGTGCTTGCTCACGAATCCGATCGAGAAGCGAATGATTGATCCCACGACGCGAACCACGCCAAGCGTTTCGCACGGCAGCAAGTTGTCAAAGTAGGCGTTCGGAATGAAAGTTCGGTTGCCGTCCCCGGCAAAGAACCCTCTGAACTTTGCGGGATCTTTCTGATAGTCCGACCGCTCGTCCCAACACAACTCGAACTCTGCTGAAACGGATGACTGACCCGACGCACTTGCCCGAGCATCCGTGACACGGCGGAGAAAGTGGCCATCTATCGCCATCGCGACGGCCTTTCCGATCATCGAACGACTGATGCCGGCATGGCGTGTCAGGTCGGAAAGCGAGACGCGAATCGTCTCCTGTTGCGGATTGCCGTGACGATCACACCACCCTTGAGTCTTGCGAATCATGAATCCGACAAGTCGGATCACAACCAGCGGATTGTGCCGCATGCATACATCAAAGAACTGGTTCGGAGTCCATGTGACGTTCGCGGTCGGCGACGCAAACCCGCGAAACGTCGGGCCCGGCGGGAGAGAGAGGCGAGGCATGATGTGATCAGAAGTTGATAATCGACTGATCCGTGACCAGCGGCATCAGGTGGCGGTTGTCGGTCGTCGAGGCGTACTTGCTGATGATCGCGTTGATGATGAAGCTTCTGGGTGCTTTAAGCTTCGCTGCGATCTCGTCAAGATACTCCGCGACCTCGGGCACAAGGCTGACGCCAACTGACAGCCGTGCTCGTGATTTGGATGATTTGGGCATCGATTTTGTTTGGCCGCTGGCCGTTAGCGATCAGCAGCCTCTAGCAGATTATAGCAAACCCTGAGAATATCGATGTGGATAAACATGACTCTAAGTGCCTTCATTCGCTGTCTTTATAAACGGTCTTGCTGTCAAATATACGGATAGCGTATATTCGCTAATTGACATTCCAGAGCATTTCGATACCATCGCAGCAGATTTGGAGTCGTTCGGCATGGAAGTCCGGTTCGCGAACGCAGACCTCGACCGCATTGAAACTGATCCGGACTTCGATGGAGGGCACGGTGTGGCTGTCGTGCGCGCCTTTCGAAAGGTGGTGAACATTGTTCGGAACGCAGTGGATGAGCGAGATCTTTACAAGATGAACTCGCTTCGTTTCAAGAAACTGGAAGGCAGTCGAAGTCATCAGCGATCGCTGCGGTTGAATGACCAATGGCGACTGATTGTCGAGATTCAATCGAGTTCGCCAAAGAACGTGGTCGTGGTGGTGTCGATTGAGGATTACCACTGATGAATGGTATGGGTGAGGACATGAGCAACAGAGTTCCGGCAGAAGCTTTCCCGCCTGGGGAATATCTTCGAGACGAGATTGAGTCTCGCGGCTGGACGCAGGTGGATTTCGCGAAGATTCTTAATCGACCTGCGGTAGTCGTCAATCAGATTATTTCGGGTAAGCGATCAATCACGCCAGATACCGCGAAGGCGTTAAGTGCGGCACTCGGTACATCAGCCGAAATGTGGCTGAATCTTGAATCCGCCTATCAACTGTGGAAGGCGAAAACGCCATCGACCGAAGATGTGTCGCGTCGGGCACAGATATATTCTCTTGCCCCTGTGTCCGAAATGATTCGCCGCAACTGGATTACGCCTTCGGATAACATTGACGTCTTAGAATCGCAGATAAAGACCTTTTTCAGTGTATCTACATTGGAAGACATTCAGCAGATCGAATTGAAGTACGCGGCTCGCAAGTCGTCGCAGTACGGCGTGTCTTCAACGGCGGAAGTAGCGTGGTTGTTTCGCGCACGTCGGATGGCCATGGCGATACAGGCCAAGCGTTACGATGAGTCGCGGTTGACGTCGCTATTGCCGCGTCTTAGAGAGCTCACGCTCTACCCGGAGTCGACACGTCACGTTCCTGCGATGCTCGCGGAGATTGGCGTCCGCTTCGTAGTTGTTGAACATCTGCAGAAAACCCGAATTGACGGTGCGGCGTTCTGGCTCGATGCTGAAACGCCCGTTGTTGCGGTGTCTCTTCGATTCGATCGGATGGACGCGTTCTGGCACACCGTAATTCATGAATTGGTGCACGTAAAGAATCGCGATGAGGCTCCTGTAGATACGGACATTGTCCGCGATTCCAAGGGGAATGAGCCACCAACACCGCTTTCGGAGTTGGAAGAGCGAACGAATATCGAGGCCGCCAACTATCTCATTCCGAGCGAGAAACTTGACTCATTCATCATGCGTGTGCGTCCATTGTATTCAAAGAAGCGAATTGTTCAGTTCGCCGAAGTCAATGGTGTTCATCCCGGGATTGTGATTGGTCAGTTGCAGCACCGAAAGGAAATTCTGTGGTCGCACAGTCGCGAAATGCTTGTTCCAATTCGCGAGCAGATTCTTGGAGCCGCCCTAGCTGACGGCTTCGGTCATACGCCTGGAGCCTTTTGATTTGGAGTTCCTATGATCAGAATTAAGTCCAAGCAGTCATACAACGAACGACTACAGAGAATCGTTGAAGAATACCGGAATTCAGGCGAGCCCTGGCCGGCACCGTCAAAGGCTGTCGCACGGTGGGCGATCCGCACAGGTCGTTGGGCCAAACACGCTGCATCGCTCGTCGACATATGCGCTCGTGAACTGTCGCACGCAATGCGGGAAGAGTACCACACCGATCCCCAGGGAAGGCGTGTTAGGACAAAGCATGCGGCAAAGTTCAACTTCAAGTTCGCTGATGGCTCAGATGATCAGATGACGCTGTGGCATGATATGCGAACAGCCCCCCGACCTTTCATGGAGCGGGCATTTGCACAGCGACGCAAGCAGATTGTCGGCGACTGCAAACAGCTCAAGAATGATGTCGACAGTTTCAATCAGAACTCGTCGGCAGACAATCCGATTCAGCTACTACTGGATTTCAGGGACGATGTTCGAGAGCTCGAGCACGTTCGGGGTGGTGACTCTGGAGAATCCAAAGCACCCGAGTCATTGGTTGCCAAACACCGCACGGCAGAACTGATCTCCAAGGCGGACAGTGCGTTGGACGTCTTTCGTTTGCTCGATTTGCCAGTGCTAAACAGCCCTCACACTGACGTACAAGCAATCGAGGGTGCTGACTTAGTCGTTCCAACGGCGTGGAGAAAAAGCCTACCGCCAACTGCGGGATAGGATGCGGCGTGTTCAGGGAATAATGGAAGGTCTCGATGCTACTCGACAACAAAACGAACAAGGTCGGTGATGTTCTTTCTGAACATCTTGCCAAAGGCTCGTCTGCCTCGATCTTGTCGAGCGTGTTGTCGGTGTATGCGTTCCAGTCGCTTGAGGCAGAGTTGCGACGACTACAGTCTATTCGGCTTCTGCTCCCGGATTGCTCGAAGAATGAATCTGATACTTCTTTCGCCGTACAAGGATTGCTGGGGCATGATGTCGCGGATCGCCGTCTTCGCAACCAACTCACCGCAGGTGCAGTAGCTAAGGCTTGTGCGAGGTGGATCCAGGATAAGGTTGAAGTGAAAGCTGTCGCCAATCCGCCCACGCAGAACCTCTATCACGTCTCAAGGCCTGACGCCGCATCGGTTGCAATCCATGGAAGCTCAGGACTGACTTCCACCGGGCTCGGGTTCTCGGCATCGACAGTCTTTGAGATGAACACGCTCTTCACCGACGCTCGACAATGCGACGGATTGCTGACGTGGTTCGACTCAATTTGGAGCAACTCCGACGCCACCCGCAACGTAAAGAAAGAGTTGTTACGGCAGCTTGACGAAGTCTTCGCAGGAAAGTCTGCGGAACTGATCTACTTCTTGACCCTTCATAGCATCTTCCGCTCGTTCCTCGGCGATCTGGAGGAAGACAACATCATAAAGGTTCGCACGGGCATCAAAGACACGCTTGTGTGGAGTAAGCTCTATCGGTTCCAGCGAGATGGGGTTCTCGGTGCCATCGACAAGATTGAGCGATACAACGGGTGCATCATCGCGGACAGTGTGGGCTTGGGCAAAACGTTCGAAGCACTCGCCATCATCAAATACTACGAGTTGCGGAACGACCGAGTGCTTGTGCTCTGCCCGAAGAAGCTCCGTGAGAACTGGACGCTTTACACGGTCAACGACAAGAGAAACCTCTTCGCGAACGATCGCTTCAATTTCGATGTGTTGAATCACACCGACCTCACTCGCACGTCGGGCAAGTCCGGCGAGATCACACTCGAATCGCTGAACTGGGGCAACTACGACTTGGTCGTGATCGACGAGTCGCACAACTTCAGGAACAATCCGCCACGAAAAGATGGACTCACACGGTATTCGCGATTGATGAAGGACATCATCAAGTCTGGCGTGAAGACGAAAGTCCTCATGCTTTCCGCAACGCCGGTGAATAGCCGGATGAACGATCTGAAGAATCAGGTCTCGTTCATTACCGAAGGCGTTGATGATGCGTTGTTTACAGAGGGCATTGCGAGTATTGAGGCAACGCTTAGGAAGGCGCAAACAAAGTTCAACCAATGGCTGCGACTTGATTCCGCTGATCGCACTGTTCCGGGCCTGCTGGATGCCTTGAACTTCGACTACTTCAAGCTGCTCGACCTGCTCACCATCGCTCGCTCGCGAAAGCACATCGCCAAGTACTACGACATCGCAGAAATCGGGAAGTTCCCCGATCGTGCCAAGCCGCTGAACATCAAAGCGGACATCGATACCAAAGATCAGTTCCCGCCGCTGCTTGATATCAACCGTGATATTCGCCGGCTGAATCTCTCTGCATACGCACCGCTCAAGTACGTTCGGCCTGATCGTCTCGAAGAGTACAGCCGCAAGTACGACATGCAGGTTGCGGGCGGATCTGTGTTCAAGCAGATCGATCGGGAAGAAAGCCTGATCCACCTGATGCGTGTGAACCTCTTCAAGCGGATGGAGAGTTCGATCAACTCGTTCGGCCTTACGCTCGAACGCCTGCTCGGCGATGTCCGCAGCATCATCGAGCGGATCGAGTCCCACGATTCCTCCGAAGTGGAGGAACTCAGCATCGAATCGATCGAGGTCGAAGACGATAGCTTTGACCCTTATCTCATCGGCAACAAGGTGAAGGTGCTGATCAAGGATG
The DNA here is from genome assembly GCA_002343075.1 of Phycisphaerales bacterium UBA2421. Lineage (GTDB taxonomy): Bacteria > Planctomycetota > Phycisphaerae > Tepidisphaerales > Tepidisphaeraceae > UBA2421. The sequence continues at coordinate 184,417 of DDRH01000010.1, read as the reverse complement.
TCGATCGCGTGAAGTGGAAGCAGGAACTCCAAGAAGACGAGAAGCTTCTGGTCAAGCTGCTTCGCGAAGCACGGGAAATTGACGCCGCTCGCGATGAGAAACTCCATCGCCTGAAGGCCGTGATCGCGGGCAAGTGCAACAGTCCGATCAATCCAGGCAACCGGAAGATTCTCATCTTCACAGCGTTCGCGGACACGGCTGAGTATCTCTACGCAAACGTCGCTGAATGGGCAGAGAAGGAACTGGGCGTCCATTCCGCACTCGTCACCGGTCGCACGGGCGGCAACAAGACGACCATGCCGGGCCTGCGGAAAGATTTGTCGTCGATCATCACGTCGTTTTCGCCCATCTCGAAGGAACGTTCGAAGATCGATGAGTCACTCGTCCAGGAAGTCGACATCCTCATCGCGACGGATTGCATCTCCGAAGGTCAGAACCTGCAGGATTGCGATCACGTCGTGAACTACGACATCCACTGGAATCCCGTCCGCATCATCCAGCGGTTTGGTCGTATTGATCGCCTCGGCTCACGCAACGGGGTGATCCAATTGGTCAACTTCTGGCCGAACATGGAACTCGATGAGTACATCAATCTCGAAGCCCGCGTGTCAGGGCGGATGGTGCTGCTCGATATCTCTGCCACCGGCGAGGAGAACATCATCGAGTTTTCCGACGCCAGCCAGATGAACGACTTGGAGTACCGCCGCAAGCAGATGCACCAGCTTCAGAACGAAGTGGTGGATATCGAAGAACTGTCCGGCGGCATTTCGATCACCGATCTCACCCTCAATGACTTCCGGATGGATCTGGCGGAGTACTTGAAATCCAACGCCGCCGTGTTGGAGCGGATGCCGCTCGGTGCGTTCGCCGTCGCTCGTCCAGACGACTTGATCGAGAATGATGACCTTCGCCCCGGCGTCGTGTTCTGCCTCAAGAGCGAGAACGTCAAGGTGAAGATCGACAACACCTACGCACTCGCCCCGTACTATCTCGTCTACGTCTCCGATTCCGGCGACGTCGTCCTCAACTTCGTCCAGGCCAAACGCATCCTCGATGTGCTCAAGCAACTGTCGCTCGGGCGGTCTCATCCCGATGAAAGTGCGGTCGCGACGTTCAATGCACGCACAAAGGATGGCTCCGACATGAGCCATTATCAGTCGCTTCTCGGCAAAGCAGTTGCCGCGATCACCGGCAAAGCGGAGGAAAAAGGTGTCGAATCACTGTTCCAGCGTGGCGGAACCGTACTCAGCAAAGACACGTTTAAGGGTATCGACGACTTCGAGGTCGTCGCCTATCTTGTCATCGTCGATACGGGGGACACTGCGGGGTGATCGAGACGCTCTACAACAAGTTCGCTTTCCCGGATGCTGCATACCTCGGAAAACGCGTTTTCAAGACGCTGTTTCACGAGCACGCCGCCCTCACCGCTGCCGACAAGTCGGCACTTACCGACGATGTCGACACGATCGTCTGGCAGTACACGCTCAAGCCCGGCACGTTCCCGGTTGTGCCGTTTGTCGATGATCAGCGTGAGTATCTCGAAGTCGCAGTCATTCAGGTTGGTCTCAAAACACAAAAGCGAACCGCCCGGATAAACGAAGTCATTCACCGGGCCATTCCATATCCTGTGGTGATCGTCTTCGTGTTCGGATCGCAGTTCGCGATGGGCGTCGCCCACAAGCGTTTCCACCAGTCGCAGAAGAATCAGATCGTCGCGGAAGACATCGGACTCACCGAGTGGATCGACCTGTCCTCACCGTCACCAGTGCAGGCGGCATTTCTTGAGAGCCTAAAGCTCTTGACTCTGCCGTCCTCGCACTTCCTGTCGGTCTACACCGGGCTGGTTGATCGGATCGTCGCCCTCGAATGTGCTCGGCTGTCGAACGTGTTTCGCGTCGAGAACGCGGCCGATCAGCGTGAAGCACGTCGCCAGCGGCTGATTGCTTGCCACGACCTTGAGTTACAATTGGCCGACCGAAGGGCTGCCGCCAAGCGGGAGAGCCAGGTGAACCGGCTCGTGGCGTTGAATCTGGAAATCAAACGGATGGAAGGCGATCTCCAGCGGATCGCACAGGGATTGGCTTGAGGAGCGATGAATGAAGACACCGAAGCACTCGCTACGCAAAATCGTCAGCTTCCTCAACAACCCCGATGAAGACGGTGGTTTCTGGCTGCCCAACATCCAGCGGCCGTTCGTCTGGAGTGAAGAGCAAACCTGCCGGTTGTTCGACTCCATCCTCCGTGAGTACCCGATCAGCACGCTACTCATCTGGAAGACCAAGAGCGGCATTCGGCGTCGCAAGTTCATCGACAACTTCAAGGCCGAGCACCGCAATCGCCTGACGGACTTCTATGTGCCCGAAGACAAGACGAAAAAGTGCCTCGTCCTCGACGGCCAGCAACGCCTGCAAAGCCTCTTCATCGGGTTGAAAGGCAGTTACGAAGGCCGGGAATTGTATCTCGACATCTTGAGCGGCGAGCTCGCCGCCCCCGACGATGTGAAGTACAAGTTCGCGTTTCTCGAAGCCGCGAAAGCAACCTTTCCCTGGGTGAAGTTCAAAGAGCTTGTCTTCAGCAAGCAAGACATGCTTCTGCTCGCCCAGCACCTGATCAAGAACGCCGGACGACCGCTGACCGACGCAGAGCAGCAGAAGATCAGTAAGCACGTCGCACTCGTCTTCAAGTCGTTTCACAGCGACGACGGCATCGCGTATCAGGAACTCGACAGCATCGAGAACGAAGATCTATACACCGAGGACGATGTCGTCGAAGTCTTCATTCGTGCCAATTCGGGCGGCACGAAACTCGGCAAGTCCGATCTGCTGTTCTCGCTTCTCACCTCAACGTGGGATGAAGCCGACGAAGCGATCGCAACGCTTCTCGATCAGCTGAACAAGCACGGCTTCGCGTTCACTCGCGACTTCGTTCTCAAGACATGCCTCACGCTGCTCGACCAAGGGGCACGATACGAGGTCGACAAGTTCCGCAAGCTCGGCGTTCGTGACGACATCGAAAAGAAGTGGGACTCCATCGCCGACGCGATCAAGGACGTGCTCGACTTTGTTCGCGGCAAGACGTTCATCCGCTGCGACAAGGCATTGCCGTCCTACCTCGTGCTCATCCCGCTGATCTATGTCCGGTATCACTATCCCGACGAGTGGAAGAAGGCCAAGGATGTCGATAGCTACCTGCTGCGTGCGTCATTAACGGGTGCGTTCAGCGGCACGCCGGATCAGGTGATCGACTCGCTCGTTGAGAAGCTGAAGGAGATCAAACGCTTCGACATCAACGAGGTGTTCGGCGTCATCCGGTCAGAGAATCGCACGCTCGAACTGACGGAAGACAACCTGTGGGACATGGGGTACGGCTCGGACACGATCCACCTGCTGTTCAACATGTGGTACTCGTTCAACTACACGCCCGCGTACGAAAACAACCTGCCCCAGGTCGATCACATCTTCCCGCAGAGCCTGCTTCGCAAGGTGAAGATGATCAACCCCGACACGGGCAAGAAGAACCTGATGAAGTACAAGGAGCCAGAGCGAAACCAGTTGGCAAACTGCATGCTGCTCACGGCACAGGAGAACGGTGCCGGCGGCAAGACCGACATCCCGCCCGCCGATTGGTTCGCGACCAAGGATGCGGCTTACCTCGAACAGCATTTGATCCCGAATGATCCGGCCTTGTGGGAGCTTGATCGGTTCGACGACTTCATCGAAGCCCGGCGGAAGTTGATCCGCACTAAGTTCAAGAACCTGCTTGTTACACCGAAAGCTGCCGTCGCGACGGCGTGAGGACTGACTCCATGCAGAAGATTTCACCAGACGATGCCTCATCGAAAAGTGCCGACCTCATCGCGGGGAACATCGAGCAACTGAAGGCTCTGTTCCCGGAAGTCGTCACTGAGAGCAAGATCAACTTCGATGTTCTCAAACAAGTGCTTGGAGGGATGGTCGAGGATCGCGAGGAGAAGTACGGTCTGAACTGGCCCGGCAAGCGGAAAGCTCGACAACTCGCACTCATGCCCTCTATCGGAACACTCCGTCCAGCAACTAAGGAGAGCGTTGATTGGGACTCCACACAGAATCTGATGATCGAAGGTGACAATCTTGAAGTCCTCAAGCTGCTTCAGAAGTCCTATGCAGGCAAGGTGAAGTTGATCTATATCGATCCGCCATACAACACCGGCAACGACTTTGTCTATCCGGATGATTTTGCAGACAACATCAAGAATTACCAGATGTTGGCTGGTCTCATTGACTCTGATGGACGCAAGGTCAGCAGCAACGCGGACAGCTCGGGTCGGTTTCATTCAGCATGGCTTAGTATGATGTATCCCCGGCTGAAACTGGCGCGAGACTTTCTCCGTGCTGATGGGGCGATTTTCGTTTCGTGTGATGAGAGCGAGCATCCAAGGCTTCGCCTGCTGATGGATGATGTTTTCGGCCAGGAGAACTTTGTAGCCGACCTTGTATGGGCGGCTGGACGAAAGAACGATTCCAGACTCATTTCGGTGTCGCATGAATACATCGTTTGCTATGCACGCGATGCAGGTCATCTTCGAACCGCGAAAATCGAGTGGCGGCAAAGGAAGAGAGGTCTTGAAGGTATATATGAAGAGTACGACCGTCTGAAAGCAAAGCTGCGTTCGGACTACAAGGCCATGACCGAAGGGATGAAGGCTTGGTTCCGCGAGCTACCCGATAGCCACCCCGCCAAGGCTCACAAGCACTACTGCCATGTTGATCAACGAGGCGTCTACTTTCCCGACAACATATCATGGCCCGGGGGCGGGGGTCCGAAGTACGAAGTTCTTCATCCGAAAACCAAGCAGCCAGTGAAAGTGCCATCGCGAGGGTGGATGACAAGCGATCCAGAGAAGATGAGAGCATGGATTGCAGATGATCGGGTGCATTTCGGTGAAGACGAAAACTCAGTGCCTTGCATTAAGTCGTATCTGGCTGATCGCGAGTTTACTGCACCGTACAGCGTGTTCTATCAAGATGGCCGTGCAGCGACCAAGCGACTACGCGAGTTGATGGGCACTGATTGCTTCGATTTCCCCAAAGACGAAGTCGTCCTTCAGGAATTGGTGGCAATGATGACGTCAGGCAGCGACCTCATTCTCGATTTCTTTGCGGGTTCGGCCACCATGGGCCACTCGGTAATGGCTCAGAACTCGGTTGATGGCCAGCAACGACGTTTCATCCTAGTGCAATTGCCCGAGCCGCTTGATCCAGACAACGAGGTTCAGGCGGCTGCGGCGGCACTTTGTGATCAACTTGGTCGGCCGAGAAACATTGCGGAACTCGCGAAAGAGAGACTACTGCGTGTCGGCAAGAAGCTTGTTGGCGAGAACCCATTGTTCAAGGGCGACACCGGGTATCGAGTGTTCAAGCTTGATTCAAGCAACATCCGTGCATGGGATGCAGACCCAGACGACCTGACAGGTACGCTAAACGCGAACATCGAACACTTGAAACCCGAACGAACCGAGCAAGATGTGCTGTACGAGCTGCTGCTGAAGCTCGGCCTCGACCTGACGGTGCCAATCGAGAAGAAGAAGATCGGCGGTACGGATGTTCACGCCATCGGTGCTGGCTCACTAATCGTGTGCCTGGCGAAGAAGGTCAAACGCGATGATGTTGAGGACTTAGCACAACGGATTATCGACTGGCACAAGAAGCTCGCACCCGTCGGCGAGACAACGCTCGTGTTCCGCGACAGCGGATTCGAGGACGACGTAGCCAAAAGCAACCTCGCGGCGATCCTCGTGCAACACGGCTTCGATGAGGCAAGGATACGCAGCTTGTAACAGGTGAGTGGTAGGCAGTGGGTTGATGAAGGGAAGTGAGCAATGAGCAGGTTGGCAATCGATCTGGAGTATGTTCTGTGTCTCAATCAGCAAGGTGGCTTCAACTACGCGATACGCAGCCATCGCCTTGAAGGTGGGCATCCGATTTGGGTGATCGACTCAACAGGCCCGGATGTCGTATGGCGGCTCGAACGGCTAACCGATGGGGTTCCTGAGGCACCAGGCGGAACCCGAGATCGCGTTGACCGAGTAGACTTTTACATATTGCAGCGTGATCTGCAGCCTTTGCTGGCAGCACTGCCCGCTGCATCAGCACCACATAGCACAACCTATTTGTTGCCAGTTACCGATTCGCGAGGGACGGAGCGATACGCGGGCAAAACCGTGCGTCCATTAGCTCAGATTGGGCGGTACAGCGGCGTTACTTCCGTTCGATGGGAGAATCGTCACAGCCTGCCGTATTTTGCCGCTGTGGCTGCCGACGCAGAACTGCATCTTGATGTTGAAATGACCCCAGCAAAGGGTTACGGCTCGGAATTGCCGGAGCTTCACTTTGGGTTCAGTGCTGCCTACTCGGTATCTGGCGTCAGCGGTGCGGGAGTTAGCTTTGCGGAGATTCGGCTTCCTCAGGCTTTGTATGCCTTGATTCTGCGTGATTTGCGATGGCACCTACGTTGAGCGATCGAGCGGCTGCGGGAAACGCTCCACCATGTGAAGTACGACGAATGTGAGATGATATGTACCTGATGTACGTCGATGAAAGCGGTGACTGCGGCATGCCGGCGGATGGCTCACAGACTCCGCTGTTCTGTCTTTCGGGCGTCGTGGTGCATGAATTGTGCTGGAGGGAAGTGCTCTCCGAACTTGTCGATTTTCGACGATGGCTGTGGGCGAAGTACAACATCTATCAGGATGATGAACTTCATGCCGGGGACATGATCAGCAAGCGTCCATCGAAACTGCCCCCGTCGTTTCGGGGTCTGTCCAAGCACACACGCTTGGCGATCGTGAGAAACTTCGCAGACACGATCGCGAAGCTGCAGAACATCAGCATCATCAATGTCGTGGTGGACAAGCGAAACGGACACGCGAAAACGAAGGATGAAGTGTTTCGCTGGGCGTGGTACTCGCTCTTTCAGCGATTCGAGAACACGATCCGACGCAAAAACTTTCCAGGGCCGAAGAACAACGACGATCGCGGCTTGATCTTTCCAGACAACACGGACGGTCAGAAGCTCCGGCAGTTTCTGGCGAAGATGCAGGTGACGAATCCGCTGAAGATCAAACAGCGATCAGGGTCGTTCGTGCATGTTGATGAGCCGATCAAGTTGATCGTTGAGCACCCAGTGATGCGTGATTCGCGTGAGTCGTACTTCGTTCAGGTGGCAGACTGTGCGGTCTTCCTGCTCAAGCAGAGCATCGAGCCGTCCAACTACATGAGACAGGTTGGCGGGAAGGCGTACTTCAGCAGGCTTGATCCCGTGCTGTGTAAACACGCATCGAACAAAGACTTGAGAGGCGTGGTGAGACTGTGAGCACCAAAAAAATGGGGCCCCCTTGCGGGAGCCCTGGGGGATCCTACTACCCGGATAACCCGAGGTTCAGATCCGCTATCAGTATATGTTCAAATTATCGGCCAGCCAAGCACAAAGCTGAAGCAGTGGCGTTTTCAGGGCAAAAACCGACATGAAACTGCATTTTGAAGCCAATTTGGACTACCAGCTGCAGGCGATCGAGTCTGTCTGCGACCTGTTTCGCGGGCAAGAAATCAACCGTACGGAGTTCACCGTCACCAAACAGGCGGTCGACGGAGCCTTCCTGCCGGGCATGGAAAGCGACCTCGGCATTGGCAATCGGCTGACACTGCTGGACGAAGATGTCCTCAAGAATCTGAATGACGTACAGCTTCGCAACGGGCTGAAGCCCACAACCACGCTCGCGTCGGGCGACTTCACGGTCGAAATGGAGACGGGTACCGGCAAGACGTACGTCTATCTGCGGACGATCTTTGAGTTGCACAAGCGGTACGGGTTTACGAAGTACGTCATCGTGGTTCCCTCGGTCGCGATCAAGGAAGGCACGAACAAGACGCTGGAGATCACCCGCGATCACTTTGAGAGCCTGTATCCGGGTTCCAAAGGGTATGAGTTTTTCCAGTACGACTCGGCGAAGCTCGGACAGGTGCGTAACTTCGCGACCAGCCCGAACGTCCAGATCATGGTGGTGACTGTCGGTGCCATCAACAAGAAAGATGTGAACAACCTCTACAAAGACAGCGAGAAAACGGGCGGCGAGAAGCCGATCGATCTGATCCGCTCGACGCGTCCCGTGATCATTGTGGATGAACCGCAGAGCGTCGATGGTGGCCTTGAAGGTCGCGGCAAGGAAGCTCTCGGTGCGATGAGTCCGGTCTGCACGCTGCGGTACTCGGCAACGCACGTCGAAAAGCATCACATGGTGTACCGGTTGGACGCCGTCGATGCGTACGAGCGGAAGCTCGTCAAGCAAATCGAAGTCGCGTCGGCGGGCATCGATGGCGGTCATAACAAGGCGTACGTCCGCGTCATCTCCACATCGAACAAACGGAACGTGATTTCAGCACGTGTAGAACTGGATGTTCAGGAACCAACGGGCATCAAGCGGAAAGAATTGCCCGTTCAGGATGGCGATGACCTGGAAGAGACCACGAAGCGAGCGATCTATGCCGGATTTCGCATTGGCGAGATCAGGGCAGGTAAGGGGAAAGAGCACGTCGAGCTTCGCTTCCCCGGTGGCGAGAGGTACTTGAAGCCAGGCGAAAGTGTCGGGGCTGTTGATCAGGATGAATTGAAGCGGCAGATGATCCGCCGTGCCATCAAAGAGCACCTCGACAAGGAACTTCGCCTTGCTCCGCAGGGCATCAAGGTGTTGAGCCTGTTCTTCATCGATTCGGTCGCGTTCTACCGCAGTTATTCCGACGACGGCGAGCCGATCAAGGGCAAGTATGCCGTGATGTTCGAGGAGGAGTATCGCCGACTGGCAAAGCACCCGGATTACGCGACGCTGTTCAAGGGCATCGATCTGACAACAGCAGCCAGCGACGTTCACAACGGCTACTTCTCGGTGGATCGAAAAAAAGTCGGCAAGGAAACCGTCGAACAGTTCAAGGACACCAGCGGCTCAACCAAAGCGGACGATGACACCTACAACTTGATCATGAAGGACAAGGAGAAGCTGCTGAGCTTCGACTCCAAGTTGAAGTTCATCTTCTCGCACTCCGCACTGCGTGAGGGCTGGGATAATCCGAACATCTTTCAGATTTGTGCACTACGCGACATCGGCACCGAACGTGAACGACGGCAGACGATCGGTCGTGGATTGAGACTCTGCGTGAATCAGCAAGGTGATCGGCTTCGCGGGTTCGAAATCAACACGCTGACGGTGATCGCGTCCGAAAGCTACGAGCAGTTCGCCGACAACCTGCAGAAGGAAATCGAGGAAGACACCGGCATCCGGTTCGGGATCGTAGAATCGCATCAATTCGCGGCGATTGCGGTGACGGGTGCCGATGGGAAAGTCGTTCCGCTCGGCGTGGAAAACTCGGCTGACATCTGGCAGCACCTGAAAAACACGGGCTACATCGACCACAAGGGAAAGGTGCAGGACAGCCTGCGTGTCGCGATCAAAGAGGGCTCGATCAAGCTGCCAGAGTCGTTTGAGGCACAGAGGCAGGCAATCACTGATGTGCTCCGCAAGGTCGCGGGAAGACTCGACATCAAGGACGCAGACAAAGCGGTTGTTGTGAAGCTTCGCAAAGAGAAGTTCCTCAGCCCCGACTTCAATGCTCTCTGGGACAAGATCAAATACAAGACGACGTATCGCGTGCATTTCGACAACGTCGCGTTGGTGAAGTCGGCAGCAAAAGCGATCGAGAACGGCCCGCCGATCAGCAAAACCCGATTGACCTGGCGAAAGGCCGACATCGAAATCGGCAAATCGGGTGTCTCTGCGGAGGAAACATCTGTCTCTGAACCAGTCGTTATCGAAGAGCGTGATGTTGAGTTGCCCGACCTGATTACTGATCTTCAGGACAAGACGAAGCTGACGCGAGCGAGCATCGTTCAGATTCTGACGGAGTGCGGACGACTCAGCGACTTCAAACGCAATCCGCAAGAGTTCATCGACCTCTGTGCTGACGCGATCCTGAAGGCGAAACGCCTCGCGTTGGTCGATGGCATCAAGTATCAGCGTATCGGCGATGACAGCTATTACGCACAAGAACTATTTGAGAGCGAAGAGCTACGCGGCTATCTGACGAGCATGCTGGCTGTGAACAACTCTGTGCATGAGCACGTGGTGTACGACTCCAGCGGCGTCGAGAAGTCATTCGCAGAAAAGCTGGACAAGAACGAAGCCGTGAAGGTCTATGCCAAGCTGCCAAGCTGGTTCAAGATCGGTACACCGCTCGGGACGTACAACCCGGACTGGGCGGTGCTTGTCGAACTGGATGGCACGCAACGCCTCTACTTCGTCGTCGAGACGAAGGGGACACTGTTCCCAGATGATTTGCGTCCCAAGGAGCAAGCAAAGATCGACTGCGGACGGCAGCACTTCAAGGCACTCGGAAACGATGTGGATTTCAGCGTCGCTGACACGTACGACTCGTTTGCGGCACGGATCGTGTCAAAGACTTGATTCGTGAGCCCCCATTCCAGCCTCGCGAATAGTCAAATGACGATTAGAAGCGAGCCTGCCTGTGACACTCGCCTTGCGATCATGAGAACGGAGGTGTCTGCGATGCAGATAACATCATTGACCATCTGCAATTTTAGATGTTTTGGCGAATCGCCAGTGACGATCTCTCTGGCAGATTTGAGTGCATTCGTCGGCACCAATGGTTGCGGCAAATCAGCCGTCCTGCAGGCTCTAGCCCGGATGTTCAGCGTCGTAAGCGATGAACGGAGAATCGAGCGAGAGGACTTCCATGTGCCACCTGGAAAGACACTCGACGAGTTGAAGAGTGCAAACCTCTGGATCGAAGCCAGACTTGAGTTCCCGGAACTGAAAGGCGGGAAAGGAGGCGATGCGGTCGCGGCAGTCTTCAAGCACATGACCATTGAGAGGCCGAAGCAGGCTCCGTTCTGCCGGATACGGCTTTCAGCCGAGTGGAAGTCTGTGGAAGGACTTGCCGACGGCGAGATTCAGGATGAAACGTTCTGGATTGCCACCGCTGACGAGACCTTTGAAGATAGGCATAAGCACACGTTTCGTGCCGCCGATCGCTCTCGAGTACAAGTCCTTTATGTCCCGGCCGCACGGGATCCATTAAGGCAACTACGTCAGGTGTCGGGTTCGGTCTTGCACCGCATGCTGGCTGCCATTGACTGGACGGCATCGAAGGTGAAGGAGCGACTTGAATCGGAAGCAGCAGAGGTGAATGCAGCGTTTGGCGGCGAAGCGGGTGTGAAAACCATCCACAAGGCACTGACTGACAACTGGCAGCAACTCTATTCGGCACCCGTCTATCAGCAGGTAACACTGAGGCCAACGCCCGGCCGTCTATCAGAAATTCTAAAGCGAGTTGAAGCAACCTTCTCACCGGCACCCCCAGACAGCTACTACGACCTCTCCCGACTCAGTGACGGCATGAAGTCGTTGTTCTATCTCGCAATCGTGGGTTCGCTCTTTGATGTCGAAGCCGGTCTCGCAAATGGAATAGCGAAAGGGATCGACAAAGATCGATTCGGTTCCGCAAACTTAACAATCTTGGCTATCGAAGAACCTGAGAATCATCTGTCTCCACACTACCTTGCCAGAATCATGAGATTGCTTCGCAAGGTTGCTGACTCAGATCGTGGGCAAGTTCTCCTTACCAGCCATTCGGCATCTATCATGGGCCGCGTCGCTCCGGAAGAAGTACTGTATCTGCGACTTGAGCCATCTACCGGAACTACGTCGATCACCCCAATCATTTTGCCGGACGCCGCCGATGAGGCTCAGAAGTTCATTCGCGAAGCGGTGCAGGCACATCCCGAACTTTATTTTGCGAAGGTTGTCGTGTTAGGCGAGGGTGACAGCGAAGACATCGTCATTCCAAAGGTCGCAAGAGCATTGGGTCTCGAAATTGATCCGAGCTTCGTGTCATTCGTTCCCCTCGGCGGAAGGCACGTCAATCACATGTGGAAGCTTCTGGCTGGCCTGATGATTCCACATGTCACGCTACTTGACCTGGATGTGGGGCGTGCCGGAGGCGGGTGGGGACGAATCAAGTATGTGATGGATCAGCTCATAGCAAAAGGGGTTCCAAGAGATCTGCTATTCGCTGCGAACAGCGACGATGAGCTCGACGATAAATCTTTCGCAGAACTCCCTGAACGAAGGGTGACAGAGCTGAAGGACTTCGATGGTTGGGCCAGAGCCCTTCGCAAATTCAACGTGTTCTTCTCACGTCCGCTCGATCTGGATTTCGCGATGCTCACCAAGTTCCCGAATGAATATCACCAAGCAACAGATGGTGCTCCGAGAATCCCAAAAGGGGTAGCCCGGTACGGCAAGGCTGAAGCGGCCGCGATCAAGCAGGTTCTCGGCGAGCGTGGTGATCCCACGGGATACACAGCGGGTCAGAAAAAGCAGTTCTTTTGGTATCGGCATTTGTTTCTGAGTCGTAGCAAGCCAGTAACGCACATGCTGGCGACTTCAGAGATACCGCCCGAGCGGCTTAGGGACGAGGTGCCGATGGTTCTACGGTTGTTGATCAACAAACTGCGGGATCTTCTCGATCTGCCACCCAAAGGTGAAGACGATGCCGGTTGATCAATGCCCAATTGATTGGCTGCCGCAAGGCATTCCTTCGCTTGAAGACGCTGCAGATGTTGTTGTCAGGTCACAAGTGAACACGCTGGTGATTGCAGGCCCAGGTGCCGGCAAGACTGAGTTACTCGCACAACGTTCGTGCTTCCTTCTTCAGACTGGAAGGTGCCCCAGTCCAAGGCAGATACTCGCCATTAGCTTCAAACGCGATGCCGCTCGAAACTTGGCAGATCGCGTTCGCTTGCGGTGCGGAGATGAGTTGGCAGCTCGCTTCGACTCCATGACCTTCGACGCTTTTGCAAAAGGACTGCTTGATCGGTTTCTCGCGGCAACTCCTGATGGATGGCGCCCGAAGCCAGCGTATGAAATCAACTTCAAGATCAACCAGTCGACGCTTGGCCGGGTGCTGCGTGATGAACTCTCAACGACGGACACGTCACTGAGCACTTCGCAGCGGCAGTACATCGACGATCGCGAGCTCTATAGCGTCTTCACGGCGAGACTGACCGAACAGTGTGTTCCGCGGTCAGCCTCAAGCCTGCATGTGGCTGCTCATGACTTGTGGAAATACTTCCTCCGGCGTGGAAAGAGTAGTGAACTCAATTTTCAGATGATTGCGAGATTGGCTGAGCTAATCCTCCGGACAAATGCGGCACTGACAGAGGCTCTTCGGACTGCATACTCGTTTGTGTTCCTAGACGAGTTTCAGGACACGAGCAGCGTTCATTACGATCTGCTGCTCACCGCGTTCTGCGGATCAACATCTGTAGTCACAGCCGTTGGCGACAATAAGCAGCGGGTGAACAAGTGGGCTGGAGCCCTTGAGGGGATTTTCGAGAAGTATCAGACGGCATTCGCTGCGGATCGACAGTGTCTTCGGATGAACTTTCGGTCGGCTCCTGAATTGGTTCGGATACAGGGGTTCTTTGCCGCAGCAATCGATAACACGACGCCGCCAGCGATGGCACGACCGGATGCAAGCGGCGGGGAATGTAAAGCATTTAGTTTCGCGAGTCATGTTGATGAAGCCAAGTACGTGGCGGCGAGTGTGAAGGGCTGGATCGAGGCTCAGAAACTTCAGCCGAGAGATGTCTGCATTCTTTGCCGTCAGCTTCCTGCGACCTACGGCGAGTTGCTGCGGACGGAACTCGCGAGAGTCGGACTGCCGGCTCGCGTTGAGAACGAACTCCAAGACCTTCTGGCCGAGCCGCTGACGGAACTCGTAATCGCGACGCTAAGGCTGGCCGGTGGTGGAAAGCATTCTTCAAGCTGGCACACGGCCGTGGAGTACTTGTGCACACTCAAAGGCGTGTTGACCGACAAGCAGGAAATCATTGCTACCGACCTGCTTGATAAGTTCACATCGTTGTTGCACTTGACGTTCGAAGTGAAGCCGCCCACATCGGAAACGATCAGCGGTGTTGTTGACGAGATCATCAAGTTCTACGGCGAAGATGCATTGCGATCTGCATTCCCGCAGTACACGCAAGGGCAATTCTTTCAGGAAACGGTGAAGGCAATAGCCGACCAACTCGAAGGCCGCTTGGCAACACAGGATTTGCTGACAGCACTGAACGATCTGGAAGGACTGGGATCAATTCCCATCATGACGATGCACAAGAGCAAAGGTCTTGAGTATCACAGTGTCGTTTTCATTGGCCTTGAAGACAGTGCGCTATGGGGGTTCGCGAAAGAGCCTTTGGAAGAGACTTGCGGATTCTTCGTAGCTCTGTCGAGGGCAAAGGAACGTGTCTGGTTTACGTTTAGCAAGACGAGACCGGACAGGAAGGGAAATGTGGGAGTACAGCAGCGTACGTCAATTCGAAAGATATACGATTTGCTGGCTCAAGCTGGCGTCGCCGTAGAGGTGATCAGGAGTCCATGAGTCCGACATTGTGAATAACGGTGCCATGGTCATCAGACCTATGAGCCGGTTGTCCCGATTAGGCCATCGCTTTGAGCTTCAACGTCTCCCATCGTCGAAACAACTGCGGCTCGCTGCCGACCGGATATGTGAAGTACTCAAAACTGAAGATCGGACATTGGCCGTTTCTGCGTTTGACAGTTTTGATGACGATCCGAGCCGGTTTGGGCGGAGGCGGCGGTGGAGGCGGCGGTTTCGGTTCCTCGCGGGATTTCGATCGAGACGCACCGCAGCACTTCAGAAACTCATAAGCGGACTGCACGGCAACGAAGTTGGTATGTGTTCTCGGATCACCCGACATGTCCGGATGCCAAGTTCGAACGGCCTTGCGGTGGGCCTGTTTGAGTTGTTCAAGCGTGTAGTCGGTCGAGATGCCAAGAGTCGAGCACGCTTCAGCACGCGTCATCATGGTTGCTCCTCTCGGCGAGCCGAGCGAACAATCAACAGAATGGCCGTGCGGACTTCGGGCGGCAGGATCTCCCACGAGGAAATGACCTCTTCCACACCACTTGGCAAGCTGTGGGCCAAGCTCGAAACATCAAAACTGTAAGTATTTGATTCAGCGGCGTTTGGAGAAGGGGTGCATCGGTTTTCGAAACCGGCGCATTCAACCACTCTGCCACCTCTCCAGTGGAGCGAAGCACGATATCCGATCCGGCGTTTTTCGTCAAAACCCCCGCTTTTTCGGCCTTTTTTAACAACTTTTGGCTGGCGTGCCCGTTCGCTTCGTGTGCGCCGGTTTGTCCATCGGAGTCCGGCGAAGTATCACGAAATGTGCCCTTCAGAGGTAAGTTCAAGGGCAAGTTTTCGGGTAAGTTAGGATTCGGTTTGGACGTGCGAAAAACCGGCGCATCCCTGCTGGCATCCGAGACAACATACGGAGCCATCTCCGGGCCGCGTTTGATAGTGCCGCCGTTCTCGACCGCGAAACTCTTCGAGTAACGATCAACCAACGCCAGGTTGCCGAGGCCCAGATGTGATTGCACTTCGCGACCTGATGCCCCGCGGTGCAGCATCATCCAAACGGCAACGTGCATCGAATGCAGTTGACGCTCCAGAGCGTTCGTCGAACCGAGATTGAAAAGAAAATCGTGCGCTGGCTCGAACGGTAGCGTTCGTAGGAATTACGGGCGAGGTGTAATCCTGCCCAAGTCGCGAGCGCCGCGAACAATCCGCAGAATGTGAGCGGGGGAAAGTGTTGGGTCATAGATGACGAGGTATCCCGAAACGCTGTAGACCTTCGCGTTTGGGTCTTTGAGTTCGTCCCGCGTGTGGCCGATGCCAGGCATCTCGGCGATGCGAGTGAATGCCTTTTCAAATCGTCCTGCTACGAGAACAGCGGTCTGTACGCTTTGAGCGGCGATGTAGTCGAGAATTTCTTCGATGTCTTTGGTCGCCGGCCCGGTGAGAATGTAGCTCATGATCGTTTCTTCTTTGCGGTCGGCTGCTTCGCCTTCGCTTTCAGTGAAACAATCGTGGAACGCATGAACTCAGGGCCATCGACAACGTCGCCTTCAGCGATTGCCGTGCGAGCCTCCTTCACCTTCTTCCGCAGGTCTGCCCAGAACAGCTTTTCACGCTGTTCCTGCTCCTGCATGGTGCGAAGTCCCTGACGAATCACTTCGCTGGCGGACTCAAACTGCCCGCTCTCGACTTTGTCGAGAACGTACGACTTCAACTGGTTGGTGAGCGATACGCTCAATGTTGCTTCTCGTGCCATGACTGAATCATAGCATGCTTTCGGCATGTGTACCAACCGTTATTACAGCCGAATGGACACCCTGACATCGAAAACGAGCAGAAATGTGCAACTTGCGCGATGGCAGATGACGTGGTTAGCTGGGCCTAGAGGATTCTTTCTTCGGCTGAATCGGTTGCGTGATCGGTTCATCCGTCAGCTCCTTGTCACCCTATATCCGTCCTTACGAAAGGAGAGTCCCATGGCTACATCAGCCACGCGGCGGGAGGTTTCGCGGGCGGTTTCGAGTTCGCTCGCTGCGCCGGACTTTTTTGAGGCACGACGGAAAGAGCCGTCAATCGAACGGCCTCGCCGTAGGCACGGCATTCGTTGCGCGGAAGCCGAAGCGGAAAGCGGGCGATGGGATTCGAACCCACGACGTCCAGCTTGGGAAGCTGGCATTCTACCACTGAATTACGCCCGCGTGGCAAATCTCTCATTTCACAGTGACTCAGTAGCCGCTGTTCTAACCGACCCGCACGGTCTGCAAACCAAGGGCACTCTTCGGCAGGGGCGGCGGCTTCTGAACGGCCCCATCGCTGCGAATTGTATGCTACCACATGCCGCCGGGTCATACCAGATTCGCCGCGCGCACCGCTTGCCCACACGCTCCGCCCCTACCGCCCCGCCGCCATCTATCGTTTGCGTCGATGGGCACCCACCCGGTACTCACCCATCTCAGTCACGCCGCTTACACTCGCCTATCGAAGCTGCGATCTCCGCCTCGCCCGAACCCTACTTGCTGATCTTGCCTGATGATCCGCCCGGCATCCGTGCGCGCGACCTCCCCATCGCTGCTGATACTTCAGAACACTCTCTCACCTCGCGTCGCGCTGCCGCAATGGTAAGCTGCACGCATAGCTAAGCAACTCGGCTGGTATATCCCGGAACAACTCATCCTCAAGATCACTCTCGCCGACAGCAAACCTTCGATCTGGCGAAGAGTGGAGGTGCACAGCGGGCTTACCCTTCACGACCTGCATTATGTCATCCAATCGGTATTCGCCTGGAATGATTCTCACCTGTACCATTTCCTCGTGCCGCCCGGCGGGAAGCTCACGCGCCGCGCGAGGGTCGACGCGATGCGTTACCACCTCCTCCCGCCCGATCCGTTCTTTGACGGCGGCGAAGAGGGTGATGGCCGCGCCGACGAGGCGATGGTCGGACGCGTGTTCACCGATGAGTGCAAGCAGATCATTTACGAATACGACTTCGGCGATTCGTGGGAACACATCGTCAAAGTCGAAAAACGCACCCCCGGCGGCGATCAGGCGTTCGTGCCCGTCTGCCTCGCTGGCGAAAGCGCCGCGCCATCTGACGACATGGGCGGCATCGGCGGCTACTACTACTGGCTGAGTGCGCTCGCTGATGAAAATCACGAGTCGCATCAAGAAGCGCTCGATTGGTTCGATAAAGATTTCGACCCCGCGAAGTTCGATCTGGATCAAGCCAACCGACGACTGAAGTTCGCATTCAAGCCGATCCCAAAAAAGCCGAAAAAGCCGCGTAAGAAGTGACAGCGGCGTCATTGAATCAGCTTAGTTTGAGCCAACCCCGCCGGGCGGTTAAGTTACACGCATCGATCTGCCGGGGCGTCCGCGGCGGGCGGCCTTCATCGTTTTTTTCGGCACCTCGGTCGCGAGACTGGAGTATCGCATGGCCGAGCTTTCACGCTCCCGCCGCCCGTTCGTCTGCGCCGCTGCGCTGGTCCTCTCGGCGGCAGTGCAGGGCGGCTCTCTCGACCTTCTGGTCATGCCAGCTCGTGCCCAAGAGCCTGCGATGCCTCAGGCATCGATCGAAGACCTCCGCGCCCGCGCCTCCACTGCGTTTGCCAGCAACGATTTCGCGCAGGCCAGGGAGCGGTACGAAGCGATTCTCGCACTCGCCCCCGACGACAAGGACGCCTACTTCCAACTCGGCGAGATCAGCCTCGCCCTGCGTGATTCGAATGAGGCGCAGCGCCGGTTCGAGCGCCTACTCAAGCTCTCCGCTGACGACGAAGGCTGGCAGTTGCGCGGGTATTGGGGCTTGGGCGACCTCGCCGTGCAGCGCGGCAACCTCGCTGACGCACAGAAGCACTATGGCGAATCCCTCGGCATCGCCCGGCGGATCGTCGAACGCTTCGGCGAATCGCCGGAGGCGCTGCGAGATATCTCGTTGTCGTTGCAGCGGACGGGGTTTACGCAGGCAGTACTCGGCGACAAACCGGCGGGGCTGGCGGATGCGCGGGAGGGGCTGCGGCTGCTCGAAGACGTCGGCACGCGGCATGGGATGGTGCCGCAGATTGTTCAAGACATCGAGAAAACCAAGGCCCTCATCGCGCGGATCGAAGCGAGGCCGTGACGCACAGCGGGGCGGGGGTGGTCACGGCGTTCGCAGAGCGACGCCCGGCTGCGGGGGCGTTTCTCCGGCTGACCGAAGGCGTCTGCGCGACGGGGTGGGTGCGCGCTGCGGGCGCGGTCGCTGTTTTCCGCAGCGCCGGGGGACTCTCTGCGGGGTGGGCCGCAGTTTCCCGGAGAGCCCGGCCCACAATCCGCGCCACCGTCGATCGGAGCATGGACATGCCAGCCGGGTGTTGTCATCAAGGGTGCCTCCATGCGCTTAACCCCAATGCGCTTCACCCCCAATGTGCTTCACCCCCATTGATTTGCTTCAACCTTTCGCTGTGGCAGCAAAGCTGCACCCCGCAGCAGGCAGCAGCCACTTCACGCGTAACCGGGTCAATCGATCGCAGCGAGGCTCGGAAACGGTGCCGAGCCTGTGACGCTCGCGGGGGTGAACAACGGGTGTGCTTAGTCGCTGCGCAGGGCCTCGATCGGGTCCATGCGGGCGGCCTTCATTGCCGGGTAGAGGCCAAATCCAATGCCAATGGCCCCGCTGACTACAAAGCTACCGATGACGCTCCAGCTTGCGATGCTTGTGGGATAACTCCCCCCGCCGACGGCGCTTACCAGCATCGGCAGGGTCTTGGCGATCGTCGCGCCCAGCGCGATGCCGATCAATCCTCCGCTGAGGCTGATGACTGTCGTCTCGATCAGAAACTGCAGCGTGATGTGCTTCCGCTTGGCGCCCAGCGCCCTGCGCACCCCGATCTCGCGCGTGCGCTCGGTAACGGTCGCCAGCATGATATTCATGATCCCGATCCCGCCGACCACGAGGCTGAATGATGCGATGCCCACCATGATGAAGTTAAACATCCGGTTCAGCCGCTCGGCATTGCGGAGGATTTCGATGGGCGCCTTGACATCGACATCGGTCAGCCCCTGCCGGCGATTGATGGAAAGAATGTTGGTCGCAATGCTGGCGATGCGCTCGACGTCTTCGATTCGTTCGGCGCGCAGCCAGATTTCGCTCAATTCGATCTGCTTGCGTTCCATCGAGCCGGAAATCTGTCTAGTGATAGAGTCGCCGTATGTCCGCTGCGCCAGGTCGAATGGAAAGTAGACCTGTTGATCGGGGTCGCGGGTCATCATCGATGCCCCTTCGGAGCCGACGCGCAGTCCGGTCGGTTCGAGCACCCCCACCACTGTCAGCACGGCGATCTGCCGGCCCGACGAGCCGACCTGAATCGACTGCCCCAACGGATCTTTGAACGGAAACAACTGCTCGGCCACCTTCGACCCGATCACACAAACCGCTTCACCGCGTTCGGCCTGCAAGGTGGTGAAAAGTTCACCGCGGGCCAGACGGAGATTGATGATCTGAAAAATCTCGGGCGTGGTGCCAATGGCGCTCGCTGCGGGCGCGCGGTATTCGCCAACTGTAATGCGCTGTTCGGTATCTTTGATCGGAACGATGTGAGACAACCCCGGAATGCCCCGGATTCGCTGCAAATCAACCCGCTTCAGCCCGTATTCGAGCACGCGCGTGGTGCGCGCCGATGTGTCTGAGCTTTCCGGCGGCTTAATCGAGCGAACGAGGATGTTGTTCGCCCCCAATTGGCGAATCTGCTCCAGCGCGGCGACCTTCGTTCCCTCGCCAATCGCCACCATGATAATCACCGCCGCCACGCCAAAGATGATGCCCATCGCCGTCAACAGGCTGCGAAGCTTATGTAACCTCAGGTTTTTAATGCCGAGGCGAAAGGTTTCTGCAAGGAAGTTGAGCATGAGTATTGAGCCTTACCGGATGACGTTGTATCTTAATCGCACCAACGACTCCATGCGGAGTTGCAAACAAGTTGTTCTTCCCGGTGCATGCAAGACAGCATTTTTACAAAGATCGTGAATCGAGAGATCCCTGCGGAGATTGTCTTTGAAGACGACTGGTACATCGTCATCAAGGATATTCAGCCGCAGGCGCCGGTGCATTTGCTGGTGGTGCCCAAGAAGCCGATCGCCACATTGAACGACCTCGACGAAGACGATGCCGAACTCGTCGGCGCGATGTTTCTGCTTGCCAAGGGCGTCATGAGCAAGCTCGGGTACACGGATTACCGCACAGTCTTCAACTGCGGTCCGGGCGCGCAGCAGAGCGTGTTTCATCTGCATCTGCATGTGTTAGCAGGCAGACCTTTTCAGTGGCCGCCAGGATAGATTGTATATGTCTCACAGAATTGCTTGGGTCCGCTGAAATCCGAAGTGCTCCCTATTCTTGATGCTCGAGGAGTTCTACCCAACGCGATTACGGGGTCAGATTGATTACGAAAAAAAGAAGACACCGCCTGTTACGGACGGTGTCTTCCGGAGGGGAGAAAATGCGCCGGTAGCGCTTTGCTTTTAACTTTACCTATCTTACCTTACCAAATCTTTCCCCCCAGTCAACCCTATCTTCACTTACTGGTATACTGCGGCTGACAATAAAGAATTCGACAAGCACGCCGGAAAATCTCCACGTTATTTGTCGAAAATCTGCCCTGCGACCAAGTATTTTTGGTCATTCCGCGATAGCCCCGTGCAGCAAGAGATACTACGCCGCCCCGACCGCGACGGTTCGTTGCCCTGAAACTCAATTTAGATTTGCGGATGTTCCCTGACTGGAACTGGGCCGGTGATCATCGTGTAACTCTTGGCTGGCAAAGCCTTTGCAGACGTAAGATCTCGGCGCGAATCTGCTCTGTTGCGGCGACCACATCCTGTTCGGCACACTGCTCCTTTGTGAAATGGATTGCATTTCCAAAGGCGATCGTGGCCTGACATTTCCGCAGGACGGACTGGAGCGTTTCACGATTGCGTTGCGTCCCGTCGAGATACGCCGGCACAACCGCGGCATTGGTTTTCATTGCCATCAGCGCGATGCCGGTTTGAAATTCTAGAATCTCGGTCGTCGGCGCAATCCGGCCCTCAGGAAAGATGCCAAGCACGCGGCCATCTTTCAGCGTACGCAGCGCCGCGCGCGTCGCCGCCATATCGCGGCCGTCACGATCAACGGGGATCGCCTCCAGCGCTTTGAAGAGCGCGCGGAATAACCGCAACTCGTAGTACTCGCGCGCCATCATCCATACCACCAAACGTGGTACCGCAGCCTGAATGAGCAGTGGATCAACCCCTGCCGTGTGATTACAGGCCAGAATCACCGGCCCGTCGGGCAACTTTGCCGGAGAAAGTATTGACAACTCATGATAATAACGACTGAACCAGTCGTTCACGCCGGCCACCAGGCCGACCGTGCCACCCTGGGCTGAGACTAAATCACCCTTGCGTTCTTTCACCGCGGAGGGAAATATCCTCAGTTCGAGCGAATCGCAACTCTCACCCCGGCGGCGGCTGGGGAACGAAGGCCATCATGATCCTGGGAATCCTCTCCGATACGCATCATCGCGCCGATGCGATGCGCGCCGGCATCACAGCACTGCAGGCAGCCGGTGCGGAGTTTTTCATTCACTGTGGGGATGTCGGCGACGAAAGTGTCATTGACCAACTCGCCGGACTGCCAAACGCAATTGTCTGGGGAAACAACGACTTTGACCGAAGCCGGCTGGCTGATTACGCAGCCTCGGTGGGCGTGAATGTACACCACCCCGCGGCCCGCATCACACTCGCTGGCAAGGCGATCGTCGTCACTCACGGCGACGATAGCCGACTGCTGCGGTCGATCTTGCTCGACAATACCGCAGACTACCTATTCTTCGGCCACACCCACCAGACGCTCGACGAACGACACGGACGCATCCGGGTGATCAACCCCGGCGCGCTCTTCCGGGCCAGCCCCAAAACTGTGGCGGTGCTCAATCTCCAGACAAATCAATTGCAATTCCTCGAGATTACCGTGTGAAAAAAATCACGACACTTTCAGTGTTTTGCGAGCATGCTAAAATCACCGCTTGTGAATGCCACCGTTCAAGACGACATGATCTCGATCCGAGGTTTCCGCCCGGAAGACCAGCAGGCGTGTCAGTCACTTTATGTCGAAGGCCTGATCGGCGGGAAGCTCGCCGATAACGACACCGGGCTGGATATTGACGACATCCAGGGTGCCTACATGACCGACGGCAACCATTTCTGGGTTGCCACCACATCGACCGGCGAGATCGTCGGGACCATCGGCGTGCAACAACACGATGAAGGCGTGGGAGAGATTCGGCGGCTGCGCGTCAGCCCGCACCATCGGCGCAAGGGCATCGGCAGCAAGCTCATGGAAGTCGCGCTGAAGTTTTGCAACGACCACAACTATCTCAAGATCACGCTCGACACCTTCATGGATCGTGAACCGGCCATCCGGCTGTTTGAGAAATTTCACTTCAGGCACAGCCGAACCCGCGAACTGCACGGCAAGGAACTGCTCTATTTCTACCTCGATATCTATGGCGGAGAGAAACCGCAGAGGAACGCGTAAGATCATCGGCATGCAAAAGCTACTCAATAGCGCGATCGACGACGCGACCGATCTCCTTGTGCGCGTGCGCGCGCTTGCCCCGCAACTGCAGGCACTCGGTGAAGCGATGATGCGATGCTGGCAGGCACGCGGGAAAGTACTCACCTGCGGCAACGGCGGGAGCTGCGCCGACGCAATTCATCTCGCCGAAGAACTTTGCGTGCGCTTTTGCAAAGAGCGAAAGGGCCTGGCCGCGATCGCGCTCGCCGACGGAAGCGCGCTCACCTGCGCCGCAAACGACTACGGCTGGGAACGCGTTTTTTCGCGGCAGGTCGAGGCGCTGGGCAACCCCGGGGATGTGCTTGTCTGCTTTACGACAAGCGGCAACAGTCAGAACGTCATCGCCGCCGTCGCCGCCGCAAGGAAGATCGGCATGACCACCTGCGTCTTCCTCGGAAAAGACGGCGGCAAGCTCAAGGGGGCGTGCGACATCGAGCTACACGTCCCCCACACCCTCACCCACCGCGTTCAGGAAATGCACCTTCTGCTCTATCACACGCTTTGCGAATGGGTGGATGCGCGCGTCGAGTAGTTCATCGGTTGAAACACGACGACACAACGACACGACGAAAGGCAGTTCCCAATGGCCTTGCTTCCGATTCCGGCTGATGTTGAGGCGATAGCCGCCAGAGCCATTGAATGCGCATTCAAAGTTCACCGCAAGCTACGATGCGGGCTATTGGAATCTGTTTACGAGACGTGCTTTGCGTAAGAGTTGGATCGCGCAGGTCTGAAGTATCCACGGCAACTCATCGTCCCGATTCAGTACGACAAAATCACAATCGAATCAGGATCGCGGCTCGACTTCGTTGTTGAGAGTTCTGTCGTGTTCGAACTGAAGGCGATTGAAAAGTTGCTACCGATCCACGAGGCACGACTTTTAACCTATCTGCGACTCACTCAGAAGCGGCTGGGGTTCCTCATAAACTTCAATGTCGTCTTGTTGAAGGAGGGGATTCGCCGACTTGTAAACTGAGAACGCGGCTCGGGTTCGTGCTCCGCGAGTCGGCTGCGCGTGACTGTCGTGTCGTGGCGTCGTCGTGTTTCAACTCAATCTTAGTCATCCGGAATCTCATCCTCCGGCGTCCATTTGTAAAACAGTCGCGACGTGCTAAACGCCATCTGGCGGATCAGTGCCACCCGCGCCGCTTCAGGGGTGGTACCGGAGTTGGTCAGGTTAGGCTTGACCTCTCCGGCGATTGGATAACCGTCCGCGGCATCCTGCGGCCAGGCGGTGGCGCCGGTTGCCACATCGATCACCTTCACGCGCCCGGTGATCATCCCACGAAACAGCGCGCCGTCGCCCGCACTCTCCATGCTGGATGACAGCAGGTTGACATAAATCACCTGCTTCGCCGTGACGGCGGCACCGATCTGCGAAATCGTCATCTTCTTAAATGCGGCAGGATCCTTGTCGCGAAGATTGAGGATTGTGACAGGATCGATCTGCTGGCCCACTTCCCGCTTGCTCAACTCACGGAAAATCTCGATCGCCAGTGTTTCGCAATCGGTCACCGAGGCGCTGGGCGCGTTGTAACGCTCGACAAGCACAACCATTGGCTCTTTCGGAGGAACGTACTTCGCTGGTACCTTCGGCGGGCCAGCCACCTTGTAAGCCACCACGCCAACGACATTACACCCGGCTGGCAACAGCGCCGTGGCCAGAAGCACGAACTTGAAAAGCCCCCGATGCATGGACAGACTGCCGTAGCGCATACTCGACTCTTGCCTTTCTTGAATGGCTCGCCTGAACGGGCACCCCGGTGCGTCATCGACTGCGACCATAATCGCTGTCGTCTTCATACGGCACAAAACGATTCTGTATGCGATATGCCATCGTATCAATCACGCCGATGTACATCTTGTAGTCGTTACCCCTGAGTTCCCCTTCCTTAGGCCCGCGCGTGGGAAACGCGACGGCGATATCGCGCTCTTCATAGGCGACGCTCGCCACGCCGTTCTCAACCTCAATCACCTTTACACCCCCCTTCGCTGTACCGCGAAAGAGTTCGTTGGACGTGTCGGAACGCGTGCCAAGCTCATCAATCTCGATATAGATCAACCGCGAAACACCCAGCTTGACCGCGGTGCTTTCGATGGGTGCAAACTCGGTCTCGGGATGATCTTCCTGAAACCGGGCGATTGATTGTGAGCTGAGCGGAAATGTAGCGCCTTCGAGCACCTTCTTCTTGCCGGTTTCGGCTTTGAGCTTGTTGGTCAATGCGTTGCTAAGGTCGAGTTGAATCGTCGGCCAATCGGTGCGAACACCACGATCAGCCCAAACGATGACGGCAATCGACTGCCCGGCAAAACGCGTGTATTGCGGCTGAACAGTCGGCGGGGGCATGAGCGCTGCGGCGGCACCAACATAGGTGCAGCCGGTGAGCGAAACAGCCAGCCCGATGCTCAAACACATGCCAATCATCACACAGATCAATCGTTTCATTCGCACAAGTCCATTCATGTAAAACAACCTTATCGAGCGCATCTGGCACAACATCGATCAGGCACCCCAACCATCTCGGCCGGAGATTACCAGCCACATTTTCCAGCCCCATGCGAAGATCCAGAGCGTGAGAATGATGCCCGCGATCCAGCCGGTGTGCAGACGGTGCAAGAGTCGATACGCCGGACGGCCCGTCGTTGCGCAATATCCCGCCGCCCAGAAGGCCATCGCGACCGACACCGCCGCCACCGCCCCAAACGGCTGAACATAGACGCTCGCGAGAAGATTGCCGTCTGCGAAGTGTGAAAAGCTGGTGGTCATTCCGCAGGTGCCACACGGCAGCCCGGTGCGTTCGAGAAACCCGCATGGCCGCAGACCAAGTTGGTGATGCGACCCCATTCCCCCCGCCGCGGGTGTCAGCCAGGCTGCAACAATGAGCACCGCAAGGCACCCCACCGAAACCCCCGCAGCCAACACTCTGTCCCGGCGTGACATTCGAGCCGGGCATAATGTGTGCACGCGAATGCCTTCCATCGGTAGAACTCTAACCCATCGCCGATCATTCAATCAAATTGGCCCGCCTGCCCCCCACGGGCCAGATTCCCGGCGGATCGGCCCGGTTTGGGGCCCCCGGGTGCGACAATCCGGCGAAAAATGGAGAACCGGGTCCGCGCGTATTGACGCGGCAAGCTAGGTTCACTTTAATAGTCCTTCGGGCAGATGTTGGCTGTTGTTGCTGATAAATTGTGCAAACTGCGACCGAGGACGGTGTCGGCAGGGCAACGGATCGGCCCGATTCGATAAGCTGCAAGTAACTGCAATTTAAGCATTTAGTTGCCTTATCGCCGGGCCACGGATTCCGACGACGTAACAAGCCGTCGCGGTACGGGCTTTGCAATCCCGGTGCCTGTGAACCGGGCGATGGCGAGGCCGATCAACCGGCCTGCGAGACATTCCAACTGCTGCCCCGACTGAAAGTGCGGAAAAGGATATGCGCGTTTTTATGCTAGGCTGGGAGTTTCCACCGTTCATCAGCGGTGGGCTTGGAACGGCGTGCTACGGGCTGACCAAGGCAATGAGCGGCATTGGCACCGACATTGTTTTTGTCATTCCACGTCCCGTCAGCAACCCGTTCAGCACCCACGTGCGCCTGGTCAGCCCGCAACCCGGCGGGGGCGCGGCGCAGCCTGTCAACGAGTTTCGACTTGACGAGTTTGAGAACGTCAGCTTCCGTCCGATCGATGCCCAGATCAGCCCATATAACACCCCCGCCAACTACGACGTCGAGCAGGCGCGCCGAGAACGCGAATCCGCCGCAGGGGGAACGGTCGCGCCATCTTCCGAGCACGGCACCGACACCGCCCGGCAGCACGCGCATCACAGCACCCAGTCGGCACACAACCCGCTTCAAACCAACGCCCACTACGCCGGCAACCTCTTTGAGGAAGTCGCCCGATACGCCAACATGGCCGCCGACATGGCCCGCCGCGAGCAGTTCGATGTCATTCATGCGCATGACTGGATGACCTACCCCGCAGGTCTCGCCGTCGCCGGGCTAAGTGGCAAGCCGCTCGTCGTTCACGTTCACTCGACCGAGTTTGACCGCGCCGGGGCAGGGCTGGATCAACGCATCTACGACATCGAACGAAGGGGCATGCACGCCGCCATCAAGGTTATCGCCGTCAGCGCGCTGACCAAGAGCATCATCACCCGTCATTACGGAATCGACCCGGCCAAGGTCGAGGTCGTCTATAACGCCATCGAAACCAACGGCAACGGCCTCGGCTACGACGAACGGTACAACATCCATAAAGACGAAAAGATCGTGCTTTTCCTGGGCCGAATCACCATGCAGAAAGGCCCGGAATATTTCCTCGCCGCCGCCAAGAAAGTGCTGGAGGTGATGGACAACGTCAAGTTCGTCATGGCCGGCTCCGGCGACCTCATCCGCAAGACCATCGAACTCGCCGCCGCAATGGGCATCGGGCACAAGGTCCTCTTCACCGGCTTCCTCCGCGGCGCCGATGTCGATCGCGTTTTCAAAATGGCCGACCTCTATGTCATGCCCAGCGTCAGCGAGCCGTTCGGCATTGCCCCGCTCGAAGCGATGAGCCACGATGTCCCGGTCATCATCAGCAAACAGTCCGGCGTGAGCGAAGTCATCCAGAACGCACTCAAGGTCGATTTCTGGGATGTCGATGAGATGGCCAACAAGATCATCGCCGTCCTCCGCCACCCTCCACTCTCGCAAACCCTGCGCCAGCACGGCAGCTTCGAGATAAGAAGAATGAGCTGGGCCGACGCCGCCCGAAGCTGCGTAGAAGTCTACCAGCAGGCCGTCGAAATGATGAAGTAACCCCGCCCGCCCCGCCCATCACAATCACCCCGCAGTGCGCAGTCGGCAGCGGGCAGTGCGCAGCGGAGATGGCACATTGTTCCGCGCGGAACAATGTTCCATCTCCCCCTCCTGGTACTCCGGGAGGGGGTTGGGGGGAGGGTAAGCCGGCGGCCCCGTGAGCGCGAGCAACCCACAACCGGTTACCAACAACCAGCAACCAGCAACAACGCAATTGTTCCGCGCGGAACAATTTGCAACACGCCACATAACCCATTATCCCAAAACAACTTACAACCAAACTAAGTAACAACCACACCCTAACAGGCTACCCCCCATTCTGTGCCCCGCCCCACACTCCAGAAGAGTCCCCCACCCCACCGCACGCCGGGGCACAGCCTCAGCGCCGCCTCGGTTCCCATCTTCATGACTCCGTCCTGCCCACTGCCCACTGCCCCCCCGCTCTTTTCATTGACAACCCCCCAATCCATGAGACGATCCACCCCGGAAGAAAGGCGCGAGGTTTAAGCGAGGGTGATCGGGTGGGAAAAAGGGGCCGCAGGCCCGTGGGGTTTCAAATGTCTACGTTTAGTCCTGCTGACTCAAAACCGCACCCCGCCGCCGCCCGACGGCCCGGTTCAGCAGACTAAACACCCTCCCGCCGGGGCAGTGCCGAAGAGGTCGAGCCATGAAAGGTCGTTGTGAATAACCGAGTGAACAGATCGAATATTCCTGACCCTTTATCTTCACCCAAGCCTAATTGAAAGCAGGTTCCACAATGAATCAGGGACTAAACTGCGCAGAACTTCTGGAACGTAGACAATTGCTGTCTACCTCTGCGGTCTTATCACCTTTGGGCGACCTTGAAGTTTTCGGATCTTCGAAAGCCGATGTCATCGTTATCGATTCAAGCGGTGAGCATTTGACAGTGGACTTGAACGGCCAGCATTTTGAATTCCCTCTTGTAAGGGTGCAGCAGATTTCCGTCATTTCCGGCGACGGTAACGATGTAGTTACCAACAATACATTTGTGCGAGCCGAGATTGACGGGGGCACCGGGAACGATGTTCTAACCGGCGGTTTTTCCGCAGATAGTTTGGCTGGTGGCGATGGCTTTAACTGGCTGGATTCGCAGACCGATGAACTGATCGTCGATTACCGGTATTCAGAGTTTGAGTGGTTTAACTTCAATTCTGATCTTTTCAATGATGTTCGACAATGGTACTGGGCCGCCTCAAATTTCGATGGTGGATCTGCATTCGATGTTTTCCAGAGAGTTCCGACAAGTGTGAAAGCAATACTGACTAGTGGAGATGATCAAGTCATCGGCGACGCTCAAGATTATCCAGGAAGCGTTATCACCGTGGAAGGTCGCGGGGGTAACGACCAGTTTGCCGATCTACAAACGTCTTCGCTTGGCCCCGGCCCTGCCATCGCATTGATCGGGGGCGAGGGCGATGATCGCTTCGTGATTCAAGGCCGCGTTGACTCAATCCTAGGCGGGGCAGGCGACGATTACATCGACGACCGGACCTTCATCCCGGCGCAGAGCGACGTGTTCGTCGACCTCGGCGAAGGTTACGACATTCACGACGCCAGCGCCGAAAACTTCAATGGCACCGGCGAGGAGGTATTCCGCGCCTATGCCGGTGTTGAGGAACTGCACGGACCGACTGGAGCCGGAAACTACACCCTTTTGGGCAATGAGCTAGACAACGTGCTAACTTCTGCGGCATTTGAGGGTGTTACCATTCTAGGGGGTGATGGAAACGACACCATTCGAACACTCGGCGGCGGCGGCAACGCACGCCACCTGCTCAAAGGCGGCGAAGGCGACGACCTGATCGACGCATTTGGAACAGATTTCGGCACACTGTTGGGCGAATCCGGTGACGACACGCTGCTCGGCGGAGTCGGTCCCGACATTCTGGACGGCGGTGACGGGAACGACGTGCTGATCGGTGAGCAGTTTCCATCGTTCAACATGAACGACACCCTCATCGGCGGCGAGGGCAACGATTACCTCGACGGGGTGGATGGCCACGATTTGCTCTCCGGCGGAGACGGCAACGACACACTTTTCGGCGGCGAAGGCAACGACCACCTCGACGGCGGCGACGGGCGCGACCAACTCTTCGGCGGCCCGGGCGACGACACCCTCCTCGGCGGGCCGGGCGGCGATTTGCTCGTCGGCGGACCGGGCAACGAGGTAATCGACGGCGGCGGCGGGCGCGATTTCATCCTCGACATCGACAACAAATCCAGCCGTGCTGCCAACAACACACCCGAAGCCATCCTCCACGCCACCTACGGCCCCAACGCCACGTCAACAAACGCCGTCGACCGCGCCCGCCGAGACAACTCGGCGGCGGTGAAGGATGTTGTGGACGGGATTGAGGTGTTCGTGTGAAACCGCGGGTGCCTTTGACCTGCCGCAAAGTCCGAGCGATCGGTGATGAAACCTCGTAAGCTCGAATGTGCCGCGGACGCGATGCATTCCTGACTGCGGGTCGCTGCGCGGCGGTGCAGGCATTGGCGTCTCGTGCGGCCACGTTTCCGAGCGTGCATGGGGCGGCTTATCAGGCGGTGTATCAGGCGGTGTATCAAGCGTTGTGCTAGACGACGACTGCGCTGAGCGAGTTGCTCATCCAGACGTCGGTTTTCTGGCTTCCCACGATTGAGCCACCGGCGAAATACAGCTTGCCGTTGATGATGCCTGCCTGCCCTGCCCTGCGGGCGGCCGGGAGGTTGCCCACCTGTTTCCAGCTATTGCTGGAGGGGTTGTAGGTGAACACCTTGGCTGTGGAGACGTTGTGGCTCACCTCGCCGCCGGCGACGACGATGCGGTTGTTAAACGTGAAGGTTGATGCGAAGTTATGGCTCATCTTCTGCGGGAGCGAGGCAACCTTTGTCCAGGTGTTGCTTGAGGGGTTGTATCGGTGCACGTCGCTTTGGTTGACGGCCAGGCTGGCCTCTTTCCACTGCCCGCCGACGGCGTACACCTGCCCATTAACGACGGCGGCGGAGATGTGGTTCCGCGGGTTGGGGAGGCTGGCTTTGATCGACCATGTTTTTGTGGAGAGATTGAGGGCGTAGGTTTCGGGAACGTCGTAGGTGCGCGACAAGTTGCGCCCGCCGAAGAAGTAGACCGTGTTGCCCACTTGCGCCGCCGCCCCCGCACCCCGCGCCGCGGGCATATCGGGTCCGCGCCGCCATTGGTTGGAGGTGGGGTTGTAGATATAAACCTTTCTGGTGGCCGGACCGGGATCTTTCCCGACATAGCCGCCGAACAGCCACGCTTCGCCGTTGATGACCAGCGCCGGGGCGTGGGTGATGGCTTCGGGGATGGTGGCGCGCTGCTGCCAGGTATTGGTGGCCGGGTCGTAGGCATCGGTTCGGCCGGTGCCGTTGAAGGTATAGTCGTAGAAACCGCCAAAAACGTAGAGCTTGCCGTTGAGCACCGCCGACGCGCCTTCTTCGCGCTTCTGCGGCATCGACTTCCTGACCGACCACGTAATCGGGGTGGCCGAGGTTGTGGGTGCGGCCACCTCCAGCGGGGCGATGACTTCAGCGGCGGCGGCATCGGCGGCAAACAGCGCAAAGTTCGCCGCGGTCGGCACGCGGGCGAGTTCCAGTTGGTGAACGTCGCACATCAGCGTGCGCGGTTCGAGCATCTCCGGGATGAATCGAGACATGAACACTTCCCTTCAACCGTCCATCGGCTTCGAAGCGACGCATTCTAACGCCAATGCCCCGCGAACCGCGCGTGGTTATTTGTCGCACTACCGACGCGGGTGACACCGGACGGTGGGGTTATCCGCTTTATTCGCATGTCGCAGGCGATCAGTTGCAGCTAAAACGCCGAAAGTGTCCCGGCGGAGAGCGAGGCGTCGAGATCGCTGCTCATCCAGACATCGGTTTTCTGGCTGCCGACGATTGAACCGCCGGTGAAAATGAGCCGGCCATTGATGATCCCGGCATGTCCGGCCCGGCGGGCGGCGGGAAGGTCGCCGATGGGTGTCCATTGGTTGCGCGATGGCGCGTAGGCAAAGACCTTTGCAGTGGAGACGTTATGGCTGGTTTCACCGCCGGCGATGACGATGCTGCCGTTGTGTGCGAAGGTGGCGGAGTGATTGTGCGACATGGCCTGCGGCAACGATGCGACCCTGGTCCAGATGTTGGTGGAGGGATCGTAGCGGTGAACATCGCTTTGGTTGATGGCCAAGCTGGCCTCGTTCCACTGCCCGCCGACGGCGTAGACCTTTCCATCGACGGCGACCCCGCTGATGTGGTTGCGCGGGTTGGGCAGATTGGCCTTGGTTGACCATGTGTTGGTGGCGAGGTTGAGGGCGTAGACCTGATGCATGTCGTAGGCGCGGTCGAGGTCGCGCCCGCCGAAGACGTAAACGGTGTTTCCGACCAGCGCGGCCGCGCCGGCACCGCGCGACATGGGCATGTCCGGCCCCCGCCGCCAGGTGTTTGAGTTGGGGTTGTAGATGTGAATCTTCTTGGTGGCCGGGCCGAGGGTCGGGCCGACATATCCGCCGAACAGCCACGCCTCGCCGTTGATGACCAGTGCCTGCGCGTGGGTGATGGCTTCTGGAATGCTGGCGCGCTGCTGCCAGGTGTTGGTTGCGGGATCGTATGCGTCGGTTCGTCCGGTTCCGTTAAATGTGTGATCGTAGTAGCCGCCGAAGACGTAGAGCTTGCCATTCAGGACGGCGGACGCGCCTTCCTCGCGCTTTTGCGGCGTTGCGGCACGAGTGGTCCAGGCAAGCTGGGGCAACTGCGTCGGTCCGATGGGGTCGGCGACGACTTGGCGCATGGGCGTTTCGCGCTGCGCATTCGCCGCATAGACCGCAAAACTGGCAGCGGTGGGATTGCGCGCCAGCTCGAGCGCGTGGGTCTCGCACATGAGTCGGCGGGGTTCGAGAGATTCAATTGCCACCTTTCCCATGACAGGATACTCGCCCCCGGATAGTACCCCTAAAACAAGGTTCCGGAAGGAAAAAGCCCGCACGCATGATCTGTTTCATCGCGTGCGGGCCTCGTCTACTGCGGATTATGTCCGACTTATTCCGCCTGTGCGGTTCGTTCGGGTGGTGCGTTTACTGCACGGTAACGATGTTTCCGCTGAGGTGGGCCGTCACTTCAAACCCGCCGACGTTGTTGTTCCATTCCCAGCCGTCCATGGTGCCGATGAACAGCCGGGTCGCGCCGGCGGGAACCTTGAAGCGCTGCACTTCGCCGTTATCGCGGCGGCCATTGCCGATGAAGAATACCTGCTGAATCTGTGGTTCGAGTGAGGTAAAGTTGCGGCTGGACGCCGAGGAAAAGTCGAGCACCGGGGGATTCTTGCTGCTGTTGTTCTGGTCGGGCCGGGTGTCGGTGAGGAACACCGCGATCACGCTGTTGATCGGCGCCTTGATGTTCGACATGCCGTTTTCGCTCTTGCCAAAGTTGTCGATGACCCATCCGGTGTTGCCGTCGCCGTCGTAGAGCGTGGTCGAATTGCTGTTGTTGGCCCCGCCGTTGACGCCGTCGAAGGTCATGGTCGAACCGGGGAGGACAGGAATGTTGCCTGCCTTGATGGGCGAGCCTTTTTTGGCCGAGTAGTCGCCCCAAGTCGACCAGTTGCCGCCCGACGCCCCGCTGCCGCCGGCGCTGCCACTGCCACTCGAACCCTTGTTGCGGGATTTACCGCTTCCGTCATCGACAAACTCACTGCCTGCGTAGTCGGGGTTGCCGGCGGGGTTGCCGGCATTGGCAACCGACCCGGAGGGCATCCCGCTAAGCCAGGGGTTGCTGGTTGCCGGGACGAAGTATTTGAACGTGCCGTGGCCCGCGCCGCTGTTGGCAGCGTTGCCGAAGAGGCTGAAATCCATGACGGCGGTGCTGCTGGCGCGGATACTTGCGTTGTTTCGCCCGATGAGCGGCGCGAAAGTCAGTGGGATTGGATTGTTTCGAGCCGTGCTGCGGTGCAAAGTCACCCGGACGGCGTTTGCCGCATCGAGGTTGTTGGTAGTGGCAAAGGACTTTGTATCCTTATTCCAGATACCGATCTGCACATCCTGTGCGGTGTCAATCTGACCGGAAACGCCATCGATCTTGTTTTGAGTCACCACTGAAGCGGCGTTGGCCTTGGCCGCCGAGCCGGAGCCGTTGTCGTTTTTCAGTCCAACGATGGCATATCGAGCGGCAGCGTCGGCCGTGGTCTGGAGCTGCGCCTGGGCCACCTGCACTCTGCCCCAGTCGACGCCGAGCGAGATAATGGCAAATAGCGCCAAGAGCGTCACGATCATGTAGATCATCGTCGCGCCCGAGCGCGCTCGAGCCGGGAATAGGCCGGACGACATTTTCCTGTTCATATGCAACCTTTCGCTTTGCCAGCCTGCCAAGTGAGCCGAGAAAAGTAGCCCCGCCCACTTGCAAGGCGTTGTCTAACTCTTCCAATTCATCGGGAGGAGAAGCAAGCAGATTTACCAGCCCCCGCGGATTGAGAAATGAACCCCACCCTCCCCCGTCGAGCGGGCGTTCTTATCGGACAATTTCAGCCGGGATCGTCGCGAGACGAGCACTCTGGCAATCAAAAATCGATTTTGCTAGGATATCGGCCCTACCGGAGAGGTGGCAGAGCGGCTGAATGCGCTGGTTTGCTAAACCGGTCTACGGGGTCATACCCGTAGCGAGGGTTCGAATCCCTCCCTCTCCGCTTTCCATTGACTACACCGACCGCTGCAACGCCCGCGATGGTGGCAAGCGCGGCGGTGCGCCGCAAGGCGTCCCACCCCAGCGGCACGTTGCTGGCGTGTCTGCCCTTCTCAGCGCCCGATCTCGGCCGGGTGCTCCCGGAGATCTTCGCGCACTTCATGCAGGGCCGAAAGCACGTATGACGTGACCAGCACCGGATTGGCTTCCATCCAACGCTTGTCGCCAGCCCAACTGCCGTCTTCTTTCTGCAGCGATTCCAGTTTTGCCACTAGTTCGACCCGCCAATCGTGGCTCGTTCCGTCGGCGGTGATGAGGGTGGGTGTGTCGTAGGCATTCAGGGCGCGGGCGAGCGTGTGGTAGTAATAGTAAAGGCCTTCCGTTGCCATCTCAGGCTTGTTGAGCTTCATGCCGGGATTTTCGTCAAGAGTCCAGTTTCGCGCGATCCACTCGGCGGCGGCGCGGACTCGGGGATCATCTTTCGTCAGGCCGGCATAAATAAAACTTTTCAGCCCGGCGTAGGTCATCGAGCCATAGCTGCGCAGGAGTCGGCGGCCAGTGGCATCGGTGTATTCGCCGGCCATCGATTCGCCCGTGCGTGTGTCGGCAGGCCCATAGATAAATCCGCCGTCGTTGCCCGCCCATGCCGCGGGGTTGGTTTCGCTGTTGTTTTGGACGCGCGTGACGAACTTGATGGCGTTCTGAAAAGCGGGGTCAGTCGGTTGCAGGCCTGCATCGTGCAGCGCATCGAGTGCGAGCGAGACGTTGGATAAGTCGGGCCGTCCCGACCCGCGCGACCGCCCGCCGTAACCCCAACCGCCGAAAAATGGGTCGGATTCATCGGTCACCACCTGCTTACCGGTGTTGTTCTCGCGGACTTTTTCATCCGGACTACCCGCATACTCCGGCCGGGTGTCGGGGGTCCACTGCAACCCACGGAGATAAGCCACGGCTTTCTCCAGTTGAGGCCGAAAAGCGTCATCATTCGCCGCAGCGAGGGCGCTGACCGCGATGGCGGTGTTGTAGTTGGCAAGCAGATCTTTGTAGATGCCCCCGTCTTCCAACTGGTAGCCGAGCAGCTTTTGGTAGCCGCGCGCGACAAAATCGGTGCGGCTGTCGTACTTATCGTCCTGCACAATCGCTTTGAGCGCGATCGCCGTGATGGCCGGCGGGTCGCGGTCGCCTTGCCATCCGCCGTCGGGCTTTTGCTGCGACTTGAGATAATCGATGCCCCGATCAATCATCCGCTGTGCACGATCGTCCACCTGGGGCGATGCTGCAAGCGTGAACGAGGTAGCAAATAGCGCGACGAAACTCGCGAATACGGTTAGCATGGAAGCTGGCATTAAAACACTCCCGGAAAATCGTCCTAACCTGGGATATTATCCAGAAACCCGCGATTCGTCGCATTGGATACCGGTTTTCCTGATTTTATCGGTCGCGCCAACTGCGGCGGCGGGGTGTAAACAGTGCAACTCGCCGACGGGTGGCGCGTTATGACAGAAGAAGGCATGATGGCCGACGGCACCGATCCGACGCTTGATCTGTTCGAACGCGCCGTCGCGAATCAATCGCGCCGGTTGCTGGCCATTGCGCGGGCAATCGTCGGCACCCGTGCGTCGCCTGAAGATGTGGTGCAGCAAGCGGTGACCAACCTTTGGCAGCACCGGGCACGATATGACTGGCGTGAACCGGGCGGTTTGCTAAAACGCGCGGTGGTCAATGAGTCATTGCGGCTGCTGCGGCATAAGCGTATGCAGGTGGTGGGCGATGAACAGCCCGACCGCACAGAAACACCGCTGGCAAATATGATTGAGAACGAAACAGTCTCGCGGGTGCGTGAAGCGATCGGTAAACTCCCCGACCACTTCCGTGCCGCGTTGGTGTTGTGTGAGTATGAGAATATGTCGTATGCCGACATCGCATCGAGCCTGGATGCATCGGTGCCGCAGGTGAAGACGTGGATTTTCCGCGCCCGCAGGCAGATTGAGTCGATGTTGCGGGAGTATGTTGAAAAGAACAACCTGGGCGCGGCGCGCGGAATGTAGCCGCAGATGTTATTGCTTGATATTGCTGATGAAAATGCACCCGTTTGGGTAGATCGAGTCTGGATTGTGTGAGTGGAGAACGAGGACGCCAATGAATTTTTCTGACCGTGATACTGAATTGCTCGATCGTTACCTCGACAACGATCTGACCGACGCCGAAGCGATCGGCCTTGAAGCTCGCCTGCAGACCGACGACGGGATGTCGGCCGAGCTTGCCCGGATGCGCGAATATCGTTCGCTTCGTGCCGAGGCGTTTGCGTCGCTCGAAGCGACCGAAACCGAATCGCAGCAGTTGCAGTGGTATGTGCGTGGTGCGCTCCATCAGCAATCGCGCGCCCTGTCGCAAACGACGACACCGGCGGCGGGGATTTCGCTCTTCGGGCGGGTCAGCCAATGGGCCGGCGGGCTTTCGCGCGTCGCCGCGGTGCTGGCGGTGGGATTGATTGCCGGCTACGGCCTGCGCGGGACTACCATCAATGGTGTATCGCCCGTTTCCCAGTCTCAACCCGTAGCCTTGAACCCGGGCATGCTCGACCAGCCGACTGGTTTTATCCCCGAACGCACACTCGCAGCGGGGATGGCGGGTGTGATGCCCGTCGGCGGGCAGGTCGTCCCGGCCGGGTATGATGTCGCGCTCAGTGACCAGTTTGGAAATGTAGTCACGACCCGCCGGTTTTCCACCTTGCAGGAAGCCCGCGAGTTCACCAACGATGTGGCGAAATGGCAGCAGAGACACCGGCAGGTGCAAACCAACGGGGTGCGACTCATCGGAGACGACTTCTAATGCGGCGCACGCCAATCTGCCTCACAATCTCTGCCTGCGCCATCACCTGCGCTGTCATCTGCGCTGTACAGTCCGTTGCCCGCGCAGATGCTCCCGCAGACGCCCCCGCCGCGACGATCTCCGCGTCGCCACTGCTTGAACAGTTGAGCGCGGAAACTGAAGCACTCTACGCGCAGACCCGCGTGGGGCTGGTGCGCGTTTATCTTCCCCCGCCGAAGTGGGCACTCAACCTGATGGGCCAGGATTTCACGCTCAAGCGATGGGATCTCTCCCTCGACCAATCCGCCAACACCAAGCTCACCGCCGATCTCGAAAAGACGGCAAGCCAGCGCTACATCGACGCAACCATCACCCCCCGCCAGCCGGCCACCCAGCCCGCGGAACGATCATTTCGGCTCGTCCCGCGTGGCGATGGTGCATTTGAGATGGTGACCGAAACCGGCGAAGACCGCGCCGTGATCGATGTCAGCCCGCGCTCGATCGGTGTTGTTGTTGATTCGATCGGACACGTCCTGCTTCCCTACTACATTGAACGCGAAGCCATCGGCGATCAGCCCCTGACCGTCGCCTGCGGCGATGGGACGGTGTGCGGGGCGACTTTTGTCGGCTCTGATCGCCAGACTGCGCTCACTGTGCTCAAGCTCGAACGGCCCAGCAGCGAAAGAGCCATGCCCATGAATGGCCGCCGCCCGGCCGATGGGGCACTGACGATGTTCCTGAACATCACCGGCGAGGCGGGCCGGCTCACGGTGTGGACCGGATCGCAGCAGGACAGCGGGATCGTCATCAATGTTCGCGGGGAGGTTGCCGGGTTCCTGCGACAGGGGCAGTTCCTTGATGCCGCGCGGTGTGAACCCGTGGTGACACAGATCATCACGCAGGGTGCAACGTCGCGGCCGGTGCTCGGTGTGTTTCTGCGGGAAGTCTTCCCGGCCGACCCGGCCCGCAGGGAGAACCCCGCGCTCGGTACAAGGCCTGCGGTGATGGTGATGAAGGTGCTTCACAACTCCGCTGCCGACGCTGCCGGGCTGCGCGAGGGCGACCTGATTCTGACGCTCGGCGGCGAAGCCGTCGGCGACCCGCCGAGCTTCGCGGCAAGCATGACCGAGAAGCGCGGCCCCACGGTGCTAAGAGTCTTGCGCGATCAACAGTCGCTCGACATCTCCGTCAATCTCAAGCCGCGCGATTCGGAACGCCGATAACCTTTTGTCGATTGAATCCGTATCGGGGGCGCTTATGCTGCCATGCGTCGGGCTCGGACACTTCGCATGCGGCAAAAGGGTTTCAATCTCGGTCTGTCTGCACCGCTAATCGCGTTATCGCTGGTCATTGCGCTGGGTGGCTGTACTCGCACCCCCGGCTCGAAATCGCCGCGCGCCGATTTTGAGACAGCGAGCAGGCTTCCATCGATGCAGGTGGCAAAAGTCGATCCGACTTTGAAAGGCCAGCGGTACAGCGTGCTGCTGAATTTTGAGCTGTCCGCCGACGACGCGTTCATCCGTGTCCCCCGCGGCAAGGTGCAGATCGATCCCGCGGTGGCGCAGACGGGGCAGGCATCGTTGCGCATCGGAGCGGGCACGCCGGAGATTGAAGTGAAACTGTCGTCGCTGCTCGTCGGACGGGCGTTCCCTGCCAACTGGACACTGCTTGGCGGTTCACTACGGGCGGACAAGGCCTGTTCGGCAACCCTCACGCTCGAACTTGCCGACGGCACCTCGCACTCGCAATCAATGTTGCTTCGGCCGCGCGAGTGGGTGTCCTTGTGGCTGGATATCTCCTCGCTCCCCGCCGCCGCATCGCCGGCGCTACTGCGGATTGCAATTGATGGCAGATCGGATGTCTGGCTCGACGACGTCCTGCTCACCGACAACGACCACTTTTATGTCGGCCAGAGCACAACGGATGAACCGTGGTCGATTCACCGCCGGGGGTATGGAGTGGTGGTCAACTCCCCGGGAAAATTTCGGGTGGCGCTCGATACGGTCCTCGCGCGGCCGGGCGGC
Organism: Phycisphaerales bacterium UBA2421; assembly: GCA_002343075.1. GTDB lineage: Bacteria > Planctomycetota > Phycisphaerae > Tepidisphaerales > Tepidisphaeraceae > UBA2421. Next base: position 145,014 of record DDRH01000010.1, on the reverse strand, counting down.
TTTGTAGTGGACGAGGCAGGCCCGCTGCGCGCGCGGTTTAGCTCCAACGGCGAAGTCGGCGAACTGACGATCTACCATGATGGACGCAGCTATTGGGATGGCCAGTTTCGCGCCCTTTCCCCGCGCGCAAAGAGCGAAGGAGCCGGCGCGCACGAGTCGCCAGCGGAGATTGCGGTACCCGAGGCGATGGGCCGGGTCGATCGGCGTTCGCCGGGCGATGCGAACAATGATGGCTACAATGAATCGCGCGGGGCATATCAGATCATCGCCAGCGCCCCTCGGGTGGACGTGCTGCTGACGCCGCAATCGCTTCCGCTCACTCGGCCAATCATCGAGATTTCCGGCCTCCCCGATGGCAGCGTGCTTGTCACGCTAGAGGGCCGCCTCGTCGAAACGTTTGCCCGCACGCGGCAGGGCAATCTGCTCGTGGAGCTGCCGTTTAAGATTGACCGGCCGGCGACCCTGAATGTTCGGGTAAACTGAGCGGCACTGCCTGACCGAGGCTCATTTGACGAAAAAGCTCTTGACCGCATGAACAGTCGCCTGTCTTTGAACAACGGCGATGCTTTCAAGCAGCGGAATATCTTTCGGGCAGACTTCCACGCAGTTGCCGGCCTTCCCGCATTCACTCACCCCGCCGGGGCCCATCATCACCTTGAGCCGTTCGTCTTTCAGGGCCTTGCCGATCGGGTGCTCATTAAACAACCGCACCTGGCTAATGACCGCGGCACCGGCGAAGTTGTTGGTGAGAGAGTATTGAGGGCAGGCTTCGAGGCAGCACCCACACGTCATGCAACGAGTTAGCGGGTACATCTGTTCTTGCGTAGCCTGGCTGATCGCCGGGCCGGGCCCAAGATCGTAGGTACCGTCGATCGGAACCCACGCTTTGGCCTTCTTCAGGTCGTTAAAAAAGCGGCTGCGATCGACCCATAGGTCGCGAATGAGCGGAAACTTGGTCATCGGCGTCAGTTCGATGGGAGCTCCGTTCGGGCTGACTTTATCCACCAGCGCCGAACAACTCTGTCGCACCTTGCCGTTGATAACCATCGTGCAGGCCCCGCACACCTCTTCCAAGCACCCGCTATCCCAGACCGGCGGGGTCGTTTCCTTGCCTTCGGTGGTAATGGGGTTGGCGGCGATGTATTGCAGGCACGAGATGATGTTCATGTTCGCCCGATGCGGGACGGCGAACTCCTCCCATCGGCTGGGTTTGTCAGGCCCGTCCTGGCGCTGAATGCGGATCGTTACCGTGCGTTCTGGGGTGTTTGCAGCAATCATAATCTTGTCCGGTCGATGTTACGTCGTAACACGGGCCGCTTCAAACGTTCAGGGGTTCTGAAAGCAGTTTGGGCGCGGCGATCGCACGTTGCGGTCCCGCAATTCGGGTCAGGTCCGCCGACACCGCCGGGGCCTGCAGTTCGCCGAATTGCCTATCTTCACATTTCGAGAATTTCTTCCTGATTTTGCCGAATTTGCGACGTTGTTCTGAACCCCAGGGGTTGCCGCCGTGTACAATCCTGTAATCCGCGCGTTTGGAGACTGCGAATCTGCATTCGCCAGGCTTGGTCTATTGGAAGCGCGAAATAAATTGGCGAGAATAGCTGGAGTTTGACAGCAGAATTTTAGTGATCCGGGATTTCTAACCGTCGCTGTAATGCCGCAGGAGCACATGGCGTCTTTACAACGACCGGGGAGTTGGATTTGCGTTTGAATGGGAGCGGGTCTCAACGGAGTGGCAACGGCTTTGCCAATGGCAAAGCGTCAAGGCTGGGGTTCGCGCCGGCTGCACTGGAGTCGGTGCTTTCGACCAAGAGCGTCAATGAGCTTCTTGAACTTTTTGAGGCCACTGGCGATCAGGCCCCGTTTGAAGAAATCGTCCGCCGCTACGCGGGAATGGTTTTTAACGTGTGCTACCAAGTCTCGCGAGATTCCCACGAAGCCGAAGACGCCACACAGGCCGTCTTTCTCACTCTCGCGGTCCGGTCTAAAACCGCTCAAAAGATTCAATATCTTGGCCCGTGGCTTCAACGCGTCGCCCAGCGGTTGTCGCTTGACATGAAGCGCAGCAAGAAACGCCGCGCGGCACGCGAAGTGAAGCACCATGATCTGAATGTGAGCCGATGGGAAGCCAACAACGGCCCTCGCGACCTCGGCATGGACGAGCTTCGCGGAATCCTGCGCGATGAAATCGACCGGCTGCCTGCAAAATATCGCATGCCGCTGATCCTGCATTATTTCGGCGGGTTGAAACCCGAGGAAATGAGCAAGGAACTTGGCATCAAGGCCAACACACTTGGCGTGCGACTTCACCGGGCGCGCAAAATGCTCGGGGATAACCTGCAGAAAAAGGGCGTCGTCGTCGGTGGAACCATGCTCACAGCGGCGTTGGGGGCGCTGGTGCCGATGTATATTCAGCACACCCTGGCCGGCAAAGCAACCTCGGCGGCTGCGGCTTATTCGTTCGGCCACGCGCTGGTGGCTGCCGATGTGGCCACCAATGTGATTGGCGCAATGAACGCCGCACATCGCGCGTCGATCCTGGCAAAGATTAAAGCCGTCACCGCCGCCGTCGCCATCGGTGCTGCTGCGGTGGCGGGCGCGGGGCAGTTGGTGCGCACGATCAGTCACGGCGGGTTTGAGTTTCGCAACTTCCTCGATGCCAAGCGCTGGCTCTCGCCGTTCATCGAGCGGCTGCGCTCGCCGATTCGCGTTGGTGATTCGTCGGTCAACAAGCTCGACCAGATTCTCCGCGCAAAGCCCCCGGCCCAATCGCTCGCCAGCGTTCGCGCGGCCGACCGGCTGGGAATTGACGCCGCCCACGCAAACTTGCCGGAAGGCCCGGAACAGATTTTCGCATCGGCCGGCGAGCTTGGCGGGCGATCGACCCGGCTGTTGCAGCAGGCCGCGCCGGTTTTCGCACTCTATCCCTCAACCGATTTCGCCCCCGCCGTCGCGCGGCCCTTGTCCGTTTCGTTTGCCGCACCGGTTGCGTGGTCTACCCATGCGGTTGCCAACAACGTCGGCAAGCCGGCGCACGCAGCTTTGCCGCCGCAGTCGTTCGCCACCGCCGGACCGGCGCTATCGAGTACGCAGGCACTTGATGCGCGGTTTAACGCCGCAAGGGGCAGTTTCACTCTGGACGGCGGGCGGCTTGATCGCAGCGCCATCCTGCTCGACAGCCAAAACCAGGCAATTCGCACATTCCGCGTCAGTTCCGGCGAACTACGCACCCGCCATCTCGCCATCGCCGATGCGGGCGACGCCGAGTTTGTTCAGACCGGTGGCCGGGTGGAGGCGCAGCGCCTCACCCTCGCCGCCGCCGAAGGCTCGCGCGGCAGTTACGATCTTGCCGGAGGCGAGCTTTTTGCTCAGAAGCAGCTCGTCGGCGTCAGTGGCACAGCGACCTTCACGCAGGAAGGCGGCCTGAACACCGCCGACACGGTTTCGCTTGCACTGGATCAACCCAGCCAGGGCCTGTATCGCCTGCAATCCGGCAGACTCACGGCGCGCGAACTTAACATCGGCGTATCCGGCATCGGCGAGTATGCTCAGTCGGGTGGCGAGGCGAGAATCATCGGCTCGGGCGACACCGGCGGCGTGCGTGTCGCGGTCAACCCCGGCAGCCGGGGGACAGTTCGCCACACCGGAGGCAGGCTCGAGGCCGACAAGGTCTTCGTCGGTCTCGGCGGCGATGGTCACTACACCCTAGCCGGCGGCGAAACGGTTACCAACAAAATCGTCATCGGCACTTCCGACAATTCCAACTCTCGCCTGCTGGCTATTGAAGGCAAGGTGATTTTTGATCGCGTGGTTGATGCTGGCCTCGACGCATTCGCATCTAACGACGCGCCAGCAACCAACGCAAGTGGTGCGCTGACCGGCGCGCGATCGGGCCAGCTTCAATACAATAACTCCACAGCCGGCGCATTCACCGTCGCCGCTGCCGACGTGACCAAGAGCGCGATCGTGGTCGGGCTAAATGGCGATGGGGTGTTTCAACTTGGCAACGCCCGCGAAAGCGCCAATTTTAGCGAAGGCTCACCCCAATCGCGTACGCCGCTGGTGATCCGCGCCGTGCCAAGTGCTCAGGGCGAAGTGATCGGCTGGGGCGATATCGACCTCCGCGGCCCACTGATCAACAATGGTCGATTGATCGCCGACGGATATGGCCGTTCGCGCGTGCTCGATCTGTCCAGCGTGGCGAGCGTGACCAACACCATCGAAAATGAAGCCGATGGCGCACACGGCCTGTATGCCCGGCGCAACGGCCAGCTTCGGCTCCCGGCGATTCATGTGCCCTCCGATGGCGATTTTAACTGGGGTGAAAGCGCCAATGATCGCGTGCCCGACTTAGTGAACAGCGTCCGGCTCGGCTTCAGCGGCGTAAAGGCTGCAGGTACCGCAAGCCTCACCCTTCTGTCGCCCGACGATCCCTCGGCTACAACCGCGCTCGGCGCGCCCGCAGACGCCGTGTTTGTTGGCCTGTGGAAGTTTGACCGCACGGGCCTGGAATCCGATTCAACTCGCCTGCTCGTCCGCTATGATGAACAGATGGTAGAACACCTCGGCCTGCCTGAGGCTGCGCTGTCACTGTGGGCGTATGATGGGTCGTGGCAGCAAATGAGCCTCGCCGACACGATTCTCGATATCGATCAGAATCTCATCGGCGGGGAACTTTCGTCTCAGTTTGAATACTTCGGCGTCTCCCTTTCGGCATTGGGTGCTGCGGGGATGGCGGTCGATGGCCAGTCGTTCTCGGCATCGGGCACGGCAAACTCCATGGCCAGCGCGCGGTCGGCTGCGTTTATTGAGAGCGTAAACCTGCTCGGCGCGAGTCCCACGGTCGATCTGCTTGCGGGCGACGGACAGACGATCGGCGGGATAGTCGGCGGCGTGACAACTCGCGCTACGGGCGTTCCCGAGCCATCGGCTGGCGCGCTAGTCT
>DDRH01000010.1:139302-139891 GCA_002343075.1 Phycisphaerales bacterium UBA2421 | reverse complement strand
TGCTCGCCCACCGCCGTCGTCGAATCGTCTAAACGCTTTGAATTCCCACCAAGCCCGGTACACTTCGAGGGGTACACTTCAAGAGGTACGCTTCAAGAGTTAGCGTATGGCCGTCCGATAACTGTTAAAGGCAGGTTTGATATGAGTTTGTCGATTGAGTTTGTGCAGGCAAGGCAGGTTCTTGATTCGCGTGGCAACCCCACGGTGGAGGTTGATGTCGGGCTCGACGGCGGCATCCGGGGAACGGCGGCGGTGCCGAGTGGCGCAAGTACTGGCGAACACGAGGCTTGCGAGCTGCGCGACGGCGATAAACGCAAATGGCTGGGCAAAGGAGTCGAGACTGCCGTTAACAATGTCACGACCATCATCGGCCCGGAGCTCATTGGCTTCGACGCAACCGAGCAGGAATTCATCGATCGCACCATGATCGAGCTCGATGGCACCCCCAACAAGGCCAAACTTGGTGCCAATGCCATGCTCGCGGTGAGCATGGCCGTCGCAAAGGCTGCTGCTGTGGCGTGCGGTTTGCCCCTCTATCGCTACCTCGGCGGCCCGGCGGCGAAGACACTGCCGGTGCCGATGATGAACA
>DDRH01000010.1:125439-139168 GCA_002343075.1 Phycisphaerales bacterium UBA2421 | reverse complement strand
TGCCGGTGCCGATGATGAACATCCTCAACGGCGGCAAACATGCCGACAACAACGTCGATTTTCAGGAGTTCATGATTCAGCCCTGGGGCTTCGATAACTTTGAAGACGGCCTGCGCGCCGGGGTCGAGATCTATCACGCCCTCAAAAAGGTGCTCCACGACAACAAAATGTCCACAGCAGTCGGCGACGAAGGCGGCTTCGCGCCCGACCTGAAAGACAATGAAGATGCGCTGAAAGTCATCAGTGAAGCCGTAGACAAAGCCGGATACACCCTCGGCAAACAGATTTTCATCGCGCTCGATCCCGCGTGCAGCGAACTCTGGGACAAGGAGAAGAAAGGTTACAAGTTCTTCAAGAGCAATCCCGACAAGATTCTCCCCCCGGAGGCGATGGTCGACTACTGGGCGAAATGGTGCGAAAAATATCCGATCCGGTCGCTGGAAGACGGCTGTGCTGAGAATGACTGGCACGGCTGGAAGCTACTTACCGACCGCGTGGGCGAGAAAGTGCAATTGGTCGGCGACGACCTCTTTGTGACCAATGTAAAATTCCTGGAAAAGGGAATCAAAACCGGCACCGCCAACAGCATCCTGGTGAAGGTGAACCAGATCGGCACACTCAGCGAGACCTTTGCCGCGGTCGGCCTGGCGATGCGCAGCGGCTACTCCGCGGTGCTGAGCCACCGCAGCGGTGAGACTGAGGATGCGACCATCGCTGATATCGCCGTGGCCACCAATTGCGGCCAGATCAAGACCGGCGCGCCCGCTCGAAGCGACCGCGTGGCAAAATACAACCAGTTGCTGCGGATCAGCCAGGAACTCGGCGATACAGCCGAGTACGGCGCGAAGTTCTGGAACAGATGAGAATCCGTGCGACGATTGAAGATTTGGGAGTTGTGTAAAGGTCGCCAGCCTGACAGCTGGCACGCCGGCATCGTGGCGCCCATTGTGGCCCTTGCACTGCATCTGAATGACGTTGTAGATTGAAATGCCGCACACCACCACGCCATTTGAAGACGCGCTGCAACTGCGGCCGGAAGACCTCACCCGTCCGATTCCCGAGCCGGGTGCCGGCACCGCTGTTTCCGAGTCGGTGCTCGATGCGCCCGAGCCGGATGGCAAACCCGCGCCCAACGGCAGCGCCTGGACGATTCCGCTGATTTGCCTGGGTATCGGCATCATTGCGATGGCACGGGTGATCCCCGCGGCCGATGGGAACCGGCGCCTGGTCTGGGAGCGTGAAAAACTGGCCGCCGAGCTTGCCCATATCGATCGGCAGATCAGCCTCAACGACGCATTTCTGTCTCGGCTCGCCAGCGACCCCGGCCTGTCCGAGCGATTGGCGCAGCGGCAGTTGAACATGGTGCGCGAGGGCACCAGCGTGCTCGAACTGCCCGGCCGCCCGTCAACTCCTGACATCAGCCCCTTTGAGCTAGTCACCCTCCCCCCACCGCCGCCCATGCCGGAGTATCGACCCATCGGCGGGAAGCTCAGCCAGTTGTTTCATCATCCCAAGTGGGGGCTGTATCTATTCGGGGCGGGGATGCTGACGGTAGTGCTCGGCGTCATCCTCGGCTCACAGAAGTCGCACACGCCGATGAAACCGAGCAGGACTTAGCCGTGCCGCGCGCCATCGCCATCGAAACCTCGGGCCGTGTTGGTTCGATCGCCATCGTTAATCCAGATTCGGATGCACCGGTTGTAGAAGAGTTATTCCCCCACGGCCTGGCGCATGCGGCGCAGGTGTTGCCAATGATCGACCGCCACACCCGCGCCGCTGGCTGGTCGCCGGGGGATGTCGAGTGCATTTATCTGTCGATCGGCCCCGGCTCGTTCACCGGCCTGCGAATCGCGGTCACGCTTGCGAAGATGATGGCGCTTTCCCGCGGCAGTAGGATCGTAGCCGTGCCGAGTGTGCGCGTGCTGGTTGAGAATGCGCCCGAAACCGCGAACCACGCGGTCATCGTGCTCGATGCCAAGCGAGGACAGATCTTTACAGCCTCATTCAGCCGCAACACGCCCGGTCCGGGGACAGGCTGGCTGGAAACTGCCCCCGCCCGCCTGGATACGCTGCAGCGAGCAATCGCCTCATCGCCGCGACCGGTGCATCTACTGGGCGAAGGAATCGCGTATCACAGGGAATCGATTGTCAGCAACGGCGACAGCACGGGGTTAACCGATGTAATCGTTACCGATGAATCGACTTGGCGGGCGCGCGCATCAGTCGTGGCGCGACTTGGTTCCGAAATGGCCGCCCGCGGAGAGTTTGCCGACCCTTGGACGCTCACGCCGATCTATATTCGGCTGCCCGAAGCCGAGGAAAAGTGGCTGCAAAGGGCGCAGAACGGCGCAACGTAGGCGTACGAGTCTGCCTGCGGCACTCCTGCCTGCATCCCGACTGCTCACAACCATTGAAGGACGCAAAGCAACGCACCCACCCCACCGCAGATGATTCCTGCGATGGCCATTCCCTTACCGCCCTGGTCGCCAGCGCTGCTCACCTGTCCGTAGCCAATGATGCCGAAGATGATTGCCAGCCCGGAGAGAATCCCGATACAGAATGCTGGAATACCGATGATTCCAAGCACGAGGCTTGCCACGCAAAACCCGTTACTCGCGCCTGCGGCCTCAACGGTGGTGCCTTCCATTGTAAACGGCATACCACATTGCCGGCAGTTGTTGTGCTGCACCGATGAATAGGCGGCGCACTTCGGGCATTGGATATGCTGGCTGCCATCGCTCACCCGAATAATCTTCGGCGCGCGCTGCCCCGCTGCTGCGTATGCATGAACAGGGTGCGGATCGGGCTTGATGATCTGGCCGCTCTTCGGGTCGATGAGCCTGCCATAGCGATCGAGGATGGGAATTGTGATATTGCTGCCGCATGTCGGGCATTGGCCATCGCTGCCGGCTTGTCCTTCGTTCGCTTCCAGCCGCGAGGAGCAATACCCGCAGTTGAAACCGTACCGCCTGCCCGCTGCCGGCCGCTGAAAGCCAGTCGGCGGCGGTGGGCGGGCGGCGGGAATATCGCTGAGTTGAACCGTCCCCCCCGCCGTCTGCCGCTGCGGCACCGGCACCAGCTGCGCCGACATGCAGGTGGGACAGCGCGCCCGCTTCCCGCCGAGCGAGTCATCGACGTTCAACAGCGTTTTGCAGGCCGTACAGGTAAAAGTAATCATCGCGTCGGCGAATGCTCCGGCCAGCATCGTAACGACAATTCGTGTGGTTGAACATTTCAGGCGTCGTCGGACCGGCCCATCGATCTAACCCCCCGAGCCAGATTCACTTGCGTCCGTATTCGAGCACCACCTCCGCCGGCAACCGGGTAATCAAAACCCCGTTGTCCGCCACGACAGCCGGCTCGCCATTGACCGCCGCCGAGAGAATGGTCCCCGATAGTGGCGAGCGCAGCTCGATTCCTCCCGGCGGGTTGGACGAGCCTTTCACGGTCACCACCAGCTTCCCGGCCGCAGCGTTCTTCGCGGTTGCGCTGATCGTTCCATACTCGGTTCTAAGGTTGGCGAAGGAAACGCCCGCAGGGTCGGTTAGCCAGGCATCGGGCAAGCCCGCGAGCAAAATCAGCTTCTGTTGGTGTTGGTCTTCGTAGACAAACATTGCACGCATCGCGTTCAGGAAATCACTGCCGACCCAGGTATGCGGCATGTCGCCGATCATCTTCGGCGCCAGCGGGTCACGCCACACGACTTCTGCCCAGTGTCGCCAGCCGACGGGTCGCTGATGCGCGAAGAAGTAGTCCATCGCAGCCCAGGCGCGATCTTTATGGCCCAGCCTGAGGTAGGTGCCGACGTGGCGGATTTCATACGGCGTGTACGCAGTCCACGTTGCGGGCATACTCTCCCTGCGCTTCAAAAACTCCTTCCATGCCCGGTCAAACGTCGCATCGAGCCAGGCGCGGGGGAAGCTCTCCGCTTCGTCGACAGGCCAGAGCAGGATGGTGGATGAGGTCGAATCAAAATCGCCCAGTTCGACACAGCCAGGCAGGTAGTCGATGCCGTGGGCTGCATGCGTCGCATGAATGCTGGCGCGAAGACTCTCGCGGAACTCCTCTGTGAGCGATTTCCACTTCGCCGACAGAGCCGGCTCGCCGGCCACTTCAGCCAGATAAGCTGCGTCATTCAACCCGCGGAGGATGAAGAAGGTGTCCCAGAAGCTGTGCATTGGCTTCGCGGAGTAGCCCTCGTGGCTGATCGACTCGGGAACCAACCCCCTGAACGCGGCGGCTGGCACCGCCGGCTTACCAGGCTCCTGCCGCGGGGGCCCGCTTAAGCCGAACTCTTCGGTCATGCGTTCGGCCCGCAGGCTCTCGATGTACTCAACAGCCTTCCGCACCCGCGGAAAGTGATTGCGGACGATCGCCTCGTCGTGCGTATATCGGTAGGTGTTGGCGATGAGCCAGATTAGCTGGCCGTGAGAATCATGCTCAGGAACCGGATCAGGCCCCCGGCGGTCTACAACACACGGGACCTTTCCGCTGGGAAACTGATACGGTGCGATCCAGTTGACAAAGTCTTTCACCAATTGCTCGTGACCGAGTTCGAGCATCGCCGCCGAGGTCATCGAGCCGTCGCGCATCCACGATCGATCATAGGTGCGCGACCCGGGCTGAAAGCCGTTGCCATCGTGATTGATGAGAATGTAAGCCTGCGTAGCCCGAATGGTGTCATGAAACTGCTTCGCCGCCGGAGGAAGCTTGAATGTGGCGCGGTTCACCTGCTTCGACCAGTCAGCGGCAACGGTGTTCTGCAACTCCGCAAACGCTGCAGCATCGGCGGGCAGTTCTGCGGGCACCTCGGTCCCATGAAATGGCACCGCAGCGAGAAATGTCTTCGACTCGCCCGGTTGCAGTTCGTACGCCCAGTGAATAAGCGCCGTCGCCGACTTTTGCGGATCGATGATGCTCTTCTCACCAGACGCGACCAGCGGTGCCGATCCTGATTTCAACTGCTCGATAGGATCGCCGGCGTCGTAAGGCGATAACGTAAGCTCATAGCCAGCACCGGGCACGATGCGCTTCGCGTCCTTATCATCGTTCACGACGATCGAGCCATCTTCGACCCGAATAGACCGGATTGCGGTCCAGCCGCCGGTGATATTCAGGTCTTGCCACGGCGGGAGCACCTGCAGCGGGCGCACGGCTACGATCATCCTGCCTTCCACCACGTCCGGGCTGGTGTTTTGAAGTACATACGCCGCGTGCAGGTTAGACGCCCCCGCTGCACCCGCGGCGAATGCCGTGACTCGCAGCTCAAGCCCGTTGTATGTGCGAACGACCGTCGGAATCGGTATCCAGCCATCACGAAGCGATTGCTCGTGACTCGCATCGGCCCAGGTAAGCAGTTGATCGCCACGCAGAACAAACGGCTCCAGCGAAACACCGCGCGCCGCCACTTCGATCTGGCCCTCTTCGTTCATCAACGCCTCGCGCGCATCGCCCGGCTGTCCCATGACGGTCCAGTAAGACTGTTCTTCCAGCAAGTTTCGCGGAAACACACCCTTCCTGGCCCGCGTGGCGCGGTGCTTCCAGAAAGCATTCGGCGAGGCACCAACGGCAGTTTCGAGAATCCCAATCTTACTTACCGTGGCAGGTGCGGTGGCCCCGGCAAACGCCAGCCGGAGGTACCGCGTTTGCAAATCAGGCAGCATCAGCTCCGATGGCAGCGCATTAGCACCCACAACCTTTCGAATGGTCGTCCAATTCTGGCCGTCAGAGGAAACATCCACGGTAAAATCGCTCGGTGCGTGCTCGGCAGCCTTGTGAATCACCAGCCCGCCGAGGTCACGCGGCTGGCCGAAATCGATCGACAGCGACGGCGAAGGATCGTCTCCGGCGGCGGTCCACGTCACACCGTCTTCCAGCAAATTCTGCAGTTCTTCGTTCGACAACGCCCCCGAACTCGCAAAAACCCTGGGCGTGCCGGTATACGGCTGCTCCGGCGGTAACGGGGCGAGATTGAAACCTTCGACCCAGACAGTTCCACTCCCCCCTTCGGCTGCTGCGATGATCACTTCGATGCGACCAAGTTGCGTCAGCGCCTCTCCCCCACTCGGGCCCCAGGCAAAGTGAAAGTGCCGCTTCTGGTTCGCCAGACGAGTCGATTCTGTCGGCCACTCGAATGCCCGCCGATTGATCCACCAGACATTGAGCAGAGAGGGATCAGCCAGTTTCAACTCAAGGTTGTTTGCCGGACCCGTGCCACGGACATGAAAGGTCAAGTCGTAGTTTTCCGGCAGAATGAGCGGCAGATCGAGCGTCGCGCCGCAATAACCCGCCCCGGCGGTAAAATCGTAGTCGATCCGCAACGCGGGTTGACCATCGCTGCCCTGTTCGCGCGATACCTTCACTTCAACGCCATCCGACGCAATCGGCTGCCACGTCCGATCATCCCCCAGCAACGACGTCGGCCTCGCGATGACAACCGATGAAAAGCAACTCATAAGACACCCGATCATGGTCGAGAAAACGGAGATTGTAAGCGGTTTCATCATTGCTTGCTCCTTAAGTTTGCTCATCTTTGCGTAGTGTACCAGTCACCGTGTGCGATGAACCCCCGTGCGCTCAGGCGGTGATGAGGTCGAGTTCCGACTCATCGTCGTCGCTCCACCACCGCTGCGAATCGAGTTGCACGGCAACGCTGCCGAACACCGCCGCGCGCCCGCCCGTTCCCGCATCGTCCAACACCCGCGCCGCCGGAAGTGATTTCCCAAACTGCGCCGCGAGCACGGTGAAGTCATCGAGGTTGACGGTACCGTCGAAGTTAAAATCGGCCTGCGGAAACCCACCGGGGGTTTGGCCGAAATTGCTGGCGAGAATTGTAAAGTCGTCGAGGTTGACCGCGCCGCTCCGGTTGGCATCCCCGGCGAGGACTCCAATTCTCAGTGAATAGCTGCCCGATGCCGGCGTGCCACTCGTATTGGCGTGGCGCAAGTCGGCTATCGTGACATCGAGATACGCCGCGTCGGCTGCGCTGCTAAGATTGACTGTGAGCGTTGTCCCACCCGCCGCGCTGCTGAGCACACTGCCGCTGCTCGTGGTAATCGCGAATGAAGGCCCTTTAACGACTGCCGCCCCGAAGGAGAGCACGAGTTGGGTCGGCCCTGCCACACGATCGTCAATCAGCAGGACCTCCGATTGCGGAATGGCCAGATCGTGGTTTCCAAGCGTCGGATTGTTCTTCCGCGTGACTGCGGACAACAGCTCCGGCTTCAGAGACGTGAATGCCCGCGCCTTGGCCTGCCTCGCCACCGCCGATTCGTTGAAAGTGTTCCAAATCAACCCTGACCGTGCATTCTCCGCCGCAAGAAGCATCATGCCGACATCGATTCCCAACACGATCGAGCTTGTCCAGCCGTTGTGTGGGTTAAACGCATCGACGAAGCCATATTTCTTGTAAACCGTGCTGCCATAAGTACTTCGCATGTGCTGCAGGGCGTCAACAGCTTGCCGAGGGATGAACGCCAGCGACCCACCGGGCGCGGTGGGCACGACTGTTCCATTGATGTTTCCGGTCGGGGGTGGCCCACCGAACACGGTGTAGCCCCCTTGCCCGTCCGCTGCGGTGAAACCCCAGTTATTGAGGCCGTACTGCGGAAATGTCCCGCTCAAGTCGACCGCCATGCGCCGCTGCGCCAGCGCCGCCGTCGCGGCGTTGTTGTGATAGTTTAGTCCGGCCGCGTCGCTCAGCCCGCGAAGATCAAACCAGCCGAGAGGATATTGCGTGGTGAACAGCGCGCCCGTCTGCGCGGTGATGAAATTGAATCCATTGTAACTAATCGACGGCGAGCGCGACCATGAATTCCACGAGCTTGCCGTGCTGGGAAACGTCTGCGAGCCAAGTCCAAGCAAGTATATCAGTGCCGCCTCACTGAAGTCGCCATAGCCGAACGCAAAGCCGGATTCGGGTGTCCAATGGCCATAAAAATGACCGTTGGGTTTCTGCATCCAAGGCCAGTCCACGCGATTAAAAACAGTTCCCGCGACCGCAGCCAGCGGCGTGCCCGGCCAATATTGCGCCGCATGAATCACGCCGGCCATCAGCAACGCCGTATCCATGGGTGAAAGCTCGCTGTTGCCGGAGCGCGCCCCCGTCACCGGATTGATGAAATGATAAAAGAAACCATTCACCTGAGCCGCAGTGGTGTTGAGAAAATTGACGGTGTTCAAGGCGCGCTGGTAAGCGTCGGCCCGCGAGAGAAATCCCCGTTCGGCAGCGATGACCAGCGCGCTGAGCGCAAACCCGGTCGAGGCGATCGAACTGGCGGACGACGGACTGCCGCCGTTGGCATTTGAGCCATCGGGGGCCTGGCCGGTTGAGGCGTTGGTCTCGGTGTAAAAAAAATCGACAGATCGACGGGATAGATCGTGTAGAAACAGTTCATCGGCGGCCGAGAAAATGCCCGCGCCCGGCGGAAGACTTCTCCCCGCCGCGATGCCCGTGAAACTGGCCGAAGCCGACAGCACAGAGTCGCCGGAAGCGACAAACGCGCCCGCCAGCGCAGTATTGTTCAAAGCAACGCCCACCGCGGTACCGAGTGGGGTGAAGGCGACGCCGTCGGTTGAAAATGACGCCGAGACGTTGCTTCCGGAACGAATCAGCCGCATCGACACCGCCGACAAAACGCCCCCGCTGCCCTGCTGAGCAATCGGCCCACCGGGGGTGAGCCGGAAAATCATTCGCACTCCCACAGCGGGCACTACTGCAACGGCGACAAATGGTGCATCGACAGAAGTTGAAGCGCGCAGCATCAACCCTGCGCGCGCCGCCGGGTCAGCCCCATTGAAACTGTTGAGGTAGCCGACCACGCTTCCATCACCTGCCATCCCCCGGCTGAGAAACGACAGCGAATCCCCCGCTGCCGCCAGACCGGTGCCGGTGGCGCGAATGATCGATGTATTGCTCGGCGAATCGAAATCGATCAGAGCCGGCGAAGTGGTAGTACCGACACTCAGATTGTCCAGGCCCGCGGCGACCACACTAAACTTGGAGAAGATCGCCGATACCGCCGTCCCGCTGCTGCCCGAAGCCACCGCCCCGCCGGTGATCGCCGATGCGCTGGGCATGACTAGTGGCTGCGTCTGCCCGATCTGGGTAAACGCAACGCCATTCTGCGAAGTGTATGCGGCGACTGTCGAGCTTGTCTGGACGATTCGCAGCCACAGAGTCGCTGATGCTGCCGCGATCGACACGCCCGCCGCCGACGCGCCGGCAGTGGCGCGCCAATCAAACCGCACGCTGCCCGCGCCGAGGCTTACTGAGGCAAACGCCGCGCCCCCGGTTGCCGCGCCGCGGATCATGATCGACGCCGCACCCGCACCCACCGCCGAGGCATCGACCAGCGCCGTCACCGTCCCGCCGCCGGTGAGATTGCGGTTAAGAAAAGCGAGTTGGTCGCCCGTCCCGCCCACACCCGTCCCGCCGCCGGTTACTTCAAATGCCTGCGTCACCGGATCAAACGCCGCCGAGCCAGCCACACCCGGCGAACCCAGGTCATTGATGGCATATCCCTCCGGCAGCAGGTAACTGACATTGCTGAAGACCGCCGTGGTTGGCGTGAGCACATTGCGCGATGTCACCGCAAGCCCGATGCGCGGCGAGCCACCCAGCGCGATCGCTTGGGGTGAGCCAACGGTGTTCCATGTGATGCCGTCGGTCGACCAAAACCCGGCAATGTTGTTACCCGTCTTCACAAGCCGCACCCAGCGCGGTGCCGTGATTCCCCCGATCGAGCTTGCCGCCGACGTGTCGCCGTCGGTCAGGCGGACTCGAAACTGCACACCACTCGACGGCGTGAGCACAACCGCTGCAAAAGCGGCATCGGCGTTGGTGCTGCTGCGCATCATGATGCCGGCCTTCGCGCCGACATTGGTGTTAATCAGCGACGCCACCCGTGCCGTAAACGTGCCATCGCCGGTTAGCGGGTCATGCACAAAGTGAAACTGATCGCTCACCCCGGCGATGTCGGTTCCCGCAGCGGCGATCGTGTAACTTCCATTGGAGAACGACGACGAACCGGCGATTGCCGGATTGCCGATATCTTCCCCAATGTCGAAACTACCAAGTTGCCCACCCTCAACAACGACCCTTTCCGCCGCGCTATCGACCCACGCCCCGATGATTGTCGACGCGCCTGCCGCTGCCAGCAGCCGCCGCTGTTCCAGCGGTTCGATAAAGGTCGTGTTTGCACGGCGATTCGGTCTCATCGAGCTGATCTTATGCTGCAATGGCTAAATAGTAGCTGAAAATTCGAGTGCATGGCGAGATTTGCCCGGCGGTGTCATAAACCACACAAAAGTCACAGAGAGGCGGCGATGAGGCTGCGATCGCGCTGACCCGACATCGTCCCACCTCTCTGTGATATCTGTTGACCCACTCGCCGCGGAACCGCTTCACCGTCGGCGGAGCAGCACCGTCGCACCCGCCAGCAGCAGCATGCCCGCCGAAGGTTCGGGGACGGTCGCTTCAACCACCGAAGCCAGCACCGCGCCGTCCGAAGCGGAAATGTTCAGGCTCGTCAGCACGCCGGCCAAGTTGATATCGGTCACCGTATTGTCGCCGTAGATGGTCGTGTACAGCGTGAGAGCCGCCAGAAATGTCCCGCGGTTCTGTGCGTGATAGATGTCACTTGCGTACAGCGTGAGGGGGAACCCGGCATTTTCCCAGGCATCTCCAACGGGAGAGACGATGGATGTGCCCGCACCGTGGGCGGCATTTACGTCGGCCGTGCTCAGGTTATAGCCGTTGCGCACCTCGGCCTGCATCTCCGCCGGACCTCCGGGATAGGTTGGGCTGCCACCCGCGTAGTACGAGTGCCCCGGACCGCGCGCCCAGGTTTCATAACCGATGGCCTTGGCGTTCGGGCTATGCGTGCGCACCACGTTATAGAGCGAAAGAAAACTCGACCTGTGTGTGGCCGTGTTGCCCAGCCGGGTCGGCTGCGTCGAAAAATCCTGCAGGATCACATAATCCCACTTCTGTCCCAGCGGAATGGAGGTGGTGATCGCACTGGTGTTGGAGTTGCGGTGCTGCTGCAGAGACCAGCCGGCGATCGACGGATTGGACATAAACGGCGCGGGATTCCCCGCGGCGACGGCGATATCGCTCAGCACCGCCGGCACGGTGCGCGTGCTGCCGAAGCCGGTGGCGATCGTGAAGCTGTTGCCATAGAAAATCAGGTTCTTCGCCTGGGCCAGCCCAACCGACGACCACGCCAACAATACTACGATTGCAGAGAAGACGACTCGTTTCATTGGTGCTACTCCTGCTTGCGCCCGGCCGGGCGGCTCGTCCGACCGGGCCACTTCCATCAACAACAATCTGACAACAACCGAATCTGACTAACGCAGGCGGCGACGACGCAAGGCGGCAATGCCGAGCGGCAACAACGCCAGCGCAACCGAGCCGGGTTCGGGAATCGCTTCCATGCGCATGGCGGCGACGTAGAAAAACCCACTGCCATTCGTGTTGTTCGGACCGGGGGAAACGGCGATCTGAATAGTCCCGCTTCCATTGGGGAGCACGCCAGCGGCGATGCCGATATTGCTGACGTTGTTGGCGGTGTCCAGCAAGGCCGTCACGGAGTTGGCACCGGAGGCCGCAAACTGCGTTTCGCGATTGTCAGTGACGCCGGTACGCGAGCCGAAGAATGCAAAGTCGTACGGCGTTCCGGGAGTGAGGCCCGTGATGGTAATCACGCCCAGGGGCAGCGGTGCCGGCTGGTTAAAGTTCACGGTATGCCCGAACAGGTTGTCGCGCGTCGCCTGCGAGTCAAAGATCGTGGCCGCGCCAGTCGGTGAGGTTGTGCCGTTCTGGTTTGATCCCGGGTTAAAGCCCGATGTGGTAATGCCAATTCCTGTGCCAGCACCCGTGGTATCAATCGCATTAAAGATTGGCAGCTGCGCCTGCGACACGTTGTTGTAATTATTCCCCGTCGGCTGGGCTGCCTCTCCGAAATCAACAAAGATTGGAGCGGCAACCGCCAGCGGTGCAAACATACCGGCGACGGCGATGACGATGAGGGTTTTCAATCGGGGTTTCATGGTTTTTTCCTCTCTCTTACTCAGATTGAGCAATACAAGCGTGAAAGTATCAGATACATTGAGAATGAAACGAAACTACTAGTAATTAAGAGCCTGCGGCAATGATCGTATGGTGTAAAAGTGCGCGCTTCCGCGGTCGATGTCGCCCCTCCGAACCCCGCCCTCCCGGCCCGGCGGGCGAGGCCGGGCGGGAGGGGCGAGTTGTTCAGAGAAATTGCGATCGGTCAAAACATAAACACGATCGATGCGAGCATCCTTGCGATCTGACCAACGCAATCACTTGCGACGGCGGACGAGCATGCCCATCGCGGCGACCGAGGCCAGGCCGAGGGTGGTCGGCTCGGGAACGGCACGCAGGCTGAAATCATCAAAGAACGCCGACTGCGCTCCAGTAACTGGAACCATGTTCTCAGTGATGCCTGCGACTTCGATGGAGACGGTACCGGCCGGGGCAACGCCGCCAATTGTGTGCAGGAGCCAGCCAGCACCATTGGATTGCTCGGTGCGAAGATCGAGCACAACGCTGGAGATCGGCGAGTTGCCAGCATCCAGGAAGGTCATTGCGAAAAACGTGTTGGTTGGCGAAGGCTGACCCACGAGCGGGCCAGCAGACAAAGTCGTCTGGCCGCCGGAGTAATTGGTTTCCCAGCGTGACCAACCACGCGCGCGATACAGTTGGCCGGGCACAGCGCCCCCGACCACCTGCGAAAGGCGGGCACCCACAGGTTCCATGTTGTTACCGAAAAAAAGCCCTTCAAACGAGCGATTCCAGAGACCGACTTGCGTGGTGTTTGGGTCGCCGTCGTCCGGGGTATGGTTGGCAAAGCTCGCCATCGTGGCCGAGTTGACCGAACCACCGGGCGTTTCAACCAGGCTCCAGTTGTCCACCGTATCTGACTCATGGATGCCCGGGCTATCCAATGTGCCATTGAGCAGAAGTTCCGGCCCGATTTGAGCCTGTGCCGATGCCGCCAAAAACGCCAACGCGCCGCCGACGAGGGCGGACTTCAGAACGAGATGCGATCGCATATGTTCTCCCTTCGAACATAAGAGAAGTGATGAAGTGCGGAGGGCTGGCGCAAAACACTTGCGCAAGGCCGCACAGTTGAGAGCAAGACGTGACATGATTCCTCCGACCTTGCTGTGTCGTCGTCGCGACGTGATTGAATGCGACGACAACCCGTTTAAGGTCGCCTCAATACTGCGTCCACGAGGGGGCGGGTGCCTGCCCGACCGCCTGCGGATGTGCGCCGCCGGTTACCCGCCGGTGCGCTGGGGGTCACCGGTCGATTCAGGCTTCGGCCCGAAGATCGACGTAGTGGCCGGCAACTCATCTCCCGGGCCGATCGCCCGGAACCCCGCCGCCTTCAGCCCTGCCTGGGCTTCGGGCGCGGACATAAACAGCTTCCACACAAACCCGGTCCGGGCGTTTTCCGCCGCCAGAATGGTGGCACCGACGTCGATGCAGATGACATCGGGATTATACCAATCCGTCGCCGGGTTGAATGCATCGACAAACCCGTACTTCTTGTAGGCCTTCTCGCCATAGGTTGCCTTCATGTGCTTCAGCGCATCGAGAGACAGCTTCGGGGTAAACATCAGGCTTCCACCGGGGGCACAAGGCACAACCGTTCCGTCCACATCGCCCTGTTGCGGCGGGCCGCCCCCGGCGGGG
>DDRH01000010.1:124475-125297 GCA_002343075.1 Phycisphaerales bacterium UBA2421 | reverse complement strand
GCCCCAGGCGGTGTACCCGCCGTTATAATCGCTGGCGGTCAGGCCCCACATGTTCGGGCCGTAATGGGGGAATTTCCGGCTCAGTTCGCCCATCATCCACTCCCGCTGGGCGATGGTGGCAAGCTGGGAGTTTTTGAAATAGTCGGCGTGGTTGTCGCGCAGGCCGCGCACGTCATACCAGCACCACGGATATTGATGCGTAAACAGCGGCGGGCACTGCAAAAACCGCAGCCCCGCATACTCCACCACGCTGTCGCGCTTCCAGGCTTCCCAAGTCTCCGGCGGGAGGGGGTTTTTCTTTGATCCAAGCCCCAGCAGATACAAAATCGGCGCTTCGTTAAAGTGATTCCACCGCGCCCGGATGAATCCGCCTTTGCCGTCGTCGGGCTTCAGTTCCAGGTCTTCGGCAGGTTCGGGCTTCCAGCCCATGCTGAGCGTGCCGTCTTCGCGGATCAGCCAACTCCATTGCACATTCTGGTAAAGCGCATCGGCGATCTGCGCCACCTCCGTGCCGGGGAAATACTGCCGCACAGAGATCACCCCCGCCATCAGCAGCGCGGTGTCGATGTTGGACACTTCGCAGTTCCACTCGCGCTCGCCGGTGTTCATGTCGAGGAAGTGGTAAAAATGTCCCTTTTCTTGCGGGGCTTTATCACGGAGAAATCGCAAGACCTTCAGCGAACGGGCGTAGGCCTCCTCGCGGTCGAGCCAGCCGCGCTCGACGCCGATGCAGTAGGCGGTCAGGCCAAACCCGACGGCAGCGATCGAAGAAACATCATTAGAGACGCCCCCATCGGCCCGCGAGCGGTCCGGCATCAGCCC
>DDRH01000010.1:109176-124389 GCA_002343075.1 Phycisphaerales bacterium UBA2421 | reverse complement strand
CCGCGAGCGGTCCGGCATCAGCCCGGTCTCGGGGTTCTGCTCATCCCAGAAAAACATCACCCCACGCCGGATCAGGTCATCAAGAAAAGCCTCATCTTCGGCAGTAAAAACGCTCTCGCCGGGGAGGGTGGACGGGGCGGCGTAGTTCACATGCTCGGCGGCAAGGTCCGAGGCAGCGGCTTGAAGTGTGCAAAGAAACAGCGCGGTCACTATCGCTGCGCAGAGACTCTTCCGAGGCTCACGCCAAACGACGGAAGGGACTGTGCTCACGAAGGCCATAACGCAACCGACCTATCTTCAGCGAGGCGCCGCGACATATATGTTCTTTCGCCTCATATCCGTCGTCTTTGAGGCAGGATTGTAGGCAAACGTTTCAACGTGCCCATCCAGCATGAGTGCATTTAAACGGGTATCCTTGGAGTGTCGAAAACGCAGATTCGCCGCATTCTCTGGTGCATCGGTATTAATGTGGGCATCCGTCCCGGTATTCGGACGCAACCCCACCGGATCATTTGGACTAATCGGAATCGGGCTATCACTCCATCGATCTTCAACGAGGTAAGGGCGTCGCTGGAGGCCAACAAAACTGCTGCCCACATTCCGGTCGAGAGTGTTGGCACACGCAAACGCCATCCACGTTGTGTTTGCGAGCGACGCGTCGAAGATGATGACCTTCTCAGCGGCGTTCTTTATCTGAGACATCTTATAAGATCGAAGAAGCGCAGTGCCGCTCCGAGAATAGTCATTGCCGCGCAAATCAGGAAGGAGTCGGGGGTGAGCGGAGTACTGAGTGATAAAGGCTTTAGACGTGCTCTCGCGAAATGCTTCTGGGCAAAGGAAGATTGCGCGAAGACCCGCGTCACCAATGCCAGTCTGCGGCTGCTCACTGTAATCCGAGCCCCTCTTATTCAGTAAACCGAGCAGCAACAGAGTCCAGTCTGTCGCGGGACCGGTGTAAGTGACGCCACCATCAGTCATCGCATTTTGGGTCACAAAACCGAAAGGCATCAACCCTTTGTTCTGGGTAACATAAAGATGCAGCGCCTGACCAATCGTTCGCAAGTTTCCCATGCATTTGACGTTGTTTGCGTTTGACTTCGCCCGCCCCAGCGCCGGAAGCAGAATCCCCACCAGAACCGCAATAATCCCAATCACAACAAGCAATTCAACAAGGGTAAAGCCAAATGTGCGCCTCGGGGTTGGGCGAGTTGGGTTGGTCTGGGTCATGGACATCGTTCCTCCGCGTGAAGTACAGAACGAGCGCTGTTTTCAACGGTCATCGACTTTAAAGCAAACTCCGCCAGAAGTTGGCCTTGTAACCGCTTTCATTTTAGACACGGATTGTTCCCCGTGTCAACATAAATTATCTCCCAAATCTACCCCGACGCCAGATTGGGGCACTTTTTCCATGGATTTCGGGGCAGCGGCGACGGCAACAACCCGGGTGCACTCGGCTCGGTTCTGAATACAATCCCGACATGAATTCTCACGGCGAAGTGGTGATTGTGGGTGCGGGCATTGCGGGGCTTTGCTGTGCAAGGGTGCTCAACCTGGCAGGGATTTCCACAACTGTCTTTGAGGCCGGCGACGACGTCGGGGGGCGGGTGCGCACCGATAAGCTGGAAGGCTTTCTGCTCGATCGAGGGTTTCAGGTGCTGTTGACCAGCTACCCAGAGGCCCGGAAGATCATTGACATGGAGGCGCTGGGCCTGCGGATGTTCGCACACGGCGCGCTCATCCGGGCCGAGGGGAAGTTTACCGCCCTGCATGACCCCTTCCGCCACCCGACCAAGTTCGTCGAAGCAGCGCTCTCGTCGGCGGGCACCATGAGCGACAAGCTGAAGGTCGGCTCGCTGCGCAGCGAGCTTAAGGCGCTCGACCCCAGCGCCATCTGGGACCGACCGGAAACCACCACGCTCGAAGCGCTGAAATCGCGCGGGTTCAGCGAGAAGATCATCGAGCGGTTTTTTCGCCCCTTTTATGGCGGCGTGTTCCTCGATCGCTCGTTGCAGACGAGCAGCCGCATGTTTGAATTCACCTTCCGCATGTTTGCCGACGGTGACGCTGCGGTGCCCGATGCGGGCATGGGCGCGCTGGCAAGGCATATCCATGTGCGCCTGCGCTGCAATGAGACCCGGCTGCGCACGCCGGTCGATCGTGTCGATGCCAATGGGGTCAACCTGCGCACCGGGCAGCGCATCATGGCCCGCGCAACCGTGGTGGCCACGGGGCAGTCGGCTGCGGCACAGCTCCTGGGGCTGCCGGCGACGCGCGCGTGGTGCAGCACGACGTGTTTCTACTTTGCCGCACCCAGGCCGCCTGTTGATGAGGCGATCCTGGTGCTCGATGGCGATAACAGAGGCCCGGTAAACCATCTCGCGGTCTTGACCAACGCAGCAAAAAGCTACGCCCCCGCCGGGCAGCACCTGATCAGCGCTAATGTGGTGGGCCAACAGGCAATGAACGAGGAACAACTGCTCGCGGCGGTGCGCGCGCAGCTTACGGAATGGTTTGGCACGGAAGTGGCGGCGTGGCGGCATTTGAAGACCTATTCCATCGCCCACGCGCTGCCGGAACAGCCCGCGCAGTCGCTGGCAGAAGCCCGGCGGCCCGTCCGGCTGCAGAAGGGGCTTTACATCTGCGGCGACCATATCGACCAGGCGAGTCTCAACGGTGCCATGGAGTCGGGCCGACGCGCCGCCGAAGCGGTGATGGAAGATTTCAAGCTGTAGAACGGTGCCGAATCGAACCTGCGTCGAAAAGCCGCGAGATGAGCACCATCGCCACGCCCGGCAGCACCCACAACATCTGCTTTTCGATGAATGCGACCCAGTAAAACGGCGTTGCCAGCAGCAGCACGATGGCAAGGACAATCCACTGCCTGCGCGTCGCCCGCTGTGAACTACTTATGCCCACAATCCAGACATACGCCGGGGCCACCAGGCCGTAAAAGGCCATAAACAGGCGATAAACAAACTCTCCCCCCGAAAAATGCAGGACGTCAAACCGAGTCCACGCCCCGGCGAGCGCGAGCAGCCCAGCAAGTGCGATCGGCAGGACGATCCATCGCGATGCCGGCACGACCGAAAGGTGCGCCGCAGCGGTAAAGGCACACTGCACGGTCATATGCAGCAGGATGCCGACGAGGACAATCTCGCGCAGATGCCGCATTGAAATGAGGTCGGCGTAAAGCAATGTGAAGAGAATCATCGATGCAAACACCACGCCGAACCCCACCGCAAACGCTTTCTTCGCAGCCGACGGGGCGAGTTGCTGGCGCGCGTGGTGAAAAGTGAGGTCGAGGTAAGGACACAGGAGAAACCCGAGCGCGCAAACGCCCGCCAGCGCCGCGAGGTCGCCCGGCGGGCCGCTGGTGAGTGCCAGCCCCGGCACGCCGGCCTGATGACGATAGGACGCGATCGCTGCAAAGATAAACCACGACCCCGCAGCGACGACAATCGCCAGCACCCGGCCCGCGCGGGCCAGCGAGCGCATCAGCAGCAGCATGACGACCAGGAGCGTAAGAAACAGTGGCGCCTGCACCGCGGCCCCGATATCCAGCCGCTGGCTCATCCAGCCCACGAAATATGCCTGGAAAAGCACCGTGACAATGGAGAACACGCCGCAGGCGCGCCGGTGCGCCTCGCAAAACCGCGCGCTTTGCGCCGGAGAGCGCACCATCCACCCCATGGCAGCGGCACCTGCGACATTGGGCACTGCAAACGCGATGAAAGACCAGAAGCCATAATCACGAACAAGCAACACCGGCAGAAACATGCCGATGCACCAGGTCCAACTGCATCCGAGATAAATCGCCCACGACGGCCAGTCGGACGAGGGCGCATCAGGATCGGTGGCAGCGGCGGGAGTGGATTCGGACATGGGGTCAGTCCAATTGGCCCCCGGTGCCTGGAGTTCGCTACTCGGCAATTGGCATTTGATAACCGGCAATCAGCTTTTCCGTGCCGCCTTGGCTTTGTGATGTTTTTTCGGGGTGACGTGAAAGGTGGCCTCGCAGCGGCCGACGCGCTTGTCTTTCTCGCCCACCCGCGACGCCTGCTGCAGGATTTCCATATCGATCACGATGTTGAACTCGGCGCGCGTAGCCAGGAGCGCCTGCAGATTCTCCTTAGGCGTCATATGATAGACTGCCGGGCCGAAACACGGGCGGAGGAATGTGTAGTTCAGGTTCTTGCACACAACCGTGTAATCCGATCCGCACTGACCGAAGACATAACTCCCGCCGGCGATCTCACTATTGGCAAGCAGCGCTCCGCCGGCCATGGCGCGATACCAGTTGCGGTTAAAGCGGCGAAACGGCAGATAGGCCGCAAACTTTTCCTTCGACAGTTCCTTCAGTTTCAGGCCGCTGAAAAAAGCGAGCGGCAACCAGATGAGCGAACAGATGCTGTTCCAGAAGTTATCGCGCATCGAAAGCCGCGAGACGAAGGCCTCGGCGCGATCAAAGAAACGCTGAATCCAGGTTTCCGGCGGGGGAGCGGGCTTGCGCGCGGGCCGAACCGGCGCGGGCGAATCCTGGCCAGCATCGTCGGCAGTCGGGTTGATTTCCAACTCGTGGAGCACGCTCATTCGGTTAGCCCATCTTAGCCGGTCAGTTCTGCGCAATCACCCTTGCGGCCAGCTTTTTTCATCGGAAATCGCTCGAAAAGCAACCCGCAGTTTGGCTTGCGTCAGCCGGTGTGGATTACGCGGTAATTCTTGCGGAAAATCGGCCCGCGATGCGATCGACCTGCACCCGCCGCCCAAAAGCCTCCGACATCGGCCCCGCGGCGATTACGTCGGCTGCCGGGCCGGCACAGCTAACCTTGCCTTCCGCCATGAGAATGCCCCAGTCGGTACTCGACGGGATTTCTTCCACATGATGGCTAATCATGAGAATGGTGGGCCGATTCGGTGAATTGGCCATTACCTCGTCAAGACCGCGCAGCAGCAGCTCGCGCCCGATCAAATCCAGCCCGGCGGTCGGTTCGTCCAGAATCAGCAGCGCCGGCACCACCAGAAGTGCGCGCGCTATGAGGATGCGCATGCGTTCGCCGGTGCTCAGCGCCCCAAACCGCGAATCTGCAACGTGCATGACGCCGAACTTCGACATCAGTTCGTCCCCCCGCTGCCGATGTGCAGGCGTCGGCTCGTCGAAGAGCAGAATTGTGCCGAAGGCACCGGTGAGCACCACGTCTCTTGCGGGCATATCGGCATCGTGCTCGACCGTGTTGGTGGACTGAACGATCTTCACGCGCTTTCGCAGGGCGTGCAGGTCGGTCTCGCCAAAAACCTCGCCCAAGACGGTCACATTGCCCCGCGTCGGCCAGACAAACCCGGCCAGCACGCGCGCCAAAGTTGATTTCCCGCATCCGTTAGGCCCAAGCAGCGCACAGCAGACCCCTATTGGCAGCGCGAGCCGCACGCCATCCACAATCCACCGCCCGCCGGCGAGCACGCCAACGTCGTGCAACTCGATGGCAGGTTGTGAATCTAGCTCGATAGGATTACTTTTCACGCCGCACACTTTACGGAGAGATTTGATGGTCGCCACTTCCACCCCCCGCCGATTTGTTCCTGCCAACCTCTCGATGGCCGATTTTTCGCAGTTACAGGGCTTGTTTGACCAGCTCTTACAATGGGAAATCCGTTCGCCGGCAGACCTTGAGAACCTGCTGCTGGACTACTCGGAGTTCTACGCTTCCATCGACGATTACGGCCAGCGGCGGTACATCGACAAGTCGTGCCACACGGATGACGCTGAAATCGAGAAGCGGTTCATGCATTTTGTGGAAGAGATCGAACCACAGGTGAAGCCGCTGCACTTTGCGATGCAGAGAAAAGTGGTGCAGTCGCCACATTGCGCGGCACTGACCGACCCGAAGTACGACATGCTCTTCAAGCATTGGCGGGCCGATGTGGAGTTGTTTCGCGACGCGAATGTTCCCCTGGAAACAGCGGAAAACAAGCTTGGCGCGGATTATGACAAAACCTGCGGCGCGATGATGGTCGATTTCCGCGGCAAGGAGTATACGCCCTCGCAGATGAGCCGGTTTGGCGAAGAGCAAGACCGTGAAACGCGGCAGCAGGCCTGGGAAGCGACCGTCACCCGCAGGATGCAGGACGCCGACAAGCTTGAGGATCTTTTCGATCAGATGCTGGACTTGCGATGGAGAATCTCAAAGAACTGCGGGCTGCCCGATCCCCGTGCGTACTATTTCAGGCTGTTTAAGCGGTTTGACTATACACCTGACGACTGTGCCCGATTTGCCGAGGGCGTGGCGGAGACATTTGTGCCATTGATGCGCCGGCTCGATGCCCGGCGAAAGCGCGACCTCAAGATCTCTGACAACCTCCGGCCATGGGATCTATCGGTTGATCCCACCGGCCGCCCTCCCCTTCGGCCATTTTCTGAGGATGACATAGATTCGTTCGTGGAAAAGACGCATGAGATCTTCCGGCGGGTGTCTCCGGCCCTGGCCGATGATTTTTCCGTGCTTCGCAGGGGCAACTTGCTCGATCTTGGCAGCCGCAAGGGAAAGGCGCCCGGCGGATTTCAGTCGTTGCTGGCAGAAAAACGTGAGCCGTTCATTTTCATGAACGCCGTCGGAACACACGGCGACGTGCGCGTGCTTCTGCACGAGGGCGGGCACGCGTTTCACTCGCTCGCCGCCCGGCACGAACCGCTGGTGTTTCTCATGCACGCTCCAATCGAGTTTTGCGAAGTAGCGAGCATGGCAATGGAGCTGTTGAGTGTTCCGCATTACGACGTTTTCTATTCAAGCGAGGGCGATATCCGGCGAGCAAAGGCCGAGCATCTGTGCAAGGTCGTCTCCACGATGCCCTGGGTCGCCACAATCGATTCGTTTCAGCAGTGGATTTACACCCACCAAGGCCACAGCCGGGCCGAGCGAACGACGGCGTGGCTCGAGCTAAGCGGCCGATTCGGCAATGAGGTTGATTGGTCGGGCTGGGAAGCATGGAACAGCCGGAGGTGGCAGGCACAGCTGCACTTGTATCGGGTGCCGTTTTACTACATCGAATATGGCATCGCCCAACTCGGGGCGCTGCAGGTCTGGATGAAAGCCAAGAACGATCCGCATCAGGCGCTGGCCAACTATCGAGCCGGGTTGAAACTCGGCGGCACGCGGCCATTGCCCCAGCTTTTCAGTGCCGCGGGTATTCACTTCGATTTCAGCAAGAAAACCATGCAACCGCTGGCCGACGCGCTCGAGGAAGAGCTCGATTCGCTCGGGGTGTGAACTGAACAAAAACTCGCAAGGACATATAACAGCCAGACTTGACCTACGAAGACGCCGCAGTCAACCGACTGCGGCGTTTTGCGTATAAAAAAAGAACGGATGGGACGGCTGCACAACGTCCCACCCGGTTCACAGCGAGAGACATACATCTCTCACCTAATTGTAAAGCGTCATCCGGCCTCACGGGTCAATCAGACCCGCCATTCAGGCCCGGCGACGGCGGAGCGCGACCGGAGCGAATGCAGAGAGCATTCCTAAAGTCATCGGCTCAGGAATATCGGTGAAGCGGTACCGCAGGCGATCAATGCCACCCGACCCGCCGAGGTCAAACACGACGGTCGAGAACTCCATCAGCCCAACCTGCGACGCAAGAATGGGCTTGATGGCGTTGGCGCTGTTGTCGCCAAAAACCACGGTTGAATCATGAAACTGATTGCCGGGAGTGACAAACTGGCCAAAGCCAACTTGAGTAGTAACGGGTGTGCGGGCGGAATTCACGCCATGGAAAGTGGCCACAAAACCCGAGTTTCCGGAGAACTCAGAAGGACCCTCCACATCAACGAGATTGAACGCAATCTCGGTGATGGGCGTGCGGAAGTTGAACGTGATCGAGCCTGCCGGGCGATTGCCTTCATCATTCGGGCGATCGACCAGGCCGTTGTTGTCGGCATCAGTATCGTTTTCAGCAATGATCAGGATCTTGCCGAGATCGTTCTTCCCTTTGAGGTTTCCGCGCGTCCACTGCTTGTTGGCGGCGTTGGCTGCGAGGAAACTGTTCCAGCCTTCAAGGTCAGGATCGGCAGTATTCCGCTCGCGGGTGTTGAAGATGATCGCCTTATCCGGGCGACCGGGGGTAAGGTTGTTAGCCGTGACGGTGAAGCCGTATTGAGCCAGGAATTTCGTTGTGATGACCTCGCCGTGCGCACCTTCCTGGAAGGTGACGTCAGTGACGACGGCAGCGAACGAAGTAGAAGCCACAGCCATGGCAGCAGCAGCCGCGATGGCACCGAGAGTTTTGCGCAGCATTTCTTTTTCTCCCACCTCCGAGAAAACCTCTCCACGGCGGCGTGAGCAAACGCCGCCGTGGTCCCAGAGCAAGAGAAAATATACACCAAGCCCCGCGCCATGTAAACGCAAAAAAGTGCCCGAACGAAGATTTTCCACCGAAAATCTTTCGAGGCTGGTGTCTGTCGGCCTAAACCGACGCATATTCGATTTTTCTGACCTCAGTCGCCTGACTTGACTCACTTACCGGCCACGCCCCACCCGCTCAGTCGGCGTGCGTTTAGTGCATGAAACAAAGCCCATGGCACCCAAAACAACGCGCCAGAAGAACACAACGACGCACAGACCGATAAACAAGCTACGTCAATCTCAGGTTTTGCCCGGATCAATGCCGAGCTAACTCCTGCACAGAAATGGACTTAAAACTTCCGGACACGACACTCTGTCACTTGCGGGCTGGAGCATCCAAGCCCCGGGTGATTCCGGGGGAGCTTGGTCCAGTTCATCGAAATGCAACACTTCCCGTGTGCAGAGTGATCCGATCCGGAAATTGTGACAAGACTGCCCCGCCGTGTCAATATGTTTCTGAGAGGATTTCGCGGCAAAATCGCGAAAGGGGTGCCACGGCGTGCCTCTCACGCCCACCGGCGTGCCACCCCCGCAGCCTCACTCCTCCGTATCAATCCCCAGCTCCTTCACCTTCTTGTTCAACGTATTGCGGTTGATTCCCAGAAAATCTGCTGCTTTGGTTTTGACGTTGTTGCAGCGGGCTAACGCTCGCTCAATCAGTGCGGCTTCGATCTGATCAATTACCAGTTGATAGATATGCCCCTCGCGCATTTCGTAGTCCACAATCGCCTGATCGGCCAGCCGCTTGATCAGACTTTCTAGCGACTCGGTTGACTGGCTCTGGCGGCGCTGCTGGGCGAACATGCGGATGTTTAGCGGCAAGAGTTCCTCGCCAAACTCGTCGCCGTTGCTCAGAACGACTGCCCTCTCAATCGCATTTTCCAGCTCGCGGACGTTGCCCGGCCACGGATAACGCATGAGAATACTCAGCATTTCCCTGCTGATCTTCTTCAGGTTCCGACCATTCACGCCGTTGAACTTGTCCAGGAAATGGTCGATCAGCCGTGGCACATCTTCTCGCCGATTGCGCAGCGGCGGCAGATAGATCGGTACGACATTCAGGCGGTAAAACAAGTCTTCGCGAAATGTGCCCTTGGCCACTTCCTCCTGCAAATCAACATTCGTTGCGGCGATCACGCGTACATCGACCTTCACCACGGCGGTATCGCCCACACGCTCAAACTCGCGCTCCTGCAGGACGCGCAACAACTTCACCTGCAACTGAGGTTCCATCGTGCCTATCTCGTCCAGGAAGATCGAACCCGCGTCGGCGGCTTCAAATCGGCCAATCTTGTCGCGAATCGCCCCGGTAAAGCTCCCCTTCACATGGCCAAACAGCTCGCTCTCCAGAAGCGTGCCCGTGAGCGCGCCGCAGTTCACACGGATGAATGGCTTATCTCGTCGCGGGGAGTTGTAGTGAATCGCCTTGGCGATCACTTCCTTCCCGGTGCCGGTTTCGCCCAGCAGCAACACGGTCGCCCGGCTGTTGGCGATCTGGCCAACCGTTGCAAAAACCTCCTGCATCGCGGGCGCGTCACCGATGATGTTTTCAAACTTAAAGCGGTCGCGAATCTGCGACCGTAACTGGGCGTTCTCTTCCAGAAGTTCGGTCTTTTCGCGCATCACCATCCGGTTGATCTGGATCGCCTGGGCTAGCAGTGCCGCCACAATCTCGAGGAAAACAAGGTCTGACTGCAGTTGCTCGTCAGACTGAAAGGGCTTATCGATCGCCAACGCCCCGGCGACGCGGTTCTCAATGCGAATCGGTACACAGAAAAAGCTGATGGCGGTTCCGGCGGGTTCGTTGGCCAGCCGACCTGTCCGGTTCAGAAAGTCCGGTTCTTTGCGAACGTCGGCCACCACGCGCGACCGACCCGTCGCCACAACGCTGCCGGTAACCCCTTCACCGACCATAAATCGGTTCTTTTGAATATCCTCGGGTGTTAACCCGATTGCTGCCTCCGTGCGCAATCGACCGGTCGATTCGTCCAGCAATATGAGAGTTCCACGACGCATAACTCTCTGATCTGAAATGACTTGCATCACTTTTGGAAATGCCTGCCGCAGTTCAAGCGATTCGGACAAGATCTCCCCAATTGCCATCAAAGTAGTCAGATCGGTGCCCCCCGCCGCTGCAGGCTTGCGCAGGTGTGGTGCTTCCATGCCTAGATAATACGCTCGTGCCCGCCCTGTGTGCAATCAAATTTTCTGATGGCGAGAACCGCGATACAATGCTCGCTGATCGACCGGCGATGGTAGCTTGGCCGCACGATGATGAATTACGTCTGGTCAGCACTGCTGCTTGCGGCGCTGGGATTCGCGCTCTGGTTTGACTTTACCGACCTCTCCGAGGACCGCTATGCAAACGGCCGTCCGTTGCCGGTCGCCCTCGAACTGCCCAACACGTTGGATGACAGGGGCGTCGGAGACAAACCGGTCAGGGTCAGCGTTCACCTTCCCGCGGGCGACCTCGCAGCCCATTTCGCCGGAAACGACACGGCAGGTGCAACCGACCTCTCCGCGGCCGCAGAGTTGGTCAGGTTGCCCGACGGCTACGAACTGCGAATCACCGAGACGTCGTTGCCTGCACCACTGGCGGCAATCCGCGCTTTCAGTGATGAATCCAACAAGATCTTGCGGGCGCGCGTGCTCGATCTTGAACCCGGCATATCAACTCAGGCCATGGCGCAGCGCGTCAATGTGCGGCTGGAACTCCCTGCGGTCCGCTTCGTCAAGTTACGCGCGATTACCACTGCCGCCTTCGACTTTGCAAAGACGGCCGCCACGCTTGCGTTGGGTTTCATCGGAATCTTTGCGCTGTGGATGGGGCTGATGAAAATTGCCGAAGCATCGGGCCTGATCAGCATCTTCGTGATGCTCGTACAACCTTTCTTGCGGCTCTTGTTTCCCGAAGTCCCCAAGGGACATCCGGCGCTGGGGATGATTGCAATGAATCTGGCAGCCAACATGCTCGGCTTGGGCAACGCCGCCACGCCGATGGGCATCAAGGCGATGGAACAACTGCAGACCATAAACCCGAAGAAAGACACGGCGAGCAATCCCATGGTCATGCTCCTGGCGATGAATACTGCCGGCGTGCAACTGCTGCCGTCGGCGACGCTGGTGGCCGTGATGGGCATGTCGTCCATGCGGGTCTTTATCCCGATCATGATTGTGACGGGCATATCGCTGATCGTCGCGATCGTTGTGACTAAATTGCTTTCCAGGCTGCCCGGCTTCCGGCAGGCGTCATCCATTCAGGAAGCTACGGAGGTGGTAAAATGAGCGCCTACAAGGACATCGTTGAGCTCTCGGGCTTGTGGATCCTGGTGCTGTTGCTCGTTGGCCTGCCGCTCTATGGCTTGCTTCGTCGCGTGCCGGTATACGAGACTTTTATTGAAGGGGCCCGAGAGGGCTTTGACGTTTCCATTCGCATCATCCCTTATCTCGTGGCAATCCTGTTTGCGATCGCGATGTTTCGCGCCAGTGGCGCGATGGAGATGTTGGTTGAGACTCTCAGAGCGCCGCTGAGCGCGATCGGATTTCCGCCTGAAGTGTTGCCGATGGCAATCGTCCGTCCACTCAGTGGCAGCGGGTCGGCAGCGGTGCTCGTGGACATTCAGGCGCAACACGGCACGAACTCTGTCATCACGCAAATTGCCGCAACTATTTTCGGTAGCACGGAAACCACCTTTTATGTCATCGCCGTATACTTCGGCGCGGTGGGCGTGCGCAAGACGCGCCACGCGGTCGCCGCGGGACTCACTGCGGATATCGTGGCGATCGTTCTCGCGGTCTATGTTGTGCAGTGGATGCTGGGTTGACCCATCCCCCCGGAACCGCGTAAGGAGAGTGGATGCCCAAGGTCGGAATCGTCGCGTTATCGAGCGTTGTGCCTCCCGTGGAGTTTGCCGCGGGCGAATCGTTTTTGCGCGCTGCAGGCTTTGATGTTGTGGTTCATCCCGATGTGCTCTCGACACACTGGCTCCACGCTGGCACCGATGCCGCCCGCGCGCAGGCGATGATGGTGTATGCCCATGACCCATCGATCGACATCATCTGGTGCGCCCGAGGCGGATATGGGGCTGCTAAGACACTCCCTCTGCTCGACCGGCTCACATCAGAGCGCGGCGTGCCATCGAAGAAACTGCTCGTCGGCTATTCCGATGTCACCGTCACCCACGAATTCGTAAGGCAGCGGTGGAACTGGAGCACACTTCACGCAGTGATGCCCGCCGCTGGCAATTTCACCACACTTCCGCAGCAGGATTGGCACGCTACACTTGACGCAGTGAATGGCTCGTCCACCGTCAAATGGCCCTGGGGCAACCGGCCGTTGCGGTGGCTCACGCCGCCGCCGTCTGCAGCGGTCGAAGCCCCACTCGTCGGCGGAAATCTAAGCCTGTGGCAGACACTTGCCGGCAGCGCGTTCGCTCCGCTGCGGCAGCCTCACATCCTCTTTCTTGAAGACCTTTCCGAACCGTATTATCGCATCGACCGGATGATGACCCACCTCGAGCAAGCCGGCCTGCTCGACACCTGCGCCGCAGTCGTCCTGGGCGATTTCACGCACTGCGCCGACGAAACCCAAACCTGTGCCGCCGCGAGCGCAAGCCCGAATGATCTCGCCAGCGGCAGCTTTCCCCGGCAGCCGCTGCGGCCGACCTATGCACTCGATGATCTGCTGCGAGAAGTCTTCACCGCGATCGGCACTCGGCGCAACCTGCCGATCGCTATTGGCCTGCCGGTGGGGCACGGCCCGCATTTCGCGCCACTCCCACTCGGCGCACGATACTCTCTGGGAACCGATGGCGTGCTATCTCTGAAAGAATGGGATTGGTTCACCTCAACCGGCAAGCTGGCATAACGCCGCGCCCGCCGGTTGCTTCAATTGCCCGACGCGTTCAATGCGTCAATCTCGCGCTTCTGTTTCCGCATCACCGCATCGCCGATCGATGGAAATAGTGCATTCACTGCCAGCCCGACGCGAGTTGTCTGGCTCGTCCACACCTCGCGCCGCGGGCGGGCAATGGCGCGAACCATCGCGCGTGTTACCCGGCCAACGGGCTGCCGCCAGCTCCGCCGCATGTTTGATTGGATTTTTGTCACACCCAGCGCTTCGGCGACTGTGAAAAAGTCTGTCTCAGTGCCGATCGGATGCACGCTGGTCACCGCGATTGCCTCCCCTTCCAGTTCGATGCGCATCGCCTCTGTCAACGACAGCTGCGCCGCTTTGGTCGCTGAATACACGCCGAAAAACGGCAACCCCCGCCGGGCCGCGCCGGAGGAGACCATCATGATCTGCCCGCGCAATCCGTCGCGCGCGGATTGGCCGCGCATCACGCCCACCGCTGCCCGCGCGCAATCGATGCTTCCGAAGACATTGGTGCGGAAAATCTGCTCCACCTGCTGCGGCGTGGATTCACAGACCGTCGCTGGAAACCCATAACCGGCATTGGCGATGAGCGTATCGATCCTGCCATACCGCTCGCGCGCTGCCGATATCAGTCGCGCGCAGTCTGCGGGGCGCGACACATCGGCCTCCACCACCAGATGCCCCCCGCCCAGTTCGTGGTTCAGCGCGTCGAGCTTCTGTGCGCGTCGCGCTGCCAGCGCCAGCCGCGCTCCGCGCGCGTGCAGGTCGATCGCCAGTTGCCTGCCGATGCCCGCAGACGCGCCCGTGATCACCACCACCATTTCCGCGATTCGCCGCATGCGTGCTATGATACACCAAGTGTTCACCGGACTCGTACAAGCCTCAGCCCCCGTCGTCGCAGTCGTCGATTCCTCCACGCTGCGGAAGATCACCATCGCCATGGACCCCACCGCCGGTGATCAACCCGGCATCCGCCCCGGCGACTCCATCGCCATCAATGGCGTGTGCCTCACCGCTGTCACCGTTACGCCCCAATCCGTCTCGTTTGATGTCGTCCCACAGACGTGCGCCCTCACCAATCTCGCAGCGCTGGTCCCCGGCGATGTCGTACACGTCGAGCGCGCCCTGCGCATCGGCGACCGGCTCGACGGCCACTTCGTCCAGGGCCATATCGACGGCGTCGCGACGCTCCTCGCGCTAACCGAAAGCCACGACGACTGCCGTCTGCGCATCGCCGTCCCGAAGCCGCTTGCCCGGTATCTCACCCCGCAAGGCTCCATCACCATCGACGGCGTGAGCCTCACCATCGCCGCGCTCACCGACGACTATTTTGAAGTTGCCCTCATCCCCACAACAAGACAGATCACCCACCTCACCCGCCACGCGCCCGGCTATGCGTTCAACATTGAGTGCGACATGATCGCCAAGAACGTCATCCGATTTATGCAGCTTCATCAAGGCGCCCAAGCCCTGTAAGCCATCGACCAGCGCGGGTTGTCTCCCCCGAATTTCTCCGGCGTCACTTCATCACTTTGTGTTATGACCTCGCCGACGGTCGTCCTGAATGCTCATTTTGATGGCAAAGTAATCATCGCTGATGAACCGGTCGCGCTCGCGCCGAATCAGCGCATCCGCGTCACGGTCGAGCCGATCGATTCCTGTTCGAGCTTCGCGCCGCATCCCGATTCTACCGCAGATCTAGCAGCCGGCGACCCGTTGACCGAGCGCGACATCACGCATGTCAATCTTCTCGACGCCGTCCCGCCCGGTTTCGTCCGCAAACCCGGCAGCGGTGCGGGGGAGATCGTCATGTCAGACGATTTCA
Organism: Phycisphaerales bacterium UBA2421; assembly: GCA_002343075.1. Lineage (GTDB taxonomy): Bacteria > Planctomycetota > Phycisphaerae > Tepidisphaerales > Tepidisphaeraceae > UBA2421. The sequence continues at coordinate 109,292 of DDRH01000010.1, read as the reverse complement.
ACGAAACTCCCGCCGGTCTTGAGGACTACAAGTGACCACGGCACTCATCGACACGCACACGTTGCACTGGCTGATTGATGCGTGGAACTTACCCGCCCGGCGGGGTTGGCTCAAAC
>DDRH01000010.1:108146-109102 GCA_002343075.1 Phycisphaerales bacterium UBA2421 | reverse complement strand
CCGGCGGGGTTGGCTCAAACTAAGTTGATTCAATGACGCCGCCGGGCGCAGATGTTCTTGCGGGGGTGATGGGGGTGGAAACACTTTAGAAACGGGCGGGGAAAGTCCGAAGTGCAGAGGGGCGGTGATTGACACACGGACGACCGACTGCATGAAACAACTGTTAAAGCGATCTCTCCTGGCGGCGACCCGGTTGATTGGATATCGGGAGTCGGAGCAGCGCATCATCCGGCAATCGGGTGAGTTTTGGAGCGACACGGATTCTTCAAAGTTCCGGGCCTACTCTCACTGGAAAGGCGAAGACGGCATCGCCGACGCCGCGTGGCTTGCACTTGGGAAGCAGCACCTCGACCTGTTTCACAGGATGATCCGGCTGACGGAGATGCGTCGCCCGATCGATCGCATCATCGAATGGGGCTGCGGCGGGGGCTGCAACGCGGTTCATTTTGCGCGCGAGGCCGGGCAGTTTATCGGGGTGGATGTTTCGCAGGCGACTCTAGAAGAATGCCGGCGAGCGGTGTCGGCTGCGGGATTGGGCAACTTTTTGCCGGTGCTGGTCGATGTCGCGGCGCCCGAGAGCGCGCTGGAGCAGATCACCGATGCCTGCGACTTGTTCCTGTGTACCTATGTCATGGAACTGGTGCCCACACCGGCTTACGGCAGGCGGATTGTGGATATCGCTTACAAGCTGGTCCGCCCCGGCGGGCTGGCGATCATTCAGATCAAGTACGCCACAACCGACGCGGCAACGCAGCCCCGCCGGTGGGGCTATAAGCTCAACGCGGCCAACATGACCACCTATGCAATCGATCAATTCTGGGAAATCTGCCAGCAGGCGGGGTTTGAGCCACTGGCGGTCACCCTTCAGCCGAAGCAGACGCTGATCGGCGACGAGCGATACGCCTACTTTACGCTGTCCCGCGGGGCGTGAACGGGCGGATATTGCCGCGCGGGGG
>DDRH01000010.1:106206-108017 GCA_002343075.1 Phycisphaerales bacterium UBA2421 | reverse complement strand
GTGAATCATCCCAAAACCAGCGAAACTTTTTGCTTGACAGTGCTGCGGCGGTGATACAATAGGTCCTCCGGCACGGTCTTCGGGCCGCTGGGAGGCGGCTGTTGACCAGAGAACCGGGCCGGGTGTGATTTGTTGGTGGCGGTGATGGGCATTTCGTCTGGCGCAAGCTGGCGAGCGCCGCTACTTTCTTCTTTGGCACCTCACTACCGGCGAGTCTGGGCAGAACTACGTGGCAATCTGCCCAGCTAACGGACATGCATGATTGAGCGAAGGAATATCAAATGAGAGCGATGCGCGCCTTCACATTGGTGGAGTTGTTGGTGGTGATTGGCATAATCGGGCTGCTGATCGCGGTGCTCCTACCCGCGTTGCAGAAGGCGCGGGCGCAGAGCCAGAACGTGCAGTGCGCCGCAGTGCTGCGTGACCTGTTCGTGGCGCAGACAATGTATGCCGAGCAGAACCGGGGACAGTATGCCGCGGCTGCCTATGGCACGCCGCAATACACCTGGTTTGCCCAGTTGACGCCGTTGTTGCCGCGCGACGAGGTTCGCCGCGAACGCATGCTGCAATGTCCGGCGGTACCAGATGAACTGATGTTGCCCGACACAGCCAGCTACGGCATCAATCCGTGTGCGAACATGCCCAACTGGTCCAACCGCAACGCGGCGAAGATGGACGCGTCGCGCATCATCTTCATGGGTGAGAAGGCCCCGAACAGCAACGACTTCCTTACAACGGCCGACGGCTATTGGCTGGTGCGCGGCGGCAACTCGCCTGAAATGTGGTGGAAGCAGTCGATCGGACATCGAACGATTTCCACCTTGCGTCACGGTAGATCAGACCGGGCCAACGTCGTGCTAGCCGATGGTCATGTGGAGTTGTTCGATCATGGCCAGTATCAGCGCGACAGCGGCCACTGGTATTGGGGTGCGGGGCCGGAGCAGGAGTATGCGGTCAACATTGGCCTCTGCTGCCAGTAGCAGGCTGACCAAATCCGCTCGTGATATTGAAGGTGCGATGCCCGGCGGGCCAGGAGCGTCACCGTCTCGGCTGGCGTTATCCGGCTACACAAAGCGGTAGAGGTACTCGACGAGTGCATACGCCTCATCGATATCGCCGCGGGCGATGTCGAGACCCTGGTCGCCGTTGAGCGTGTCGCGGGTGCCGTCGTCGCTGATGAGCAGATCATTGCCCGCCCCGCCGGAGAGCAGATCGAACCCGAGTTGGCCGTCGAGGGTATCGAAGCCATCGCCGCCCATGAGTGTGTCGTTGCCAATACCGCCGAAGAGGCGGTCGTTACCTGCGCCGGCGTCGATGGTGTCGGCCCCGGCCGCGCCGGAGAGTTCGTCATTGCCGATTCCGCCGATGAGCGAATCGTTTCCTGCATCGCCCATGATCGCGTCGTTGCCGGCTTCTCCCTCGAGGAGATCGTTCCCCTCGCCGCCAGAGAGCGTATCGTCGCCGGCGCGCCCGCGGAGGGTGTCGTTGCCGATTTCTCCGATGAGAAAATCGGCCCCGTCGCCGCCGAGGACGGAATCGTCGCCCGCCTCGCCGTTGGCGGTGTCGCCTCCGGATCCGGTATCGATTAGGTCGTTTTCGGTGCCGCCGTTGATTTGATCGGCGCCGCCGAAGCCAAAAAGGGTGTCGTTGCCCGGTCCGCCGTCGAGGACATCGTTCCCCCCGCCGCCTTCGATGCGGTCGTTGCCGATTCCGCCGGTTGCAAAGCCTCCGCCGGGGCCGGTGAAGATGAGGTCGGCGCCCGCCTGACCGTCAATGGTATCGGCGCCTGCACCGCCCTCGATCGTGTCGTT
>DDRH01000010.1:105725-106014 GCA_002343075.1 Phycisphaerales bacterium UBA2421 | reverse complement strand
CCGCCGAGCAGCAGATCGTTGCCGTCTTCGCCGACGATGGAGTCGTTCCCATCGCCGCCGTTGAGCGTATCGGGGCCGGCGCGTCCGAAGAGGATGTCGTTGCCCGGGCCGCCGCTTACATTGTCCGCGCCATCTCCGCCTGTGAGAGAGTCATCACCCCCGCCGCCGTCGACAATATCGCCTCCGGATCCTGTATCGACGGTGTCGTTACCATCGTTTCCGAAGATTTGATCGCTGCCGCCGTTGCCCTGGAGGAAGTCATTTCCCGGCCCGCCGAAAAGCGTGTCGT
>DDRH01000010.1:104346-105560 GCA_002343075.1 Phycisphaerales bacterium UBA2421 | reverse complement strand
CCCCCCCCCGCCGATGACGGTGGCGGGTGCCAGGCTTGCGCTACTGAATGAATTGTTTCCTCCGCCGAGCAACACGGTGTGCGGCACGCTCACGGTAGGCGAGATGACGACGCCATCCGGCCCGCTGCCAACATCGATGTTAATGAGCACCACCACGGCCGCGTTGAACGAGAGCTGGTTGGGGCCGAGCTGCGCGATGATGGTCTGAGCGTTAACAAGGTCGATGAAAACCTGGTCTGCCCCGGGCGTACCAGCGACGCTGAGCACACCGGATCGGCTGTCGAAGGTTGCAAAGACAGCGCTCTGGCCGAGAAATCGCGCGATGTAGAAGGCATCCCCGATTTCAAAATCGCCGCCGGCAACAAAGGTCGAGGCGTCTGGAAGCACGACGACTGTCGGCGCGCCCGGCGCGGCGATACTGACGGGAATAAGCCCCAGGGCCTCGCCTGCGTTGCCATAGCCAATATCAAGCTGGCCATTGACTCCGAGCAACCGCCGGACGATCAGGGCATTGCCTGCGGTTCCGGCGACGCTGATGTTATCCGCAGGGCCAACATCCATCGACTCAAACTGCGTCGCGCCGAGTGTCACTTGCCCTGTGCCGGCGAAAGAAGTATCGACCGCACCTGTTGCGGTAAATCGCGACACAACCGCGCCAGCCTGATCAAATCCCATCGCCACAATGCGGCCGACCGAGTCGATACGAACATCGCTCAGTTCGCTCACGCCGGGGATGGATACCACGCCAGCAGTGCCAAACCCGGTGTTACTGCTGCCGTCGGTCGGGATGAGGCTGAAGATGAAGCTGTTCGAGAAATCTGACCCGGCGGCGACGATTGTGGTGGCGCTGACGACGATCTCTGAGAATTCAGATCCGGTCGGCGCGCTCAGCGAGAGCGTGCCGCTGCTGCCAAACGCGTCGTCGATCTGCCCGGCGGGGGCAAACTTCTGCATAAGGAGAAACCCCGGCCCGCCGCCGCCGGCGTAGATTGCGCCTGTCGCGTCAACGGCGATGCTGACATAGTTTGTTGAAGAATCTGTCGAGATAACCCTTTCGCCCGTCTCATTGAAGCTTGTGTCGAGCGAACCGTTGCCGTTCAGCCGAAAGATGAACTGCTCGAACACCGAAGTCTGGAAATCGATGCGGCTGGCGAGGACGACGATTCGCCCGCTGGAATCGACGGTGATATCCAGTGGTACATCGTCGGCGGGAG
>DDRH01000010.1:103669-104203 GCA_002343075.1 Phycisphaerales bacterium UBA2421 | reverse complement strand
GGGGCCGAGCACGAACTGGCCGTTGATGCCGAAACTGGAATCCGGCTGGCCGTTGGCGAGCAGGCGCGAGACCTTGATGTCGGCACTGCTCGCGTTCTCGCTTCGGGAGAGGAACAGTACTCCGGTGCCCGCGCGCACCGCCTTCTCGATTGGGGCATCACCGCCGACGAGAAAGCCCTGCGTTCCGAAGTTCAGGTCGGGATCGCCCGCGGCAAGGAGCAGGCGACGTTCGAGCGAATGGACGGCGTATCGCGCCGCGGAGGGTTGATACCACCGGTCTGTGCGAATGAGTCTAGTCACGTCATGGTAATCGGCCAGAATTCACCCGGTGCTGCACGATTCAGTTACAGGCTCAAGATCATTGGCGAGCCGATGCGCGGGTCTGATAAGGGTTCAACTACGATGCTGAGAACCCTGCCCCACGGCGCGGTTTTCGCCAAAGTCGTTGCGGCGGCACAAAACCACTCCCATTCATGACGCGATGAATCGGAGCGACGACGGGGCTACTCGAGCGTGAACCACTGCACCTCGACG
>DDRH01000010.1:101513-103535 GCA_002343075.1 Phycisphaerales bacterium UBA2421 | reverse complement strand
CGTGAACCACTGCACCTCGACGCGCATGTTCTCACTCTGCGACTTGCCCGCAGGCTCTTCCCACCCGCGTCCGACAGCGTCGATCCTGCCTGCGTCTATTCTCTCCTGTTCCACCAGAAGCGTCTTTACGCGTGCGGCACGGCGTTTGCTCAGGTCCATGGCGCGCATCGCCTGCTGGCGGACCAGTTCTTCACCGCCCTGCTTGCGAAAATCGGCCACCCGGCCCGGGTCGACGTGCCCGCGAAGCAGGAGCGTGCTTCCGGGACTGACCTGCAGAAGCCTCTTAATGTCTGCCAGCATCTTCGTGTTCTCGACCTTTGCTCCGTCAAGTTCGTCGCTGTTCGGCTCGAAGAAAAACCGAATGTCCTTGCTAAGCAGCGGATTCACTTCAAGTGCGCCGCTGGCCGTCGTGGTCCGAATGGGGGCGATGGAAATCTGCTGGTCCTTAAACGCACCATCGGTCTCCATCGCCTTGAGCGCGGTGAGGCCGAGAAAGCGATCGCTGTCGGACGGGTTGGGAATGATTGCCGGCCCGTACGCGAGCACGGCAGAGTTAAAAATCCCGCCGAAACTCCCCGCGGCATCGAGTGCGCCGGCGAAAAACGCGACGTTTTCCGCGCCATTGCTCAAATGAACTTTGGTCAGCTCTACCTTCGCCTCGGCCTTGTCCCAGTCAAACGCCTTTGCAATGAGATCGAGATGCTCATCGGGCTTAGCCCGCACCAGCGCGTTGCCATGCAACAGTCCATCGACAAGCCCGGCGACCACCTTTGGATTCGCCTGAGCAAACCCGCGATTAACAACAAGTACGTCGGCGATGATGAGTAGATTGCGATTGGTTGCCAACACCACCGCCTTGCCGTCGGATTCGTCGGCGACTTCGGTGGTTTTCGGTGCCCAGGTGACGCAACCGGCGAGTTGGTTGCCTCCCGCCTGCAGGTCGGCAAGAAACGCGTCACCCGCCTCAAATCCACCGTCGGCAAACGCGAGGTTGAGCTTGTCGGGGTCGCGGGGTGAATCAAGACCCGGAAGCATCGCCACAGCCAGCCCGGCCTCTTGTGCAAGATAGCGGATCAGATACTCCCCTTCTGTAAACTGTGGCACGATAACATTTTGGCCCTTGAGTTGGTTGATGCGCTTGATATCCGAGCGCACAACAACCCCATCGGCCCCGCGGCTGAAGCCGATCTGTGCGGGAACCACCACATCAAACTGTCTGCCATAGACCGCCAGGACATCGACGGTGGTCGCGCTCGCGGCCATTTTGCCCTGATTCAGCGCGGGCCAGCTTTCCTCCTCACTCAGCTTGATTTTCAGCTTGAAGCCGTGCTTCTGCTTGAAGTATGAGCTGTCGTTCGGCTCGAGCCCGCCGTTGGCAACGATGAGGCCGGCGTACCCGGCATACTCGCTTAGCTCGATCTCGACCACATCTCCCTGCATTTTGTACGGTGCAGGAGCCGGAAGCCGGTCGGGCGTGCGCTTCATCTCGGCGATGGCGATCGCCGCAGGCTTTTCCTGGGGCTGATCCCGGGGTGAATCGGCTGCGCGAGGCGATTGCGCAGAAGGACCGCCAATCGACGGCGGACGCCCATCGGGCACGGCTGTGTCGGCAGGTTTATCGGTTGCGACCTCAGGCAGAGGCTGATTCGAGTTCGCCCAGAAGACATATCCGCCAACCGCAATCAATCCTGCGATCAATACGAATGAGATAAACTTGCCCAGGCCGGTCAGGCCGACGTTGTCCTGATTCTTCATCGTTGCTCCAATCGCTACTCCGCCATCATCCGTCCGTGCGGCTCTTCCATCATGGCTTCAATCTTGCCAAACACATCCTGCCGGTCGCGCATCCACTGGGTTGTGCTGTTCAGACTCGAACCGACTTCATCGATGCGCATGCTGAGCGTGCTTGGGTCGTTGCTTAAGACCGACTGCTCTTTGATCAGCTCCACCTGCTCGCGGATCCGGGTCAACTCCGATTCAATAAATGCCAGATTGTCGCGCGCCTCGCGCTGGCTGGCAGCG
>DDRH01000010.1:101174-101357 GCA_002343075.1 Phycisphaerales bacterium UBA2421 | reverse complement strand
GCGCCTCGCGCTGGCTGGCAGCGCGCTGCTCGAGAATCTGAAGCTGGCCTTCGAGGCTGCGGCGAAGTTCTACGCCGATTTCGGGTGCATCGATCTGCAGTTTAAGCCGTCGGACGCGCGCGTCGATCCCTTCCCGCTGGTTGCCCGCTGCTTCATGCAACAGACGCACGATCGCCGCGCGGG
>DDRH01000010.1:99042-101025 GCA_002343075.1 Phycisphaerales bacterium UBA2421 | reverse complement strand
CACGAGCAGACGCAGGTAGATCCACATCAGCCGACCCAGGCCTTCGCTCTGAATCGCCAAATCGGCACGCGATGCCACGCCCGTCCCCTGCTTCTGCTGCTCCAGAATCGAGTCGCACCGTTGGTCCAGAAGTAGATACGCTGCCCGGTCGTCCACGCTCAGCTGCCGCAGCAAATCTTCCTGCTTCTTCACCAACATGCGATTTTGCTGGCTCATCCGCCGGCCAACCACAAACCGCTGAAACCGCTTATTGCTTGCCAGACCGACCAGGTACGCCAGTTCGACCCCGGCCCCGACCACCCAAAAACCCGGATTCAGGAACCCGAGTGCTGTAAATGCCCCAATCAAAACCCAATTCGGGGGGACAAACATCCCCAGCGGACGGGCGTTAAACGCGGCCTTCACATAATCCCAAAGCCCCAGTCGGGTCATCGTGCTTCCCATGTTACTAGCCAACGGCTGGCATCCCAAGCCACTCCAGGCTGATCAGACTGAAAACAGACCGGTCGACCAGCACGCGCTGCGGCAAGATTCAGTGATCTTCTCCACAATTGAGCACATTCACCCATGCCCATTCTGACGCCCATTGACATCGGGATAAATCGAATTGTTAAGGATTCGAGAAGATTTGTTTCAGGCACTTTCTGTGTTTGTAGTGAGGCGGGGAGGTCGCTACTGTAAGCGAACTATGACGATAACAGCCGAGCATTCGATTCTCCGTGCCGTAGTCGTTAGCGAGGAAGATACCGAAGAGCCGACGCATTCTGCGTGCCGGCTCTTGTCAGGGTTGGGCCATGAAGTCAACGGGGTCTCATCACTAGACGAGGCAATGAAGCTCCTGAGCGGCCCAGCGGCCGACTTGCTGGTGATCGATCTTCCCACCGCCGATCAGAAGCGGCGACTGTTTGAGCAGCTTGCTGCACTGCCAACCGAGTCAACGCCCCGGCGGGTCGCCGTGTTTTCTGATGGCGCTGATGAGTTCACGCATTCGCTCAGCCACCAGCCTGTGAAATCGCGGGTGCAGGTGTTCATCAAGCCGCTGCACCTGCATGGGCTTCTGAATGTGTTGCGCAACATCGATGGCCGCAATCTCGCCGGCGTCAGCTGATTTCTTCCCGCCGTAGTTCCCGCCGAAGCCCACGAATGTCATGCATGAGTTCTTTTCTCAGCATGTACCTGACAATCGTCCCTGCTGCGAAGGGGATGAGAAACATCTCGACCGGTGAATGCCCTGCTACGCGAGTAGCCAGCCAGATAGCCGCTGCTGCGCAGGCGAGCCACTCGGCCATCGACACCAGCGCAAACTCCCGCCAAGGAGCTCGAGTCAAGATAAACTCCCGCTGCGCCTTGATGTATCGCCGGTGAAACACCGCCGTCACAAAAATGAACCCGCTATACGCGATAATGGGCGACCACGCAGTCCTCATCCCTTGCTGCAGCGTGAGGACAAAGATCCCCAGCCCCACCGCCCAGCCGATCAGCAGCACGATCAGAAACTTCGCAATGGGCGAAAGACGCGGGTAGCAGAAGTCATAAAGCCTGCTGAGGTGTTCGAGATATCGAAACTGCTCGCGCAAACTAAGCTTGCTCTCTCCGGCGGAGCGTTCGGCGAAGTGAATGGGAATCTCAACGACCTTGCTCACCCGACACTTACACATCAGCTCAAGGCCAATCTTGTAGCCCAGCGGCATCAGTCGCTCGCCGCGGTCGAAAGTCTCGCGGCGAAGCGCAAAGAAACCGCTCATCGGGTCTTTGGCGTTCCCGCTGAACGGCCTCGCGAGCAACGTTGCCACTCCGCTGTTGAGCTTGCGAAACAAGCCCCATTTCTGCCCGGTGCTCCCCCCTTCCACATGCCGGCTACCCAGCGCAAATTCGGCCTGATCATTTTCAATCGGCTCAAGCAGTTCCGGCAGCTTCTCAGGTGGGTGCTGTAGATCGGCATCCATCACCACAAAAATATCGCCCCGCGCTGCGGCAAAACCG
>DDRH01000010.1:96841-98925 GCA_002343075.1 Phycisphaerales bacterium UBA2421 | reverse complement strand
GCAGCACCGCGCCGCCAAGCCCATTCACTGGCTTCGTGCGGACAACCAACTCAATCGGATAACTCCTGGCAAGCTCCAGACAGACTGCGGGGGTGTTGTCCTTGCTGTTATCGTCGATAATCAGAATCTCATACCGCCGACCCGCCATGGCCGCGGCGATGCGCTCGGTCAGCGGACGAAGGTTTGCCCCCTCGTTTAGCGCAGGCACGATGATGCTGATATCCGGAACGCTCATTCCCATGTACTATCGGCCATCAACACAACCTAACTGCGGCGGCGGCGCGTTTGGCACCCTGCCGACTCGGAGACAGGCATGAATCGCTCGGCAATCCTCATTCTCGTGGCTGTTAACTCGGTTCTTCTCGGCATTGCCTGCCTGCGCCCCGCCCGCGCCACTGATGCTTCCATCGCACGTTCCCTTGCACAGGCCACCACCCGTGAAAGCAAAGGCGTCGCCGACCGCGGAAAGCTGCTCTTCAAACAACTCAGTTGCAACACCTGCCACAGTACCAACGGCGACGACGGCCTCGGCCCAACCATGAAAGGCTATTTCGGCTCCGAGGTGCAATACACCGATGGCAGCAGCGAGCGCGTCGACGAAAACCATGTAAAATGGGCCATCATCAACCCCAACAACAAGATCATGCAGGGTTACGGCCCGACCATGCCCGCTATCGACTACCAAAAACCCCCGCGATCGCTGCAGGATGTGGATGATCTGGTCGCTTACATCATGACGATTGAATGATGCGCCTCTACCGGTCGTCAAATCCCAGCGCAAAAAGCAGCGCGATCCTGACTGCACGCATCTTCTCCGGCGACAGGCTCGCTATCCGCTTTCCCAGCCGTTCCTTCCGCACTGTACGAACATGATCCAGATTGACCGCACACTCTTTCGGCATCCAGTCGACCTCGGAAAGCGGCACTTCTGAAGCGATCCCCCGAACTCGGGAACTTATTTCCGCGACCGTGACTTCGTCGAGGTAGGGGATCGACGCATCGCGGGTGAGGAGGAGGACCGGGCGCGTTTTGTTCGGTCTTTCGAACGCGCACCATCGGATTTCGCCGCGCTCCACTCTTTCCATAGCTTCTCCCAGACATCCCAATCGTCCGTCCAACCCTCTTTGTCATCAGCGGAGCCGCCGAACTCGTCTCTGGTCACAGGAATTTTCAGATACCCGTCACGATGAGTGCGTTCTTTCTCTTTGATCAGCGCCTTGTGATAGGCGTCGTCGATGAGCGCGCGAATCATGGCCGACCGGTTGGTCTGCCTTGATTTCACCAGCGTATCCAACCGCTCAACCGAACGGGCTTTCATCGTAATCTGCAACGTCTTCATAACCACCATTCTAGCTTTCGGCATGCGAAGCGGGCAACTTCAATCGGCTCAAGATCACACCATCGGCAAGTCCGCCTGCACCAGGTCGGGTTTGCCTTCGCGGGAAAACATCCTCACCGGATACGTTCGGATCATCACCCCGCCGCCGAACGCGCCCCCGTCGTGCAGTTCTCCCGTGTCGAGTTTGAATGCCCACGCGTGCCATGGGCACACCGCGCACCCGTCTTCCACCCACCCGCCGGCCATGCTCCCTCCGGCGTGCGGGCACAGATTGTCCATGACAAACACCTTGCCCCCGTGCAGAAACACCGCCAGTTGAAACCCGTCGATCTCGACATACTTGCCTTGATCGGGAATCAGCTCATCCACATCACACAAACTCGTCCAGGCCATCGCGATATGTTCTAACCCGCCCACTCCCGTCACACAAAGCCCCGCCGACGGTCATCGCGCGCTCAGAACGGCCGAAACCACGCCGGCTGCGGGTGACGCGCCGGCTTTCTCAGCCGTTTCGCCCGCTCCACTCCCGCAAGGTGCCATTGCCACATCCCGTCATCGCGCTGAGTCACCGCATCGATCATCGCGCTGCCCACAATCACCCCGGTGGGAAGCTCGTGGCGGAATAGCCGAAGCGCATCGGCAAGCTCCACCATCCAAGGCGGCGCCGTCGCCGCGGCAACATCACGCGACCAGATCGAATTCCCCGCCTTTCCCGCCACCTTCGCCTCCGCCGTCGCCTCCGCCG
>DDRH01000010.1:95752-96691 GCA_002343075.1 Phycisphaerales bacterium UBA2421 | reverse complement strand
CTCCGCCGTCGCCTCCGCCGTCGCGCCGTTCCACTTCTTCCCCGCAGCGTAGATATAAAACCGCTGCCCGATGAGCGTCGTCCGGCGCGACCGAAACTCCATCGTCTTGATCCCGCGCAGGATCAGTTCCGCGTATGGCTGTCGAATCGATAGTGCAAGCATCGTCAAGCCGCCTCGGGCAACGCCCGCTTCACCCCCGCCGACTCCAACACCTGCCCCCCACCCGCGGCGCGATCGTCGCCTGTGCATCCACCTTACCCAACCGCCGCACGGTGATTGGCGTTTCCATATCAGCCAACATCGGCCAACCGAGGCGCGAGATTGAGAAGGGTTCAGGGTTCAGGGGTCAGCGGTCAACTGATTCCTGACCCCTGACTCCCGACTCCTGATTCCTGACTCCTGACCCCTTTCTCTTCTCCGCCCGATATTCCCCTCATCGCCGCACAGCCAACCCACGCAGGGCCGCTAACCCGACCTCGCGGGAATCCCCCGAAAGTTCCAGGGGCCTAGATATAAGTTCCGGGGGCGTCCCCGAAAGTTCCGAGGGCATCGATATAAGTTTCGGGGGAAGTATTTGAAGTTCCGCGGGCGTCCCCGGAACTTCCGGGGGCAGTAACTGAAGTTCCGGGGGCATAGATTGAGGTTTCGGGGGAAGTAGCTGAAGTTCCGGGGGCGTCCCCGAAACTTCCGGGGACGTAGATCAGGCTTTCAGGGACATTCGCGAAAGATCCGGTGCGTTCGTCAAGCCTCCTGTCAGTTGACGGTCTCGACATTGAACACCAGATCAAACACATCCGGCCCGGCATCGGCGGTGGCGGTGTCGGTTCCGTCGCCGCCATCGAGGCGGTCTTTGCTCCCGCCGCGGCCGGGCAGCAGATCATCGCCGGCGTCGCCGTAGAGTTTGTCGCGACCACCGCCGCCGATGAGCGTATCGTTGCC
>DDRH01000010.1:95197-95635 GCA_002343075.1 Phycisphaerales bacterium UBA2421 | reverse complement strand
AGCGTATCGTTGCCGGCCCCGCCGCGGAGGGTATCGTCACCGCCACCACCCACGAGCACGTTTGCCGTGTTGCTGCCGTGCAAGGAATCGGCTCTGTCTCCGCCGGTGAGATTTTCCACATCGCTGGCTACATTACCCGCGCTGCCGGTTGGTCCATCGTTGGCGATGCTGTCGAGACTCAGGCTTACGCTAAAGTCGCTTCCCTCATAGCTGACTTTGTCGATGCCCGCACCGCCGCTGAGGACGAAATCTCCAGACGGATACTCAAACCGATCGTTTCCGCTTCCGCCTTCAAGTGTGTCGGCTCCGCCGTTGGCGCGGATTGTGTCGCTGCCTGAACCTCCGCTGATGACGTCCGCCGAGATGCTTCCCTCAATGGAATCATCGCCGCTTCCACCTATTAGCGTTGGAGCGGGTCCGCCTGCAAACGTCCCTCCT
>DDRH01000010.1:697-95085 GCA_002343075.1 Phycisphaerales bacterium UBA2421 | reverse complement strand
GCGGGCCCGCCTGCAAACGTCCCTCCGTTAATGATGTCGGGTCCGCCGCCAGCGTCCACCGAAATTAATCCTTCGCCGCGTACGGTGATCGTATCTGCGCCGAGTCCGGTTTGCAGATGTAGCGGAAATGTGCCAGGTTGATTGCTGACGGACACGATGTCGCTCGGATCCGAGAGCCGAATGACAATCCCGTCAGAATTGAACGGCCAACTCTCATTTGCGAACTCACCATTGCTTAACGAAAGCGTCACATTCAGCAATGGCACCGGATCGTGTGTCGTCTCCACCGTAAACTCGAATGAGGAAGGAACGAAAAAAACATCTTCCTCAATGTATTGGATTAGCGAATTCTCGGGGGGGGCCAAAGAATCCCGGAAGTCACTAAGAATGGTCGCCCCCGGTGGCACCGTTGACAAATTGTCCCTGCCCGCGCCCCCACGAACCGTCACAGGATGCTCGATGAGCGGATCGACCGTCACCCCATCGCCCCCAGCGCCAGCGTCGATACTGATTCGGGAAACGGCCCCTGATGCAAAGTCGCGAGAGAGGGCAGGTGTAAAATCGGTCGAAACACGAACTCTAATCACATGGTTTACAAGGGACAGCCTGATTTGATCGAAACTATCCGTTCCGAGGATTGTGAGCAGTCCGGATGAATCCAGACTCGCACTTGCCGCCAGAGTGATCCGATGTTCGAGGCTCTCAAGCTGTGCGCGAAGCAATGTGGAGGTACGCATGATTCTAACCCAGATCGAAATCTAAGAACGACTATAACTCGTACGCACCGGCAGTCCGCCCTGTTGTCGGACGCGCTGTGCCCCCATCGAAGTCGTCGATGACACCGACGACATCAAAATTGCGTTCAATGGCTCCGCTCACGAGTGTCGGAACTGCGGTGAGTCGCGCGATCGTCGCCTCGGCCTCGAAATCGGCGCTTCCACCGAGTGCGTTCCAGCTTGACAAGGTCGGTGTAGATGTTCCGACCATGTAGGCGGAAGCGGAGTCGAATACGTTGTGGCCCTTTAGAACGGTGCTCCCGGTCGTAATGGCTGCCAGAGCATTGGTCCCGCTCAGTCTGACTGCCTTCGTGCCATTGGGAGCTTCAGCGAATAGATTCCCATAGATGGCGCAATCGCCGTCGCCGGTTCCAAGGCGCTCCAGCCTCAAGAATGAATCCGGTGTTCCAACGTCTCCCCGGTAGCGGATGGTGTTCTGCAGGAACTTGTAGTTCGCGTCGTCGTTGACGCGCATCTGAACGACCCCATAGGGTGAATTCGTGCTTTCAATCAGGTTGTTGCGCAACACGCCAAATTTCGCTCCGCTGCTGTTGCCTTTGACATTGATGAAAATTCTAGCGTCGTTGATTTTGTAGCTGTACGCGCCCGTTGTCCCGGGCGTTGCTTCGGGCTGGCGAATGAAATCGGCATTAGTCTCATTGCTGTCCGCCAAAACCCGATTGCGCTCAAAAACGAAGTACTTGACGATTCCATCGCTGAACGTCGTATTATTGCCCCTCTCGAACTTGCCCACATAAATCTGACCACCGGTGATGCGATTTCCCGTGGCCCAAATGTAATCGCCGTCGTTCAGTCGAATGGTATGCATTCCTTTTCGGTCTGCGCCGCTCGTGTTTCCATCGTCCAGATGATCCTTATCAAGTTGACCGATGAACCTACTCCAATCCGTGACGTTTCGCAGATCGCAATCGGCAATCGTCAGGCGGTCGGCGAACAGCCGCATGTTGTGATCCTTCTGCAGCGTGTCTCCCGTCTTGCACTTGTTGATAAAAACATTCGATCCACCTGCGAGGTATGCAAAGTAGTTGCCTGTCGGTCCAAGTTCTGAACTGTTCGGACTAGAAACGGTCTCGACGTTCTGAATGAGGAACCCATTTAGCGAACTGTGATTGGTGTTCACTCCAAAATTCACATGGTCGTACTTGACGCTCGATATCGAAAGGACGGAACCGCGTGGGTTCAGCACCTGCCCGCGCGGATTGATCGTCTTCTTGTCGGCTGAAATCGCGAGTGAACCGAGCATCCGAATAGAGTTGATGTCGATGAATTGATTGTTCCCATTTGCAGCGTACTCAAGTGCGCTGAACGTCGTACCAGCGCGCAGATCGAATGTTGGGAGAGGAAGCGCTCCGGAGCCGTACGCACTAATCAGCACGTTTGTAAACGCCGGTGAGCTGACACCCCCGCTTCCGATGTTGGTCAAGCGAAACGGTTGAAAAGCAACGTCAGCGGTTCCACTACCGCCCGAATACGGATTGCGCAGCTGAAAGTTGAAAGTGCGATTCCGTTTGAAAAGAATTTTGAAATCCTGTGTAAACCCGCGTTTGAAACAGAACCGTTGAAGGTCTCGAAGTTTGATCGGTTTGGCATCGAGCAGGCCGCGCTCGGGGTCTGGCGGAGTCTGGGTTGGACCTGTGGGAGTGAAATCCGACTCTGAGTGTGCGCCCGTATCCTGATCGCCTGCGACATAAATCGTCCGATTAGCCGAGTCGCGCGCGTTGGCGACCACGCGAACGTACACGGTTGCCGTTTCGGCCTGGCCGGACACAGGTTGAAGCAGCGTGCCCCCCGCAGGAGTGATGTTCATCGCGATTTTGTACTGATTTCCGACGCCTGAGAAGATATGAGCAGCGTTGTATCCGCGGTAGCTCACGACGTTGGTACCACCCGGGGTGGTCGTAATTGACCAGTTGATATCTGCTTGGGGACGGACAGACTCATCTGTCTGATTCGCGAACCAACTCTTGTTTTGCTGGGTATTGGTGTTGGTGCCGACCCCACTGAAATGAAGCGAGTTACCATCGCCAACGAGGATGTATCGACTTCCATCCGGAGCAAGATCACTTACCCCGGAACGCGAATAGAGATCGTCGCGAACGAGCGTGATCGGCGCTGTCACCGTGTTTCTGCTTGCGGTGTCGCTAGTCGACACGTACTCGTACTCCGAGGCTGCGGAAATCGTCAGCCCAGTAAGTGCGTTGGTGCCGCTGCCAACTCGCCGAATGCGGTAGTAATAGTCGCCTGCCGCAGGCAATGTGTCGGTCACGGTGATCGCACCGGACGACACGGAAATGGTCGTGAGATTCTGCGAGAAATCAGACGCCGTGGATCGCTCTAGTTCGACCGCACCGTAGGACGCGATGGACGGTTGATCCCAAGTCAGAACGCGATCAAGCGCGTTCACACCGTTGGCGATGAAAAATGAACCCGCGTTTTGTGGACCGGCAATACCAGCGAAAGCGGATGATACGCTTGAGGAAGTGCTGGGGCTTAACGCGGTCAATCGATAATAATAGATGTGTCCTTCCTCCAATTCGCCGTCGAGCCATTCTGCCTCATACATTTTCCCAGTTAGGATCGACTCTGGAGCTGGAAACGTTGAAGAGGCGTCACGCTCGACGCGCCACGACGACTCGCCCAAATTGCCGTCACTCCAATTGAGAAGCAGCGTCGACGGAGCTGTCGACGACGCGCTGGGCGCCGTTGCGGCGACCAGTCGATCAACGTAGGCACGCGAATGTGCGAAATCTGAACCCGACGAACCAGCTACCGTAAGAACCCCTTCGCCGTCGATATCTCCAGCGCGGATAAACTCGGTAGCGCCGAGGTCAAGCGTCGCCAGGCCGTCGGTATCGAACGTTGTGTCGAGCGTACCGTTTGAATTGTACTTGGCGATTGCAAAGTCGGAATTCGCGCCACCCACGGCAACGATTCGGCCGTCGGCAAGGACGCGCACATCATATGCGGCGGCGTTACCACCGGTGAAGCTTGTGGTTACCGTTCCACTCGAGCCAAACGTGCTATCCAACGATCCGTTGGTGTTCAGCCGGGCGAGCGCGAACTGACCACTGGAACCCGTGCCTTTCACCCCAGCAACGACGAGCTTTCCGTCGCTTTGAACGGCCAAGCCATAACCGCTGTCAGAGGATGTTCCGAAGTCGACGCTTTGCCTTCCGTCACCATCAAATGACGTGTCAAACGTGCCATTCGTGTTGTAGCGCGCGATAAGGAAGTTTCCGTTGAGCTTTCCGGCGATTACAACTTTGCCATCGAGTTGAATCGAATACGCGCAGTTGTCGCTTGCGAACCCAGTGTACTTTTTACCATCTCCATCCCAGCTGGTGTCGAGTGATCCGTTGGTGTTGTAGCGGCAGATGACCACATATGGGTTCCCGCCGGTGTCGCCACCAATCCCAGCAGCATAAATCTTGTTTGTCGCGGGATCGAGAACAACGCTCCACGCCGTGTCAATGCTCGCGCCGAGGTCAGTGAAGACCTTACCGTCGCTGTCGAACGTAGTGTCCAGTGAACCGTCCTCATTCAGGCGGGTCAACGCCCAGTTTCCGGCGGATTCACCAACCACGACAATCTTTGCGTCGGGTTGGACCGCAACACCGTGTGCAATGTCGGTGCCGCCGAGATTCAGTACAAGTTTGCCGTCGGTATCAAAAGCCTCGTCCAATGAACTATCGCTGCTGTATCGCGCGATGGCAAAGTCGTTGCCCGTGCTTCCAACAACCACCGACTTGAAATCTGGCTGGATCGCCACGTCGAACACAGTGTCGGTCGAACTCGTCCCGATATCGGTCGTAATGAAGCCCCCGTTGCCATAGCTGAAATCTGAAAACCCGAAGTGGAGGCGAGACTCCAGGAAATCGGTGCTAAATACGGCCATAGCGGCCCGATTTCTTGGATCAAAGGCATGCCCGTTGCTGACGGACGGACGGAACAACGAGCACATCTTTGCCGCCGATGAATTGAAGAAAGCCGAGAACACAAGAACCACCCTTCACGCCCCGAGGCCCCGTTGAACCCTGCGGCATTGGTGGGTCGCCGATGCCGCTGATGCTGTGCGCCGAGAGGTCGGTGCCGACGCGTCAAGAACCCTTGGCAGCCGAGCCGGCGGGTCGGGTCGGGTCGCTCGACTGACATCTCGATGATCGCGCGCGGAGCGGACGTTTGTCAAGTCGGAGTTGAAGCATTTGCGGCCGATCGGCCGATTTCGAAACGGATGTTCCGGCGAGTGGCAGCGGGGTTTTCGGCGAGAGATTTCACATTCATCCGGCGAATTCTCTTGTGAGGAGTTAACTCGTCTCCGCATCCACCCGATACCTCCAAGATAAGGCGATATCTCGGCCCGCGTGGGCCTCGTGTCGCCTGTCCTTTTTCTATTAGAAAGGGAAGGATGCGACATGGCGATCAAGGATTATCTGCCCAAGAAGGATGAGGCGTTGCGGGCGTGGGCGGTCAATTTTGGGGCGTTGATCGATGCGACGCCTGAGGCGTTTGGGGTGACTAAGGTGATCAGTTCGGAGTTCGTGACGAAGCAGCAGGACTGCAGCACGAAGCTGCAGGCGGCGAGCCTCAGACTGCCGGCCTCGCTCGTTTTCTAGCCCGTCCCTCCGTGCCTCTCCGCCTCTGTGCCTTCGTGCCTCTGTGCCCCCGTGCCTATCTCCCTATCTCCCCATCTCCCTATATGCCTCCGTGCCTCTTCCCCGGCGTGTCGGCACGCCTTCATTCCATCTCCGCGGTCTTCACCGCCCGGCGATCTTCGGCGCTGACGATGGCGGCCTCCAGCACTTGTTGCGTTTTGTAGGCGTCTTCGAAATCGGGCATGGGCACGACGGGTTTTTTGCCGGCGATGATGTTGAGCATGTCGGCGGTCTGGTTGATGAAGCCGTGTTCGTAGCCGAGGATGTGCGCGTCCGGCCACCAGTTGCCGGCGTAGGGGTGATCGGGGGCGTGGGTGGCCATGATGCGCGTCCACCCCTGAACCTTGCGCTCGGCGGTGGCGTCGTAGTAGTCGAGGTAGTTCATGTCTTCGAAGTTGAAGCGAATGCTGCCCTTGTCGCCGTTGATTTCGATGCCGTTTTTGTTCTGGTTGCCGGTGGCGAGGCGCGTGGCTTCAAAAGTGGCGATGGCGCCTTGCTTGAAGCGAGCGAGAAAAAGCACGGCATCATCGACATCGCCTTTGCCTTTGCGTTTTGCGCCGCGCGTGCCGCCGGCGATTCCGCCGCGGGGGCCTTCGTCGACGATGGCGCGCTCTTTGATAAACGTTTCAGCGATGGAGCCGACGACTTCGGTGATTTCATCGCCGGTGATGAAGCGGGCCATGTCGATAATGTGGGCATTGAGGTCGCCATGTGCCCCGCTGCCGGCGTATTTCTTTTGGAATCGCCAGAGTAGCGGCACGTCAGGCCCGCCCCAGTCCTGCAGGTAGTGCGCCCGCACATGGTAGATGCGGCCGAGCCTGCCGGCGCGCGCGAGTTGATGCGCCAACGCCACCGCGGGGCAGCGGCGGTAGTTGTACCAGACGAACGTCTTGCTCTGCTTGGCGCGCCTCGCCGCGACGAGCATGTCGCGGGCATCGGCGAGCGTGCCGGCGAGCGGCTTTTCGCAGGCAACGTGCTTGCCGGCCTCGAGCGCGGCGATGGCCATCTCTTTGTGAAGGTGGTTGGGTGTGCCGATGTCGACCAAATGAATCTGCGCGTCGGTCACCGCGGCGCGCCAGTCGGTGGTGGCGTGCTTCCATCCCCATCGCGACTGAAACTCGCGCAGCTCGGCGAGGTTGCGCCCGCAGATGGTGTGCATGACGGGGTCGCGCGGGCAATCAAAGAACTTGCCGACTTTCAGAAACGCATTGCTGTGGGTCCGGCCCATGAACTTCTGACCGACAAGGCATATGTTGATTGGTTTCATCCCTACTATTCTCCAGCTTAGACGGTTCAACCGCCGCAGATTAACGCAGATGAACGCAGATGAAAGAGGCAGACTTTGCAAAGCGGTGCGGCGCGTTCTCGAATCTCGGGCGTTCCTTTGAAAAATCCGCGTTGATCGGCGCTAATATGCAGGTAGAACTTTTCCGGGGTTGAAGCGTGTAGGAGGAAGATGAATACCATGATCAAATCCATTGCCGCCGTCGCGGGCATCGCGGCTTGTGCGCTTGTTGCACAAGCCGAGCCACCCGAAGCTATCAACCTTCGCAAGACCGTTACCGTCGGTGTGTTTGAGAAAACCAAAGACGCGGTTGTGAACATCTCGGCGACCAAGCGTGTGCGTCAGCGCGTCAGCGCGTTTGGGGGCGATCCGTTCTTTGAACAGTTCGGGCCGGGGCAGATCGTCGAGCGCGATGCCGGCTCGCTGGGCAGCGGTTTCATTGCGCATCCCGATGGGTATGTGATTACGAACCATCATGTGATCGACCGCGCGCGCACCGTGACGATCGAGCTGGCCGACGGTCGCAAACTACCCGCGGAGGTGATCAGCTCTGATGCCGAGGCGGACCTTGCTGTGCTGAAAATCGGGGAGACGGGGCCGTTCCCCACACTTCCGCTCGGCGATAGCAGCGACCTGATGATCGGCGAGCCGGTGATCGCAGTCGGCAACCCGCTCGGCTACTCGCATAGTGTGAGCACAGGAATTGTCAGCGCCTTACACCGAGAGCTGCCCATCAACCAGCAGATATCGCTGAAGGACGTGTTGCAGACCGATGCAGCGATCAATCCCGGCAACTCCGGCGGGCCGTTGCTGAACGCATATGGGCAGGTGATCGGCATCAACACTGCCATCCGGGGCGACGCGCAGAACATCGGCTTTGCGATTCAGGTCAACACGCTTCGCGATCTCATTCCGGAGTTGCTATCGCCTAAACAGACGGCCAAGCTCGATCTTCCGCTGCAACTGACCGAACGGCGCGCGCTAGCGGCGCCGGCAACGGTCACACCGGAGGTGACGCTCGGCGGCAAAGCCGTGAAGAAGGTGAATGGCCGCGAGGTGCGCGATATCCTCGATGCGTATGTGCAACTGTTGAAGTTAAGCGACGGTGATCAGGTGAGCATCGAGCTGATCGACGGCAGCACGGAAACCGTCGCGGCCAGGCAGTTACCGCTTCCCGAGGGCCTGGCGGTTGCGCGCGATCGGTTGGGGCTGAAGCTTGAGATGCTCACACCGGCGCTTTCGCAGAAGTATGGCATTCCTGTCGAGAATGGCATGCTGGTGATGGAGGTGCTAGCGCGCTCCCCCGCTGCCCGGGCCGGGGTGCAGCCGGGCGATGTGATTGTGCAGATCGGGCGATACATCGTCCGCAATGAAAGTGACTTTTCGGGATTGATGAACGCCCTGCCGCAATCGGGGCGCATCCGTTTCGGCGTGGTGCGCCAGAACGCCGTGGGGTCGATTTTTGTGACATTGTAGCCAGCAGTCGCCGCAGATATTGGTTTCGCACCGATGAGAGTCGTGCTTGCCCCTGACAAGTTCAAGAATTGCCTCTCCGCCGTGCGCGTGGCTGATGCGATGGCAATTGGCGTCCGGAGAGCGCGCCCCGATGCAGTTATTGATTGCTGCCCAATGTCCGACGGTGGCGAGGGATTTGTTGATACGATGCTTCGCGCCTGCGGTGGCGAGCGCGTCACCCGGCGCGTCACCGGCCCCCTGCCCGAAATGAAGGTCGATGCGACGTTTGGGATGCTTCCCGATCTGACGGCGGTCCTCGAGATGAGCAGCGCATCGGGCATTGAACTGCTGACCGACGTTCGCGACCACAATCCGGAAGCCACCACCACTTTCGGGACAGGCGAACTTCTGCTGGCCGCGGTGGAGGCTGGGTGCCGGAGAATCGTCCTCGGAATCGGGGGTAGTGCGACGATCGACGGAGGCATCGGCTGCTGCCACGCGGCCGGTCTGCCGGTACTGCTCGATGGCGGTGAGCCGACCAGTCTCACCGAGCCACTGTGCGGCCGAGACTTGCCTCGCGTGGTGCGCATCAAGTCGCACCGTGGCGACAAGCTATCGGGCATTGAGATCACGGTTGCATGCGATGTATCAAACCCGCTTTTCGGTGACACCGGGGCGGCGCGCGTGTTTGGGAGACAAAAGGGCGCGACCGACGCGCAAATCAACCTGTTTGATGAGTGGCTGAGATTACTTGCAATCCGCTGCAATGTAGAAGACATCGCTCTGCGGCCGGGGGCCGGTGCCGCGGGTGGGTTGGGCTTCGGGATGATGGCATTTTTTGCAGCAGGGATGCGGCCTGGCGCCGAACTTACCATCGATGCCACGCGCCTGCGCGATCGCCTCCGCGGTGCCGACTTGTGTATCACCGGCGAGGGCCGATTCGATGCAGCCAGCATGGCAGGTAAAATGCCCGTTCGCGTGGCCGCAGCATGCCGGGAGGCTGCCGTGCCGTGTGCTGCGATCTTCGGGTGTTACGATGATCGGCTTGAACATCCGTTTCGCTCACTCGTCAGCGTGCGCGAGCGCACCCAGACGGAAGCCGAAGCAATCGCGCGTGCCGAAGAATTCCTCGCTGAGGCATCGGAGCAACTCGCGGCCGATGCCAGTAACCACTCCGCGTAGGGTAGCGTCTTCTACAGGCGGCAAGGCTCGGCAGAGAAGCGATGTCCTAGGGCGTGAATGTGTGCGCTGGACGTCCGTTCATTTGTTTCGCGGCGCGCTGGCAGCGAACAGTGGGTTGCTGATCTGCACGTTGCCCGAAGCCGGCGTTTCAGCGGCTGGCGAGCGGGTTGGCGCTGGGCCGACAATCGGGAGTGCCTCTGTCAGCGGAGCATCGGCGGGGGCAACATCGGGGCGATATAGCTTGCCATTAAACGCCTTTTGGTACTCCGTCCAATTCCCTTCAGAAACGCCTTCGCCGCGGGTGACGCCGAGGCTCATCATCAACTTCGCATCCATGTTCTCAATCATGTGCACAGCGATCGCTTCCGGCGTGCTGGGCAGCCGGGGTGAGCCAAACTCATACTCGCCGTGATGCGACAGAATGATGTGCTGCAAGACATCGATGAGGTTGCGCGGAATCGTCTCCCCGAGCGTCACTTCGGCCGCCTTGGCTTTCTCCTCGACCCACATGGCGCTTTTAACAATGTGCCCTACCAGTTGGCCACCATCGGTGTAACCAAAGGCGGTGACGTAACTTAGCTCCCACGTCTTGGCGATGTCGTGAAGAAACACACCCGCCAGGACCAGATCGCGGTTAAGCCCGGGGTAAAACTTCACGACAGCATCGGCCACTTCGAGCGCGTTAAGTGTGTGCTCGAGCAGCCCGCCGATGTATGCATGATGGAAGCTCATCGCCGCGGGGGCGCGTGCGAAATTTCCCATCAGCTCCTTATCATCCAGATATGCCTGCAACAGTGCCGCGACGTGCCGGTTCTGCACGCTGCCAAGCAGCTCATCCACCTTTGCCAGCATTTGCGGAATGTCTTTTTCTGTTGTCGGCAGCAAGTCGGCAATGTCGTAGCTGCCCTCAATCGCCGGGCCGACCGACTCGATGATCACCTGCAAATTGTTCTGATAGTTTTCAACCCTCGCCCGAATTTTCACGAATCCATTGTCAGGCAGGTAGTTAAAAATCTCACGCGTGGCATTCCACATGCGCGCAGTCAGCTGCGCGGTTCGGTCGGAGATGAAGCCTTTGATGAAATGTTTCCCGTTGGCGGTGGCGGAAAGCTGCTTGTTGGAAAGCACATAGACATCGTCAAGTATGTCGCCCGGTTCGCATGATTTTAGAAAGAGTCGGCGCATCCAGGACGTTGTACGCCGTCCCTTTGGCTAGTTCAACCTTAAAGCCGCTGACCCATTAGCTCCGCAGTTCGTTCCGTTGCCGCCAATTCATCACCGACGACGTAAAACAGAAGGGATTCAGTGCGCCAAGCGAGCATCTGGTGCTTGCTGGTCGGCCCTGCGAGCACAAGGATCTGGCCCGCCTCAAAACTCACTTGCCCCTTGAATGGCTGCACAAAAACGCTGATTCCCTCGCTCGCCGGAGAATCTGATCGATAAAGCGCATGCAGCGTCTCTCCGCCGGTGATGCGACAACCCCCGGCACCAGCGAAGTGGTAGCCGATGGTCGACAGGTCGGGCAGCGACGGATCCGCGCCAAGAAATGCCGCCGCGGGTGTCGCGAGTTCCGCCAGAACACGAGGAAAGCGGCTATCGTAGAAATGGTCCGACATTTGCTGGCAAGTCAGGTGTTTGCGCACCGCCACCAGGATCATGCTCGCCGGCATACCATCCGGTGGCCTGCCGTCCCGAAACTCGATCAGTAGTTCGCCGCGGTCGCCTTGCGCCACGCCGGATTCACCCTCGGGAGCAAGAATGACCCACGAAGCAACCCCGAGCGAGATCATGACTGCCGCTGCAATCGCGAGCTTGGGTGATGCCCACCACCGTCGCTTCGCTAGAGGAAGCACGAGGTGTGCCGTCGGGGGTTGAGAGGTCGCCGGCTCGTCAAACAACGCTTCGACCCGCTGCCGAAGCAGTGGGTTCTGTGGCTCGGCGCGTAGTGTGCGTGCAGCTTGCGATCGGAGTGTCCGCAGCGAATCGATTTCCGCCCTCAAACTGGGGTTGGTCGAAAGAAACGCCTCAACTTCGGCAGCACGCGCCGGCGACAGTTCGCCGTCGGCAAATGCGATCAGTTCCAGCTTGGAAACCGGCCTACTCACGCGTCCACCTCCCCCGTTTGCAGCGGCGCACGAGCGTGAGCACGTGGAAGCGACGTGCTTGCTGTCAGCGCTACCACAAGCTGCTTGCGTGCTCGAGCCAGCCGACTCATCACCGTTCCAATTGGAAGCTCCAGGACTTCGGCAATCTCGCGGTACTTCATCTGTTCGATCGCAAAAAGCAAAAAGCACTCCCGGAGCGGGTCGGGCAAGTCGTGCACTGATTGTTTCAGGTCTCCGTCCACCAAATCCCAATCCAAGTCGGCGAGCTTGGCAACCGAGCCCACAATCTCTTCATCGGCGGGTAGATTCGCGGCATCATCGCCCGCAAGCGATTCAACCGATCTTGCCCTTCGGTCGTTTCGCCAAATGTTGGTCAAAATCTGAAACAACCAGGGTCGAATGCCAGCCGGGCGAAGCTCGAACTGCAACTGTGCTTTCAAGGCGCGCAAGAATGTCTCCTGCACGAGGTCATCGGCCTGCGTGCGGTTCCCGGCTAGGTGATACGCCATGCGATAAAGAGAATCGAACTGCGCCAACGCAAGTGCGCGAAACGAAGCGCAAGGCATGGCCTGATCATTCGACAAATCACTCATCGCAGCCGTATCGTACGGCTCATTTCGACGCAACGACAAATTCACCACCGAAATCTGCACTCCAAGGGAATAACACCTTTGCAACTGGTGTTATTCCCCGGCACGCCCGATTCTGCGTCGCCGATATGTCGGTGGCCGGGGCGTGCGCGATTCTCTGCTCTATGGAGGTTTCATGAAAAAGCTCGCATTTTTGTCCGTCGGCGTCATCGTGGGTTTGTCGACGGGTGCGTCTGCGGTGGTCGTGCCGGTGCAAGTCACCGTCGAGAACCTGGCTCCAGCCAACAGCATTTCGTTTGCTCCGTTACGGTTCGGTTTTGGCAATGGCACATTCGATAGCTTTGACAACAACGCCGTGGCTTTCTTGCTCGGTTTTCCAACGATTGCCGATGCTCCGATTGTAACGATCGCCGAAGGCGGATCAGGCGCAAACTGGTTTCCGGCTTTCCAGGCCGCCGAGCCGAACGCCAACCTCGGCACGGTCACCGGCCCCGGCGGGCCGATTCTTCCCGGGCAAACCAACTCAGCGACCTTCATGATCGATACCTCGAATCGATTTTTCACATTTGGCTCAATGGTCGTGCCGAGTAATGACCACTTCATCGGCAACGCCAACCCCCAGCAGTATGAGGTGTTTGACGGCAGCGGTAATCTGGTCCTTGCAAGCATCTTGCAACGCGGCAGCCAAATCTGGGATGCGGGCTCCGAGACGCAGAACCCCGCAAATGCAGCATTCCTCGTCGGCGGAGTGAACGATCAGCGGGAGAACGAGAACAACCCTGTCACCTTTAACTTCAGCAACCTCAATGCTTTCAACGGCCTGCAAACTGCACCGGGATACATCTTCGACAGCGGTTTGATCACCGGTAACTCGGACGTGTTTCGTATCTCATTCACCGTCGTGCCCGAACCTGCAACCGCGGGGCTTTTCGCCGGCACCGCGGGACTACTTGCCCTCCGCCGACGACGCGCCTGACGTCGCTGGATCTGTACCCACAGTATTGCCGGCATACCCACACCCCGGCAATATCTGCACCGAACCCACGGAGGAAATTCTTCCGTGGGTTTTATGCTTGCGCACGGCTCTCGGAGCTACCCCGGTTCCTTGCGCAAGTAGATCGTCTCGCCGCTGGTATGTTTCAAGTCACCCACAACGCACGCCGCAATCACCCCCGCCACATCCTCAGGAGGCATGGTCTTACTTTTGGGCCATGCCGTCTCATCGAGAAGGGCGCGAAACATTTTTGTCTCAGTCGAACCGGGCGCGATCGTGTGTACGCGAATGCCGTGCGGCGCGCCTTCGCGTGCCAGCGTCAACCCAAGAATGTTCACGCCAGCCTTGGCCGGGCCATAAGCAACAAATCCTGGCCGAGGGTCTTTCGCTGCCATAGATGAGACATTGACGATCACGCCACCCCCCTGCTTCACAAATGTCGGCCAGCACGCTCTGCTCATGGCAAATGCACTCGTAAGATTCGCGTCGAGCACCTTGCGAAACTCTTCGATGGAGGTCTGCTCGATCGAAAGCATCGGCGCGTAGCCGGCGTTATTGACCACGGCATCGATTCTGCCGAAACGTTTGATCGATTCCGCGACTATCCGCTCGACATCTGAATCGCTCGTCACGTCCGCGGGGACGATGAGCGACTTGCCGCAGCGGGTCGCTGCGTCCGCTAGTTCGGTCTCATTTCGTGAAACCAGCACGACGGCATACCCGCGACCGCTCAGCTCGACCGCGGTCGCTCGTCCGATTCCCCGGCCGGCGCCGGTAATGATCGCTACGGGTTGGTTCATCGTTCCTCACGTACAGTTGAATCTGCCGAAAGAATCGCTGCGCAGACCGCTTTGCCCGGCAACCTAAACCAATCACGCGGTTTCGACAGTGTCGCAGGCAATCTCTGCCACGGTCGCATGCGTCTGGCCAGGCGAAAGCATCAGGTGGTTGTCGGCGGCGTTGGCGGTTTCGATGCAACACATTTTCTGCCACTCTTCATCACCGAAATCAACGAGCGATTTCGACTTATCGACCCACGGGTTCCAGATGATGGTCGATCGCGAGCCGTGCTTGGAGACAGTGATGCATCGACGCATCACAGGATCCGTCAGCTTGCAGACGGATTCGGAGTGAAGGTAAACGCGATCTGTCTCGCCGGTGAACCGAATCGCTTCCGACGGCTGCTGTTTGCGCTCACCGCCTGCCACTTTATCGATGTATGTGGCACCAGCCAGGCCATCGATGCTTACCTGACGGCTGTCGCCCACACAGAGATATGTATGCAGGGCATCTTCAATCCTCGCCGGCGCGTCCGAGCCGTTCTTGGTCTGTAACGATAGCTTGAGATTCAAGCCAACCTCCACTTCGAGGCCGACGCTCAACCCGCCCGCCTGACTATCCAGCCGGAGCCGCGTGGTTTTGGAGTCGACCACAATCGCCGATGTCATCTGCCACGGCTTGTTGCGCACCAACCCGTGCTGCCCCGCCTTGGGATCGTCCCATTTGGGTCCGAACCAGGGCCAGCAGATGGGCACCCCACCCCGGATGGCTTTGCCTTCCTGAAACAGCGCCTCAGAACTGACGAAAATCACTGGCTCATGCCCCCGGCGCTGAAAATGCGTCAGCGTCGCCCCAAGCAGATATATCTCCGCGACCGCCGCCGCGTTTTCAATGGCGATCAGCGGCAGACCGCCTCGGCCTTCCTTAAAGGTGACTCCCGGCACACCAAACCTCTCCTGCAACGCTTGGATCGTCATGATGGCTCTCAGAATACCCCCCACAGCCCAAGTCTGCCACGATGAGCAGTGGAGAAGTAAAGCCTGTCATTATGACACCCGGTTACGGCGCCAGACTGAAGATTGCTCAGCCCGCAGCAGTGTACATAAGTTGCATAACCATATTGAAGGCAATCACTTACAACCAATCAGCAGCAAACTGTTGCGTGCTGGCACCGTATTCGCTTCCTTGCCATCGCCGTCGGAGGGAGCCCATGGTTGCTCTCCGGGGAAAGAAATCACATAACTACAGACAAAACAAGGAGATACAATCAATGGCCGCCAAGCTCATTACCTTTGATGCCGATGCCCGAAAGTCACTCTTGGAGGGCGTGACCAAACTAGCCCGCGCCGTGAAGGCGACTCTAGGGCCAAAGGGCCGCAACGCGGTTATCGACAAGGGCTGGGGGGCGCCCACCATCACGAAGGACGGCGTGACCGTCGCAGAAGAAGTCGAGTTGAAGGACAAGTTTGAGAACATTGGTGCCAAGCTGGTGAAAGAGGCCGCGAGCAAGACCTCCGACGTCGCGGGCGACGGAACAACCACCGCCACCGTACTGGCTGAAGCAATCTTCAAGGAAGGCTACAAGGCCCTGACCGCAGGCGCTGATGCAATGGCATTGGCTCGCGGCATTCGCGCTTCGGTCGTCGCGGTTGTGAAAGACCTGGAGAAGCAGAGCCGCAAGATTGATGTCAGCAAGAAAGATGACATCGCCAATGTCGCGGCAATCAGTGCCAACAACGATCGCGAGATTGGCACCACGATGGCCGATGCGTTTATGAAAGTCGGCAAGGACGGCGTGATTACCGTCGAAGAGGGCAAGAGCCTCAATACCGAGATCGATGTTGTCGAGGGAATGCAGTTCGACCGGGGATATCTCAGCCCGAATTTTATCACTGACACCGACGAATTGGTGTGCGAACTTGAAAAGCCCCTCATCCTGATTTTTGAAGACAAGATCAGCAGTGCGCACAAGCTCGTGCCACTTCTCGAAAAGATCATGAAGGCAAAGAAACCGCTCCTAATCATCGCCGAAGATGTGGAGAGCGAAGCACTGGCCACACTGGTCGTGAACAAACTGCGCGGGATCCTGAACGTGGCAGCGGTCAAGGCACCGGGTTATGGCGATCGCCGCAAGGCCATGCTCGAAGACATCGCCGTACTCACCGGCGGCACCGCGGTGATGAAAGACCTGGGCGTCGAGCTTGACAAAATCGAGCTTGACCAACTCGGCACCGCGAAGAAAGTGACCATCGACAACGACAACACGACAATCATCGAGGGCGCAGGCGAAACCAAGGCAATTCAGGCGCGAATCGAGCAAATCCGCAGGGAAATTGAGACTACCACGAGCGATTACGATCGCGAGAAGCTCCAGGAACGCCTCGCCAAGCTCGCCGGCGGTGTCGCACAAATCAATGTCGGCGCCGCTACCGAGGCAGAACTGAAGGAAAAGAAGAGCCGCATCGAAGACGCACTGCACGCCACCCGCGCGGCAGTGGAAGAAGGCGTCGTCGCCGGTGGCGGCGTGGCGATGGTTCGGGCCACCCGGGCTTGCAATGGCAATCTCAAGCTCGAAGGTGATGAAAGCACCGGCAGC
Organism: Phycisphaerales bacterium UBA2421; assembly: GCA_002343075.1. GTDB lineage: Bacteria > Planctomycetota > Phycisphaerae > Tepidisphaerales > Tepidisphaeraceae > UBA2421. The sequence goes on along the minus strand of DDRH01000010.1, from coordinate 78,649 downwards.
AAAATCGTCCGCCAGGCCCTTCTCGCTCCCTTAAAGCAGATAGCAGAAAACGCAGGCGTAAGCGGCAGCGTGGTTGTCCGCAGAGTCTTGGAAAGCAAAGATACCGAAGGCTACAACGCACTCACCGGCGATTATGTTGATATGTTCAAAGCCGGCATCATCACCCCAACCAAGGTCGAACGCACCGCCCTGCAAAATGCAGCTGAAGTTGCGATCCTCCTGCTAACCACCGATTGCATCGTCGTAGAGAAGCCCAAGAAAGCCGGTGCCGGCGACGACCACGGCCACGGCGGCGGGGGTGGTATGGGAGGTATGGGCGGCGGCATGGGTGGAATGGGCGGCATGGGCGGCATGGGGATGGATGACATGATGTAGTCACCGGAGGCCCGTGTTCGCAACCGACGCCTGATTCAATGAAACAATTCATCATTGCAGAACGAAGGATCATAAAATGAAACTCAAACCCCTAGCAGACCGCGTTGTCGTCCGTCAGACCGAAGCTGAAGAGAAGACCAAGAGCGGTCTTTATCTTCCCGATGCCGCAAAGGAAAAGCCCACCAAAGGCAAAATCGTTTCCGTCGGACCGGGCAAGCTTGACGACAATGGTAAGCGCACCGAGGTCGGCGTGCGCGTTGGCGATGTCGTTTACTATGGCAAGTACGCTGGAACCGACGTGGAAATCGACGGGCAGAAGTTCGTTATCCTGCGCGAAAGCGATCTTTTGGGCGTTCTTGAATAAGTTGCTGGTTGCTGGTTGCTTGTTGCTGGTGAAAGCAGCGGCAGCCGGACAGCCCTGGCAACGGTACGAAACAAGCAACCAATAACTAGCAACCGGAGTGAATTATGGCCGCAAAACAAATGAAATTCGATGTGGATGCCCGTGGCGAAATCGCCGCTGGCTTGTCGCAGTTGGCTCGCGCCGTCAAGGCAACCCTCGGACCCCGCGGGCGCAACGTGGTGCTGCACAAGAGTTGGGGAAGCCCGCGCATCACAAAAGACGGCGTGACCGTCAGCAAGGAAATCGAGCTGCCGCAGCCGTTTGAGAATATGGGCGCGAAGCTCATCAACATGGTCGCCAGCAAAACCGGCGATGTGGCCGGCGATGGTACGACGACGGCGACAGTTTTGGCCGAGGCAATCTACACCGAGGGCCTGAAGTATGTTACCAGCGGCGCGGCGAACCCGGTTCAGGTGCAACGAGGCATCCTTAAAGCCGCCGAAGTCGCCGCCGACGCCATCACTGCGCAATCCAAGCCGGTGAAGGGTTATGACGACTACAAGAAAGTCGCGACCATCAGCGCCAACGGCGATGAGCTCATCGGTAAGCTGATGGCCGACGCCATGCAGAAAGTCGGCAAGGAAGGTGTGATCACCGTCGATGAGGGCAAGGGAACTGAAAGCGTTCTCGAATACACCGAGGGCATGCAGTTTGATAAGGGTTACCTGTCTCCCTACTTCCTCACCAACCCGACCACGCTCGAGGCCGTGCTGGAGGATGCGTACATACTTCTGCACGAAAAGAAGATCAGCAATCTCGCTGAGCTGCTCCCGCTCTTAAACAAAATCGTCGGCGGCAGTCGGCCGTTGCTCATCATCGCTGAAGATGTTGAGAGCGAAGCTCTCGCAGCCTTGGTCGTCAACAAGCTCCGCGGCGTGCTCAAGGTGTGCGCAGTGAAGTGCCCCGGCTTCGGCGACCGCCGCAAGGCCATGATGGGCGATCTAGCCACCGTCACCGGCGGCAAGTTCATCAGTGAAGATTTGGGACTCAAGCTCGAAAGCGTCGAGCTAGACGACCTTGGTTCTGCCAAGCGCATCGTCGTAGACAAAGACAATACACTCATTGTCGAAGGTGCCGGCAAGAAGAAGGAAATCGAAGCCCGCTGCGACCAGATTCGCAAACAGATCGATTCGACCACCAGCGACTACGACAGGGAAAAGCTCCAGGAACGCCTCGCCAAGCTCACCGGCGGTGTCGCGGTGGTGAAAGCTGGGGCGAACACGGAGACCGAGATGAAGGAACGCAAGGACCTCATCGACGACGCCCTGCACGCGACAAAGGCTGCCGCCCTCGAAGGCATCGTCCCCGGCGGTGGGGTTGCGTTCCTCCGCGCAATTGAAGCTGTTGAGGCGGGAAAGAGTAAGGTCAAAGGCGATGAAAAGCTCGGCTTCGACATCATCGCCGAAGCCCTGCGTGCCCCCGCCCGCCAGATCGTCGATAACGCCGGCGAGGACGGCGAAGTCGTCGTCGCCAAGATTCTGGAAAACAAGAGTGAAACCTATGGCTACAACGCAGCCACCGAAGAGTGGGGCGACATGTTCAAGATGGGCGTGATCGACCCGACTAAGGTTGCCCGCACCGCATTGCTAAACGCGGCTTCGGCGATTGGTCTTGCGCTAACGACCGATGTGCTCATTACCGAACTGAAGGAAAACAAAGGCGAGAAGCTCGAGCCGGTCGCGGGTGCGGTCGTCTAGATGGACGACTACCCGCAACCTCTCCCGGTGCTCCGGGAGAGGGTTGGGGTGAGGGTTCGTTCGGCAAAAGAATGGCGCGACTTCGCTTCTGGCTACGAGTAGCTTTGCTGATTTTGCTCATCCCGTTCGCTGTGGCAGCAGTTTTAGACTTTGATTGGATCGATCAATTTGGCTGGTGGAATGCGGTCTTGATTGTGCCATTTTCTCTTTCACTGCTGATATTGAACGGGATTAGCAATGTGGAGACCGTGTCATCGATTGAGGATCAGATCGAGCGAGTTGCCAGGGAACGCACCGCCTCATTTTTTGGAAGTGCGGCAAGCTTGATTCCGCTGGTGTTGTCTCGAGATTGATTGCAACCATCATCATTTTCGTGGGCATGGCGCGCGATTGGTGGTAGTCAGGATGATGACGGGTGGAGGGATTGGATGAATTGCGCGATAACCCTTAGCTGCGACGAGGGCGGCATGTGGATCGCGGAATGCCTGTCGATCCCCGGCTTCGTGAGTCAAGGTAAGACAAAAGTTCGAGCGGTTGCGAACGTGAAGAAAGCAGTAAAGGTTTGCCTTGAAGTTCGCGCGGAAAAGGGCTTGCCCCTCACCGTCGAGACGCAACAGGTCGAGGTGAAGGTCTGATGGGCTCGCATGTTCCAGTGATCAGCGGCCGGAAGGTAGCGCAAACTTTCCAGCGATTCGGCTGGACGGTTGACAGGCAGCAGGCCAGTCACATCATTATGACGAAGGCCGGAGAGGTCGTCTCGCTTTCCGTGCCAGACCACAAGGAAGTTGCCCGCGGCACACCTCGCAATTTGATTCGTGCGGCGAATGTGACGGTCGATCAGTTCCTTGCCGCCCTGTAGCCGATAACCCAGGTATGTCCGTGGCAACAACTAAACGCGATTATTACGAAATCCTCTCCGTCACCAAGACCGCTGACAGTGAGGAGATCAAGCGCTCATATCGTCGGCTGGCGATGAAGTATCACCCCGACCGCAATCCGGGCGATACCCAGGCAGAACTGCACTTCAAAGAGTGTGCCGAAGCGTATGAAATCCTGTCCGATCCCAACAAGCGCCAGCGGTACGACCAGTTTGGGCATCAGGGCGTCCAAGGCCAGCATGATTTCTCGCACATGGATGTCGGCGACATCTTTTCGATGTTCGAGGACATCTTCGGCGGCGGGTTTGGCGGAATAGGTGGCGGGCGCGGCGGCGGTGGACAACGGCGGGCGCAACGCGGGTTTGATCTCGAAACACAGGTCGAATTGACTCTTAATGAGGTTCTCAGCGGCTGCGAAAAGTCGATCGAATTTGAAAAGCAAGACCTCTGCTCTACCTGCGATGGTACCGGCGCAAAGCAGGGTTCGAAACCAGTCTCCTGCGGCCAGTGCGGCGGGCAGGGTCGCGTCGCGCAGCAGGGCTTCGGCGGAATGTTCCGCATGGTCACCACCTGCCCCAATTGCCGAGGCCGCGGCACCGTCATCAAGGACTTCTGCAAGTCCTGCGGCGGCACCGCAAGGCAGCTTCGCAAGAAATCTGTTTCGATCAAGATTCCAGCTGGCGTACACGAGGGTCAGGCGGTCCGCATTGCCGGCGAAGGAGAACCCGGCGAACCCGGCGCCCCGGCCGGCGATCTGCACTGCTATATCGCCGTCAAGCCGCATCAACTCTTCAGCAGGCACGGAAACGACATCGTTTGCCAGGTGCCGATCAGCTTTACGCAGGCGGCTCTCGGGGCGGCGATCGATGTGCCGACGCTGAAAGGGACCGAATTGCTGGAGGTACCTTCCGGCACGCAACACGGCGAGATGTTCAAACTGAAGGGCAAAGGCCTGCCCGACTTGCGTTCGCACCGCACCGGCGACCAGGTTGTGCAGATCCTGCTGGAAGTGCCCAAGAGGCTTAGCGATAAGCAAAAGCAGCTTCTCAGAGATTTTGCCGCAACGGAAGATGTCGATGTACTGCCGCAGAAGAAGGGCTTTTTGGAGAAGATTAAGGGAGTCTTTACCGGAGATGCATAGGATCCGTGCCTGCTACCCCGTACGGCGGACTCAGAATGTACGCGGTAGAGTGCAGGGGCTGTGAAGCTCCGAGAATCACTGCGGGCCACCGGTCAAGGAGCTGTACCAGTCACTAAACGACCTCGAACAACATGAGTGAACACGATCACAACATCACCGACGACGAGCCGAACCTTGACGATCTCGCCAACGCCGCCGAGGCTGAAGCACAGGCCGCGGGCAGAAGCGGGGTTGAGGGCGCCAGCAATGAGCTGATCGAAGCGCGCGCGCAGCGCGATGATGCGCTCAATCGGCTTGCCCGAATTCAGGCCGATTTCGCCAACTCCCGCCGCCGGCTTGAGGCTGATGCCGAACAGCGGCAACAGTACGCCAATAGCGCGCTGATCAAGGCGCTACTTCCAGCGATCGATAACTTTGAGCGCGCACTCGCAGTCGAGGCTGCCACTGACACCGCCAGCGTGCTGAAGGGGTTACAACTCGTTCACGATCAAATATTGGCGGTGTTGGCTCAGCAGCAGGTGGCACTCATTGCACCATCTGAAGGAGACGCGTTTGATCCGAACATGCATGAAGCGGTGATGCAGCAGGACAGCGACAAGTATGCCGAGCCCGCCATCTTGCAAACGCTGCAAAAGGGCTATGCGCTGCGCGGGCGAACGCTCCGGCCAGCCAGTGTAATCGTATCCAAGGCACAATAAAACACTCATGCCGACATACGACTATAAATGCGAGAAGTGCGAGCACGCGTTCGAGGCGTTTCAGTCAATCACCGCTGCGCCGCTGAAAAAGTGTCCCAGTTGTAAGAAGCCGAAGCTTCGCCGGTTGATTGGAACGGGTGCGGCGCTGCTGTTCAAGGGCGACGGCTTTTACATTACCGACTACCGAAGCGAGAAATACAAAGAGGCTGCTAAGGCTGATTCACCGGCAACCGGCGATTCAGCCAAGCCAGCCGACGCCGCACCCTCGGCCGGTGCGCCGGCGAAAGCCGACGGCGGGGCAAAGTCGCCCGCTGGGCCGCCGGCGAAGGTTGAATCGCCCAAGGCACCCCCTGCGAAAAGTGCGAAGCCTCGCGGAAAGCCGCGATAGCCGGCTGCAGAAGGCTGGTGTTGGATGATATGCCCCATCTGCAAGCGGTCGATTTCCCCCCGCCCGGGCAGTGTACCGGACCGATTCTCTCCATTTTGCAGCGACCGTTGCAAGCTCATCGATCTCGGCCGCTGGCTCGGCGGGAAGTATCAGATTCCCGTGATAGACACCGACGAAGCGCACGATGGAGAAATCGGCGGAGAAATCGGCAGAGACGGAATCGGCCCCGACGACGCAGACAGTAAGGTGTAGCCGCCGTCAACGAGCGCACCATGGGCACTCTGCTCGCTGACAACGGGAATGAACCCGATCGCCGAGCCACATGACTGCCAGCGCCAGACCAAACTGGTGAATGCCCAAATCTGAAGCCTGCTCATCCTGCCGCCGGAGGAGCTGGAGCGGTCGCATCGGGGACACTCGCAGCGGGCAGGGTCTCGCCGAAATCTTCCTCGCTTTGTTCAAGGTAAACATCGTCAAGTTCGGTGGCGTCGACTTCTTTGCGCATCAGGTAATAAATCGAAGTGCTGGCAACGAAGAAAAAGCTGATCGCAAAACCGCCGAGGAGGGCCGCAAGCAAATGCACCCAGCACCAGATAAAAAATGCCCCCAGACTCTGGCCAGCACCCAGCGCAAAGAAGTCGACCGAGTAAGAGAGCCGCCCCGTGATCGTCGGGCCGGGCCAGATCACATTCCAAAGCGGATCGTTGTTGTTCGCGGTGCCGAAGACGAGCATGCCGGCAAAGAAATGTGCAAGCATCAGCAACAGGTCCAAAAAGTAGCGGATGAACATGTAGCAGAGTGCGCCGTAGACAATCGCAACCGCACTGTAAAAAGCCAACCGCCACGGGCGCGCGTAGAGATAGCTGAAGCTGCGGCTGATGGCGTCGAAGCTGTCGGAACCCTCAACGGCGATTGTGGGATACATCAGGTTAAACCCACCGCCGAGGCCGAGAATGACCAGTGCCATCACAAACCCCGCCGCGAGCGCGAGGAAAAACAGCGCACCCACGACAATCGGCCCCAAGAATGGAATATTGGTAATCAACCCACCTACAGCGACAACCAGACCCAGCCCGAGCACAATGAAGAGTGGAATGATCGGTGCGGAAAAGAAGCTCAGAAACTTTGATGTCGAGAATCGCAAAGCCTGCCGAATCGAGATCTTTTCTTCCCGCGCCAGATGCACCGCTGCGATTCGGGCGATCGCCCCGCCAAACACCGACCAGATCGAGAGAAAAGCGAGGAAGAACAGCGAAAAGAAAATTGGATGATGGCGAATCGCCCACACCGGGCCAACCGTAAAAAACCTTACACAGATGTCAATGACGCCCTCACGGCCAATCCATCGCCAGTCGCGCACGGCGGCAATCAGATTATTGAGCAATCCCACCTGCTGACCTACGAACGTCTCAAAGAGTCCTGCACCGCGCGCCGCGCGGGCTTCCTTGTACTGATCGCTGGCCTCCGAATACGCCACCGTAACCGCGCGGTTCGCCGCCTGCTCCGCTGCGGCGAGGGCTTCATCGCGCGCGGTGCGCGCCTCGGATTTCTTGTCTTCCGGCGCATTGGCCAATGCTTCGTCCGCCGACTTTCTGACGTTTTCATAACGCTCGCGGGCGGCCTTCACGTCTTTGTCGCGGTTATGAATGATGGTCCACTTGATATCGCCGAACCGGGCCTGCTCTTTCGATTTGCCCGTCGCGACCAGCATCCGCTCATACTCGGCCTGCGCCTCGCGACGGGCCTCACCCACGCGCTCATGGTACAGGCGGCCGGCGTTTCTTTCGCCCCGCGATGCAGCGTAGATCGCAATCTCACCCGGCACCGCGCGCGATGGCCAGATGGCGTCGAGGATTGACCCGGAAAAGTAAATCAGGATCATCGCCAGCACCGCGAGAATCAGCTTCGACGGATGCACCGCCACTCGAAACGATCGAAAAATCAAGGTAAAGGGGAAGACCGATTTATAGTCGATCCCTCGAACTGTCACCGGGTTGTCTGGCATGTCTGCTTCCTCGTGCGCAAATGTCGTGTCAGGGCCATTGTGCCTCGCAGACAGTATAGTCCCGCCGCGCCCCTGTTCAATTGTGATGCAGCCTCTCGCCTGCTCACGCTTATGCCCGGGTTTGAGTATCATTCCGCGACTTATGAAACGACCCGTCGTTATCTTCGCCAATCCCATTGCCGGCCGAGGGAAGGCCATGGGCATCAGCGAGCAGCTTCAGGCCCACCTGCAACGCGACTTTCATGTCGAGCACTTCTCGCTCCCCGCAAGCGGGGTCGATCGCGACCGCGTGCGATCGCTGGGCCCCTTGCACGCAGTTGTGAGTATCGGCGGCGATGGCACCCTTCAAGGCGTTTCAGAACTGGTCCTCAATGTCTCCGACAATGTGCTCCCGCCGATCCTCATTGTCCCGCTCGGCACAGCAAATCTGGTTGCCAAACACCTCAAGCTACCGTGGCGGCGAACCCGCGATATCGAGCGAATCGGGCATGCGATTGAGGCTCGCAAAATCGTCGAGATCGATGCGTGCCGCTGCAACGGCAACATCTTTCTCGCCGTCGCCGGTGTGGGGTTCGATGCACATGTCGTTCATGAACTTACCAGGCGCCGGACCGGCCCGATTACCAAAGGCAGCTACGTTATTCCGACGATCGATACGCTGCGGGCGTTCAGTTACCCAAAAGTGACAGTCGAGGTCGATGGGAAGACCGTGCACCGAGACGCGCCAGCGTTGGTCTATGTGGGCAACGTGCGAGAGTACGGCACTGGTATTCCCATGCTTCCCGATGCGCGCAGCGACGACGATTTACTCGACATCTGCATTTTGCCCTGCAAGACTCGTGCTCAGGCCGTCAAATGGATGCTAAAGGCGGCTACTGGAATGCATGTACGGGCCGAGGGCGCAGTTTATGTGCGTGGACACAAGGTTATTGTTGACGGTCCTTCACCCGTTCCCATCCAGCTCGACGGTGAAGCCGCGGGCCACACGCCGGCGACAATTGAGTTGATGGACGTCCGGCTGCCGTTTATCGTGCAATAGCTCAGCCGGGCAGATCGTCGAATGCTGTGTCGCGTTCGCTGCCCGCCCGGGGCTACCCCCCTCTTTCCTTCAAACGCCAACATGCTACTTCCGCCTGAACGCTTGTTCGTGATTGCCGGCCCTTGCGTGATTGAATCTCTGGAGCAGTGCCTGCAGATCGGCGCGCATGTTAAGCGCGTATGTGATGCTCTGAACATGACTTATGTCTTCAAGGCCAGCTTTGACAAGGCCAATCGTTCCAGCGGGGCGAGTTTTCGCGGCCCGGGGATGACTGACGGCCTGCTCGTGCTCGACCGAGTAAAGAACGAGCTTGGCGTGCCGGTGTTGACCGACATTCATGAACCAGACCAGGCCGCCGTCGCGGCAAAGGTAGTCGATATCCTGCAGATACCTGCATTTTTGGCCCGCCAGACCGATCTGCTGCACGCCGCCGGGCGAACTGGCAAGGCGATTAACGTCAAAAAGGGCCAATTCATGTCCCCCGCTGAGATGAGCAACGCAGTCTCGAAGATTCGGGAAGCCCAGGGGCTGGCCAACCGCGCTGCCACTGCGCAGGCTGATTCTCCGGCACCCTCGATCTTGCTCACCGAACGCGGCACCTTTTTCGGCTACAATAGGCTGATTAACGACTTTACCGGCCTGCCGCTGATGAAACAGACCGGCTGCCCCGTGGTGTTTGACATTACCCACAGCACGCAACAGCCTGCCGCACAAGGTACGCAGTCGGGTGGAAACCCACAGTTCTCTGCATTGCTGGCACGCGCCGCGGTCGCAACAGGCTGCGTGAGTGGGCTTTTCATGGAATGCCATCCAGACCCGAAGAATGCCCGAAGCGACCCTGCAACGATGCTTGGTTTGGACGAGGTCCAGCCATTGCTTCAAAAGTGCCAGGCGATTCACCAGCTCAATCTGAAGTAAGACATGTCGCAATACGACAACGACCGTGAAGACAGCGAATCCGACGCGCTATCCGACCGCGATCTCCCGCGGGAGGAAGACATGGATCCCGACCCCGACTCCCCTGCCCTGGACCCATGTCCCTATTGCAAGAAACTCATCACCGAAGACGCCGAGTGGTGCCACCTCTGCGGCCAATACATCAGCCGAGAAGACGAGCCACGCCCCGTCCCAATCTGGCTGCTCATCGGCGGTGCAGCGGTGGCAATCATCGTGATGTCGTGGGTGATGCTGCGGAGGTAAGACTCACGCCTTGTCGAATTTTTGCGCTCGAGTTTGGCATTGCTGCTATAATCAAATAGGAGCCATTGAATGACCATCAGGATCGATCCAGAAACCGAGCTTCTTGTCAAATCGCAAATGCAGGCGCATGGCTATACTTCGCCCGCTGAACTGATTGCGGCGGCACTGCAGCAGTTTTCGCAAGACAACTTGGAGATGTGTCCGGAAGACTTGAACGCAATCCTCGAAGTCGGGGTAAGAGAACTTGATGCTGGCGAAGGCGTTCCCGCGGCGAAAGCGATTTTGAATGTTCAGAGTGAACTCCTAAAGCGTCGTCAGCCCAAGCAGCCATGACTCGCCAGCTATTCATTGCGCCGTCAGCACAAAACGACCTTGTGGACATCATTTCTTACATCGAGCGAAGGACGAGCGAAAAGACATCCGACCGCGTGCTGCGCAACTTCCAGCGTGTCTTTACAACATTGCAGTACAGTCCTCATTTTGGACATCAACGAAAAGATGTTCGTAACAAGTCGCTCCGCTTTTACCGGATCTACTCTTATGTGATCGCTTATCGACACGACGAAGCCCGCGTGGAAGTCGTACGGATCATTCAAGGAAGCCGCGATTTCTCGACGGTCTTCGGAGATGCATCTCGGGATTGAAAACACGAACAAAAAACCTCACCCACCTCGATCCCGCTGGGCGCGCTCTCATGGTTGATGTCGGCGCGAAGGCGATTTCCAGGCGCTCGGCGACGGCTGAGGGAGTCATTCGTCTACAGCGGGCGACGGTGCTTGCCATCGCAAAGGGTCAGACACCTAAAGGCGATGTCATCGCGGCCGCCCGGCTTGCAGGCATCATGGCGGCGAAGCGTACCGGGGAACTAATTCCTCTTTGCCACCCGCTGCCCATCGAGAGCGTGAACATACAGATTAACCTTCCCAAACTCGGCCGGTTTTCTGCAACTCTAGTCGAGATTCGTCTGCGCGCCACCGCAACCATCACCGCCAAAACCGGCGTGGAAATGGAAGCCCTCACGGCTGTAAGTGTCGCCGCCCTCACAATTTATGACATGTGCAAGGCAATCGACAAGACGATGCGCATCGACGGCATTCGCCTCATAGAAAAAACAGGCGGAAAAAGTGGCGATTTCGTGGCGGGCGCTTTTGTGCCGCCTTCATCACAATCTGCTACGGCACCAACCACTCGCTCAAAACCGCCCCGCGGTCGTAAGTGATGCGCAGGCGACGGTGGCCTTCGGGATGAATCATTAGCCAGTCAATCTCATTCACAAGACAATTCACAACCGCGAAGTTTTCCCGCCCCACGGCGCGCCATTGCGTCGGGCTGCGGTAAACCATCGGTATGACCGTTCCCGGCGATAGCTCGCCGAGGTAGTTTAACTGGTTGGTCGTGGGCACAGCAGCCCAGGCCGCATCGGCGATCGAGTCGTCCGTGTGAATTGTGGCGACAGACTTTATGCGAATCTGCAGGCGCACCGGCGGATCGTAAAACAACCACACCGCCGATGGATTGCTCCGCAAGGCGGCGCATTTGGGGCTGCGCCGATCCGTCTGGGATGATAGCAACCGGGCTTCTTGCTCGACGGCGCGCAGCACAACCGTCCGCACCGTCGGCGCACCGTCAATGCCGGTAATCGCGACCGCGGGTAGATAAAATGGGTGCGCCCGATGCTTTTGCCCCGCAGTGAGGCGCGACCAGATGTCATTCAGTATCGCACCGGGGTCAAGATCATCGTTCATGAGCAAACCTCCGTGCAACCGATCAGACGCCAGTTAAATCAGCACTCCCACCACGCATGCTCCCATCATCGAAGCGATCGCCCCGCCGGCCATGGCAAGCAAACCGATTCGAGAGAGTTCGCTCCGGCGAGACGGCGCGAGCACGCTGATTCCGCCGATCTGGATCCCCACACTCGCAAAATTGGCAAAGCCGCAGAGGGCATACGTCGCGATCAGTGCCGATCTGGGCGAAAGATAGGCTGCGTTCGTGCGAAACTGCTGTCCCATTTCATTGTAGGCAATGAACTCGTTCAGCACCGTTTTCATCCCAATCAGCCCGCCGACTGTGTGGCTATCCGCCCACGGAATGCCACAAAGCCAGGCCAGTGGCGATGCGATGACCCCCAGCATGCGTTCGAGCGAGACACCCGGCATTCCAACCCATCCCCCGACGCTGCCGATCACCGAGTTTATCAGTGCGATCAGCGCGGTGAACGCAATCAGCATCGCACCGACATTGATCGCGAGGGTGACCCCCTCGCTTGTGCCTCTGGTGGCCGCATCGATCAGATTGGCATCGGCGCGCTCGACTTTGATTGCGGCGCCGCCGACGGTTTGGGGCGTCTCGCGCTCGGGCATGATAAGTTTGCTCACGAGCAGCGTCGCCGGTGCGCTGATGAAACACGCCGCTGCGAGGTGTCCGCCGACGTTTTGCACATGGTCCTTGAGTAGATCGGTGTAGACCACGAGCACGCCGGTGGCAATGTTGGCAAATCCGCCAACCATGATCGCCATCATCTCGCTTCGGGTCGCTCCGGCAAGAAAGGGCCGGACGATCAGCGGGGCTTCAGTTTGCCCAACAAAGATGTTGGCCGCGGTGGAAAGCGTTTCTGCCCCGCTGCAGCCCATGGTGCGACGCATGATCCACGCAAGCCCGTGCACCACCCATGTCAACACGCCGACGTGGTAGAGAATCGCCGTGAGCATCGAGACAAAAACAATCGTCGGCAAGACTGAAAATGCAAAGCTCGCGGCGAGCGTCACAATCCCCACTGTCTTCCCGTCATCGGACTTGACCGGCGCAACCCAATCAACCAGCGAGCCGAAGATCAACCGCGCGCCGGCATTGGAGTATCCCAATAGGCGCTCGATGTTATCCTGCACAACGCGGAGCACGTCCGGGCTGAACACCACAACCGCGCCAAAGGCAAACTGCAGAATCACCCCCCACACCACAACCCGAACGGGAAACGACCGCACCCCGCGCAGCCGACCGATGATAAAGCAGATGAGAATAAAACTCAGCAATCCAAACAGCGATTGCGACCGTTCAAGAAGTGTGCCCGGCGGTATTGCAGGCGCGGCCGAGAGGATCATGTACGGGAGTATAGCCGCCAGGACAGAGCCGTGCGAAGTACATCGCTGTCAGAACCCGCGGCGGGGATTTGGCGCAACTAGATCTACAGGTGTACCCGCCGCGTGTACACCCACCATTCAATCATTAACAGTGGCAGGCCGATACACGCTATGATCCACCACCACAGTTCGAGCCGAGTCTTGCGGCCCTCAGCGGTGATGGTCTCTCCGCTGCCGCCGGGCACGGTTTTGACCGGCAACAGGTTGCTCTCACTCGCATCGAGCAGATTGACCGCAAGCCGCTCGTATTGCGGCACCAGTGGCACCGTTCGGTAAACCCCCACCCGTTCCAACGGCGGCAGCGCAAAATCACCCTCTTCAGGGACGGCGACCTTGGTTGCACCATTCGGACCGACGAGTGCAATTTCCCTGATTTCTCCCGCCTGAGCTCTCGCAAGATTCGAGCGAGGAAGCAGCGGCGAAGCACCAGGCACAAAGCTCTCGCGAACACTTAAGTCGCCGCCGAGTGCCAGAAACTGTAGTGACTGCTGCAGAAAGATCGGAAAACTCACTCGAAGTGGCCAATTGCTCTGCATCAGGTCAAATCCAATGATCAGATGAGTTGAACGCGCTTCGCGGTGCAATACGACTATCGGCCCCTTAACGCCATCGACAAGAGTCTGCGACTCTGCCGGCACATTCAGTTTCAGGGCAAGCCCCGCATAGACCTTGCCAAGGTTAAGGTGCTTCAAGATCGGATGATCTCTTCGCCAATCAAGAACGGTCTGCTCCTCAATCGGAACTGGAGCACCATCTTTCTCTTCCATCGTCACCTTGATGCCACCGGGCACGCCGCCGAAGTAGACGAAGTTACCACTTTCGGGCAGCTTCTTTGGGGAGTGGCGATCAAAGATGATCACATCAAAATCGCCGTGCAGATTCTGATCGAAGTCGGCGGGCGTCATCTGCTGCGGCTTCTGCAGGTTTAGGCTGTCAACAGCCCGCTCCAGGTAGTAGTTGCCGTCGGTGACCAGCAGTAGCGATAGCGCCTTCGGTGGGGGGACAACAACCATCGCGGCATCGTCGGCTGCCAGCGCGTCGCCTTCGCGGTTCATCTGCTCAACCCGAATCACCGCTGCCGTCGTGAGGTCGAGGTTGAACTCCACCCCATCGCGCACCAGAAAGCCAGTCGATTGCTCCGCGGTTCTGCGATCGTCATCCGTCCACCGCTCCGGCGGCAGAGACACCTCCGCCACTCGACTTACCACAAACGCATCTGTTTCCGGGTTGTCAGGGTTCATCGGCGAAATGCTTAACTGAACCTGGGCCTTTACAGGCTCAGCCCCAAAATTGGCCAGCCTTGCAAAGATCTGCACCTCTGCCGGGCGGTCGTAATTGCGCTTTGCGCTCAGCGCCACGATGCCGATATTCTTCACATCTTCACTGCCCACCTGCACGAGCGTGACCGGCGACTTAATCGAAAGCCCCGTCGAATCGGCGACACGCCCGTCGCTGTAAAGCCAGACCGCCGGCGGGTCTATATTGGTGCGATTTTGTTCGGGGATGAACGCGACCTGCGCCTCGGCCAGTTGATACGCCAGCTTCAGATTGGTCTTGCGATCGCTCGGGCCGACTGAGTCAATCGCCCGCTTCAGAGCGGCGCGGTCGGAGGTGAAACCCTGGACCACCTTTGCATCGTCATCAAAGGCGATCACCATCGAATAACCGTTTCGGTCCATCGAATCCACAAGATCTTTCGCCTGCCGTTTGGCAGAGTCCAGCCGGGAGCCCCCGCCTGGCTCTTTTGCGGACATGGATGCAGAGCGATCGATCAGAATCACGCTGCTCTTGCCTGCACCCGGCGTGTAGTGGGAAATCGGCCGGGACAGCGCCAGCAGCAACAGCAGCAGCAGGAGCATCTGCAGAATCAAGAGCAGATTCTGCCGCAGCTTCTGAAACGGCGCGTTCACCTGTAGATCCTGAATACTCTTCTTCCAGAGAATCGTCGATGCAAACTCCATTTCTTTTCGACGGAGCTTGAGAAAGTAGAGCAGGAGCAGTGAAGGAACCACCACCGCGGCGGCGAAGGCGGCGGTAAGGGGGTTGAGGAACGAGGGAAACCAGCTCATCCCAGAAGCCTCCTCTCGCGTAGGTAGTTCAGGACGACCGTCTCGAATGGCACGTTTGAGTTCGTGAACAGATACGTTCCCCCGCGGCGAGTGACGTACTCTTTCAGCGAAAGGCAGTACGCATTCAGGTTGGCTTTATACTTTTTTATCAGAGGCTGCGTGATGCTCACTTCAGCGAGGTCGGCATCTTCAATATCTTTCAGCTTAAGGTCGCCCTGCAGTTCAGGCTCGATCTCGGCAGGGGAAAGGACTTGAACGGCGAAAAGGTCATACTTACCGCTGGCGAGATAGCGAAGGCCGGTCTCAAAACCACTCTTGTCGTAGAAATCACTGATCACCACGCACACGCCCTTCTGACGATTGGCCAGCGCAAACCGCTTGCACGCGGCTGCGAAATGACTCGCCCCCTGCGGCTGCAGCCCGCTGACGAAATCGAGCATTTGCGCCACCCGCCGACGTCCGCGCATGCCTCCGGTCTCGGCAACGACGGTGTCACTGAGCGCTACGACGTTCACCCGGTTGTAGTTCACCAATCCGATGTATCCGAGCGCCGCCGCGAGCTTACGGGCGTAGTGCAGCTTGTTAAAATCGGCAGGCCTTGCTCCACTTCGGGGCCAATCCATACTCAAGCTGGTGTCGATCAACACATAAAGTGACAGGTCTTCCTCTTCCAAAAACAGCTTGAGGAACAGCTTGTCGAGCCGAGCATAGATGTTCCAGTCGATGAAACGTAAGTCATCGCCAATTACATAGTTACGGAAGTCTGCAAACTCGACCGACTGTCCCCGCCGCTTGCTGCGCCGCTCACCCTTCATCTTGCCGGCGAGCAGTTTGCGCGAGAGTAGATCGAGTTGATCAAGACGGGCCATGAACTGCGAGTCGAGCAGTTGCGTGCGAGCCGATTTTGCGGGTGCGGCGATCACTGTGGGGTCTCCTCAAAAGCCGACCAGCCGGCGGTATCAATCTCGCCATTATGACGCTTTTCGTTGATCGCCCGGGCAATCGCCTCCGCCTGCCGCTTGGTGCGCACGAGAATTCGAAACTCATTCGCACCCTGCTTGCCATTCCAGACTGCATACGCGCCGCCATGAAACATGGCGACGCGCACTTTGCCGGTGTTGGGAGGGACTTTGTATAGGGCCATAACTACCTGTCATTCATGGATTTACTGCGGCATCACACTCTGCAGCAACCCGCGATACCACCACACCGCCGCGACCACCGCGCCGATTAACGGGAAGAAAATCAACCAGTACCATCCGCGACGGCGCGACACGTGAGCTTACCTTCCAGTCCATACCACAAAACAAATGAAAGACACCCCAATGCATGTTGCGACGATTAGCGTGCCCCAGAAGTCGATCTTGTTCAGACGCCGGCGCGTCTCCAACTCGTTACCGAGATCTGGCATGCGATAACTGAGAAAATCATCTTCTGTTTGACGACTCATCCTGCCGCCACCTCGTCACGGACAAAGTGGAGGTGAATCAACTCCGGCTTTCGCTCGCCTGCGTCGAATGCGGCATCAATAGCTTCGCGGACGTTCTTGATAAGCGATTCGCGCTCGTCACCTTCGCTGAAGATATCGCGGTTGCCATCTTTTACCCGTGCATGGGCGGTGAAGCCGCCGTCTACGTCGTCTTCAGTGACGACGAATGTTATCTCGTTCGGCATACCTATACTCCCGTGTGAAAGTGGCTTTGCAACATCATTGATATTGACCGTCGCTGCCAAATCGCCCAGATATCCAGGTTGACTACAGCGTAAAAATCTTCCGCCAAAGCAACGCTGTCATCAGTAACCAGAAAAAGACACTCCAAATCCCATTCATCGCGCCCCCGCCACCTCCGCCGCGGTTGGCGTTTCGTTGATGACTTTTTCCAGCACCATGTCGGTGGTCATTCCTTCGGCTTCACCTTCAAAATTCATAATTATCCGGTGTCGCATGGCCGGGATGGCGACAGCTTTGATGTCGTCGAACGCTGCGTGATAACGGCCGTCAAGAAGCGCCTTCACCTTTGCCGCGAGGACGATTGCCTGAGCCGCACGCGGTGACGCGCCGACGCGGATGAACTGGTTGACCATCGGAATGGCATACGGACCCTGCGGATGCGTTGCCAGCGTGCAACGGATGGCAAAATCCTGCACATGGGGCGCAATGATCACCCGCTGCACCAGTTTCTGATACTCGATGATCTTTGATGCATCCAGCACCGGCTCGACCTTCGGCACCTTGCCTGCGGTGGTTCGGGCAAGAATTTCATGCAGCTCATCTCGGCTGCTGTAGTTGACTACCAGTTTGAAGAAGAAACGGTCAAGCTGTGCTTCCGGTAAGGGATAGGTCCCCTCCTGTTCTAGCGGATTCTGTGTCGCCATTACAAAAAACGGCGCCTCCAGCTTGCGCACCTCCCCACCGGCAGTCACCTGCTTTTCCTGCATTGCTTCGAGCAGCGCGCTTTGCGTCTTCGGGGTGGCACGATTGATTTCATCCGCGAGGACAATCTGCGCAAAAATCGGCCCGTGCTGAAACTGAAACGCGCGCCGTCCGCTGTCGTCAGTCTGCATAATATTGGTGCCAATGACGTCAGCGGGCATCAGATCGGGTGTGAACTGAATGCGGCTGAACTTCAGGTGCAACGCTTCCGAAAGCGAGCGAATGAGCGCCGTCTTACCCAACCCCGGCACGCCCTCAAGCAGTGCATGCCCGCCGACAAACAGGCAGGTAAGCACGCCGTCAATGATTGCCTGGTGGCCCACAATCGCCTTTGAGATTTCCGCGTGCACTGCGCGATAATCCCGTCGAAACGACTCAGTCGCGGCTTCTATATTCTGCTGACTCATGAATTTATCCCTTGCGATGTCGTGGTTCACGCAGTTCGCTTGTCAAGTTCACGGTGACGCACCGCTGCAAAAATCTCGCCATCCGAGGAGGCGTGGTTCTCACAAACGACCACCGAACCCGGCGGAAACTCCCAGGTCTCAGCCTCAGGATCATAATGCTCTGATCGCAGCACAATGTATGTGTTGGAATCAACGCGATATCCCGGTACCGGTCGCCAAACGTCGACACCTTCATTCAGAAGTTTTATGAAGATTTGTTCAACCATATCTGAAACCCTCGCCACCAACGTGAAAAATCTCGCCAGTCATTGCATCAACAACCACCGACTTCCCGGTCACGGGATGCACATAGCGCAACGCCGGCCCAAGTTTTCCGGGGACCGAAATCGGTTTGGTTTGCATCGCCTCAAGTATCTGCACCTCAGTCCAACCGCGCTGACTCATCTGC
Organism: Phycisphaerales bacterium UBA2421; assembly: GCA_002343075.1. Taxonomy (GTDB): domain Bacteria; phylum Planctomycetota; class Phycisphaerae; order Tepidisphaerales; family Tepidisphaeraceae; genus UBA2421. The sequence continues at coordinate 60,327 of DDRH01000010.1, read as the reverse complement.
CGCCGCAACTTTACCGGATTGTTAAATCGCAGCGGCATGAAACCCGCGTCGCTAGCCATTTTTTTCGCCCTCCCGATTTTCCATCTGCTCCCGCGCGCGCTTCTTCGCTGCCAGAAGCCCGGTCATGCCATCGCCCGGTTGCGGTGCTCCTTTGGGGGGCTGTTTCGGGCTTGGCGGTGACGGGATTGCCTTGTTTGTTGCCCCTCCGACGACGCTGGTTATATCGCCTTCGACGCCTGCGGGGGCCTCGAATTTTCGGCTGCGGTCGGGCAAGGGTTCGCTCGCGACGGCCGTTCTGTTTCCCACGGAAGCGTCGGTAGCCGTTGTAGACTTACTCATCTGCTCAAGCTTGATGCGTTGCAGGGCATCCAGCGTCTGCCGCGATTCGATGTTCCTCGCGGCGGTGAAAGACCGGATCCAACCCGCGCCCCTGTACGCAAGATTCTTCGTCGCCAGCCAATCCCAGGCGATTCTTCGCACCGCGACGTCGAGGAGAATGAGCGCGAGCAAGACAAGGAGTAATCGATCCCATATCGGCTGTGGCGAAATGCTTGGCCGTAAACCCTCTCTGGCAAAGAAGTTAGCGTTGGCGGCGTCAAACGGCGCTAGCATTCTCCCGCCGGTTGCGGCGCGGATTCTCTCTATCGCCGCTTCATTACTCTTGAGGTCGCGCAGTTCCGGTGAGGTGTTGACCACCATCCCGCTGAGTAGCATGCCCCCACTTCCTTCCCGGGCGCCCCGATAGTTCAGCACTGCGACGTAATTTCCCGGGTCGGCGGCGTCAAACTCACCTGCATATGTCCCCGGCCCCGTTTGCGTCAGCCGAACTTGCATCGGCGGGGCGTTTGGGTTGGGGCTGACGACATTCGCATTAATCGATAAGAAATTGAGGAACGCATTGTCTTTCCCCAACGCCTCCACCGTGATGCGCCCCTTGTTGCCACCGATTGGCACCGTATTCACCTCAAAGTCGCTGCTCATCGGCGGGCGCGCAACCGATCGCACGACCTGACTCCAGAACTTGTTATACATCGCGCTGCCAGTCCAGTTCGCCAACCACCGACTGTGCGCGTCGCTCGTAAACACCGCCGTGCGCCCCAGCCCGCTTTGCCAGTAGGCCAGGAGGGGATCATTGTTCTTCCCCGCGACCAGGGGCACTTCAATCTGCGGGTTGGGCTTTCGCGTCGTCAACACCAGCCCGAAGATGGGGTCGAATGACGGCAACCCCTTGATAAGCTCACTTCCTGCATCGGAGAGTTTAAGCGGAATACCCTCTTTCTCCTCGTGGATCAGGCTGCGGCGCACAACCGTGGCCTCTTTGATAAAGATTTGCGGTAACTGGCCAGGATTCTGGTTAATCGGGCCATAAAATCGGCCCTTGGTTTGCTGAGCCATGGATTTCATGGTCGGCGGGAGACCATCCGGGTCGCCCATGTGGGGAAAGACCGTGATAGTCGTGATACTGATCTTGTTCTTGATGCAATCGTCAATCAGATCTTGGCGCGGCGCCTGCGGATCACCATCGCTGATGACGATGATATGTTTCTGACGCGCATCGGATTGCTTCAACCCCGGATTGCCATCTCGGCCGTTGATGGCGACATTCAGCATGTCGTCGAAGCTGGGCATGTCGCCTAGCTGCATTTTCTTGATCGCGGCGATGACTTTGCTGCCATCGCCCTTCTGCTGCAAGGGAAAATCCCACTGGCTTCCCCCGCCGCCGGGGCCTTGCCATGCATAGCTTAAGACACCCACTTCATCGCGGCTGCTGAGCGTTTCGGTTGCCTTGATGGCACATTGCTCGCCCCAATAGTTGCCGTTTGGCATTTCGCAAGAGTGCATCACCAGCACCAGCGCCCCTTTGGGAATCTGCCGTTGCGCCGGCACATCCATACTGACGGGCAGGACTTCTTCAAGGCGCGATCCCTGCCACCCGCCGGCACCGAACGATTCGTCTCCCCCTACCATCACCAGCCCGCCGCCCATATCGTGGACATAGCTTGCCAGCATTTTCTGCTGATCCTCGCTCAGCCCCCCACTGCCACGGGGTACATTGGCCAGGATCACGGCGTCGTAATTCTGTAGCTCAACAATATCATTCGGAAACTGGTCAACCGTCGTGCGCCCGGCCTCAATGTTAATGCCCTCATCGATGAGCGCGCTGCGGAGCGTCTGGCCAGCGCCGTTGGGGACGTTATCGATGTAAAGCACCTTCCCCTTCCCGCGGACGAAGGTAAATGCGCTGCCGACGTTGTTCTGGGTGAGTGTGTCCCCCTGCGGCGGAGAACCACCCACATTGCCAGCCGGCAGCCCCCCCGCACCGGCGACGGTTGCGCTCACATTGGGTGCCTCAAATGAAGCCTTAAATTGATGCACGCCTGCGCTCTGCAAGCCGGGTACTCGCACCGGCTCACGGTTCAGTCCGTTCTGAAGCGTGACAATGCGGCCCGACTGCACGCCCGGTGTCTCCGGATCGAGGTCCATCGGCACACCCTGATGCAGCACCGTCAGCTTGCCGGTTACCGGGCCGAGGTTGGTCGAACGTAGAATCACCTGCATGGTAAAAGGCTCATTTTCACGTTTCCAAGTGGGCGCGTTGAATGTGTCCAGCAATACCTCACTGGCCACATCGTACTTCAGCGGCATCACGTCGATGGGCACCCCTGCGCTCGTCGCCGCCGCCACCGCCTGCTCAATATCGCCGGTGTTCGAGTTTCCATCCCACATTAGCACCATCCGGTGCATGCTATCCTTGCCGAGCGTGGCTAGGCCCAGTTGAATGGCGCTGGCGAGATCGGTGCCATTCCCGGGGTCGCGGATCGGCCGCGCATCGAGGGCGAGCCATGTGTTGGGTATGGCGTCGATCAGCGACTGGCTATGAAAACTGATCACCCCGATGCGGTCATCCGGCCGCTTCAGTTTTGAATCGGCCGCCGACCGCAAGAAGTCCTCGATAGACTTTTGCAGGGAATCACCCGGAAAGCTGGTGACATTGAGTGTGCTGTCGCTCACATCGCGAAGCACCATGACTTCGACTGTCCGATTGATCTTCTGCCAACGCGCACCAGCCAGAATCAGCACCATCAGCAGCAGCACCGCCAGCCGCGTACCGACCGCAACCCACCTGCGCACCGGCCCCAAGCCCACAAGCGACCGAATGCCAAGCAACACCACCGGCGTAGCCAGCAGAGCAAACAGGCCAACCGCCTGCAGCCAGGACATGTACTCAAGTGAAATCGGCATACGGCGACGTGGAAATGCTAAGCGACATCGAAGCGAATTAAAAACGAACCCGAGGCACCACCCAATCTGCGATCCAGAAGCACCTCAGCATACAGAAATCAACCGATCATCCCTCCGTTCCCGACCAGCCTGCGCATCCTCCAGAGCTTTGCCTGCGAACACGGGGTAGCCGTTATCTGCGCTGCAATACCTGCAATCGATTGTTACCCGCATCGACAATCACCACTCTGCCACGCTTGTCAGTCACCGCCGCCCAGGGATAGGCCAACTCGCCCGGCTGGCGACCGGCACGACCCCATTGTAATACGCTCTTGCCGCTTTCTGGATCGATCACCTGCACCCGATTGTTGCCAAACTCGGTCACGAGCAGCTTGCCGTCGGGTGAAACATCAAGCCCGTACGGAAATCGAAACTCCCCCGCCGCCGTGCCGACTGTGCCGATGTTTTTGACGAAACGCCCGTCGGTCTTCCAGACGCCAATTCGATGATTACACGAATCGGCCAGATACACCGTATCACCGACGATCGCGATCGATTGCGGACGCGAAAACGCCGCTTCACCGTCCCCGAACTGCCCAAACTGGGCCAGGTAGTTCCCCTGCATATCAAAAATCTGTATCCGATCGTGATCGCCGTACTCGCTGACATACACTCGCCCACGATCATCGAAAGCGACGTCTGTCGGGAAGATAAACTGACCGTCTTCCTTGCCCGGCGCTCCCCACTGCCGCAGCAAATGACCGTCCGGCGAGTAGACCATGATCCGCTGGTAATGCGTATCGGGCACATAGATATTTCCATCAGGCCCCACGCTCACGCCCACAGGTTTGCCCATCATGTAATCCGGCATGCGCCAGCCGGCGACAAACTGGCCATCGCGGTCGATTCGCTGCACGCGCGCCATGCGATCGACAACGACAAACTGATCCCGCGGGGCGTCATAGGCAATTGCCCGTGGGTAGACCACCTGCGCCGGGCCTGTTCCAGTGGAGAGCCAAATAGCCTGCGGCAGGTCCCTGTCTCTGCAGCCAGCGAGAAGAAGCAATACGCTAAGGCTCCTCCAGGCAAGCGCAGAGCAGCGAAAAACGACCCGGAAACGCCGTCGCGCCGAGCAAACCATAAGACATTCGCGGGTTCGTTTTCGCCTCTGAAATCTCACTTCTTGCTTTACCTCAGCACTCGGTACTGCGCCTATGCCCATTCGAACACGACCCCGCATTCAGCCGGCTTGCACCAGCATTCGTCATGGCGACTTGGCCAGCGCAGAGAACGCCCTCCGGCCAAAAGCGCCCAGCACCACTGCAAGTACTGCCAGACAACTGACAACGCAGGATAGGAGCAGCGTTCCCTCGATCATCGCATCATACCGCTGAAGGTGTACCCATTGCAGCAGCATTGGCACGAGTGGCTGCGGATTCTGCGGGCTAAGGAGCACAGTCGCCGCAACCTCAGTGAGACTCAGCACGGCGACAAGCAAGCCCGCCGCCAGCAGAACGGGCCATGCGAGCGGGAGCACCACGCTGCGAAGCGTTTGGCCGGGCGATGCGCCATCGATCGCTGCTAGTTCGCGCAACGACACCCACCCTCGTTGCCAGGTCATTCCCCCCGCCGCCAGTGCGAGCCATCCGAAGCGAGCGGCATAGGCCAGTACCGCAATCGCAAATGAATCATAGATGAACGCCGTAATGTTGCGGTTAAAGAGTCGAATCAGCCCGATCGCCAGCATCTGCCCGCCGAGCAGAAAACAGACCGCCGCGAGCGCGATCATTCCACGGCGCGGCCGGGCAAGCTGAAACAGCGCCATCGCAATTGAGACTGTCATCGTCATGGTGGCCAGGAAAATCGATCCGATCACCTGCGGCGAGAAAGTCGCCCACACCTTCTGCGGGCTAAACCCACTCTTGTGCGCGACCAGAAGCGCCACCAGCGGCAGGCCGCTTGTGATTCCAATCACCAGATAACCAGCGATTACACTCCACCGCGGCGCGCGGAGGACCGTCGGACGACGGCCGACGTGCAGTTCGCCTTCAACCGCCAGCCTGCGAGAAGCCCACCAGGCCAATGCGGCAATCAGCACAGTGGTGGCCGCCAGAGGCATCGCCGTGACGATCGCCGCTGCCGAGCGTGCAGATTGGCTGGGCGCGCCGATCGCCTCACCCCCGCCGGCGCCAAAGACTTGCGTAATCGGGTTGGTTGAAGACGAGTAGGCACCGGTATCAAAGACCATGCGCACTTCCGTCGCCACCACGCTGATGCCGCTTGGCTCGAACACGGCAAACTCCTGCGATGCCAGCAGAAGCACGATCGCCGCTCCGGCGAGCAGCGGCCTGATGAGCACTCGCAGGGTAAACCGGTTGAGTACACCATCGATCGCGCTCTGTTCCAGGATGCTTACGTCAAACCGTCGCAACACAATCGCGCCAATGCAGGCGGGAATCGGCCAGAGCCATGCAGCGAGCGTCCAGATACACCGCGCGACATCGCCGACCGACTGCGGAGAGGGAAACACCCCGCCGAGCAGTAGCGCTTGCTTCCATCCGTACTCGAATGCGATCGACGGCAGAAGGAGCGACACCGGCAGGAACAACACAAGCCCGCGCGAAACCGTCCCACGGCCCCGCCCCAGCGCCACCGCGGCCGGGATGGCAATGATTGTCGCGATCATCGCAACGAGCGAGTTGTAGAAAAGTGTACGCCCCAGCAAGCGCAGTCGGAAGGCATCCAACCACAACTCACTCCACGCGGCAGGCTCCGCGAGCAGCGTCAATCCCACCCAGGCAAGCGGCGCGACGAAGCAGACCGCCACAGCCGAGTAGAAGAGGAAACTAAAGGCAGATGACGCCCGAAACTTCATTCCGCCACTCCCTCTGCACTCTCTCCTGGCTCCCCGGGCGAGGGTGTATCACGGCTCTCTTCCTTCGAGGATCGCCGTCGCTCTGCGGACGGCTTCAGGCATCTGCTTGGCAACTTCCTCGTAATCAATCTGCAATGCCGCCGGCTGGCCCTCGCCTCCGCAGATGCTCCAGCCGGCAAACTGGGCGTGGATCAACTCGTTCTCCACTCCACGGCTCAAAAGAAAATCGACGAGCTTCCTCGCATTCCCATTTTCAGGGCGATTCGCCACCAGCGCCACGGTTGTCGGGATCATGAGTGTGCCCGAACCCGCAAAGCCCACCGACAGCCTTCCGCCGTTGCGCAGAACATTGGCGGCATCATCGTTGTCGGTCCAGCCGACATCGAACTCGCCCCGGCCAACCGCTTCGGCGACCGGGCCGTTGCCTCCGAGCAGTGTCGGGCGACCGAGTCGTCGCACAAACTCATCGCCGAACTCTTGCCCTTTGATCGTGTAGAGCGCGGCGAAGTAGCCTGCGGTTGTCCCCGCCGTCGGACGTGCGATCGCGAATCGCCTCTCAGCGAGACTGAACTCGCCCCGAGGCTCTTTGCCCTCAGCCCACACGATCACCCGCGCCCTCAGCCCATTCCCCGCCCAGCGGTGCTGCGGGTCGCGGTACATCGCCGGCACGTCGGCGGCGCTGGGCGACTCGTACGGCTGGAACAAACCTTCACGTGCCAGGTTAATCGTGTGAAACGGCTCATTCCCCCACCACACATCGCACCGCGGGCGATTCCGTTCGGCGCGCAGGCGTTCGGCGAGGCCGACGGACTTATTGGCTTCGGTATCGCCGATGATTACGACGTCAATGCCAGTCTCTTTCTCAAACTGCTCAATAATCGGCCGGGCGATCGGTTCGTCGATGCTCGTGTAAAGCGTGAGTTGGCTTGGTTTGTCGGCCCGGTCGCAGGAAAGCGAGCCACAGATGAACACGGCTAAACACAGGTTGGTTAACATCCGAAAGAGGGAACCGGAATGACGAATCAATTCCGAGGCTCGAAGTTGCCGCTCGTCATTCGTCATTCGGTTCTCGTCATTGATTCAGATTTCTGGTTTTGAGATTCTGGTATCCAGCGTCACTTCGGCAGCGGTGCGGGTTCCGTCGGGGCGGCGGGCTCTTCTTCTTTGCTCAGGGAGCCGAAATAGTCCTTGACGACATTCTGTGCGCCTCGACCGACGCGATCGGTATCGACTTCATCGGCTGCTTCCTGCTCGGCTGCGGCGGCGACGTCCCTTAGCTCTGCCTTGCCGCTGCCTTTGATGGGCTTGTTGTCCTTAATGTAAATCGAGGCGAGGAGACGTCCGTCTTTAGTGTTTTGACTTGGGGCCGTTTCTCGTTTGACGCCAAATGGCGCCTGCTGCTTGGCCGATCGATCTCCGGCGGCGATGCCTGCGCCGCCCATGCCATCGCCATTGTTGCCCATGCGATTCGGGTCGCCTTCGCGCCACTGCCCGCCATTGCCGGCTTGCCCGCCTTCACCTTCACCCTCGCCATTGCACATGCCCGCCGCCTCCTGCATTGCCTGATCAAGCCCGGCCTGTGCGTCGGCGAGCTGCTGGGCGTCCTGGGCGACGGCTTCCATCTGATCGAGCTGTTGCTGCATCTGCTGCATGGCCTGCTGCATTTGCTGCTGCCCGGCTTCACCCGGCTGCGGTTGCTGGCCAGGCTGTTGACCCTGCTGGGCCTGCGCCGCCTGCTGCATGGCCTGTGCCATTTGCTGCATGGCCTGCGCCATCTGCTGCTGCGCCTGCTGGTTGCCCATTTGCGCCTGCATCTGCTGCATCATCTGCTGGATCTGCTGTTGCTGCTGCTGGTTGGGTCCCTGCCCATTGTTCAATTGTTGCATCATCTGCTGAGCCATCTGTTGCAACTGCTGCTGGGCCTGCGGGTTGCCCTGCGCCGCCTGCTGCATCTGCTGGGCCATTTGCTGCGCCTGCTGTTGATTCAATCCGAGTTGCTGCTGCAGTTGTTGCTGCATCTGCTGCATTTGCTGAGGATTCTGCGCGGCCTGCTGCAATTGCTGGGCCAGTTTCTGCATCTGCTGACTCGCCTGCTGCTGCTGGTCGTTGTCGAGCTTGTCAAAGTTTTCAACCAGCTTCTTCAAGTCGTCCGCGGCCTTGGCAAACTCACCCGCGGCCATCGCACGCTGGGCGTCGGCCAGGGGGCCTTTGTCCTGAGGATCGGGGGCCATGTTTTTCAGCAACTTGGCGTCGTTCTGGGCCGCCGCAAACTTTTGCTGGTTTTCGATCTGGTTTTTGACGGCGTCATTCACATCCTGCAATGCCTTGAGCGCCGAACGATTTGCCGACGCAGGGTCCTTGATCGGTGCCCTGAGCAAGCTGGCCAAATCGAGCTTGGCCTGTTTGACCGCATCTAGATCTTGCGACGCTTTCGGTACGGCTTCCACCGTGGCCAGGGCCTTCTTCACCTGGGCCTCTGCGGCCTTCATTGCCGCCTCTTGCTTCAGCAATTGTGCGCGTGCGGCTTCCTTTCCAAAGAGATCGAGATCGGTCGGAATCAGATAAAAAGCCGCGAGCGCGGCCGCGGTCACGCCGATCAGGGCATAAGTCGCTCCGGGGAACTTGAATGGAAAATGTTGTTTGAAGTTAACGGCGACTCTCTGCGCCGTCTGCTCGGCATCACGGATAGCGGCGAGCGCAAACGCATCATTGTTGCCGTTGCGTAGCTGGAGTGCGGTGGAAAACTTTTCTTTCAGCCCGAGTCTCTGATCAATCGCCACGGCTGCCGCCGCGTGGGAGGGCCGACGAACCACCCCCAGCACCACCGCCGCCAACGCCGCGGCACCCGCTCCGCCAAAGAGAAGATAAGGTTGATGCGGAAGCTCAACACGCAACAGGCGACTGACAACGATGTAGAGCAACACGAGCGTTGCGAGAATCAGCAGCGTCCACGCCAGCGCGTGAACAAACTGTGTCAACGCAAGTTTGTTTCGGACGGAGGCGATGTGTTGATCGAGTCGGCTCATGACATTCTGGACCATATGACCTACGCGACGCTGTCTCTAACAGCGGCCCGCAGATTAACATTGATTCTAGCCAACTATTGTGACGTCCGTCACTCCGATTTGTTCAAAGTTTTCGCTCAGACCTCAAAAATCACGCGAAATCAACGGCGTGGTCGTGAGCGGGCCTCTGATTTCTGGGCGGACGTGCGGCTTTTCAGGATTTTCGGCCCCGTGGGGCAGTGTTCGCGCAACCCACATTCTTCGCACTTGGGGGTTCGCGCATCGCAAATCGCCCGGCCGTGATGAATGAGCAGGTGCGACCAAATCGTCCAATCCTCCCGCGGGACAATGGGGATCAGGTCTTTCTCGATCATGACGGCATCGCTCGCGTGGCTTGTTAATCCGAGCCGGTTGCTCAGCCGGGTGACGTGGGTATCAACCGTCACTCCTTCATTCTTCCCGAACGCGTTTCCGAGCACGACGTTGGCGGTCTTTCTACCCACGCCGGCGAGCTTGACGAGTTCATCCATCGTCTCGGGCACTGCGCCCTGATGCCTTTCCACAAGCGACCGCGCCATGGCCTGAATGCTTCTGGCCTTGTTACGAAAGAACCCGGTTGATTGAATATCCCTCTCAAGCTCCGCAGACGGGGCATCTGCGTATGCCCGGGCATTTTTGTACTTCTTGAAGAGCGACTTTGTGACAATATTCACGCGGGCATCCGTGCATTGCGCGCTGAGAATAGTCGCAACCAAAAGCTCGAGCGGCGAGCTGTGATCGAGGCTGCATTTTGCGTCAGGATAGAGCCGCTTGAGCACCGGCAATACCTTGGCGACGCGGGCGATGCGGTCGATCGTCTTCTTACCGGGTTGCGCCATTGGAAATGCCCGCTGGAACATCAATCGCCAGGCCGCGCGGCCGGGGCGTAACCGATGCACTGAAAAGGATCATCCCCAGCAGGCAGAAAAGCAGCACCTGCAATGCCGTCACACTGCGGGCGTGCTCGACGTTAAACTTTTCCCGCGCAGGGTTGGCGATCTCCGGTTCGTCGGCATTTTCCAGGTATTCCTGTCGGAACGCTTCGATTCGCGGCGCAACGACTCGCCAATCAAACAGCAGCACGCCCACCGCGGCAAAGAAAAGACCCCCGCGAACCAAGGCCGCGGTGCCGTTGGTGCCGCTGAGATCGATCAAAAACACCTGTGCTATAATGGACACCAATACAATCCCCGCGGCAGCAATCTGCACGAGGCGGAGTCGCCTGAGCAGGTTAAATACGATCGTCCCGGCCAGAAGCGTGCCGTGCTGGCCTTCCATGTTCACGCTCAGCACGCTGGGCAAGACCGGATTGGCCTCCCTCACCGTGCGAAAGATGACCGGAGCCGCAACGGCGATGAACAGCACGCACCCAAACCACCCCGCCAGTGCCAGCCAGAAGAGGATTTGGATGAGTTGAAAAGCCATCGCCGGCAGATGGTAGGCACACGCGCACGATTATCAAAATCCGAACGACAAGACCAGAACTCCGAATCAAGCTCGCACAACTAGTCGTCGTGTGCACTGCGCTTCGGCATTCGTCATTCGGATATCGTCATTGATTCGGATTCCTGATTTCGTCGTTAAGATCCTGGCTCACCCGGATCAACCCACGAAGTTCCGCCGTCATCCCACACTTCCTTTTTCCAGATCGCGACATCTTTCTTTAATGTATCAATCAGCCATCGGCAGGCTTCAAACGCCTCGCTGCGGTGGGGCGTGCTGACTGCAATCAGCACACTCGGATCACCGAGGCCGACCCGACCCACGCGATGCAGAATGGCGAGTCGTTCAATCGGCCACTTACTTCGCGCGGCCGCGGCGAGGTCGTGCATCTGCTTTAGCGCCATTTCTTCGTAAGCCTCGTAATCCAGTGCCACAAGCTGCCGACCGTCAGGGTGCGTTTCGCCGCGCGTGCAGCCGAGAAACACCGCAACCCCTCCCGCCGTGGTAGCTGAAACATCGACATGCTCCGGCAGCGGCTCGCTCGAAACTTCAATTCTGTCGTTCATCATTCATTGTTCCGACTTCATCGTCTTCTCATCCCCCGCTCACCGGCGGAATGACAGCCACCTCGTCTTCTTCCCTCAGCACGGTCTCATGCGATGCAAACGCCTGATTCACAGCGAAGCGCGAGCGGTCGATGAGCGGTTTCGCAGCAGGCCAACGGCCTCCCAGCTTCTCCGCAAGTTCGCCCACGGTCCCGGCCTCCACCGTCACACGATCGGCTCCTGTCGCGTCGCGCATGGCGGCGAAGAGTTTGACGTTAACCTTCATTTGACCTTGCCCGGGCATCTCACCCGTTCCTTCTGATGACCCCGGAAAAATGCGGGCAAACCGCAAATGCCATTTCAACTCACATCCCAACAATCGCAATCCCGGCGCGCTCAGCGGCGGCGAGAACCTTTTCCCTTTCGAGGAATGTCGTTTTTGCCGCCTCCAACACCACACATTTTGCGCCTGCCGCGATCAGCTTTTCGATGGTTTTCACCCCGATCGTCGGCACATCCATCCGCATATCCTGATGGCTGTTGGCCACCTTGATCAGCGTCCAACCTCCCGCTTTGCACAGCGCGCCGGCCCGTTCGATCATGGCGTTGGTCCCCTCCAGGGCCTCAACGGCAATAACATCTTTATCTTTGATCGCAATCGACTGCCCGATATCCAGAACACTGATTTGCCTGCACAGTTCCCAGCCGTGCTGTGCATCGAGGCGCTGGGCCTCCGTCGGGTGGGCGCGCGTCAGCACCCCGCGAGTCACGAGTTGGTCGGCGGTGTACGTCGTCGAATCAATCAAGCGAATGCCTTCCTGTTCCAGCGTGTCGGCGAGTGCATTGAGAATCGCAAATGGCCGCTTGTCGTGCCGCAGCCGCGTGAACCACAGCCGCGCGGTGCGGACGTCAGGAATATTATGCAGCCACGCCCACCGCGAGTACATGCGCGTCTTTACGACGCGCCCAACCATAATCGCCTCGCTCACATTTTGACGGCGGAGCGTCCTGATCCACGCATTCAGCCGCACAACACTCACCGCGCGATAGCTATCCACTTCTGACGCGATGGCAGGATCAACGCTACCCGCCAGGCCGATGCAGGCGATCTTTCGCCCTGCGGCGCGCGCACCGCGCGCAACCAGAAACGGGAAAACGCCCTCACCTGCGATCAGCCCGAGCGATTGCATTTGCCAATCATATCAAATCACGACACCGATCGCCCACACACCACCGCCAACGATTCACTCTGCGGCAGGCTGCTCATAATCGTCAAGCAGACGCGCCCGCTGTGCCGCGGTGGGGATGGAACAGCGGTCGAGTCGGCCCGCAAGCCTGTAGCGACGTTTCGCGACAGCACGGTAGAAGAAGTCGCGGATAGGCCGCGGGATGATGAGCGCGACCGCAGCGAGCTTCCAGGGCAGCGGCAGGAGCCTGGCAACCCGCAGCACCGCGGTTGAGTGGGTGCTGACGCGGTTTCCCTGAATCAGGATCATACTCTCCACACCGCCCGGCGGCAGGCGGTGCTCCCCGAGCAGCCGCTGACCCACTGCCGACTGTCGCGCAGCAAAGCGTAGTCTGTGAGCGCGGTCATGATCGATCAGCCATCTCACACTGCGATCGCAAAACGCGCACTCGCCGTCGAAGATAACAATGGCGTGGTCGCACTTCATAGCAATTCGCTTCATTGCCTCCTGCATCGATTCTATGCCTTCTGGTCGGTCCAAGGATAAACCGTTACCTCAGAACCCACGGCGAAAGTCACCGCATGGGGCACGGCGGCGCTCAGGAAAGCCCACTTTTCACCGTAGACCGCAGCAAAATCCACACGCACCTCAGCCGCGGCATCCGGGTAAACCGCCCACGCCGGATGCTCCACCCGATACTGCCGCAGGGCACCGTCGCGCGACTTGCCAAATCCCCAGTTGTGTTCCTTAAAGAAGTGATCAATCGATCCGGCAGATGGAACCACCGGCGGGCGCAATCCGCGTACGCGCACCTCGTGCCACGTTCCGGCGAACCAGAATCGGTGGGCCGTTTCACAATGATCGCCGTCGCATCCGATTCTGCTTTGCATGGGCGTGGCGATGTAAGGCTCGTTGTAGATTCGCCGCGCGACCCAGGCAATCATGCGGCGCGGAACGAATTCGCGAATAAAGCTCACTCCTCGCAACCCCTTACACCGGACGTAGTACCGGAGGTTTATCTCGGGGAAGTTCACATGCCTCGGCACGCGACACCCCTTCACGCGCGTATCGAGAAAATCAAACACAACTAACGAGACGAATGCCAAACCATCGCGCATATCCAGTTCACACCCACGCGGCAGCTCTGGCTTGAGCACTGCTGCTTCGACAGCGTAGGTGATCAGCCCGAGGTTGCTCCATCGTGCGGTGAGGAAGGCCCGTGAATTGTTTGAGTGTCCAATCACACTTTCAATCTACATCATTCGCGCCCCGCTTGCGCTCGTTGAGGAGTGTTGGGAGAATTGGCGCGGCAGCCCTATCGCGCGCTTTGCGGAGATTTTCCCGAGCGACTGTGTAGTTTGGGTCCAGCAGCACTGCCCGCTCAAACTCGACGGCAGCCGCTTGGAGCTTGCCCTGCCCTCCGAGCGCCATGCCGAGGTTGTTGCGCGCCACGGCATCATTCGGGCGCGCCTCGATCACCGCGGTAAACTCTGTGACGGCGGCCGAGTAGTTGCTCTCACTTGCGTAGAGCAGCCCAAGATTGTTCCTTGCCTCGGTTAACCGCGGATTGCGAGCAATCGCGTCCCGATACGCCCGCATCGCCGCCGCCGGCAGCGCGCGTCGTTCGCATGCCAGGGCATAGTTGTATTCTGCGACGCCGCGCTGTCGCTCGGGAAGGACCCAAGCTGCATTGGCGACTGCAAACAAGAGGATACAGCTTGCCGTGCACGCCAGTCCGCGGACGGACAAGATTTCGAGCGGCCCTCGATCGCGAACCCAAACCAGAGAGCAAGCCAGGAGCATCATCGGCGCGATGCAAAATCGATACCGGGCAAACAGGTAAAACCCCGCCACCGCCGCCGTCATCACTGTGATGCACGCGAATACCGGCCACACGCTTTGGCGGCGGGTCCAACCCGCGAACGCCCCCAACACGCCAGCGAGCAGCACGATCGTCTGGCCGTGAACAGATCGCAGGCACCACAATGCCCAAGACCCCGCCGATTGCGTGTAGATGTCGTTGTTGTCGGCAATCTCGGTTTCGTGAAAAACCAGAAGCGCTTTTCGAGCGGTCAAACCAGCCCAGCGCGCCGGTGTTTCAGCGATGTCGCCCAGCGCCCGCCGGGTCCAATACGCCGACACCTCCCGGGGAGTGAGCTTGCGCTGCTCGGCGGCCTCGGCCAGTTCGATGGCGTCGCTCCTCTCAAATTGCGGATCACCCCGGCCGGCGCGCAGCGGCCGATACACCCCGTCGGCGGCGGCACCATTGCCTATAAAGAAGTTGGGGCCAAACTGACACGTGACCAGGTGAAACTCACCCCCGATGAGCTTGTTCCGCAGCGAAACCGGCAATACCACCAGAGCAAACCCGAGCAAAGCCGCGAGTGGAAATCCCCACTGGCGAAGATTACCCGGCCCCACCTTCTTCGAGCGCCCGCCGAGCCAAGCCATCGCCAGCACCACTGCGAGCAGGGCGACCGCATTTTCCCGGCTGAGCGTGAGCGCCCCAATGAGCAGGCCCACCAGAAACAACCACCGCGAAGCGGGCGCTTGCTGAAATTGCACAATCGCGAGCAGAATGGCGCAAGTCAGAAAGCCGTCCAGCGAGGCTTTGTCGATTTGCAGATCAAAGAACACCGCCGACGGCAACCCGGCAAGCAGAAGCCCTGCGGTCCAGGCACCGCGCGCGCCCACCCACAGCAACGCTCCCGCCGCAAGCATGACTGCACCCGCGCCGCCGAGGAGGATTTGCGTCACGCGCACAGCCGACAAAGCCCATTCGCCAAACACCCACCGATGGGCAGCGAGAAAGTAAGGGTAGAGCGGTGCCTGATAAAACACGCCTTCGCGCCGGCTGAGATAATCGCCGCGGGCAATATCATCCGACCACTCTACATATCGAGCCGAATCGCCGACAAGCTGATGAAACTCTGCATCGCCCCTCAGTTCGGCCCACACAGTTGCACGCAATGCAACGCCGATGAGAAAGATGGTGAGGAGAATCCAACGCGCCCGCACAGCGCCGAGTATATGAAATGCGCCCGGAAACAAGAATCTCGACCCCACCCGAGCGCGCCGCGGCAAATCGTGACCCGGTGCTGGGATGCCCCTGAGTCAATCGTTGCAATCTCGGCATAATCTCTGATTACTGTGGATGCACCCCTTGCCGAATGAGTAGGTCAGGTCGGAAACTACCTCACAGGAGTACGAAACACGATGAACGCCCCCGGTGCGCCCACAGAGTTACGTTGCGAGTACAAGCACAATCCAATAGGTATCGACGCAACCCCCCCGCGGTTGTCGTGGGTGGTGAATGACGCGCGACGGGGCGCGCACCAGTCGGCGTATCGAGTCGGCTGCGCGTCGAGCGACGAAAACCTCGCCAAGCAGATGTTCGATGTCTGGGATAGCGGGCGGGTCGAGTCGGCGCAATCGGTTCTCGTCGAGTGCGGCGGCACGCTGGGGTCCCGGAAGCGCGTGGTGTGGGCCGTGCAAACATGGGATCAGCATGGCGTCGCCTCGGAGTGGAGCCAACCGGCCACCTTTGAACTGGGCTTGCTACACGCGGGAGACTGGACGGCGAAATGGATTCAATCCCCCACCGTCGGCGGACCGTACACAAGCCCCCCCGCGGCTTATCTCCGAAAGCAGTTTTCGATCGACCAACCGATCAAGAGTGCCCGTTTCTACGTGACGGCCCTCGGCATTTATGAGTGCGAGTTAAACGGCCAGCGCGTCGGCGACGCCGTGTTTGCACCCGGGCGGACAGAATACCTAAAGCGTGTGCCTTACGATGTTTACGACGTGACCCACCTCGTGCAAACGGGGGAAAACGCACTCGGGGCGATTCTCGGCGATGGATGGTACTGCGGCCATCTTCATTCCGACCCCCGCCAAACCTACGGCGATCGACCCAAGTTGCTCGCGCAACTTGAAATCACTCTCAACAGCGGAAGGGTCCTCACAATCGCCAGCGATCGCTCGTGGCGCGCCGGTGAGGGTCCCATTCGCAGCAGCGACATGCTCATGGGCGAAGACTACGACGCTCGCCTCGAAATCCCCGGGTGGAGCACGTCGGCGTTCTCGACGGCGCCCAGCTTGGACGACTGGCGCGCGGCGATCGAAATCGAAGGGCCAAGTATTGAGTTAGTAGCCCGTAAAGCCCCGCCGGTGCGAAAGTTGCGCGAAATCAAGCCCATCGCCGCACCCACGCGTTCGGCCAACAAGCGGCGCAACCTCTTCGATCTGGGACAGAACATTGTCGGCCATGTCAGGCTGCGTATTCGCAGTGCAAAACCGGGGCAGACGATCGACCTCCGTTACACCGAAATGCTCGACAAAGACGGCAAACCATACACCACCGCGCTGCGCAGCGCGCGGGCAACCGACCACTACACCACGCGCGGGGGCGACCAAGAATTCTTTGAGCCTCGATTCACATTTCACGGTTTTCGGTATGTCGAAGTGCGCGATTACCCCGGCGGCGCGCCCGGCGTTGACGACCTGACAGGGATTGTCATCCATTCCGACACCCCGGCAACCGGTGAGTTTGAATGTTCCGATCCGATGATTAATCAGCTTCAAAGCAACATAATCTGGAGCCAGCGGGGCAATTTCATCGACATACCCACCGACTGCCCGCAGCGCGATGAACGGCTCGGCTGGACTGGCGATGCGCAGGTCTTCATCCGCACGGCGGCGTTCAACATGCACGTTGCCAGCTTTTTCGATAAGTGGCTGCAGGATATGGCCGACACCCAGGCCTTGGCGGGCGACGGGCGAATTCACTCCGTTGTCCCGGGCGTCACCAGCATCTACTCTGAAGGTGGGCCCGCATGGGCCGATGCCGCGGTAATCTGCCCCTGGACGGTCTACCTCTGCTACGGCGACACGCGCATCCTCGCCGACCGCTGGGAAATGATGAGCAGGTTCATGCAATTCCTCGCGCGAACCTGCCCCGATCACGTGCGCGCCGACGAGAGCAAGAAATGGCGCGGCTACGGCGACTGGCTGAGCAACGACGCGTACACACCTCAGGATCTGATCGGCGTGGCTTTTTATGCGCACTGTGCCAACCTGATGGCCGCGATCGCCGGCGTGCTGGGGAAGGACACCGACGCGGCAACCTACGCCGCACTGAGCAACGATGTCCGCGCAACCTGGCAAAGACGATACCTAAACCCTGACGGATCATTGAGTTGCAACACACAAACCGCGCACGTATTGGCCCTGCATTTCGATCTGCTGCCCAAACAGCATCGCCCCACGGCGCTGGCGGCGCTGGTGAAGGACATCGAGGCGCGCGCCATGCACCTGAGCACCGGGTTTGTCGGCACGCCCTACCTCAATCCAGTACTCACGCGCTTTGGCCGATCTGACGTCGCATACGCCCTGCTGATGCAGAGAACATTCCCCGGCTGGCTCTTTCCGATCACCCATGGCGCCACCACGATGTGGGAACGCTGGGACGGCTGGACGCCGGAAAAGGGCTTCAACGATGCCGGTATGAACAGCTACAACCATTACGCATACGGTGCGGTGGGCGAATGGCTATATGCGAGCGTTGCGGGAATCGACCTCGACCCGACGCGGCCGGGCTATAAGCACGTGATCGTGAGGCCAAACGTGGGCGGCGGGCTGACTTGGGCCAGGGGGGCGCTTCGGTCGCCCTATGGATTGATCAGCACCAAATGGCGCATCGACGGCCAAAGCCTCCGGCTGCAGGCGACCATACCGCCAAACTCAACCGCTACGATCATCGTCCCGACGACGCAGTCGAAGCGTGTTACCGAAAGTGGCAGGCCGATAGGCGCGCACCCGGAGATAGAACTCATCGGCGACGGCGCGCAGTCGATCACAATTCGAGTGCCCGCAGGGACTTATGATTTTCAAAGCGCCATAGGCACCTAGCGACCGCGACCCCACTGACATCGACCCTACTTGCATCGAGCCTTCGCGCAACAGAAAACGGCGTCCGCAACGGGTGTTGCGGACGCCGCACGTCTCACGTGGAGAGGGACCGATCAATGGCTTAAGCGCGTTTCCGACGAAGGAGCATCAGGCCCCCGCCGAGAACCAAGCCAAGGCTGGCCGGTTCCGGGACGACACGCAGTTCCGGGGAAAAATCGCCGTTGGCGTTGCTAAGCGACGCTGAAACGGTGATGTGTTCCTTGGGGACAAACAAGTAGTTGCGGTTGAGCATGCCACTGGGGGTCACACCATTGATTCCGACCAGCGGCTGATGGCGGTTCCCGTCATTATCGATATGCACCATCAATGTGATGTGCGTTCGACCTGCGTCCTGTGCATCGAACACCAGATCTCGAAGGGTGTCGTTATCAAACACGATGGCACTGCCCTGCGCCAATGCATTGGCCGGGGGCACAAGGAAATCTCGGGGGGTGAAGCTGCCGAGATCGATCGTATCGCTGTTGAAGTCGTCAAAAATCCCGAGCGTCTCAAACATCGCGCCCGGTTGCGCGTTATCAACCACGCGATGCGGTGTGATGCCCGGTGCGTTGTAGTAAGTCACACCCGACTCATCCCAATTGTACTTGTTCTGCGATGCGACGTAGCTGTTGCCAACACGATCAACCCGGTTGAAGGCATTGGCATCATCATCGCCATACACCTTGGACGGATCGAGCGCGCGAACACGCATCCGCATGTTCACTTCCTGACTCGGATCGCTCGGATTGGCGCCGAAGAGATTGTTGACGTTGTTCGCGTTCCTCACATAGAGGCGAAGCTGTACCTTCGAGGTCGGATCCCAAAAACCCGGGGTGTTGTGGTTGGGCAGGCTGCTGATATTGAACTTCAGCATGGTGAGCCCGCTGCGGTCGGCGCTTGGGAAAGCATCGACGACGGATGTTCCCGGTGTATCGGTGGTAACCGAATTGACCACGCGCGTG
Source organism: Phycisphaerales bacterium UBA2421 (assembly GCA_002343075.1). Lineage (GTDB taxonomy): Bacteria > Planctomycetota > Phycisphaerae > Tepidisphaerales > Tepidisphaeraceae > UBA2421. The sequence goes on along the minus strand of DDRH01000010.1, from coordinate 41,100 downwards.
GAGATTTCGGTCGACGCACCAAGATTGGTGCCGAGTGCGATCCCGCCGACGACGTTGACCTGCTCCTCGCGAACATCGGCATCAGCGCCGCCGGCGTTGGTGCGGATGCTGGCAAACTGTGCATTTGCGATCGACGCCAACCCAGCGGTTGCGGCGAACGCGAGAATGAGACGATTTCGAGACATGACTGACCCTCCGAAAGGATTATGGGACGCGTAGAACGCTCCCGGACATGAGATTTAAACCACTCCAAAGACGTGAACACCCACAAGGGTGACTCAACTCCGCCAAAGTGACACGTCGCGCGTCACCTGAGGCAATTGCTCTCGAACAAAAACTGTTGCTCGTTCATGCAGCCGGTCGGACCGACTCTGATATGTTGCTCGGAGTATACACCCACCCCGATGAACAGTGTTGTAACATTGCGAAAAGGCATTACGAATCAGCGCAACCAACCCGACTTTCCCCGGCAGACAAACTGCAGTGCGCATTCCGTTTATGACGCGCCAAGCCGACTCCTCGGGGGTCGCGTTGCTTGCCCTAAAGCTGCCCTGCTGACTGCAGCCATCCTCTGGCGATGAGCATGTGCCCGAAACTGCTCGGATGCACGCCATCGGTGGTCCACGCGATGTCCGGACGCTGCTCGCGGGCATGAATAAACGCGCCATGCAGCCGCACAACACCCGCCGCCGCAAACTCCCCGGCGATCTCGTGCACCGCTGCCACATATGGCTTCAGAAGGTCATTCGCATTGGCAGGCTCGGCAAGCCAAAGCACCGAAGGCTCACACAAGATCAACTGCAGCTTCGGCAACGCCGCGCGTGCCCGTGAAAGAATGTCACGATAGCCGGCGACAAACTGGTCAATCGGGCAGCCGACGCGATCGGGGACAAACCCGTGCCAGACATCGTTGATCCCGATGTAAACGCTCAACACATCCGGCTGCAGCTCAACGGCATCGCGATCCCACCGCTTCTGTAAATCGGTGATCTTATTTCCGCTGATTCCCCGATTAAGCACCGTCGGCGCCCCGGCCGGATTCTTCGCCGCGAGGTAGTCGCGAATGACTCGCACGAACCCCTTTCCAATCGACTCGGGGCACTTTCGCCAGTCAGCATCGGTAATGCTGTCGCCGATAAAAAGCAGCCTGCTCGATTGCGTCAACGTGATGCTCATTCCGCGGAGATTAGTCAAAGCGATTCCCAGAACGCAAGCCGTCTGTCACAGGCGCGTCTCCCGCTCCCGCCGGCTGCACTTCGCTGGCACGCGTCATCGGGTGGACCACCGACAACCCGAGCAGTCTCAGACATGAGGCCAATATCCGGTATGATCCGGCGATGGTCGCGTTTGTTTCATCGCCGATTTTTGTCGAGCACGATACAGGCCCGCATCATCCCGAGCGACCGGACCGCATTCGGGCCATCTACCGAGCACTGTACGACGCCCGGCTGATCACCGCCGACCCGTTTCCCGAATTCCGCCTGGAAACCGGCCTCTCGCCGTTGAATCGGCCGCCGTTGCTGGAGCTTGCGCCGGCACCGGCGGACGAGAAGTGGCTTTCGCTGTGTCATCCGCGGGAACATGTTGAGCAGATCAGGCGCGTTTGTGCCGCGGGGGGAGGTGTCTTGGACCAGGGTGACACCCCCGTTTCCGCCGCCAGCCACGAGATCGCGCTGCTGAGCCTCGGCAGCGCAATCGCCGCTGCTGATGCGGTCATGACATGCGCCGCGCACCGCTCCTTCTCCGCCGCGCGCCCGCCGGGGCATCATGCCGAGCCGGGCCGGCCGATGGGCTTCTGTCTCTATTCCAACGTGGCCATTCTGGCGCGGTACCTCCAGAAACAATACGGCGTTGATCGTGTGGCTATCGTCGATTTTGATGTGCATCACGGCAACGGCACACAGGCCTGCCTCGAAGATGACGCCAGCGTCTATTTCATCAGCCTCCACCAGCACCCGCAGACGTGCTACCCCGGCAGCGGACACTCGTGGGAGATTGGCGTCGGGCCGGCCCGGGGCTACACGTTGAACATTCCCTTTGACCCCGGAGCAGGCGATGAGGACTACCTTCGCGTGATCGACACGCGCGTGATACCGGAACTGGATGAATTCAGACCCGAGGTCTTGATCCTCAGCGCCGGCTTTGACGCCCACCAAGAGGACCCATTGGCCGAGATCCGTCTCACCGACGAATGCTTTGAACTAATGACGCGATCGCTGTGCGCGCTAGCCGACCAGCATTGCCAAGGGCGCGTTATCAGTGTTCTGGAAGGCGGCTACAATCTTCGGGCGCTGGGAAGAAGTGTTGTGAGGCATCTGGTCGGAATGACGTGACCGACGATTGCGACAGATCGGCGTCCAAGTTCAAATCAAAGGCGCATGACAATGGCTTCCAACACTCCCTTGCCTGCATCACCCCCGATACTAATCGTTGATGCTCATCTTGACCTCGCCTACAACGTCGTGCGCGGTCGCGACCCGCGGCAGCCCGCGGCGAATCAGCCGTATGTGGATAACGAATATGCCACAGTCGGCCTGCCCGACTTACGCGCCGGCAACGTGCGACTGGTGTGCGCCACGATTTTCTGCTCGCCGGCCAGCTATAAGTCACTCGGCTACCGCACCGCCGACGAAGCCCGCGCGCAGGCTCTACAACAACTTCAAACTTATCAGAATTGGATTCACGAAGGAGAGCTGCGCTTCATCACGCGCAGCACCGGCTTCGAGCCTGTTCTGCACGTTCCCGCCAATGCGTTGAACACCCAGCCTACAAATGCCGTTCTGCTCCTGGAAGGCGCCGACGCCTTGCGTTCCCCCGCGGATGTGCCGGATTGGTTTGATGCGGGCTTGCGCATAGTCGGCCTCGCCTGGAAGCGCACCCGCGCCGCCGGCGGCACGGGAGAACCGGGCGGGCTGACCGACGAAGGCCGCGCACTGGTGAAGGAGTTTGACCGGCTCGGGATTATTCACGACACGTCACACCTCGCAGAGCAGGCATTCTGGGACTTGCTGAATCTCACACCCAAGCCGGTTATTGCCAGCCATAGTAACTGCCGGGCAATCGTTCCGACCGACCGCCAACTGTCCGACGAGATGATTAAGGCCATTGCGGCGCGCGGCGGGGTCATTGGCATCAATTTCTACGACAAGTTTCTCATCCCCCCCGCCGCTGCTGGGAAGCGCCGGGCCACGCTTGGGGATGTTGTTGCTCATATTCGCCATATCTGCGACCTTACCGGCTCGCACGACCATGTAGCGATCGGCACCGATATGGACGGCGGGCTTGGCAGGGAGCAGATTCCGCAGGAAATCACCAGCAGCGCCGATCTCCCCCAGCTTGCCGCCGCGCTGACGACCGCCGGGTTCGACGCGGCCGCCGTGCGCAAAATCATGGGAGAAAACTGGATGCGGTTCTTTCAGCAAAATCTCGCTTGAAGGGTCTGCTTTCCGGAGCATTTAGGGTAAGAGTTGGGTCAAATTCCGCGCCTTCCTGCGCCGATCGCGTGATATAGTGATTGAATGCGATTCGCCCCGATCCGATCGTTTCTTGCTGTCAGCGTCTTCGCCATCCCGAGCCTGGCAATCGCTGGTCCGCCCAAGAATGTTATTATGTTTGTCGGCGACGGCATGGGCCACGAGCATATCAAGGCGGCCGGATACTACTTTAATGGTGCCGTCGGCCAGTTTAGTTTTGAACAACTCGACCATTTTGCATGGATGGAACATAACGCCAGCAATGGCGACGTCACCGACTCCGCCGCCAGCGGAACGGCACTGGCAACGGGTTTCAAGGTCAATAACGACGTTGTAAGCGTCGCGCTCGCCTCCGGGCCCGACCCTCGCAGCGCGACACCGAGCGACGGCCGCGATCTTCCGACAATCCTCGAACAGTTTAAGCTGTCTGGCTGCTCGACTGGCGTTGTTACAAACAGTTTTGTGACCGATGCAACCCCCGCGGCATTTGCGGCGCATGTGCCGACGCGCGGATTTACCAACGGCATTCTGAGCGACATGCTCACGCAGGTGCGCCCGAATGTTATCTTCGGCGGGCGCACAACAGGCGTTGGCACCGCGACCTTTTCGCAGTTTGGCTACGCCGTGGCAACCGATCGGCAGCAAATGCAGGCGTTCTCCCCCGCCAGCACACATGCCGCGGCGCTGTTTGGGTCGGGTGAGATGGCGTTCGCATACGATTATTCTGTCGGCAGTACCAGTTACTACGATACGAATCCGTTTCTCCACGAGATGACCGATAAAGCAATCGACCAACTGAGCGCGAATCCGAACGGGTTTTTCCTGATGGTCGAGTCAGATCTGACAGACGCAGCGGGCCATCTGCCGGTCGCCGGCTCGCAGAAAATCGAGCGCAGCATCTTCGAGGTGCGCGAACTTAGCCGCGCGGTGCAGCGGGCGATCGACTTTGCGGCAACCAATCCCGACACGCTGATCATTGTCACGTCCGACCACGAAACAGGCGGTATCACGGCCGGGCAGAACAACGGAGCAGGGATGTGGCCGGGAACTCAGTCGGGCGATACCCGGCATAACGCAACGTGGGTGCCGACTTATGCGTCCGGGCCGAACGCCGGGCATTTCCGCGGGCTGATTGACAACACCGACGTGCCCCGCCTCGCCGTCACCGCTGCGATTGCGCCAAGCCTGCCCATCACGGTGCGTTCATTTCAGCAGGGTTTGAACGGCTACGCCGGCACCACTGACACGCAACTGCAGGCCGCGACACCTGACCAGACCTTTGGCGCCGCGATTCTCCTGAACGCTGATGCCGATGAAGATCCGGACAACACATTTCCAAACGCCGCCCCTGTTCAGTTGGCAATCAGGTTTGACGATCTTTTTGGTGCAGGCTCAATTCCAGCCGAAGCGACCATTGTCAATGCCAAGCTGTCGTTTTTCACGGGCAGCGAGAGCAGCGACGGCACGACCGGCCGCCTGGCGATTCATCGACTGCTGACCGATTTCGACGATACGACCACATGGAACACCGCTGGAAACGTTTCCGGGACTGGTTTCAGCCTCAATGCGGCGGGCACGGATGCCGACTATCTCGCCGCTGCGGAGTATGTCTTCCCCTCGCCGACGGGAAATGCGGTGGCCGATTTTGATGTAACCGCATCGATTGCCGCCTGGCTGGCAGCGCATCGCGACGGGATCGACACGAATTTTGGCTGGGTGATTCTCAACAACGCAACAAACGGCTGGGCGCTCAACTCATCGGAAGCGCAGCAGCTGGCACGACCAACGCTCGAAGTCAGCTATACCGTGCCGGAACCTTCGGCGATCGCCTCCCTCGCACTGCTACTCACCGCGGGCCTGCGCCGCGGGCGCTAAATGAGCTTCACTTCCAGCTTTCCCGGGCGTTTGCCGAGCGTGCGCTCGAGGGCCATGTCGTGCGCGTCGTGGTAATGGCTGATGAGGCGATCCCAGTCGAACAGATCGCTCAGCCGCTCGACGCGGTTGCGCATTTCGATGCGCTGCCGGCGATTGAGGCTGCAGAACTGCATGAGGTAATCGACAAGGTTATTGCAGGTCTCCTCAAACCCGCGCTGGCGACGGTTGAGGACGACGATGCCGTTGTCGTCGTGCCGATCGATATGCCGCTGGACGTACGCCCCGAACCCGCTGAGGTCCGTCGTCACCGCCGGGACACCGAGCGCATTGGCTTCCAGGGGCGTATAACCCCATGGCTCGTAATAACTTGGGAATATTCCCAAATGACAGCCACGCACGAAGCTGTCGTAGTCGAGGCTGATAAGCGGACTCGTGGCACTCAGAAACTCCGGGTGAAACACGACCTTCACCGGGTCGTCTGCGGCATTAAACATCTTGCGATGGCGAAGATGGTTAATCACCGGATCGCCGGCGTCGTCGGCCAGGTCATGCGTGACAATCAAAGGCTGCCGCGGGCTGCGCCAGGCGTGCATGGCACGCTTGAGCTTCACCGACGCATCAGGGGTAATCAGGTCGCTCAGCGCCGGCAGACGGCCCGTCAGGACACTTTGAAGCAGCCGCCGGCCCATGGCGCGTTCCTGATCGATACAAGTATTCTTCAACTCTCGAAACTGTGCCTGACTGCGCAGCGCCTCGACATTAAAATGTCGGTTGGCCGCGCGCGTAACGATGAACGCCACAATCGTCGGCGGATCAGAAACGTGCTTCAGCCTCTGGTTGAGACGATGCAGCGCCTCAATGAAGAGGTCCATCCCCTTGTTTTTGTATTCGTATCGACCTGACGTGAAAAGGTAGAGCGTGCGATCGAGGTCAAACGTATAACTCGGGAAAAAGTGACCCATCACAAACTGATGAATCCGCTCTTTGTACTGCGCGTGCATGTTCTGAAACTCATGCAACGCATGGAACCGCTGAAGGTTCAACCCGTTGGGCGTAATGATGTCTGCCGAGCGTCCGAGTAATTGCGTCGCCTCGGCGTTGGTCACTTCGCTAACAGTGGTGAAAACCGTCGAAGCGTGCGCCCCGGCTTTTTCGATCTGATGCCTTGGAAGAATGCGATACTTATCGGCGAGCGTGTCGCCGTCGAGAAACGGCAGGTGCTCGTAAAAGTGGGGATTGTCGCTGGCCAGGTAGCGGCCGAGTAACGTCGCATGCGTGGTAAAGACCGTCGTGATCGGCAAGCCGAGGTGTGCGATCCGGGGCACCGCTGCCCCGCCCATCCACTCATGAAAATGCGCCAGAACCGGCTGCTCGCCCTTTACTTCGCTGAGCGCGCGGAAGAACTCGGTTACGGTGAAGCCAAATGCGACAACATCATTCACCTCGCCGTCGCCGTCGGGCACGGTAATTCCGTGGTCTTTCCAGAACAGGTACTTGTCTTCGCCCAGCCGGTCGTAACGGGAGCGGTGGTCGAGAAGAATCACCCGGGGTCGCCCGGCAATCAGCCACCTGCCATAGTGGCAGTTGATGCCTTGGGCGCGCAGGCGGTCGAGCGCATCGCGCACGACGCCTTCGCTGGGCCGCTCTTCAAACTCCAGCGCCGCGGTGGCGGGGTTGTAGGGGCCGATGAGGCAATAGCGATCGCCCCATCGGGCTGTCATCGCAGAGGCCTTGCTTCGAAGCACGGTGTAAATCCCACCCAACTGCCAGCAGACTTCCCAAGCACATTCAAACAGCAACGGCGGGATGGGTACATGCGCAGGCTCGGGCTGGGGTTCATATACGATTGGCTCGCTTACATTGCGCGCCGACCGTGAGAGGCCAAACCGGGTGAACGGCGACACGCCGCCGGGGGTGCTGGCCCGATTTTCCGAAGGCGCGGCGCCGCCGTTCCCTCTCTCGGCAACTGCAGGCGCAGCGGATTCCGGGGCCATGAGCTGAACCGGCGGCGCAGGCGCTATCGCCGGCGGTGCCTCCACCGGTAAGACCGCGCCCGGCAAATGCGGCGACTGCAATAGTGTCGGCGGTGGTGGCGCGATCGCCGTCGCCGGCCCGGCGGCCTGCGCCATCCTCGAGGGCCTGACCACAGAAGTCGCTCCTTCACGCCTGCGTGGGGGTGCCTGTTTCGGTTTGGAGTTGTTCCCGGTTCGTTTCGCCATATCGCCTTCGTCATTATCGCGCGCAAGTGCACCCTTCTGCAATCCCAAACGCTGCCCGCGCCACGACTTTCGGCATTTCTCGATTTGACGCCAAGAATGGTGTACGTCCCGATGGCGATCCATATCATTCCCGCCATGGGTCGATGGATCATTTCAATCGTGTTCGGTGGGGTGGCAATGGTGTTTATCGGGGTTGGCCTGGTCATGGCATGGCACCAGGACGCCGCCATCCGTAACGCCGAGCCTGTCAAGGCTACGATCACACTCTCGGCGGTGGACACGTCCAGCAGCTACCACAAGGGCCGACGGCACACCCGGCATACCGCCCGGATTAGCTACAACTACACCGTCGGAGGGGAGACGCGCACCAGCAAGACAATCTACCCCGGCGGGATGAATGTGGGCGGCGAATCGGCCCATGATCTGGTCGCGCGATTTCCAAAAGGGAGCACCGTCGACGCCTTTTTCGACCGCCGCGACGCATCGGCTGCGTTTCTACTCAAGCGACACGACTTCGGGCCATATTTGTTCATTCTCTTTCCCATGCTGCACCTCAGCATCGGGTTGATCCTGCTGCTGTCCGGTGGATCGTCAAAGAAGCTCCCACCGATCGAGAAGGGCAATGGCCAGTGGCTCTTGCCCACCGGAATGACGACCGCCAGCAAGTTTAACAACGCCGCGTTGCTTGCGGGTGTGTGGTGGCTGGTGGGCGGCTTCGCGATTTTTCACTACTTCAGGGTTGCAGAAAGGCCGTACGACTCGTTTGCCGTCTGGGTTTCGGTGGTCTACCTGGCGGTGGGCATCGCACCTCTGTGGACTGCCGCACATTTCTGGTCATTGATGCACAAGGTGAGCGATGCACTGGTGACAACCGACGCCTACCCCATCCGCAGGGGCCACCCGCTGAAGGTCAATGTCAAACTGGAGCTAGCCGGCGGCGGAAACATTGAAACGGCGACCGCCACCCTGGTATGCCGTCGCACGATCCGCAGTAATCGCACAGGAAAGAACCAGACGCATACCGATGACGCCTGGATCAGCGAGCAGCCATTCGCTCCGGCACAGGACTTAGTGGCCGATCGAACGATCAGCGGCGATGTTGTGTTTCATGTCCCGTTTGAGCAACTTCCAACCACGCTCAAGGGCGACCGAAGCTACCCGCGGTATCAATGGGAACTGCGGCTGCTCGTCAAGCGCAGCGGACCGGATTACAAGTCGAAATTCGTGGTGCAGGTGGTGTAAGCGGAAGCCGAGAAAGTCCGGGTGCCGGCGAATGTCGCCGTGGCGTTTTCTCCGATACAACTGCGGCATGAGAGTAATTGCGATTGGCCTCCTCACGGGCATCGGCTGCATTGGATTGATGGTCGGCTGCGTCGACACGACAGACTTCCGTCGCAGTGCCAGCGAGCCGGCCGCCTCAAGCCCGGCCGTGGCAACCCCGCCGCGGCCGCAAAACAGGCGAGAAGTTATCGGCACGAGTGTTGAGGGCCGGTCCATTGAGGTTGAAGTCTTTGGAAACGGGTCGCCGACAATACTCATTCTCGGCGGTATACACGGAGACGAACCGACGAGCGTCGATTGCACGCGCGGCTTGATCGCACACCTGCGTGCCAACCCGGCGCTTGTCAGTGGTCGAACTGTGGCGATCATCGAGGTGGCCAACCCAGACGGCTACGCCCGGCGCACTCGAACCAACGCCCGGGGAATCGACTGCAACCGAAATTTTCCGGCGCGCAACTTCCAGCCCGGTGGGTCGCGAGCCGCCCGCGGGGGGACTCAGCCTGCCAGCGAGCCGGAAACCCGGGCCATTCTCGCGGCGATGGCGAAGTTTCGCCCGAAGCACATGATCAGCATTCATTCGATTAGAGGCGACCGCCAGCAGAACAACTATGACGGTCCCGGGGAAGCGCTGGCACGCGCCATGACTGCGCACAATGGATATCCGGTGACTGCCAATATTGGCTACCCCACCCCCGGCTCGCTCGGCAGCTACGCCGGCGGCGACTTGGCCATTCCCATCATCACCCTCGAACTGCCCAAAGCGCAACCCGGCCCGGCTGCGTGGGAACACAACCGCGCGGCGTTGCTTGCAGCCATATCCTGGTGAGCAAACCCGCCGCCGTCATGCGCGGCCGCGCGTTGTCGGATCAAACGCCGGCAGGAATCTCACTGCATCGAGATTCACTGTCTGCGCACGATTCAGCGGGCGGAAAGTAACCGTTGCATCGGCGGTGGTGTTGAAGGTGTATTTGCCGATCAACACATAACCGTTTTCGGTGCCCCTGGTGTTGAGATCGATCGTCACCGGCCGCTGCTGCCTGCCGTTGGAGTCCTTGATGTCAAACACACCCATGCCAAGTTCGCTGCTGGGCGTTGACCATCGGGCATAGACGAAATAATCGCCGTCAAACTCGAGGAATGGGCTGACATCGAGCTTGGTGCCACCGAACAGCACCAGGCTGTTGCTGTTGAGCGCGTTGGGATCAAACAACCCGGAAACCTGCCCGCGGGCTTTGGCTTCGGGTCGATTGAAGGCCACCTGCTCGGTGACATCGATCACCCGTTCGCCGAGATTACCGGTGCGCACGGTAAGCGGACCGGCAAAACTGCTCGGCCCGCCGATGTTGAAGCTGCGCACTCGATAAAAGAACTGCGTCCCCGCGGGCAAGCGCGTGTCGGTGAATGTGGTTGTGTTGCCGCCGAGTGTGAAGCGTTTCACGTCGCGGGTGAAGAACTCGTCCCGGGCGCGATCGATCACAAAACCAAACTCGTTGTTCGAGCGATCATTCCACTGCAGCACCACTTCCGACGACGAAATGCTCGACGCCGCAAGCTCAGTGGGCTTTCGAGGGGCAGTGGTCGGATCGAAAATCTGCACTTCTACCTGCTTGGTCTTCCCGGCGGTGAGAATCTGGTCGAACGGTCGGGCGTAAAAGGTGTAAGTGCCAGCGGCGAGGCCGAGCGACTCGGTGTTGGCATTCACGCGAAACCCACCCGCGGGCGATTGGTCGGTGTTAACCGGCGTGTCGCCATCGCGTCCGGTTTGCAGGCCGGGAATATTGTTCGACTCAAGATAAAACGCGACGGCGGTCACGGCATCGCCGATGTCGTTGTCGTTGGCACCTACCGCGCGAAGTTTGACAATGTCATTCACTGCGTACAGCGCATTCTCGCTGCGCACGGCATCGAGTGTAGGCCGCTGATTCTGCCTTGAAGAAAAGTCGCGTCCTTGAAACACGGCATTGGGGTCGTCGATTGTGATGGTGTACGAAAAATCGAGCAAACCCCCGCCGGCGTTATCGGGGTTGGTTACGGGCAGGTCTTGCTGCGTCGGGTCGTAAGGGTCGGCAGCGCGATAATCGACGACGTAGCCGATATCCTGCATCAGGCCGACTGTGATACGGCTAAGCGGTGAACCCGATGACTCTGCGAAAGGGGTCATCATTTCGTTGCCAAGCAGTGCTTCACTGAAATGCGAGAACGCACTTCCTGCCCCGGCGGTAAATGGTTCCAGCGGCACGCCGGGGGCCTTGGGCTGGTTGAAGATCGTGCGATACTCTCGCAGCGCGTTGGCACCAAGGAAAAGCGGACTGCCCTGACGGCCCCCAATGAGTGACGTCCCGGCTTCTTCATCATCAAAGCTGAACCAGGTATTCAGGGTAAACCCGAGCGCGTGGCCGAGTTCGTGCACCGCTGTGTCGTATAAACCCGGGTTTTTGCTGTCGGCAATGTCGAACGTCGCCGCTGAGCGATACGGCAAGTTGGCACCGCGAGCGATCGAGGCGTCGCGAACCAATCGCGGCCCTGCAGACGCGAGCGTGCCGCCCACACCATCGACTTTCTTGGCAAAGATTTCAATCACAATGTCATCGATATCGCCGTAACGTTCATCGGCCACACCCGTGAGGTCACCCACCAACACCTTTTCCCAGCGCGCTGCAGCCGATTCGACGATCGAGCGCAGTTCATCGGTAACCCCGCTGGCAAAGGCAAGAGTAATGTTAAATTTGCCACTAAAATTGCCGAAGCCACCTTTGCCCGGGGAGTTCTGGCCGTACCCTGCCGGGGGAAGGTGAGAGACGAAGTACTGACCGACGGGCAACCCGGCAAACTCGTAACGGCCTGCGGAGTTGGTCACCGTGCTTGCCTCGCCGGCATCGAGTTGGCGGTTGCGGTTCTGGTCGAGAAAGACGGTCACGCCTGCCAGCGCCCGCTCCCGGCCGTCGCGCTGGCCGTCGTTGTCCAGATCTTCGATGACTGTCCCGCTGATGCTCGCCAGCAATTGGCGGACCTCCAGCGACTCGACAACCGTGCGTGCAGCAGAACCGATGCGGTAACTCATGGTGCTAAACCCTTCCTGCAACAACTGATCCTGTGGGCAAGCCTCGCCCGATTTTTCATTGTCGGCGCACCAGTGCCCGTATGTCAATCTTCCCCGACTCCCGCGCCGGATTTCCGCGCCCCTCGGGGGCCAATTCGACAGCATAACAGTCGGTGCTTACCATCAAATCATTTCAATGGACGACACTTCGCCCCAAGTTCCCGAGCACAACCGCACCGGCCAAAATCTGCGCGCTCCGATGCCCCGGCCAAAGGTGCGTGGCAAAGTGATTGACTTTCATTGTCACCTGCTCAGCGCCGCGCATGCCAGCGCGTGGTTCGCCGCCGCCGACCATTATGGGATCGATACGTTCTTCACCATGGGCCCGCTCGAAGAGGCAATCCGCCTAAAGCGCGTCTGGGGTGAACGCATTCACTTCAATGCCGTTCCGGCATGGCGCGACATTGGCACCACGGGCTGGGTCGACGATTGGCTGAGACGGCTCGACGGCTTTTACAACATCGGCACGCGCATCGCCAAGTTTCACATGGCACCCGGCACGCTCGCGCGCGCCAACATGACATTTGATTCGCCCATCTTTCACCGGGTGCTGAAAGCGGTGCTCGACCGCAGGATGATCATCATGTCACACGTGGGTGATCCGGAGCTTTGGTATCAATCCAAGTACGCCGACACCGCGAAGTTTGGCACGCGCGATCTTCACTACCAGCTCTTTGCCGAGGCGATCGAGTCAGTGGACGGCAACCCGTGGGTTGGAGCACACCTCGGCGGCAACCCGGAAGACCTTCCGCGGCTGCAGGGCTTGCTCGACCGGTTTCCAAATCTCTGGCTCGACTGCTCTGCCACACGATGGATGCAGCGGGAAGTCTGCTGCCGGCGCGATGCAATGCGCGAATTTTTCATCCGTAACCAGGACCGCATCCTCTTCGGTAGCGATCAGGTCAGCGGGGATGATCGCGGGTTTGACTTCTATGCCAGCCGATTCTGGGTGCACCGAAAACTGTGGGAGACCGCATTCGTCGGCGACAGCCCCATCACCGACCCCGACCTCCCCGAAATGCAGCAGCCCACGTTGCGCGGCCTTTGTCTGCCCGATCCGGTATTGCAAAAACTCTACCGCAACAATGCCGTTCGGCTGATGGCGAGCGTTGGAGTCGACATCTAAGCAATGACGGCTCGACTGAAGCACGCAAAACAAGCCCCACGGCACAACTATTGGGGCGAAAATCGGTATAATGCCATCTGAAGGACCCTCTCCATGCCTACTCAAAATCCCCCGCTGCGTCTCAACTTCTCTACCCGGTGGCAATACGCCCCAGCACCCGAGACGGCGAAGGTCGAAATCAAGCCGAGCTATGACCTTTTCATCGGCGGCAAGTTCTCGCCATCGACGGAAGGCAAAACTTTCGAGACCGTGAACCCGGCAACCGAGAAGCCGCTGAGCCAGGTGGCTTCAGCAACCCACAAAGACGTCGATCGCGCCGTCAAATCGGCGCGCAACGCATACGACAAAGTCTGGTCGAAAATGCCCGCGAAAGAACGAGGAAAATATGTCTACCGCATCGCGCGCATGATCCAGGAACGCGCCCGCGAACTCTCCATTATCGAGTCCATGGATGGTGGTAAGGCCATACGTGAAAGTAGGGATGTGGATATCCCGCTCGTTGCCGCCCACTTCTTTTACTACGCCGGCTGGGCAGACAAACTCGAGTACGCCTTTCCCGGCCGCGCGCCGCGCGCGCTGGGTGTCTGTGGGCAGATTATTCCCTGGAACTTCCCTTTGCTGATGGCCGCATGGAAAATCGCCCCCGCGATCGCCTGTGGCAACACCGTCGTTCTCAAGCCCGCTGAGACCACCCCGCTCACCTCGCTGAAGCTCGCGGAGATTATCCAGGACTGCGACCTTCCGCCGGGAGTCGTCAACATCATCACGGGTGCCGGCGATACTGGCGCGGCAATCGTCAACCACCCGGGCATCGACAAGATCGCCTTCACCGGCAGCACTGATGTCGGCAAGCGAATCATGAGTGCCATCGCTGGCACGAACAAAAAGTACACGCTCGAACTCGGCGGCAAGGCGGCTAACGTCATCTTTGATGATGCCACGATCGATCAGGCGGTCGAGGGAATCATCAACGGCATCTTCTTCAATCAGGGCCATGTCTGCTGCGCCGGCTCGCGGCTGCTGGTGCAGGAAAGTATCCACGACAAAGTGATCGCCAAGTTGCAGGATCGCATGCAGACGCTCATCGTCGGCGACCCGCTGGACAAGAACACCGACATTGGTGCCATCAACAGCAAGATGCAGCTTGAGAAGATCAACGGCTATCTTTCGCTTGCAGGCGATGAAGGAGCCAACGTGTGGCAGACCGATTGCGAACTGCCCGCGAAGGGATTTTTCTGCCGACCGACGCTCTTCCTGAATTGCGCGCAGTCACACCGGGTGGTGCAGGAAGAGATCTTCGGGCCGGTGCTCGCTGTCCAGACTTTTCGCACGCCGGAGGAGGCGGTCGAGAAGGCAAACAATACGCCCTACGGCCTCAGCGGCGGAGTGTGGACGGACAAGGGCAGCAAGATCTTCAAAATCACCAACGCCATGCGCGCCGGCGTGGTCTGGGCGAACACCTACAACAAGTTCGACCCGACTTCTCCTTTCGGCGGGTACAAAGAATCCGGCGTAGGCCGTGAAGGCGGGCTGCATGGCCTTGCGGCATATCTCAGAGTTGATTGACCACGGAGACACAGAGATACAGAGACTCGGAGAAAACAATATAGCCACATATGCACACGGATGAACACGGATGAACAAGGTTGAAGTCATACTGATTCACCCTGACTCAGCGATCAGACCTCAGTCAACTGCCAGCGGGCCTGGAAATTTGTGCAATCTTTCTGCGCTTCATCTGTGTTTATCTGTGGCTAACAGTTCAGAGGCTTAAAGAGATTTCAGCATGGCAAAACGACCTTCAACCAACGGTAAATCCAACGGCACTCTCGCCGCGGTCAAACCCTTGCGGGCGGCGCGGCTGCAGGACGACCACGGCGACGCGCGCATTCCAGTGCTGAAGACCTACAAGATCTTCGTCGGCGGGAAGTTTCCCCGCACCGAGTCGGGCCGCTTCTACCTGTTGAAAGACGCCCGAAACGAGCCGATCGCCAACATGTGCCTTTGTTCCCGAAAGGATTTTCGCGACGCGGTTGTAGCGGCCCGCCCCGCGCAGGCCGGCTGGGCAAAACGCGCCGCATACAACCGATCGCAGATCCTTTACCGCATCGCCGAGATGCTCGAAGGCCGCAGGGCGCAGTTCATCGCCGAACTCGTCCAATGCGGCGGCGACAATTCATCGGCCACGAAAGAAGTCGAGCAATCCATTGACCGTACGCTGTACTACGCCGGCTGGGCCGACAAGTATCAGCAGATCTTTTCCACCGTAAACCCGGTGCAGTCGAGTCATTTCAACTTCAGCATGCTCGAAACAACCGGCATCGTCGCCGCGATCGCACCGGAAAAATCTGGATTGCTCGGGCTGATCAGCGTCATCATGCCAGCCATTTGCGGGGGCAACTCGGTCATCGCGCTGGCGTCATACTCCAACCCACTCGCTGCGGTCTCGTTTGCCGAGGTGCTCGCCACCAGCGACCTGCCCGGCGGGGTGGTGAACATCCTCACCGGCCTGCGCAGCGAATTGTGCGAGCACATGGCTAGTCATATGGATGTCAACGCAGTCATTGCCTGCAATGGCGAACCTGCCGAGCGCAAACTGCTGCAACAGAAAGGGGCGGAGAACATGAAGCGAGTCATCTTCCATGACCGCGACTGGAGCAAGGACGAAGCCCAGTCGCCGTACATGATTCTTCAGACCCAGGAAACAAAGACCACATGGCATCCGATCGGTGTGTAAACTCAATCCCGGCCGATCTCGCCCCACGGTTGCAGCTCTCGCACTACCGCCACGAGACCAGCGCCGCCGACACAATCGCGCTCGTGCAAGCCGCCGTCGAGTCGGGCTGCCCGGGTGTGAGCGTCTTTCCCCCTTTCGTCGCCGACGCCTCGCGCGCCGCAGCGCGGAAGACGTCGGTTGTGGCGAAAATCTGCCAATCAGGCATGGCTAAAGCGACGATCAAGGCCATCGAAGCGACAAGCTGCATCAAAGACGGCGCCACCGAATTGCAAGTCGAGCCGTTGCTCGCCCCACAACTGTCGGGCGATTTCACCCCGCTGAAAGCCGAACTGCTGGAACTGGCCCGCGCCGCGCGCGCCACCGGCCGCGATGTGCTGCTGCACGCCAACCTGCGCACCATGCTCCTCAACAAAGGCGGCGGCGAAGGGTGGATCGAGGCGGCCTGCCGCGCAGTGCGCGAGGGCGCGTTCGACGGCATCACCGATATCGGCGACGATGCCAGCCACGCGCTCGTCCGCACCCACGCCGGCGGCCTCATCCTCCGCAGGAGCATGCCCGCGATCGACTTCCCCGGCGTCCGCCGACTCCTTCACCCCACCACCGACCGCGTCGAGATCTTTGCCGAGTTGTTTGATATCGAATCGATCGGGGATATCTTTTAATGCCACCGTTCCCGGCGAGTCCTTTTAGAGTATTGAAATGCTGATACGCCCGCAGTTTCATTGCGTCCTGCTCGCCGCCGCGCTGCTCTTGACTGCGGCGCGCAGCCTCGCCGGCATGCCGACGACCCAGCCCATCGCCGGCACCGACACGCAACCCCTCATCATCCATCTCCCAGGCATCGGAGGACATCGCTTCCCCGATGAAATGGTGAAACAGGGCCTCTCGCAGGCCGGACTGGGCGCAGAGATTTACATCTACGACTGGACCGGCGAAGACGAAGGCTTCAACGCACTTACCAATGTCGCGCGCCACCAATCAGAGTCTGCCATCGTCGCAGCCCTCATCACAACGACCGCGCGCGAGCAACCAAATCGACGAATCATCATCACCTGTCACAGCGGCGGCGCGGGCATTGCCGCATGGGCGCTGGCCCAACTCCCCGAAGGCGTGATGATCGACGCATGGCTCATGCTCGCGCCGGCGCTCTCGCCCCGGTTTGACCTCTCGCCATCCCTCGCGCGGGTTCGGGGAAACGCTTATTCATTCAACAGCTCGCGCGATCCTGTCCTGGGCTTCGGCACGCGCAATTTCGGAACCGTCGACCGCGTCCGAACCGATGCCGCAGGCCGGGTCGGGTTTGAAATGCCCACCCACGGCGACGCAAAGCAATACGAAAAGCTGCACCAACTCCCCTACAACGCCGACTGGCGCCGACACTACAACAGCGGCGACCACATCGGCGCCACCATGCGCCCGTTTGTAAGAAGCGTCATCGCCCCCCTTCTCGCCCCCGCCACACAGCCCGCCGCCGCGAAACAGTAGCAGTCAGAAAATTCTCTGCCCCCAAAGCCTTGCGACCCCCGCCGGTATGCACCTATAATGCCGCCCCCTAAGCCCAGGTGGCGGAATTGGCAGACGCACTGCTTTGAGGTGGCAGCGAGTAACATCGTGCAGGTTCAAGTCCTGTCCTGGGCACTGAAAGATCCGCAAAAGCCGCGTTTCCCGCATCCAAAGCAGGAAAACGCGGCTTTCGTTTGTCCACCAGTCACTCACCCCACCCCGCCGACACCGCACGCCACCAACCCCAAAGCCCCACCCAAGCTCCCATTGTTCCGCGCAGAACAATTCGCAGCGGGCAGTCGGCAGTGGGCGGTGGGCAGTGCGCAGAGGAGATGGCCCAGTGTTCCGCGCGGAACAATCTTCAATCTCCCCCTCCTGGTACTCCGGGCGGGAGCAGGGGGAGGGCAAGTCGGCGGCCATGTAACCGCGAGCAACCAGCAACCAGTAACCAGCAACAAGCCATTTGTTCCGCGCGGAACATTCATCCGCCCTCTGCCCACTGCCCACTGCCCACTGCCCACTGCCAATTGTTCCGCGCGGAACAATTTGCAACATGCAATATAACCCATTGCCCAAAAACAACTTATAACCCAATTAAGTACTAACCACACCCTAACATTCTGTTAAGAAGCGCCTTCCCCCATCCCGCCGAGCCCGCCGTAGTTCACGCCACGGCGACCCGCCGAGCCGCACGCCCGTAGCGCGGGCTTCCACCCCGTCTCCTGCGCCCAGAATGTACATAAACAATCACATACGAATCCAAAAGTGGTGAACTGTGCTCCAACCCTCGCCAAGCACGCGAACGAACGCATCAAAGTCCGCCCCGTTGCGAAAGTGCGACATCCACCGATTTCCCCTGTACAAAACATGATAGAATTCTCCCGTGCCGATGTTGCCAGCCGGACGTGCCACACGTCGACGGATGCACACCAGACGGGTGACCAGGCGAATTCAGTAATGACCCCCTCTCCTCCCCATCGCCCACACCTGGGACGGCAAGCTCATCGTCAGCGCCTACGGCGGAGGGGATTTCGCTGCGGCGCGGTACCATTCCGGCGTGGGACTGAACCAGCGGCTCTATGTGCAGCAGGACGCCAACTACAACGTGACGTCGGTGAGCAATTCATCCGGCGCAATCGTCGAGCGCTTCCGCTACACCCCCTACGGCCAGCGGACGGTCCTGAATGATGATTTCACCGTCAACACCAACCCGACGACCAGCGACTACAGCTTCGACACCGGGCATCAGGGCCTGAAACACGACGCCGAGACCGGGCTGATCTACAACCGTGCGCGGATGCTCCACCCGACGCTGGGCCGGTTCACCAGCCGCGATCCGCTTGTTTATGTGGATGGGATGAGTGTGTATCAGTTGGTCGTTTCGAACCCTGTCAACCACGTCGATGCTCTCGGACTGTTGACAGTAACAATAGGAATCACCGCGCAGTTTGTCCCGGCGATGGGCACGCACCAGTCTATTGGAATCGTAATTGATGATAATCTGAACGTTGGAATCTACTGGACGCCACAGGTCGCCATCGGAGTAAACGCGGCGATCGGGGGTGAAGTAGGAATTGCTTCGGGTGGGGTTGTTACGGGAGTAGTGGGAACCAGCACCGTTTCTGCGAACGCGCCAGGCAAGCCTATCGGTGTAAGTGGTTCAGTGAACCATCCTCCAAACGCGCTGCCACCCCCGGTGACTGGCCAAGCAGCTAGCGTAAGTGCTGGGGGTGGGCCTGGCGGGCTGTCCGCAGGGAATGGCGTCACTCTCACACAGGGCATCGGGAACGCGCGCGGTGCCGCGGTTGGGGTAGCAGGTGGTTTAGTATCGTCTCCGATTCAGATCATCCGCCGACTTGTGGTCTTAGCGCCGACTATCTTCGAGCAGGCAACGCAGACACAGGGACCGATTCAAGGACAGATTCACTTACCTTGACCATACGGGAGAATTTGTGAGTCAGAAACTGACGAATCCGATAACAATCCCGCGTATGGGAGCACTACATCGCACAATGTTTCGGTGCCAACCTGCCCCATGGGCATTGTACGCTTCGTTTGCCATGGTAGCGGGATGCTTGGCCGTACCTATCTATTTCTTGAATGAATCGCTCCGAATTCAGCTTGCGATTATCGCCGGACTATTGCTCGTCCTTGTGTTCTCTGCCGCAATGGTGCCGTCGTTGCGTTTACTCGACTCGACTCGAGTCTCGCTGGTGGTTGAATCTCGCAGGGTTTCTTTGTCGCGTGCTCGAAGTGGAAAGCTGATTGCGTCCCTCGTCCTACGCGAAAACACCCCGGTGCGACGATCAAGAGATGGGAAGGCGTTATTGCTCGGTCATATCGACTTCATTTCACGATTGATGGCTGATTGGCGTCCAATGTTTGTTTTGAACACAGATGCAGACATGATGGTGCTGCGTGGTATCAAGGATATAGATGTCACTGAAGACGCGATTCGAACCGCCATTCACGCTATCAAAGCCCGCAGCAGGTCGGGCAAAGATTAGCGGCATGGTGACAACAATTGCGTAAACGGCAAAATCATCGTCAGCGGCTACGGCGGCGGGGATTTTGCTGCGGCGCGGTACCATTCCGGCGTGGGACTCAACCAGCGGCTCTATGTGCAGCAGGACGCCAACTACAACGTGACGTCGGTGAGCAATGCATCCGGCGCGACGGTCGAGCGGTATCGGTACACCCCCTACGGCCAGCGGACGGTCCTGAACGACGATTTCACCGTCAACACCAACCCACCGCAGACCGATTGACACGAGATGCGTCATCAACAGCTTCTCCTGGGGACAACAAGAGCAACATCGATGAGCGAAAGAAAAAAACCTCCTACCAGGTCAAGCCAGACGGTAGCGGTCTTGGCCCGAAGAAGGCGCCGAGTAATGACAAAGTGGCCAAGAAATTGGGAAAGAAGACAGTTGAAGCGGTGTTCGCAAAAGTACCGATCGTTCTCGTCGCAACTGCTGCTTACGACACGTATCAGGGCGGCGTAGGTCATGCCTTTAATGAAGCAACTTGGCCACTGAGTGAACTCTGGGGCGAGGAAACGGAACCATGAACAGTATGTCCAATTTTGAGTACATTTTGCGTACTGCGGAGAAATTCTACTTCCCTGATTTGGTGATCAAGGATCTCCAACATGAGATTGCAGGCAGATTGTCCAAGGCGGATCTGGCTCAGTTAGCAATTGTGTACGAGAGACTTGCGAGAGATGACGACTTCCCAAAGCTCAAGCAATGGGCTTACGACAATCGGCGCGACGACAAATGCAAGAAGGTGTTGCGCCTATTCATGCTGTTCGAAGTGCTCGCAGAGATGGGCCGCGCGCCCTTCTATCGTCGCCACCTTGACTTCTCGTTTCAACGGCCGCCAAAGCCACTCGACTGGAGCAGTTTGCCGGATCGGTTTGAGCCGTTCGTCAAGCTGTTTGAAAAGTATGGCACCGTCCAAACCGACGATCAGATCGACGAGTTCATTAGCAATATGACTGTCGAGCAAGAGACCGAGTTGCTTGAGTTGTTCGAGGGGTATTACCCGTATGAGGAAGAACTGAGGGCATGGCGACAATCATTTGATTGGATGAAACGTGATGAACCGTCGCTGGCCTACTTTGCTTGTGGCCTGGCGGCGACAGTATATTACATGACCCGGGATAAACGGTGACGAAGGCATACTCGATGCAACGCCCGATGGAGACGTCGGCATCGGCCTCGATCAAAGGCTCTATGTGCAGCAGGACGCCAACTTCAACGTGACGTCGGTGAGCAATGCCGCGGGCGCGACGGTCGAGCGGTTCCGCTACACCCCCTACGGCCAGCGGACGGTGCTGAACGACGATTTCACCGCCGACCTCGACAACACCAGCGACTACAGCTTCGACGCCGGCCATCAGGGCCTCACGCACGACGCCGAGACGCAGCTGGTCTACAACCGCGCCCGCATGCTCCACCCGACGCTGGGGCGGTTCATTAGCCGCGATCCGCGGGGCGGGCATGTGCGTGCCCGTTCGCTGGGCGGGAGTGAAATCGGGCAAATGTCAAGCAAAAAATTCCGGCATACTGGAAAATCTTTCCACTCATCTGCACAAATCGATATCGCCGAGTTATAGTAGTGCTTCCGCGCGTCGCCCGGCTGGCGGAGTTGGGGCACGTCGCGGGAAGGCAATCGAGCAAGTGTGACGCATGACCACCCGCTCTGCGCGCGCTTCATCACCACAAGGAGTGAGGGCGAGGAGCCTCCCATCTTTATGTCTCCAACCATGCTTCAAGAGGAAACTGTGGCCACCAACCAGGCGAACACCAACCGGCTGCATCCTGAAGAGCAGCATTCGAAGTTCTGGCAGAACGCACACACTTACTTCAACCGGGTCTACGACCAGATGGGGCTTGACCCGACCTGGAGGCAGTATCTTTCGTCGCCGAAGCGCATTCTCACCGTGAGTTGCCCGGTGCGGATGGACGATGGAAGCATTAATGTCTTCACAGGGTATCGCGTGCAGCACAACAACGCGCGCGGGCCGTTCAAAGGGGGCATTCGGTACGACGCGTCGGTTGACCGCGATGAAGTCATGGCGCTGGCGATGATCCAGACTTTTAAGAACGCCCTCGTCGAGCTTCCCTATGGCGGGGCAAAGGGGGGCGTGGTGTGCACGCCCAAAAACCTCAGCATGGCCGAGAAGGAAGGGCTGACGCGGCGGTACACCTCCGAGATCATGCCGATCATCGGCCCCAATCAGGATATTCCCGCGCCCGATGCCGGCACCGATGCGCAGACAATGGCCTGGCTGCTGGACACCTATAGCATGATGGTGGGCCACCAGGAGTTGGGCGTGGTCACGGGCAAGCCCGTGAGCATTGGCGGGAGCGTCGGCCGCGAGGAAGCGACCGGCCGCGGGGTGATGAATGTGCTTCGCGCGTTTCTGAAGACCAAGGGCAAGACGCTTGACGGCCTGCGCATCGCGGTGCAGGGCTTCGGCAATGTCGGCTCGTGGGCGGCCAAGCTGCTGCGCGACCGTGGGGCAAAGATCGTGGCGATCAGCGACCGCGATTGTGCCGTTCGCAACGACGGCGGCATCGACGCTGATGACGCGATGGCCTACGTCAAGAAGCATCGAACCCTCGCCGGCTATTCGCGCGGCAACGGCGACGAAATCAGCAATCAGCAGTTGTTAATGACCGATTGCGACGTGCTCATCCCCGCGGCGATGGAAAACACGCTCGATGCGGAAGTTGCCCCGCATGTGAAGGCGAGAATTGTGGCCGAGGGTGCCAACGGCCCCACCACCCCCGCCGCCGACGAAATTTTGCGCGAGAACGGCGTGACGCTGCTGCCCGACATCCTCGCCAACGCCGGCGGCGTAACCGTCAGCTATTTTGAGTGGGTGCAGGGCCTGCAGAACTTCTTCTGGAGTAAGAAGGAAGTGGACGACGAACTGCAGAAGATCATGGAAAAGGCGTTTGCCGAGGTCAACGCCAAGGCCGACGCCGCCGACTGCGACTACCGCACCGCGGCGTATACCATCGCGATCGACCGGGTGAATGAGGCATGTCGGCTGAAGGGCCTCTTCCCATAACGCGCCATCGGCCGTCAAACCCAAGCTTGTCCAACCCGAGCCGGCCCAAAATGGGCCAATTGAGCCATCTTCTCGCAACTTCATGGCCGTGATGCCGTGTCGTCATTCAGTGGCAAAGCGCGAGCGTCGTGCCGGCAACCACAGAATTGCGCTCGACATTCGCGCGCCAACTGCTAACAATGACGCTGGAGATAAAATCATGCGATTCGCAGAAAACATGCTCGGCAACTGCATTGTGGCCCGCTTTCTGGTCGTCGCGCTGCTTGCGACGGTAGCGCGGGCCGACACCCCTGCTACCGCACCATCAACCGGCGACGCTGCGATTATGCAGACCTTCCGCGACTACAACGCCGCGATGGCCGTCGGCGATGAGCCTACTATGCTCTCCCTGCAACATGCGGTGAGCGATGACCAGAAGGCCATTGCAAAGGCCATGACAGGAAATGATCTGTCGGTTGGCAAGCTCAAGGCGGCGGTCGAAGGGAAGTTTGGGGCGGACGCGGCAAAGCAAGTTGCCAAGGCAGTGGGCGATGTCGGAAATGATGATCTGGAACACGCGAAGATCAACTTAAAGGGCAACAAGGCCATGATCGCAATCGGCGGCGGTGGAATTCCGATGATCAACGTCGATGGGAAATGGCTTTTTGACATGACCGAAGCCAGCATCGCACCCACGCCGGAGCGGACGCAGGCCCTGATTACGACCTATGAAGGCCGCGCCAAAAACTTCAACATCATCACCGCGGGTGTGAAAGATGGGAAGTTTGACGACATCGCCCAGGTCATCGAAGAACTGCGCAGCGGGGGATTATAGTCGGCTCGCGCCATGCGATCGGTCGTCACCATCACCTTCTGTGCAGCGATCACCCTCTGGCTTGGAGGACTGGTTGCGCTGTTTTTGTTTGTACAGGTGATGTTCCACACCGATCGCGCCGTCGCCCTCAATGCCGCACCGATGCTGTTTGATGCCTTCGAGAAGTATCAGCTTGTCCTGCTCGCGGTGGCGATTCTGAGCCTGATCGCCTGGCGATTGATGGCCTGCTCGACCGCCAAGCGGTGGATCACCACAATGCTGCTGCTTGCGGGAGTTCTGGCGGTGGTGCAGTCGGCGGTGGTATCGAGCCGGATGCAGACCATTTTGGCCAGCGGGCAATCGGGCGGGCAGGAGTTTCGACGGCTTCACGGCTATTCGATGATGGTCTATCTCAGCGAGGCGGGACTTCTTGCGGCGGCGGCGTGCCTGCTGCCGACCGCGATCAGATCGGAGGCTGATTCGCCGCGGCAAACATTGCCGCAAACTGCAACGGCGTGAACTGTTCGGGCCGCTGCTGGCCATCGAGGCCGGTCGCACCCAGGATCGCCGCTGCATCGTGGCCGGCTTCTGCCAAGGCTTTTCGCAGCGTTTTTCTTCGATAACTGAAAACGGCATGTACAAACTCGCCCATCGCCCGCCGGTCTATTGAAGCCACGCTTTCGTGATCGGTCCGAACAATTTTCACAAGCGACGATTCGATCTTGGGGGCCGGCCAGAATGCCTGCGGGGGCAAAGTGCGCACCACTTGCACATCACCCAATAGTTGTGCCACAACGGAAAGGGGTCCATACGCTTCCTCAGCGGCGCGTGCGCGCAGTCGGTCGGCCACCTCCTTCTGCACCGTAAACGCGAGAAGTTCCACCCCCGCCAGCAAGAGTTCGATGACCAGCGGCGAGGCGATGTTGTAAGGCAAATTAGCCACAAGCTTCACCCGTGCCGCAGAATCGGCTTGCCGGGCCTGCTCGATCACTTCAAGCAACTTTGAGTTGACCCGGTGCTTGGATTCCAGCGCATCGCCTTCAATCAGTTGAAACGCATCAACCGAGGCAAATCGGGAGCGCAGTGCCGCCGCCAGGTCGCGATCAATCTCGACCGCGATGATGCGCCCCCCGCGGGCGATCAGTTCTTCGGTGAGGGTTCCCGTGCCCGGGCCGACTTCGATGATCCAATCGCCAGTTGCGACCTCACCGGCATCGGCGACAAGGCGCACCAGGTTCTGATCGATCATGAAGTTTTGCCCAAATCGGTGCTTCGGCTGCGTACCCGCCGCCGCCAGGAGCGCCTCGATTTCGCGTTTGGTCTGCGCCATCGATCGAACGAGTAACCGCTAATCATGCGCGAGTAAAGGCAAAAGGGCTTTACGCAGTAGCCATTATTGGTTAGTCGTAGGCGTTATGAAGAGTTACGAGGTGATACGAGAATCGGTGCAGGAACCCGGCGTGAAGGCCGTCGCCGCGGCGATGAAGATCTCAGCGGCGCTGGTTTACAAGTGGTGCGAGCCGACACCGGAGCACGATGTCGGCGAGCAGAGCGGCGCAAAGAACCCGCTCGACCGGGTGAAAGACCTATATGGACTGACGAAGGACATCCGCCTGATTCGCTGGCTCTGCAATGAAGCGGGCGGATTTTTCGTGAGCAACCCGCAGCCGGAGGTTTCCAAGACCGCTGAGCAGACGATCTGGAACGAATCGCGCAAGATGGTGCGTGACTTCTCGGAATTGCTCGAAACGGTGACCGAGAGCGTCGAGGACGATGCGAGCGTCGACCGGCAGGAAGCCGATGAGATTCGGCAAAAATGGGAAGACCTGAAGATGCAGGTGGAGCGTTTTGTGATCGGCTGCGAACGCGGCCTTTACCACATTCGACACAAATGATTTCCCGCCGCCGGGTGGGCGACGGATGGGGTTAGCCGGGGGACTGCTGCGTGGTGGGCGCGGGGGCATTCGGCTCGCCAAAAACGGCCTTTACCTGTGCCAACTGCAGCGCCTGCGCGGCGTCTTCCGGTGATTTGTACTTCCCCGCGGCCATATCCGTGCAGAATGATTCGATCGCATCGGCTTGCCGGCCCATTTTCTCGGCGGTTTCGGCAAGTTTTTCAGCGGGGGCATCGCCTACGAATACTTTCACAGGCACGCGCCATTCGCCGTTGATCTTCTTCAATTCAATCGGCGCTTCCACGCCGTCGCTCGATCGCACCAGCGCTTGGTCGCCCTGCAGTTCCTCCGACGACCGATCGATCGCCGCCAGCGCAAATGCGGTGGCCGCAGCGGCATCGCCGATGATCGCCTTCGCCCCTTCGTCTCCAAACGCCTGCACCGACGCCCGCCGAGTGGTAACCGAGGCTGTTGAGAGCCGGAGCATCGCAGCCGCCCATGAAGTCTCGTCGTCGCTCTCGCTGAGCATCACCCGCTGCGCCACGGCGATATCCCCATCATCCATCGCCCTGGTCAGCACCTTGAGCGCCCCCCGCGGCGAGGTCTGATCGGCGGGTACCTCGACCACCACCACTTCAGCCGGGACAACTTCAGCCGGAACGCTCGTTGGCGCAGGCGCTTCCTGCCCAAATGCAACGCAAGAAAGAGCCGCAGTGGAAAACCCAGCGGTTGAAACCCCAACAGCGGCGGCAGCGAACATTTTCAATCGTGACATTTTGGACATTTTCCGTGGAGGACAACTTCCGGGTAAGCAACCTGATATCCTCGCTCGACGTTGAGCGAACCAATAAACCCGCCGGGAATGCTGGCGGAATCCAGGCATTCCACCTTGCCGCAGTCGTCGCAGACAAAGTGCGGATGCATATGCCTCGGCTGATCATGCGTATCACCGATTGCGTAGAGCCAGGAACGATCTTCACCCCTGACGCGATGCACCAGCTTCTTTTTTACGAATGTGTTGAGTGTGCGATAGACCGTGACTGTATCGACGTTTTTTAGATGCCCGAGCATTTCCGGCACGCTCAGGGGGGCGGTGGCGGTCTGCAACAACTCAATCACACCGACGCGCACCGGCGTCTTGCGCAGGCCGTTGGAACGAAGGAAGTTTTCAGCCGAGGGCGCTTTGGCTTTCACTACTTGGTATCTTAGCTTGGTTTGACGTCTGTTCCAACTCCCTACCAGATGTCCCGAGGGTCAACCGCGTACTTAACCATTTGATTTAGAAGCACTTACGCCGCGATCGCGGTGGTATTGTCAGCCGGGCTTCGGAAGGGTATCTTACTCGGCTCGCCTGTCGGCGGCTGCAACTGGTTTTGGCGGCACTGCTACAGGAAAAACTTGGAATTGATTTGAGGTGTCTGATGTCGCTGGATCGCAGCCTGAAGAGCGCCAGTTCGCTGGTTCGTCATCGTAACGTATTGAAGCGCGGCGAGCGCCTGTTGAAGCTGGCCGAAGTTGGGAAGTGGAACGAAGATAAAAGCCCGCTGGGCCTGGTTAAAGTGGGCCACCGAAAGATGGTGGTCGGCGGCAAGGACAAGGCCGCAGCAGCGACCGCCGACGCAGCAGCCCCCGCCGCCGGCGCAAAGGGTGCAGCCCCCGCAGCCAAGCCTGCCGCCGCTGGCGCGAAGGCCGCCGCGCCTGCCGCCAAGCCGGCCGGCAAGAAGTAGCACGAAAATCCCGCCAGATGGTTTCATTGCCCGGGGTTGTGATTGCCCGGGGGTGTCATTGCCGATGGTTGGCTACTGGTGATCGCGCTCGCTGGCAGTTTCCCGCTATTTGAGAATCCGTGACCGCAGCCAATCCGGCTTGCGGTCACTTTTTTTTGCGACCGCGCCGCCGGCCTCCAGCCGCAGCAGTCATTCCCGGCACGCGTCCCTCGATTGCGCATCAATCCGCGAATAGGATCATGTCATGCAACGCTCATTCACATCCAGCCGCGCCGCCGCCGTCGATGCTTCGGGAATTCGCAAGGTTTTTGATCTTGCGGCAAAGATGAAAGACCCGATCAACCTATCGATCGGCCTGCCCGACTTTGATGTGCCCGACATCGCCAAAGAAGCCGCGACCGCAGCCATTCGACGGGGCGACAATCGGTATACGCAAACGCAGGGCATCGCGCCGCTGCGAGAACGCCTGCGCAAGGAGCTTTCGACCGAGATGGGCCGCGATGTCGGCGAGGTGCTGATTACCAGCGGCGTGAGCGGCGGACTGTTTCTCGCCATGCTGGCGTGTATCGATCCGGGCGATGAGGTGATTTACCTCGACCCCTACTTTGTCATGTACAAACACCTTCTCTCGATGACCGGAGGTGTGGCGAAACCGATCGACAGCTATCTGAGTTTCGAGTTTCCTGCGGAAAAAGTGGCCGCAGCGGTGACGCCGAAGACGAAGATGCTCATTCTCAACTCGCCCGCCAACCCGACCGGCGCCGTGTTGAGCGAGAAAGATGTGCGCGATGCGGTTGCGATCGCGAAAAAACACGACTTGCTGATCGTGAGCGATGAGATTTATGAGCCGTTTCTTTACGACCGCGGCACGACAACCGCTGCGGCGGTTTATTCGCCCGCGGAGCTGTACGCCAACACCCTGGTACTCCGCGGCTTCAGTAAGAGCCACGCCATGACCGGCTGGCGGCTCGGGTACGCCGCCGGCCCGGCGGAGGTGGTGGCGCAGATGACCAAGTTGCAGCAATACACCTACGTTTGCGCCCCCAGCGCATTTCAACATGCTGCCGTCGCGGCGATGGATCTGTCGATGACCGAGGCGGTGGCCGCTTACGAGCGCAAACGCGACATGGCCTACGACCTGCTGCGACGAAAATTCGAGGTCGAAAAGCCCGGCGGGGCCTTCTACATCTTCCCCAAAGCACCGGCCAACACGACGGCAACCGAGTTTTGCACGCGCGCGATTGAGAAAAATGTGTTAATGATCCCGGGCAGCGTGTTCAGCGCGCGCGACACCCACTTCCGCATCAGCTACGCAACCAGCGACGACAAGCTCGCCGCTGGTTGCGAAGTTTTGTGCTCGCTGGTTTAGAGGCAGCGAGGCTGGTGGTGTTGCCGGCTCGGCGATTGACTGCCGTGGCCCTCCGGGACAATCGCGGGGGCATCATCGCCGGGAGCATGATCGACGGGGATTAATCGTCGTCGTACTCTGGCAATGCGTCCAGATCGCGGTAGGTTCGCGGACGCGAGGCCGGCTCGCGGACAACGGGTTCATCGTCGGCGAGGTGCTTGTCGGCAGAACCTGTCTTGACGACATTGACCTGCGGCGGCGGAGACTGCTGTCGCGCGGTGCGTTCGGCAGCGGCACGGCGCTCTGCGGCCTCGAGTGCTGCTGCTTCGGCGTCCAACTCATCATCATTGGGCAGACCCTCGGGCCGGCGCTGCTGCGGCTTGCCGCCCTTGTTGCGTCCCCCGCCGCCGCCACCACCACCGCTTCCGCCGGCACGTTCGCGGCGTTCACGATGTCGGCGTCCGCCGCGACGGCGTCGCCGCTTCTGACCGTCGCCGTCGGTATCGTCGCGATAATGCCCGCCCTGACCGCCGCCTGCAGCGGAATTGCCCGGCATGGGCCGAGCCATTTCCTCATCATCACCATGATTGCCCATTTGCGGCCCCTGCTGCGAAGGCCGAGGCGCATTCTGATGGGGCTTGCCTCGACGGGGGTCGTGATGACCGGCGCTTGCGCGCCCGGAACCATCCGGCTGGGCGGCCTGGGATTCGTTCGGGCGAGGACCATCCCGATCACCACCCCGATCGCCGCCCAGATCTGCATTGGCACGGTCGCCATTGCGACCCCGCCCACCCCGGCGTCGGCGGCGACGCTTTCCGTTGCGACCGTCACCGCGGTCGTTGTGCTCGCGGTCGCCGTTGTTTCGATCGCTACTGTCTCGATCGTTGTTGTGGCGATGATCGCGGTTGGCTCGATTATCGCGGTGGCCGCGATGGTCGCCACGCTCGTCATAACCCCGCGGGGCATCGCCGAGTGGCTCGGCGCCGTCTTCAACATCAACCACCTGCGACTCGGCCTCTTGCGATTCATCATCCTCTTCTGCGCCGAAATCGTCATTGGCCGCCCGACCATTTGCCGGCGGAGAGGGCCGATTTCGCCCACGGCCACGGCCCCTTCCCCGGCCCTGCTTCGCGGGGGGCGCTCCTTCGTCGTCCACTGCCTCGGGTGCATCGCCGCCAATCTCGACGACTTCGTCTGCATCGTCGTGCGCATCGGGTTCGCGCTCGATCGTGCGGCGCCCGGTGTGGGCATCGTCATCGTCAATATCGAAACGGTCATCGTCATCATCGCGCTGATCGCCCCGCGGGGCAGGTTGTTGCGCGCCACGTCGGCCGCCGCGCTGGGGCCGGGGGGGACGCGTCCCGCCGTGCTGCGGGCGGCCCTTCTGCACGCCGGGCGGCGCGATGCCCAGTTCGCTGAGGAAGACCAGCCCGTCGCGGCTGTCGTAAAGCGTGAGCCGGAACTCGTCGAGTGCCAACGAGCTGTCGTGCCGAATCATCAGCCGCTTGTCTCGTTCGGCTTCCATTTCCGAGAGTTGCTGGCGCTTTCGATTCAGAAGGTAAAACGCCACCTCAGGATGCACCGCAAGCTCAACACGGACCACCTTTTCGTTGGTTGTGGCGATCACCAGGCGGCGCATCATGTCCAGCGACATGCTTTCTGCGGTTTTCACCAGCCCACTGCCTTTGCAATGCGGGCAGTCGCAGTAAATGCTCTTTTTGAGCGACGGCCGCATGCGTTGGCGCGTCATTTCGACAATGCCAAACTGGCTCATCCGAAGCACCTTGCTCTTGGCGCGATCATTCTTCAGATTGTCATGCAGCCGGCGCTCGAGCTCGCGTCGGTGGCGCTCAAATCGGAGATCGATAAAGTCGCAGATAATCACCCCGCCGAGGTCGCGCAGCTTGAGCTGGCGCGGAATCTCGTCGGCGGCTTCCATGTCGGTCTTGAATGCGGTGGTCTCGGCGTCGGAATGATCTCGAAACTTGCCGCTGTTCACATCGATCGCCACCACGGCTTCTGTCGAGTCAATCACCAATGATCCGCCCGACGGCAGCGGCACATGGCGGGAGTAAATCTGCTCGATCTCATGCTCGATCTGATACTTATGAAAAAGGGGCATCGGCTCGTCATACAGTTCGACGCGGTTCTTCGTCCGAGGCATGGCGATCTTGAAGAACTCCTTGATCTTCTTCGCCACATCCTTGCTATCGACAACGATCTGATCAATGTCGCTCGAAAACACGTCGCGCACGGTGCGGGTGACGAGATCTCCCTCGGTGTATAACTCCTGCGGCGCGGGAAGCTTGAGTTTGTCGTTAATGTTCTTCCACAGCCGGGTGAGATACAGCAAATCGCGGCTGATTTCGGCCTTGTTCTTGCCAACCCCGGCGGTGCGGACGATGAACCCGACATCATCCGGGCACTTCAGCCCATCTAGAATGCCGCGCAATCGTCGCCTCTCGTCCTCGTCTTCAATTTTGCGGCTGATGCCAAACTTGCTCATTCCGGGCATCATCACCAGGATGCGGCCGGGGATGCTTACATAAGTGCTGAGCGTCGGCCCCTTGGTGCCGATACCCTCTTTGATAATCTGTACGATGATCTCATCCCCGCGCTTCAGACACCGCTGGATCGGAGGACGGTCACGGCGGGCGAGTTTGCGGCCCACGGCTTCGGTCACGTCTTCGTGCTTTTTGCCGAAGTAGCTGGGCATCAGGTCGCTGATATGGAGAAATCCATTGCGACCCAGCCCGAAATCGATGAACGCCGCCTGTATCGACGCTTCGACGTTTGTCACTTTCCCCTTGTATATGTTCCCGACGTGGGAAGTGGCGCTGGTGCGCTCCATGTACAGTTCCTGCAGCCGGCCGTCGTCGACGACGGCAATTCGGCACTCTTCGCCTTCAGAGGCGTTAATCAACATTTCTTTTGCCATGATTGAATCTCAATTGCCAGTCGTCAGGTTTGAGCCGTCAGGAGAGCAATCGGCTCTGCAACTGACAACCCACCTCCGGTTTCCAGCAACTTCCTAAAATGCTTCCGGGATGATCTTGCGAGTCTCCTCACGCAAGTAATGCATCACCTGTCGTTCACTGTCAAAACTCATCACCCTTCGGGCGACATCGCGGGCGTGTTGCATGGTTGTGCTGCGGATGATCTTCTTCACTTCCGGCACGTCCGGCCCGTTCATACTAAACGTGCCCAGTCCCAAACCCAGTAATAGCAGAGTGTACAGCGGTTCGCCCGCCATTTCACCACAGATGCTCACGGGGACGCCCGCACGAGACCCGGCGCGAATCACATCGCGAATCAGCATCAGCACCGCCGGATGCGCGGGGCAGAATAAGCCGGCGACCTTTTCATTGGTGCGGTCGACGGCCAGGGTGTACTGAATCAGGTCATTGGTACCGATCGAAAAAAAACTAACCTCCTTGGCAAAATTGCTCGCCATGAGCGCCGCCGACGGCACCTCGATCATCATGCCGACCGGCGTATTCTTCTTAAACGCAATGCTCTCGTCCTCCAGTTCCTCTTCCACGTCCTTCAGCACCATGCGCGCCTGGCGAAGCTCAATCAGCGTTGAGATCATCGGGAACATGATGCGCACGTCACCCAGCGCGCTCGCCCGAAGGATGGCGCGAAGCTGACACTTGAACATCGGAATGTCATGCAGACACATGCGAATCGAACGATCGCCCAGGAACGGGTTGCGCTCGCTGCTCTCGGCGCCTTCACGATACTTATCGGCGCCGATATCAAGCGTCCGAATCACCAGTGTTCGGCCGTGCAGCCGCTTAAGTGCGTCGGCATACGCCGCAAAGTGTTCTTCCTCGGTCGGATCGGTCTCCTTCGACAAGTACAAAAACTCAGTGCGATAAAGGCCGATTCCCTCCGCACCCTGCTCGAGCGCATCATCCACTTCGTGCGGAAACTCAATGTTGGCCTGCAAAATCACCTGTTCGCCGTCAAGCGTGCGCGCCGGCTCGTCGCGGAGGGTGCGCAGTTCGATTTCGAGCCTGGCGTGTTTCCGCTCGAACTCCCGGTGTTCGGCCAGCGACTCTTCATCGGGGTTGATCACCACCACGCCGCGGGTGCCATCGATGATGATGGTGTCGCCGGCGTTGACTTCCTCGGTGATATTGCCCAGCCCGACGACCGCGGGAATGCCCATGGCGCGGGCGACGATCGCGGTATGGCTGGTTCGCCCGCCGACATCGCACGCAAACCCCCGCACATGGCTCTTATCCAGCGCCGCAGTCTGGCTCGGCAGCAGGTCGTGTGCGATCACCACAACATCCGAGGTCAGCTTTGCCAGATCCTGCCGCTTGCGCCCGATCAGATGATGCAGAATCCGCTTTTCGATGTCGTGAATGTCCTTTACCCGCTCGGCGAGATAGGCATCCTTCATCTTCGCAAACACCGCGGCCTGTCGGCGCATGACGACGCTCACGGCATACTCGGCTGTGGTTTGCTGGTCTTTGATTGCCTGAATGATCTGCTGAAAGACATACTTGTCCTTCAACATCCCCATATGCACGTCAAAAATCGCGGCAATCTCCTTGCCGTGTCGGGTCGCAACCTGATCGCGGAGGGTGTTAAGCTCGACGACCGCAGCGCCGATGGCCTCGCCGAGGCGATCAAGCTCCGATTGAACCTGTCCAGGCTCGACCGTCCGCTTGGGCACGCGCAGATCCTCAGCGTCCAGCACAACTGCGGTGCTGATGACAACGCCTGGGGAGACGCCTATGCCCTTCTTGATTTCCATCGCTCGGCAGGCGGCAGGCAGAAGGCGGCGGGCAGTCAGTTCAATTCTCAACCGCTGCCAGCCGAAACGTGCCTACCGACTGCTACTCCTAGTCTTCACCAAACTTGGTTTCAAACAACTCGGCTAGTTCGGCAACCGCGCGGGTGGCGTCGTCGCCATCGGCCTCGATGCGCAGCGCCGTGCCCTGGCCGGCTTCAAGGATGATCATCTGCATGACACTCTTCCCGTCCGCCTCAATGGCCGGATCGGTCAGCCGGCGCACGAGAATGTTCGATGCAAAGGTGTTTGCCAGATCCACAAATTGCATCGCCGGTCGGGCGTGCAAACCCATTGAGTTCTGGACGAAAATGTCGCGAGACGCTGTTGCCATGAATGGACTGGTGATTTCCGCACACGAGGTTGGAACGGGCGTTTCTGCACGTTCGATGTTCATCTCGCCGCCGTCACTCAAAGGGTCTACCTGCTGACTCAAGACACAACTCAAGCCTCGGCTCATTTTCCCTGATCGGCTTCGTCGATGAGATCAATCACCTTCTGCTGCGTATCGCTCTGACGCAGGAAGCGACGGAACATGTCCCGCTGCAGGTTGGAGAAAATGATGTTCATCGCCTGCAAGTGCTGCTGCGGCTGATTGTCCGGCGAAAGCAGCAGGACGATGCTGTAGACGGGCTGATGGTCCAGCGCCGAAAAATCGATGCCGGAAGGAGCACAGCCGATGGTGCCGGCCATCTTCTTCACCTTGGCGTGTTTCACGTGAGGCACGGCAACGCCCTTGCCGAAGCCGGTCGAGCCGTTCTGCTCGCGCTTCACCAGCGCCGTGACAATCTCGTCGACCGCCTCGGCTTCGATCGCGCCGGCTTGCGCCAGCGCATTGACCAACTCTCGGATCGCGCCGTCGCGATGATCGGCGCTGATCTGCGGACAAATCGCTTCGGTAACGATGAAGTCTCTCAGTTTCATGGGCTGTGTTTCTCTCAAAATCCCAGTTACCCCGCCGCCAGGGGCATCGCCCTGCGGTCGGGGGCAACTTTGCCTTGTCGTCAGATCTTCGCAACCGGCCGGCCATCGCCGTCTACGTCATCGGGGTGTTTTCGGTTGCGGACTTTTTCCTTGTGATCGGTCAATTGTCGTTCGAGCTTGTCGATGCAGCCGTCGATGTTCGCATACGCATCGGGGCCGTCGGTGCGCGCGATGAACATGGCCTTATGCTCTGCATTCACGATGATTTCCACGTTCACATGATCTTTTGCCGAATCGAGAACAACCTCGATTTCCTGAATCCGATCGTAATACCGCGTCAGCTTACTCACTTTCTGCTCGGCGAATGTCTTCAACGCCGGGGTGATATCCATATGCCGCGAGGAGACTAAAACTGTCACAACTTTCTCCTTGTTAACTCGCTCGATCCGGGGGCGTTTGCCTGCCCGGGCCGAAGGGTCGTCCCTGATATTCTAGCCGATCATTGCTCTAACAGGCAGTCCGCGGAAGTTCAACTGCGAAAAAGAAAAGCCTTACCCGCCCAGCTATGCTCGTGCCGGCACCTCAGGCATGACCGCTGGCACCCCGGGCGACCCCGCCGGCTGCCTTGCTGCATCGGGGATGATCACCCCCCCGCTGATGAACAGCCTCATCGCTTCTTCCACGGTTAACGGCAGTTGGATGATGCTTTTCCGCGGCACGACCATCAAATAGCCGCTGAATGCCGCGGGGCTGTTCGGGCAGAACACGCTAAGCATCTCCTCCCCGCCGCCCAGCGGTTGCGGGCCGGCACC
Organism: Phycisphaerales bacterium UBA2421; assembly: GCA_002343075.1. Taxonomy (GTDB): domain Bacteria; phylum Planctomycetota; class Phycisphaerae; order Tepidisphaerales; family Tepidisphaeraceae; genus UBA2421. Next base: position 5,899 of record DDRH01000010.1, on the reverse strand, counting down.
GGTGACCAGGCCAATTGTCCAGATTCCGTTTTCATGGGGCTGAATTGCCACCACCTGCCGCCCGGCGAACTGATTGGCCCGTTTGTCGGTGAGGAAGAAGTCGGTCACCTGCTTCACGGGCGGGTAAATCGCACGGACGACCGGAATGCGCATCACCGCAGCCTCCCCGACTTTCCAGAAGGTGCGGCCGATGAGGTTACCCACCAGCAGGCCGACCAGATAAACCAGTATGACCGCGAGCAACACCCCGATGAGCTGCGTCGCCCACCCGGGAAGCCTCTGATCCCAGAAGCGATCGATATGCCCCCACTGCGCCGTTGGCCCGCCCAGATGATATTGCGCGATCTTGATGCCCCAGATAATATGACGGCCAATCGAATCCCACAGAAAGTTCCACACCCACATCACCAGCCAGATCGTAATCAGCGTAGGCAGAAGGGTCTTCAACCCGCTCACGAAGAATCGGCGAAAATCGCTGGTGAAAGTTTTGCGTTCGTTGGTCACGATTTCTCAATCAGTCGACCGGCCCACCTGTGGACCGGGCATCCCGCCTGAAGATTGCGCCGTTTGCCGTACCGGCGCTAGTTTCCCGGAGCCGCCGACGGTGCCGGCGCGTCACCTTCATCCGCTGGCTGGGTGGCCGCAGCGGAACGCTCCAGGTACGCCGCGGTCGACTCGGCAAGCTCTTTCACCACCGCATCTTCATCGCTCGACAGCTTTTTAAGCACTTCCGCGCGCGTTTCCTCGCTCAGGCCGGCTGCCGCACTCAGGATCAGGACGCGTTGCAACCAATCGGAACTGTTCGCAAGCCGCATTGCCAGATCGGTCTTGCGAGGCTCCTGTGAGACCTGCGAAATGACATAGGTCGCGAACGCACGCACGCGCGCGTTCGAGTCACTCATGCCCTGCTCGATCGCCTGACGAAGTTCATCCGCCATCATGGCCGCCTCGGCGGGCGCATCGGGCTGGTTAGCGATCATCGCTGAAAACTGCGCGAGCATCTCCTCGGTCCGGATCTTCTCACCGGCATCGCCGAGGTTAAGCTTCTTGAAAAGCTCGTCGCGCGCGCCGGGCGTATTCAGAGACACCGGCGTGCGCTCGATCGCGCGGAGCGTTGCGCGATATCCACCCGGGCCGGGGCCGGCGACCATCGCAGTCGGAACAGGATTCGTAAACACCGTATAGAACAGCGGGAATGAGATTCCTGGGTTTTGCTGCATCATCTGCCAAAGCTGGCCCTGATCCACGCGCGCCGTGTGCGAGATAAGCTCGCCTTTACGAAGCACCAACCCCTGCCCAAATCGCTCGAAAGCCACACCCGGAATCTGCTGCTGCTGCACACCCTTCATCGAACAATCAAACCACAAGTCGGGCCGGAGCGCGCCCGAGGAGGTAAGTGCGATGTCGTAGCTGCCGATGTTTTTGATATCGACTGTCACCAGGATCGGCTCGCCGAACGCAAAGGGAACTTTCTCAGCCGACGCGGTTAGCGAGTAGAAATCTTCCGGCTTGGTGAGGATCTTCAACCATCCTTCGGGGAACTTGGCCAACTCGGCTTCAATTGGGGCGGCTTCTTCTTCGACGGGGTCGAGGCGAATGTCCAACTGCGAAAATCCTTCGACAAGAACCGCGCCAATCAAACCCGCGCGATGTCTCGACAGCAGTTCGATTGCCGCCGACGCGGCGGCTTGTTTATCGTCTTTGGCCTGTAGCTGAATCAGCGCCATCTGCGAGAGTGGATCGCGGTCGGCGACTGTCGCGAGCTTCGTGCGGCCATCCTCAACCTTGTCGTTGCGGAGAAGCTGGACTCCCTCCAGCCGGGCCAGTACCACGCTCTCCGGCGGCAGAATCGTACGCAGGGCCGCGACAACGGCATCAGCCTCGGCGGGCTTGTCCGTGTACATCAGAACCAGGAATGCCAGGTCGCTCCACGCTGCGGCATATGCCTCGGTCAGATCTTCCCTCTGCTTTTCCTTCAGTAATGCCGCGTCGGCGGCGGGATCGGGGATTAGTTCCGTCACTTCGCCCGAGGGCCGCGTCGTCGGTGATTCCTCACCGGCAAGCTCCTTGTGAATCGAGTTGATCCGAGCCGCGACCGACGCGAGCGCGGCATCATTGGCTTTGGTGATTGTCGCTTCGCCGCCCAGCCGGCGCGCGGAAAGGACATTGACAAGATGCGCATCAAAGACGCTTGGGTCGAACGCGATCAACGAACCGACGCGCGCCTCGGCACTCTTGGTCTGACCAAGAATAAAGTTGCTGGCGGCGGCTTCAACCATCACTTCCTTGCTCAGCGGGCGACCCATGCGCGGGGTGATCTCAAACGACTGCGACCACCACCGCTGCGCCGAATCGTGCATGCCTGCGTTGGAAAGAACCGTCGCCAGGAGATTCATCACCTCCGGCTGCGCGGGATTAGCGCGCAGCAATCCAAGCAGCGCGCCGACCTTCTCGGCTGGAGTACCGTGTACCTTCACGCCCTCCCAATCCAGCTCACACGCTTCAGGGTTCAGGGGATTGAGCCGCAACGCCTGATCCACCATGTCGGACGCGAGGCTGATCTGATCGCGGTCAAGATAGAGCTTCGCAGCGCGCACCGCGATCGCGGAACGAAATGCCGCGGGCAACGACTCCATCGGCAGCAGATCCTGCGTGTAATAGACCAGCCGACGCTCCGCCGTTTCCATTTCGGCTGCGTACAGATCGACCAGTTGCAGCCGGGCGACCTGATCGCGCGGATTCACCTTCAGATAGAGCTCCAGCGCTTCGGTCGCGCCGACAGTGTTGTTTAACTGGAGCTGCGCCTCCACCAGGAGCCGCGAGAACCTCGGCTCGTTCGGGTTCAACCGGCAAGCCGCCTGCAGCAGCGCCGCGGCTTGTCGAAAGTTGTCGTCGCCAACGTCCGGCTTGGCGAGCGAGAGCTGCGCGAGCTTCGCCAGGCGTTCGGCAACCGCGAGATCACCGTTGCGATCGGGCGATTGCGCCAACGCGAGCACGGGTGCACAGACTGAAAATGCGGTGAGGAGTGCTATCGTTCTGAACATGATCATTCAACCTTAAACAGATTCGTTTTCCGTATCAGCAGGCGCGGCGCCAGCCGACGGCCAGAGTTGCGCCAACTGAGGCCGGTGCTTCACCAGTTCCTGTACATCGACCAGAAGCGCCGCGCGATCCGCAAGCCACTTGGCGACATCGCGACGCCCGATATTCTCGGCCGCCAGCGCGAGCATCGCCTGCGTCATCGCCGCCGGAGTTGATGGCATGACTTCCGCCACAGCCACGCGCGACATCCAACCTTCCATCATCGCCGACCACGCGCCCAGCCGCGACTGATAATCCACCTGCAGCGCAACCAGATTCAGCGACTCGGCCAGCGGCAACGAAGGCATCTGCCCAAGCTCGGCCAGCGCCTGCCCGGCGGTGGGGAGGTCGTTCAGTTCCAGGCTTGACTGGGCCAGAATCAGACGGGTCGATCCAGACAGGCTCCGAAGCCGGCTCCCATGATGCTGCAACAGTTCGCTCGAAAGTGCCGCAGCATCGGCGTAGCGCGCCTGTGCGTGACGAAGCACGGCGAGTTGGTGCAACGCCAGCAACTTCGCCGGACGAAGCAGCGAGAACGCTCGCAGCGAACTCTCGATCTGCGACTCGGCGGCATCAAACTGCCCGGCCGCCACAAGTTCAGGAAAATCGGCACCGAGGCGCGCCGAGCGAAAGCTGCGCGCGAGCAGAAAAATCCAGAACGCCGTCAGCACGACCACGGCAATCCAGACATCCGTCTGCGGGCGAAAGAACGGCCCGGCCACCACCGCCGTCAATACGAGAATCCACAGCACCATCCGCACTGTGATTCCAAGTGTGATCGAACGGCGAATGGTCGCGATGGCTGTTTGCGCAGAAAGCATCAGCTCGCCTCCGGGGGTGCAGGCGCCGCCGAAAAGCTTTCAAACAACACCGCCGATTCCGGATAGCGACGACGCAGTTCGATCGACGGCGCCAGAAGCGTCGCGTTACGAAAGTGCACCGCCGCCTGATCCGTCATGCCGCGCGCGCGATACGACAGCGCCACCAGCAGATGCGCATCCGCCGAGCGATGGCCAAGCTGGCGCGCAATGACGTCTCGATGCTTCTCAAACTGTTCGATCGCTTCATCATGGTGGCCGGTCTTCACATCGCGGAAAATGCTCGCCAGCGCGAAAAGCCCCGTCTCCGCTGCGCCGGGCATGCGCTTCATCTCGGAAAGCGCACGGTCGGCATCGAGCAGATGATCTTCACGCAACATCGCCATCGCGCGCGACGCACGCAGCCCGAACGACGTCATGCCATCCATCTCCACAGTCTGTAACAGATACGTCTGCACTTCGATCGCTTCGGCAAACTTGTGATACCGGCCCAGGACGTTTGAAAGATAAATCAACGCCTCGACCCGCGCGCGGTGGCTCAGCATCGGACGCAACAGCAACTGGTGCAGTATCGCCGCAGCAACGGACCACTGGCGCAATGTCACCGCGCGCTCGACCTGCTCCACCTGATCTCGCTCGGCCGCGGCGGCGCGATTCAACGCGACAACTACCCCGCCGCCAATCACCATCAACACCACCAGCACCACACCGGTAAACAGCCGAATCATCAGGTCGGCAGTCGCGTTGCTTCCGCCGCTTAGCATCGCAACCATCAGACCAATCAGCGCCGATGCCACCACCCACCGCCACCAATTGCTCCGCGCCCTCGGCGACGATCGCTCGATCATCGCCGGAACATCAAACCAACCGGGAAAAGGTGTCGTCGAGTCCATATTCATTACCCAATGCGCACTGCCACTCGCCGGACGCTGTCGCGCCCGAGTCCCGCGAGGATACCCGAAAAACGACCCCCGGTGAACCGCGCAATCGTTGCGCCCACCCTCTTACTCATGCGCAACTCCGGAGTTTAGACTTTGCAAAAAGAGGCATCCGTAAGCCGCTGCAATTGGAGCACTTACGTCACTTCTTCCCCAACGCACGCTGTTTCTTAAAGAATCCCGACAACAGCCGCCCGCATTCCTCTGCCAACACCCCCCGTTCGATCGCCACCCGATGATTGAGCCGGGCGTCGTCGCAGATCTGGTAAAGCGTCCGAACCGCCCCGGCCTTGGGGTCGTCGCAGCCGTAGATCAACCGATTCAGTCGCGCGTTCACGATCGCCCCGGCACACATCGGGCACGGC
>DDRH01000010.1:338-570 GCA_002343075.1 Phycisphaerales bacterium UBA2421 | reverse complement strand
CACATCGGGCACGGCTCGAGCGTCACCACCAGCACACACTCATCAAGCCGCCAAGTCCCCAGCGCCTGCCCCGCCTGTCGCATGGCAATGATCTCGGCATGCCCCGCCGGGTCGTTGTCGCGCTCCCGCCGGTTATGCCCCACGCCGATCACCCTGCCCGTCGGCTGATGCACCACGACACACCCAATCGGCACATCCCCCCCCACCTCCGCCAGCCTCGCCTGCTCGATCG
>DDRH01000010.1:0-166 GCA_002343075.1 Phycisphaerales bacterium UBA2421 | reverse complement strand
CGCCTGCTCGATCGCAAGGTGCATGAGCGGAGTTGGATCAATGGGAGACAATTGGGTGACAGCCGAGGTCAACGCATGATACCTCCCCGCAAATCGATGATCCACAACCCCACCCCAGCGCGCCCCCAACGCCACCAAGCAACACCCCCGCCATTGTTCCGCGCGG
>DDRH01000051.1:107110-243851 GCA_002343075.1 Phycisphaerales bacterium UBA2421 | reverse complement strand
AGACTATCTTCTATAACAACTGGCGAATCTGACAATTCACCCATTGTCCAGATGCTTGCCCCGCCGAAGCCTCTTTTTGCGTGGTACTTCGACCGCGATCAATCACCCCCCGATGGCGTACCCGCTGTTTGGTCGTCGCCGGTATTGCTGCTGGTTCTCACCGCCGCCGGCGAGATTGGCACCGTCAGCAACCTGGCGGATGGCTGGGAACACTCGCCCGATTCCGAAGCCAACAACTTCATCGGCATTACCGAAACCGCCGAAGCCGCGCCGTGGATCATCGAATCGGCCAAGCGGGGGGTGAAACGATGAGCGGCGAATCGTACATCGTTGAGCTTAAGGCCGAGGGCGCTGGCCCGCCGGGCATCGTCAGGCTTCGCAGGCTGTTGAAAGCAGCGTTGCGGGCTTTCGGCTTGCGATGCACCAGCGTGTCGGCGGCAAACCCGCCAAGCGCCACGCCACTGGAAGCGCAGCGAACGCAATCGAAGTCAATGCACGGTTCTGTCGGCGACAACCCCAACGCGCCAGAATGCGACACACAGGCACTGGCGGGCAACCAGCGCGGCAAGGCAGCACCCACCCCCGCCGCCGAATCACTGGCTTTGCAACAATCGCGAGCTAAGTTGTGTTGTAAGTCTAGTAATGACAACAAGTTAGGTTCTTCCCCGGCCACGGAGGGGAGCGGGTCAATAACACGCCAATGCGTGGGTCAACATGAAACCGCGTTCTAAGTCGCACAACAAACCGGAGTTATGACAAATGGCAACGATTGATTCAGCGAGACAACTTGCAAGGCGCATCGGGCGCAGCAACAGCACCGTTTCCGAGTGGCTTTTCCGCCGCGATTGGCCGTTCGGTCAACCGCCGTGGCCGGAATCGTTTCTGCCCGACGTGGCGGATTGGATGACGGAAAGCCTGGACAGTCCGCCGGACGATGACGCGATCGACATTGCCGGGCCGGGCCGAGCATCGGTCAAGGCCGCCGACGTTCTGCGCCCCGGTTCGCCGTGGTACGTTGGCAACTGGATCGCGGAGCCGCATAGTCTCACGACCGAAGAAGCCGCCGCCGTTGCGCGCAAGGTGAACGTGTGCCTTGTGTATGTTCTGATCCGCGCGCATCAGGACGCGGGGCGCGGCGAGCGTATCCGCAACCCCGCGCCGGCGAGCTACTGGGCCGAGTTGTGGGAGCTGTTCCTGGCCGACGCCAAGTACGGGCAGGGCGCGGCCAATCTCATCAATGGCATCCTCGCCGAATGGGCGGCAACAAGGGGGAAGCGATGACCACCTTACCCGCCGTCGCCGCCGAGCGCCACGATACGGCGTTATCGCAACCCCGCCACCGTCGCCGCGCGATGAACCTTGTCGGCACCACCCGCCGCCAGCTTGCAAGGCAGGTTGACGAACTGGTGCAGAGCAACAATCGCCTTCGCCGTTCCGTTTCTGCAATCGCCGCCGGATACGGGCGACTGATTGTCGAATTGGACGAAGCGAAGCAAACCATCATCAACCGTGACGCCTTGGCGCGTCACTGGAAAAAGCGATTCAATGAAGTGCAGCAGGATGTTCCCGCCGCACAAGATTTCACCCCCGCCGGCAACGATCCGGCAGAAATGGATTGACCCATGTTTTTTGGATTCGCCAAACGTCGCGCCGAACAGGTCGCGAAGCAACTGACCACCACCGCCGAAGCGCGCGAAGCGTATCGTCGGCTGATCGTCAAAGCCGCAGGAACAAAGTTGACCGCCGCTGAGGATGAACAGCTTGAGCGCGCCTGCGACATCCTCGGCATTGCGCCCGAAGTGGCCGAAGCCGAACGGGCCGAACTGGCGCACCTTGCCGACTTGAAACGCAAGGTTGCCGAACTTCCCGCACTGAAAGCAACCGGCGAGAAGTTGAAAGCCGAGCGCGTGGAAATCGAACGGGCGCTCGAGTCGGCACGGGCGCAGGCGTCGGCCAAGTTGGACGCGCTCGCGTTGAAGAGCGCCGACACTTGGCGGCGCATCGAAGCATTGCGAGCCGTCGAACAGGAGGTTGACACCTTGACCGCAAGGCACCACAAAACGCTTGGCGTGGCCGATCCCATCCAGCAGCGCCAGCAGCGCGCCGACGCTGATCGGCGAAATGTCGTCCTGGGTTACGGTGGCAAGTCAACAATGCGCCGCATAACGGGCGCTCAATTAGCCGTACTTTCGACGCCGCGCAACACCAGCAGCGACGCCGGGCGATTGGATGCGATTCGCGAGTTGATCCCGCATCGCGCAGACGGCCAGAGCGAAGCCGAATTCAATCGCTGGGTTGAAGTGTTGAACGCCGCCAAGGCCGGGAAGGGAATCACCGTCGTCTACGCCAGCAGGCCCGACGATCAATATCCCGACTCAACGCACCGTTCTGCACTTGTCGCAATCGACAATCTGTTGAACTCCAAATCGCCCGGCGAAGCCGCAGCAGCATTGTATTGCCCGAGCCAATACACGACCTGGGCGGATGTTGACCAACTCAAGGCGAAGTTAATCGAGGCCGCCAAGGCGGCGCATCGGTACGCGTTTGCATAGTCCGCTGAGCGTCGGCACGTTGCCGATGCTTGCCCGGCGGTTGGCACCGCCGCCGCCGCCGGGCTTTTTCTCAATCAATGAAAGGTACGAACATGAAGATTACCGACAAACTTTCGATGACCCTGGACAACGACACCGCGACACTTTACCGCGACGGCAAGCCGTTGAACGCCGGAGCAATCGAGCATCTTTACAAGATGGCCGATTCGCCGCGCAAGGCAACATCGACGCCAGCGAAAGCACCGGCACGCCCTAGCGCCTCTGCGGGCGAATTCCGCCAGCAGGCCAACGCGCGACTTGCCGAGCTTCGCCAGCACGTCACCGGGCGAACGAACGCCACCCCGGCACGAATCGCACCGCCCGCGCGTCGGGTCGATGAATTCCGCGATATCGTCGATGGCGAACGGTCGATTATCGTTCGGCGCACCGCCGGGAAGTCATTCACCAGTCAGGTTGTGACTCCATCGAATGCAATCGAGCGCCGCCGACTGTTGGAAGCGGCGCGAAGCGGCGCAGCGCGTCACGTCGCCGATGGCGTTTACGAAATCGCACGATAACGAAGTTGTGCAAGTGCGGCGTGTCACCCCGCTGGCGGAGCGGGCGTTTAACGAAGGAACAAACAATGGCAACCGAAAACTCAAAAATCAATTACACCGTATCCGCAACAGACGCCGGCGCGTCGGCGACGTTCGCGAAAATCGGCCAGTCAATCAATCAAGTCGGCTACGACGCGAACAAGACATTCGGTGAATCCGGGCCGCTAGGGCAGATGGGCAAAGTGTTGCAAGGCGCGGGGCGAATCGCCGGTTTTGCGATCATAGGGCGACTGATGAAAGACGCCACCGAAAAAGCGCTGGAGCTGCGCGACGCGCTCAACTCTGGTGCCATGAGCGCGGCCGAGCTTGCCGAGGAAACCGTCAAGCTCATTCCTATTGTCGGTTCGTTCTGGCAGGCAGGTCGAAACATTAAAGAGATGTTCACCGGCGAGATACAGGCGGCAACGGCAGCGCTAAAAGAAGCCAACGCGGAAATGAAAAAGCTGTTCGAACGCAACACGAAAGACATCGGCGCACGCAAGTTCATTAAAGACACCGCAGAACGCGCAAGGTTTGACCAGAGGCGCGAAGCCCTGCCAGAACTTGAACAGCGAAAACTTGACGCAGACAAGCAGCGTTCCGACGCGCTGCGGGCACTGGACGAGCAGCGGCGCAATCTCTTAGCTACCGGAGGAATGCGCGGGGAAGAGTACGCGGAGGCGAAAAAAGCAATCGAGGACTTGCATCAGCAGCGAATGGACGCACTGGACGCGGAACACGCTGAAGCCCTGAGGCTGGCGGCTGTTGCCGCACGCGCAGTCGGCCAACGCGAAGAAGACGCGGCAAAGAAGAGACTCGAAACCCGTCGCAAAATCATTGCTGGGTTTGCCGAAGAGGATAAGCGCACGGAGCTTGAAAACCGGGCCGAAATTCTCAACGAAGGCATCCGCCAACTCGAAGCCAACCAACCCCGACGCGGCGCACTTGCCGACACCGTGACCGACTTGGGCCGCTCTGGACAACTCGCCGCGATGGAACGGCGATCCGCCGATCCGAACACCGGCATATTAAGCCAGAGCCGTAAAGAATTGGCGGCCATCAGCGCAACGCTTAAGGCCATGCAGGAAGACGCCAAGCGCCGCGACCGCGAAGGCCGCTTACGCGAAACTGGCATGCCAATCTTCAATTGATTGTTTCGTCACCACCACCGGCAGGCGGGCGGTTTTCGGTTGTCACCGTCCCGCCGCCGGTTGTTTGAGACAACGGGCTTACCATGAGTGACCATCAACGACTATTCGCAGAAACCGCCGAACGTGTACGCGCCGGGCTGTTGACGCCGATGCAGGCGCTGCAGGAACTTCGGCGACGATACTCCATTGTCTTTCAGGGGTTTGAAAAGACGCCGCAGATGCTCGTGAAGCTGCGCGAGCTAGAGCGGGCGTTGCTCAATTCCGATGCGTTGTCTGAGGATGACCGCGTTAGGCATTTACTTGCCGTCCTGGAAGCGGGTTGAGAATCGCTTGCGCGGATGATTCGCCGGGGCAACCGGAGTAGGATTCGACCATGAGCAAGAAACAGGCCAGCGCCGCCGATGCACTTCGCAAGGCGATTGCCACCGCCGAAAAGCGGGGCGTTACCCGATACCAGATTGCAAAGCTGGCGGGAATGCCGCGTTCACAACTTACCCGGATCGCCGAAGGGGAAACCGTGCCGAGGCTTGACACTGCCGAACGAATTGCAGCGGTTATAGGCGCACGGCTGATTATAGTTGCAAAATAGATACGGCAGGGCACAATGAACAGCATGAACACCACTGATTACGTTCTGTTCAAGGCCACCTACCGGGGCGGGAAGTCGCCGAACTACTCGATTCGCTTTCGCGACCACCTGCGCCGCCGGCAAAAGATTTCCGCGTACCCGCGAGAGGTTGAATCGCATCGGCTGGCAAAGCGCGTCATGGAATTGGTCGAGAGCCGAACGCACGGCACGCAACTGGACGCAAGCACTCGCCGATGGTTGGAAGGGCTGGACGAATCGACCGCCGCCCGGTTGGCTGAAATGGAATTGATCGACCCGCGATCGGCGTTTGCCGACAAGCCGTTACTCGATCACCTGATCGGCGAGAAAGACGCCGCCGGGAACATCATAACGCCCGGATATCAACAGGCGATGGAAGCCAAGGGCGACACCCCGATTCACGTTACCAAGACCATTACCCGCATTCGCAAGATCGTTGACGACGTTTCGTTGATTCACTTTCGCGACCTGATCGCACCGGGCGCATCGGCGCGAGTACAGCACCACCTAGGCGAAATGCGGCGCAAGGGGGAAATCGGGGGCAAGACGCTGAATTACTATGTGACCGCGATAAAGGGCTTTTGCCGCTGGCTGGCGGATGAGGGCCGCGCGCCAAGTGTTGCGCTTGAGGGATTGAAGCGGGTTGAGAATGCCGAAGTGGACAGCGACGCCCGGCGGGCACTGATGCCCGAGGAAATGCAATCGCTGCTGTTTTGGCTGGACACCCCGGCAGCGCCCGAGCGGTTTGGGTTGACCGCCAGCGAGCGAAGCATTTTGTACCGATTCAGTTACGAGACGGGCATCCGCCCGAACCAGATTCGCGCGTTGACGGTATCGAGCTTTAACCTTGAATCCCGCCCGGCGACCGTCACGAGCCAAGCGGTGTACGTCAAGCGCAGGCGAGTGCATACCCAAGCGATCCGGCCAGAGCTTGCCGCAATGCTTCAAGGCGAATTCGCGCACCGGATGCCCGCCGCTACGGCGTTCAGGATGCCCGACGTTACGAACCTTGCGAAGATGTTCCGGGCCGATCTTGCCGATGCCCGCGAGGCATGGATCAACGCCGTGCGCGACGACAAGGCGCAGGCCGAGCGTCGCAAGTCTGATTTCTTGGCCGCTGAAAACCACCAGCAGGAAAAGGCCGTGTTCTATTCGCTTCGCCACGGGCACGGCACGGCGCTGGCGCTGGCGGGCGTCGCGGAATCGGTTATTGCCGCGTCGATGCACCATGCGAACCGGCAGACGACCCAACGCTACATCCATGCGACGCAAAAGGCGGTAGCTTCGGCGCTGGACAACCTGCCCGCATTCGACTCGCCCAAGCCCGCCAGGGTAACGGGCTGAGGTTATCGACCGCTAACCAAAATGCGCAGCGCAATTGCAGCGCAACAGGATGCACGGGAATGGATTTCTGTGGACAAATCGACGATAATCGACTGCGTTAAGAATTTGCAGAATTGCTAAGGAAATCGCGGTTTTCTGAGTGTTTTTGCAAATTCGGGCCCGTAGCTTAACGGTTAGAGCGTGGGACTCATAATCCCTTGGTTCTCGGTTCGAATCCGAGCGGGCCCAATTCCTTCAACGACTCGGCTGCGTTGTCGTGGTTGGGGTCTGGTCATCCTGAAGTTTGGCACGCTTTGACTTGTCTCGTCGGCACGCGGCGCTGCAATACTTCACTTCATCCCAGTTCTTCGCCCATTTCCGCCGCCAGGTCATCGGGCGATGGCAGACTGTGCAGAGCTTGCTGTCTTGCCGTTTCATGCCTGGCGCACCTTCCCGCGGACGTGCACCTCGATGAACTCTTTCCGCTGCTGCATCATCCGTTTCATCTGCTCGGCGTCGATCTTCGCGGCGTTCTTGAGCATCATGGTCATACGCGGGTTGCCTTTGAACTGCGCCGCGAAGTGATGAAGAAATGTCCAGAAAAGGTAGTTGAATGGACACGCCGTTGCGCCAACCCGCTCGGCTGGGTCAAACCGGCAATCGTCGCAATAATCGCTCATGCGGTTGATATAGGCGGCGGAGCTGATGTACGGCTTGGTTGCGATGGTGCCGTGATCGGCGTGCATGCCCATGCCGACAACGTTGGGCGTGACAACCCAGTCAAAGCTATCGACATACATCGCAAAAAACCAATCATTCACAGCCTGCGGAGACAGTGCGGCGAGCGTGGCGAAATTGCAGATAACCATCAACCGCTGGATGTGATGCGAATAAGCTCGATCAACCACGCCGCTGATGCAGCGCGACAGACAGTTCATCTCGGTCTTGCCGGTCCAGAACCAATCTGGCAGGTCGAGTCTTGACCCGCGTGCGTTGCGCGATCGGTATTCGGGCATGAACGACCAGTAGATGCCGTAGACGTATTCTCGCCAGCCGATGATCTGCCGAATGATTCCTTCTGCGCTATTGAGCGGCACTTTGCCCGCCAAGTGGGCCGCTTCGATGTCGCGAAGCAGTTTCATTGGACTCAGCAGCCCGACATTGAGAAGCATCGAGATAAATGAGTGATTCAATATCGGCTCGGCGGTGAGCATGGCGTCTTCATAATCGCCGAACTGTGGCAGCCGGTGCTTTACAAAGTCGGCCCATGCCCGGGAGGCGTCGGCGCGCGTCACCGGGAGCGCAAAACCCTCAACCGAGCCGGGATGTGTCGGGAATTCTCTCTCCACGTCACTCATCGCAGTGCGGGTGATCGGATCGGGACTGATTGCGAGCGGCGGGGCAAATGTCATTCCTCGCTTGGGAGGTTTGCGATTATCCTTGTCGAAGTTCCACTTGCCGCCCGCCGGCGAGCCATCGGCTTCGACTAACACGCCCAGTTTCACCCGCATCCGCCGGTAAAAGTGCTCCATGACCGGCCGCTTGAGCGGACGGGCCCACGCAGCAAACTCGTCGCGGTTGGTGAGAAAGAGCGTGTTGGGGATGATACGAACATCAACCCCGACGGTCTCAGGAATCGTGTTGATCCACTCTGCGCAATGGTGCTCCGACGGGGCGATCACGACGAATTGCGAGTCGCCCGTCTCCCGGACGACGTGCCTGATCGCGCTGATCGAATCGAGGTATGGTCGTCGATTCAGACCAAAGTGATGTACCCCGAAGCCGGCTGCGCGAAGTTCTTCGGCAAAGTGACGAATGGCCGACACCTGAAACACGATCCGGCGTTTGTGGAATGGCCATGCGGCGTAATGCTTCCTCGATTCGACGAGCAGGACCCGATCGGGTCGGAGCTGCCGAACCAGTTCGATTGATAACTGATCTTCCATCAGCCAAAGCGTGGGCATGGGTACACTCGATCGCTTGGTTCGGTCTCTCGAAGATTGTTGCCAGTCGATCGCCCTGCAATCAGGCAAACCGCCCCACGGAGCACACCGGGCGGATGGGACGATGCGGGCAGCGACCCGCGTTGGAGTGTAGGCCTGCAATTCAGTTTCGCATTTGCTGCTACAGGTTCTGAAAGCTCGCCAAGAAGGCTCGCCGGTTACCCTCCGCGGCACGCGGCGCGGGCGGAGAATCGCATTGGGATGAATCTAGAGTTTTGCAGCAAGTTTCGGAGTAACGTGGGTTAACGGGTGGAGGGCATTTTGATTGATCAAAATGGGTGCTATGATGCGGTGTCGCGCAAGGTTAAAGACAGATTCAACCCGCTGTGAACATTTGTTATCTCGACAACAACGCCACCACGAAACCCGACCCCGCGGTTGTAGCGGCGATGGTGCCGTATCTCACGGATTTTTATGGCAATCCTTCGAGTGCTCACAGATTTGGCCAGCGGGCGCGGGCGGCGGTGGAAGAGGCGCGCGGGCAGGTCGCGGCGCTGGTTGGGTGTGCCGAAGCCGAACTGATCTTTACCGGCGGGGGGACTGAGTCGGTCAACACCGCTCTGCGTGGGCTGGCCCAGTCCCGATCGCCGCGCCGCAAGATTGTGACGACCACTGTCGAACACTCGGCAACGCGCGAGCTGTGCGAGCATCTGGCCCGCGAGGGGTGGACGATCGTCGAAATCCCCGTGAATCTGGACGGAGAAGCAGACCTCGCCCGCCTCGACGCGGCGCTGACCGACGACGTTGCAGCGGTCTCAGTGATGTGGGCGAACAATGAGACGGGCGTGATATTCCCCATCGACGCGATCGCTGCGATGTGTCAACGGGCGAGGATTCCGCTGCATGTGGATGCCACACAGGCTGCGGGAAAGATCGCGGTGGATTTGCGCTCAAGGGGCGTCGATTTAGCGAGCTTTGCGTCGCATAAGTTCCACGGACCCAAAGGCGTGGGCGCGCTTTATGTGCGGCGCGGGTTGCGGGTCTCGCCTCACATCATCGGCGGCCCACAGGAGCGCAGCCGGCGCGGCGGGACCGAAAATGTCGCCGGAATCGTTGGCATGGGCATAGCGGCAGAACTCGCGCTCGCCGGGCTTGGCGAAATGCCTCGGGTGCAGGCAATGCGCGATCGCCTCGAACGAACGCTTCTGACGCTTGTTGCCGAAACCAGCGTCAACGGCGCGAAAAGCCCCCGGCTGCCCAATACGAGCAACATCAACTTTGCCGCAATCGAAGCAGAGGCGATTCTGTTATTGCTCAGCGAGCAGAATGTCTGCGCCAGCGCGGGAGCCGCCTGCAGCAGCGGAAGCCTTGAGCCGTCGCATGTGCTGCGCGCGATGGGAGTGCCCGATCGGATCGCTCACGGTGCCATTCGATTCAGCCTTTCCCGCTTTACCACTGAAGCAGAAATCGATCAGGCGATTGATGTAGTGCCGCCGGTTATTGCACGGCTGCGCGCGGTGCTGCCTGTCGGATGAACTCACCAGATTGCGCTTGAACTGTCGTTGACTGTGGGGGCGAATCGTGGGAGCGGAAAAGTTCGATACGAACGATTCGAAACCAGCCCGCACAGCCGTTATGATTCGGGAATATGCTCCCAGACACCAGCAGATTTCAGATTGACAAGAAGCCGCATGACGAAGAGATGATTGATGTGATGGACGGCGCGGGTCGGTGGGAAATCAACATCCACGATCACGGGCTTGTTGCACTGGTGGATACCATGCCAAGGCTCGCGCCCGCCGGGAAGACCGCCGATTTCGCAATCGTGCAGGCGGCGCGGGTGAGTTATGGTGCTGGCACCAAGCAGGTAAACGAAGACCGCGGGCTGATTCGCTATCTGGCGCGGCATCGACACACCACGCCGTTTGAGATGGTCGAGTTCAAGTTTCACCACCGCATGCCGATTTTCATCGCCCGGCAGTGGATTCGCCATCGCACCGCCAACGTCAACGAATACTCGGCGCGCTACAGCGTGGTGCCCGATAAGTTTTACCATCCGCCATTGGAGAACGTTCGCAAGCAAAGCAAGACCAATAAGCAAGGCGGCGAAGAGCCGATGGATGAGCTTACCGCGAAGGACTTTCTGGCCTATCTGGATAAAGCCGAGGCACTCTACGGCGATTATCAGAAGCTGATGGAAAAGGGAGTGAGCCGTGAACTGGCGCGGATCGGGCTGCCAGTAAGTGTCTATACAGAGTGGTACTGGAAGATCGATCTCCACAACCTGTTGCATTTTCTGTCGCTTCGCATGGACGCGCACGCACAATCCGAAATCCGCGATTATGCCACCGCGTGCTTCGCGCTGATTCAACCGATCGTGCCCATCGCTGCAGAGGCATTTCTGGATTACAGCCACAGCGCGATGCACCTCACCCGGCTGGAGATTGAATCGCTGCGCACGGGCCAGCCGTTGGCCACTGAGAATAAGCGAGAGAATGCGGAGTGGGACGCAAAGCGACTGCGGTTGGGGAAGTAGGCCGGGAGTTGGAGGTTTATCATGGCATCGCCCGCGACTGAAATTGCTGATCGTCGATACACCATGCAGGAATACCTGGATATCGTCGAAACGTTGGAAGGAAAGTATGAGTACGTCGATGGCAAGCTGGTCGATTGGCGTGCGATGGCAGGTGCCGCAGAACCTCATGCGCTGATCACCGCAAACATTATCGGCGAGGCGCGCGAGGCCTTGAAAGGCAAGCCGTGCCGGGTTTATTTAAGCGATCTCATTCTGCGCATTCATCGCAAGTCCAAGTACCGCTTTGGTGATGTGGTGGTGGTGTGTGGCACGACCGAGTTTGATCCTGATGACAAGTCACAGGCGCGGGCGGTGACCAATCCGAAGCTGATCATTGAGGTGATGTCGCCGACTTCCGAGGGGATCGATCGCGGAGAAAAATTCACGGATTATCGTGAGATCCCCTCGTTCGAGGAGTATGTCCTGGTCTCGCAAAGAGAGCCTGCCGTCGAATCATATCGTCGACAGGATGATGGGACCTGGGTTGTGTCGTTCATCAACGGGCTGGATGCTGAAGTGCGGCTGCAGTCAATCGACCTGACGCTCAGCCTGCGCGAGATTTTTGCGGGCGTGACCTTTCCAGTACCGCAGGCTGGGGTGGTAACAAGGGCCGATCACCCCGTAACGCGGGAGGCGAAGGTATCGAAGGACAGGTAGCCGTAAGATGATTGATCGTGTCGTTCACTTGCGCGGAGTCGCCGGCCGCGGCTATCAGTCAGCGTTGTACTGTTTTCTGCATCACGATTGAGTTAGACGATGCGATGCCGCAGCCTGTGTCAGACGATTTCCGGGTGCCGCATGTGTTTTAGTTATCGGCTGTTGCCGTCCGCCAGGCTGTTTGCTCGCACGAGGCACATGATCTAAGTTTGGAGATGGCGATCGCGCAAGTGGTGCGTCGCCAAGGGTTTAATCAGGTGAGTTAGCGCCATGGCAAAGAAAGCAAAGAAAGCGGCGAAAAAAGTCGCGAAAAAAACCGTGAAAAAAGCGAAGAAGAGCAAGCGAACGGTGCTCTATAGCAGCAAGGGCAAGAAGCTCTACGCGGTGCGAGATTCGGAAGGTAAGTTCAAGGACATCCAGACATACAAGCGTGCTCATGGGCAGGACATCAAGCGGAAGGCAAAGGGCGAGAAGTAATCATCAATACGACTCTTTGTGTAGGTTGATCAAGATTGACTGCACGCAGGCCGTCGTTGCTTCCAGTGAAAGCTGGTTCAGCGGCGGCCTGTTGCTTTTCGCTGGGTTATCGCCGGCGACGCAGTAAGAGCATTAACGGCGCCGCCAGCGTCGCGGCAGGCTCGGGCACGGTGCCCCTTCCTGAGGCGCTGTTATCGAAGCCGAAGTTGGCAGCGAGTGCGGTAAAGTCATCGAGATTGACAGTCGTGGAGCCGTTGAAGTCGCCGTTGCTCCACCCACCGCCCCCACCGAAGCTGGCTGCCAGCGCGGTAAAATCATCGAGGTTGACGCGCCGGTCGAGATTGGCATCGCCGGGCACGGTGCCGAGGATGTTGAAAACGAGCAGATCGAGGTCGCCATAGTCGGCGTCGAAGTCTCCATCGACATCAAAGCTGGGGTTGCCGAGGTTGGCAAAAAGCAGATCGATGTCGGCTGCGTCGATCGACCGCGACTCATTTAAGTCGCCAATGGCGATTCCCATGTCGGTGCGGCGGACCGTGCGCAACTCCGCGAGCGACAGCAGCGCATAGTCCTGGCCATTGCCGTTCTTGGTGAAGCTGTTAAGCGTGTCATCGACATATGTGTGCGTGCGACGCGCACTGAACAGGCGAATGTTATCGAGCAAGCCGTCAAAACCCTTGCCGATCAGCAGGTCGCTCGTGACCGTGTCGGAAGAGCTTGAAAGATTGATCGACCGAGTGCCGGCGGGGGTGACGGTGGTTGTTTCGCTGCCGGTGTAAAATGTCACCTCATTGCTGCTCGGTCGTGCGTCAAAGGTCACTGCGAAAAAAGTCCACTCATTGGCCGCGGTGAACGAACCGTCGCTGACGGCGGTGCGCGTTGTGGAGGTGGTCCCGGCGTTCATGCTGAGGGTGAGCGCGCCGGTAGTGGGGGCCTTCAGCGACCATCCACCAGTGGGGCCAAACTGTTCGATGAGACTCGCGCCATTTCCGATCGTCTGCGTGCCATCGGTCTTAAACCAGCCGGTGATCGTAAACGCCTCCAGCCCGCGGAACCATTGCCTGTCAATCACCGCTGCTGTTCCACTGCTGGAATTGCCCATCGAGGTTGTCGCACGGTTGTCAAACGCGCGGTCGCCGGGCTGGCCGGAGACACCCGTTGCGTCGGCCGAGTGCAGGTTTGCGGCGTCGCCGGCGGCGTTGCGCAGGGTGGCGGGCGTGACGAGGTACCCGGTGTTGTGGGCCACGGGCGATGTCACCGCGTCGGCATAGTCGCCATTGAACTTCAACTCGAGCGGGGCGAACTTGTTCAGGCGCATCACCGGATCGAGCCAGCTCGCGCCCACATCCGTGTTCCGCGCCGCCGGTGTCTTCATCGCCCCGATTCCGACCCCGGCCGCCGCAGCGGCGGTGGGGCGTTGAAAACCGTACTCGTCGCGCGCCAATTGCGGGTTGGCGGTCGTAAAGAGGTTGCGAATCGCAGTCGGCGTGCTTGATTGAAACGTCGGCCCGGAGCCGGCATTGTGGGCGATGTTGCCCCCGCCGGTGGCTGAAGGCGCGACGCTGTTGAGCGTGCGCGCCTGCATGGCGGCGTAGGTGCTGTCGCTGATCCAGCTCAGGTTGCCGGTGATCGTACCGGAAGTGGTGTTGTTGTATTCGATGCCATGCTTGCCCGTGGTGTAACCGGCGTTGTTGTATGCACCGGCCGTTACGACGATGGTGTTGCGATCGATCGTCGTCTGGGTCTGGGCACCCGGCAGCAGGATCTTGGCGTTGGGGCCTTCGATATAGTTGTTGCGCACGGTCAGGTTTGGGTGGTCGGCAATGGTGTCATCGCTGTTGCCGACGCGAATGCCCAGCGCGCTAAAGAACGCATTGCCTTCATACACGCCGTTGCCACCGTGGCGCGCGGTGACCCAGCCGTTGGTGATGTTGCGAAACGTGTTGTTGCGGATCTTGTTGTCGTGCGTCTTGTCGGAAATGGTTTCCGCTTCGCCGTTGGTTGCTTCAAAGTAATTGTCGCGAATATCGGCCTGGAGAGACGAGTCCATGATCGAGCTAGTGCCGATGCGAATGGTCTCCCAGCCATTGGTGTTTCCGCTGGGGCCGCCTTGCGGGCGATGGCCGAAGTAATTGTGGTGAACGTCGGCCTGAAAACTCAGATCGAGTTGAACGATCAACCCGCGGTCCTGTTTGCCGGCGGCGAAGTTGTGGTGAAACTGAGACGGCTGGCCGAGGGTGTTGGGTCGGGCGTCAAACAGCACCTGGTGATACTGCCCGCCGAGCAGCATGGCGTTGTCGAAGAAGTTGGCGCCGGTGCCTCGGATGCGGATCGACTTCTGGTTGAGGTTTTCGTCCTTGAATGTAAGCCCGCTGACCTGGTAATCGTTCCCGCCGACGTCAAATGACCAGTTTGGCCCGGCGATGACCACCTGCCCGGGTGTTTGCGCCCGAATCTGCACGGGCGCGGCCGGCGAGCCGGTGAGGTTCTGAAAATTGATCGAAAGGTTGGACCAGATGCCGTTCTTCAGGACCACAGCATCGCCGGGCGCGCTCAGCTGCATCGCGGCGAGCAGCTCGGTTTGATTGGTCACGAGTCGTTCCAGCGCGAGGCAGAACGGCGCAGTCAATGTCGCCGCCAGCCCGGCGAGCGCAACAGCTTCTTTTTTCATCATTGTCCCTCAGAAAACCGGTTTAGCAATATCAAGGTGGCAGATCCCGTCGCCCCCGTCAAGGAAAAAATCGCCCTGGACCGACTAAAGTGATGCGTCTGCCTCGTGTTGGCAGTGAAACTGAGGGCTCAACCTCTCGCAGTGCAGGTGAGGTGGAGATTTCGGGTAGCATGACCTGTGATGAAAACTGCAGCGAAGACGGCACCGAAAGTCATCGATTGGAGT
This sequence comes from Phycisphaerales bacterium UBA2421, assembly GCA_002343075.1. Taxonomy (GTDB): domain Bacteria; phylum Planctomycetota; class Phycisphaerae; order Tepidisphaerales; family Tepidisphaeraceae; genus UBA2421. The sequence goes on along the minus strand of DDRH01000051.1, from coordinate 229,095 downwards.
AAGCAGACCGATGGCACCGCGCTAATCGCCGGCGATGCGTGGCTGGAACCCTACGCCGAGCAACTGCGAAAGCGGTTTGCCTGCTACCAAAAGGCAAGAAAGACCTTCGACCCACACGGCGGGTTGATGGGGCAGATCAGCCAGGGGCATCACTACTTCGGCTTCACCCGCGGTGAGCTTTGGAACAAGCCCGGTGTCTGGTACCGCGAGTGGGCGCCGAGTGCGGTGCAGCTTCGCTTGATCGGCGATTTCAATAACTGGGATCGCATGGCTACGCCGATGGTGCGCGATACCTTTGGCGTCTGGTCAATCTTTCTCGACGATGAAAAGTACAAGGACAAGTTTACGCACGGCAGCAAGGTCAAGGTGCATGTGGTCGCCGAGTCCACGCAGATGGATCGCATTCCAGCGTACATTCGCAGGGTTGAGCAACAGCACGGAACCAATGAGTTTGTGGGCGTCTACTGGAATCCTGATCAGCCATTCGCTTGGAAGCACAGTGCGCCAAAGCTATCGCGGGGCCTGCGGATTTATGAATCGCATGTCGGCATGGCGGTGGAGCAGGGAAGGGTGGGGTCGTACGCCGAGTTTACAAAGGATGTGTTGCCGCGCGTGAAATCGCTCGGCTACAACGCGATTCAACTCATGGCGGTGATGGAGCACCCGTATTACGGGAGCTTTGGGTATCATGTGAGCAATTTCTACGCAGTCAGCTCGCGTTTTGGCACACCGGACGAGTTAAAACAACTCATTGACGCGGCGCATGGGCTGGGCCTCGCCGTCATCATGGACATCATCCACAGCCACGCAGTGAAGAACACGCATGAGGGATTGAACCAGTTCGACGGCACCGACTACCAGTATTTCCACGCCGGGCCGCGCGGGCAACATGTGGCTTGGGACTCGCTTTGCTTCGACTACAGCAAGTATGAAGTGCAGCGGTTTCTGTTGAGCAACGTGCGATACTGGCTGGAGGAATACCGATTCGACGGCTTCCGATTCGACGGCGTGACAAGCATGATCTATCGAAATCATGGCCTGGGCACCGATTTCAATGGCTACGACGATTACTTTTCAGACAACGTCGATCCCGATGCGGTTACTTATCTGATGCTCGCCAACGAAGTGGCCCACACCGTCAAGTCGGACGCGATCACGATTTCGGAAGATGTCAGCGGCATGGCAGGAATGGCCCGGCCTGTCAGCGAAGGGGGGCTTGGGTTTGATTATCGGCTGGCGATGGGTGTTCCAGACTACTGGATCAAGACGCTGAAGGAAAAGAAGGATGAAGACTGGGATCTAAGCAACATCTGGCACACGCTTCTCAATCGTCGGCGAGGGGAGAAACATGTCGGTTATGTAGAAAGCCACGATCAGAGCTTGGTGGGCGATAAGTCGATCGCGTTCTGGTTGATGGACAAGGAGATGTACACGCACATGTCCGCCGACCGGCCAAGCGTGATCATCGATCGCGGGGTGGCACTGCACAAAATCATCCGGCTTCTCACCTTCAGCCTGAGCGGCGAGGGTTATCTCAACTTCATGGGCAACGAGTTTGGCCACCCCGAGTGGGTCGATTTTCCGCGCGAGGGTAACAACTACAGTTACCACTACGCCCGTCGGCAATGGAGCCTGGCCGATGATAACCTGTTGCGCTACAAGGGGTTAAACGATTTTGATAGGGCGATGCAGACGCTGGATGAGCAGTGGAATCTGCTAAATGACCCGCTGATCGAACAGTTGGCGTGTCATCAGGATACGAAACAACTGGTCTACCGCCGCGGGCCGCTCGTGTTTGCGTTCAACCTGCACGCGAGCGAGTCATACACCGGCCTGCGGATTCCGGTGCCGGATCAGTCGGACTATGAGCTGGTGCTCGACACAGATGCTAACTCCTTCGGCGGGCAGGGAAGGATTGATCCGGCGACGAAGTATGTCTGGCAGAAAGAGCCGATGTACGGTCGGCAGCAGTCGGTACAAATCTACCTCCCAGCGAGGTGTGCGGTGGTGCTGGTACCGGCGTCGAAGTAGCAATGGAGATTCTGTTCTTCTACATCGGCTGCACCCTCCTGGCAGGGGCATCCGTTGTTATCGCAATTGTGCTCGTGGCGATTGTCTCCAGGAATGTCGGTCAATATCGATTCGAAGCGACCCTTTTCTTGATCCTTGCGGGAGTAGCCCTTGCGGTTGGTGGTAGCTTACTTTGGCTGGTCCATCAGAGTCGATGGATAACACCGTGACAACGACGAGAGTTTCACTTGAGAGTCATCGAACTCCACCATCTTTCTTACCGCCAAGCCTGGTCAGAACAGGAACGTCTGCACTCAGAGATAGTCGAAGGTGGCGAAGCTGCGTTTGTTCTGGTCGAACATTCTCCGGTCATCACCATGGGCCGTCGCGGAGAGACGCTTGGGGTGACAAATCTGCGAGCGTCAGCCGAGGTTCTTGAGCAACGGGGGATCGAGTTTGTCCAGACCGACCGCGGGGGGGATATCACTTTTCATGGGCCGGGGCAGTTGGTGGCCTATCCGATCATCAAGATCATCGATTTCAAACTCTCCGTCGGCGCATATGTTCGGCTGTTGCAGGATGTCGTCATTCAGACCCTCAGTGATTTTCATATCACGGGACAAACCGACGACGCCGGAATCGGCGTCTGGGTGAATCTGCCTCCACATCACGCCCTGGGGTCCGGTGCAGACTTGCCCCGAACATTGAGCAAGGTCTGCGCATTTGGTGTGCGTGTGAAGCAGGGTGTGACGCTCCACGGACTGGCACTGAACGTGACCACCGACCTGTCGTACTACGATCTCATTGTTCCCTGCGGCATCGCTGACAAGTCGGTGACATCAATGCAGCAGATTCTTGGCGAAAGTTGCCCCCCGATGGCGCATGTCAAGGCTCGGCTCGCTGCCAACCTTTCCCTAGCTTTGGAAGCGCGGCGAAAGTCGGCGTGATAGCCGCTATCATGCGGGTATGCACTTCCTGTCCGCAGTTTCCGACGCACCCAACACCGCTGAGGCCGTTACGCGGGTGATTGACCAGGTGAAATCGCGCGAATCGATTGATCTCGCGATGCTCTTCATCACGGCGGCACATGCCAGTGAGGCCGAGTGGATTGTAGATCGGGTCAATACCGAGCTAGATCCGCAAACGCTCGTGGGGTGCGCCGGCGAAGGGGTGATCGGCGGTGATCGGGAGATCGAACGCTCGCCCGGCATTTCGCTGCTCGCTGGCACGATGCCCGAAGTGCGCCTGAGCGCCATCCACATTTCCGATAACGAATGGCATGATCTGCTCGGCGATCAGGTAAACCTGATCGAGCGCCTTGGGCATGGCGAAGAATCGCGCGCCTTGATCGGCGTTGGCGATCCGTTTACCTGCCCGGCGGACGCATTGATGCAGCAACTGGACGATTTGCCGCTACCATTGATCGGCGGCATGGCCTCGGCGGCGCGGCGGCCGGGGGAGAACCGGCTGTTTGTGAACAACCGCGTTGTCGATAGTGGCTTTGTAGGCGTAGCGTTGCACGGCGAACTAGAGGTTGAATCGCTCGTGAGCCAGGGTTGCCGGCCCGTTGGCGAGCGGTTTGTCGTCACCAAGGCCAGCAAAAACATCATTGAACAGCTCGGCGGGAAACCGGCGCTCAACCAGCTGCGCGATGTGCTCGACTCGATGAGCGAGGACGACAAACAACTGCTCCGATATGGGTTATACATCGGCAGGGCCATCAGCGAATATCGTGATCAGTTCGGTAGAGGCGACTTTCTGATCAGAAATGTGATGCAACTCGATCAGGAGACGGGCGCGATTGCCCTGGCGGACTATGTGCGCGTCGGGCAGACGGTCCAGTTTCAGGTTCGCGACGCGCAAACGGCTGATGAAGACCTGAGGGAAATGCTGCAGGCCGCCGCGGCGAGACCTGCTGTGGCTTGCGCTTTGCTTTTTGGGTGCAATGGAAGGGGAACGCGCATGTTTCCTCAATCGTGTCATGATATCGCCATGACGCACGAGATACTGGGAAACATACCGGTGGCCGGATTTTTTGCCGCCGGCGAGCTAGGACCGGTCGGGGGAAAGAATTTCATGCACGGCCACACCGCGAGCATGGCCATCCTCCGGGCAGCACGGTAACCGACCCCACCCGCTTGGTCTCCCGGCGGCTTGGTGGTAAAGACATCCCACTTATGATTGCAACGGAAAAGCGCGGTGCGTTGGTAGGCGATGACTGGGCGTACATGCTGCCCATGTTTGCCTTTCTTGCGTTCGTCTGGCTTGGCGGGCGATACCCAGACTTTTACCCGCACACCTACATTGCCCGGTGCGTTTGTGTCGGCGTCATGCTTGTGCTGTTCTGGAAGCAATACACGCCGATTCGATGGAACTATTGGTGGCTCGGCTTGATCGTCGGCATCATCGGCATCTTTCAGTGGGTTGGCATGCAGCAGACCCTTCAGTGGTTGCTGCCCAAGTTGTTCGCGCCGAAGATGACGATCGACGCGGCGTGGCACTTCAATCACTTTTATACGCACGGCTTCATCGGTGCCGGATGGATGTTGCCGGAGTTTGATGCATTTAACCCCTACAAGTATTTCGGCTCGCCCGCGGAAGCGAATCTGTTCATTGTGGTGCGGTGGATCATAGGGGCGAGCATTATTGTGCCGATCATGGAAGAGTTGTTCTGGCGCGATTTTGTCTGGCGGTCGATCATTGCGCCCAACGACTTCAAGCTGGCACGAATTGGCGAGCTCGATTGGAAGGCGTTCTTTGGCGTGGCGGTTGTCTTTGCGGTTGTGCACGGCAACTGGTGGCTGACAAGCATCGTCTGGGCCATCATGATTAGCGGGCTTCTGGCTTACACCCGGTCGATCGGGGCGTGCATAATTGCACACGGGACGACCAACCTGCTGCTCGGGGCATATGTGCTCTATACGCGCGACTGGTCATATTGGTAGAAGCCGCAGCAGTGCCGCGATTATCGGATCATCGCCACAACCTAATCACGCCGTCCTGATGTGACGATGTGCCGGTGGGAGCGATGATGACGCCACGCCGGTATTATCTAGTGATTGTCGGGCTTCTGATGCCTGCAGCCTACGCCCGTGCGCCGATGTCGGCCGCCACCGCGCCAGCGGTACCGCTGCCAACCAGCCCCGCGAGGCACCTGGGTGAGTTTACGTCGAGTGGCGTCCGCAATTCTGCGGGTGCGTTGCGGCCGATCCATCAGTCTTCGGTTGCGCTGCAGCCCCCGTCCATGGCGCAACTGCCGAAGTGAACACATCTTGCGCCGGGCCAGCATTCGGGCTATGATTTCCGTGTTGTGAATAGCCCAAACGCGCCCCGTGCCCAGCCCCGCATTTATCTTGATCACGCCGCGACCAGCTTTCCCAAGCCGCCGGGCGTGATTGAGGCGATGGTGCGCTATCAAAACGAAATCGGTGCCAACGCTGGCCGTGGATCATACCTCGAGTCCGCCGAAGCGACCGATCTCGTCGCCAACTGTCGGCGGAAGATCGCGCGGTTATTCAATGCGCCATCGTCCGATTGTATTGCGTTCACACAGAACTGCACCGACGCATTGAACATCGCCATTCACGGGGCTGTGCAGCCGGGACAACCCAGCCATTTTGTCTGTACATCGATGGATCACAACTCGGTTGTGCGGCCAATCAACGATTGCGTCGCTCGGGGTGCTGCAACGGTAACAATGGTCCGCGCCGACGCACAAACCGGTCGAGTTCATGCGGATGCGATTCGCGATGCCATTCGGCCTGAAACGCGCCTGGTCGCCGTCCCGCACGCCAGCAACGTGACTGGCACCATCCAACCGATCGAGTCGATCTCGCGCGTTACCCAATCGGCGGGGGTGTTGCTGCTTGTTGATGCGGCTCAAACCGCAGGACATCTGCCGATCGACGTGCAGGCGATGGGGATCGACTTGCTAGCGGCGCCCGGCCACAAGGGGCTGCTCGGGCCGCTGGGCACAGGCGTTTTATACGTCTGCCCGGGAGTTGAATCGCAAATCCGGGCGTTTCGCACGGGCGGAACGGGCTCCGAAAGCGAGTCGCTGCACCACCCGCGGGTTATGCCGCATCAGTTTGAAGCCGGAAGCCTGAATCTGCCGGGAATCGCCGGGCTGGCCGCCGCTGCAGAGTGGTTGTTGAGTCGCGGGGTTGAATCGGTTCGGGCACACGAAGCGGAACTGGTGGAGTTGTTCGAACGAACCATGCCGCGGGACAGACGGTTTCATCACTACGGCAGCCGCGAACTTGCACAACGTACTGCGGTGGTGAGCTTTAACATCGAAGGACTGGCGCCTGCCGAAGTGGCGATGGCATTGGAAACCCATTTCGGCATCCTCGTCCGCTCCGGTCTGCACTGCGCCGCAGTCGCCCATGAAACGCTCAACACGCTGAGCCTGGGGGGGACAGTACGAGCGAGTTTTGGTTCATCGACGCGTTCAGACGAAGTTGGCAAGCTGATTCGTGCGCTGGGTGCCTTGCTGGGTTGAAACGGAATTGAGGCTCGCGATTTGCCGGAACTGGGTGCGACAGGACTTGACTAGCAGTAGACGTCGTAGGCGATCGGAAAAGGAATAAGGTCAGGCCGGACGAGATGAAGCTTGCGGAGGCGAACTTCAGGCGGGAGGCCGGCAAGCTGTTGCTGGCTGGCGGCGGGTTCCACTGCCGGGGCGGTAGCCGGGGCGTGGGAGACTGAAGCGACCGCGATCACCAGGCCTTTAAGCAAGCTCGTCAACATCATGAGTTCGCCACCAGAAGAGAACTCGTTCGATCGGACGGCACCCGTACGATTCGATCGAGATAGTGTCAAACTACACCGGCTGAGAAAATCGGCCAATAGAAATCTGATACAGCGACAGTCCGACAACAAATTGGCGCATTAAGCGGGGGTAGCTCGTGCGCGCTTAACACTGGCGCGGGCTGAGCCGTTTATCGGACGTGGGATTTCGCTGACAGAAGCGGCGTAGCAACCGGACCCGTGTGGCGCCTCAATCGAGAATCGAGAAGAGGAACTTGTACCAAATGCAGAACGCCGCGCCATCCGAATGATCGAATGGCGCGGCGTGCCTGTTTGTTCGCTTGAACGTAGAGATCAGGGGACTGACGTGAACAGATCGCCATCGTCGAAAACACCCGTGTCGCTGCCCGAACCCCCGTCGATGGTGTCGATTTCGCCGTCTTGGGCCTGGAAAACGTCGTTTCCGGCTTGACCGGACATGAAGTCGCGGCCTGGCCCCCCTTCGAGCAGGTCGGGGCCGGACCCGCCGATGAGGGTATCGTTTCCAGCGGCGCCGTAGAGTGATACGGACCGGCCTGATGCGGTGGAGATGTGGTCATCCCCGCTGCCGCCGACCACCACCTCAATATCGGTTGCGACAAGGTCATTTTCGCCCGCTTCCCCATCGTCCGCGGTGATTCCGAGGGTGATGACGAGGTTGGCGGTGCGGTCGCTGTAATCGACGACATCGCGTGACCCACCCCCTAGCATGGTATCGGCGCCGGCCCCGCCGATGAGCAAGTCGCGGCCATCGCCGCCGAACATGTCATCATTGCCGTCGCCGCCGCGGATGGTGTCATTGCCTCCGCCGGCCGAAAGCGTGTCGTTTCCGGCCCCGCCGTTAAGTTCCACATGGACTGCGAGCCTGCCCACGATCACGCGATCGTTACCGTTGCCGGCATTGACGATCACGCGGGAAATGGCCGAGTAGTCCCAGCTTGATTCCGAGACGCTGTTTCCGATCCGTTCAAAGACCTTAAATCCGCCACCTCGACGCGCAAACTCGATCACGTCATCGCCAGCGGTGCCGGTGATGGTCAGCACCGTGCCGACGAGTTGCGCGGCCAACAGGCGGCGGCTTTCCAAGTGTTCCAACATTGCGGTCTCTCCTGGGCCATCGAGTGTCTGGCAAGCCTTGGCAAGTCGCGTGAACGTTGCCGAATGTGCTGCACGATTTACGATGTACGATTCAAAAGCCGGTGCAAGACGACGAAAATGGCGAATTTTTTGAGATTTTGCATCGATCGACCGCGGTTGGCAGGTCGCTCGTGCTGCAGGTCCGAGAACGATCGGTTTTGGCGCTCGAATTCGGCCTGTCGATTCATTCCCCTAGTTGATCGTCGCACCCTTGCCGTTTCTTTCACCCTTGATCGTTATCGGTCACACCTTGGATTTGCCGACATGTGATATACATCACGCCATCTGCGGCGTGTTGGGACCCGCCCGAGCGATCGGAGCATCGAAACGCCCTTTGAGAGAGCCATCCATGCGACCCTACGTGATTCAAACCCACGGCCAACTCGCCCGCTTCATCGACCGCGAGTTTCTTCTCACCAACGGCACCGGCGCATTTGCCGGTTCGACCATCGTAGGCTGCAACACCCGGCGGTATCACAGCCTGCTGATGGCGGCAACGGTGCCGCCGGTGGGGAGAATCGCGACGGTGAACCGCATCGGCGAGATTCTCCGGCTGGATGGCAAGCGCGACATGCTCGAGCTGAGCATCAATCAGTTCCCGGGCACCAACAACTTTCACCCCCGCGGCGAGCAATACCTCACACGGTTTGAACTGGATCACACCGCGCGGTGGTTTTATGACGTGGACGGCGTTCGGGTTCGAAAGGAGCTACAGCTACTCTGGCAGCGAAATGTCGCTGTGATTCGTTACCAGATCGATCCTGCCGGGCGGCGCGTGCAGATGGAATTGCTGCCGTTTGTCGCGCTGCGGGATTTTCATGCGCTGCGTCGTGGCAAGACCGCATTGGAGGTTGCCGTCGATTCCACGGGATGCACAGTCGCAGACGGCAGCCAGCGCGTGCACCTCCGCTGCGACGCCGGGCAGTTCTTTCAGATGAGTGACTGGTGGACCGATCATGTGCTGGCGGTGGAGACCGAGCGCGGGCAGGATGATCGGGAAGATCTCTTTGTTCCCGGCCGCTGGGCAATTGAGATTGAAGGGGCAACGACGCTGCAAGTGTCCATCGGACTCGAGCCGACCGAGGCGATCAATTTTGATCAGGAACTGGCGCGCCGCCGTGCTGCGGTGCCTATTCTGCCCGGCGCATCCGAAACCGTCGAGCGGCTTGCGATGAGTGCCAGCGATTTTGTTGTCGCAAGAAAGAAGCCCGATGGCTCTCCTGGGGTGACGGTCATTGCAGGATATCCGTGGTTCGCCGATTGGGGCCGCGATACGATGATTTCCCTTCCCGGCTTGCTCCTGTCAACCGGTCGTCACGAGCAAGCGGCGTCGGTGCTGTCGGTCTTTGCCCAATATGTAAGCAAGGGGATGATTCCCAACCGTTTTAACGATTACACGAATGAGCCAGAATACAACACCGTCGACGCGAGCCTGTGGTTTGTTCATGCGGCGTTTGAGTACCTTCGCGCAACGCGGGATTCAGCCACGTTTGAAAAGACCCTTCTACCTGCCTGCCGTGACATCCTCGCAGGCTATCGCGATGGGACGCGCTACGGCATCCGAATGGACCCCGCCGACGGGTTGATTACGCAAGGCGATCCTTCGACGCAGTTGACGTGGATGGACGCAAAATGCAACGGTGTGGCATTTACACCGAGGCAAGGCAAGCCCGTGGAGATCAACGCCCTGTGGTATCACGCACTGCGGCTCATGTCGGCCCACGACGCCTCGGCGGGGCAACTTGCCGATCGTGTGCTTGGTTCGTTCGCGCCGGCGTTCTTCGTGGGCGCGCAGCGGGGTTGCGCTGATGTGGTTGACGGCGAGTCGCGGGATCTCTCGATCCGGCCCAATCAGATCTTCGCCGTCAGCCTTGCCAACAGCCCGCTTGATGAAGGACAGCAACGGACGGTGGTTGAAGTCGTTCGCAGTGAGCTATTGACTACGATGGGCCTGAAAACACTCAGCGCCCGTGATGCGAAATATAAGTCGCGATTTACTGGCGCGCAAGTTGTTCGCGACGAAGCGTACCACAATGGCACGGTCTGGCCGTGGCCGATCGGCGCGTTTCTTGACGCCTATCTAAAGGTGAACAACCGCTCCGACCCGGCCAAGCAACAGGCCCGGGCATGGCTCAAGCCTCTGTTGGATCATCTGTGCCATGACGGCTGCATTGGCAGCATCAGTGAAGTCTTCGAGGCCGGAACACTTCGCCCGGCGGGGTGCTGCGCTCAGGCCTGGAGCGTGGCCGAGGTGCTTCGACTGGCCATCGACCTGGAAATGTGATTCGCGATGACGCTTTGGGCAATTCTCACCGCACTGGGCCTTCTCGCGGCGCAACTGCTACCCGCCCGATGGCGAGTATGGGCAACCGTCGTCGTCGCCGGGGCGGCCACGCTGATTGTCACTTGTGCGCCGTGAGCCTATCTTGTTGCAGGTCGGCGTGTCTGAATGCTGACTGGAAGAGTGAAGATCGCGCTGCGCCGCGTGAGCGCACGCTGCGCAGCGCCCGCGTGCAAAAAATCGACTTTTTAAGATGCAGTATTCTTCGACTTTCCAATCCTTTCGGCGAGTTTGGCTGCCCGCGCTGCGCATCGTGCGCAATTGTGGCGCAACGTGCCAGAATCGGTTGGAGGTCATCACCATGACTCGACTGATCAGCATATTGGGTCTTCTGTTCGTCACGGTCCAGCTAGCACCGGGCGCAGAGGCACCGGCGGCGCAGTTCGCGGTGCTGGGCGAAGATCTGGTCGCACCCGCGACCGTTCATGTGCACGCGGTGAACACGCCTTTGGCGCACGGTGACCTGATGACCGCGCGATATGACTGGGATTTTGGCGATCCCGGTGCCCGATTTAACACATTGCGGGGATTCTGTGCAGCACATACTTTCGATCATCCGGGCAGCTATGTGATCACGCTTCGCGTGACGGATGAATCAGGCCGCGGGCAGACGCTCTCTCGGGCGATTCATGTTCGCAAGTCGCCGGGGCGAGCGATTTATGTCTCTCAAAAAGGAAGCGATGCCAACGACGGCGCGTCGCCCGCGACAGCGATGCGCTCGATGGCGCGCGCGCTCTCGGTGGCGCGGGACCGCGATCGTATTCTGCTACGGCGCGGCGACACGTTTGGTGTGACGACGACGCTTCGGCCGACTCAGCGGAATCTGGTCATCGGAGCGTATGGCACCACAGGCGAAGACGTGATCCGGCTGGCGCACCTGCGCGTGCCGACGAACAACCCGAGATTGCTGTGGGCGGGCCCGCGGAATGGGTCGCCAATCGTGGAAACTTCGACACGTTCGCAGAACGTCGTCATACAGGACATTACACTCGACACGGTCTTTACAGGAGACCGGGAAAAGAAGAATGTTCCCGCCGCGGTGCGACCGACGGGTGTCAATCTAACGCTGCGTCGCTGCGTGCTGCTCAACGTGAGCGACGGGATCAATGCCAATGCCGCGCCCACTGGCGTGCTGATGCAGGATTGCATCGCTCCGTTGGCCACCGGGCTTCGCAGCTACCTCGCATGGGTGGAGGGGAGCGATCAGGCATACCTTGGAAATGTCGCTGTCAATTCGACAAGAGAGGCAGTATTGCGCATGAGCAACGGCGGGGCATCGCGCGTGCTGATTGCGCACAACGACCTGACCAACCTGGACCGAACGAGTGTGGACCGAATCGATACAGCCAAGAACGCGCTGACCGTTCACTTCGGCAGCCACATTTACATCCGCGGCAATTCGCTGCGCGGCGGGCCAACGATGATTGGCCCGCTCGGCGAGCGCGACGGGCTCAAACAGAATGCATCCAAACTGCAGTGGGTGGTGTTTGAGCAGAATCTGGTCAGCCAAGCCGGCTTGCGAGTGAATCATGGCATGCAGAAGTTGATGATTCGGCACAATCGATTTCGCTCCGACGATTCTTGGGCAATCAACGTTGAGGGATTCAATCGGGAGTACAACCGGCGGTCGAGCGACGTGATGATCGTAAACAACACGGCAGTCAACCGCGGAAGCAAGGGTAACTTTTTGCGCGTCGGTGGGGGTGTGTCGGGCTTACATGTGGTGCGAAACGTCTATGTGGCACCGCAACTCGCACCCGGCTCGGATTTGACAGCGATCGTTTATGTGGGCCAGAAGGACGCACATGGCATTTCATCAATGACGGAGAACATCTGGCCCGCTGCCAAGCCCAAGCCGTTTGCTGCCGGCGGGGCGTTCTATGTCTGGCCAACCTGGAGCGACGCGCGAGGTTATATTGATCTTGCGAAGTGGAATCGGTTGAATAACGGCACCGATCGGCAATTGGAGTTGGCTGTCGATGTTTCCAACTGGCTGCTACCCGAGTCGGCCGCCGTCACCGCGGCGGGGGCGCGGCGCGATTGAGGAGAGAGTTGTCATGAGCGAAATGAGCCGCAGAAAATTCGCAATGGTCACCGCAGCGGGTGTCTGTGCGTGTTGTGCGTCTGCCGAGGCGGGGCAGGAGCGCGGCACCGAGTCAGAGGTGCCGGCAACCCAACCCGAGTCGCCAACAATCGATGTCGGAACGGTGACCGACTTTGCTCACGAGGGCATCTTCGATCGATTCCAACAGCCGCGCAAGGTATTGGTTTATCGTCAGGGCGAACGTCTTTACGCGTCGACCGCGCAATGTTCGCACAAGCGCTGCACCCTGATGGTGATTGACGCGACGGCGCTGAAGTGCCCCTGTCACGGCAGCGCGTTTGATATCAACGGCGTGCCAGTTAACGGCCCGGCGACAGTGGCGCTCTTTCGCATCGGAATTTCTATCAGCAACGGCCGGGTGGTGGTCGATCCGAGGCAACAGTTTGCTGAGGCAGATTGGGAGCAACCCGGCGCTTTCATTGATCTGCCAAAACCTGCTTCACCGTAAAGCGGCACCGGTTGGCCAGCCGAGGAGCAGTTGTTCGCCGGGTGCGGTGGGGCGTGTCACCGGTCGCAGCCACGGCGTCGGCTGGTCTTGGTGCGCGAGTGTCAGCCGGTCGGCGAACCGAGGGTCCCGCTCGAACTGTCGTCGAAGCAGGTCCGGGCAGTTGCACTGCCGGCTTCGATGCAACAATACAATTTGGCTGGGCACATGACCGCATCGCAACTGTGAACGGTCGAAAATCCGGGTAACTGCGGCGAAGCATTCATCATTGGAAAGGTGCCCGCTGCCACCCATGATGCGGCTCTTCAGTGCATTGGGTCGAGAGGACTGCAATTGCATTTTGACATCATAATTGCTCTCGATCGCGAGCATGTTCACGCCTGTAAAGGCCTCAATCAGCACCGGAGGCACCCTGCCCAGATCGGTTGCGAAGCCGAGGGATTCGCCCGCGCTGTCAAAACGAAATCCGGTCGAGCCTTCCATGTCGTGGCGCAGTTCGATGGGAGTCATGCAAAGTCCGCCAAGCGGTTCGACGGCCTGAAAATCGACCGCTCGAACCAGCGGCGCGAGCGGGTGATTGTCCCGGTTTAGAAGGTGGCGGCGATTGAGCTCCGAACAGAAGACTTTGATTTGCCTCTCGACAATCACTTTGCGCCAGCCGGTCTGAAAGTGGTCACCGTCGAGGTGCGTGAGGCACATCGAGCTTACATCAGCCAGTTCGACCCCAACCGAGCTCAGCTGGGCGCTCGTGGCGCGCGGGGAAAGGCCAACGTCCACCAGCATCACGCCGCCGCTCGTGCGGATGACGCTGCAGTTGCCGGAAGAACCTGATGCGAGGATGCAGATAGAAATGCTCACGACGTTTCGAGAGAGTCATCGAAGATTTACCCGACGTCAACCACCGCCGGGATCGGAGTTGGGGGGCGCGCGGATTTGCATTGCTGCGTGTTCACACTATTTGCCGGAAACATTCTTGCCGCGCGGGCGGTTTCTCGCGATAACCCAGTTATGAACGCCGACAAATTTCCAATCGACCTGACCGCCCTCCTGCCGCTGAAGCTCGATCCGAAGCGCGACAAACTCGAGCCGAATGAGCTTTCCACTCTCCAGCACAACATCCAGCTCTGCCGCGATGCGATCGTGTTCTTCACGGCGCTGGCGGGTTCAAAGGGACTGAGTGGCCACACGGGTGGCGCCTACGACACGGTGCCGGAGGTGATGATCATTCGAGCGTTCATCGCGGGAGGCGCGCCGATCGTGCCGGTGTTTTATGATGAAGCCGGGCATCGCGTGGCCACGCAGTACCTCCTCAGCGTGCTCGACGGGCACATGCCGGCTGAGAAGCTCCTGCACTATCGCGAGTACAATGCGCACCTGCCCGGCCATCCCGAGCGTGGATTAACGCCCGGCGTACAGTTTTCCTCGGGACGGCTCGGCCATATGTGGGCCTTTGCCAACGGTGTAGCCATGGCCAACCCCGGCAAGGCGGTAATTCTGCTCGGCAGTGACGGCTCACAGATGGAAGGCGATAACGCCGAGGCCGCCCGGCTCGCCGTCGGCAAAAACGTGAATATTAAAGTGCTGGTTGACGATAACAACGTCACCATCGCCGGCCACCCCAATGAGTACATGCCGGGATTTGATCTGACCAAGACACTTGGCGGGCATGGATTGGCGACAGAAACAGTGCTGGGGGAAGACTTTGAAGCCCTCTACACAAATCTCGCCCGGGCTTTCAAGACCGACGGCCCGCGCGCCCTCGTGATTAAGCGACTGATGGCACCCGGCATCGAACATGCGGAAGGATCACCGCATGCGCACGAAGTGCTCAAGACCGATGTTGCGGTCGCATATCTCGAAAAACGGGGGCATCAGGCCGCGGCAAAGTTGCTCGGCAGCGCCAAGCCCGACAAAAGCCCGCTCGTGTTCAAGGGAAGCACAGGCGTTGGGAAGAATCGCGATGATTTTGGCAAAATTGTCAACGAAATTCTGGACTATATGCCACCCGCCGACCGCCTGACGAATGTGCGCGTGTTTGATAACGACCTCGAAGGTTCATGCGGGCTGCATCATATCCGCAAGAAGCATCCCGATGTCTTTGTGCGAGCGGGCATCATGGAGCGGGGCAATTTCAGCGCCGCCGCCGGCTTCGGAGCGGAAAAGGGCAGGCAGGGAATCTTTGCGACCTTCAGCGCATTTCTCGAAATGTGCATCAGCGAAATCACCATGGCGCGGCTGAATCAGGCGAATGTGCTCTCTCACTTCAGCCACAGCGGCTGTGATGATATGGCGGACAACACCTGCCATTTCGGAATCAACAGTATGTTCGCAGATGGTGGGCTGCCCGACGAGGGAAAGGACACGACCCGGCTCTACTTCCCGGCAGATCAGCATCAGTTTGCGAAATGTGTGAAGAAGATATTCAGCGATGGCGGTTTACGGTTTGTGTTTTCCACCCGTGCACCGGTGCCGGACATTTTGAAAGAAGATGGCACCCCTTTCTTCGGTGACGGATACACCTTTTCCGCAGGCCGCGACGATATCATCCGCGACTCCGGCGGCGGGGGGTATGTTGTGGCGTATGGCGAAGCGCTCTATCGCGCGCTGGACGCGGTTATCAAGCTGACTGAGTCGGGTGTGAAGGTGGGCCTGATCAACAAATCAACCCTGAATGCCTATGACGAAACGATGATGAAGAGGCTGGCGGAAGCGCCGTTTGTCCTAGTGGCTGAGGGCTTTAACATCAAGACGGGCTTGGGAAGCAGATTCGGGACCGAGCTACTCAAGCGAGGGTTTAAGGGGAGATACAACCATATCGGCACCCACCGCGAAGGCTCCGGCGGACTTTGGCAGCAGATGGGACATCAGGGCTTGGATTCCGACGGAATCGCGCACGCGATCAAGGCACTTGCACAATGAGCTTACCCCGCGCATTCGCTGCCGTGGTGTTGTGGGCTGCAATCTGCGTGGTCCCGGAGGTATCTCGCGCCGACCAGCCAGCGGGCAGCGCGCATGAGTCGAATGGCGTGCAGTACGTCCTCGTGCCGTCTCAACCAACGTTCACGGCCGGCGCTGCGAGTGCCGTCGATGTCTATCTCATGAATGAAGGCACCACGCCGGTTACGGTTGTCATCCCGGCAATCATTCCCGCAGCGTTTGTTCTCGGCGAGCGCGACGTTTCAGTGCAACTCGTCCCCGATGCGGTTGGGCGGAGCGTGACGATCGCGCCAAAGTCTTTTGAAACGGTCCGGTGTCGCCTGGTCGTGCCCGACGATGCTCAAGGCAGGTCGATTCTCGTCGTGAGGCGGCCGGAGGCGGATCCGCGGAGTCTCGAAGGCTCCGCCACCGCATCGCCAGCCGACAGTACTGCTGGAACGGCGACACCTGTGAAGATCTTCGGCCAGACTGTAGCCGAGGCGGGACTGGTCGAGTATCGCCCGCTGCAGTTCTCGGCGCACGAACCGATCTATTTTCTGATCGGCGCTGACGAGCCTAACGGAAAGTTTCAGTTCAGCTTTAAGTACCAGATTGTCCCCACCGACAGCCCGCTGGGCGAGAAAGCACCTTGGACGACGGGTTTTCACCTTGCCTACACGCAACTATCGTTTTGGGATCTGGAAGGGGAAAGCAAGCCATTCTTTGACAATAGCTATAAGCCCGAACTGCTTTGGATTTGGGACAACATCCGCCCCGGCGACTGGGGGCCGGTCTCGCGCCTCGATCTGCAGTTGGGCTTGCAGCATGAGTCGAATGGCCGGGACGGCGACGAATCGCGGAGCGTCAACATTGCGTATGTCCGCCCGGTCATAACGCTCGGCGATCGAGAAGGGTGGTTTGTCAGCATCGGCCCGCGCGTCTGGGCCTATCTGGGATCACAGGAGGACAACGATGACATCGAGCAGTTTCGCGGCTACGGCGACCTGAAGGTGGTGGCCGGAAAGGGTGACGGCCTGCAGCTTTCAGCTACGGGCCGCATCGGCAGCGACTTTGATAAGGGCAGTTTGCAGCTCGACTTGTCGTACCCAATCCGCAAGGCACTCTTTGATAGCATCGATATCTACCTGCACGGCCAGCTATTCACGGGTTTTGGCGAGAGCCTTCTGGGCTACAACGATAGCGATACCAATTTTCGCGTCGGCATCTCACTGGTGCGGTGATGTCGGCGGTGGGCGACGGCGGCTCATTCTGGGTGTCTTGGGCAAAGTGAGTGAGCCAGTTTGAAATTATCCTGCGCGAGGATAGCCTATCGCGCGTCGGGCACGCGAAACTGGGCAGAAGTGTGTTGGCACGACAGTGTGTCGGCACGTCGCGGGTCGGGCATCGGGTTGTTAAAGGCAGCACTCGCCTCGCGCCAGGAGCATTCGCGGCATGATCATCGCCGAACTCAATGCCATTCAGAAGCGCTACGGCTACATCCCTGAGAAGGAGTTGTACGAGTTAGCCGAGCGGATTAACAAGCCTGTCCACGAATTGCACGGGGTGGCGAGTTTTTACCCGCTATACCGACTTTCGCCCCCGCCGCGCGTGAGTGTTGCGGTTTGCGGTGATGCGCCGTGTCATTTGAAAGGTGCTCCGGCACTGCTGAAGAAGATGCGCGAGTTGACGGGAGCCGACAAGACCGTCGAAGTGAAACACTGCTCGTGCCTCGGTCAGTGCGACCGAGCGCCGGCAATTCTGCTCAACGATCATCCGCATTCGTGCGATCCCGGTGATTCGCATGCGCCTCGCGATGCCGCCGACATGGCCGAACTCGCCCGGCGGGCGATTGCGGGGGAGGATGTGGGGCATCAGCACTTCACTTCGGCCGCCAAAGGCCCCTTTCGGACAGACCCCTATACCACACCAGACGAGCATTATTCGGTTCTGAAAGACCTACTCGGTAGTGCCGGGTTTGAGCAGGCAGTAGTCGATAAGATCAAGGCGGCCAATCTCCGGGGCATGGGCGGCGCGGGTACCGTCGCATTCCGTAAATGGCAGACAGTGAAGGATCAGAATTCCGAGCAGAAGTATATCGTTTGCAATGCAGACGAAAGCGAAGTGGGCACGATCAAGGATCGCGAACTTCTTAAGAACCTTCCGCATTTGCTGGTCGAGGCGATGACGATTGCCGGCGTGACCGTAGGGGCCGGACAGGGTTATGTTTACATCCGCCATGAATATCACGAGCAGGCCGAGATTATTCAGCGTGAGATCGACCGCGCCCGGTCGATGGGGGCAATGGGCGACGACATTTTTGGTAGCGGGCGGTCATTCAATCTCGAGGTGTTTGTCTCGCCCGGGGGTTATGTGCAGGGCGAGGAGACTGCACTCCTGGAGGCGATTGAGGGCAAGCGAGGCCAGCCGCGAAACAAGTCTTGGGATGTAGGATTGATGCCCGGTGTGCCCGCATTTATGGGGCTTTGGGGCAAGCCGACCATCATCAACAACGTAGAAACCTACATGCATGTACCGGTTATCCTGGCTAAAGGGCCAGAGTGGTTTCTTTCTCAAGGCAAGAATGGCGCGCAAGGTCTCAAGTGGATCGGCATCGGCGGTGATGTTGCCCGGCCGGGCGTCTTTGAAGTCTCAATGGGAACGACCTATCGCGAGGCAATTGAGATTGCCGGAGGAGTGGCAAACGGCGCAAAACTGAAGGCGGTCTGTCCCAGTGGTCCCAGTCTCGGATTCCTGCTACCAACTGAAGTCGATGTCCCAATGGATTTCCCCGCGTTCGATCGGGAAGGTAAGCCTGCCAACGAGATTGCCAAGCTTGGCACCAGCGTCGGCTCGGCGGCCATTATCGTTTTAGCCGAGGGGCGCGACATGGTCGATCTGGCGCTCAACATGACGAAGTTTTATCGCAATGAAAGCTGTGGCAAGTGTGTGCCCTGTCGGGTGGGCAGCCAGAAAATGGTGGATATCATCACCGGAATCACCGAAGGGTCGGCCCGCGATACCGACTTAAATGAGATCGCCCGGCTCACTGATACGATGAATATGACCAGCATCTGTGGTCTCGGGCAGGTGGTTGCAAACCCGATCTCTTCGGTGCTGAAGAAATGGCGCCCGGAGGTTGAAGCCTACCTGAGGCGCGCTGTGCAACCGCGGGTCTCGGAGACGCCCGTTCAATGGAACGAAGGCGGCCAGATGACCGGCTCGGCCGCCGCCGCCGCGGGGATGGGGGGTAACAGATGAACGCCCCGGCAAAGATGCTGAATATTCGGATCGACGGCAAAGATCACACCATCCCCGCGACCAAGCCGGTCACGCGGACCATCGTTGAAGGAAACAGCGAGCGAAGCATTGAAGTGCAGGTTCCGCAAACCATTTATGACGCGGCTAAGTCGGTTGGTGTGGAAATTCCCGTCCTCTGTCACCGCGACCAACTCAACGTGGATGGAACGCCGATTCCACAGGCGGGGGTCTGCCGGGTGTGTGCAGTGGAAGCGGCGATGAATGGCCGCGCCGATCGAGTGTTCGTTGCCGCCTGTTGCCGGGAAGTTGCCGATGGGATGGAGATAAAGACGCAGGGAAAAGCGCTCAACGGTGTCGATATCGGCGAAACGCGTAAGACGATTGTCGAGATGCTGCTGGCCGAGCACCCGCAGCCGTGTACGCGCCATCGCGAGCATCGCGATTGCGAACTCGAGCTGTACGCCGAAAAAATGGGGCTTTTGAAGCCGAATTTCACGCCCCGGGCGGTGAGCAAGGGTACCGACTTTTCCAACCCCTCGATTGCCATCGATCATAGCGCATGCATTGTTTGCGAGCGCTGCGTGCGAGCTTGCGCCGCGGTTGAGAACAATGTCATCGGGCGGATGGGCAAGGGGTACGGCACCGCCATCAGCTTCGATAACAACAAACCGATGGGCCAGAGTAGTTGCGTCAACTGCGGCGAGTGCATGGTTGCGTGTCCCACAGGCGCGATCACCTACGCCGGAGGTGTGGCACCAACCCCGCCGCCGAATGTCACACCGCTGGTCACCGATGAACTTCGCAAGATGCCAACGCTTGGCCGCTTTTTCAAAGCGATCAGCCCCAACTTCCTGAAGCGCAGCGAAGGCGCGGTGTGGGTGCGGATGTTTAAGAAGGGCGAAGTGATCTGTCGGCAGGGTGACTTTGGATCAACCGCGTTTTACATCGATTCTGGCGAAGTCGATATCTACATTGATGTTGATCTGGGCCACATCCGAACCAAGAACAACGGCGGCGGATTCTTCAAGCGAATGACTTCTGCGCTTTTCAGCAAAGACCAGGACAACCGCAGCGAAGAGCGTGACAGCAAGAGCATCCCGATTGACTCTTCGGGTGTCGATTTGGAGTACGGCAAGCTCCTCGCAAAGGTTGGCGAAGGCGAGCTTATTGGCGAGGCAGCCTGCCTGAATTTTCAGCCGCGCAGTGCCACCGTTCGAGCGGCGAGCGACGACGTCATTGTCGTCGAGATGCTGCGCAATGTCCTGGATATGCTTCGAAAAACGCGCGAGTTTCGTGCCGATATGGAGCGAAAGTATCGCGAAAGGGCGTTGGCAAATCACCTTCGCAGCGTGCCAATTTTCAAAGAACTGCCCGATGCCTTCATCAACCGGCTGCGCGATCGCGTCAAACTCGTGCCGGTAGAGCCGAATGAGCCGATTGTGAAGCAAGGCGATCCAGCGGACGCTTTCTACCTCATTCGCATGGGGCACGTGAAGGTTTACGAAAGCTACGCCGATGGGCAGGCGATGGTCTTGTCGTACCTCAGCCGCGGGCAGTATTTCGGCGAGATCGGCCTGATGACGGCCGGGGGGGTGCGGACGGCCAACTGCACTGCCCTTGACCATGTTGAAGTGGTGCGCATCGACAAGACTGATTTTGAGGACATGATTCGGCTGTTTCCCGATATCAAATCAAAACTGCAGGCGATTGCCGATGCGCGGTTGGCGGAGAATCACGCCCGCGCCACGCAGACGCGCACGCTATCGCTGCCGCAGTACATTGAGCAGGGACTGTACATTGCGCAGTCGCTGCTGATTCTCGATCTGGAGAAGTGCACGCGTTGCGACGAGTGTGTGCGGGCTTGCGCACAAGCTCATGACGGCATCACGCGGTTGGTTCGCGACGGGCTCCGCTTCGACAAGTACCTCGTCACCACAAGCTGTCGAAGCTGCCGCGATCCGCTCTGCATGGTGGGCTGCCCGGTCGGCTCGATCCGGCGGAAGGGCGATCTGGAGATCATCATCGAAGACCATTGCATCGGCTGTGGCCGCTGCGCAGAGCAGTGCCCGTATGGCAACATCAATATGCATCCGATCGGCAAAGAGTATCGCGATGAGGCGACCGGCGAAATGCGTCAGCAGCGCAAGGCGGCGGTGTGCGACCTGTGTACCGACATGTGCCTGACGGAGAATGAAGATCCTGCGTGCGTCTACGCTTGCCCGCATGATGCCGCGCACCGCGTGGACGGCCAGAAGTTCTTCGACGAATTGCTCATCGGCTCGCGGGCCGTTCAGGAGAAGATCAGTTAGCCGCAGATGAACGTGAATCAACGCAGATGGAGAGCGAGGTCAGGCTGAGTTGGAAGCAGCGGTTAATCCAGATCAATGACAAAGTGTCTGCTGTGATTCACCCAGACAGGAGACTACGAATCAACCAACGGTTCATCAGAGCGTGAATAAACTAAATGTTTGTTTTCGGCACCCATTTTCTACCTGCGGTCACCCGCGGCCATAAAGAAAAATGCTAATCGACCGTCAATCTCGTCCGTGGATCGTCATCACCGTCGTGCTGTTTGCTGTCGCGACGGCGCTCTATGTGCCGTACGCGCGCTCGCAGTTGCACGGGCCGACAGGAAGCAGTTGGCAGGGGATAACCTTCGGAATCGTAGGCACCGCGTTCATGACGTTCGCCATGCTTCTTTCATTCAAGAAGCGCGTGCGAACGATGCGCATCGGCCGGGCATATTGGTGGACGCAGGGGCATGTGTGGCTTGGATTGCTCGCATATCCGGTCATTCTCTACCACGCTGGGCTTCGGTTTGGCCCGGCGTTCGGAATGACCTGGTGGCTGATGTGGCTTTTCACAGTCATCATCGTTAGCGGGGTAGTGGGAGTGATTTTGCAGAACATCGTGCCGACGAAGATGCTGCGTGAATTGCCGCTTGAGACCATCTACGAGCAGGCCGAACACATTATCAGCGGCTTGCAGGCCGAAGCATCGGAGATCGTCGCTCGCGTCGCTGCAGATCAGCCGGAGGAAGGATTCGACCGCGACGCCATCCCCGCCGGCGGGGGCACTTCAACCCTCACCCACGCGACGGCGGTAAGCAAGGGCCAGCAGGTGCTGCAGGACTTTTACCGTTCCGAGATCCAGCCGTTTCTACAACCGCGCATGGGCCAGAGCCGCCTCGTGAGCCTTACCACCGCAGCAGCGGCGTTCGACTCGGTGCGCACCTCGTTACCAAGGGAGTTTCACGAGCATCTAAACGACCTGCAGAGCATCGTCGATGAGCGCCGGCAGATTGCCCACCAGAAGAAGATGCACCATTTGCTGCACGGCTGGCTGCTTTTTCATGTGCCGCTGTCGTTTGCGTTAATGATTCTTTCAGTCATCCATATTGTCGTGGCGTTGCGGTACCTATGACGAATCGGGAAAAGTTTCACCACCGAGGTACAGAAATCTTTCAGATGGTCTCGGCCGGGTTAGTTCTCTGTGTCCTCTGTGCCTCTGTGGTCATACCAGAATCAGGAGCCAAAAATGTTGACCAATGAATCCCCTGAAATGCGTTCTATCAACACGATCCGCGGGCTGGCCATGGATGCCGTGCAGGCGGCCAACTCCGGACATCCGGGTACGCCGATGGCGATGGCGCCGGTGGCGTATGAACTGTGGCAGAACCACCTGCGGTTCGACCCGAACGACCCCATCTGGCCCAACCGCGATCGGTTTGTGCTCTCGATGGGCCACGCATCGATGCTCATCTACGCCATGCTGCACCTGACAGGCGTGAAGGCGGTCAACGACAAGTATGAAACACCGGGCAACCCTTCGGTTACGCTCGATGACATAAAGAAGTTTCGTCAGCTCGACAGTCGCTGCGCCGGACACCCTGAGTACCGATGGACCAGCGGCATCGAAACCACTACAGGCCCTCTGGGACAAGGTTATGCAACCAGCGTAGGAATGGCGATCGCCGCGAAGTGGCTGGGCGGAACCTATAACAAGCCCGGCTTCGAGATGTTTAACTTCAATGTTTACGCGCTCGGCGGCGACGGCTGCATGATGGAAGGTGCCGCCAGTGAAGCTGCGAGCCTTGCGGGTCATCTTCAGCTCGACAATCTCTGCTGGATCTACGACAACAACAAGATCAGTATCGAAGGGAACACCGAGTGGGCATTTAGCGAAGATGTCGCCACGCGGTTCATATCCTACGGCTGGAATGTGACACGTGTCGGCGATGCCAACGACCTGGCCATGCTCAAGAGAGCGTTTGATAACTTTAAGCACACCAAGGGCCGGCCCACGCTCATCATTGTAGATTCGCTGATCGCCTACGGCGCACCAACCTTGCAAGGCAGCCACAAGGCCCACGGCGCGCCGCTTGGCGAGCAGGAGATTGAAGGCTGCAAAAAGTTCTACGGCATGCCGGAGAAGGAAAAATTCCACGTTCCCGCTGGGGTTTACGATCATTTCAAAGGCGGAATGGGCGCGCGGTCGGGCAAGGCGCGCGAGGAATGGATGGCGCTTTACAACAAGTACAAGGCCGAACACCCGCAGTTGGCCGAGCAACTGATTCAGATTCAGAAGCGTCAGCTTCCAACGGGTTGGGAGAAATCGATTCCGGTCTTCCCGGCCGATCCCAAGGGGCTCGCTGGAAGGCAGTCGAGCCAGAAAGTGCTCAACGAGATTGCGAAGGCCGTGCCATGGCTCATCGGCGGTTCGGCAGACCTCGCGCCATCCACACTCACGCGGCTCGGCGATCCGAGTGAGAAGCCCGGCAACCCGTTTGGAGACTTCGGCCCCGATGGGGTCAGCGTTGATGAACACGGCTTGAAGCCGCTGTCATGGAAAGGCCGTAACTTCCACTTCGGCGTGCGCGAACTGGCAATGGGCGCCTGCCTCAACGGCATGGCCCTTACCAAAG
This sequence comes from Phycisphaerales bacterium UBA2421, assembly GCA_002343075.1. Taxonomy (GTDB): domain Bacteria; phylum Planctomycetota; class Phycisphaerae; order Tepidisphaerales; family Tepidisphaeraceae; genus UBA2421. The sequence goes on along the minus strand of DDRH01000051.1, from coordinate 205,172 downwards.
TGCGGCCGTACGGAAGCGGGTTTTTTGTGTTCAGCGATTTCTCACGGCCCACAATTCGGCTCGCCGCGATCATGGAGATTCCGGTCATCTACGTCTTTACTCACGATAGCATCGGCGTGGGTGAAGACGGGCCGACGCACCAGCCCATCGAACATCTCGCAGCGCTGCGGGCTATTCCCGGGCTGATCGTTCTTCGTCCCGGCGATGCAAATGAGGTGGCCGAGGCGTGGAGAACCGTCATGGGGTTCCGCCACCACCCGGCGTGCCTGATTTTGAGTCGTCAGAATCTGCCCACCCTCGACCGAAGCAAGTACAAACCGGCGACGGGGGTTGGAAAGGGGGCATACGTCCTCGCTTGCGCTGCGCCGGACGGCAAGCCCGATGTGCTCCTGATGGCAAGCGGGAGTGAATTGGGTTTGATCGTCGATGCTTACGAGAAACTGACCAGCGAGGGAATTAAGGCCCGCGCGGTTTCGATGCCGAGTTGGGAGCTATTCGAGGAGCAAGACCAAGCGTACAAAGATAGCGTTCTGCCGCCGACGACAACGGCGCGCGTGAGCGTCGAAGCCGCGGGTGTCTTTGGCTGGCACCGGTACGTCGGTGCTGGCGGGGCGGCAATCGGCATGAAGAGTTTTGGAGCTTCGGCGCCGCTCAGCGCGTTATCAAAGAAGTTTGGCTTCACTACCGATGCAGTTGTGGCGGCAGCGAAAGATCAGATCGCGCGCAATAAGGCCGGGCAGACAAAAATGAGCATGTCCGCCGAGGCCGCGGTGAATGCATGATCGCTCTGGACGGAGGTCTGACCGATGCCCGTCGAGCCGGACGTGTCTGAATTGATCTCCGTCGCGCAGGCGTGTGCGATTCTTGATGCCGTGGCGGTTGAGCCTCGCCTCGCCCGGGCCACACTCGGCGACGCGGCCGGGCGGGTGCTTGCGGAGGATATTCTCGCTGACAGGGACTATCCGCCGTTTGATAAGAGCCTGATGGACGGCTTTGCAGTTCGCGCCGCCGAAGTGGGAGAAGGTATCCTGCTGAAAGTAGTCGCCGAGATTGCCGCAGGGCAGCGGGCCGGGCGCGATCTATCCAGCGACGAGTGTGCCGCAATCATGACTGGGGCAATGTTGCCCGGCGGAGCCGATGCGGTTGTGCCGGTCGAGCTGGCGCACCGGCGGGGGGACGTGGTGTCGTTCACTCACCCCGTCGCCCCAGGCAAAGCCGTGCAGCTCCGCGGGGCAGAAGTGGCATCTGGCGCGCGGGTGCTCAACCGAGGCACTCTGCTCGGGCCCGCGCAGCTCGCGGTTGCAGCGACAGTGGGGGCGGCGCGACTGAGTGTCTATCGACGACCGAGCGCATTCATTCTCACCACCGGCGATGAAGTAGTGTCAGTCCGATCGCGCCCGGCGGTGCAGAAGATCCGAAATGCTAACAACATCCTGCTGACAACCCTGTTGATGCGTCTTGGCGCGGACGTAGCTGGGGAATCGCACGCCCCCGATGATCGCCGTCGGCTGGAATCCGCCATCCGCGCAGGAATGAAGCACGACCTGACTTTCATCAGCGGCGGGATGAGTATGGGTAACTACGATTATGCCCCGCAGGTGTTGAAGTCGCTCGGATTTGAACTTCGCATTACAAAGGTACGCATCCGCCCCGGCAAGCCATTCGTGTTCGGGGTGCATCCGAGTGGTACCTTTGCATTTGGATTGCCCGGCAACCCGCTGAGCGCGTACGTCTGTACGTTGCTCTTTGCCAGTCGGCTCGTGCGCAGGTTAACCGGATTGAGCGCTGAGCCTCGTTGGTCAACGGCGCGCCTTTCTGCCGGCGTGGCTGCCAATGGACCGCGGGAATTGTATCAGCCGGCGCGGCGAACAGTTGACGGCGCCGTTGACCCGTTGCCGTGGCGTGGATCGGGCGATGTATTCTCGCTTGCAAATGCCGACGCGTTGATCATCCGACCGGAGAATGCGCCTCAGCAAAGCCTGGGCGAATTTGTTCGAATTCTGGAGCTTCCGTGATGAGACCATTGCATTGGCGGACCGCATTGTTGTTGGCGCTATGCGCCGTCCTGACATTTGGCGGGTCATTCACCTGCAACGCCAGCAGCGGCGATGATGACTCGCCGACTACGCGGCCAGGCTTATCCTCCTGACTGGCAGCCTGCTACGGGCTGTGCCTGACGGGGCCCCACATACTCCTTCCTGCAACTTTCCCAGCGGCTGGTGCTGCAATTCGTAGCTTTATGGCAGACGGCGCAGCACTTAACATCGAAGCGATGCCGCAGAAGGTTTCCGCGCTCAGCATATTCATGCGACTGCTTCACCATCTCCGCCCACAGGCCCGGAGTATTGCCCTCGGATTGGTGCTTTTGCTGATTTCGATGCCGGCAGAGCTTTTTCCCGCGTTTGTGTGGATGTATGTGACAGACGCACTCATCATCGCGAACCCGACAGCCCCCAGCTTGTTTCTCGGCCAGATCTTCAGCTTCGGCGGGCGTTTGGTAGGGTGGCCGGCGCTACTCACATCTGCCCTGGCGTTCATGCTGGTAATCTATCTCACTTACGAAGCACTCAGCACCATCAGTCGCAACGTAATGGAGCGTGTTGCACAGCGGTTCATCCTCGACCTGCGCAACCGGGTCTATCACAAACTGCAGAGCCAATCGCTCGGATACCTCCAGCGGCAGAAAACGGGTGATTTGATGAGCCGCGCCATGGGCGATGTGGATGAACTGCAGTCGTTCACCGTGAATGGTATCGATGTCATTGTCGGTGAAGGCGTGATGTGGATCGTGACCGTCGCGGTCGTAATGGCGGTGGACTGGCGCGTCGCGACGGCATCGCTTGCTCCTTTGATCGTCGTCTACTTTCTGCTGAAGCTGTTCAACAGGCGGATTGCCCCTGTTTACCGATCTGCGCGCGATCGTGCCGGCGAAGTAAGCGCTCGTTTGCAGGAGAATCTTGCGGGTGTGAACGTCATCAAGATCTTTGGCCGTGAAAAGCAGGAAGCCGAGCGGTTTCACTCTGCAACGCACGCCTTTTATGAGCAACAGGTGAAGGCCATTAATGCCAGGAGCATCTATTTCCCGTTTAGCAGGGCGGCGGGATTTCTGACTAATGTCAGCATGCTTGGCGTCGGTGGGTATCTGATTTTGACTAACAGCGGGTTTACGGTCGGCAAGCTTCTGATGTTTCGTGCGTATTGGTGGCGGCTTTTCGGGCCAATTCAGACGTTGGCTCGCGTGAACGACATGGTTCAGCGTGCGGTGGCGTCCGCGCGGCGTGTTTTTGAGGTGCTCGATGCGCCCGATGAGTTGCCCGATGCCCCAAATGCCCGCCGGCTCGAGCACGTTGAGGGCCGGCTGGAACTCGACCGGGTAACATTCAGCTATTCTGATGGCCCTCCAGTGCTCAGGGGTGTATCAATCACCATCCAGCCTGGCCAAACGGTTGCGCTTTGCGGGCCAAGTGGGGCCGGGAAATCCACTGTGCTCAATCTGCTGCTGCGGTTCTATGATCCGGCTCAGGGTGGCGTATCGCTCGATGGTGTGGACATTCGCCAGATTCAACGTGACAGCCTGCGGTCTCATTTTGCGCTCGTGCAACAGGAAAGCTTCCTATTTAACGAGCCAATCCTTGACAATATTCGGTATGGCCACCCAACAGCCACGATGGACCAGGTTATCGCCGCGGCGCGTGCGGCGAATGCGCATGAGTTCATCAGTCGATTGCCGCAGGGATACTCAACCATTGTCGGAGAGCGCGGTGTGCGGCTGTCCGGTGGGCAAAAGCAGCGAATCAGCATCGCGCGGGCGTTCCTTACCAACCCGCGCATCTTACTGCTCGACGAGCCGACCAGCAGCGTTGAGCCTGATAGCGAAGCCACCATCATTGCCGCGCTCGATCGTTTGATGACTGGCCGCACCACTGTACTGACGAGCCATCGGCCCAGCCTGATCAACCAGGCTACAGTGGCTTATGTCATTGATGATGGGCGCATCTCTGATAGCGGCTCACCTGCTGAACTTCGGCAGCGCAACGCGTGGTTTGGCCGATTTATGAAGTCGGCAGAGCAGCCTCTGGAAGCCAATATTGCCGAGTAGCCCGCTTGGGTACGATGTGCCACCATGTCCCCAATCGCCGCACCAACAAGGATCTATGGCGTTGACTTCTCGGGCGCAGCGAAGGCAGGGGCGAATATCTGGATCGCACGCACAACCGCATCGTGCAAGCGGCTCCAACTGCAACAGCTAAGCAGGCTGGAAGACCTGGCCGGGGCCGCTGAACGTACCAAGGCGCTTTCTTACCTCGTCTTCATGATCAATGCATCCGGTCGGTCGGTCTGGGGGATTGATTTTCCATTTGGCTTGCCGGTGGAACTTGCGGCGATGGGGACTACCTGGGATGAGCAGCTTGCATTTATCGGGAGGTTTGAGGGCGATGCGAAGGCATTTGGCCGATGGTGCGTTGCGCAGGCCCGGAAGATCGGTACAAAGCTGCATATCCGGCGCACGACCGATACGGAGACCAAAACGCCGTTCGATTGTTATCACTATCGAATTGTTTATCAGACCTTCCACGGTATGCGCGATGTCCTTGCTCCAGTGGCTCGTGACGATGTCGCGGTGCTGCCGTTTCAGTACGATCGACTTGCGCGGGCGACCACAATCGTTGTGGAAGCGTGTCCGTCCTCGACCCTCAAGCGGCTCGGCCTGCCACATCAGAACTACAAACAGCCCGCCGGAGGGCCACTGACGGCGAAACGGCGGCAGACACGACACTTAATCATTAGTGCGCTGAAAGAATTCATCGAATTGAGCGAGAGCGACCGCAGGGTGATGATGCGCAACCCCGGCGGTGATGCGCTGGATGCGGTTATCGCAGCGGTGGGAACATGGCAGGCGCTTGCAATGAGCGACCACGCCGCGATCGTAGCTCATGAAAGATACCCGAAAGAGGGACGGGTGTACGCGTGACAGGCTGCTTTCCGTCGGCTAAAGTCGCGGCCTAAGTTTGAAGGAGCGCATCGACCAATGACCGCAACTGCCGCCGCCAAGGGTAAAGTGCTTCGTGCCGAAGCCGACCATGTCGTGTTTCAACCGAGCAATACCAACTATGAGTTACACCTGAAGGCCGACAGCTTTGCCGGACCCGTTGGGGTACCCGTCGAGTGTACGATCAGAGCGCAGGCGCGGAAGATCTACAGTGTTTCGACAGGCGGCGGATTCATCCAGCCATTATTCGGTCCGCCGAAGATCATTCAGGGGCGTGTCGTCAGCATCGAAGGGCAACATTTCACAATGCACGCCGCGGGGGCGAGCGTCGTCGTCGCGCTGCCGGAGGACGAGAGTGGAATCGACCTTAATACAGGGGCGATTGCCATCGGTTCGATGGTGAACGTGGTTGCATTTGCTGGTGCCGTTGCTGATTTTAAGAGTTAGCTGGATCTCACTTCGCCTCGGTGCAGTCTCGAAGGCGCGGATGCACCGTGCGACGGTCAATTGCTTATGGTTCTTATTGGTGCACCGGCGGTGAGTAAACCGCTCATGCCAGGTCTCGGCCGACCAGTTCATCCCGGTGCCGTGCGAGCAGATACACCGCCGCTGCCAGGGAAAGCCCCGCGGCCAACGGCGCGATTCCCTGATCGAGCCGCTTGCTCACCAACTGCAGCAGGGCCATATAAACCAGCGCCAGCGCTGCCGCACCCAGCACGATAATCAGCCCCAGTACCACACAATTCCACGCAAATGTAAGAAGTCTGTCGCTCATGATTCGTTGATCCGTTTCATCGATCCAACTCCGATCATCGGCAAGATTGATGGCAGGACGCGAGTTTATCGGCCCTCGATGGCCGCAAATTTTTGTACGCGGAAGTTGAGCCGGGACTAGCACCATCCGATGTGAGGAGTGCAACCCGATCGTTGGTTGGCCGAGTGTGCGAAGCATGCAAGGGCAAATCGATTCGGGCACCGCGGGCAATGTTGCTTGCGATCGGCGTGTGGCGCGCTTGCACTCGCGTTTGGTTTGAAGGCAGTCGCCCTGCCGGGTTCCTGCGCGAGCGAATCATGGTCGCCTTACACGGGAGTGTAAAATGAAGGCGATGAAGAATCTGCTCGGACGTTTGGTGAAAGATGAGCAGGGCGGCGAAGTCCTCGAATACGCCCTGATCGCTGGTCTTATCGTGGTTGCCGCTATCGCGGTGATTTCGGCAGTCGGCACCAAGGTGGTTGCCCGCTGGACCTCACTGAACAGCTCGATGTAAACGAACTCAAGTTCGTTGCAACGAAACGAACGGGCCCGGCGCCGGCCGATAAGATCGTGGCAGGGCCGGGCCCGTTCCGCGTTCGATAAACCACAGTTTGAGACCGACCCAGTTACTGATTATCGATTAAAGGTAGACCAGAATGCGAAAACTAACCAAGCAGCTATGGCGTGATGAGCGAGGCGGTGAAGTGATCGAGTACGCGCTGATCGCGGGACTCATTATCGTTGCCTGTATCGTTATCGTCGGGAGCGTCGGCACAAAAGTGCTTGCACGATGGACGAGCGTGAACAGTTCGGTCTGATGAATCTTTTTGCGATGTCGCCGGATGCACCTCGTTCTGCTCATGTTCCCGCTGCTGGCAATGCTCGCCGTTGCCGCGGTGATCGATTTCCGCAGCCGGCGCATTCCAAACTGGTTGACCATCGTTATCGCGGTTACCGGACTATTGCAGGCCGCCTCGTGGAGTCACAGCGTGGCCGGCGGGTGGATGTCAATTGTAGGTTTAGCTGTCGGACTCGCGATCAATCTGCCGCTCTTCGCCCTGGGCCTGCGAGGCGGCGGTGATGTGAAATTGTTTGCCGGGGTCGGAGCGTGGCTCGGGCCGGTGAATGTGGTCGCGGTGTTCATCGTGGCGACGGTAGTTGCCATGCTCGTAGCGATTCTTCAGGCCATCGTCACCCGGCGCGTGAGCCAGGTGGCACGCAACACCGCGTCGATGGCTGTCGGCTTGATTCACCCTGAATCGCGCGTCGATTCAACCGATCAGGCCAGCTACGCCGCTCGGCATGTGCCGTACGCGGTGCCGATCCTGGTAGCGGTGATTGCCTTGGTGGGTTTGAGATGATGGAGTTGGGTATGAAACCGAAAGTACGTTCCATCCTGTCGTTTTGCCGTCGCACTGAAAGCCGTCGGGGCAATACACTGATCGAGGCGGCATTCGTATTCAACATTCTGCTGTTGCTCTCATTCTGCACAGTCGAGTTTGGCTATTACCTCTATGCCAAACACACCATCCAGGGTGCAGCACGCGAAGGCGCGCGAGCCGCTGTAGTGCCCGGCGCGACCACCACCGATGTCACCAACGCGGTCGCCCGGAGCCTATTCGCTTCTGGAATGAATAGCGGCACAACCTCAATCGATTCGGCGAAGTTCACGGTGACGCTCAACCCGGCCAATCCGGCGGCGGCCGCAGGGACTGCTATTCAGGTGGATGTCGTTTCCACTATGGGAAAGATTGGTCCCAAGCCGCTCTTTTTCATGAGCAATACTAAGTCGATCACGGGCAGTACGGTGATGCGCAAAGAAGGGTAAGTCAACCCGATAACCAAGTCGAAGCGAGGAAATTCGCCGTGGACGCCTCGTCCGCGGCGGATTCTTTTTTCCAGAGTTGCTGTGCGAGAGAGTGCCAGAACTTCCGGAGAAGACCGTACTTTTCAGATCAGGAGCAATGTAGGAATTTTCCCATTTTGATCCGAACCTTCCTAAACCCCCCCATCGGAAGCGCCGAAATCTTCATCAGACGCCTAACCGTCGGAGAAACAGACTATGAACGCAAAAACACTTGCACCTCTTGGACTCGCGGCCGTGCTCGGCCTGGTCGCGGCTTTTGTCGCTCGCAGTATGCTGGCAGATCGCCCGGCGACCGTTGCTCAGGGAGAGAGCGCGCTGCGAGACGTCGTTGTCGCCACCACTAATATCCTGCCCGGCTTCGAAATCGACGCCAGCATGATCACAACCGCCAAGGTATCGAAGGAAATGGCACCGGAGGGGACCTTCAGCGATGTTGGCGAGGTCACTGCGCGGGTTGTGAACGGGCCGATCTACAAAGGGCAGCCGGTCGTCGACGCCCTGCTTGCGGCAAAGGGCTCGCCCAGCGGGCTTGGCGGGTTGATCCCGACCGGAATGCGTGCCATCACCATCCAGATCGATGAGTTCAGCGGCGTCGGCGGGTTCCTTTCGCCCGGCTGCCGAGTGGATGTCATCTCGACCATGACCGGTGAAGGCAACGGTGAAATGATCGCCAAGAGTGTCGTGCAGAACATCCTTGTCACCGCTGTCGGACAGCGGATGACCGTGAAGCGTGAAGACGGCCAGGAAGGCCCTGCCCGAAGTGTGACACTCATTGCAACGCCCGAAGAAAGCCAGGCCATCGAGCTGGCGGCAACCACAGGTCGCCCGCGGTTGGTTCTGCGTAACGTGCGTGACGACTCGAAAGACGGTGGCGAGGGCGTAACCCTCTCGGATCTGCGCGGCTCGGCACGCAATGCACTCAGCGAAGACCCGTTCGGCCCGGCTCACCACACCGGCATCGAAACTCCGCTGACAATGCCCGTGTCATCCAATCCGGCGACCCAGCCGACCGATGCGGCCTCGATCGAATTCTATAACGTCAAGATCATTCGCGGCGGCAACGAAACCCAGGTGCAGTTCCCAACCGCTACCGGGAAAGACAAGCCATCCACTTTGAAACAATCAGATCAGCACGAGCCAATGACGCACACGGATACCAAGCCGGTTGGTAACTAATACGTCACATTCAACCTGGGTTTTGACAAACAACAAAGCGTCAGAAACGCAAACAAGCCAGAAGAAAGAAGGCACAAATATGCGAGCCTACCTCACACAAGACCAGATCATCCGCCGTGAACGACTCAAGAAGACCGCCGCGGCCGTTGTGCTCGGCGGAGGGTTGACCGTGATTTTGGCGGCACTTCTCGCCGACAATCGCTCTATCGGCGGCCAGTCCGACGTGTTTGCCAACGATATCGCCCTTCGTAGCACGACATCCAGCCATGGATTCATCGCAGCCAGTCCCGGCGATGAGAATTTTCGTAAGACCCTCGAAGGCGGTGAGAAAGGCGGGTCAGTTGGCAAGACTCTCAAGAGTCTGTTCCTTGGCAAGCCCAAGGAACTGCCCACCTTTGAGGTGAGCGAGAACCCGTACGGCGCAGCGGTTGCTGCGAACACGATTCAAAGCAAGCAGACGATCAGGGACTACTCCACGCCTGTGGATGAGTTTACGGTTGTCGCCGACGGTGCTGGGTCTGGCGGTCGGCTCTCGATGGGTGTGAACCGTACGGTCGTGGTCAACACGAAGGTGCCGTATCACCGAATCAGCGTCGGGCAACCGGACGTTGCTGATGTCAATCCAATTGGTCCGACCAGTCTGCTGGTGACCGCCAAGAAGTTTGGCGCTACTGAACTGATCATCTGGGACGACCAGGACCAAAGCCAGACCGTGGCAGTTGACGTGGCAATCGACCTGGAAGCACTACGTGAGCAGATCAAAAAGACTTTCCCAGCCGCTGCGGTTGAGGTGGATGCCATGAATGGCGCCATCGCGCTCCGCGGCACAGTGCCGTCGATTCAGGTTGCTGATCAGATCGCAGCGATGGCCGCACCGTTCAGCGACAAGGTGCTGAATTTCCTCGAAGTCTCCGGCGGGCAGCAGGTGATGCTGCAGGTGAAGTTCCTCGAAATGAGCCGTAAGGCTTCAGAGGAACTGGGCATCAATCTTGGGGCGAGCCTGGTCAACGATGGCAACTTCAATATCGCCTTTAACGGCCCTAACGCCGGAAGCAAGCTATCGAATGGCGCCTTGACCACCATCGGCGGGTCGGCGACCTGGGACTCATTTACGCTCGATTACGCCCTGAGCGCGCTCAAGCAAAATAGCCTGGCACGCGTGCTGGCTGAACCAAATGTGACCGTCATCAGCGGTCAGGAAGCAAGCCTTCTGGCCGGCGGCGAGTTTCCCGTGCCCGTGCCACAGACCGGCTCAGGCGGCGGTTCAACCATCACAATTGAATACCGCGAGTTCGGCGTGCGCCTGAATGTCGTCCCGGTCGTCCTTGGCGGGGGGCGGATTCGCTTGAAATGTGCCCCGGAAGTGAGCGACCTGGATTTTAGCTCGCCGGTGGTCATTGAGAACAACAACATTCCAATCATTAACAAGCGGCGCATCGAGTCCACCGTTGAAATGAACGACGGACAGACCTTTGCTATTGCAGGCCTCATGCGAAGCACCGTGACTGCCAGCCGTAATGCCACACCGCTGCTGGGTGAACTGCCGGTCGTCGGCGCTCTATTCCGCAGCGTCCGATATCAGCGTGAAGAGACCGAGCTTGTCGTGCTCGTGACTCCGATGCTGGTCGAACCGATGAACCCGGCAGAAGTCCCGGAGCTTTCCGGCGAATACTGGCGGCACCCCAACCCGGTTGAGTTCTATCTCAACGGTGAGTTTGGCGGCCCGGCCAAGAGTTCACTTGGCGAGATGCCGAATGACAAGGTCCCCGCCCGCTTCCGCGGTGCGTATGGGTTTGCACCGGCGACTGAGACTGCTTCAGTCGAGAAGTGATCGGTCCGATATCGTTTGTGAAGGGGCCGATGTTAGAAACCTGTCGTAAGTGAGAGTTGCCATGTACGTACAGTTGAACGCCGCCATCGTCGATCCTGATGCCGCCAACCGGCAGGAACTGGCTACATTCCTGTCGGGGTTTGGGATCAACGTTGTTGCTCAATACGCACAGACCGAGCAAGTTGCAGGGGCGTTGGGTCGAGTCGATTCACCACAATTGGTGATCATTAATTTAGACCCGGCCCCAGCCGAGACGCTGAAGCGTCTTGGTCAGCTTCCGCGACAGCACCCAGGTACGAGTTTCTTCGTTCTGAGTCAGACACTCGACCCGAATGTGTTGATGGAAGCGATGCACATGGGCGTGCGTGAGTTCATCCCGGTGCCGATTCAGGAACAGAAGTTCTCTGCGTCAATCGAGCGAATCGCATCTCAGCACGGAATGGGGAAGAAGGCACGGATCGTCCACGTCATACCGACGATCGGCGGCTGTGGCTCCACAACCGTTTCGTGCAATGTCGCGGCGTCATTGGCGCAGGCGGGTTCGAAAACTGTCTTAGCAGATCTTGATCTCGTGCGAGGCGGGGCGGCCAGCTACTTTGATGTCCGCCCTCGCTACACGATTGCCGATGTCATGGCCTCGGCGGAAAAGGTGGACAAGCAACTTCTTGATAATGCTCTGTGCGTCCACCGGACGAGTCAGCTTTCGATCCTGGCGCGCCCGGAACTCCCCGAAGATACGCAGCGGGTTACACAAGCTGGACTGCAACGACTCCTCAACGTCGTGGGCAGAATGTACGACTGGGTGGTGCTTGATTCAGTTATGAGCATTGACCCGGTCTATTCTGCTGCACTTCAAGCTGCCGACCTCAACTTGATCGTCATGCAGCTCAATGTGCCAAGCTGCCGCAATGCCGAAAGATTTGTCGGGGCGATGCGCCGGATGGGCATTGACGCGAGCAAGATCAAGATTGTCGTCAACCGATTTGTAAAAAAAGGTGGCGATATCGAACCTGATGAAGTGGAGAAGGCGCTGGGAATGAAGATTTCCTGGCTCATTCCCAATGACTTTAAGAATGCCATCGCCGCCATCAACTTCGGCGAGCCTGTTGTGCTCCGTTCGCCAAGAAGCGAAATGTCGGTGAGCCTCCAACAACTGGCGAATTCTCTCCTGCCGGCCGATGCAGTACGCAAGGCTGCGTAAACAATTGACATTACAAACATACAAAGAGATCGGGGTCTGAAATGGGTCTGTTCAGCAAAAGCAACACGAATACCGCAACGCTTCCCCCGGGCTATGAAGGCCTGAGTGAAGAGGCAAAGAAGCTCGCACTGCAGCAGTTCGCCAACGGCGACGCGCTCGGGGCTGGCGGGGCGACTAAAGACGGCAAGCCTGGTTCGCCCGGGGCCCCGAAAATCTCTCTCGCTGCCTCCATTGCGCCGGCACAGCATGTTGCACCTGCGGCACTTTCAGAACGGCAGCTCTACTTTCAGCAGTTAAAAGTGCGCATTCACCAGCAATTGGTCGAACGCCTTGACGTACAGAATCTGCGCACGCTGCCCCCGGAGACGGTTCGCAGCGAAGTGCGCGTGCTCGTCCGCGAACTGTGTCAGAGCGAAAAAGGCCTGATGAACAGCACCGAGCAGGAACGCCTCATGGATGAGGTTATGGATGAGACTTTTGGCCTCGGACCGCTCGAAGCCATTCTCAAAGACCCTACTGTCAGCGATATCATGGTCAATCGCTGGGATCGCGTGTACGTCGAAAAGAGGGGGCGCATCGAACTTTCTGAAGTGCGATTCCGCGATAACGCCCATCTGCGGCAGATTATCGACCGCATCGTCGGGCTGGTGGGGCGCCGCATAGACGAGACCCAGCCCTACTGCGACGCGCGCCTGACTGATGGCAGCCGTGTGAACGCGATCATTCCTCCGCTGGCGCTGGATGGCCCGGCGATGAGCATCCGCAGGTTCGGCTCAAAGCCCCTGCAGGTGGACGACCTCATCCGCGTCGGTGCATTTCCGGCGGCAGTGGTTGATTTCATGGCTGCTGCAGTTCAGTCGCGGTGTAACGTGATTATCTCCGGGGGTACCGGGTCGGGTAAGACGACCCTGTTGAATTGCCTGAGCCGCTATATCCCAACCGACGAACGCGTTATCACAATCGAAGACGCCGCTGAGTTGCAGTTGCAGCAGCCGCACGTCGTCCGTCTCGAAACCCGGCCGAACAACATCGAAGGCAAGGGTGAAGTGAGCCAGCGGGAACTGGTGAAGAACTGCCTGCGCATGCGTCCCGATCGAATCATCATTGGTGAGTGTCGTGCTGCCGAAACGCTGGACATGCTCCAGGCGATGAACACCGGTCACGACGGGTCGATGACCACGATCCACGCAAACAACACGCGTGACGCGATGCAGCGAATCGAAGTCATGATCATGATGGCCGGATTTGAGATTCCTACCAGGGCCATGCGCCAGATGGTAAGTAGTGCGGTCAACATCGTCATTCAGGCCAATCGGCTGGTCGGTGGTAAGCGCCGCGTGACGCGAGTCAGTGAGATCACAGGCATGGAGGGCGACCAGATTCAGATGCACGACCTGTTCAGCTATGAGCAGACCGGCGTGAATTCCGACGGGGTGGCTACCGGCTACTTCCTTTGTCACGGGATTCGGCCGAGGTGTGCCGATCGAATCGAACACCGGGGCATTCATCTGCCCCCGGAACTTTTCCAGCGGCGGGAGATGGAAGCGGCCTAACGGTTGGGAGATAGTCTCATGGATTCAACAATACTCACAATCTTGATCGCCGGCGCTGTGTCGCTGTTCGCGTTCGCAATCTGGCAGATCGTCGCGCCAGTCTTCGACCCTTCAAAGAAGAAGCTGGCCGAGCGACTGAGTGGCAAGAGCCACTCCGGCGAGGCGCAGCCAGCGAAGCAGGCGAAGTCTGTCGTTCAGAGTCAGGCAACCGGAATCGAGGCCCGACTCCTGGAGTTTCCGATCTTTGCCTCGCTGCAGAAAACGCTGCTTCAGTCGTATCCCGATCTCTCGCTTAACCGTTTTGTTCAGCTGCTGGTAATCTCGGCGGTCGGCTGTTCGCTCGTGTTTTTCGCACTGAGTGCGTCGCTGCTGGTGGCCGTGGTATCGTTCGTAATCGGGCTCTATTTGCCGATCGCGGTTATCACCAATAAGCGCAATCGCCGGCAGCGGCAGTTGGCGCTTCAGCTTCCTGAAGCGCTGGATTTTCTGGGCCGCATTCTCAAGTCTGGCCACAGCTTTTCCACCGGCTTGCAGATGATGGGCAGTGAGTTGCCCGTGCCTCTTGCCTTCGAATTTCGTCGCGCGTACGCGCAGCACAGCCTTGGTGTCTCAATTGAAGATGCGCTGAAGGAAATGGCGACTCGAATTGACTCAAGCGACTTTGCATTTTTCGTCACTGCGACGCTGATTCAGCGTCAGACCGGTGGCGACCTGAGTGAGGTGCTCGGAAACATCAGCGGGATGATCCGCCAGCGGTCGCGGCTTCAGCAGCAGGTGAAGGCCAAGACGGCCGAGGGCCGGTTTACCGGCTATATCCTCTCCGCCTTCCCTGCGGTGCTTTTCATCATCCTCTATTCCATGAACCCCGAATACGCCAGCGTGTTGCTGACGAGCACTGACGGCATGATCCTGCTGGCGGTCTCGTTTGGGCTGCAGATTCTGGGGCTGTTTACCATTCGAAAGATTACGACCGTCGAAGTGTGAATTGTGCAAGCCTACTTTGACGCCGGAGCGTGACTCATGTTCGATCAGACTATTGTAATCATCCTGGTGGCCGCGGCAGTGATGCTCGTGGCCTACACCGTTCTCGGAATCTTCATGGATCGCGGGGACAACTCCAGGCTTCGTGAACGCCTTGTCGAGCGCGGGCACGACCCCAAGGCGGCTGTCCAGTCGCGCAACACCAAGCAGGCGATGGGTAGCGTGCTGGCACGCATCGGCTCTGCCGCTGCCGCGCCGTTCATGCCGAAGACGCGCGAACAGGTGTCGGGCCTTAAGAAGCAACTCGGCTATGCCGGCATTTACTCGCCCGGCGCTGTCCCTCTTGTGAAAGGTTCGAAGTTCATCGGGCTGCTCGTCGGAATCATCGCTGGCTACCTGATTGGTAACGCGACCGACAACATGCTGATGTATTTTCCCTTGATCGCGCTCAGCGGCTACATGGCACCGACCCTCTGGCTGCGGTTGCGGATGAAGAAGAATCAGAAGCAGCTAACGCTCGGCCTGCCAGATGCGCTCGACCTTATGGTCGTGTGCGTGGAAGCAGGGCTGACCGTCGATGCCGCGATGCAGCGCGTCGGACAGGAGTTGGTTATCGCCCATCCCGCCATCAGCCGCGAACTGGGTATCGCCCACATGGAGACGCGCGTCGGCCTGGCTCGTGTGGAAGCTCTAAAGAACCTGGGCATCCGCACTGGCAATGCAGCGCTTCAG
The DNA here is from genome assembly GCA_002343075.1 of Phycisphaerales bacterium UBA2421. Classification (GTDB taxonomy): domain Bacteria; phylum Planctomycetota; class Phycisphaerae; order Tepidisphaerales; family Tepidisphaeraceae; genus UBA2421. The sequence goes on along the minus strand of DDRH01000051.1, from coordinate 190,087 downwards.
TCACTTTCGGCGATGCTGACGCAGGCCGACCGGTTTGGAACCAGCATCGCGCAGGCCCTTCGTGTGCATGCCGACACCCTGCGAACTCAACGCCAGTTGGCCGCCGAGGAGATGGCATCGAAGGCGTCGGTGAAGATGAGTTTTCCGCTTGTGCTATTCATCTTCCCTTCAACCTTCCTCGTGGTAATGGGCCCCACAATTATCAACCTCATGAAGTCGTCGTTGATGACCGAATAGCGTGACAATACCGGTTAAGCCGGAGGGTGAATCCGTCGAAACAAAGAGCATAGGAAAGTGAGACCAAAAATGAACCGTATTCAAATGAGCATTCTCTCGGCTGTGGCTGCTTCGATCCTTGGTTCGGTTGCCGGTTGCAACTGCAACAAGCAAGGTTGCTGCGACAAGCACACATACAATGATCCGTTTTTCAAGACCGAGTATTCCCGCACGATCGAGAAGGTCGGCCGCCAGCAGGCCGCATCGGCCGCTCGGGCTGATGCCACGCTGCACGAGTCCCATTTCCATGGCGACAAGCTCAACTCGCTCGGTGAGCAGAAAATTAGCCTCATGCTGGAGGATGACGACACCACCCGGCCGATTTCGGTTTACATCAATGTAGCCGAGGATTCGCTTTCATCGGGCCGGCGGGGCAGTGTCGAGGCGTTTCTGGTTGCCAACGGACTTGCCACGGATCAGTTTAAGCTCGAAAACGGTAATAATCCCAACGGAATTGGCACCCCAGCAGCGCCATTGCTCAAGAACTTGAGCAAGACCGACTCAGTCGGTGCAAGCGCCGGCGGGGGAATGTAGCAGTAGACCGGGTCTTCCGGAGTGGAGAATGCCACAACCAGACCCGCGGGCGATTGCGCCCGCGGGTTCTTGTGTTTCTTCGGGACTTACCACCGGCGCGTCTCGATAGTCTCTCTTGATTCATTCCACTAAACCGGCGAAAATTCCGACATGTCGGATTCGCGGGTTGTGCAAATCGGGTCGGATCTCTTCGCACGCATCCGCAACCAGCGTGCCACCGGGGGGGTCTCGACCTGGCTCGACCAACAACTGATGAACCTGTCGATGCGCGACGAGGGCCTCAAGGCGCAGCTTTTTCGGTTCGTCGACGTCCTTCCCGTTCTGCGGCAGCCCGATTCAATCAACCGACATCTTAAAGAATACATGCACCTCGCCGGCGATGGCCTGCCTGAAGTGGCCCGCGAGCTCCTTCGGTTTCTGCCGGAAAAGGGGCCGATCGGTGCAACCATCGCAAAAGCAGCCCAGTTCAACACCCGCCGCATGGCGCGCAAGTTCATTGCCGCCACGAATCTGGATGAAGCGATTGCTACGATTTTAGCGCAACGGCGCAATCGTCTGGCTTTCACCATCGATTTGCTCGGCGAAGCCGTCGTGAGCGAATCGGAAGCCGAGGCTCATCAGCAGACGTATCTTCATTTGATTAAGGGACTTACAGAAAGGCTCGCGGGCGAGCCGGATCTTGCCGCCGTGGAGCTTTCGCCCGACGGGAAAGTGCCGCGGGTGAACGTGAGCGTGAAGCTATCCAGCCTCTTCAGCCAGTTTGACCCAATTGACCCCGACAGCACCAGCCGAAGTGTTCGCGAGCGGCTTCGACCCATCATGCGTCTTGCCAAAGCTCATGGCGCGCTGATTAACCTCGATATGGAGCAGCATTCCTTTAAGGATGCGACCATTCAGGCTTTCAAAGACATCCTCGGTGAAGAAGAGTTTGTCGACTGGCCCGATGCGGGAATCGCGATCCAAGCGTATCTGCGGTGCTGCCTGGATGATTTGCAGAAGTTAGCCGATTGGTCCCGTCTACGGGGCACGCCGGTTCATGTCCGGTTGGTTAAAGGTGCGTACTGGGACTATGAGACCGTAATTGCCGCGCAAAATGATTGGCCGGTGCCCGTCTGGACCAATAAGGCCGACACCGACGCCAATTTCGAGCGATGCAGCAATTTTCTAATGCAGCATAGCGATCTGCTTCGACCGGCGATCGCGAGCCACAATGTCCGCTCGATCGCGGCAGCATTGGAGCAGGCGGAGCGGCATCGCGTGCCGAGGGGGCGATACGAGTTTCAAATGCTGTACGGGATGGCCGACCCGATCCGCCAAACGCTGCTCGATCTGGGCCACCGAGTGCGAATCTACACGCCTTACGGCCAGCTTCTTCCCGGCATGGCTTATCTCGTCCGCCGCCTTCTTGAAAACACAAGTAATGAAAGCTTTTTACGCGCTGGTTTCGTCGAGAATGTTCCAGAGGAGCGCCTGCTCATGAATCCCGCATCGAACGGCAACGCAGCACCAGTCAATCGCCAGAAGCCCTATGCGCCGGCTCTCGATCGATCTCGGACCAATCGTTTCATCCCCGAACCGCCGTCCGATTTTTCGACCGAGGCTGTGCGCACGGCGATGCGCGAGGCGCTCGAGTTCGCGCGATCGCAGCTTGGCGGAAGATACCCGCTCGTGATCGACGGCAACCGGGTCGAGACACCGGGCGCTTCGATTGAATCGGTTAATCCATCCAACCGCGCCGAGATCATTGGTGCCTCGGCAGCGGCCACGCCGAGCCACGCGGGTCTCGCGGTCGAAGCAGCACATCGGGCGTTTCGGTCTTGGCGTCATGCGCCGGTGAACGAGCGATGCAATCTGCTTACGAGAGTCGCGGGCATCATGCGGCGGCGAAAGTTCGAGTTGGCGGCGTGGATGGTGCTTGAGTGCGCCAAGCCGTGGCGGGAAGCCGATGCCGACGTGGCAGAGGCAATCGACTTCTGCGACTTTTATGCCGGGGAAATGCTCCGACTCGCCCCGCCCCGACGGCGCGACGTGCCCGGTGAGGACAATTACACGTTTTTTGAGCCTCGCGGCGTCTGCGCAGTGATTGCGCCCTGGAATTTCCCGCTCGCGATCCTCGCTGGCATGACCGCCGCCGCCGTCGTGACGGGCAACACCGCCATTATGAAGCCTGCCGAGCAATCGCCGGTGATTGCCTGGAAGCTGATGGAGATCTTCGAAGAAGCCGGCGCGCCGCGGGGTGTGGTTAACTATCTTCCCGGCGTTGGCGAAGAAATCGGGCCGGTGCTTGTGAAGCATCCGCTTGTGCCGCTTATCGTGTTCACGGGAAGCAAAGCAGTCGGCCTCGAAATCAACCGTACCGCCGCCGAGACGCCGCCAGGGCAGAATCTGGTGAAGCGGGTCATTACAGAAATGGGCGGGAAGAATGCCATCATCATTGATGACGATGCAGACCTGGATGAAGCCGTCATCGGCACGGTGGCCAGCGCATTTGGCTTTGCAGGGCAGAAGTGCAGCGCGTGCAGCAGGGCGATTGTGCACGACAGCATTTACGATCAGTTCGTACCTCGGCTGATCGAGGCGACGAAGTCATTGAGCGTCGGCCCGCCGGAGCAGCCGAGTCACACAGTGCCGCCGGTGATTGACGAAACATCAGCCACGCGCATTCGGAAGCTGATTGATCGCTCAATCTCAGCGGGCGTTGCACCAGCCCATGCAACCGATGTCAGCACTCTAGCGCAAAGAGGGAGCTTCATCGGCCCGACGATTTTCGTCGATATCGACCCGCGCGCAGAAATTGCGCAGCAGGAGATTTTCGGACCTGTGCTTGCGGTCATTCGAGCGCGCGATCTGTCGCACGCAATTGAGATCGCCAACGACACGCCGTACGCGCTGACAGGAGGAATCTACAGCCGCAGCCCCGCGAGCATTGACCAGACTCGGCAGGAAATGCGCGTTGGCAACTTATATATCAATCGACGAATCACCGGCGCGATTGTCGATCGCCAGCCGTTCGGTGGCTTTGCATTATCGGGCACAGGAAGCAAGGCAGGGGGACCCGATTACCTGGTGCAATTCATGATCTCTCGCGCCGTGACGGAAAACACCCTCCGCCGAGGGTTTACGCCTGTGGAGTCGGTGCGCAAGTGAAGTAAGTTTGGCTTGCAAGAGGCACCGTGGCCGATCGGGCGCAACTTTGCATAAGTTATTGTTAAGAAATAGTTTGCGCATTGTTTTTCAGTGCCCCAAAATGGGTGTTTTGGGTGATTCTGGGGTGATGGGGTGCTCTGTCGGGAAGATTCGGCGAAATCTGCGTGAAAATTTCCAATTTAAGTGTTGACCTCAGAGGAAACTTCGGGGTATATTCAGCGAGTCCACTTGGCGAAGCTCAAGCGTCGAGTGGTACGTGTGGGAATGTGGCAAGGGGGTTTGGTGGACGGACGTAATGTCCTTAGTCCTTTGGAGGTCAGAAGATGTCATTCTTCAAGTCTCTTTCTGCAGTAGCAGTTCTGGCGGCGGCAACGTCTGCTGCCAATGCGGCGATTACGCTCAACTGGGTTGCGATTCCGGTCCCGGCAGATGCACAGACCGTCGGTAACTCGACGATCAACGGCAGGCTCCCGGCCGGCTCGTGGAACAGCTATGAGCTCCGTGCAACAATCACCGAAGGCGACCGTTTTGGCGGTGGTGCCCTGCGTGCGTCCGCTGTAACTGGCGGTTTCTATCGGCACACGATCGTCGACCCCGACGAAATTGCACCTGCGATCAACTTTGATCTCACCCGTCTGTTGCCAGGCGTCGCCAGCAACCCGGCTCGCGGCCTGTCGACTGGCGTGGCCTACCCTGGCAACCCGACAGGGACCTCGATTCTCGGTGCACTTCGCGCCGACGGAACCCAAGGACCGTCGAGTGAAGCTGTTTCGCCGAACGGCGTTGACGGCACCAGTGCAGCGGACAACCTCGTCTCGCTCGTCTGGGGCAACGCCGCTCCCGCAGTTCAGCCCGGCGATGGCACCTTCGCTCTCGCTCGCCTGACCTTCCTCGGTAACGACGTTCCTGCCATTGGGCAGGGCTCGGTAGTTAACCGGATTTTGGGCACTGGTGGCGTCGGCTCGCCGACCCCAATTCCCGCGATTCCGCCGATCCCGGAACCCACCATGGGCTTTGCCCTTGCGGGTCTCGGCCTCCTCGGCCTGCGTCGTCGCAAGTAAATCTTGAGCTGACGCCAAGGATTACCCTTGCCAATTCGACCGGCGGTCACTTAACTGTGACCGCCGGTTCTTGGTTTTGCCTTGTCCCGTCGGTTTCACGCACTTTCAGCGGCTTGATCGTCGCACTCGCGGAGGGGGGCAGAGCTTGACTCAACCACCGGGCACCCCCGCCGGCCGTGCTCAATCGCCAGACTGTTGGCCGAAAATCCCAGATTTTTACGGTACGCTTGTAGATTAAGTCGACTCTTCCGAGTCCCGATAAACTCCAATAGCGGTGCCGCCGCCATTTCGCGGGTGCCCGGGTTGGTGCATGATGACGGCTGTGGAAACGAACACTTCAACTTCGACTCTCCCCAATCCCCTCAGCGCCGGGCCGTGTTGCCGGTTCTGCGCTGAGCCGTTGCGGCACACGTTTGTTGACCTGGGCACGAGCCCGCTATGCCAAAAGCACGTCACGCCGGCGCAGTTTGATCATGGCGAGCCGTTTTATCCGCTGCATGTGTATGTGTGCGAGAAGTGTTATCTCGTGCAGTTGCCTGCATACGTGTCGCGTGAAGCAATTTTCGACGGTGAGTACGCCTATTTCAGCTCGTACAGCGAGACGATGCTCGCCCATGCCCGGGCGTATGTTGAGCAGATGACAGCCCGCTTTGGTCTGGGCGGCAGGAGCCGGGTGGTTGAGCTTGCCAGCAACGACGGTTACCTACTGCAGTATTTCCTGGAAAAGAAGATCCCGTGTCTGGGCATCGAGCCGACCGCCAACACCGCCGCTGCGGCGCAGGAGAAGGGGGTGCCGACGATCGTGCGGTTCTTCGGCCGCCAGACCGCGCGCGAGGTGCTCGATTCAAACGGTCCCGCCGATCTGATCCTGGGTAACAACGTTCTGGCGCACGTTCCCGACATCAACGATTTCGTCGGCGGAATGAAGATCCTGCTCTCGCCTGCGGGCGTGGTGACGATGGAGTTTCCGCAGTTGCTGCACCTGATCGACAAAAACTACTGGGATACGGTGTATCACGAACACTACTCGTACCTCTCATTCACCACCGTCGAGAAGATCTTTGCGGCGCACGGGATGGAACTGTTCGATGTCGATGAGATCGACATCCACGGCGGGTCGATCCGCGTGTATGCCCATCACACGGACGACGGGACACATACTGTCAGCGAGCGCGTGCACGCAATGAAGGCGCGCGAACGTGCCGCTGGGCAGGGTGATCTCAAGAGTTATGCCGCGTACGGTAAACAAGTGGAAGAGCACAAACGGCAGATACTGTCCTGGCTCATTGAGCAGAAACGCGCGGGAAAGAAAGTCGTTGCATACGGTGCTCCGGGGAAGGGTAATACGCTCCTGAACTATTGCGGTATTCGTAGCGACTTCGTCGAATTCACCGTCGATCGTAGCCCGCATAAGCAGGGTAACTTCCTGCCTGGAACGCGCATTCCGATCCGCTCGCCCGATGAGATCATGGATGCCAAGCCCGATTTTGTGCTGATCTTGGTGTGGAACCTCAAAACCGAAGTGATGCAGCAGATGGCAGCGGTGCGGGAGTGGGGCGGGAAGTTTGTCGTGTTTATGCCCCAGTTGCAGGAATGCTAAAGGCTCGGCGAGCAATCTAACCACGCGATGAAGACGACGATGACCATACAAACCGCAGACGACATTCTCCTGGACGACCTCAATACGCTTTGTAGCAAGACGCTCTCGAGCGAATTGAAGAAGCTGGCGGGCAAGTCGGTACTCGTCACCGGCGGAGCGGGGTTTCTTGGCTATTACCTTGTGCAGACCATTACGCACTACAACACCCTCGCGGCCGCGAACGATCGAATTCGCCTGACGGTGTTCGACAATCTATCGCGTGGGGTGCCCGGTTGGCTCACATGTTTAACCGAGAACCGCGCGCTCACACTCGTTCGCCACGATATGAAGCTGCCTTTGCCAAAGCCGCTGGGGCATTTTCACTGGATCATCCACGCAGCGTCGATTGCATCGCCTACCTATTACCGCATCGATCCGATCGGCACCATGGACGCCAACATCAACGGCCTGCGCAATCTGCTCGACTACGCCCTGCAGCGAAAGGAAAGCGGAGCACCAGTTGAAGGTATACTCTTCTTTTCGTCCAGTGAGATTTACGGTGATCCCGACGCTGCCAACATTCCCACTCGTGAAGACTACCGTGGTCTGGTTAGCTGCACCGGGCCGCGGGCGTGTTATGACGAAGCGAAGCGGTTCGGGGAGACACTGTGCGTGAATTTTGCCAAGCAGCACGGGGTGGCAGTGAAGACGGCCAGGCCGTTCAACAACTACGGTCCGGGGTTGAAAATCACAGACGGCCGGCTTATCCCCGATTTCGCGCGAGATATCCTGAGTGGTCGCGACATTGTCATGCTATCCGACGGCACACCAACGCGCACGTTCTGCTATTCGGCCGACGCGATTCAGGGTTACATGAAGATTCTGGTCAAGGGCGCTCCCGGCGAGGCATACAACATCGGAACCGAAACGCCTGAAATCAGCGTGGCCGAGTTGGCCGAGAAAATGATCGCCTTGAGCCGTGAACTGTTTGGATACAGGGGAAAGCTGGAACGTAAGCAGAGCCGCGACAAGGAGTACCTGATTGACAATCCAAATCGCCGCTGCCCGGTCATTGAGAAAGCGCGCTCGCACCTCGGATATGAGCCGCTGATTTCGCTCGATGAGGGTCTACGCAGGTCGTTGATCTGGTACAGCGGAAATCGTGATGCCGAGGAGAAGTAGCATGGGTCTTCGATTCGCGCGTCTTCTCGATTCAAAGCAAGCATCCGATTGAATATCGGTGTTATAAATGAAGGTATCAATCATAGGTTCGGGTTATGTCGGGCTGGTCACGGGCGCGTGCCTCGCGGATCGCGGTCATCGCGTTGTTTGCGTTGACATTGACCAGCGCAAAGTGGATGCGATCAACGCCGGCGTCTGCCCGATTCACGAAAAGGGATTGCCGGAGATCATAGCTCGGCACGCCGGGAGCGGTTTGACAGCGACAGCCGACCTCTCGGCGGCGGTGCGGGGGTCGGAGCTAACTCTCATCGCAGCCCCGACGCCCTTCGACGGAAAGGTGATTGATCTAACATTCATCAAGCAGATCGCAACGCAGATTGGCAACGCGCTGAAGGCCAAAGCGGGTTATCACGTCGTCGTGGTAAAGAGCACGGTCGTTCCCGGTACAACTGATGACGTCGTAGGCGCGCTGATCGAGGAGGCCAGTGGCAAGCTGCGCGGCGAGCAGTTTGGGCTGGGAATGAACCCGGAATTTTTAAGCGAAGGCGTGGCAGTTCATGACTTCATGAACCCCGACCGGATCGTTCTCGGCGGAATTGACGCGCGCACACAGGACGCGATCGCCGAGTTATACGCGAGTTTTGAGAGCGTCCCCCTCATTCCCTGCAACAACGCCACCGCGGAGATGATCAAGTACGCCAGCAACGCGTTACAGGCATCAATGATCAGTTTCGCCAACGAGATTGCCAACATCTGTGAGGGCATTGGCGCCGTCGATGCACTCGATGTGATGCGCGGTGTGCATGCGATGAAGGAGCTTACGGTCCATGCCGATGGCCGGCGGGTTCGCTCGCCAATCACCAGTTTTCTGTCGCCGGGGTGTGGCTTTGGAGGCAGTTGCTTTCCGAAGGACGTGAAGGCCCTCAACGCACATGCCGCGGCCCTGAATGTTGACACGCCCCTGCTCGCCGCGGTCCTTGCGATCAACGCCGAGCGGCCCAAGCGGCTGGTTGACCAGGCCGAGGCCGCGCTGGGCGGCTTGAAGGGCAGACGGGTCGCAGTGCTCGGACTGGCATTTAAGCCAGAAACAGATGATTTGCGAGAGTCTCCGGCACTGTCGATCGTAAGGGAGTTGCAGCGGCGAGGTGCAAGTGTTGTCGCGTTTGATCCGATCGCCAACGAGGCGGCGAAGCGCGCGCTTGACGACAGCCCGCCTGAGTTTGCCGCGAGTCTTGAGGGGGCAATTGAAGGTGTGGAGGCCGTGGTCCTCGTGACGCGCTGGGCCGAGTTTGCCTCGCTGGGGGAGAGACTGCTAAAGCAGGGCAGTCAAGCTGTCGTCATCGACGGCCGCCGATTGATAGATCCACAATCGGTGCATCGATACATCGGGGTCGGTTTGAAGGGAGAACGGTCATGAAAGTAGTCCTCTTTTGCGGCGGGATGGGGCTTCGGCTCCGTGATTTTTCTGACAGTATCCCCAAACCAATGGTGCCGATCGGCTATCGCCCGATTCTGTGGCATCTAATGAAATACTACGCACACTATGGGCATAAGGACTTTATCCTTTGCCTCGGCCACAAGGCAGATGTCATCAAAGAGTATTTCCTCAACTACAACGAGGCCGCAAGTAATGATTTTGTGCTGCGCAAGGGCGGGCACGACATCCAACTTTTGAGCAATGACATTAGCGACTGGACAATCACGTTCGTCGACACAGGCCAAAACAGCAATATCGGCGAGCGGCTGACGAAGATAAAACCGTATCTTGAGGGGGAGGAGATGTTCCTCGCTAACTATTCGGACAATGTCACCGATGCTCCGCTGCCGGACATGATCGAGCATTTGCGCTCGCAGCCGGACAAACTCGCGAGTTGCATTAGCGTTCGACCTTGCCACACCTTTCACGTCTGGGAAAGCGATGAGCGGGGTGAGGTTCGAAGCGTTCGGCCGATCACCGACGCCGATGTGTTCATGAACGGCGGATTCTTCGTGTTCCGCAAGGAGTTCTGGAACTACATCAATCCCGGCGAAGAGATTGTGAACGAACCGTTTGCCAGACTCATTGCGGCCAAGCGACTGAGCACGTTTAAGTGGAATGGATTCTGGGCCTGCATGGATACCTTTAAGGAGAAGATGACGCTAGAAGATTTGCACCAGAAGGGTAAGGCACCATGGATGGTCTGGAATGGCAACGGCGGCAAGGGCACGCATGCCAGGTCTGCCTAAGATGACTTCTTTCTTTGACCCATCTTGTATCCACCGCCTACTCTGCCTCGGCGCGCATTGCGACGATATCGAGATCGGAGCGGGCGCGACCATTTTGCGCCTTCTAGACCTCAAGCCCGATTTGCAGATTCGATGGGTAGTCTTTGGTGCGCAAGACCCGGTTCGCAGGGAGGAGGCGGCGCGTGCTGCAAAGTTGTTTGCACCCAACGCGTCCGTTGAACTACTCGATTTTCGAGATGCCTTCATGCAGTACGATGGTGCGCGGCTGAAGGAATCCTTTGAGGAGCTGAAGAGGGGCTTTTCGCCCGACCTTATTTTCACCCACCATGACGACGACCGCCATCAGGATCACCGACTCATCAACCAGTTCACATGGAACACATGGCGGAATCACGCGATCTTGGAGTACGAGATCTTCAAGTACGACGGCGACCTTGGTCGGCCCAACCTGTTCTCGCCTGTGTCGCAGGAGCATGTGAATCGGAAGATTGAGCACCTGCATGCAGCGTTTCAGTCGCAGGCTTCGAAACAGTGGTTTACTCCGGACGTGTTTACAAGTCTTATGCGGCTAAGGGGCGTAGAGAGTAACTCGCCGTCGCGTTTCGCCGAGGCATTTTTTGCGCGTAAGATTCTCCTGTGACCCAGCGCATCGAACAGCCGCGGAGGGCAGGAGTCGGATTCTGTTACACAAGAGGGACCAAATCCGGGGTAAGCCCCAGGGCGGTGAGCGACTGCCGGATTTCGTCGAGATAAATGGGGTTCATCACGATCACGCGGCTGGGCCTGATCTCTAACAGCTCGGCCGGGGCGACTATCTCATGTCCGCTTCCGGGAAGATACGTTCCCTGCTTTGCGGGGTTGATATCGACAACGGCTTGCACCGAACTTCCGGCACCAAGCGTGGAAAGAAACCCAACCGCTTTGCTGCCTGAACCCCAAATCACCGACTGACCGGAACTGTTCTGGAGCTGCTCGCTCCACCAACTCAGCCGCTGCGAGCACTTATCGACGAACGCTGCCAGCGAATCAGCAGCCGCCAGCGGTGTTGATTTCGGCTTTGCGTTAGCGGGCGTCGGGGCCATCGCTGAGGGCCGAGCTTCGGTGACTAGATATTGCCCGCCGAACTCCAGTCGATGATCAATCACTGCGAAGCCTGCTAGGCGGAGCGCACTGGGCAGGCTCGTCGCATCAAAATATGAGCAATGCTCGTAGTAGATATCCCAGAAAGCAGCCTCGCTCATCACACGCTGGTTATCAGGCACTTCAATCGCCACAACCGTCTGTGTGTCCTGGGCAAGGCTAGCCCTGATGCTCTTCAAGAACACTGACACATCTGGAATGTGTTCAAGGGTGTGGCGGCAGATGATGAAATCGGGCTGAAGGTGGTACCACTTCGGCCCAAACTTTTCGGCGATCAGATCCACGCGTTCTGACTTGAATCGTGATGGTTCAACGATGGGGTCAAGCCCCCAGCCCGTGGCACCCGCGGCATCACAGAGCATCGTGATGAACTCGCCCTGTCCGCAGCCGATTTCGAGGACTCTTTTGCCTCGGAGTTCGTACCGATCAATCCAGTCCTGCGCAAGTTGCTGCGCAAACTTACCAAATGTTGGTGAACAAGCTTGTGTCGCCTCATAGCGGGCCGACAGTTGCTGCGATGCAGGATCAAACGCTGTATTCGTGATGAAACCACACGCAGCACAATGAGCCAGCCGGAGAGCACCACATGGCCAGCCTATGGCGTCCGGTCGAGTGGGCATGAGCAGGTTGCTCGACGTGGGCACATTGTCAACTTGATAAAAGTGCTCCAATCCCCTCGCCGCGCAAGCCGGACATGGGGCAGCGGCGTCATGGTGGCGGTCAAAACTCGGCATCGGCATCATTCCATCGTGCTCGGTCGCATGTTGCGCGGGTCCAGGGGGAGTTTTTTCTGGTTTAGGTCGGCCCACATAGCCGCTTCGCCGTCCAGCGGGCTGCGGATATTATACGCTTGATAGCCTAGCATCTCCGCGATTCGCACAATCAGGTCGGTGAGTCTCTCTCCGGCTGTCCAGTGGTCGCCCACGCAGATCGTGCTTTCATCAATGTTAGGATGAAACGCAGGCGTGAGCATAGAGCATTTCGGGCTGAGTCTCGGATAATCGCTCGTGAGTTGAATGAGCACGCGGTGGTCCATTCGCTCGATGGGTTTGCCCTTTGAATCGCGCGCCAGGCTCTTCACGCTATACTCAATCTCATACCCATCCGGGGGGCTCCCCGATTGCTTGACGATACGTATATGTGGGCAATTGCCGAAAATCTGCGTGATCGACTCAGCATCGGCAAGCAGACGCCGGGCGCGCGGGGACATTTTCAAATCAACTGAGCTTTGGGGCCTTTGTCCGGTCGTCTGCGAGGGAACAGGAACTGTAAGCGTGTTGCCACATCCCTTGCATTTGGCTTGTCGGCCAGCATAGGCATCGGGCACGTCGAACCGCTTCTCGCAGTGTTTACACTTAAAAGAGATCATTTGCCGATCAACTGTCCCGGAAAAATCTGCATCCACCAGTAAAGGCTTGCCAATACTCCCGCGGCGGTGCCGAGGAGCGACACCACGACCGCGGCCAGAAGCAGCATGCGCTTCTGCCCGCCGCGTACGAGTAGGTAGCCAAACGCTATCACGCCGACAATAAAAGCAGGCGCGCCGAAGCCGAGCAGCCCAACAAGCGACGCCACCACCGCCGCAGCCAGGAGCGGAATCTCAACCGCTCGTGGTTCGGGCGGGGTTGCCAGCAACTCGAGGCCTGTCTGATCGACTTGATCAATTTCCACGTCGGTGCCGTCAGCTAGTTTCTCTGCCAGCACGTTTACCTGAGAACACCCGTAGGCCGCACAGCCTTTGTTTTCTCGCCAGCAGTCAGCGTGATAGGCGACGCCGCAGGCCGGGCAAGTTGTGGAGGCTTCGCTGAATTGGATCTTCCACTGACAAACGCCGCAAATCTGATGCCGTGTGGGCGGCGGGGGGAGTTCGCCGGGGCATTTCACGCTTCGCCTGCATTTTGGGCAGATCGTGCTCGAACCTGCCGCGCCGCGGGGCGCCCAGAGTCGCGCGCCGCACTCACAGGCGAAAATGACGCCAGCCACCTCGGCGGCGTCGACGCTCGGCGCTTCGATTTCCAGTTCAGGATCGCGCGCGTGAAATGCAATTGTCGCCGGGCCGACTTGGAAGATATCGCCGTCTCGCAGCAGGCGCGGTTCGGCAAGCTTGTCCCCGGCGATGAGCACACCATTCCGACTATCATTATCGCCGACCGTTACCGCAGCGTCTCCCGCCGGCTCGACCCAGGCGTGTTGTCGCGAAACAATCGGATGGCTGATGATAATCTGGCACTCGTTATCACGACCGATCCACACCCGGCCATTCACAGGGGTAGACCAACGTTTGCCAGCATGTTCGACTATCAGCATTGACATGTCGCCCGCGATTCAAGTTGGCCACGATTCATCCAACAGAGCGAAACCTGCCACATCATCACGACCTCCCGTGAGTCTAACGAGTTCGCTGTTTCTCGTGAAACTCAAACGTCGTCCGACCCACCTGAATGCGGTCTCCATTGCGGAGCCGCATGCGCTGGATGGGCTTGCCGTTTACCATCGTGCCGGCGCCAAGCGGCAGGTTTTCCAATTCTATCCCGCCGCCGACCAGATGTAGTGCGGCGTGCCTCTTGCCCACTTGCGCGTCCTTCCACAGGAAAATGTGGCACGACGGGTGTGCACCGATGTAGGTCGGATTTCGATAGAGCACAAACTGTTTGCCTGCAATCAGTCCCGCGGTGACCTTAAGCCAGCCGGATTTTACGGCCGCTTCAAGGATCCCGCTGGCCACCCCCGACACGACGCCGATTGTTACAATGCCAATGAACCGGCTGAGATGCTCGCTGTATTTCTCAGCCAGCGGCACAAACAAAATCCCCCCGATCACACCGCCGATCAGGCCGCCGACAACGCCGATTCCCAGTCGCTTGAAACTTCCCATCAACACACCCGGCGCAGCCGAAAGAAACAGTCCAAGCACGCCCCATTCAACTGCCTTTGCAATCATCTCCTGCTGACGAGTCGACTGCTCTGCGAGGTCGCCCAGCACAGCGGCGTGCAGCTTGGGAATCATCAGCGCGACCGCGACCCCACCCGTCATTCCGAGCACCGCGCCGATTACGCCATTAATTGCCGCGCGGTTCATGTTTCGTTCGACAAGCGGCTCGGCCATTGCCAGACACACGGCAATCATCATCCCACTAAACCCAAAGAACAGCACGTTGGCTAGGAAATTGTTCCAATTATCACGCGCGTCAAGCTCTTGCATGCGATCGTCTCGCTGCGCTGCCGAAAGCGTATCGTCAACGTAGAGAGCGAAGTACGGATTGGAGGAATAATCGCGCTTGATTGCTGCCAGCGTGTCACGGGCGAATTCGGCGCGCACGTCGCCCAAACGCATTTCTTCTCGTACGGTCTCGTAGTCGGCGATGACCTGCCTCGCCTCAGACCGAGCGTCGGGTCGGAAGTGCAGTACTTCGCCGAATCCCCAACCGAGAATGCCACCAATCAGGCCGAAAAGCCCGAGGACGAAGGGGGTGTTGTACCAGAAGGCTCGAGGGGGCTTTGTGCCCACGATTTCTTGCGCAGCGTCATAATGATTCAATGTCGACTTCACAGCCGCCATCTGCTGCAGCTTGGCGTCGACGTTGGGGGCGGTGAGGTCCTTCCACTCGATGGTCAGCGGTTCACGTTCCATGGGCAGTTGCACTCCATTGCAGCCAGCCGACAGGCCCCGGTGGTGGGGGGGCGGTCGAGCGAAGTTCGTAGATAATGAGCAACACCAGCAAAATTGCAACGAACAGCATCAGCATGACCACAAAAACACGATCAAACACGCTCAGCCTGTCTTCCAATGCTGCAAACTCATCTGCCTTCAGGGATGTTGGTTCCTCGGTGGCCGGCGGCGCAGGCTCGCAAAGTACCGGCTCGCGCGTTGGCATCCCATTTCGCCAGACAAATGTGCCCTCATCACCGCCGATCGGATCGTACACCATTGCAACCTGCCACGGCAGGTTGAAGAAATTCGCTTGAATGAAAACATCCATTTCGGACAGAAAAATGCCAAATGCCGGGTGTGTGTGATACCAGCCAACGATACGCTCTTCGGGATACAGCCGGTCCATTTCATCGTGGATCTTGCTCCAGGTTGCCCCCGTGAAAGTGACATTGGCCGCATGCGACGCCGCTTCGCCTGCGATGCACGCATCGACGAGGAGATAGGTGCCCGCAGAATCGCGATAGACGCGTCCGACCAGCACCCCGCAGACTTCGACCTTCGTATTGGACTGCCCGTGCGAGTGAATGGAGTCGAGTACGTCCCGGCGATAGACAACTTGAAACCCATCCGAACGGGTACCGCTGTGCAAAGTTAGCTCGCGGGCGGGCCACTCGTCCACGGAAATGCCAGATACATCCGGCAACGACCCTGCCGAAGCACCTGGCGTCGGCGAATTCGTCTCTGTTGATGGCGGTTCAGAAGTCGTGTCGCTCATTCGAATTCGAGGCCACCTTCCCAAAGCCCGCCCAATATCGCTGGTGCGTCCGCGATACACGCAATGCCGATCGTCTCGCCCGGACCGCGCGCCACGAGGATATCCATCGCCGGCAGGCCAAGCTGCGCCAGGGTGCGACCGAGATAGGGCGATCGAGCATCGATGCGGTTGAACGTGACGACATGGCGTTCGACACCTTCGCAGTGTTGACACGCTGCGCGATCAGACTTCACCTTCCCGAGCGATGTCAGCATCGCCTCTTCTCGGCTACACTTCGGACACACCAGTTTTTCGAGGACGTCCCGGGTAAGTTCCAGGCAAACGTCGGCCTGCCCGGTTTCTCGCTGAGCAATTGCCAACACGTCTCCGACCAAAATCTCGTGTGATGACCCCTCAATCTCGATCACGCGATCGATTGTGTCATGACTCAGACAGTCGTGTTTGCGCTGATACTCCGTTTGAAATGCCTCGCTGGACAACCCATCAAACATCCACCCCTTGCCCGCGAGGGTTGGCAGGCCGTGAATCAACTTTAGCGCCTCCTGGCATTGGAGACCTGCGATGATTGAACTGATCGTTGGCGTCGTTGGAGTCTTGCCGCCCTCCATTTCGGTCCGGGAAAGCAGATTGCACGACCGGCGGTTTTGCAGCACCTGCCAATCTCGCTGGCTCATGGTGCATTCGTAACAGGCCCCTTCCGGCGGAGTAAAGACGCGCGCGATGCCCTGAATCTGTTCAATCGCGCCGTCGATCCAGGGTTTACCCACACGATAGCAGTTTCGGTTAATCGTCAGCCGGGCCAGCCGGTTGTCCAGCCCGCCAAGTACGACATCCGCCCAGCGAAACACGCCCAAGCCGAGGTCGTGCACGATGTCGCCGTCGAAGGCGTGCACATTGCACTCAGGATAAATCGCCCGCGCGGCCTCGGCAGCGACGAGGGCCTTCTGCTTCCCTGCATCGCACGCACGATAGAGGATTGAACGTGACAGATTGGAGTGCTCGATGCGATCTTTGTCGCAGATGAGGATGTTGCCTACGCCGAGTAGCGCAAGGTTCTTGATAATCTCATTGCCGAGCGCTCCCGCACCGACGACGATGACCCGGGCATTGCGGAGTTTTTGCTGATCCCACCAACCAATCAGCTTGAACCGTGCGAATCGGTCGGCATCCTCATCGAGATTGATTGTGATCGGGTCGGGCATGGCAGTGGCTGATTGCACGGCATGGGTGACGAATTGGTACTGGGATGATGCGCCCAACTGCGGGGCATGCGGCGCGGGCCGTTCAGGCTCGGTCGCCTGCCAGTTCAATCGCCGCAAAGACTCTTCCGGCGGTGATCTCCAGGAGCAACGCCCGAATCTGGAACCTGAGTACCCGCGGTGATTTCGGGCTGCAGTCGGATGACATCGCCATCTTTCACGCCCCCTTGTGAGAGGGTTTGATCGTCGAGCAACTGTTTACCGCTGTTGCGGTGGTGAAACTTGTAGCTAAGCAGTTGTCCGTCAGGCCCGTTTTGGGGAAAGTTCATTTTTTCCAGCAGCACGGCAAGGATGCGGTTGATTGGCGCATCGTCGGGCATTTGCACTTCCTGACGCTTGCTACCGGTGGCGTCCCAGATCTGTACGTTGAGCATTCCCATTTCGACGATTTTCTCCTATCCGCGGAGCGCGGTTCAGACGCTGAAAACGGTCCATCGTAACGCGTGCCGATCGCAAACGGGCATACGGGCGGGTTCCTTCGTCAGATAATCCACAATTCGTCCAGAGTGGCAAGCGTGTTGCCCTGATTAAAGTGACGATCTGGTTCGTATTTCCGATGATTCATCGGGTATAAACTTGTCCGGGAGCTTGTCCACTACTAGCGTGCCTCCCGACTCACAGCCAACACGGCTTAGCAGGAGATGATCCGCGTGACTGCAGCAAACCTGGCCACCGCAAATGATTCATCGATTACCCGCATTCTGCTGCGCAGGCGCGGCACCGTTTTTGCCTTCGCCATCCTTGGGCTGATCGTCGGCGGGGTATATCTGCTTTTGACGCAGCGAGAGTATCAGGTGAGTAGCAAGCTCATTGTTAAGCAATCCGGCGCGCAACCGGGCGATGCGTCGCAGCCAGCGAGCAACTCGGCCGTTGGCAGGACGAACGAACTGTTTCATGCCACTCAGGCGCAAATCATGCGATCCACGCCGGTGCTCGCGCTGGCGGCGAGCGTTCCGGGTTCAAATGACTGGCAGACATTTCGTGGCGTCAAGAACAAATCGTCGTATCTTAAAGACCATCTCGAGGTGACTGCTGGCAAGCAGGATGAGACGATCACGCTCAGCCTGCGGACGCCATACCCAGAGGAGGGCGTGAAGCTGCTCACGAGCGTCACTGAAGCCTATGAAGCGCGGCAGAACAAGGAGCGCAAAGACGATTTTCAGGCACTTCGCGAGGCCTTCGCAGATGAACAATCCCGACTTCGCATTGAGATGACGGGCATTGAAGCGCAGATGGCCGAGTTTAGGGCTCAGAACCCCACTGCCGCCACTGAGGACGCCGCCAGTGCAGCCGCCAATCGAAGGCTGGATAGCTTGAGCGATGCGCTGACCAAAGCCGAATTGGAGTCAATCAACCGAAAGACCGATTTTACCGCAGCGGCCTCGGCGATAGGGATTACCGACCCGGCGACGGTTGATCCGCACATTCCTGCGGGTGTCATTAGCGAGAGTGACATTGCAGTGCTCAAAGCTGAAGCAACGGAAGCCCAGCGCAAACTCACGAGCCTGAAGCGCACTTACTTGCCGAGCCATCCGGCGATTCGACAAACGCAGGACCGTCTCAATGAGCTCAATCTGCAGTTTGTTGGTGCCATGAAGCAGCGATGGGCCAATGCCAGCAAACAAGAAGAAGAGATTCGTAAGTCGCTGACGATCGAGACCGCGGCTGCATCTTCGCAGCGGCTGCAGGTGAATCAGCTTCGCGAGCTTGAGCGGAAGAAAGAGCGGATCACCGCCACACTAGGCGAACTCGACAGGAAGGTGAAGGACATCAGCCTGACTGTTGACGCCGGCCTCATAACAACCCAGGTTCTTGATGCGGCGGCGGTGGATGAAGGCAATTTTTCTCCCAAAGCCAGCAGTGTCTTGCCCATTACGGGGATACTGGGGTTGTTGGTTGGCGGGGTTTTTGCCCTGCTAAAAGAAAATCTCGACCCACGACTCGTCTCACCAGGCGGCGCGCGGGCCGCCTTGGGGCTACCGGTGATCGGGGCGATTCCGACAGCGGCGGGAGGGCGATCTTTGGAGTCCTTTGGATGGATCGTTCATGCCGACGGCGGTACCCCCGCGGCGGAGGCCTTTCGTGCCGCCCGAACCTCGCTGCAGTTCTCGGTGAGTGAGACCGCGACGAAGCGGGTCCTGGTTGCTTCGCCCGAGCAGATGGCGGGGAAATCAACTGTTGCCAGCAATCTGGCCATTGCGCTCGCTAAGAGCGGCAAGAATGTGTTGTTGATCGACGCCAATTTGCGCGATCCGGTCCAGCATCGTATTTTTGGCGTGAGCGATGCAGTAGGGCTTGTCGATTTGCTTTCGAGCAGTGAGGCGAACGATCGTGCCATCCGCAGGACGACAATTGAGCATCTGCACGTGATGCCAGCAGGCGAAGTGCCCGCGAATGCTTCGGAGTTGCTGAACACATCAATGTTTACCGATGTCTTGGAGAGCCTTTCAAGTCGGTACGACGTGCTGCTGATCGATTCTCCCGCCATTGATGCCGCCGACGACGCACGCATCATCGCTGCTGCATGCGAAGGAGCGATCCTGGTGATCCGCAGCGGCGCAAGCAACCGCCGTTCCGCCGCCGCCGCTCGGGATGGTTTGCTTAGTGTTGGATGCCGAGTCTTGGGAATTATTGTAAATGGTCACCACGCTTCCGGGGGCCAGTATTCGCTTCCGAGCCGGCCGTCCACGTCCGATAAATACAGTAATGACAAGATGTTAGATAGCGAGTCATCTATCTCGTCCTCCGACAGATGAACTCACTGCTTCAATCAGTCGATCAAAGATTTAGGTTGACGGCAGAGAGTAAACCCGATAACACATAGGACCGACCAATTGAGCGAGCGTTCCTGGGAGCGTTCGTTATCCAATGTGAGATTGTGTTTGACGGAGAAGCCGGGATTCTGCTCGGCGCGTGTTGATTGTCAGCACGCGAAGAATCCCGCGAGGAGTGACGGTTGACCCAAGGCTGAGGGGCCATGGGTTAAAACGCTGGAGAAAATGCAGCACGTCACGCGCGCTGGCTCGTTTTAGCGGCGCACTCAAGTAAGAGTCTGAGACGAATGCCGTCTGCCAGATGTGAAGCAACATGGCCCGGTGAATATGGGCAATGTCACATTGGCACGGTAGGGACTGCGCGCTGGGTTTGAGGCGCGTTTTTCTCGGGCATGTGCGAGGGAAGAAAGGCTGATCATGAGACTGGGGTTGACAACAGTATCATCGCCCGCGGCGATCGAAGATTTTCGGTCCCTGCGTGACCTCTACACGCCCCGCCAAGTAGCTGGCCTGCTCCAGCGCGAGCGGGCTCGGGCTGACCGTCACGCTCGCGAGTTTTCGCTAGTCGTCATTCGACTGCGCACCGGCGATGGCGAGTGGACCGTTCTGCGTCTCGCACGACTCTGTCTGGACGCAGCCCGCACCACCGACGAAGTGGGGCGTTACGACGATGATGCGATTGCGTGCATTCTGCCCGATACCGACGCCGCCGGAGCATGGTACTTCGCCCGGCGGACTTGCGCCGCTGCGAAAGCCAAGGGGCTTGACCCGATTTGCATGGTTTACGCCTATCCGTCTGCGTGGACCCCCGGCGAAGAAGAAGGGGGCAATTCCAGTCGCTCTGAGGTACTGCGCCGTCACAACCCACGAAACGCGCCCCTGCACATGGCTGACTACGAGACGCCCATGCAGGACACGATTCCTCCTTCGGACGATTTTCCGATCGAGTCTCTCTCGCAGCTATTCGTGAAGCGAACGCCTTTCTGGAAGCGAGTCGTCGATTTTATCGCCGCTGGCATGGGTATTGTGGTGCTCTCGCCTGTGCTGCTCGTGGTTGCGCTGGCAATCAAGATGACCGATCCGAAAGGCCCGGTCATCTTCAAGCAGAAGCGGGCCGGAATTGGTGGCCGGCCATTTCAGATTTATAAGTTTCGCACGATGCGCGCCGACGCTGAAGCGATGAAGGCCCAGCTTGCCAAGCTCAATGAGCAGGACGGCCCGGCATTTAAGATAACCAATGACCCTCGCGTGACTCGCATTGGTCATTTTCTTCGCAAGACAAGTCTCGATGAGTTGCCGCAACTGTTTAATGTACTGAAAGGCGACATGTCGATAGTCGGCCCGCGGCCACTGCCTGTTAGCGAGGCTGACGCGTGCGACCCATGGCACAAGCGTCGATTGGACGTTGCGCCGGGTCTGACCTGCATCTGGCAGGTGCATGGCCGCAGCCGGGTGACGTTTGATGAATGGGCGCGGATGGACATTCGTTACATCAAGCGCCGGAAACTGTGGCATGACATCACGCTCATTCTGCAGACGATTCCTGCCGTATTGCTGCGGCGGGGCGCGAAGTAGTTGTCAGCCGATGGAACGATGTCTGATAACTGCGGTTTTAGCGCGCAGATTTGGCGGGGAACAGCGAGCAAAGTAAGGAATATTGCTGCACATCTTGTTGCCCGTCGCCCCGCGGTGGCCGATATCGTAGATATGCCGGACGCCGCCGACAATTCAGCTGAGCCATCCGAAGGAAGTTCTTCGAGGGAAGCTCCCCCAAAGGTGGTATTCGTCGCTTTTGCCTGCGAGCCTTACCGCGGGTCGGAGCCGGGGGTCGGCTGGAGCTTTGTTCACGAAATGTCGCGGTCGCAACCTGTCTGGGCGGTGGTCCACGCGTCGCACCGACAGCCCAACGATGCGTATCTGCAGAAGTATCCCTCCAATTTTCCGATTCACTTTTCGTACGTTTCGATGCCCGGCCTTGAGTGGCTCCTCTCAGGAAGCTATCTGGCGTTCAATCTTTATTACTACCTCTGGCAGTTTGCTGCGGCGCGGGTGCTTCGACGACTTCACCGTGAGCATCATTTTGACATCGTGCAGCATGTGTCCCTGATGCGCTGGTGGATGACCACCGCCGCCACCACGTTGGCTCGGCGAGGTGTGAAGTTTGTGTGGGGACCGATTGGGGCGGGCGAACTCATGGATCGTCGTTTTGCCGGCAGGATCGGCTGGAGCAATCGCCTGCTTGAGTCGGCGCGTAGCATCGCCCGCTGGATCTGCCTTCGTGATCCGCTGTTTCGCAGGACTGTACGTTCTGTCGATCTTGCGCTGGCGAGTACATATGAGAGTGCGGACCGGCTTCGCGAGGTGGGCGTTGAGCGAGTCGAACTCATGAGTGGCATCGCGGTGCAGATGCCGCCCGAGTTACTTGGCGCTCGTGAGTTGCGTCGACCGGGCAAGTTTCGGTTTATTTCTGGCGGCGGCTTGATCTACTGGAAGCGATACGATCTTGTCTTGCGCGCTTTTGCCAAAGCGAAGCTTGAGAATGCCGAGTATGTGCATGTTTGCGGCGGCTATGAACAAGAGCGACTCGTAAAGCTCGCAAGCGAACTGGGTCTGCAGGATCGTGTCAAGTTCCTCGGTGAAATGCCCTATACGCAGTGCATTGCCGAACTGGCCAACTCGGATGCGCTCATCCATCCCGTCTTGCGCGACTCGGCGGGGCTTATTGTGGAAGCGATCACGCTCGGGCTGCCTGTCCTAACGCTCGATCATCTTTCCCCCCGATTTCTCGTACCCGACGATGCGGGCTACAGAGTGCCATTGCAGAAAGATACGACGAGTGAGAGCCTGGTCGAGGATTTCGCTAGGGTCATGCGACAATGGCACGACGACCGCGAACTGGCCCACCGCCTTGGAGCCGCAGCGGCCCGCCACGGTGCGTCACTCGCCCGCGAAAACCGCGATCGTGAACTACACGCGCTCCATAAGCGATTGCTCAATCAGTCACGCTCTCATGTTCCGCACGAGGGGTCGGTAGACCGTCAGGGTGCCGGCCGAATCGTGCTCTGATCAATCAGTTTATCGTTTATAGACCCCCTTCGATTATACTGCTCACTTCGATAAGCCGTCGGCGGTATAATCATGCCTGAAAAGCTCATTCGCGATCCTGTCCACGACGTCATTGCGTTTCGCACGGAGCGGTCAGAAGACCTGCTTCTCTTCAACCTTATCAACGCCACGGAGTTTCAACGACTGCGGCGGATCAGGCAGTTAGGCATGGCGTCGCTGGCTTATCCTGGTGCCGATCATTCGAGGTACAGCCACAGCTTGGGTGTGATGGAAACAGCCCGGCGGATGCTCAGCCGCCTGGGTGAGTCGCACCAGATCGATCCCGATGACCGACTCGCCTGCGTGATAGCTGCATTGCTCCACGATCTTGGACATGGGCCGTTTAGCCATGTGTTTGAGCGAGTCAGCGAGGTGAATCACGAACTGGTTACGCAACGAGTTATTTTGCATCAGGACAGCGAGGTGAATCGAATTCTTAGTCAGCATGACACCACTCTGCCGGCGCGGGTGGTGGCATTGCTGGGGCATGATTCGCCGCCGAACTTCTATCATGATTTGCTTTCGAGCCAGTTGGACGCGGATCGGCTTGACTACCTGCTTCGTGATAACCTGATGACCGGCAGCCGCTATGGCGACTACGATTTGCGGTGGCTGCTGCAGGCGATCACGATTGACACGCAATCGAATCGACTCGCTGTGGAGTGGAAGGGCGTAAGCGCGGTCGAGGCGTATCTGCAGGCCCGGTATCACATGTATCGCAACGTCTACTTCCACAAGGTAGTTCGCTCGGCGGAGGGAATGGTTAAGCTCGCGCTGCAGCGGGCGCGCCGGCTTGCGGTGCAGGGGCGACTCAACTGGCCATCGCGCGAGCACTGCGTATGCAAGACCTTGCTGGGCCAGACTTTATCCAACTACGAGTTTGTTGATCTTGATGACATCGCCGTGCTGCACTGTTTCAAGGAATGGACGCGATGCGAAGATGCTGTATTAGCGCGGCTGTGTAGCGGCCTGCTTTACCGGCGGTTGTACAAAACGATTGACCTGTCACGCGTCGCACTCCCGGATGCCGCGCAGGCAGTAAAGCGGGCGTTCGAGGCGGTGCGGGCTGCCGGAGGCGACCCGGCGTACGACATGTTCTTCGACGAAGTCGCAGACACACCCTATAAGGCTTACAACCCTGCCAGCGGCGAGTCGGGTAGCGAAATCCTCGTATGCGAACCGAACGGCACCGTCATTGAGTTTGCCGCAATCAGCCCGGCGGCGATGTCATTCAGCAAGCAACTGATTTTTCGGCGGATTCATGTGCTCGCAGACTACCGCGATGCTGTCGCTGCAGCGGTTGCAAGTGTCGATTAGCGCTTCCGCTTAATGAACTTATCTAACTGCGCGGTCGTCATGCAGTTGATTACATCCTTCGGCGACACCCACGCCCGGCGGGCAACCTGGATGCCGTAAAAAATGCCGTCGAGTTGTTCCGCCGAGTGGGCATCCGTGTTGATTGAAAGTACACAGCCGGCTTCGACTGCGGCGCGGGCTACGGTGTCGGTGAGATCCAGTCGTGGGTAACCCGAGTTGATCTCCAGAGCAGTCCCCGTCGCCGCGGCCACGGCGAAGATACGGCTGAAGTCGAGCGGCAGCCCCTCGCGCTGGTTGATCAATCGGCCCGTCGGATGGCCGATCACATTGACGTAGCGCGACTCAATCGCGCGCACGATTCGAGCGGTTGCCTTTTCGCGGTCCTGCCGCAATGCGACGTGCGGCGAGGCCACGACAAAATCCAGTTCCTTCAAAATCGACTCATCAAAGTCCAGCGAACCATCAGCAAGGATGTCGACTTCGCAGCCCGCCAGCAGCCTGATCCCTTCGATGTTGACGGCGGCTTTGTGAATTGCCTCAACATGATTTAGGAGCCGATCCGCAGTCAGGCCATTGGCGACTACCTGACTCTTGCTATGGTCGGTGATTGCCAGGAACTTGTAGCCGAGTCTCTTTGCAGCCTCTGCCATCTCCGCGATGGTGTTGACACCGTCGCTGGCGGTGGTGTGAGTGTGCAAATCGCCGCGAATATCGGCCCGCGTGATCAGCACAGGCAGTTTGCCCTCCGCCGCAGCTTCAATCTCACCTCTGTCTTCCCGCAGTTCTGGCTCGATGTATTCAAGTCCCAAGGCTCTGTAAATGTCAGCCTCGGTCTTGGAGGCACACGGCTCTAACTCCGGGGGTTGGCCCGTTTCCTTTTTCGCTTGCTCGTACTCCTTCGCCTTGTACAGACCCCACTCGTTCAGCGTAAGGCCCTTGGCGAGCGCTAGCCCGCGCAGCTTTACGTTGTGTTCTTTACTGCCGGTAAAATACTGGATGGCTGCGCCGAAATGATTGTGGGGCACGATGCGCAGGTCAATCTGCAGGTTGCGCTCTGTAAGGATACTGGCTTTGGTCAGGCCCTGGCCGAGCACCCGCGCCACACCGTCGAGTCTTGTGAAGGCCTGGCTTATTGATTCCATGGCCTGCAGATTTGTGACGCTGGCAACGATGTCCAGGTCGCCGATCGTTTCCTTTCTGCGCCGAAGACTGCCGGCAAGATCGGCCTGCGCGACCCCAGGTAGCGCCCTGATGCGCGCAAGGAAGGCATGGGCGACCAGTTGCGCTTCACCGATGCCGCTCCGCTTACCGGCCTGCTCGCGGAGACTGATTCCCTGGCTGATCTGCTCGATCTTCTTGTCGCCGACACCCTTTAGCCCAGCCAATCTTCCATCGGCAATCGCCTTGGTTAGCTCCTCAACGCTTGTGATGTTGCGCTCACGCCAGAGCAGAGCGATCGTTTTGGGTCCAAGCCCCGGAATATCGAGCATCGGTATGAGACCCTTTGGTACGGTTGCGGCAACTTCCTCAAAGTCGCGGCTTTTTCCCGTTCGGACGAACTCTTCGATGATTGCCCGGCTGCTCTTGCCGATGCCTTCGATCCCATCGAGCGTGCCCTGCTCCACTGCTGTCCTGATGTCGAACGTCATGTCGTTCAGGACGCGCGCGACTTTCGTAAACGCGATCGCCTTAAACACTGATTCTCCCTTAATTTCCATCACCGCGGCGAACGTTTTGAAAAGATCGGAGAGATCGTGATTGAGCGACATGCCGGAGAGTGTATCGTCAACAACGCGCGCCGCACTACGGTCAGTGCTGATCGACTGGAGTAAGGGCTCGGCGTCCTGACATTTGCGCTTGCTATCAGCGTGAACCGCGTTACATTGCTCTGGTCACAAGACGGGACGCAAATTATGCTTCGAGCATGACACATCACTCTCCCCTCGCTCCTTGAGCGTCAGCGGCGTACTGCGGCTGCGCGAGTAGCCATGCCCCAACAGGTGATGGTTCCGCGCTACCCCGGGCACTTATCTCTTTATTGCAGCGTAGGTTACGATCGGGCGTCCGGGTTCTTCGACGTTCGGGTGGATTCAGAATGTGACGGAAGATTCTAATGCGATCACAAACGCGATTACTATTGGAACTCACCCGTGGGCACCGATGGCGGTATGTTCTGGCGACGGCGGTGCTGTTCGCGGCGACGTTGTGTCTCTATGGCCAGCCCCTCTTCGTCGGCATCGCGATTGACTCGATCCTCGGGGACAAGGTGTCGAGCCTCTCATCCAAACTGATCGAATTTGCAGGCGGCCGGGCATGGCTCCGGGCGCATCTCTGGCCAGTGTCGGCGGCGATTGTGTTTGCTACTGCGCTCGGGGGCATCTTCACATTCGGAAAGATGCGAATCGGCGCGTCGACCGCAGAGACAATTGCCCGGCAGCTTCGCGACCGATTATATAACCACTTGCAGCGTCTCCCCACTGCCTGGCACGACCGCGCTCAGACGGGCGATCTCGTTCAGCGGTGCAGCACTGACGTCGAGACCGTCCGGTTGTTTTACGCCGATCAGGTGCTCGAGGTGTTGCGCGCCTCGATTCTCCTGCTCACCGCAATCCCCATCCTCTTCTGGCTCGACTCGCGCATGGCCCTGGTTGCCATCGCGGTGCTTCCGGTGGTGGTTGCATTTGCGATCGTCTTCTTTGCGCGTGTTCGAACTACCTTCAAGGCGCTCGATGAAGCCGATGGCGCGATGACCACTACCATTCAGGAAAACCTGACCGGCATCAGAGTTGTGCGCGCGTTTGCAAGACAGGATTTTGAGCGGTCAAAATTCCAACTCAAGAATGCTCAAAGACTCGAAAAAGACTGGAATGTGCTCAAGGTGTTGGCCGCGTACTGGTCAATGAGCGACTTTATGTGCCTTGGCCAGATGGCCCTCATTCTCCTGGTAGGGGCAGGCAGGGTGCAATCGGGCGCGATGACAGTCGGCGCGCTCGTTACGTTCCTAATGTGCAGCGGGCTTTATATCTGGCCCGTGCGGCATATGGGCCGGGTGATTGCCGAACTTGGTAAGGCGAGCGTTGCCATCGGTCGCATCGATGAGATTTTGCAGACCGCGGTTGAGCAGCCCCCACCGACCCCGGCACTCTTGCCCGATGCTTGCGACGGCGCGGTTGAATTTGAAAATGTGACGTTTGCGCACCGCGAGTCGAATGTGCTGGAAGGTATCACCTTCACCGTCGCGCCGGGGACGACACTTGCGCTGCTCGGCCCGAGTGGTGCTGGAAAGAGCACAATCGCCCACCTGCTCATGCGATTTTACGACCCGCAGAAGGGCGCGATTCGTATCGATGGGGTCGATATCGCGACGATCGATCAGGCTGCGGTGCGCGCCCGGATTGCGGTGGTGATGCAGGAGCCGTTTCTGTTCAGTCGGAGTATCAAGGAGAACATCCGGTTTGCCCGGCCGACCGCTGGCGAAAGCGAGATCGTCGAAACGGCAAGCATGGCCGCGGTGCATGAGTCGATCAGTGCGTTTGAGAAACAGTACGACACCGTGATAGGTGAGCGAGGAATCACGCTTTCCGGTGGGCAGCGGCAACGCGTCGCCATCGCGCGGGCGCTGCTGCACGAGGCACCGATCCTGATTCTTGATGATGCCCTGAGTGCCGTCGATACGGAGACCGAGGCGCAGATTCTCGAAGGACTTCGCGCCCGGCGGGGCAAGCGCACGACCATCCTGATCGCCCATCGCCTGAGCACGCTAATGCATGCGGACCAGATTCTGGTGATTGAGCATGGCAGGATTGTGCAGCGGGGCGATCACCAGTCGCTTGTCACCACCGAAGGTCTTTACCGACGGCTGTGGCAGATCCAGACGGCTTTGGAGGATGACCTTCGAGATTGTCGCTCGGACAAGCGGTCTGCACTGCAATCTGCCAGGTGAGCGAATCGTATCTTCTAACTTGAGTAGCGATGAAACCTAAGAGTGAGACGGGCCATGGCAAGCGAACTGGAAGAAGAAGATTTCAAGGGACAGCAGATCAACCTGGCGTTGTGGCGCAAGCTAGCGAAGTTTGTGTTTCCGTTCAAGCGGAAGGTGGCTGGGTTAGTCCTCCTCGCAGTGACTCTGTCGGTTTGCGATGTTGCATTGCCGTTCATCACTGGCAAGGTGATCGACGCCATTCGCACACCCGACGGCGCTCTTGCCAGATGGGCAATTGCGTATGTCGCCACATGCGCACTCCTTTCGGTGTGCGTCTTCCTCTTCATTCTTGCCGCAGGCGCAATCTCCATTGGCGTTTGTGCGGACGTTCGCACGGCTGCCTTTGATAAACTGCAAGAGTTGCCATTCAGCTACTTTGACCGGCGGGCGGTCGGGTGGCTAATGGCACGGCTGACAAGCGATTGCAGCAGCCTCTCGCGCGTAGCGGCGTGGGGCACCCTGGACATTGTGTGGGGTGTTACCACGATTTCTCTCATGGCGGGAGTGATGTTCTGGTTAAACTGGCGGCTTGCGCTGATCGTCTGCCTGGTTGCGCCCTTGCTGTTTTTCACAACATGGTTCTTCAAACGGCGGTTGCTGAAGGCTAATCGGCGCATCAAGAAAACCAACAGCCAGCTGACCGCAGCATTCAATGAGGCGCTGCAGGGTGTGCGTACGACGAAATCGCTCGTGCGCGAGCATCAGAACGCGCGCGAGTTTGCCGACCAGACCGCAGCGATGTACCGGCATTCGATGCAGAGCGCCATTTACTCGGCGGTGTTCATGCCTATGGTCACGAGCATTTGCGCGCTGGGTATTGCGCTGGCGCTCTGGGCCGGCGGGCTGGATGTGATTAATCAGACAATCAGCTTGGGACTGCTGGTGACTTTTCTGCAGTATGCGGCCAATCTGCAGGGGCCCGCGCAGGAACTGGCCAACACGCTCACCATGGTTCAGAGCGCGCAGGCATCGGCGGAGCGAATTCAGGGTCTACTGGATGAGCCGCTGGTCATCGAGGATTCGCCGCAAGTGAAGTCGCGCATCGCCGCTGCAATCAACCTGCGGAGCGGAGACGTGGCAATCGATGGCTACCCGGAGAGAATCGAAACTATCGAGTTTCGAAATGTGTCATTCGAGTACAAGGAAGGTCAACCCGTACTACACAATTTTAGTCTTATCGTTCAGGCTGGGGAGACCATTGCACTGGTCGGTGCCACAGGCGGCGGAAAGAGTACGATTGTGTCGCTGGTTTGTCGATTCTACGAGCCTACTTCTGGCCAGATTCTCATCAACGGTGTCGACTACCGAGAGCGGTCGCTGCGATGGCTCCACGGCAACCTCGGCATGGTGCTCCAGCAACCGCACCTGTTCAGCGGGCCGATTCGGGAGAACATCCGATACGGGAAGCTCGATGCAACCGACGCGGAAGTAGAGGCGGCGGCGAGGTTGACGAACGCTCACTCGTTCATTGAGAAGTTTCAGGACGGCTATCTCGCCGGAGTGGGCGAGGGTGGCAATCAACTTTCAACCGGCCAGAAACAGTTGATTGCGCTCGCGCGCGCTGTGCTGGCCGATCCGCAGATTTTTGTGATGGACGAAGCAACGAGCAGCGTGGATACGCAAACTGAGCGCGATATTCAGACGGCAGTCGAGACAGTGCTTGAGGGGCGCATTTCGTTCGTCATCGCACATCGCCTCAGCACCATCCGAAATGCCGACCAGATCATCGTCATTGACGGCGGCCGCATCGTGGAGCAGGGCGATCATCGCTCGCTCATCGCCGCCCGCGGTCGGTACTTCGAGCTTTACTCAAACCAGTTTATCCACGATCGGGAAGAAGCACTGCTCCGAGCCGAAGCCTGAGTTGCGCGCTCGTCGTTCCGGAGTGCTGTAGAAACCGAACGCGGTCAGCTTTTCATTTGACGCATGTCCGGTATTCTCGTTCCCATGGCGGAGCCAAAGTTTGTTCATCTTCACGTTCACACGCATTACTCCCTGCTCGACGGTGCCAACAAGATTCCCGACCTCGTAAAGCGCACGAAAGCCCTGGGAATGGACTCGATTGCGATTACCGATCACGGCTGCATGTATGGTGTCATCGAGTTCTTTAACGAGTGCAAAAAGGAAGGCATCAAACCGATCTTAGGCATGGAAGCCTACATGGCCCCCGGCGACCGTCGTGATCGATCCACCCCGAGCGGCAATGCAGGCGAGGCGGCGTTTCATCTGCTGCTGCTGGCCGAGAACCTCGAAGGCTACCGCAACCTGATCAAGCTAAGTTCAATCGCCTACCGAGAGGGGTTTTACTATAAGCCCCGCATTGACAAGGAGGTACTGCGCGCTCACAGCAAGGGTCTGATCGGCACCAGTGCCTGCCTCGGCGGGGAGGTGGCTTCGTCCATTCTCAAACACGATCCGAAGAGAGCTCGAGCATTTGCTGAAACGTATGCAGAGATTTTTGGTCCGGAACGCTTTTACATTGAAGTTCAGAAGCATGTGAGGGAGCAAAACGAGGCCAACCCAGAGTTGGCTGAGATCGCCAGGAAACTCGGCTTGGGAATGGTCGCGACTAACGACGTCCATTTTCTGCAGGAGGAAGATCACTTTGCACATGACGTGCTGTGCTGCATCAGCATGAGCAAGCTGCTCTCCGATGAGAATCGGATGAAGTACCCTACTGAGCTCTACCTGAAATCACCCGCCGAGATGGCCGCGGCGCTGGGGCAGTATGACGGCGCGATCGCCAACACGGCACGCGTCGCGGCTATGTGCAATCTGGAGCTTGATTTTTCCAGGCGATACGCTCCGGTCTACCAGGTGCCGGCGCGCGTGTCGAAGGGTCTTTCGTCGACTGGATCCACAGCCGTTGCCTGCATGGACGATCGGCCGGCTTCCGGGGGAATTCCGGCCGACGAGCAATATCTGCGCGATCTTTGCGAAGAGGGCCTTGATTGGCGATACGGAACTCGCGACGTCAGCCAGGCAATCCGCGACCGCCTCGAATACGAGGTGAAGATTATCGCGATGAAGGGGTTTTGCTCCTACTTTCTAATTGTCTGGGACTTCTGCAATTTTGCGAGGCAGAATGGAATTCCAGTTGGCGCGAGGGGATCTGGCGTCGGGACGATGGTGGGTTATCTGCTCGGTCTTTGTAACGTCGACCCGCTGCGATACGGCTTGCTATTTGAGCGATTCATGGACCCTTCCCGTAACGAGATGCCCGATATTGATATCGACATCTGCCAGGACGGCCGGGCTGGCGTGATCGACTATGTGCGGAAGAAATACGGGCATGTCGCGCAGATTATCACCTTTGGCACACTGGCTGCGAAGGCCGCATGCAAGGATGTAGGCAGGGTGATGGGTGTGCCGCTTAAGGAAATCGATGCGCTGACAAAGCTCATTCCTCCTTCACCCGGGATGACGCTCGACAAGGCCATCGCTCAGACGCCCGAACTGCGAAAGCTGCACGACGAGAATCCGATGATTCGCCAAGTGATTACGATCGCCAAGAAGCTGGAAGGGATGTGTCGCAACTCGGGCGTGCACGCCGCGGGGGTGATCATCGCCGACCAGCCGTTGGACGAAGTTATCCCGCTGTGCCGGGATAAAGATGATAACGTTCTCACCCAGTTTGAAGGCCCGATCAGCGAGAAATGCGGCCTGCTGAAAATGGACTTTCTGGGCCTGCGCACCCTGAGCGTCATCACGCGTGCGGTGGGGCTGGTGAAGCAGACAAGGCATGTCGATATCGATATTGAGAAAGTCGATCTGGCGGACAAGGAAGTGCTTAACCTGTTCTGCCGCGGAGAGACCAGGGGCATATTCCAGTTTGAATCGGGCGGCATGCAGGATCTGCTGATGAAGATGCAGCCAGATCGTCTGGAAGATTTGATTGCCGCCAACGCCCTCTATCGACCGGGGCCGATGGAATTGATCCCGTCATATTGCCTTCGCAAGCATGGTAAGGAGGCCGTGCCTGAGGTGCATCCGATCATGGATGCCATTCTGCAGGAAACGTACGGCATCATGGTCTATCAAGAGCAGGTGATGCAGATCTTCAATCAACTCGGCGGGATCGAGCTGAGCAACGCCTACAAGCTGATCAAGGCTATCAGCAAGAAGACGGTCGATGTGATCGCCAAGTTTAAGCCCGATTTCATCAAGGGTGCGATGAATAAAGGCGTGAGCAAAGGTAAAGCCGAGGAGATCTTCGACCTGATTCTGAAGTTCGGCGGATACGGGTTCAACAAGAGCCACTCCACAAGGTACGCTGTGATCGCGTTTCAGACTGCGCACCTGAAAACCTATCATCCGCTCGAGTACATGGCCGCATTGCTGACGTACGAAATGGGTAACACCGACAAAATGGTGGAATACATCGAAGAGGCGAGGCGGATGAAGCTCGCAGTACTGCCACCTGATGTAAATGTTTCGGAGAAGGATTTCACGCCGGTTTTTTCGGCGAGTACCGAGTTGCCAAAGCGGCCAAGCGGCAAAGTAGGGCCGAAGACACGAAAGCCCTTCAGCGAGCCAGGTAATCCCGCCACCACCTCGGCTACTGGGGGTGTTATTCGCTTTGGACTAATGGCAGTGCGGGGCGTAGGCGAGAAGGCCGTGGAGTCAATCATAGAAGAACGCACGAAAGGGGGGGCGTACACGGGATTGTACGAGTTCTGCGAACGAGTCGATTTACGAACGGTGCAGAAGAGCACAATCGACGCACTCATCAAGTGCGGCGCATTCGCTGGGATTTCGCCAAAGCGCGCGCCGCTTTTGCAGGTGTTGGATAAGGCCGTAGAAATGGGGCAGCAGGCACAAACTGACAAGCGATCGGGACAGATCGGATTGTTTAGCGGCGAATCCGCAGGGGCGGCTTTGCCGAGCAGCAGCTTGGGGGCGGGTCTTCCTGACGTGGAGGAATTGCCCAACTCCGAGTTGTTGAAGTTTGAGAAGGAACTGCTCGGATTTTACATCACTAGCCATCCGCTTCTTCAGCATCAGATGATGATCGAGCAATTCACTTCGGCGACCACCCGGGACATCATGCACATGTCGGAAGGACGCGAGGTAACGCTCGGCGGGATGATCACGCGCGTGAAGAAGACCGTGACCAAAACCGGACGAAGCGCCGGTATGGCAATGGCGATGCTGACGGTGGAGGATATGGAGGGGCAAGTCGACGCGGTCATTTTTGCCGATACTTTCGCAGAGGTGTCTCAGAAGCATCCCGGACTGATTGCCAATGAATCAATTCTCTTTCTACGGGGTAAAGTAGACCGCCGCCGGGAGACTCCCAGTCTTGTGGTAAACGAGGTTGTTTCGATCGAGGAATCGGTTCCGCGATTCGCCAACGCGGTGGCGATTCGCGTGGACCGCATCCGGCATACGCCGGCTAAGCTTGAAGAGCTAAAGCCGCTTCTCCACCAGCATCGAGGGAAACTGCGAACTTTCGTGCAGATTTCCTCCGCCGAAAGCAACCGCGTGGTCATCGCGCTCGGTAAGGATTTCTCGGTCAAGCCGACGATGGGCCTCGTCGCCGCCGCCGACAAGTTACTCGGGCCGGGCAGCACGACTGTGGTCGGCGAAGGTAACGCACGCGTAAAACGGCTTGAGCAGCAGAAGCTGTTTGCGGACGAGTTGATCGAGGCAGAACCTGTTCTCTCCAGCGAGGATGATGCCGAAATGCAGTTTGATGCAGCCGATTGAAGCACGCCCTCACCCACCCCCTCACCGATGTGTACTGTTCGAAAAAAAGAAAACGGGCCGGAAGGGAGCCACCACTTCCGACCCGTTGGAGTACTTTTCTGAACACAAGAAACATATCGCAGTATTGAAAGACGTCAAGAGCATGTTGCCACAATTTGCGCGCCGAGTCTGATGCGCACGTAGGGCGCGTTTGACAAGACGATGAGGATGACTTCATGACTCATTCATCAACTCACTGAGTGTTGGCTTAAGTGAGTTCCAGGTTAGTGGATCGCGCTGTGCGAATATGAGGTTTGTTCTGAGCCACTCGGTTGGGTCACCGACGTCGTGTCGCTTGGCCTGTAGAACGACTCCGTGGATTGGTTCACGAGCGAGCAGTAGCTTGAGCGCGTCTGTCAGTTGGATCTCGCCACCCTTGCCTGGCTTAACCAGGTCGATGCATTGGAATATCGCAGGGGTCAGCAGATATCGCGCCGCGATGGCAAGGTTGCTCGGAGCCTTGTCTTTGCTGGGCTTTTCGATGAGATCGGTGATGCGAATCAACCCATCGGCGGTCGTGTCGCCAGCGATAACTCCGTAGCGGTCCACTCGATCCGCTGCCACCCGCTGCAAGCCGATGACTGCGGTGCCGAGTTGGCGGTGGGCATCGATTAACTGTTGCGCCGGCGACACGTCTGCCCCACTGAATATTGTGTCGCCCAGCAGGCATAAGAACGGTTCAGCGCCGACGTGATCCCTGCCTTGCAACACCGCGTGGCCTAAGCCGCGTTGATCGCGCTGGCGAACCGAAGTGAAGCGCACCTTCGACATAAGCTCATTGATAGACCGCAGATACGCGTCTTTGCCGCCCGCGGCGACGCGCGCCTCCAACTCGGGAAAGCGGTCGAAGTGATCCTCAATGGCCTTCTTTTCTCTTGAGGTAACAATTGCCACATTCACCGCCCCCGCGGCGGCCGACTCTTCAACCACATACTGAATCGTCGGCTTGTCCAGCACCGGCAGCATCTCTTTAGGCACAGCTTTCGCCGCAGGCAGCATGCGCGTGCCAAAGCCAGCAGCAGGGATAATCGCCTTTGTAATCGCTGACGGTTTCGACTCGCTGTTCGCTTCGACGGCCACGCAAAACCTCCTTAGATTCATACTCTGAGAACCAGACGACGCCGCGCCTACGCATCGAAGATCATGGGCCGAATCGTCGTACAGCGAATGCTTGCCAGCGCGTCGACGATATCCTGGTAGTGTTTGCCGTCGCGATAAAGCCCACAGATTGCGCCGCCGCTGCCGCTGAAGTGCGCACTGGCACCGACGCTTCTCGCGGTCTCCACCATGCGGTGATTTTCAGGGGCAATGTTCATGATTGATTGGCGTACCGCGTAGTTGGCGTCGATCACCCTTCCCAACTCGCCCCAATCGGCGGCCATGATCGCCTTCCTTCCCGCATCGGTTAGGTCGCTCAGTT
Source organism: Phycisphaerales bacterium UBA2421 (assembly GCA_002343075.1). Taxonomy (GTDB): domain Bacteria; phylum Planctomycetota; class Phycisphaerae; order Tepidisphaerales; family Tepidisphaeraceae; genus UBA2421. The sequence continues at coordinate 154,910 of DDRH01000051.1, read as the reverse complement.
TTCGCATCGCGGCAACCACCCCAGCGTCGCCGCGGTTCCACAGTTCGCGAAGATTGCGGTGGGGCACATCGCTTATCTCCGCCCGCTGAGGGTCAAATGCTACATAGATCGGGGGGGGCTTTGGCGGGCGGAGCGGTTCATACTTTCCATAACCTTGCGACTCAACCTGAGTGCGCTCGAAATCCATGTAGACCATACCCTCATAAGTCTGAATCACGCGATCCTGCAGTCCGGCGTTGATGCCCAACTCGTCGCGCTCGACAGAAAGCACCAGGGTGGGCAGATAATGCTGTGGGATTTCAATGTTATAGAACTCCATCAGGGCGCGCATGGTCGCCGTGACGATTGCGCTCGATCCGCTTAGCCCAACCAGCCTTGGAATGTCTGTCTTGTAGGTGAGGGTGAAACTTCTGCGATCGAGTTCGCGACCCTGCTGTTCGCAATAATGATGAAACCGCTTCACTGCCGCCTTCATCAATCTCACCCCGCCGTAGTAGCCGTAGAGCTTCTGATCGCGCAGGAAGGAGTCGAGACTTTCATATTTTGAAAGATCGCCCTCGCTTTGGATGATCTCAAAATGGGGGCTCTCCCACAGCGACACGGTGGCCGAAAAGTTGCGGATGATGAACGAGATTGTCTTGCCAAAGTAACCGTCGGATGGGTTGCCGACCAATCCTGCCCGGGCGTGCGCGTGTTGCGTGATAATCATAGTATCCCTGACTCTATCGCGAGACTTTGTACAGTAAATACCTGCCGAATGCGGGGCCGACTCGGTACGGCTCAAACTCGCTCCCGAGACTTCGCACCGCAACTACATATTGCGCGCCATATCGCCGTGCGCCCGTGAACAGCGCACTGCCGTCAACCTTCTCATATCGCGACCGCATCGCGTCCTGCGCAAGCAAGTATGACCCTCGCGGGAGGGCGTCGAGAGTCTCCCATCCCAATGCCGCGGCCATGCGCGCGTGCCATTCGGGCAACTCGCCTGCCAGTTGTGGAACACTCTTCCAGTTAATGACAATTGCCCGCTTGGCGAACCATCGAAAATCCTCATCGACCGGCGAAACTAAGAACACCCCGGCAGGGTCTGTGTTTCGGGAGTCGGCTACCCATGCGCAGAGCGCGCGGTAGTCCTCATCCACCTTGACCAGCGGGCGCGAAAGCCCGGTGATTCGGTCAAATCCTGCGAGAAGCAGCCCCGTAACCAGCATGCCCGACGCAATCGCCGGCCATGCTCGCTTGCGGCTTAACAATACCACCATCGGTGCGAAGCCCATCGCTACCAGCATGATGATCGATCCTGCTCGTGCTCGGGCAATGTCGGTAAATGGAGAAAGCAAAAGCACGCCCGCTGCAAAGATCAGGCATGCTGGAAGCGCCCATACCATTGCCTTCCAACGCGTCATGAGTACCGCAGCGAAGACCACCAGCAGCAGATGCACGATAATGCTGAACCGAAACAGACTCATCTGTACCAGGGTTTCACTGACATACCAAAGACCGGCGAAACACAGTGCGATTACCTGGAGTACCAAAATCGACAGCAAGACGGCGGCGGTTCTGTCGCGCGACTCCGTGCGGATCAAGGACATCCCCACCAGCCCCGGCGGGATCCAAAAGCAAAACGCGAGCCAGATGACCCAGGGCCAGCTAGCCGGGTGATAGTGATGCGGATGGCGGAGCGCCGCGTACCAGTCCACAAATTGTTCGAGCGGGATCGGATGCCCAGGATGGCTGAGTTTCGCCATCGCAGACGGAATTACGTTCACGGCGCATCCAACTGCGGCGAGCGTGGTGGCAGTGAGGTAGATGGGTCGTAGCCATCGCGAAACAGCCAGCCGATTCTCATAGAGGGAGATCGCAAGCCAGAGGACTGGCACGACGACGGCGTGGTTCAAGTGAAATAGCCCCGAGACACCCAGGCACATCCCCGCCAGGATCAGGCGCCCGTGAATGAACGCTGCCGCGCCGGCAAACATCGCTACGTTGGCGATGTTGCTGGCCAGCACGCATGAGTCCTGAAAAAACTGGTAGGTTCCCAGGCCAATACCGCCAGCCGAGATGAAATACAGCACCACAGAAAGCAGGTAAGCATCGTTGCCCCCGCCCAGCCGCTGGACGATGCCGCGCCACGAAACATGAAAGACCACGAGGAGCATTGCGTAGATGAGCGCAAATGCCGGTTCGAGTAAACCCGTCCGTAACAGTCCTGCGGTCATCCAGCCGAATGCGCTGTGGTATTGCAACGTCTGTGTGTAAAACCAGTCGTTCGCAAGTAGTCCGGGATCGTTTTTCCGGAGTGCATCAATCAGGTAGACCGAGTGATTGCTCAATCCAAACTGGTAGCCGCTCACCACCAGATTGATCGCAATCCCGAGCAAGATCGCCACGATTGCAATAAGCGGCTGCTGAGGGGTGGCGGAGGAGTTGGGGTTGAACGAGTCTTTCAAGCGACTGCCATCGATACCAGACACCCGCCGTGTTGTCACACTGGCAGGGATTGAATGACGGCTAGGTCTATAGCGCCTTCGCGATAAGTATCGCGAGCACTGTAATCGTCAGTATTGCGCCCGCGAGTCGAAGAAGCCAGCGGCGCTTTGTCCGTCCGAAAGATCGGACCGCAGGGCGAGTACTGATGACGTCATTGACGCTGACTTTTGGGCGCCTGCGTGTTTCTCGGCCGGGTGGCAGGCCGGTGCGTGCTGAGAGCTCATCCCAGGAACTGCTCGAAAGCCCGGTGATCAACGACTGCGCCTCGAGCACGCTTGGGGTGTTGGGTTCGGCGGGCTTGGGCTGCGGTGTTGGGAAGTGAGTAGTATCTATGGCCGGTTCCAACTCCATGCGAAACCCTGCAACCGTGCCCGCGAGCGCCTCGATCGGATCAAGCGGCCGCATGTCAGCAGGGCGGTTTACCGGTGGGGCAGGTACGAACGCGCCCGCTCGAAAGCAGACCCGGGTACGACCCATCTGCAACACGTCCCCGTCGAGCAGTGTCCGGCGTGCCACAGGGTGATTGTCGATCTGCGTGCCGTTTTTGCTGCCGAGGTCTTCTATGACCCAGCCGTCGAGCACGCGTTCGATCTTGCAATGCTTGCGGGACAGCAGCGCATCATGCACCGCGATCGAACACTCGTTCGACCGACCGATGGTTACCGGACCGACCAGTTGATGTCGTGCCAGCTCCCCTTTGCGATCTGCAAAAATCAGATACGCCATCTATCAGAAGTATCGTTCAATCGACCGCAATGTTCACACTTTCGGCGCGTTTTCTTCCTGTCGCTTCGAGGATCAGAGCCGAAAAAATGGCGGCGCCACCGATCAAATCCCATTTTGAGGGATACTCTGCGACAAAGATTGCGACCCAGGTGGGGCTGAGCAGAGGCTCGAGCAAAATGAGCAAAGAAGCGCTGACGGGTGGTACCCGTCGCAGGCCTAACTGAAAGAGCAGGTACGCGAGAGCATGCTGCACAATGCCGCAGAAGATCAGCAGCTGCCACTGGTACGCCGAGACATGCAATCGATCATACGCGAGGGCTAAAGGAACCAGGATCAGGGCCGTACCCGCGTTGTTGATGAAAATGATGAGAATGGGGTTAGCCCCACCGGAGTCGCGGTCGACCTTTTCAAGCATTACCACAAGGCCGCCAAAGGCCAAACCGGCGAGCAGCCCGCAAAATGGCCCGATGGGGTCGAACGCTGCTTCGTGCATCATCGGCACCACGAGCATCACAATGACGCCCATCATTGTCAGCCCGACCGCGAGGATGGTGCGACGGCCGATGCTCTGCTTTTGCAGGCCCCAGGCAATGAGAGCGACCCACGCCGGGCCTGTGTATTGCAGAATCACGCCGCTTGCCGCCTTACCGAGTGTGATTGCGGCAATGAAGAACCCAACCATTAATGTGTGAAGCACCACACTCGCGAGCATTGGCCAGAACCGAGGGCGACTCCCCGTGAAAAAACCAACAAACAAAAGCACAAATCCCGCCGCGATGGCACTACGCAGCCCGGCGAAGGCGAGCGGATCAGCCTTAGCTAGTTTTACCACCAGGCCGTTCAGGCTCCACAGCGCTGCGCAGGCAAACAGCATCATCACGCCGGCGGCGCGCTGCGAGTCGCGCGAGTGTGCGGCGGCGAGTGTCGGCATTGACGCGAGTGACCCTGCGGCTTACTTGTTGTGATTTGGCTGTGTGGACGGCGCGCTAAGGCTGCGGCCTTCTGCTTGCACGGGTGCGGCATGCGACTGCATTTTCGACCGTGCATCAGCGAGTTGCGACTGAGCGTCTGCGAGTTCCCGCTTAGCGGCCGCAAGATCTGAATTAGCCCGTGCTAGCGTTGCCTGATCTTGTTGCAACTGTGTCTGCGCAACAGACAGGTCCCGCTGCGCCTGACCGGCGATTTGCTTTACGCGGTCGAGTTCGGTCTTCAGCACGTTCCGCTGCGTGGTGAGATCCTCAATCTGCATCGCCACGCGATCGGTTTCGCGCTTAGCAGTCTGCTCCGAAGCCTGATTTGAACACCCCGCGGCCAAGAAGACGGTACCTGCGAGTGATAAAGCGATTGCCAGCCGAGAATTGAGCGACATAAACCGTTCCTCCAGTCACCTGAAGGTTGTAAGCGGATCCGGATTTCCAAGCAAGCAGATGTGCGATTCGGAAGCCGCGGTCCGAAGGGCGAGAGCAGAGGTATTGGAGGGCCGCTGCACGGCATGGCGCAGGCTGGTTACTGTCGTCGCCTTGCGCGAAGTTGCTGCCTTTGATGAATTCCGTACGATCGAGATCGATGCTTCTCGCGTTCAGTACCAATGCATTCACCCGGTTTTCCCTTGACGCCGCTGTTCGATCGATTGCCTGGGCGGGGTTTGCCGGTGTTGAGATTTTGGCAGACGTCCCCCATGCGTATCCCGATCAGATTGACGACGCACTTATCCGGGGGCTATGTGGCACCTTGGATGAGACGGGGTTGCGTGTGAGCAATGTGAATGCCAACTGCAGCTTTGGCTATTGGCGACACGCTCCGCCGGAGCCGTACTTTGAGCCTAGTCTCATTAGCCCAGTCGAGCAGTATCGTGCCGATCGCGTGCGGATGATTTTAAAGACATTAGAGTTTGCGCGCAAGATTGGCGCGCCCGCCATTAGCATCACCAGCGGGCGCTGTCTTGGCGGAATGCCGCCGGCGCGGGCGGCGAGGCAGTTTGCGGAGTCGATTAAGCCTGTGCTCGATGTCGCTGAACGACTTGAGGTGAATGTCGGCATTGAGTGCGAGCCGGGGCTTTTCATTGAGTATGTAACCGAGTTGAGCGAGTGGATCGACCGGCTCGGCAGTGCCCGCCTGGGGGCAAATCTGGACATTGGGCACAGTGTAGTGATGGGCGAGCGCATCAGCGATGTGGTGCAATCGCTAGCCGGTCGCATCTGGAATCTGCACGTCGAAGATCTGCCGGGGCGGAAGCACTATCACACCATCCCCGGCGAAGGGATGCTTGATTGGGAGGCCCTTGCCGCAGCACTCGATGCGATCGGTTTCGACCAATTTGCAACAGTTGAGCTTTACACCGAGACCGCCGACCCTGATGCGGCCGCGCGGAAGAGTTTTGATTTCCTTCGGGGTATCTTCAAAATCGACAAGCCGCTGCGTGAATCAAATGGATAGAAAGTGCCAAGACCCGAGCTTCGAGCAGATTAGCGCAGTGCTTCGTCTCACGATAATGGCGAAGTATCCGACGCCCGGCACAGTGAAAACGCGGCTGACGCCGAAGTTGACTCCCGAACAGGCGGCGCGGGTGCAAACCGTGTTCATTCGTCATTGGATTCGGCGTGTTAGTTCACTTAGGGTCGCGCTGCCAGTCGTATTTGCGGATCCGCCTGAGATGGTGCTGCCGTTTGCCGCGCTCTTGCCTCGGGAGTTGTTTGGGGTCATCGAGCCGCAAGCTTCCGGCGATCTGGGCGAACGGCTGATCGACGCCACATCGCGCCTCCAGTCGCCGTTGCCATTTCGGCCATTCTTCATTGGGGTTGATAGCCCTGATGTACCTGATGCAACACTGATTCATGCGATGCGTCTGGTGAAGCAAGGCACAGTTGTCATCGGTGCCGCGGGCGATGGCGGGTTCTGGAGCGTGGGGCTTGGTGCGGGTGTGGACGCCGCCACCCTGTTTAGAGATATCGAGTGGTCGAGCGGGCGTGAAGCGTCACAGGTTATCGCACGGGCACAGAAGGCAGGGTATGATGTCCGGCATGCCGGAATGTGGGACGACGTTGACCGCCCCGATGACCTCCGCCGGTTGATGCGCCGATTGAAGGCAAGCCGAGTTGAGCTTGATCGTGCATTGTATCGATCACTGAAATTCTTACCGCGAGAGTTACAAGCATGACAGAACAGCAAACCCCACCCAATCCCAATCCGAGCCACGAGAGCTTTTTGCCCCAATCGACGGTGCTCATTGTAGATGACAACGCGCAGAATCTGGAACTGCTTCAGGCATTCCTCGAAACACTTCCCGTGAGACTTGTGACTGCAGTTGATGGTGTCGAGGCACTGGACGCGGTCAAGGCGCATAACCCGGACCTGATTTTGCTGGACATCATGATGCCGCGGATGAGTGGCTTTCAGGTTTGCCGAACTCTCAAGGCCGACGCCAAAACGCGCGACATCCAGATTTTGATGGTCACAGCGCTGAATGAACTGGGTGATATCGAGCAGGCAAGCGAGTGTGGCACGGACGATTTTGTTAGCAAGCCTGTCAATAAATTCGAGTTGCTGACGCGCGTGAAAAGCTTGCTTCGAGTCCGGCACTTAAAAAATGAGCTGGAGCGGGCGTTGACCTACCTCCACGAAATTGAGACGGAAGATGAGGGTACACCGGGGTGATGGCACCAACCGACGCTTAAGACCATGACCTCTTCCTCGACCAACCTCTCCGAGTTCGTGGCGGCAGTCGCCGCAAAGCAACCAACCCCCGGCGGTGGCGCGGTGGCGGGCGTCGTGGGCGCACTGGCAGCGGCGATTGGGGAGATGGCAGTCAACTACAGCGTCGGAAAAAAGGGTCTTGAATCGTGCCAGCCGGCGCTTGAATCATCGCTCAGGCACCTGACGGCCGCCCGCATGATGATGCTTCAACTGGCAGCCGAAGATCAACTGGCATTTGAAGCGTCGCAGGCGTTGAAGAAGGGCGGGGCGGGCCCCGACGAATTGGCCGCTGCGTTACTGACGGCGATTCGCGTCCCGCAAGCGATCGCTGCCACAGCGGCGGCGGTGTTGGACCAGGCGGTTAAAGCCGCTCCGATTGCCAACCGATGGCTTTTGAGCGATTTGGCAGTTTGCGCCGAATTGGCGATGGCGACGGTCCGTTGCGGGACCTATAACGTTCGCGTCAATCTCAACGAGGACTTGCCGGCGACTGATCGTGAACAGTTTCGAAGCTGGTGCGAAGTTTTGCAGCACCGGTGTGTGCGCAAGATCGGTGACCTGATTCCATTGATCTGGAATCGGATCGAGAACGGGTAAACCTGTGCCTTCCGACCCGAGAGATTACAAGCTCGATCTTTCAACCACTCGAAACTCCGGCGGCTTGAGCTCCGGATCGAACCGTGCGGAAATCTTGGCGCGCGGCGAGGCGCGGCCATTTCTTCAAGCCATGTTTGCATGCTGTAGTGTCTATCAGAGGATTTACCGCAGCGAAGATGGTCGGCGGTACGATGGTGCCTGCCCCAAGTGTGGCAAACGCGTCCGCTTTATTGTAGGCCCCGGCGGTACTGCATCCCGGTCGTTTGTGATAGAATGAGGTTGTTTGAAAACACGGAGGTTAAGCCCAGATCATGTCCACCGCAGCACCCGCACGACAGGGAACTTACGAGTTTGGCAAGCCGCTTGGTAAATGCGCCATAAGCGGCGCCGACATCTCGCCCGGCGATAAGTTCATGGCCGCACTACGCGAGTCGCCGCTCGGCTTCGAACGTCTCGATATCGCAACGGCGGCTTGGGACGACTTTGCAAAGGATGGCCTCGTCGCATTCTGGCAGGCGGTTATGCCTGAACCGAATAAAGTCAAGAAGCTATTCGTCGATGATACGGTGCTCTGCGAATTGTTCGAGCGCCTCTCCGATGTTCAGGAACCGCCGAAGGTGAGCTTTCGATTTGTGCTAGGGTTGATCTTAATGCGAAAGAGACTTCTCAGTTATGAAACCTCACGGCATGATCAGAACCACGATGTCTGGACCGTCAAACTCAAGGGCCGCGATAAGCCCTGCGAAATGATCGACCCAAGGCTTACAGAAGATCAACTCGGAGAAGTCACGCAGCAGATTGGCCAGATATTGAACAGCGAACTCTAGCTGAATGCCTGCCCGAATGAATACAGAAGCAACAGAAGGGGAGACACAGCGATGGAAGCACGACCTTCATTACATCATCCGCGACGAGGCGCGTTCACTGCCGATCTGTGTCTTCCCAGCCCCTCAGCGCTGCGGACGGCCGTGATCGCGGCCCGGCTTCTTCGGCTTGGTTTTTGCTGGCCTTGTCTGTGCGTGATTGCCTGCACCCACCTGCTCGGCTGCAAGGGTTCGCCCTCAGCGAGCCAGCCTGAAGGCTATTTTGGTGTGACGGAGACTTTGATTGACGTCGTTGGCGCCATCAACAACAACAATGGCCAGCTTCCGACGCTGTGGGCCAAAGGCGACTTTGAGGCGACATTTTCCGATCGAGGGCGATCTCAGTTTGTGAATGGCTCGGCAACCATCCTGGTCCGCAAACCGAGCGAGTTTCGGCTGGTCGGGAAGAAGGACATCGCCGGACAGATTTTTGAGCTTGGTACAACGCGCGATGAGTATTGGATGATTGTGCGCCCTGAAGCGGACACCATGTGGTGGGGCAGTTTCGAGAAGCTCGCCACGGCCGATTCAGCACTCATTCCGATTCAACCTGATTTGCTATCTGAAGTATTGGCCGTCGGTGACCTCAATACCGACCTCACGCGTGAGCCGGCGCCGGTGATGCGGTTCAACAACGACGCAGATGCGTACATGTTCGTCTGGATTGTCAGGGCGCAGTCGAAGTGGGTCGCTCAGAAGGAAGTGTGGTATGACCGGGAGACCAAGCATCCGCGGTTGGTACTGTTGTTCGACGTCGATGGCCGGATTGTGCTGCGGGCCTACTTGTCGAAGCATCAACAGGTTGGGGAGACAAATGCATTCGTTGCCACCGAGTACGACCTGCTGTTTCCCGATCGACAGGCCAAACTGAAACTGAGCCTGAACGAACTGAAGCTGGAAAACAACGGCGTGCCACGCGAGGGGTCGATTCGCTTCCCCGGGCCGAATGCTGACAATGCGGGCGTCTCGAATGTGGTTCGTATCGATGATCAATCGCCCGCTCGTTAGCCTGTTCATCCTGCTTTGTGCCACCTCAGCCACCGCGGCACAGCGAGAAGTGCTGTCTGCGGCGAGCGAGAGCCGATACTGGGTCGCACAGGTGCTCGAACCCGGGGAGCGTAGCGCCACTTCCCTGCGCACCGAGATTCGCATGCGCGATGTTTCCAGCGGTGTCCCCTGGCAGCGCGTTGCCGTGGTGGGAGGTCGTGTTCGCGATATCGCGCATCGGCACGCTGATGCCGCGGTGCTCATGGACGATCAATCGTGGCTTCTGGTCTGGCCAGGGGGTAGTAGTCGAGGGCCGGGCTTGCCCGACGGCGCGATTTTGCGTGCGCTGACGAGTGACGATCAATCCCTCTGGGCGGTGGGTGTCCCAATCAACCGACTTGACGCAAGCACCCAGCCAGCCCAGCCGCGGGTTGAACCGGGGCAGATGCAGACTTACCTGTTTACCGGAAACGGCTGGGAACCACGGGCGATTGTCCCTGCCGAAGCACGGAATGACTCACGCTTGTCGACCGGGATGTTTGATAACAGGCCGATGATTGCATGGCAGACGGCTCCTCGGGAGATCAGCTTTACCCGTCTGCGCCGCAGCGGCGACTGGACTGGGGTGGAGACTCTGAAGACATCGTTTGCGATCGACGACTTTCGACTGTTGTCGGGCACCGCGGTGCCGACGATCTGGATCGCCGCTGCAGGGTCCGCCGGCGAGGTGCGTTTACTTCGCGACACCTGGGGCATTGGGGTTCCACTGTTGGCCGACTCGAGCCTGCGCGATGCCGCCAGTAAGACGACGGCCTATTTTTCCGGCCATCTGCGACTGCTGACCGCCGCCGGCGATAGGCTGAGTGAACAGTCCTTCACCCTTGACGGCACAGCCGCGGGGAAGCCGGTCAACCTCGGCCGATTGCCCCCCGTCCACAAGCCGATGAGCATTTGGTCGATCCTGCTCATGGCGCTAATTGCAGTGCTGCTTTCCAGTGCCGTGTTTCGGTCAGAAGCGGAGTCCGAAGCCTCGGCAGCGATTCATGTAGAGCTTGCTCCATTCGCCCGGCGGTTTGTTGCGGGAATGATTGACTTGTTTCCACTCATCATTGTCACACTCTGGCGCGTCTCGCTGCTTGATCGCGATGCCGCTGCCGAGGCGCTGGCCGATCAGACCACACTTCTCTATCTCGCCGCGGGGGCAATATCCTATCTGTGCTACACTACAACCATGGAAATGGTGTTTGGCAGGACAGTGGGAAAGATCGCGTGTCGGCTGCGCGTGGTGGGAGTGGATGGAACGCCCCCGAAGCGATCGTCGCTGTTACTGAGAAACCTGGTTCGCGTGATCGATGTCGTGCCGGGTTCGCCGCTCTTGCTGCTCATCTTTCTTTCGCCGCTCCGGCAGAGGCTCGGAGATGTCATGGCTGGCACCATCGTCATCCGCGACCCTGACACACCCGACCCGATCGACCTTCGCTCTGACGAGCCAGCACAGACCTGAGAAACTCAGGGAGTTTCACCGTCGCACCTCGTCAGAGTATACTTGTGTTGATGCGAACAGACGGACGATCAAACGATCAACTTCGACCGATCAAAATCACCCGTGCGTTTACCGCGGCACCGGCAGGGAGCGTGCTATGGGAGCAGGGCAAGACGATCATTCTTGCCACCGCCAGCCTGGTGCGAGAGCTGCCACCGTGGATGAAAGACGACCAACCTGGTGGGTGGGTTACTGCCAACTACATCATGCTGCCCGGATGCGTCTCATTTCGAAAAAACTGGCCGCGCGCCGGTCACACCGACAGTCGCGGCACCGAAATCGAGAGGATGATCGGAAGAAGTCTGCGCGCTGTGGTGGACCTTACAAAGATCGGCCCGCACTCGCTCACAATCGACTGCCAGGTTCTACAGGCCGACGGCGGGACTCGTACGGCCAGTATTTGCGCTGGCTTTCTGGCGCTACGCGATGCCATTGCCAAGCTTCCGAGGAGCTATCGCGATGTTCCGGGTATGATCCTGCCGACGGGTGGTCGCGCCAACTTCGGCGACGATATCGCACCGGTTAACGACTCCGTCAAACCGAGGTTTGATGCGAGCCTGTACGCGCCAGACCGTGCACTCGTGGATCAGCTTGCGGCGGTGAGCGTTGGACTGGTTGATGGCGAACCCCGGCTTGATCTGCATTATGATGATGACGTACGAGCGAATGTGGACATGAATGTCGCTTTTACTGGTGCCGGAAAGTTTGTCGAAGTGCAGGCGTCGGCAGAGAATGGCCAGGGGTTTGATCCTGCAGCACTTGGGCGGTTGACCGATCTCGCCACCGCGGGATGTCGGCAACTGTTGAAGATGATGCAGTAGATGACCTCGTTCGCACTCAGACAGCGATGTTTTAGCACCAAGGAATTGACCATGCGGCTAACACTCATAGCAATCGCGTTGCTCGCGACAGTCGCCGGCTGCGGCGGCGGGGCGAGAACGTCGCCAGCCGTGCCATCAAATGCTGGCGCAACATTCGAGGGCAGCAATGCCGGCGGAGCAATTCACGCTCCGCGAGCCGCCGACCGCGCGGTACCGGTCGCAGCTGCACCTTCAGGAATGCCCACCCCGCCCGCAGGCGCACAGTGGACTATCTATTGCCAGACCGTCGCAGGTGCCGGCCACGTCCAACGGGCCAACTCGGTTTGCGACCAGTTGAAATCGCAAACCCAGCTCAAAGATTGGTACACCGTTCACGGCGAGGGCCAGAGCACCATCTACTACGGATTCTACAAAAGCTTCAACCTTACAAATGACCCTGACAGCAAACGCGCCCAGACCGACCGCGTACGGATTGATGCGTTGGCCGATCAGTTGGGAAACCGCCCGTTTAAGTTCGCATTTTTTGTCGGCCTCGACTCGCCCGACCCCATAGCCCCGCCGGAATGGAACCTGATTAATGCTCGCGGATCTTATACGCTGCAGATTGGTGCATACACGGGCAGCGTCGATCGTAAACAGGCGGCGGTGAGCGCGGTGCGTGACGCGCGTGCCCAGGGGATTGAGGCGTACTACTATCATGGCGACACGACCAGCAGCGTTTGCGTGGGCGCGTTTCCCGACTCGGCCATTCGACGCGATGAGCTGAGATCAAACATCGACGGCAATCCCGAGCAATCATTCCTCAAGTCTACAGAGCCGCTGCCTAAGGCATTTGCGGATAATCTGCGCGACAACCAGAACAAGCCCGTGCAGGTGGTGCAGAGCAAGCCAATTGTGGTAGATCCTCAGCTTCGCGAGACAATGCGAAGATTTCCCGAGCATGCGATTAACGGCGAGGTCAAGATTCTGGAAATGACCGATTCTGTCACAGGAAAGAAAATCCTAAAGCCCGCCGATAGCTTTGTCGTTCCGATTCCCCAGGCGGTGGCCTCGCCATTGACCGACCCAAGCATGCAGGGCGAACCATTTCAACTCACCGTGCCGGCCGAGCAACCCGGCGTCGGCAGGCTGCGGAGCATTGGGCAATGAAACCGAGGCTTCTGGTCGCTACTACCAATATCGGCAAGGCGCGAGAGTTTCGCGAGATGCTTGGCGATGATCGCTATTCGTGGGATGACCTGTCTGCCCATCCGAATGTCGAGCCGCCGGAGGAGACTGGGCTGACATTTCGCGCGAATGCGATGCTGAAGGCGTCATACTACGCTAAGGCGCTGAGCGTGTGGGCGATGGCCGACGACAGCGGGCTTGAAGTTGCAGCACTCAGTGGCAAGCCCGGGGTTCATTCGGCGCGATGGGCGTTGATGAACTCTGCCGGGGATGGAGATGCGGCTAACAACGCGCTACTTTTGCGCCAGATGGCGGGTTGCACCGATCGTTCTGCCCGGTTTTGCTGCGTGCTGGCCCTCTGCAACCCACTTGGAAGCGTGATTCTGACCACGCATGGCACAATGCAAGGCAAAATCGTCGATTCTCCGCGTGGTTTCAGAGGTTTCGGGTATGATCCGCTGTTCATGATTGACGAATTGGGAATGACCACCGCGGAACTTCATCCGGATGAAAAGCACCGGATCAGCCACCGGGGCAGAGCCTTGAGGCGGATGAGCGCGCTCATCGAAGCGCATCTGGCTGAGGGAATGCTGATATGAGCCGCATTCTCGTCGCAGTTTCATCGACTTTTGCCGCGCAACGCGTGGTCGAACCGCTTGCCGACCTCGCCCGACGGTTGAGTGCCGAGGTCTTGTGCATCCATGTGAGTAGGCCCAGCGGTGGGCAGATGCGCGAGCAGGAACAAGCCGACGGCGAAGCGGCGATTCGCATCCTCGCCGATGGGCTTTCAACCCGCAACGTGCCCAATCAGACCTTGCTCATGTTCAGCGACGACGTAGCGCGCGCCATCATCAATACTGCAGCCGAAAACAAGATCACTCTTATCGTTCTCGGGCTGACCGGGAAGAATGTTTTTGCGCGGTTGCTAGCGGGAAATGTTCCGGTTGAGCTGATCAAAAACACAAAGATCCCCGTCCTGCTTCTCCCGCCGGAGGGGATGAAAGCGGTCTAGTCGTTCGTGCAACAGTTAGGCGGGCTCAGCCGCAACCCTAGTCTACAAACTCTGCAAGCAATTCTCGTGACAAATCCCTCACTCTTCGGTCGGGAAATGTGTCCAGTGCGCGCAGCCATTGATAGTCGGCTCGCAACTTCTCTGCAGATGTCTCCCCGAAGCTGTTTTCTTCCAATAGAATTAGAACCTGCGTGGCAAGCCCCGGCGGAAGTCTGGAGAGATCGGTCCGAACCGCTACAAGCACCATTCCAGTGCCGGAATTGCGAAGCTGGTCGGAAGCGGCTGCACGTACGGAGGCCACATCACTCGCTAGCTCCCGCAGAAGCTCGGCAAACCGTCTCTCTTCTTCGGGCGAAGGTTCGATCTCCTGAAATGCGCGATAGACATCGGCGGCGCGTGGCATCAACAGATCTCGTCCCGACAATTCCCGAAGCAACGGCGAGAGGTACGCGCGCACGACGGCGGCATCCTTCGCTAGCAGATCCACCAGATCTTCGCCCACAAAATCAAAGCCCTTGTTGTTTGCATCGGCAATGGTTAGCCGCGGGGATCGACCTTGGGCGTCGGCGCGATACTCGACATTGACATACAGCGCGTCGACCATACCCGTGCCGCGCAGAATCACTCCGCCGGGCGCGACAGTGACGCCCGAAAGTTGCAACGCCGCGTTCGTCGCGGGGCCAGAATCTGCTGCAGGCATCATAACCATCGTCGCGCCGCGCTGGGCAGGTGGAACAAGCTGCGTGGTTTGCGTGAACATCATCCACCAGAGTGATTGATCCCGATCCGCCTCCGCTATCACTCGCCGTGCGTTGATGAGCCTGGGTTTCCACGCGTCGTCCGGCTCGATCAAAATTTGTAGACGCGACTGATTGATGTCCGCCTTCAGAATTTGTGAGAACTGAAATCGTCCCGTGGGACGAACCCAGACGCGCCCGAGCAGGCGATACCCCTCGCGGATTTGCGCCGATTCCGGGGGAACAAGGATCGTCGGCTCGCTGGCAGCGATGCTCGTCAAGGCGATGGCAATGCAAGACGCAACCTGAATTCGTGGATACAGTTTCACCACTTGATCTTACACAAATTATGTAAGTACTGTCGCGGAAGGCCACCGATGATTTTGTGTGGCGAAGTTTGGCCAATTCACTCCGTACCTCTACGATGAGATGATTGAATGCGCAAAGGGCCACTCAAAATCGCATTACTCGGTTATGGCGCAATGGGGCAACTCATCGCCGATCGGGCTAGGGCTGCGGGGCACACTGTCGGCCTGACTGTAACGAGTTCTCACCGACCTGCAGATGCAACCTTGGTTCAACAGCTTGCCTTGGCTGACGTCGCCATCGATTTTTCTTCAGCGGGCGCGGTCTTGGCCAATGTTACTGCCTGTGCTGCTGCCGGGCGGCCCATTGTCGTCGGAACGACGGGTTGGGCTGCCGATTTTGATCAATCAAAATTGATCATCGATCGCGCCGGCGGTGCCATGGTCTTCGGGGCTAACTTTTCGGTTGGCGTGAACGTCTTCTATCGCGTCGCCGAGGTCGCTTCGCGCATGTTCGCTGCGGTCGAGGGGTATGAGCCGCTTATCGAAGAGCAGCATCATTCCCGAAAGAAAGACGCCCCATCAGGCACCGCGGTGAAGCTGAAGCACATCGTCGAACGTGCTGTGAAGCGTAGAATTGATGTTGCTTCCACTCGCGCGGGTCACATTCCGGGAACGCATCGGGTCGGGTTTGATAGCCGGGTCGACCAGGTGTTGCTCACGCACACGGCGCGAAATCGGGAAGGGTTTGCCGACGGCGCAGTTCTCGCCGCCGGTTGGATTGTCGGAAAGACAGGCGTTTTTGAGTTTGATCACATCATGGACGACATCTTGCCAAAGGAGGTGAGCTGATGGCGATGAAAGTAGACTGGCTGCGAGGCTGCGCGACTGCGCTGGTAACGCCGTTTCAGGCCGATGGGTCGATCGATGAGCCTTCGCTGCGGAAGCTGGTTGATTATCAGATTTCCGGCGGGGTAAAGCTGTTGATTCCGTGTGGCACGACGGGCGAAAGTGCCACAACCAGTGAAGCGGAAGATCAACGCATCATCAAGATTGTGCTGCAGCAGGCCAATGGCCGCGCCAAGGTGATTGCCGGCACGGGAAGCAACAGCACCTCTTCTGCGGTGCAGTACACGCGCGACGCCGCCCGGCTCGGCTGCGATGGCGCGCTGGTTGTCGCGCCCTATTACAACAAGCCGACGCAGTCGGGCATGCTGGCGCATTTCAAGGCCGTTGCAGACGCGGCACCGAACCTGCCCATTGTGCTCTATAATGTGCCCGGCCGAACAGGTTGCAACATGTTTCCAGCAACGACGCTACAACTTGCAAACGAGGTTAGAAATGTTGCGGCAGTGAAGGAGGCCAGCGGGGATATCGGCCAGATCGGAACGATCCTGCGCAATCGCCCCGAGCATTTTGCCGTTCTCAGCGGGGATGACGCGATGACATTTCCGCTGATGGCGCTGGGTGCGGAGGGTGTCGTTTCCGTGGCGAGCAATGAAGCGCCGCGGCTCATGAGCGAACTCTGCGAACTTTGCCTGCAGGGTGAGTGGCAGAATGCGCGCCAACTGCATTTCAAGCTGCAGCCTTTGATGGAGGCCAATTTTATCGAAAGCTCCCCCGGGCCGGTCAAAGCGGCCCTGGAAATGATAGGAGTGATTCAGGAGCACCTTCGCCTACCGTTGGTGCCAGTTTCTGACCCGACCCGCGTGCGGCTGGAAACGCTCCTCAAAGAGCTAGGGCTTTACAATAGCGTTTGAGCTTGGGCGTCAGGCACCCACAATCTGCGGGCCGGGTCGCGCCGCAGACTCCGCTGCCGCGCCGCCCATCGCCCCTCCGAGGGGTTTCTGCCAGCTCTCGCTCACTTTTCGGAGCAGGTCCATGAAATCCATCTGCGCAATGTTCATCGCTTTGACCTTAATGTTGGATGCAAGTTTGGTCTGCAAGGCCTCAAGCGAAAGTCGTTGGGCGTCGGTAATGCTCAATCCTTGCTGTTCCTGCCGGGCAAGTGCTTCGATCATGCGGTTGAAGTCCCCCATCAGGCTGCGGGCGTCCGTGTCGTCGGCAATGGCCTTCTGAGCTGCTTTATACTTCTCCACCGCTGGATGATCGACGAGCATTTGTCCCAGCTTTTCCGCGTGTGCAAGAATGTCTTTAGTGTCGGCGGGCATAGGTTCCTCTTTCTCTTCTCGACTATAGTCGATTGATAAAGCGATGTCGCGTTACTCAAGGCAACTCCTTCTCCCGCAAATCGGCATTGACGGCCAGTCGCGTTTGGCGGCGGGTCGCGTGCTGCTCGTTGGCTGCGGCGCGCTGGGAACTGTCATCGCAGAACAACTCTGCCGCGCCGGCGTGGGATTCATCCGCATTGCTGATCGGGACATCGTCGAAGAATCAAACCTGCAACGACAGACGTTGTTCGATGAGTCGCATGCCCTGGCCCATGTTCCCAAGGCTGTCGCCGCCGCAGACCGGCTAAATCGGGTGAATAGCCGGGTCGCGATTGAGCCGCATATAGTGCATGTTGGCGCAGAAGAGATTGAGGCGCTGGCGGGCGATGTGGATCTGCTGCTGGATGGCACGGATAATGTTGTGACGCGCTTCCTGATGAACGATGTTGCGACGAAGCTCCGCAAACCCTGGGTGTATGGCGCGTGTGTGGGCGTGGAGGGACGCGTCATGCCGATCCTGCCCGGCGGGCCATGCCTGCGGTGTATCTTTCCAGAGCCGCCCTCGGCCGGGGAATTGCCAACTTGCGATACCGTCGGAGTTTTAGCGAGTGTTGCGGGCTTGGTCGCGTCGTGGCAGGCCGTCCTGGCAATCCGGGTGCTGGTCGATCGCCCGCCGCCGCTCCGGTTGCTGAGACTGGACGCGTGGGATCAGCAGGTGAGGTTGATTGATGTCTCTGCTGGAAAGCGCGCCGATTGCCCTTGTTGCGTACAGCGGGCGTTTACATTTCTAGATCACGTCGGCCATCGTGTGGCCAGTTTGTGTGGGCGCGACGCTGTACAGATTCGCGCGCCGGCACACACCGTCGTCAACCTCCAGTCACTCGCAGCGCGCCTGACGGCGGTCGCGACCGTTGAGCGAAGTCAGTTCTTTATCAAGCTGTGCACGCCCGATGCGCTTCAATTGACGATCTTCCCCGACGGCAGGGCGATTGTGCAGGGCACGACTGACCTCGTGAAGGCGCAACAGGCATATGATCGGTTCGTAGGAGGTTGATTTTGCATCGTGGGGAGGAGTGTAATCGGACAGATTGCGATCGTAGCCACAGACGGGTCGCGCTGGAGCTTGAAAGTTTAATCAGATAGTACTATAGGTTAATAAGAGAATTGGACGTAACTTGAGGAGTAATCAATGCCCCGTCCCCCCATCGGCCGTGTTTTTGAGTCAATCACCGACGCCATCGGCGGAACGCCCCTCGTGCGCCTGAATCGCATTATTCCAGGGGATCAGGCCAGGGTGCTGGTTAAATGTGAGTTTCTGAACCCGTGCTGCAGCGTCAAGGACCGAATCGGCGCTGCAATGATTGAAGATGCCGAGTCGCGCGGCTTGATCGACCGCGACACGGTTATCATCGAGCCTACCAGTGGGAACACGGGCATCGCGCTGGCGTTTGTTGCGGCAGCGAAAGGATATCGGCTGATCCTCACCATGCCGGAGAGCATGTCGATTGAGCGACGGCGCTTGCTCAAAGCGCTTGGCGCACAACTCGTGCTCACGCCCGCAGACCAAGGCATGCGGGGAGCGATCGCGCGGGCAGAGGAACTGGCGAGCGAGCATAAGAAGTCGTGGATTCCCCAGCAGTTTAAGAACCCAGCCAACCCGTCGATCCATCATAAGACCACGGCCGAGGAAATCTGGACCGACACCGCCGGAAACGTCGATTTCATCGTTGCCGGCGTGGGCACCGGCGGGACGATCACCGGCGTGGCGGAGGTGATCAAGAAGCGAAAGCCGGAGTTTAAGGCAGTTGCCGTTGAGCCAGTCGCGTCCCCGGTGATTACTCAGAAAATGGCAAACCAACCCATCCAGCCCGGCCGCCATAAAGTGCAGGGAATCGGCGCGGGGTTCGTGCCCGATAATCTTCATACCAGCATTGTCGATGAAGTCGTGCAGATTTCGGATGATGAGGCATTTGCCTGGGCACGCCGCCTGCACAAGGAAGAAGGAATTTTTGCCGGCATCAGCAGCGGCGGAAACATCGCCGCGGCGGCGAAAGTGGCAGCCCGGCCCGAGAATAAGGGCAAGACGATCGTTACAATCATGTGCAGTTTCGGCGAACGCTATCTTTCAACGGCGTTGTTTGAGCAGGAGTGATATTAGCGCATGCACCTTCAACTTCGCCGCATCATGCTGTTTGTAGAAGATGTCGAAGGGGTCGCCGCGTTCTATGAGCGAAAACTCGGCCTGAAGGTGCTTACGCGCGAGCCAGGGTTTGTCGATTTCGATGCTGGAGACGCCCGGCTGTCACTGCATTCTGGACAAGCCTCGGCCTGCCGAAACAAGTTCTGTTTTTATGTCGAAGACGTGTCCGGCGCGCGCCGCGAGTTAGTGGCTCGCGGGGTCAAAATGGGGCGTGATCCTGGTGCGGGGCCGGGCCTCAAACTTTGCGACGGGAAGGATCCCGCGGGGAACATTTTTCAGTTGTCCAACAGAAAGTGAATCATGGCTGACCAGAAATCGGTGAACATAACCTGGCACGAAGGAGCGGTGACGCGTGACGAGCGTCAGAAGCTGCTGAACCAAAAAGGCGTGACGGTTTGGATGACGGGCCTGAGTGCGTCCGGAAAGTCGACCATCGCATGCATTCTGGAGCAGATGTTGCTGCACAAGGGCAAGAGCGCCTACCGCCTCGACGGCGATAATGTTCGGTTTGGCTTGAATAAAGACCCCAAGTCGCTCATGGAGAAATCCGGCTATAGCGAGGACGCTGCCAAGCGTTTTGGCGTGGGGTTCAGTACAGACGACCGGATGGAGAACATTCGCCGGATTGGTGAAGTGGCCAGACTGTTTGCCGATGCGGGTGTCATTGCGATCACCAGTTTCATCAGCCCTTACCGAAAGGATCGTGATGCAGTCCGGGCTGCATGCAAGCCGGGTGAATTCATCGAAGTCTATGTGAATGTCTCGCTGGAAGCCGCCGAAGCGCGCGATCCGAAGGGGCTGTATAAAAAGGCCCGGGCCGGAGAGCTCAAGGGTTTCACGGGCATCGATGACCCGTACGAAGCGCCTGTGAAGCCTGAGATCATCATTGACACTGAAGCCACCCCCGCAGAGAAGGCCGCAGAACAGATTCTCGCATACCTGGAGCGGGGTGGATATCTTGTCGCGTGAATTTTTTTGTCGCCCAATGCAGACGATAACCAGATTTTTGTGGCTTTCCTGGTAGACGTGGCGCATCATGTTTTGACGTTCAACGCCACCCTATGCGAATCTGTATCGCAGTATCGGTTGTAGCAACTCTGACGGCTGTGCCGATCGCGGCGGCGTGCGCAAGGTGCGGTGCTGGTGGAAACGCGCTGCATGCCTCGCTCCTGCCGACTGGCGGGGAATTACTTGGCCCGCAGTTTTTGTTTAGCGAAGCAGGCGGACCACTGTCCGTTCCCGTGCTTTCAAGCCGGCCCAGCGCGCGGGCAAAACTCTATCTCGATTTTGATGGTGATTTCACGAGTTCCTGGGGGACATTATCGCCGGGAGCAACTCCGGCATACTCTCTCGATAATGATCCGACCACGTTTACTCCGACCGAATTGAGCTATATTGACGAGATATGGCAGGGTGTGTCAGAGAAGTTTTCGCCGTTTGATGTCGATGTGACGACGATCAATCCCGGCCCGCTGATCGACTTCGAGTCGTATCGCATTGTCATCGGCGGGACAGGAAGCTGGTTTGGCCTTGCTGGCGGGGTGGCGTATCTCGGCGGGTTTACGGGGGTTGATCCCAATACCGCGTATGTCTTTTCTGGCAATCTGCTCCCGGCCGACCCCCTCCACGCAAGTTTTGTGACCGCGGCGACTGCGCACGAGGCGGGCCATGGCTTCGGACTTCTGCACCAGAGCCACTGGAACGGCACCACATACGTCTCGGAATACAATCGTGGCGATGATGAGAAGGCGCCGATCATGGGCTCCAGCTATCGAAAGCGGGGTCTGTGGTGGCAAGGGCCGACAGTGCTTTCCACGTTGATCCAGAACGACGTCAATCATCTCGGAGATGAAGAGATTAACGGCTTTGGATTCCGCGCTGACGACCACGGAAACACCCCCGCTACTGCGTCGGCGCTGGCGTTTGTCGACGGCGAATGGGCTGCAGAGGGTGTTATAACCCGGCGGACTGACGTCGATTACTTTAGCCTCGATTTCTCAGGTGGTTTGCTCGCGGTGGTGCTAAGCGTCGCGCCCTATGAGGCCATGCTGGATGCGGCGCTCTCACTTTACAATCTCTCGGGCGATCTGATTGTTGACCGTGATACCGCGTCTCTCGGTGAGTCTTTCACGCTCAGCCTCCCCGAAGGCGAGTATTTTATCGCGGTTCGGAGTCATGGGTTGGTGGGTGATATTGGCCAGTATCGATTATCAGCGTCGGTCGCCATCCCCGAACCCGCTTCGATGGCTGTGTTTTTAGCAGTTACCGGGACGGCAGCATGTCGCCGCCGGGGGCAGAGTGGCGCGCGATTTAGGTCAAAATCCTGCCCGATCATCTAATGGTCCTGCTTTTCAACTTCCGGGGAATGTACTACACTGTTTTTTTCGCATCCGGATGGCTGGTGCGCTGACCGTGCGCTATCATCTAATCGATCGATTCACTACATCGACGGAGAGTGTGAACATGGCCGTAGCACAAGCGGTTGAGCCTAAAGAAGTTACGAATACCCAGGGTGCCAAGTCGGGCAGTCAGGGAAGCAAAGGCGAGGTGGAGCGCGCCCGTTTACGGATGATGATGCTCATCCGTCGGTTTGAAGAACGCACTTACCAGGAATATACGAAGCCCGGACAGAAGATCGGCGGCTTTTGCCACTTATACAGCGGGCAGGAAGCTATCGCCGTCGCTATTGCCGCCCATTTTCGTAAGGGCGTTGATGCTCTCATTAACGGGTATCGTTGTCACGGGCATTCGCTTGCACTGGGGATGGATCCCAAGCCGGCAATGGCAGAACTATTCGGCAAGGCGACCGGCTGCAGCAAAGGGAAGGGCGGCAGCATGCACTTCTTTGACGCAGAAGCCGGCAACCACGGCGGACATGGCATTGTCGGTGGGCAACTCCCGCTTGGGCTGGGGTTTGCATTTTCGCAATGGTACAAGAAGAACTCAGGGGTTACTTTCTGCCTCTTTGGCGACGGTGCTATCAACCAGGGGACTCATAATGAAGCATTGAACATGGCGTCGCTTCTAAAGGTCCCATGCATCTTCATGGTTGAAAATAACCTGATGGCGATGGGCACCCAAGTGGAGCGCCACAGCGCCGTAACCGATCTCTCGCAGCGCGCCGCAGGCTACAACATGCCGGCGCGCAATGTCGATGCGATGGATTTGGATATTGCCATTGCTGAGATCGGCAAGGCAGTGGAACGCGGACGAAACAACGAGGGTCCGAGCTACCTGGTGATGAACACCTATCGCTACCGCGGGCACTCGATGAGCGACCCATTGAAGTATCGTCCCAAGGAAGAGGCCGACAAGTGGAAGGCGCGCGACCCGATCACGCTCTACGAGGCCAGACTGCGCGAGCAAAAGCTGGTTGATGACCCATGGCTCGAAACAGCCGCGGAAGAGATTGCGGCGACCGTGAATGAGGCCATTGCCAAAGCCGATAGTGACCCGCATCCGGAATTGGATGATCGGTTCGATGATATCCTGGCGGAGACGTATCCGTACGGATCGTGATTTGCCATGTCTGAACCAGAACAACTGGATTTTGAGGAAGAGTTGAGCAAGGCGCAGTTTGCCCAGCCGTTCGTGCCTTTTACGATCGTTACTGCGAGCGGCGATCGATACCACGTGCCTAGCCCGCATTGGATTGCGTTCGGAGAAGACGTCGTGATCGTCCTCCGGCCCGAATGGGTTCTGTTACGATTCAGCTTTACAACATCGTTGCAATTGAGGCTCATGAACGTGCTTGATGTAACGCGAGCGTCTTGCCCGGCTGCAACTAGCTAACAGACATGGGCATGCCGCCCGTGCAATGAGAAAAACAATGCCAGTTATCCAATTTCGAGAAGCCCTGCGAGCCGCAATGACCGAAGAGATGGAGCGCGATGAAAACGTGTTCCTCATGGGTGAAGAAGTGGCTCAGTACAACGGTGCGTACAAAGTGAGCGAAGGAATGCTCGCAAAGTTTGGCCCTCGCCGCGTGTTTGATACCCCCATTTCCGAGGCCGCGTTTTCCGGGCTCGGTGTTGGGGCTGCGACAATGGGGCTGCGGCCGATCATCGAGTTTATGAGTTGGTCGTTCACACTGGTGTGCCTCGATCAGATCGTCAACAACGCCGCCAACGTCCGTTACATGTCAGGCGGACAATACAAGGTGCCGATCGTCTTCCGCGGTGGAAACGGAATTGCCCATCAGCTGGGTGCGACGCACAGTCACCGCGTTGAAACAATCTATGCGCGCATCCCGGGGCTCATCGTGGTCTCGCCATCGACCGCTTACGATGCCAAGGGTTTGCTTAAATCAAGCATCCGGTGCAACGACCCGGTCATTTTCCTTGAGAGCGAGAAAATGCTCAACGAGACTTCGGAAGTCCCTGATGATCCGGAGTTTTTGCTGCCGCTGGGCGTGGCGAATGTGGAGCGGGAAGGCTCGGAAGTCACCGTGGTGAGCTATGGCCGAACGATGCAGCGCGTTACTCGTGCAGCGGTCAAGTCATTGGTCGATGAAGGGGTCGATGTCGAGCTCATCGATTTGCGCACCTTGCGGCCGTTGGACACGGCAACCCTCGTGCAATCCATTCAGAAAACTGGCCGCTGCGTGATCGTGGATGAAGATTACGGCTACTGTGGGATGGGTCAAGCCATTATGGCAAGCGTGTACAAACGCGTTTTTGATTACCTTGACGCGCCCATCGCTCATGTCCACTCGGACGAGATACCCGTTCCCTTCAATCATTACCTTGAAGAAGCGATGATGCCCAGCGAAGAACGAGTCATCGCTGCGGTGAAGGATGTCTGTTATCGATAGGAGATGCGGAAAGCGGTAAGCCGATCGCCGAGTCCAGAACTGTCTGGATCGCCGCTTTTGGCTAACAGCGATCGGCTATCAGCAACTATGCCAAGCGAAATCACCATGCCCCAGCTTTCGGACACGATGACCGAAGGCACCGTCGTCAAGTGGTATAAGAAGGAAGGGGAGAAAGTGAAATCGGGTGAGAAAGTCGCTGATGTTGAGACAGACAAAGCAGTGATGGAGATGGAGTCATTTGACTCCGGCACGATTGCCGTCATCCTTGCGCCCGAGGGCAGCAAGGTCCCCGTCGGCGGGTCGATCGCGGTGGTGGCCAGTGCCAAGGAAGATCCAGGCGAGGTGAAAAAGCGGTACGCGTCGGGCGCACCCAAAAAAGCCCCGGCGACGTCAGCCCAGATCAAAGCCGAGATTCGCGATCCGCTATCGATCGAGGCTGAACCGGCCAGCCTGGGTGATCCCCACAAGAAAGAACCCGCCACCGCTTCCGTCGCCACCATTGCGCCGCCGAAGGCAGGTGGTAATGGTCACGGCAGCAACGGGGGGCGCATCTTCGCCTCGCCGCTCGCCCGGCGAATCGCCGAAGAAAATGGCCTCGAACTCGCGAGTATCACCGGCTCAGGCCCCGGCGGGCGCATCATTCAGAGAGACGTCTTAGGCTTTAAGCGCGGTGCCAGGTCGGGTGCTGCGATATCCGGCTCTTCGCCCGAAGGCGACTCGCAACGCACGAAGGCCGCGGCCGATCTCCGCTCGTT
The DNA here is from genome assembly GCA_002343075.1 of Phycisphaerales bacterium UBA2421. GTDB lineage: Bacteria > Planctomycetota > Phycisphaerae > Tepidisphaerales > Tepidisphaeraceae > UBA2421. The sequence goes on along the minus strand of DDRH01000051.1, from coordinate 130,030 downwards.
TGCCCCCAAGGTCGCCAGCGGCGAGAAGACCGTCACCGCAATGACGAAGATGCGCCAGACGATCGCCAACCGCCTGCAGCAGTCGATGCAGACGCTGCCGCATTTTTATGAAACCGTTGATATCGATATCGAATCACTTGTCGGCTTGCGGGAACGCGTCAACAAGAGCCTCGAAAAGTCCGGCGTGCGGCTGAGCGTGGGCGATTTCGTCGCAAAGGCTGTTGCCATGACGTTGCTGAAGCATCCGTCGCTCAACAGCCACTACAACGGCCAGACCGCCGAAGTCACCAGCTATGGCGATGTCAATCTTGGAATGGCAGTGGCACTGGAAAACGGCCTCATCGTCCCGGTCCTGCGCAATATCGACAAGATGGGCCTCGCGGAGATCCGCGCCCGCTCGGCCGACCTTGTTGATCGTGCCCGAGCCCAGAAGCTAAAGCAGGACGAAATGACCGGCGCTACGTTTACGGTGAGTAACCTCGGTACTCACGGCATCAGGCAGTTCACCGCAATCATTAACCCGCCGGAAGTGGCGATTCTCGCAGTCGGTGCCGCAGAAAAGCGCGCCGTCGTCCGGGGTGATGCAATCGTGGCTCGCACCATCATGAGCGTCACGCTCTCCAGCGACCACCGCGTCGTTGACGGCGCCGCCGCAGCCGATTTCCTCAAGACGCTTCGGGCACTTTTGGAAGAGCCGGGGATGATGCTCGTGTGAAACTGCGATAGAGTAATGAGTATCGCCAAAAGTAGCGGTCAACTTACGCGGTGCTCGTTAGTCATCACTCGTTAGGGCAGCGAAATGAACCTCACCCTCACCATCCTCCCTCAAAAAATGGCCATCGCCCGGTTTCAGAAGAACCAGTGGCCCGGGCCGTGGTGGCTCAGCGGCGATTTTTTTTCGCTCACGCAAACCGAGGAAGAACTGTCGATCATCTGCGACGAGTCCGCCGTCCCACGCGATGTGAACAAGGTCGAGCGAGGCTGGCGCTGCTTCAAGGTCGTCGGCCCGCTGGATTTCGGGCTGGTGGGCATCCTCGCCAAGCTCTCGGCGGTGCTGGCAGATGTAAACGTGCCGATCATCTCCATCAGCACGCACGATACCGATCACATCATGGTGCGTGATGTGAACGTGAAAGAAGCGACCGAAGCGCTGCGCAAGGCCGGATTTGCGATCAAGTGATCCGATGCAGTGGAGGCCTGAGTCGGCAGAGTGTCAATCGTGTTTTGAGTGTCAATCGTGTTTTGATCGAATGTAGTCGCGGAAACTCTCCAGACGGACAATCGACTCGCGGTCTTTCGGGCGATTCGCTGCCCGCTTGCTGGCAATGATGTCGTCAATGCTGCATACCGGAAAGCCCTGCACTTCAGATCGGCGATGCCACGCATCTTCAAACTTCTCAATTCCATCGGGCGCGAAAATCAGGTCGAGGTCGAACGGGCCGTTCTTTAACTGAACGAAATCTTTACCGTGGATGATCTCGGCTGCCTGTTCGTCGGACAGCGCAAACCCAAGTTCTCGAAGTGCATTCACGGCAGCTGCGCCATTTTCCTGAGATTTGTCCATGAAAAGATCAGCATCCTGCGTCGTATCCGGATAGCCGAGTAAGATGGCGCCGGACTTTCCCAGAAACAGGTACCGCACGCCGTAACGACTGAAAGCGTCGCGTATTTCTTCGGCTTGACGGTATTCAAAGATGCCCATAGCCCAACCATTTCGGCAGGTGTTGCTCGCACCAGTGGCGGTAATCGCGCATGGTATCAAATGAGCGGAAACTCGCGTCATCCATGACCGGCTTATACGTCTTGATAAATGCGTACTTCCATCGCAGATGCAGGGGCCGGCGCGCTGCCGCCTCAAACTCGGCGAGCCATTCAGGAGGAATTTTCTTTGTCTCACTCTCCATCCTGCTTATTTTGCCACGCCGGCATCGAATGACAAGTCATTCGCACCAACATACAATCCACCGTTCCTATGCCAACCTACAACTTCGATATCATCGTCATCGGCGGCGGCCCCGCGGGCTACGCGGCGGCTATTCGCGGGGCGCAGCTTAAGAAGCGCGTCCTCTGCGTCGAAAAAGAAAACCTCGGCGGCACCTGCCTCAACTGGGGCTGCATCCCCACCAAGGCCCTGCTCGACGCCGGCGCGTTCGTCCGCAAAGTGCGCGATCACGCCGGCGAGTGGGGCATTTCCTACGACAACCTCACAATCGACTTCGCCAAACCCATCGCGCGCAGCCGGGCGATCGCGCAGAAGCTCGCCAAGGGCATCGCGCATCTGTTTAACAAGTATGGAGTGAAGCACGAGGTCGGCGTCGGCCAACTCGCCGGCGCGCACAAGGTCAGGGTGAAGAAGAACGACGGCACCACCGCCGAGTTCACTGCCGAGCATATTCTCATCGCCACCGGTGCCAAGCCGCGCACGCTGCCCGGCGTGGAGCTTGACGGCAAGACAGTCATCACCAGCCGCGAGGCGATGACTCTCGAAAAGCAGCCGAAGAAGATGGCCGTCATCGGCGCCGGTGCCATCGGCTGCGAGTTTGCCGATTTCTACAACGCCATGGGCACCGAAGTACACATTATCGAACTGCTCGATCACCTCCTGCCGATCGAGGATGAAGATTGCTCCATTCAACTTGAACGCAGCTTCGCCAAGCGCGGCATCAACATTTACACCAAGAGCAAGACCGACCGCGTGGAGAAAACCCCGAACGGTGTGAAGCTCACCGTCGCCACACCAAAAGGCCCCATCACCATCGAGGCCGATGTGTGCCTGATGGCCGTCGGCGTGGCGGGCAACCTTGATGACCTCATCGCGCCAGGCGTCAACCTTGCGTTGGAGAAGGGCCACATCAAGGTTGACAAGAGTTACCGCACCAACATCGAGAACGTGTGGGCCATGGGTGATGTCATCGGCCCGCCGTGGCTGGCGCACGTGGCCCACCATGAAGCCGTCCACTGCGTCGAGCACATCTGCGGGCTTAAAGTCCACAGCATTGATTACAACGCCATCCCCGGCTGCACCTATACCCATCCGCAAGTGGCGTCGCTCGGGCTGACCGAGAAAAAGGCCCGCGAAGCCAAGCGCGATATCCGCGTCGGCAAGTTCCCCTTCAGCGTCAGCGGCAGGGCATTGGCGGCGGGGGAGACCGAGGGGTTTGTGAAACTCATCTTCGATGCCAAGTACGGCGAACTCATCGGCGCACACATGATCGGCGAAAATGTCACCGAACTGCTGGCCGAGCTTGTGCTGGCCAAGCAACTGGAAGCAACCGAGGAAGAAATCATCACCGCCATGCACCCGCACCCCACGCTCAGCGAAGCAGTAATGGAATCCGCCGGCGTCGCGGGCGGGCGGGCGATCCATCTGTAAGCGGGTGAACCACGAAGGGCACGAAGGGCACAAAGGGCACCAAGAAATGCGAAAGAGTTGTTAACCACCAAGGGCACGAAGGGCACTAAAAAGGGTGGATAGGCAGAAGGCTGTTGCTTCGAGCCTTGGTGTGCTTCGTGGTTCGATTGGATGCATGAAGTGACAGCGGCGGCCCGCCGGTGTTCGTCCCCGGCACCGCCAGATCGTCCGACCACACCGGCAGCTTGGCCTTCGCCTTGGCCGCATAGATATAAAACCGCTCCCCAATCCGCCGCGTCGGCCGCGACCGAAACTCAATCGTCTTGATGCCACGAAGGATCAACTCGGCGTACGGTTGGCGGATTGAAAGCGCCAACATGCTTTAAGTATCGGCATTTTAGATCCCGAGCTTGTCGACGGAGCGTATGGAGAATCGAGAGCAAACGGTTTACCGGCTCCATGTATCAAACGCGAATCCAGATTGAGCGATTGGTTCGCTACCACCAATTGAGCTTGTCTAGTTTTGCTTTATATGCTTCGGCGAGCATTAAGAATCGTTCGACCGACCCTCCGAACATTCCGGCGCGAATGGGTGGCCATTCATCGCGTTGTTGCGTTGCTTCCAAGAGAATTTCCACGAACGGGCTACTGTCTCCTGCCCGGCTAGAGTGCTTCCAAGCGAACCGACCGGGGGGAGCCCATCCGTGTGAGTCGATGTCCAAGTCGAGATAGCTCAGCGCGTAGAGGACCTCGAACCGATCGAACAGCGACTCATACCTGCTGCCGAGAAAGAGAACGTCTTCAACGATTGGTTGTATTCGCGTGAAAAGATACTCGCTGCGAGGAACGTACTTCTGCTGAAAATCAGGGAGCCGCTTGAAAGCATCTGTACGGTCGACATCCAGAATGGCCTCAACTGTGGTCACTAACACAGGCTTAGCGCCGCCTCGGCGATGGTCGACGACCTTGGTCGAAAAGAATGTGTTAAGAGCGCGGTAATTTTCGCCCTCGATGGCGGCGATTCCTGCGGCATACAACGTCAGTAGCATCGGATAAGATCGAAGCGCGAGGTAGATTACCAGTCCGCCACGAGTTTCAATTTGACCCGCTAACGCGTGAACGAGCTGTCGAATCTCGGACTGGTGATAGTCTTCCGCCCAACGTCCGAGCAATACGCCGATCCGCAACACGTTTGCCATCGACTTCTCGTAACTGTCGAGCCTTGCGGCAAACTCCTCGTGGCTTGCCTCTCCACCTTGGGTCGGAAAATTCTCTTCACCGAGCATTCGCTGCGTCGCTCGGAGTTCGCGCGCGATGAGATCGCTAAGCTGGATTCGATGTCGTTGTTCTGACAACCGCTCTTTGACTTGGTCCATGAGCGTCATCCCTTCCGGAGTCTCAGCAGGTGCAGTCAGGTCAGCGGGGACTTCCACCAATTGATTCTGATCGTCCTTCGGTTTCGTCGGATCCGCATCGATCATCGGGTCCGTGAAGAAAAGGTCGCCATCACCGTCAAGCCAACCATAATGCGGCGTCTGGCCCGAGTTTGGGTCCTTAGAGACCCGGTCGTACACGTACGCGATGACGGCATTTGCTGTGACGAGACCATCACTCGAGGCGACGGCACCACCCATGGCGTCCAGAAGATGACCAGTGAAAATCGAGTGACCGTGGCGAGGTCCTCCACTATCCGCAACTACCTCATCAGCCTTTCCCGCAGTTAGGTATTGGCGGGAATATCGCGAAAGCATGTCGCGAGCGATGCGCGCGGAACCTGGCGCGAGTTTTCTCATCGAAATCAGACCGCTGTAGCACGCATCCATGATGTAAAGAACATGCTTCGCTTGGATGAGATTGCCGGCGCTGACTAGCTCGTCCCAGGGCAGCAGCGAGGAAGTGTCGTCGCCGGTACCATTCACGGGCACAAGGAATCCAGCTTCGCGCCTGTTCCCCCGAACCGTGTGACCATGCCCCGCATAGAAGAAGATGACCCTGTCGTCTTTTGATGTCTTTCGCGCGAGGCTTGCCATCTCTGAGCGAATCCGCTCAAGCGTTGCGTCGGCGTCTAGCAAAAGCACCACGTCGTCCGCCGGAAATCCAAAGCGTTCTTTAAGTTGGGATGCTACGACGGTTGCATCGTTGCAAGCGAACCGCAATGGTGGGGCTTTCGAGTAAGCGTTGATTCCAATAACTAACGCGCAACTTCTGTCGTATTTTGGATTGTACTCGACTGTAGGCATGCCTGATCATATCAATGTGCGCCATCTACGAAATAGTCCTGCAGTTTCGTAGGGTGCGGCGTACTCGCCGCACCATTTCGCGCAGCGCGTTGATTCGGGCGGCATCTAGATCGGTGTCGCTTTGGTGCGTCGAGTACGACGGCACCCTGCGCTTCGGGCGACGGTCCGAAAATGTCGTGCGCTGGATCAGAGTTTTCCCGCGCTGTTGCCGACTTTTCGCTCGCCAACGCCGAGTATTCGTGCGTCGATTCGGCGATTTCTCACGCCAACCCCGAGAAAGCGCGCGCCGATCCGGAGTATTCGCGCGCCGATTCCGAGTTTTCTGTAGAAAACTCCGCCCAAGTAAGCGCCGACTCCGAACTTACGCGCGATTAGCCCAGACAATTCCGCGTCGCTGGCGACTTACAGCGCTTTCGTGCCTGATAAGAACTCCAGACGCTTTAGGAGCTCCGTTCCGTTAATCAGTTCCAGCGACCCCGGAATCAGTGGTTTTATCAGCGCATCGTCACGCAGTTTCGGGGCGAAATCGGAAGTGGTGGTTAAATACCCCTTTGATGATCTGTCATCAGCCATCAGCACTCCGTACAGGGCGCGAACGTCATCGGCTGTCACGAGATGGCCCGGCTTGTATGCCTTGACCTGATCAATCACTCGCACGGTGCCGAGCCCGATTTTCTCGGCGATGACATCTCGTCCTAAATCACCGCTGCGCGGTGTCAAGATAACATTGTCGAATCCGGCTTTCTTGTAGGCCCCAGCGATAATTTCCTCCCATTTCCGAGCCGGGATTTCGAACGCGAGGTTGGGGTTCTCTTGCAGCAGTTTGAGGATTTCAAACCATGGAATCGCAACCGCTTCAACCATCGTCCCTTCGCTCGTCTTCTCGCCAGGCAGCACAACAGCCTTGAGAACGAGGTCCGAAATCTTAGCAACGCGTCTGTACGAATCGGAAATATATGTAAACGGTTTGCGATCGAGAGCCTGAATCCTCTTGGTATTCATGACAACGGTGGCTATCACCGTTTGCAACTCAACCGCATCGAAGGTTGGTAGTTTCTCTTCCGGCATTAGTGAAAGAGTGCTCAATTTTGCCGCCGGGACGTTGGCGATATCCCTGGGATTTAACCATAGCGTCGATCGTTTCTCCCTAGCCCAAGGAATCGTTGCGAGTCGAATGAAAACCTTGTCCTTGAGCAGCAGTTGAGTCTCCCCAGCCTGCCAATCGTCGATTCCTTGAAGTTCGTATTTCATTGCGCATCTCAGTTCAAGCTGGTTGGTCCGGTTTAGTTCGAAGTTTATCGAAAACACTGCGAGTGAGACAAATCTCATTAACCCCCCGTCAACCTATGCCGAATGTTCCGAATGAAGCGGCGAGTTCCGGCGGAATGCTTCGCGTGGAACGAGGTCCGCTGAACTTTGTTCTAAAGGACTTCATCATGGCCAGTTTTCTTCCGGTCCGCGATGCGCAGTTGCTTGCGTGGTCGGTCAATTTCAACGCGTTGATCAACTCGACCAAAGGCGCGGGATTTGGTCTGACGCAGCAGCAGGCGACCGATTACACGACCAGGCACACCGCGTTCGCGACGGCGTATCAGACGTCGTATGACCCGAACACGCGCACGCCGCCGAACATCACGATAAAGGATGAAGCGAAGAAGGCGCTTTCGGAATATGCGCGCGAACTGGTGCGCATCGTGCAATCGTATCCTTCGCTGACCGACGATCAGCGGCGCGAGCTGAAGATCACGGTGCGCAAGCAGCGCAGCCCGCAACCGCCGCCGACGGTTCGGCCGGCGCTCACGATTGTTTCGGTGACCGGCAGAACGGTGACGATCAAGATTCGCGAAGACGGCGAATCAAGCAAGCGCGGCAAGCCGGCGGGCGTGCTGGGGGCGAGCGTTTACACGTACGTCGGCAACACGTACCCGACCGACCCGACGCTGTGGGCGTTCGACGGCACGACGACCAAGACGACGCATCAGATCGTCTTCCCCGAAACCGTGGCCAACGGCGCGCAGATCTGGGTGTGTGCAGCGTGGTTCAACCGCAAGACTGAGACTGGGCCGGTGAGCATTCCGGTGACCACCAATATTCAAGGTGGATTGGGACAGGCCAGTCCGGTGGAGCTGCGGATGGCGGCGTGAATTCGGATTGAACCACAGAGGCACAGAGGGCACAGAGAGAAGAGATTCTGGTTTTGATTACTGGCTCTGTGTGCTCTGTGTCTCTGTGGTTGATTCTCTTTGGATTGATCATGAGCGAGATTGTCGTTTCAACTTCGCCGGTCGCGCTTCCCGAGCCGCGCGTGCCGATCAACATTCGCCCCGGCACGATGGATGACATTCCGTTTCTGGATTCATTGCAGAAGTTGCACACGAAGCAAGTCGGCTGGATGCCGACGGCGACGTTTGCGGGGAAGATTAAGTTGGGGCATGTGCTTGTGGCAGAAGAGCCCTCTCCCCGGCCCTCTCCCGGAGTACCAGGAGAGGGAGTAAGAGTCGGCTATCTGATTGGCAACGACCAGTACTTCAAGCGCGATGATGTGGGGATCATTTATCAGTTGAACGTTGCGCCGGGTAAGCAGCGCGGGTTCATCGGTGCGGCGCTGCTCAAGGCGCAGTTCGAGCGCAGCGCTTACGGGTGCAAGCTTTATTGTTGCTGGTGCGCGCAGGACATTGCAGCCAATCACTTCTGGGAAGCGATGGGTTTTGTGCCGCTGGCGTTTCGCGCGGGTAGTGAGACGAAGGGGCCGAAGGGTTCGCCGCGCGTACATATTTTCTGGCAGAAGCGGATTCGTTCCGGCGATGAGACGACGCCGTGGTGGTTTCCGAGCAAGACGGCGGGTGGATCGATTCGCGAGGATCGCATCGTGCTGCCGATTCCACCGGGCACGCATTGGAGCGATGCCAAGCCGTTGGTGCTGCCGGGCAGCGAGAGTGCCAAGGACTCAGGACTGAGTGCTGAGTCGAGGCCCAAGAAGCGACGCCAGTTGAAATCCGCTCAGTCCGCAGCACTCAGTCCTCAGCACTCTCTTCGCCGCAATGGATTGATGTTTGATATTCCGGCGCCGGGGGAGCCGTTGCCGGAGACGGCGCTGGCCAGGACGCCCAAGCCCAGGGCCCCGCGGGTGAAGCGCGCGTGCGATCCGAGGTTGGCGTCGGCGGCGCGGGAGCTGCGCGATCGGTGGCTGGAGGCAATGAATGCCCAGCCGAGCGAGGGGCGGGGGAAGTATGATGTTGCGCGGATGATCGAACGGAAGTCGGCAATTGAAACAGAGTTGCCGCGGCTGCTGGCAGCGTGATCGGTCTGTTTCCCAGGATCGGGTTTGACAACTTTAGTTCTCGCGGTAGAGTGCCGATCTACGTACTTCAGGAAATTATCACGATGAAGCCCTACATTGACATTATTCCGATTATCGCCGTCGCCGGAGGTGGCTGCGCTTAGGGCTTGTCGTGTTGACGCGTGTGAGACCAACGACCCCGAAGCCGCGGCTTTGGGGTTTCTTGTTTTTTCGGGTCTTGTACGGAAGTGGTTGTTATGGCTGGTGGAACGTCAAATCCTGCTGCGTTATCCAATCGCCGGCCCAGCGTGGAGTTGATCCTGCTGGCGCTGCCGATGATTGCGCAGTTTTCTTCGTATGTGGTGCTGCAGTTTACGGATACGTACATGCTGAGCCTCGTCGGCGATATGGCGGCGACGGCGGCGGGGCAGGCGGGGCAGTTTGTCTGGACGATCATCGCGTTCGGCTTCGGCTGTCTGCTGATCGTCAACACGCTGGCCAGCCAAAGCTTTGGTCGCGGCGATCATGCATCCTGCGGGCGGTATTTGTGGCAGGGGCTGTGGTTTGCCGTGCTATATGGGTTGGCGGCGATGGCGGCATTCCCGTTGGCGCGGCCGTTGTTTGATGCGTTCGGGCATGAGCCGAGGCTGGCGGCGCTGGAGGCGACGTACTTCCAGATCTGTATCAGCTTTGCGGTGTTCAAGCTCGCGAGCACGGCGACCGCGCAGTTTCTGACCGCGGTAAACCGGCCGGCGGTGGTGATGTGGGCGACGATCGCAGCGGTGATCGCCAACATCGGCGCGAACTATGTGCTGATCTACGGGCACTTCGGCTTCCCGCGCCTGGGCGTGGCCGGGGCGGCGTGGGGGACGAACATCTCGCTGGTGGTGGAACTGACGGTGATGTGGGCGTTCATCGCGCGGTCGTTGATCGGCAGGATGTATCACGCGTTCGATGGCGCTTTTCAGTGGCCGATGTTTAAGTCGCTGCTGCGCATCGGCTCGCCGGCGGGCCTGAGCACGGTGGCGGAGGTGGCGGCGTGGAGTTCGTTCATGGTGGTGGTGGTCGGCACGTTCGGCACGGCGACGATGTCGGCCCAGAACTATGCGTTCCGGTTCATGATGGTCAGCTTCATGCCGGCAGTGGGCATCGGCCAGGCGGTGACGGCGCTGGTGGGGCGTTACATCGGTGCCGGCGAACACGACAAAGCCGCCCGGCGGGCGCACCTGGGGTTTGTGATCGTCAGCATGTACATGGTGACGTGCGGCGCGCTGATGGTGATCTTCCGCCACGACCTGATGCGCTTCTTCACCGCCGATGAGCGGGTGATCGCGCTGGGCGGGACGATTCTGATCATGATGGCGTTGTATCAGTTTTTTGATGCGATGTATGTCGTCTATCACGGCGCGCTGCGCGGCGCGGGCGATACGCTGGTGCCTGCGATCGTGCTGGCGGTGCTGGTGTGGACGATCAGCGTCGGCGGGGGGTTTGTGGTGGCGAAGCAATGGCCGGAATACGGCGCGATCGGCCCGTGGGCGATTACGTGTTTCTATGGCCTGTGCCTGGGTGCATTCCTGATGATTCGTTTCATCCTGGGCGGGTGGAAGCAGATTCGCCTGCACACACCGACGGCGGCCTCGAACCCGACGCCCTGTTCGGATAAAGTTCCCGGTCTTGAATTGATTGTTGAAACACCATGAGTACCGAAGCGAAACCAACCGAGTCGAAGCCGAAAAACGTCTACAAGGACACGCTGAATCTGCCACAGACGGCATTTCCGATGGAGGCCAAGCTCGTGCAGAACGAGCCGGCGCGCCTCAAGAAGTGGCAGGAGATGCGGCTTTACGAAAAGCTGATGCAGCACCGGGCGAACGCGCCCAAATGGATTCTGCATGACGGCCCGCCGTTCGCGAATAACGATATTCACATCGGCCATGTGACGAACAAAACGCTGAAGGATGTCTTTCTGCGCTTCAAAAGCCTGCAGGGCTTCCAAACGCCGTACGTGCCCGGCTGGGATTGCCACGGCCTGCCGATCGAGCATGTGGTGCAGGAACAGGTGAAGAAGGAAGGCAAAAACATCCGCGAGATGAGCACGCTGGAGATCCGCCAGCGGTGCTTCGCGCATGCGGAGAAGTTTGCCGCGATCCAGAGCGTGCAGTTTCAACGGCTGGGCATTTTGGGCGAGTGGGACAATCCATACATGACGATGGCGCCGAAGTATGAGGCGTCGACACTGGAAGTGTTCGCCGACTTTGTTGCTGCGGGGTTGGTGTACAAGCAACTGAAGCCGGTGCAGTGGTCGATCGAAAACCAGACCGCGCTGGCCGATGCCGAGTTGGAATATCAGGACGTGGAAGACCCGAGCGTGTATGTCGAGTTTCCGGTGGAGAACCCGGGGCTGTTCAAGAGCAAGTTTGACGTGCGCGAGAACGCGGCGATCAGCTATCTGATCTGGACAACCACGCCGTGGACGCTGCCTGCGAACATGGCCATCGCGGCGAACCCGACGGTGGACTACGCACTGGTGAAATACACGCGCGACGGCAAGGTACGCGTTAGCGTGGTGGCGGCGGCGCTGGTGGAGAAGACATTCACAGGGCGCGCCGGTGTGAGCGATGTGAGCGTGCTGAAGACCATCGGCGGGAAAGAACTGATCGAGGCAGGCGTGAAGTATACGCACCCGTTCGCGGGGCGCGTCAGTCCTTTGCTGCCGGCTGATTACGTCACCACGACCGACGGCACCGGCTTAGTCCACACCGCCGGCGGGCACGGCGAGGACGACTACGCCACCTGCATGGCGCACGGCGTGGAAATCTATTGCCCCGTGATGGCCCATGGCAAGTTCGATGCCACCGTTCCTGAATGGCTGACGGGCTTGAGCGTGTGGGAAGCCAATCCGAAAATCATCGACAAGCTGCGCGAGTTGGATGTGCTGCTGGCGAGCGAAGTCATCAGTCACAGCTACCCGCATGATTGGCGGAGCAAACGCAAGACGATCTCGCGCGCGACGGAGCAGTGGTTTGTGGCATTGGATAAAGAGTTTCTCTCAGTTGCTGAGCCAGCTAACTACCTGCGATTATCGTTACGATCGCGCGCCACGCGTTCCGTGCAGTTTGATGAAACGCAACCGTTAGAAAGCGCAACGCAGCGAATCGCGTCTCAAGCTGCTGCGAAGCTTCGTGAGTCCTTCCGAAAGGTCGAGTCTCCACTTGAGTTCAAGGATCCTCGATACATTGAAACGTTTATCCCGGCGTGGGGACGAAATCGATTGCATGCAATGCTAGGAACGCGTCCCGACTGGTGCGTCAGCCGGCAGCGGGCCTGGGGTTTGCCGATCCCGGTATTTTACAACGAGCAGGGCGAGCCGCTGCTCACGCCGGAGAGCGTGCGCGCCGTTGCCAAGCGGTTTGCCGAGAAGGGGAGCGACGCCTGGTTCACCGACTCGCCCGCGGAGTTATTGGGCGATTACGATCCGGGGCCGCAGTTTCCCAAGGACAAACTGCGGAAAGAGAAAGACATCTTTGATGTCTGGTTCGAATCCGGCAGCAGTTGGAACGCGGTGCTCAAGAAGCGCGACTATCTGCATTACCCCGCCGATTTGTATCTCGAAGGCTCCGACCAGCATCGCGGGTGGTTTCAGCTTTCGATGCTGCCGGCGCTGGGCGCGACCGGCCAGCCGCCGTTTAAGGCAGTTCTCACGCACGGGTTCATCGTCAAACCTGATGGCACGAAGGTGAGCAAGAGCGACAAGGAATATGTCACCGCGACGCAGGAAATTGAGCGTCACGGTGCCGATTTGCTGCGGTTGTTCGTCTGCCAGCTCGATTTTGAAGGCGACATGGCAGCGTCGCCGCAGTTGATCAAGGATTTTGGTGATAAGTATCGAAAGATTCGCAACACATTGCGGTATTTGTTGAGTAATCTATACGACTTCAACCCGGCGACCGACGCGCAGAATGTGCCGCAATCGAGTCTTGATGGATGGGCGCTGGCCGAGCTTGATTCGCTGATTCAGGGGGTGGTAGCTGCGTACGATAACTACCAGTTGCACCGCGCCTTTAGGTTGCTTTACGATTTCTGCAGCGTGAAAGTGAGTGCTGTCTACGGCAACGCGATGAAGGATCGGCTCTATTGTGATGCCCCCCATTCGCCCTCCCGGCGGCGGAGTCAGACGGTGATGCATCAAATGGTGATTGCACTCACAAAGCTTCTTTCCCCCATGGCCGTGTTCACCGCCGATGAGGCGTGGGAGTACATTCCACACAAACCGGCTGGGGAACAGTCGCTGCCGAGCGTCCACCTTGCGTCGCTCCCGCAGGTCAGTGGAAGCAGCGTGAGTGACGATCAGCGTGAAGAATGGAACCTGCTGATGCAGCTTCGTGATGACGCGTTGCAGCAGTTGGATCAACTGAAGAAGGAAGCGGGACTGAACAAAGCACTTGATGCAGAAGTAGTATATATGGTGGATGATGATGTGCTACGACGCAAGCTGCAGGCATACGGCAGCGATCTGGAAGACCTGGTTGGGGCGGGTTTTCACAGTTTCGCGGAGAAATGCCCGGAAGGCCCAGCGGTGGTTGTGAAGGTGATCGATCGTCGGAACGAATACAAGGTGTGTGCGAGAAGCTGGAAGCGCCGCCCGGATGTGGGACAGAACGCCGCGCAGCCAGAACTATCGTTGCGTGATGCATCGGCGATGGGCGAGGGCACCACCGCCGACGCGCCGGGAGGGAGCTAGGATACTTTTGGCCTGGTGGGTTGCGAGCCTTGCGCACCATCACTGTGTCGCCCGTGGCCCCGGCGCAATCCGTGGCAGTTTCATGATCGCCCGTAAGAACCCTCACCCCGGCCCTCTCCCGGAGTGCCGAGAGAGGGGGAAAGAAACAATGCTGGTTCTCTCTCGACACAAGGATGAGTCGATCATGATCGGTGAGCAGGTCATTGTCACCGTTGTCGACATTCGAGGTGACAAAGTTCGGCTGGGCGTACAGGCCCCGAAATCGATCAGCGTGCACCGGCACGAAGTCTACGAGGCCATTCAGGCCGAAAACCGATCGGCTGCCACGTTGCAGCCGGGTGATCTGACCGGAACCAATCCGGTGCGGCCGGCTTCGCTCGCAGTACTCGTCAGCGGTGGTGGGACAACGCTGCAAAATCTCCTCGATCGCATCGCCGCAAAGTCGCTGAACGCAAGGGTGAATCTGGTCATCGGTTCAAGGCCGGGCCTCATCGGCATCGAACGCGCCGCCCGCGCATCGGTGCCGAATACGATTGTTGAGCGCGCGGCATTTGCCGATATCGATGCCTACAGCGACGAGATCTTCGCGCGTGTTGAACACTCCGGTGCCGAGCTGGTATTGCTCGGCGGGTGGCTTTCGCTCATCAAAGTTCCCGAGCATTGGGAGGGACGCGTGATGAACATCCATCCGTCGCTCCTGCCCTGCTTCGGCGGCAAGGGCATGTATGGCCAGAAGGTACACGAGGCCGTGCTGGCCGCCGGGTGCAAGGTGAGTGGGTGCACGGTGCATTTTGTTGATAACGGCTACGACACCGGCCCGATCATCCTGCAGCGCCCCTGCCCGGTCCTGCCCGACGACACCGCCAAAACCCTCGCCGCCCGTGTGTTCGAACAGGAATGCATCGCCTACCCCGAGGCCATCCGGCTTTTTCAACGGGGGCAATTGCGGGTGGAGGGGCGGAGGGTGCATGTCGATGCGCCAAACAGAGCTTGAATGATTCGCTTTTGATTCCAGTTGGCGGGTTCAGAGTGGTATACTGAATATCATGGTGTACGACGATGTTGTGCGGCAGGGTGGATCAATCGCCATGTTGGCAGCCGAGAGGTTCTTGATGAGTGAAGGGCCCGTCTTTGAGACGCTGTTAAGGATCAGTGCAATGCTGGACGCGCTGCAGATACCGTACGCGGTCGCCGGTGGCATGGCGCTGGTTGCCCACGGCTACAATCGAACCACAGTCGACGTAGATATTCTTGTCACGTCTGAAGGACTGCAAACGATACATGATAAGCTTTCGGGGCTTGGTTATGTCGAGCCATTTGCCGGAAGCAAGAATCTGCGTGACACCAGCAGCAATGTTCGCATTGAGTTTCTCGTTGCAGGCCAATATCCAGGCGACGGCAAGCCGAAGCCGGTTGCGTTTCCCGATCCTGCCCAGGCGGCAACTGATATTGGCGGCGTGCGATATCTCGGGCTTGCCTCGCTAGTCGAGCTAAAACTAGCCTCGGGACTGACGGGGGGCGTGAGTCGCCTCAAAGATTTTGCCGATGTCGTTGAGTTGATTCAGATTTTAGATCTTCAGCTCGAATTTTCAGATCAACTCAACCCATACGTCAAGGAAAAGTACATCGAACTCTGGACCGGATTGCGCGCGCCTTAACTTTCGTTCGCTGATTTCGTTTGCGGCTGAGCGCTCACGTCGTCGATTCAACACGGATCAGCGTATCCAGCAGTTCGTCAATGTCCGCGGTGTCGCCGAGGCCTTGGGCACCGTTGACGGTGTCGGCCTCGCCATCGGCGGCGTTCAACACGTCGTTTCCCCGACCGCCGTTAAAGCTGTCGAGGCCGGGGCCGCCGGTGAGGGTGTCGTTGCCCGTGAAGCCGCGGAGGACGTCGTCGCCGGCGTTGCCGACGAGCGAGTCGTCGCCCTCGCCGCCTTCGAGGACGTCGTTGGACGTCCCGCCGGTCAGAACGTCGTCGCCGAAGCCGCCGGTCACGCTCACGCCGACGCCTAGGCTGCTCACGTCGATCAAGAGGTCGGCGGTGCTGTTTGGCGCCAGGATGGCCTCGAAATCGGCGGCGACGTTGCTTGTGCCGCCGTCGACGGCCGAGCCGTCGTTGGCGAAGCCGTCGAGCGAGATGCGCACGATGGCTGTCCCGAAACCGATGCTAGGCAGCAGGCGGTCGGTTCCGCTGCCGCCGGACAACGAGGTCGCCGGGTTGCCGTCGGCGAAGAACGCGCGGATCACGTCGTCGCCCGCCTGGCCGCGGATGGTGTCGGGCGACGAACTCGACGGCGTGAAGCTGTCGTCGCCGCCGCCGCCGTCGAGCAGGTCGCCGTCGTCGCCCGCGCCGCCGAGGATGCGGTCGTTCCCGCTGCCACCAAAGATCGTGTCGCGGCCGAGGCCGTAGCTGACAGTGTCGTTTCCGGATCCGGCGTCGACGGAGTCGTTTCCGCCGGTGGCAGTGTTGTCGCGGATCTGGTCGTCGCCGGCGGCACCCACGAGCGTGTTGTCGCCCTCGCCGGCGGTTAACTTGTCATCGCCACTCCCGCCGTCGACGAGGTCGTCGCCGGTCGCATCCTCGACCCCGCCGCCGCCGCCGTTGAGGGAGTCGCCTCCACCGAGGCCGCGAAGGGTGTCGGCGCCGAGCAGGCCGTTCAGCTCGTTGATCCCGCCGTTGCCGACGATCGAGTCGTCGCCGCTGCCGCCGGTGATGTCTTGGATGCGCAGGAGGTTGTCGTTCTCGCCTGCCGCGCCGTCGTTGGCGACACCGTCGAGCGAGAGCGACAGGTCGTCGCTGCGGTCGCCGTAGGAGACGCGGTTGCGGCCCGACCCGCCGTCGACTAAGTCGGTGCCTGTGCCGGGGTCGAACCGGTCGTGGCCGGCGCGGCCGAACAGCTGGTCGTCGCCGTCGCCGCCGACGAGCTGGTCGGCACCGCGACCGGCATCAAGCGAGTCGTCGCCGTCCTCCCCGCGGAGGATGTCGCTGCCGGCGGTGGTGACGATCGTGTCGTTGCCCGGCCCGCCGAAAACCTCGGCCCCGCGTCCCGCGCCGCCGCCGTCGCGCGTGGCGACGAACACCGAGTCGTTCCCGGCGGCGGCTTCGACCCGGACGGCGAAGACCGCGAGCGGGTCGAAGTCCATCGAGCTGCCGTTGAGCGTCGCCACGTACCGATCGCCAGCATTGTTGTATTCAATGCGGATGACATCGTCGCCAGCCGTGCCGGTGACCTCCAGCGTTCGAAAAAAAGCGAACTCGCCGACGAGTTCGGCGAAAAGCATCAGTCGGCGGTCGAGTGATTGGATCGGTTGCATCAGGCGTTCCCTTGTTTTGATTGGCCCGCCATAGGGACGCCGCGCCGGCGAAACAGTTTCAAATTGTCGATGTCGGCACTAGTACTGAGAATGGCGCCCGATGTCGTAATGCGCAATTCGGCAGACGGTAATGGCAGGGAAAGACACGGGCGGG
Source organism: Phycisphaerales bacterium UBA2421 (assembly GCA_002343075.1). GTDB lineage: Bacteria > Planctomycetota > Phycisphaerae > Tepidisphaerales > Tepidisphaeraceae > UBA2421. The sequence goes on along the minus strand of DDRH01000051.1, from coordinate 112,948 downwards.
ACGCCCGTGCTGCCTTAAACGCTCATCCCGTCCGCGGCGTCTTGTTGTTGGGCGGACTTGAGTGCATCCCACTCTTCTACGGTGATCATCGCCTCGCGGGCCTGTGAACCCTTGTAGTCGCCCACAATGCCCGCTGCGGCCATCGCTTCGATCAGGCGCGACGCGCGGGCGTAGCCGATGGTCAGTCGGCGCTGCAGCAGGCTCACGCTGCCGCGCTTGGTTTCGAGCACCACGCGGACCGCCGCATCGAAAAGGTCATCCTTTGCGGCTTCTTCATCGATATCCCCCGTGCCGGCGGCCTTGATTTGCACCAACTCGGGTTCGTACTGCGCCTCGGCCAGGCTCTTCACCAGCTTCACGCTGTCTTTGATTTCCTTATCGTCGATGTATGTGCCCTGTCCGCGCGTGGGCTTGCTTGCGCCGGGGGGCAGGAAGAGCATATCTCCTTGTCCCAGCAGCACTTCGCCGCCGTTCTGGTCGAGTACGATCCGGCTGTCCATCTTGCTCGATACTCTGAACGAGATCTTGCACGGCATGTTCGCCTTGATCAGCCCCGTAACCACAGTTGCCTGCGGTCTTTGCGTTGCAAGCACCAGGTGAATGCCGACTGCGCGGGCTTTCTGCGCGATGCGCACAATGTGGTTCTCAACTTCCTTGCCGCTGGTCATCATCAGGTCGGCCAACTCATCGACGATGATGACGATATAGGGCAGTTTCTTCGGAATTTTCGCTTCTTCCTCTTCATTGGTCGGCTCAAAGCGTTCCTTTAACTCGTCAAGCGTTAAACTGTTGTATCCCTTGATGTTGCGCACGCCAGCCTCGGCGAGCAGGTCGTAGCGCTCGTCCATTTTCTGCGTGGCCCATTCCAGCACGCTCGTGGCACGCGGGGCTTCGTTGATGACCGGGCACATCAGGTGCGGAATGTCTTTGAATGGGGCCATTTCGACCACTTTCGGGTCGACTAAAATGAGCTTCACCATATCCGGCCGCTGCATGTACATGATCGACATGATGATCGTGTTGATGCAGACCGATTTTCCCGACCCCGTTGTGCCAGCGATGAGGCAGTGGGGCATGGCGCAAAGGTCGGTGATGAGCGGTTCCCCGCTGGCGTCCTTACCGAGGTAAAGCGGGATGGTCTGTTTACTGATTGCTTCAGGTGCCTGCTGCATCAGGTCTTTGAAGCGCACTTTTTCCTTCTGCGCGTTGGGGATTTCGATGCCCACCGTGCTCTTGCCCGGGATGGGCGCGACGATGCGCACGGTCTCGGCCTTCAGGGCACGCTGAATATCGTTGCTCAAGCCAGCGATCGTGCTCACCTTGATTCCTGGTGCGAGCGCAATCTCGTACATGGTGATGACCGGGCCGGTGTCGATCTCGACCACATGCGCTTCGATGTCAAACTCTTTGAGTGTCTGCTCAAGAATCGCCGCCTGCTCGCGGACGAAGCGTTCCTGGCTGGCCGCGTAGCCATGCTCGGCGTCGGCGAGGCACTCCCAACCGGGCATCGCATAGTCGCCAAGCTCTTTTGGCGGCGGGGGGGCGGTTTGCCGGGGTTTGATGAGTTGTGGGAGCTTGACCTTGATTTCGCGCTTTGGCTCTTCGACCGGCGTGTTCTTCAGATCGTCGTCATCCGTCGCTGAAACAGCCGAGCCGGGTTGGCGTTCAGGAATTGTCGCGCGCTCGGATGGCGCATCGTCATCGTCAAACGATGCGTCGGTGGCGATGGGCGTGGGGTCGTCGTTGTCGTAATCCAGCTCGATGGGGGCGAGTTTGGGCTTGTTCCTTGGTTCACGCTCCAAGAGCACCGGTGCGTTGAGTGTGTCGTCGTCAGATTCATCAACCACGCGTCTGCCTTTTCGATCTTGGGCCGAACCCCTTGGTCGGAGCATCGGGCTGACCGAATCCTTGGTTCGAAACGAAGGAAGCGAGGGCAGTTTCGGTAGAGAACTGAAGTTAAACTTCACGTTGGGCGCGCGTTCCCGCACTTCGTGCCATGCTCCAATCGCCGCGGCGGGGGTGCGGAGGACCAGATCATCTGCGGCGAGGAACAGACCCACTAGAATGGCAATGACCAGCACCAGTCGCGTGCCGGTTGTGCTAAAGTGGCTTTGCAGAAACGAGCTTGCGGTGATGCCCAGGATACCACCGTGGCCCTCGGGCAGGCCAGTCATGCTTCCGGGCTTGAGGTGATGCACCGCTGCCGCAAAGGCGATTGTGAGAAGCGTGAGTCCAATGACGCGCAGCCACATATCGCCGACCCGATGTTTGAACAGCCACATGGCCACCGCCACCCCGCTGAAAAACAGCACGGGGAACACCCCCTGGCCGATGGCCAGGAAGCAGTAGTAGGCAACGAGCGAGCCGATTTTTCCGCAGAGGTTGCTGGTGTCGGCCGGGTGTGGGTAGACGGCGTGGCTGGGCCAGTCTGTCGGGCTAAAGCTGCCCAGCGCGAGCAGCAAGAATACCCAGATACCCGCTGCCGCGATTACGAAAGTGTTGCGAAAAAGATTGGTGGAACGATCCATTTTTATGGAAAGGATAGAACAGCTGGGATGAATGAAGCGGCCGGCGCGCTCTTTGCGCAAGGCTCTTCCGGATCATCGGTTTGCTGCCATCCTCCGTCCTTTCATCAGTTGCCTGTGTGCCCGAACCCGCGGTTGCCGCGGGCGGTTTCGTCTAGTTCAGTTACTTCCTGCAGCGATACGTCCGGCACGGGCAAAATCAGCATTTGGGCGATACGCATACCGCGCTCAATCGTGAATGGGACCTTGCTATGGTTGATCAGCGGCACATGTACCTCGCCTCGGTAGTCGGCGTCGATGGTTCCGGGCGCGTTGATCATGGTCACGCCATGCTTGCTGCTAAGTCCTGATCTAGGCCTGACTTGCGCCTCAAATCCCGCGGGGACTGCCAGGGCAAATCCGCAGGCAATGAGCTTGATCTCGCCCGGCAGAAGCACGGTCGGCGCTTCCACCGCGGCGGCGATATCAAATCCGGCGGCGTGCTCGGTCATCCGCATGGGAAGCGGCAGATTTTGCCCGTTGGCGAGTCGTTTGATCTGCACAATTACCGGCGGCATCGCATTCTCCCAACTCTCTTCGTCCTTCTACGGTTATCGGCACAAATGGGTCGAACCCCGCAACTTCCGCCCGGGAGCATTTTCCCACATTCGACAATAACCACACGCAAAGTTGCATCGATAGAACGCCCGCCGCGCGGTAGGCTTCTGATATGGGATTGCGGCGGAATCTTCCAACGAGAGCGGTCCAGGTCGGCATTCTAGTCATGGCTGTTGCAGCCGAAGCAGCCCTTGCCGCTGCCAAAGTGCCTTCTGCACCAGCTTTTCCGGGTGCCGAAGGCTTCGGTGCCGGTGCAACTGGTGGTCGCGGTGGGGAGACGTATCAGGTAACCAACTTGAACGACGACGGTCCCGGCTCCTTGCGCGACGCCGTAAGTAAGCCCAATCGCATCGTCGTTTTTTGCATCAGCGGTACGATCAATCTGAAGTCCCGGCTGACGATCTCTCAGCGCAATATCACCATCGCTGGGCAAAGTGCGCCCGGCGACGGCATTTGTCTGCGCGGGGGGCAGCTCTTTATCAGCGACACCGAGAATGTGATCGTCAGGTTCTTGAGGGTCAGACCGGGCGATGAACTCGGTGTCGAGCAGGATGCGGTAACCGTTTGGGGGTCAAAAGACGTCATCATCGACCATTGCTCGCTCAGTTGGTCCACCGACTCGCTCAATGATGTTGTGAGGGAAAGTGGGAATGTCACCGTGCAGTGGTGCATTCTCTCTGAACCACTTGCCGAGTCTGTGCACAAGAAAGGATCGCACGGCTATGCGACGGGATGGGATGGCCGCAAACACGGCGGGGGGAGTTTCCACCACAACCTGATTGCCCATGCCGTCAGCCGGGCACCCCGAATCGGATACTTCAAAACGGGGCGCGGGTTGATCGACTGCCGCAACAATCTCGTCTACAACAGCGGGCCGGCCTACGGCGGGGAGGGAGACGATTTCAATTTCGTTAACAACTACTTCAAACCAGGACCGACATTTAAGAGCGACAACCGCGCTGTGTTTGAGCTATGGGCCGATGATGCCCGGGCGTATATCCACGGAAATGTGATCGAGGGGCGTCATGATGTGCTGGCCGATAACCCCTCGGCGGTGCGATACCGTGCGGGTGTCGCCTCCGATGGTTCAAAGCGAGAGATGCCGACCGCCGAGAAATGTCTGCTGGCTGAGCCGGTGGACATGCGCTCCCCGATCCGCACCGATACCGCCATTGAGGCGGCCAAACGGGTGGCCAGATTCGCCGGGGCGGTCGCTCCAAGGAGAGATGCGGTCGATATGCGCATTTTGAAGGACGTTGCCGAAGGCACGGGCAAGCCGATCAACTCCCAGAGCGAGGTGGGCGGCTGGCCCGCGTTGAGTTCGGCCGATCCTCCCCTCGATAGCGACCGCGATGGCATGCCGGACGAATGGGAACAAGCCAGCGGCGGGGTACTTGACGCAAACGATCCCGCCGATGCGGCAATGATTGATCTGGCGACAGGCTATAGCAACCTGGAAATTTATCTCAACGAGCTTGCCGCGCGAGCACTGAAAGCACTGTAACTTATGACTACCAGGGACTTATGACGATCAAGGAGATTGAGTACGCCAATATCGCCGGCGAGTCGCTCTTGCTTGATGTGCGACCGCCGCGCGCTGGCTCGCCCGGGCCGCACGCGGCGGTGGTTGTCATTCACGGCGGGGGATGGACGGGAGGGAATCGGCGCGATGACCTGCCATTCCTGGATGCACTTGCCGATGCGGGGCTGGTGGTGTTCTCAATTGAGTATCGCCTGGCACCGAAGCATCGCTGGCCGGCGTGCATGGATGATGTGCAGACGGCCATTGCGTGGGTCACCCTGCACGCTGCCGAGCACGGTGCCGATGCGTCACGGCTTGGGCTAATCGGCTACAGCGCCGGCGGGCACCTGGCGTGTCACGCTGCGGTGATCGATCGCTCCCCCAATATCGCCGCGGTCGCGCTGCTGGCCGCGCCCACCGATCATGTATTGGACAACTTTCGTCGCGGCGGGCTTAGCCCTTCGTTGCAACAGCTTCTGGGAAAAGAAGTCGCCGATGCTGAGACCATCGAAACGCTATGGCGTATCTCGCCCATCAATCACGTCGTGCCCGGTCTGCCGCCGTTCCTGCTGATGAACGGCACGCACGATCAGAGCGTGCCGCATGCGCAAAGCGCGCATCTGCACCAGCGGCTGAGTGATCTTGGGGTGAAGAGCGATCTGGTCACGTTGGAGGGTGCGGAGCATCGCATCCGCAACTGGCCGCAGGCGAATGCCGGTTATCGCGAGCAGCTTGCGACATGGATGAAGCAGACGCTGGCATCGCCGACTCGGCAGTAACCGTTTGATAAACTGTTGAAGCAGAACGACTTAGCGTTTTCGCTTTGCGCCCTGCGTTCGTGAGAGGCGCTGGATCTGATTAACATCTGAGTCGGTGAGGTTGACCTGAATTGTCGCGGTTGGGTTTTCGGTTGTGAGCGTTTGCGTGCGGGGGCCAAACTGCCCGGGCGTGCTGCTTAGCCGGTCGGTTAGCACGATAAGCTGCCCGGTTGCGTTGGTACCGCTGACCAGCGTGCTTGTGATAGTGTAGACACCTCTGGGGCCTGGAAAATCAGGGTCGTCATAGACAACATCGTCAACCCCACCCTGGCCGAGCGTGTCGGCGTTGATGTCCAGCAGATAAAGCCCGCCGCTGGGCGAGCGGTTGTCAAAGCCGTTGGCCACGGTGATGGTGTCACCGGCGGGGGGGAGTATC